>NZ_PJRN01000004.1 GCF_002930105.1 Billgrantia saliphila | reverse complement strand
GAGATTCTTCAGCGCCTGGCCGGTGATGGTCTCCGATAGCCCTTCGGAGTAGACGTCGGCGGTGTCGATGAAGTTGATGCCTGCGTCGAGCGCGCGGGCGATCAGGTTCTCGGCATCGCGCTGCTGCAGGTCGCCGATCTTGCTCCATAGCTCGCCCTCGCCGCCGAAGGTCATGGTGCCCAGGCATAGCTCGGAGACGAACAGCCCGGTATTGCCAAGTTTGCGATAGTGCATGTTGTCACTCCTGGTGGAAACGCTCCTTGGTGCGCCGTAGAGCGCCGTGATGACGACGAGCGGGCGTATACTGATGGGGCCCGATTGATCATTCAGCGTCGTTGCTTTTTTCAGCGCTGCCAACCGAAACGGCGGCTACGGCAACGACAACCTTAGGTGAGCCACAACCGGGGGATAAGGGAGGCTCTATCCTGGTATCCATACTTCCCCCCAAGGATTCGGTAGTGCTCAGTAGCGTTCGGCGGCGTGAAATCGCCGCATTCCTCAAGGTCAGGCGGGCGCGGCTGCAGCCCGAACAGCTTGGCCTGCCGCGCGGTGCCCGTCGGCGCACCCCTGGGCTGCGCCGGGAAGAGGTGGCGGAGCTGGCCGGCATTAGCACGGAGTGGTACGCCTGGCTGGAACAGACGCGCGACGTGCGCCCCTCGCAGGAAACACTGCAGCGCATTGGCGTGGCGCTGCGCCTCGACCCCGCAGAGCAGCAGCATTTGCTGACGCTGGCCGGTTACGGTGGAGAATCCCGGGGGCAGGAGGCGGCGCGCGAGGCGGTGGTGAGCTCGCCTCTTCAGAGCCTCATGGATCAGTTGGGAAGTTGTCCGGCGTGGGTCATTGGGGCGCGCTCGGACATCCTGGGCTGGAACCGGGCCGCCACCGTGATTCACGGCAACCTGGGTGCCCTGTCGGGCCTCGAGAGGAACGGCATCTACCAGCTTTTTCTCGGTCCTCGCATGCGGGTGATGCTGAAGGATTGGGAAGCGCATGCCCGCGACTGCGTCGCCAAGCTGCGCTTGGTCCATGCCAACTACATCGACGACCCCTGGTTCAACGAACTGGTCGACCTGCTATGTGAAGACAGCGCCGAATTCGCCGCTTGGTGGAGCGAGCACGACGTGCTGCTGCCCCTAGATGGCGTGAAGGTCTACGACCATCCCGCCATGGGCCGGCTGGCTTTCGACTACGCTATTCTCCGGGTGCTCGGCGGCAACGGCGTTCCTTTGCAACTGATCACCTACATGCCCCGGAGCGGTACCGACACGCGTGAGAAGATGGAGTCCCTGATACACCATCCCGTTGATGTGCTGTTCCCTCAGTAGGCGAGCGCACGCTCAACGACCCGCTTCCCACGGTGCCGGGGGGAGGACGTTCGGTCCCTTGGCAGCTTCGGTTGCGTTGCGGTCGGCGTCCTCCGAGCCCAGCCCCTGGGCGACGAGGGCGTCTGCCACTTTACGCGCCGCGAGGGCGAACTCCACCCGAGCCGCCGTCAGTGCGCTCAGGTCTTTCGTGGTGACGTCTCGCTCCAGGCGGTCGAGCTTGAGCTTGGCGCGTGCCAGCCTTCGGCACAGTGCGTCGTCCGCCTTGGGGCAGGGCGTGGTTGCCAGTGAGTCCGGCGCATCGCCCGGCATGTTCAGAAGGTTCATCCTGCGCTCTCCACACTACCCATCGGAAAAGAGCCATCGCCAACGCATGCAGCTCTCATCAATATATATCGGCCCGAGACGTCTGAACTGAAGTCTCGAATGATAGTGGGTACGGAGTAGGACGACGGGTAACACACTCCCCCATCTGGCATGATGCTCGCTTTCCAGATCCAGGCGAATGACGATGAGCAAATTACCGAACTGTCCCGAATGCGGCTCCGAATATACCTACGAGGATGCCGCCATGTACGTCTGCCCCGAGTGCGGCCATGAATGGGCGCAGGGGGCGGTTGCGGTGAGCGCCGACGAAAAAGTCGTTCAGGATGCCAACGGCAATGCGCTTCAGGATGGCGATAGCGTCACCGTGATCAAGGACCTCAAGGTCAAGGGGTCCTCTTCGGCGGTCAAGGTGGGCACCAAGGTGAAGAACATTCGCCTGGTGGAAGGCGACCACGATATCGACTGCAAGATCGACGGCTTCGGGCCGATGAAGCTCAAGTCCAAATTCGTCAAGAAGGCGTGATTCACAGCGCGACGCCATCCGGCGGATCGCGCCGGTGGTCTTTTCGACCGCGAGGGACAGTTCCGCCATTGCGGCCCATTGGGCCGCTCATGCTGCGGCGTTGCTGCGTCACTGCACGGCAGTGACCTGGACCGGGGCGATGCCGCGGCTGAGCATGCCGAGTTCCCGTGCCGCGCGTTTGGAGAGGTCGATGATGCGCCCCCGGACAAAGGGACCGCGATCGTTGATCAGCACTTCCACTTCCTGCCCCGTGTCGGGGCGCGTGACGAGCACCTTGGTGCCGAGAGGAAGGCTGGGATGCGCGGCGGTCAGGGCCTGCTGATCGAAGGGCTCGCCACTGGCGGTGGTGGCACCCTGGAGGCTGTCGCTATAGTAGGATGCCAAGCCCTCCTGGATGTCAGGAGGCGTTTCGTGCGCCTGGGCTTGACCGGCCGTAGCGAACGCCAGAATCCCTGCCAGGCACAAGGCCCGGATCGGGCTAGGTAGTGCTCCCATATCGGTTACCTCAGGGCTATCGTGCAGCGTTTATCGCTTTCATCGATGAGGTGCTGGGTGAGCAGCCTGGATAGTAACCGCCCGGAGGCATCGCGGCAACCCGCAAGTAGACGAAGTTAGCGCTTGTTCGCCTGAGATGGGCGCGGATTGGCCATGTATCATGCTGCAGATGTACCCGGCGCTGTCCGCTCAGGCACCACTGGCCCGTTGCAATGAACTTGTCTGCCCCGAGGCGATCAGTCGCAGGCGCGGAACGGCAACGGTCTGATTGCGACCGTTCTCCTTGGCGGCGTAGAGCCCTTCATCGGCCTGACGCACTAGGGTATGCGCATCGATGTGACGCTTGGGCAGGAGCGCGGAGACTCCGATGCTGACGGTGACGCGTTCCGTGACCGGCGAGGCGGGGAAGGGAAGGGCGTGCTCGGCCAGCATTTCATGCACCCGCTGGGCCATGCGTGAAGCGCCGTCCAGGTCGGTGCGAGGCATCAGAATGACCATCTCCTCACCACCGTAGCGGGCGACCAGATCGCCCGGACGGGCAGCCGCTTCCCGCAACACGCTGGCTACCTGGCACAGACAGGCATCGCCTTCCAGATGACCGTAGGTGTCGTTGAAGACCTTGAAGCAATCGATGTCGATGAGCACCAGGCTGAGCGGCTGACGCTCGCGGGCGGCACGGCGCCACTCCAGGTCCAGCACCCGCTCGAACTCGCGGCGATTGGCGATGCCGAGCAGACCGTCGCTTGCCGCCTGCTGCTGCAGTGCCTTGCTGCGCTCCTCCAGCCGCTTGCGGTCCCGCACCAGGCGCGCCTCGCGGGCGCGGTAGGCTCGGCGCATGGGCAGAAGGATCAGCACCACGGCGAGTATCACACCACTGACGAAGGCGACCACTGCACCGGTATGCAACAGTTTGGGGATCAGCGTCGAAAACAGGGCCGAAGCATTGGGGAACAGGGCCGCCTTGGCGGGAACCATGCCGCCGAGCGAGAGGGCTGCATCCAAGGCTAGCGCGACAGCCAGGACAAGGCCGGCAAGGCCGGGGTTGATGTACAGCGTGGGCTTTGATTTCGTACGCATGTCGTTGCCTCGTTGCTGAATCCGTTCCTCGTCTGGCTGAGTCTTGCCGCGCTAATGGTCTGGGCGCGTCAGCCAAAAAAAAGAGGCCGCAAAGCGGCCTAAGTACGCAGGGAACTAAAGGGATCTTGCTGCATATCGCAAGCAAATCGACACTGCGGCCAGGCCGTGACTGAGAATGTCCTACCTCGCTACTACCACTCTCTAAGCGATAAGAATGCCAGAAATTTGTTTTTCCTGTCGTAACAATAAGATGTTTTTGGTTATCGGCCTCTGGAGCGATGGGAGAGGCGGCGAGACCGGGTTCGGAGATAGGGAAACGTTGCCGTTTGACGACACATATTGGGCGGTTTCGATTAGTCGTTTCGAATCATTGGGTTACGAGTAGCCTTTTGGCGACGCCCGGCGGCGATGGAATCGCCCCAGGGATGCAGCGGTCGACAGTGATTGGGCGATAGGCGGTCGGCGCCGCCTGTGGCATCTTTGGCCTTACGAACATCCCGTACCACGACACGGAGAGAAGCGATATGGCAAGTATCTTTACCCGCATTATGCAAGGCGAGCTGCCGGGACACTTCGCTTGGGAGGACGACCGGTGCGTGGCGATCATGTCCATAAACCCGATGAAGCCGGGACATCTGCTGTTGATCCCGCGCGAGGAGATCGATCACTGGGACGACCTGCCCGCCGCCCTGAGCGCTCACCTGATGACGGTTTCGCAAAAGCTGGCCAAGGCGCAGAAGCAGGCGTTCCCCTGTCAGCGGGTGGGCATGATGATCGTCGGCCTTGAAGTTCCCCATGTGCATCTGCATCTGGTGCCGATCGATGCGATGCAGGACATTCGGCTCGAGGGGCTGCCTCAGGCCGAGCCCGATGCCTTGGCGCAGGCAGCCGTGCGCATTCGCGACGCACTGGCCTGAACCGCGTCGTGGGGCGGGCCCGACCCGGCGACGCGCCTAGCACGTTTAGGTTCCTCTTCGCTGCCCTGCTGGAGACGCCACGAATGACGCCATGCGGCGCGCTTCACTATGTACGTCCTGGCTTACATGGCTGGGCGGTAAACGCTGATACCACTTGGGTGCCGCTGATCTAGTATGGATTGCTCCGTTAGCCTGCTGCGTTCGTGGTGGGCAACGGGTCGTGACGATCAGGTAGGTGAGCCAGGGGAGGGCAAACGTGCACGAAAGATTGCTTGAAACGCGCCAGCAGTGGTACGCCGCCTATCTGGATGGCAACGTTGGCCTGATGGACGAGATCGAATGCGACGATTTCATCGTCGTCAACGAAAGGGGATTGCAGGGAAAGATGGACCAGCTTGGTTACGTGGCGGATGCCGTCGGGTCGAACCGCTGGTATGCGCGGGGCAGCCGGGCCGAAGATCTGACCCTCAAGCTTGTGCCGCTCGGCGATGTGGTCTCGATTCACGGCATGGGGCAGGTCGTCGGCGACGTCAAGCAGCGCGCCCCCCTCTTCTTCAGCGAGCTGTGGCGAAAGATCGACGGCCACTGGCAGGTACTCTCGCTTCACTACACCTTCAGCGCCGCCTGGTAGCACCTGGGCCACGGGGGCGCCTTATCGCGCTGCACGAGGAAATCACCCTGACCGAGGACGTGTCGGTCAGGGCGCCTTCGGTCAGTCTCGCTGTTGCAGGCAATTGGCATAGAACGACACGGTGGCGGGCCAGTCGGAGAAGACGCCGATGACGCCGACATCCTGCACCAGCGTATCGAGCGTGATCAGCTTGTCGCCGTCACGACGTATCACTTCTTCCGTGGTCTGGTGATACCACTGTCCTCCCTCAGCCAGAGGGCCTGAACGCTCCAGTGTCCAGGTGATCAATTCCAGTCCCGCTTCGCGAGCTCGTTCGGCATAGACCGATGGCACGATCCGGCTGTCGCCCTCGCCGAAGTCGGGATTGGCTTCCAGCAGCATCCAGAGCGGTGGCGCCAGTATCTTCACGCCCTGTTCGGCCAGCTCCTCCATGCTCGGCGACCAGGTGGCGGGGTCGGTATGATCGAATCCTTCGTCATCGTAGCGATCGTCGAGATACACCGCCTGCTCGCCGAATTCGGGCTCATGCTCGACCCAGTAGCGCACGTCATCCAGGCTGAAGGACTGAGCGTAGACATCGCTTGGCGAGACGTCGGCGGCCTTGTACTCGTCGACGAGCTTCTGGGCGTAGTCCTCCTGGCTCATGCCGTTGAAGGGCATCTCGACCTCGGGCTCCTTGAGTTCGGGTGTCATCTTGACGCCCAGCTTCCGGAACAGGGCGATGCTGTCGGCATGGCTCATCAGAGTGCCGCGTGTGGCATACAAGTCGCTGCGCCAGGCGGGGTTGCCGGCCATGTACGCCTCGACGCTGCGGGCTTCGGTATTGGCGCCCTCCATGGTGCCGCGCAGAGTGCGGAACTCGGCCAGGGTGATGTCGCTGGTGCAGCAGCGTATATCGGCGGCATTGGTCAGTTCGCCGCTGTCCGGGTCGACCTGGGGCGGAACGCTGCATTTTTCGGCCAGTTCGGTTTCGACGATGTTGGTGGTGGTATGCAGGTCGCACTGGGAGTGGCGACACACTAGTTCGTTGTCGCTGGTGAAGGTCACGTCGCACTCGATGATGCCGGCACCCCCCTGCGCCCCGGCCAGGTAGCCTTCCAGGGTATGTTCGGGGAACTGCAGCGGGGCGCCGCGATGGGCGATGGAGAGCTCGGTGGGCTGCCATTCGGTATGGCGTGCGGCGCATTCCAGCAGCTCATTCTTGAGTTCGCGCTCGCGCTCGGTCTCCTCGCTCATGTCGTTGACCAGGAAGAGCGGGCGCGGGCCGAGCGTGACGTTCTTCGCCGCTTCGAGCAGGGCATCGCTCCACTCGGGAGAATTCTCGGATTCGCTCTGGGCCATGGCGGTGCCGGTAAGCAGCAGGCCCAGGCAGGCCAGGGTGGGGAGGGATCTATGCATGACGTGCCTCGCTTTCTTCCTTGTTGGCGTGTGCCGCAGGCAAGCCGCAGCCGTTTATGAGCGTAGCCAGACGCAGCGATGGCGGCCAGGCTAGCGTTCCGCCAGCGCCAGGCGTGCCGCCAGGGCGAGAAAGCCGGCCGCGAAGCCACGGCGTAGCCAGGCGAGCGTCTGGGGACGGGCCGTCACCTGCCGACGCAGAACGGCAGCGGTGACGCCATAGACGATAAAGACGATAAATGTCAGCAACATGAAGGCGAGGCTGAGCTCGACCATCTGCCAGAGCGGAGCGCTGGCGTGCGAGTCGATGAATTGCGGCAGGAAAGCCAGGAAGAAGAGCGTGAGCTTCGGGTTGAGCAAGTTGAGCAATATCCCGGCGGCGATCAACTCGCGGGCCGGGCGGGTCGCGCTTTCGCCGCCGGGCGTCAGCGCGTCGCGCGAGGTCAGGGTGCGCCAGGCGATATAGAGAAGGTAGGCGACGCCCAGCCCCTTGAGCACCTGGAATGCCATTGCACTGGTGTTAAGCAGCGAGGCGAGCCCAGTTATCGCCGCGACCGTATGCGGTACGATGCCCAGCGTGCAGCCAAGCGCGGCCAGCCAGCTGGCGCGAACACCCTGTGACAGTCCCGTGGCCAAAGTGAAGAGCACTCCCGTGCCGGGAGAGGCGACGACCAGCAGTGCGGTCAGCAGATATTCGATCGACATGGCGAGGCTCCGACGATGTATTACAGTCATCGTCGTCGCGGCGGGCGAGGAAATCTTGAATGAAATTGCAGCCGTCAGACGCGGCAGAGCGCTCGGCGATAGCGGCCCGGGGAGAGGCCGAATTGGCGCACGAAGGCACGTGTCATGTGGCTCTGGTCGGCGAAGCCGGCTTCGAGCGCCGCCTGGCATAGCGAATGGCCGGCCGCGATCAGGCGCCGGGCCTCGAGCACCCGACGCTGGAGCAGGTAGGCATGCGGCGTGATGCCCAGCATACGGGTGAAGCCGCGCAGCAGCTGATAATGGCTCACGCCCGCGATACCGGCCAGCTCGGCCAGCGTGACGCATTGCTGCGGGGCATCGTCGAGACGTTGCCGCACCCGGGCGATGTTGCCGGGAACTGCCGGCATGTCGAGTCGGCACGATGCATGGCGGTCGAACGCCTGGCCCAGCAACCGGCAGCAGTGCTCCTCCACCGCCAAGGTATCGCCTGGCGCGGATACGACCTGGCGAAATAGCTGCGTCAACTGCTCGCCCAAGTGGGCATCGCGGAAGGTGGGGCGAGTCAGTTCGACCGAGGCCGGAGGCACTTCCGCGACCTGGCGGAGCAGGCCGGGATCGAAATAGAGCATGTGCCAGGTGCGCCCGGTGGCGTCGAGCGGGGCGCCGTCGTGCATCTCGCCGGGGTTCACCGTGATGATGTCGCCCGCCAGGGCATCCACCCAACCGGTGCCGCTCCAGGAGCGATGACCACCGGCCGCGATCACGCCGATGCCGAACTGATCATGGGAGTGACGGGGAAAGACGCGATTCGAGGCCAGGCTCATCGCGACCAGGCCGGGCAGGCCCGTGTTGTAAGGAACCGCACGATGAAGATCGGCTGGCATCGTGTCTCCTGCGTATCGGGCCCGGCCCACTGTCTCGTCGGGAATTATTGTTGGATTTTGATGAAGGGTCGTTGGAAGAAAGCTGCCTGGCGCTCAGTTCGGCGAGTTCGTGCCGCTTGCCGGCTTCGCCGACTGGCTGTGGGAAAGTTTAGTACGCCTACGCTAGTCAGGCCTATGGGTCAGCCAAGCGAACTTGGCAGGCGATTGAAATAAGCCCTGATAACTTCCTGGGCCGCCTGCTGGCGACGGGCCTGATCGGCCCAGTAGCGAAGGACGTCTTCGTTGAACCCGGTACGGGACGGTTGCGAAACGGTCATAGGCTTGCCCTCCGTTGGGGTGCAATCCCAGCATAGACCGTTTTTGTGCAATGCAGCATTGGTTTTTTGTAACCGCTGCTCGCTTTCTCATGCCATCGGTGCTGATAGCCAGCGGAGAGGCATTTGCTACGCGACGCTCCGATGCAAGACGCCCCAGCCGGCGGTTGCCGAGTGGGGCGTCTACAGGGTCAACGGTAACACGGGTATTCCTCTAGCGGTGGTCCTCGTACAGCTCGGCCTTGGCATCTCGCATCACGTCTTCGCAGGCGGCTTGGTGGGCCAGCTGGGTCAGCAGGCTCTGGGTGACGGCGAAGCCCTTGCCCAGGCAGGTGTCCACCTCTTCGCGGCTGACCTCGGGGGTCACGCTGTAATCGATCTTGATCGTTCTGCCGCTACCGTCCAGCCTGTCGGCGAGGCTGCGTATGAACCAGGCAAGTCGCTCTCGCCATCCCGCCGCTTCCTCCACGCCTTCGTTTACGCTGAACGTGCACCGCCATTCAGGTCTGTAGACTCGCATGAGTACCTCCTGCATTGGCTTGGTAGTGAATGATCGATCGTTGTTGCTCGCTCCGCTTGTTGGACGAAAAGACTTTCTAAGCGTACCAAACTTGTACCGGGCTTTCACGAACTGTGCCGCTTCGCTACGCTTATCATTTTCCGCTACTCGGCTCCATGCCTGACGGGCGAGCCTCTCGCGGTCGTAGGGTGAACGTCCGCAAGGAATATATCGGCGCGAGCGAGAAAAACCTGAGCGGTGATTGAACGGTTTCCCACCGGGCGCCAAGGTGTGCTGGGTAAATGCGTAAAATGCCCGGCTGCCTTCTCGGCAACCGGGCGTTTCGACGCTTAACGAGGGGGTTAGCCGGTGGCCGCTAGGCCGCCCATAGTTCGCGCGTTTCGTCTGGCAGGGCGTGACGCAGCTTCTCGACCAGCCCGGCATCGACGTGGTGAGAGAGTACTTGAAGAGCGGCCGATACCGCTTCGGCGTCGATTTTTTGCGTCATGCCCGGAGTCGCCTGGACCTGCTGGATGAACTCCTCTCGCGTACGCAGCGGCATGGGTTGACGTGCCGGGTCGTACTGTTCGTAGAAGGCGCCGCGCAGCAGCATCGGCAGTTGTGCGGCGAGATGCGCTGCGAGATCGGCCGGCAGCTTATCGCGTAGCGTACGCAGCGTAGCAGTCAGCGTATGCCAGGCCGACGGTTTACTGATCCCGGGCTGAGCCTCCATCAGATCGTCGAGCCAGACGTGGGTCTTCTGCAGGGTCTTGTCGAAGACATCGAGACCAGTAGCGCTCATCGTTCACCTCCTTATGCGTGCTTGCGAAAGGATGTCAGGTGACATGACAAAGACTAGTCAGGAGACTGACGACAAACCAAGCGGGAGTCGGTAACGACTCTTGGGGATGGGTAACCTTGCGCTACCGACTCCCGCGTTGGGCGCAGAAGGGTTACAGGCGTACCAGCATCTTGCCGCGGTTGGCGCCTTCGAAGAGCTTGAGAAAGGCGTCGGGCGTCCGCTCGAGGCCCTCTTCGACGGTCTCTTCGTAATCGATCTCGCCCTTGGCGACGCGAGGCCCGACCTCTTCGAGAAAATGCGGATATTCGGTCCAGTGATCGAAGATGATGAAGCCCTGCATGCGCGCACGCTGGACCAGCAGCATTGCCAGATTGCTGGGGCCGGGGTCGGGCGTTTCGTCGTTGTAGCGCGAGATCAGGCCGCATACGGCAATGCGTGCGCCGACCTTCAGGTTGTTCAGCGCCGCCTCCAGGCAGGCACCGCCGACGTTCTCGAAATAAACATCGAAACCGTCGGGGCAAGCCGCCTTGAGATCGGCGCTGAGCTGCTGAGCGTCCTTGCCGCGGTAGTTCACCGTGCGAATACCGAGTTGTTCCAGCCATTCCAGCTTGTCCGGCGCCCCGGCGATACCCACCACCGTGCCGCCCCGCGACTTGGCCAGCTGTACCGCGAGCGAGCCCACGGCACCGCCGGCGGCACTGACCAGTACGTTGTCGCCCTCGCGCAGGTTGGCGATGCGGTTGAGCCCGGTCCAGGCGGTCATGCCCGGCATGCCGAGTACGCCCAGGTAGGCCTGCTCGGGTACTCCGAGGTCCGGCAGTGGTTCCACCACCTCGCCTTTGAGCTGGGCGAGATCGCGCCAGCCCGCCATGTGGCGAACCCGATCGCCGATCTTGAAGCGAGCATGGCGCGATTCGATCACCTCGCCGACCGCGGCCCCCTCTAATGGGGCACCCAGCTCGAACGGGGCGACGTAGGTCTGCACGCCGCTCATGCGGCCGCGCATGTAGGGATCCACCGAGAGCCAGGTATTGCGTATGCGCACTTCGTCATCGCTCAGCTCGGGCAGCGTTGTGTGACGCAATTCGAACAGCTCCCGCGGGGGTGTTCCCTGGGGATAGTCGTGAATGGTGAAAAAGTTTGCCTGCATGTCGCGCTCCTTGGCATGGCCTCGCCGCGGCGTCAGGCGGGCGTCAGCGATACGGATCCTGCTCGTAGAGCTCGGCTTTGGCATCACGCATCACGTCTTCGCAGGCCGCCTGCTGGGCGAGTTGGTTGAGCAGGGTATGGGTGACCTCGAAGCCCTTCACCAGGCAGGTGTCGATGTCCTGGCGGCTGACTTCGGGTTCGACGTGACATTCGATCGATACCGTGCGGCCCTTGCCATCGAGTCGATCGGCGAAGCGCCGCAGGCGCCAGGCGAAGCGTTCACGCCAACTCGCCTCGCGACCTGCCCCCTCGTTGACGGCAAACGTGCAGTGCCATTCCGGTCTGTATACCCTCATGAGAACCTCCCGTTCCGATTGGGAACATCTCGCTGCTATCCCTGGTGCATGCGTTCTTCGGTTTTCAGACTTCCTTTTTTCAGCATAGAAGCTTTGACGGCGTGAGGCAGGTTAGGGCTTGTGTCGAAACGGTTATGGCTGCGTAGGGGAGGGGACAATTGGACCGTTGGCGAATCCGTGTCCATGGTTAGGGCAACGGCTTACGCTAACCCCAGGGATGGAACGATGACGAAGTCAGTACGGCGATTCGGCATGATCCTGGGCATCGTCCTGGGCCTTGTGTTGCTGCTGCTCGTGTCGGCGGCGCTGTTTCTGGAATCCGCCTGGATGCGCGGCTGGCTGGAAGACCGGGCCAGTACACAGCTGGGCCGCGACGTCGAGATCGGCGACCACGACATTGCCTGGGGATTGCCGCTGACCCTGCGGCTCGACGAGGTGCGCGTCGCCGATGTCGACTGGGCCGATGACGACACCATGGCGAGCGTCGATGAGCTCGCCCTGACCCTCAACGTGCCCGAGCTGCTGCAGGGCCGACTCGAGTTGGAGCGGGTCGAGGTGAACCGCCCCGAGATTCGCCTGCTGCGCCGCGAAGACGGCACCACCAACTGGGACGATCTGCTTGATGAAGAGCCGACGCAGGAGCAGGAGATCCCGCTATGGCCTAAGGTCTTCGTCATCGAACAGGGGCTGCTGACCTATCGCGATGACACGCGAGCGATCGATATCGAGGTGGCCTTCGAAACCCCCGGCGAGAGCGTCGATGAGCTCAGCCTGGAGCTGGACGGCGAGGGGAGCTTGCAGGACGATCCCGTGGCCTTCCAAGGGCTGGCGCACGTCGAGGTGGAAGAGCGTCGCGGTGACATTGAGGATTTCGAAGGACGCATCGGCGAGAGTCGCCTGGAGGGGACGATGTCACTCGACCTGGGGCGCGAGGTCCCGCGGCTGGTGGCGGAGCTGGAGGCCGATGCGCTGGACCTGAATCGCTGGGGGCTGACCGAACCGGGAGGTGCCGAACAGCGCGACCAGCCCGAGGCCAACGGCGAGACCGACGCCGACGAGGAGCGCGCGGATCGGCCCGACTGGGATCGTCGCATCGGCGAGACGCTCGAGGGCTTGGAGAGCTTCGAAGCCGATCTAGACTTGGCGCTTGGCCGCCTGCGCTATGGCGACCAGACGCTGCATGACCTGACGGTGGTGGGTACCCTCGAGGAAGGGCGGCTTACCATCGAGCAACTGCGAACATGGCAGCAGGTCGGCGAGGACGAGCCGCGCGAGCTGAACCTGAGTGGTTGGCTCGAAGTCGATGAGCAACGTCTGGTAGCCGACCTGCAGGCGCGCTTCGAGCGCCTCGACCTGACCGCGGCGCTGGCCCCCTTCGGCCTGGGCCGGCTGGGTACGCTGGAAGGCAGGCTGGAGACTCGGGTGGTCAACGGCGGTCTGGTATTCGAAGACACCGAGCTCGATTATCGCGCGCCGCACTGGGGCCTGACGCTGGCGCTGCGCGCCGATTCTCGCAATGTCGAAGGCGAGGGCGAACACCGGGTGCACCTGGTGGGTGACGGCACCTACGAAGGGGAGCCCTTCGCCTTTGACCTGCTGGTGGGGCCGCTGCTCGACCTGACCGACGACGAGACGCCTTATCCCGTCTCCGGCGAGGTGACATCGGGTGAGACCCATCTGGCACTGGATGGCAGCGTCGTACAGCCGTTCGCGCTCGAGGCGGTGGAGGGCAACCTCACCCTGGAAGGTCCCTCGCCGGCGGACATCACGGAGCTGACCGGCATCAACCTGCCCGAACTGCCTCCCTACCGTGTGAGCGGTTATCTGCGCTACCGCGACGACCTGCTCAACCTGAGCGACATGGAGGGCACCTTCGGTGACAGCGACGTGGCCGGCGACGTGCGCCTACGCTTCGGCGAGCTGCCCAAGCTCTGGGCGACGCTGACCTCCGAGCAGTTGGAGGCGGACGACCTGCTGCCGATGCTGGGCATGTCGCCGGATACGGACCCGGGCGAGACGGCTTCGGCCGAACAGCAGCGCTGGGAGGCGGAAGAGCAGCAAGGAGGGGCTGTATTTCCCGATCGCGAGTGGGACCTGGAAGCGCTGCGCGGCACCGATATCGTGCTGGAATATGAGGCGGCCGATGTCCAGGCGAAGCATATACCGTTCACTGACATGGCCTTGACCCTTGAGCTGGAGCGGGGCGTGATGACGGTCGATCCCCTGCAGGTGGGGCTCGGCGGCGGTGAGGTCCGAGCTTCCTGGTATATGGATGCGCGTCAGGCCGCTCTCGAGGGGAACCTTGAGCTGGCGCTCGATCAGGTCAACCTCAAGGCGCTGCTGGACGAGGCCGGGCTGCCCGATGTGGCCGAAGACACGCTCGGCACGATCGGTGGTCGCGGCAACATGAGCTATCACGGGCGCTCCATGCATGAGGTGATGGCGGGTCTAGACGGTGAACTCGAATTGGCCATGTCACAGGGTTGGATGGACATCATCGCGGCCGAACTGCTGCCGTTGAACGTGGCCAATGCACTGTTAGCAGCACTGGCCGACGAGGAGCAGGTGCGTCTTGAATGCAGCTATGCGCACCTGGTGGCCGACGACGGTCTGGTCGATCTGTCGCAGTTCTTCATGGCCACCGAGATCGCCCACTTCATGGGAGCCGGTGCCATCAACCTGGAAACGGAACGCATGGATCTGGCCTTCGAGGGTCACAACAAGGACCCGACCCTGTTCACCGGCAATTCGCCGGTAACGCTCAAGGGCTCGCTGCGCGAGCCGGAAGTCGACGTGGTGACCCGTGAACTGCTGGCGCGCGGCGCACTCTCCGCGCTGGGAGCGCTGGTGGCACCGCCGCTGGCGATCCTGCCTTGGGTCGATCCGGGCGGCGGCGAGGAGGTCGGCATGGGCTGTGAGCGGGCGCTATCTCAATTCGAGGAATAGGGAGAGGGCATCACTCCACCTCGATCCACGCCTCGTGACCGCAACTCAGGCAGTGGTAGAGTGCCTCGAAGCCTGTCGCGGAGTCGTGAGCTTCGCGCACCGTGCCTGGCCGGTAAGTGAACGAGCGCAGAGAACAGACCGGACAGCGCAGCGTCGTGTGACGAGGAGCGCTCGGTAGGGGCGGTGTGGCGTCGTCCGGTGACGTGAAAGTATTATCGGTGGCGTCGTCAATGACACGGTCGAGTTCGCGCCCCAGGGTCTCTGCCAGTTGGCGGGCGGCATCGTTCTGGTCCGGAGCGGCGAGTCTTGCCAGTTGTGTGACGCCATCCTTGATCGACCGCAACCGGGAAGCGATATCTGCCATTACGATTCTCCTGTGTTTGAGCGTCCGCTCCGAGGAGCGCTTTGGCGATGGATCCTTTCATCAGCATAACGCCAGCTGACCGGCTTGGCGGGTTCGTCATGGAGTATTGGTCCGGCGAGGCGGTTCGTCGGATTGCGTGAAAAGCTGTCCCGCACGAGTGCAAAGCGTTGGACTCCGTTATGTTGCAATCTGGTAACTTGTTAATTCGACTTTAGCCAAGCTCGGCCTGACGCACTGCAGCGCATACGCCGGGCACGATTCGAAAGGACAGGCAATGAGCAAGCCAGAGCGCGTCATGGTGGAGCAGCATGCTTGCCCGACTCGAAATGATCCACCCGACGCCCCCCAGGGTGTTTTGTCACGCATCTGGCGCAACCTGCTGACCTCAGGGGGGCGTACCTCGGAGCGCAGCCCCGACTACTTGCGCATCACTCTGCTCAACCTGATCCAGAGCGCCGCCATCTTCGTCTGGGGCACTTTCCTCATCCTCAACTTGGTGACAATGAAGGAGGGGACGTTCGGCCGTTTGGCCATCGACATGGCGGGCCTGGCGGTCGCCGTAGGTGTCATCGTCGCCCTGCGCCGCGGCGTTTCGGTGACGATGGCATCACGCATTACCCATCTATGCTTGTTCGTCTTCTTGCTGGGACTGGCCATCGTCGGAGCCAACAATCCCCTGACCATGACCCTGCCATTGATTTATCCTGCCTTGGCCTTCCTGTTGCTCGACGACATCCGGCGCGGCCTGGCCGGCACCCTGCTGATGACGGCGGCGCTCAACATTGCGCTCTCGTCGGGCTTCGGACCCGGGCTGCGCGATAGTGCCATGCTGCTCGATGGAGCCCTGACCTTCACCATGGCGATGTGCTTTCAAGCGGCTGTCATGGCGCTTT
Source organism: Billgrantia saliphila (assembly GCF_002930105.1). Taxonomy (GTDB): domain Bacteria; phylum Pseudomonadota; class Gammaproteobacteria; order Pseudomonadales; family Halomonadaceae; genus Halomonas; species Halomonas saliphila. The sequence continues at coordinate 310,277 of NZ_PJRN01000004.1, read as the reverse complement.
ACGTGCATCACCGCAAGCAGGCGATGACGCGGCTGCGTGAGGTCAGCGATCAGCTCTCCGAGCTGGCCAGCCACGATCCGCTGACCGGTCTCTACAATCGCCGAACATTCGTCGACGTGCTCGATCGTGAGCTGTCACGCCATGACCGGGACCACCGCCAGCTGGCCTTCCTGCTGTTTGATATCGACCGCTTCAAGGCCTTTAATGACCACTATGGACACCCTCAAGGCGACGAACTGCTCAAGCGGCTGGCGAGCGTCGTTGGGCGGGTTTTCTCTCGCGGCGAGGATATCGTGTTCCGGCTCGGCGGCGAGGAGTTCGGCGTGGTCTTCCATACCGAGACCCGTGAGCAGGCGGCCGCCATGGCCGATCAACTGCTTGCCGCCGTGGAGGCGATGGGCGAGCCGGCACCCGTGGGGCCGCGCGCCACCGTATCGGTTTCCGCGGGACTCTATCTGGTGGGACACGGTCGCGGCATTACTCCCAACCATGTCTATCGTCAGGCCGACGAGGCCCTCTATCGCGCCAAGTCGTCGGGCCGGGCACGCTGGCTATACGCTAACGATTGAGCCGATCAGGAATAATCTTGATCAACCCCCCGGGCCGAACTCCATGCACCGCTCGGTGAGAGCGGGTCCCTGCTGCAGGTTGGCGCTCAAGTCGCGCAGGGCGCTGCGTAGGCCCTCTTCGAGAACCGGATGGTAGAACGGCATCTCCAGCATACGGCTGACCTCGCTGCGCTGTTCCATGGCCCAGGCCAGCAGGTGGGCGAGATGCTCCACGTGGGGGCCGAACAGCTCGGCGCCGAGAAACTGTCCCGTGCCGTGTTCGGCGTACAGGCGCATCAGTCCGCGATTCCGGCGTATTACCACGGCACGGCCCTGGTCCTCGAAGGAAGCTTCGCCCACGGCGACACCGCTGCATCCGTCCAGGTGCTGTTCGAGCTCGCGCCGGCTATGGCCGATGGTGGCCATCTGCGGGTCGGTGAAGACGATGGAGAAGGGGGTGACGCGCCGGCCTGCGCGCCTGTCCGGATAACGCCCGGCGTTGTCGCCGGCGATGCGCCCCTGCTGGTTGGCCTCGTGGAGCAATGGACGCTCCTGATTGGCGTCACCGGCGATGAAGATTGCGCTGCCCTGCCCATCGGCGGTTTGGCACTGCAGGGTGAAGGGGTTGTAGTGCGGCACGCCCTTGTCGTTAAGTACAAGGCCGGCATTCTCGAGATCGAGCCGGTCGAGATTGGGGCGTCGGCCGGTCGCTGCCAGCAGATAATCGAAGCGTTCGGTCAGGCGCTTGCCGTTGCTGCGCTCGAGGAAGGTAATGGCCACTCGGTCGCCATCGCGTTCGATGTTCTCGATCTTGGCCGCCGGATCGAGATAGAAACTCTCGTTGAAAGTGCAGTCGGCATAGTCGCGAAGGGCTTCGTCCTCGAACGGGCCGATGGAGCCGCTCTTGCCGAACACGCGCAGACGCACGCCGAGGCGCTGCAGCGCCTGGCTCAGTTCCAGGCCGATGATGCCCGGACCGAAGACGGCCACCGACTCGGGCAGGTCCTGCCATTCGAAGACGTCGTCGCTGGTCACCAGGCGATCGCCTGCGGCGTCCAGCATATCGGGCCAGTGCGGACGAGAGCCGGTGGCGATCACAATGCTGCGGGCATGCAGGCGCAGCCGATCGCCAACGAGCAACGTATGCGGATTCTCGAACCGGGCGTGGCCGGACAGGCGATTGTCCGGCTCGATGCGCTGCATCGAATCGAAGACGCTTTCCACGAAGCGGTCGCGTTGCTCGCGTACCCGAGCGAGAACCGCCCGGCCGTCGACTCGCACGTTCCCGGTATAAATGCCGAAACCGGAGGCCTCACGGGTCTGATGGGCGGTCTCGGCGGCCGCGATCAGTAGCTTGGAGGGCATGCAGCCCACCCGAGCACAAGTGGTACCGGGCTCGCCGCCTTCGATCAACGCGACTCGATCGCTATAGTGGCGGGCGGTCTGCCAAGCACTCAACCCTGCCGTACCGGCACCGATGATGGCGACATCGACGTCGCGCTCCTGCATCGCTAGCCTCCTGTCGTGATTCTTGGCGTTACGTTACAGCGTAGCCCGCCCACGTCAGGAAGCGTCAAAGCGAAAACCGGTCAAGGTGTGGCGACATATCCTTGGGTCACGATTTCCTGTTGTGCTCGGGTTTGTTCTTCTGGCTGGACGAAGCCATCTTCTCCAGCTCCTGCTCATCCATCGATTCGTACATCTGCTTGGCGGCGCCCTCGAGTTCGCTGACTTTCTTCTCGCCACGCTTGGCTGAGAGGGCGGCACCGGCAGCCATCTGCTGGGCCTGGGACTTGGCTGGCATGGTGTCCTCCTTCTTCTATCAACGATCTTGCGTTTTCGTGGGATCTCATTCTCCGGCTTGCTTGAATTATCTTAGTCAGTCGGAATGAGTCCAGATGTTTCAATACGTTACCAAACTTGTTGCCGAGTAGTCATGAACAAGCGGTGATTGTGACATCGTGTGGGAATGTGCTGAAACGGCGCACGTTTCAATAACTTGAGAAGAAGGCTTAAAAAAGGGTTTAAAAGAGTAACCGGAGGCTTTTGACTGAGTCTGTTACTCCATGGTATTTGACGATTTCATACCGACGTTTTTGCCCCTGGCCAAGTACGAGCCGTTGGACATGCGGCTCCTTAATCAATAATTACTAATCCTTGTGCTGCCATTTTCATGGGGAAGGGAATCTCATGCGCCAGTTCGCCACCCGGCGCCGGTCGCCTAGCAGGGCGTCCAGCCAAACCCGACACGACCATTCACGTGACAGTCGACACTCGCTCTCTCCCCCGGCGTTCGGTGACGACGAGCCCCGCTGTGACGACATCACCGGTCTGACGACACGCCGCCAAGCCGAGCGGCAGCTGGCGACGCTGTTGGCGCAGGCCGCGGCACGGGAGACCCGCGTAGGCATCCTGCATCTCGATATCGACAGGCTCAAGGAGATCAATCACTCGCTGGGCTATGTCACGGGCGATGCCTATCTGCAACGAGTGGGGCAGCGCATCGCGAACTTCATCGGTGAGACCGGCAGCGTCAGCCGGCTCGGCAGTGACGAGTTCATGGTGGTGCTGCCGGACGTGGCGGATGTGGATGAGCTGTTGCCGCAGATCGAGGGCTTGCTGACCTCAATTCGGCAGCCGGTCGAACTGGAGGGACAGGAGGTGCTCGGCAGCTGCTGCATCGGTGCCAGTCTTTATCCCGATGACGGCCATACGGTCACCATGCTCATGCGGCACGCCAACCTGGCGCGGCGCCGGGCGCAGGTCGGTGGCAGCGGACAGTTCTGCTTCTTCTCGCCGGAACTGCTCGACGACGGCCCCGATTGCATTGCCCTGCGTTGCGACTTGCGCGGGGCACTGGAGCGCCGTGAGCTGGAGTTGCGCTACCGCCCCATCCTCTGTGCCCAAAGTGGTCAGGTGGTGGCGGTGTCGGCTCAACCCCGCTGGCACTCGCCCCGCTTCGGCGTGCTGGAGCCGGGCGAATGGATGCGTGCGGCGCGCGACATCGGCCAGGTGGACGCGATCTGCCAGTGGGTATTGACCCATGCTTGTCGACACGCCTACTCGTGGCACGAGGCGGGGTCGGGCGTGCGGGTGGTCGTGAACGTCGCCGACGAGGGCTTGAGGGGGAACGTACTGCCCGAGCGGGTGCGAGACGCCCTGCTCGACAGCAGCCTGCCGGCGGAATTGCTCGAAATCGAATTGACCGAGAGTAGCCTGATGCAAGACCCCGAGCATGCCATCGACATACTCGAGCAGCTCAAGGTCATCGGCGTGCGTTTGGCTATCGATGGGTTTGGCAGCGGCTATTCGATGCTCAGCCATATCAGCCGCTTGCCCGTTGATACCCTCAAACTCGGACCGCTATTCATCGACGGCTGCCTGGACAACGCTCGTCATCAAGCGATCGTACGTTCGGTCATCGGCATGGCCCATGAGTTGGGTATCCGCGTTGCCGCCAGCGGCGTCGGCTCACGCAGCCAGGTCGACTACCTTCGCGAGCAGGGCTGCGATCTTCTGCAGGGGCGCCTGTGGTCGCGCATGGAGTATAGCGACCCGAAGCCAATGCAGCGGAAGTAGCGCTCACGACATGAGGTTCGCTGGGGCGCTTGCGGGAGGAAAGGACCAGCGGCGGCGCAGGAGCAGCCGACACTCCAGTCGACATTGTTGCGAGGCGACCGCATTCGGCCGAATATGTCTCTGTCATCAAAAGGAGTCGGCCATGCCCATCGTGACCATTCAGCAATTCTCCCGCGACCTGGATCGCAAGCGCGAACTGGCGAGTCGCATTACCGAGGCATTTGCCGACGTTTATGGCTTGCCAAACGATAGCGTTCAGGTCTTCTTCCATGAAGTGGACGGCGAGAACTGGGCCAAGGGTGGCATGATGGGGTGCGACAGATCCCAGGTGGGCCAGAGCTGATCGCACGTCATCGCATGGGAAGTCACCAAGAGCGCTAACGGGGAGAACAGCATGAGGCTGCAACATGCCACCTGGCCCGAGGTCGAGGCCTACCTGCAACGCGATACCGGCATCATCGTGCCGATCGGCTCCACCGAGCAGCACGGCCCCAACGGCCTGGTTGGGACCGATGCCATCTGCCCCGAGACGATCGCCTGGGAGATAGGCGAGCGCCACGGGGTGCTGGTGGCGCCGACCCAGAACCTGGGCATGGCCCAGCATCACCTGGCGTTTCCCGGCACCATCAGCCTGCGGCCCAGCACGCTGATCGCCGTGTTGCGCGATACCATCACCTCGCTCTCGCGGCACGGCTTCACGCACGTATACTTCCTCAACGGGCACGGCGGCAACGTCGGCACCATGAGTGCCGCTTTCGCTGAGGTGTATACCGAACGCAGCATGCGATTCGGCCCTCGGTCCGATGCCGAGCTCCACCTTACCTTTGGCAACTGGTTTGCCGGACCGCGGGTACGGGAACTGTCGACGTCTTTCTACGGCGATGCCGAAGGCTCACACGCCACCGCTTCCGAGATCTCTCTCTCCTGGTTCGCGCGACCCGAGGCAATGAAGGAGGTGGTGATGTCGCCGCGGATCGCACCCGTCGGCAGCGCCCAATGCGATGCCGACGAGTTCCGCCGTCGCTTTCCCGATGGCCGCATGGGCTCGGATCCGTCGCTTGCCAGCGTCGAACATGGCCAGCGGCTATTCGAGGCCGGGGTGGACGATGTGTGGGAGAGTTACCGGGCCTTTGCCGGCCGTTCCTAGACTTTTACTGCAATCCGTTCCCACTCTCCGTTTCGCCGCGCCGACCTTGCAAAGGTCGGCCGGGGTAACCATGGTCATTAGGCACATTCCAAGGAAGCGAGTGCCTCAATGACCTCTGATTCGCAGAAGCCATCGAACGCCCCTTCCGGTGGTCGTTCACCCATGGACATGGAGCCGGGCTCCGCGTCGCCCCGGCAGCAGCGCCCGCAGTGGCTGCTGTTTCTCTGGTTCGCCATCGCCATATTGCTGCTCTTCAATTTCCTGGAGAACAATGAACAGCGCGCCCAGGTCGAGCTGACCTACTCCGAGTTCCTCGAAGCCGTTCAGGAGGGGCAGGTCGAGGAGGTCACGTTGCGCGGCCAGTCGATGGAGGGCCGTTTCAACGAGGCGGGGCAGGAAGCCCGCGAAGAAGAGCAGGTCGAGACCTTCGAGACCACCCGACCCGATGTCGAGGATTCCCGCCTGCTCGAGCGCCTGGAGGCCAACGGCGTGCACGTCGCTGCCGAGCCCATCGATCCGCCCTGGTGGCAGCGCGTGCTGCTGGGGGCGCTGCCGTGGATTCTGATTCTCGGTCTGCTGTTCTGGTTCTGGGGCCGGATGCAGCAGCGCGCCATGTCGGGAGGCGGTGGTCTTTTCAGCATGGGCAAGTCCGGCGCGCGACAGATACGCAGCGAGGAGAGCCAGGTGCGCCTCGATGACGTGGCTGGCTCCGAGAATGCCAAGCAGGAGATCACCGAAGTGATCGACTTTCTCAAGGAGCCCGACCGCTTTCACGCCCTCGGCGCCAAGATTCCGCGCGGAATCCTGATGATGGGGCCGCCGGGCACGGGCAAGACGCTGATGGCGCGTGCTGTGGCCGGCGAGGCCGGGGTGCCGTTCTTCAGTATCAGCGGCTCGGAGTTCATCGAGATGTTCGTCGGCGTAGGGGCCTCGCGGGTGCGTGACCTGTTCAAGCAGGCCAAGGAGCAGGCCCCGGCGGTGATCTTCATCGATGAGCTCGATTCCATCGGCCGCTCGCGCGGTGCGGGCATGGGAGGCGGACACGACGAGCGCGAACAAACCCTCAATCAGATCTTGGCCGAAATGGATGGCTTCGAGGTCGAGGAATCCGTGGTGGTACTGGCCGCGACCAACCGCCCCGACGTACTGGATTCTGCGTTGCTGCGTCCGGGCCGCTTCGATCGCAAGATCACGCTGGAGAATCCGCATCGCGAGGCGCGTCGTCGCATTCTTGAGGTGCACACCCGCAAGATGCCGCTGGCCGACGATGTCGACCTGGCGCGGTTGGCGGAGATTACCATCGGCTTCTCCGGTGCCGACCTTGCCAACCTGACCAACGAGGCGGCGCTGTTCGCCGGTCGGCGGGGCCAGGACGAGGTCGACTGGGCCTGCTTCGCCGATGCCCGCGACCGGCTGCTACTGGGCGAGACCAAGGACGTGGGTCTGGCCCAGGACGAACGCCACGTAGTCGCCTATCACGAATCGGGTCATGCCCTGTTGGCCTACCTGCTGCCGAAGGCTGATCCGCTGGAGAAAGTGACCGTGTTGCCGCGTGGCAGGGCGCTCGGCGTAACGGCACAGGTACCCGACGAGGAGCGCTACAACCTGGGCGAAGCTTACCTGCGCGATCGCATCACCGTGATGTTCGGCGGACGCCTGGCCGAAGCGGTCACGTTCGGTGAGGTCAGTAGCGGCGCCGAGAACGACATCGAGCAGGCGACCCGTCTGGCGCGCCGCATGGTGGGGCGCTGGGGCATGAGCGAGCGCGTGGGACCGGCGGCGTTTTCGGAGAGCCATGAGCATGTCTTTCTCGGCAAGGAGATGGCCCAGGCCCGCGAGCACAGCGAGGCCATGGCGGGCGTGGTTGACGAGGAGATCCGTCGCTTGCTGATTGAGCTGGAAGCGCGCGGGCGCGAACTGCTCGAGCGCAACCGCCGGGCGCTGGATACTCTCGCCCAGGCGCTCGAGGAGCGCGAGACCCTGGATGCCGCCGAGATCCGCGAACTGATCGATGGATTGGTGGAAGTGGAAATGGTGGAGTGAGGCCGCCCATCCGGCTGGAAATGAGCCGCTCGGGTCTCGGGTCGGTGAGGCTCCGCAGAGGGTGGGCTTCGCTGCGGCGAGCCTGGCGCGATGCCGGAGCGGGACAGCATGATGAGTGGGCTTGATTGCGTATCTTTGTGTTAGTCGAAATGAGGTGAAACGTTACCTAACTTTTCCTTTCTTGCTGGGATTTCACTCTTTTTGGGTGCAGCGGTCGCGCTGCATTGACAGCGGAGGCATGGGGACTATTTTTCGAGTGTTAGCTGGAAATTCGTGAATGGATAAGCCACGTCGGTATTGGCGGGCTTTGTCAGATGGCGAGACAAGGAGGTGGCGTAATGAGCGATACCCATAGCCGCGACAATGCTGGAACTTCGAGCGGGGCAAATCCCGGTGCCAACGACAGCCGCGATCACGGGCTGAACCGCGAGGAACTGAAGCGAGAAGCGAGCGAAACCAAGGACGAGCTGCGCGACGCCGCGCGCCAGCAGGCCGAAAGCCTGCTCGACCGTCAGAAGTCGGCGGCAGCCGATCAGGCGGAAAGGGTCTCGACGGTGCTGCACAAAATGGCCGACGAGTTCGACAAGCAGGAACAGCCCTATTTCTCCGGTTGCGTCAACGAGCTGGCCAAGCGCTCCGATGCCTTCTCGCAGACTCTGCGCGAGCGCGACCTTTCCTCGCTGATGGAACAGACACGCTACTACAGCCGCCAGCATCCCGCTGTGTTCTTTGGCGGGGCGGTTGCCGCAGGCTTCATGCTGTCCCGCTTCCTGCGTAGCTCCAGCCAGGACGATACGTCGCGCTACGGCCAGGACGATACGTCGCGCTACAGCCAGGGCGATACGTCGCGCTACAGCCAGGGTGATTCACCGCGCTACTGAGCGTCTCGGCACTCGCCGTTAACGTTCGCCAATGTCGAGTAACGCTAAGGGAGGCAAAACCTCATGGAAGCGGATAACAGAATCAGGACGGAAAGTGCTTCGCTCGGCTCGCTATTTACGGAGTTGGCCCGTGAAGTGACGGCCCTCGTGCGCAAGGAGTCCGAGCTGGCCAAGGTCGAGATGAGCGAGAAGACCACCAAGGTCATGGGTGGCATCGCATCGATCGCCACGGCCGGGGCAGTGCTGTTCAGCGGTTTTCTCGTACTCCTCGCTGCAGCGGTCTTCGGTCTCAATACCGTGCTTCCTCCGGAAACGACACCTTGGCTCTCCGCCCTGATTGTGGGTGGTGTGGTCGTCGTGATCGGCTTGATCATGCTGCAGGCAGGGCGCAATAAGCTCAAGAAGGAAAACCTAATGCCGACGCGCACCATGGCCAGCCTGCGTCGCGACAAGGAGCTGACCCAGGAGCATGAAGAGGCGGTCAAGGAGGAGCTCAAATGAGCCAGCAGGATGACCGGCGCACATCGGACGAAATCGAACACGAGATTCATCAGACGCGGGCGCGTCTGGATGAGACCCTTCACGAAATCGAAGAGAGATTCTCTCCCCAAAAGCTTATGAATACTACCTACGATTACCTACGTCATGGCGGGGCCGAAGATGCCGTCACCTCAATCGGAAGAGCGATCCGTGAAAACCCCTTGCCCGTCATGGTGACCGGCATCGGTCTGGGTTGGCTGCTGCTCGCACAGCGCCGCTCGAGCCATGCACACGACGACCATGGGCGTTATGCTGGCGGTTATCCCGGCTCGACGATGCCTGCCACGCGCATGCCCGACGGTGGCGGCATGCCAGGTAGCACAGTCAGCGGCGCCGGTACCACCACCATGGGGCATGACCCCGCTGCGCTGGGGGCCTCCCAGCAGCATGGTTCGGATGAGCACGGCCATGGCGGCATGACGCAGAAGGCCCAACAGATGGCCGGCAACATGAAAGAGCGCGCCCAGCACATGGGTAGCCAGGTACGTGACCGTGCCCAGCACATGAGCGATCAGATGCGCGAGCGCGCTCAGCACATGGGCGGACGGATGCGCTCCCAGGGCCAGGGAGGGCAGTCGATCACTCATCGCGCGCGCGATGCCGGCTCCCAGGCTGGTCACTTCGTTCAGGATCATCCGCTGGTAGCCGGGGCTCTCGGGGTTGCCATGGGTGCCGTGCTCGGCAGCCTGTTTTCGCCGACTCGGGTGGAGAACGAGTATCTCGGAGATATCCGCGACCGCGCCATGCATCGTGCCACCGAAGCTGGCCAGGAGCAGGCCGAGCGGGCGCAGGAGAAACTGCACGAGACCGCGGAGCGGGTGAAGTCGGAAGCCCGCGAACACGGTGCCCAGCCAGCTCGTGATACGAGCCCCTCCAATGCGTCCAGCTACGTGGAGAATCGGTCGAGCGAGGAGCGCTACGCCAAGGCCGGTTCGACTTCCACGGGGGCTGGCTCGACTTCCACGGGGGCCGGTTCGACTTCCACGGGGGCTGGCGCAAGCACCGGAAGCGAATCGGCGGCGAAAAAGGGTGGGACTGGCGCTAGCGGTTCCCATGCCCCCGGCAGCACCTCCGGCTCCGGCACTTCGGGTTCCAGTACCCCGGGCACCGGTTCCCCAGGCTCCTCCGGCTCGAAGCCCGGCGGCAGCGGCTCCACGCCGCCCCGCGGTGCTTGAGAAACATCAAGCCTGAAAAGGTGTGACTGCGCCGCACCGTGCCTGAAGGCCGGTGCGGCGCGCTGCGTCAGGTGACTACTTCGGCGTTGTGGTAAACGTTCTGCACATCGTCCAGCTCGTTGAGAGTGTCGAGCAGCTTCTCGAACATGGCCACGTCGTCGCCCTCGACCGGGGTGGTAGTCTGCGGAACGAACTGGATCTCGTCGACCTCGAACTCGATCTCGCCGAAGGCATCTATCAGCGCCTGCTTGGCCTTGGCGTATTCGGTATGTGGGGCGAAGACGGTGATATGGCCCTCCTCGTTCTCGATGTCGGTGACATCGACATCGGCCTCCATCAGCGCCTCCAGCGTAGCTTCCTCGTCGCTGCCGGAGAAGGCAAGGATGGCACAGTGGTCGAACATGTGGCTGACGCTGCCCGGCGTGCCGAGCTTGCTCTTGGCCTTGTTGAAACAGGCGCGCACGTCGCCGAAGGTGCGGTTCGGGTTGTCGGTCAAGCAGTCGACGATGACCATGCAATTGCCCGGACCGAAGCCTTCGTAGCGAGCCGGCGAGTAGTCTTCGCCACCCACCCCGCTAGCCTTGTCGAGCGCCTTCTCAATCACGTGGCTGGGCACCTGGTCCTTCTTCGCACGCTCCATCAGCCCACGCAGCGCCAGGTTGCCGTTGGGGTCGGTGCCGCCCTGCTTGGCGCAGACATAAATTTCGCGCCCGTACTTGCTGTACACCTTGGTCTTGGCGGCGGCCGTCTTGGCCATGGATTCCTTGCGGTTTTGAAAGGCCCTGCCCATAACGTTGTCCTGTTGCATCGGATACGAGGCTGGATTCTACGAAACCGACATGGCTCGGAACAGCCTTATTTCGCCTTCGCCATGGGTGGCATGACCAGAGTCATGACTACACTGCCAGGGGACAACCCTTGCCGCCGGAGGCCCTGTAGATGGACCATCATCGTTACCGCCACGCCCTTGCCGAGCAACTCGAGTCCGCCGAGCTGGCCTTTCCCGTCAGCGAATTCGATGCCCGCCTGAGCCGCGTGCGCCGTGCCATGCGTGAGTCCGGCCTGGACGCCCTGCTGCTGACCGATCCCGCCGATATCTACTACCTGACCGGCTACAACACCTTCGAGGTGTCGGTACATACCTGCCTGGTGTGTTCCGCCGAGCGGTTGGTGCTGCAGGTCCCCTCCATCGAGACCGGACCGGCAGTCGTGACCGCACGGGCGGACGAACTACTGGGCTATCGCTGGGAGGGTATCGGCGAGGTGATCGAACCGCTGGCCGAGACGCTCGCACCTTTTCGCGCCATCGGCCTCGATCTGTATGGCGCCGGGCTGCGTCATGGCGTACTGCGTGAACTGCAGGCGCGCCTGGGCGCCGAACGTTTTCGCGACGACGGTGGTGATCTCGTCGACCGTATCCGCATCGTCAAGAGCCAGGCGGAGCTGGCCTGCCTGCGCGAGAGCGCCAGGATCACCTCGCTGGGGCTCGATGCGGCCACCCAGGTCCTTGCCGCCGGCATGACCGACGGTGACGTGGCGGCGGAGGGAGCCCGCGCCATGCTGGCGGGCGGCAGCGAGTTCATGAGCATGCAGCCTATCGTTACCGCCGGGCGGCGCAGCAGCGTGATCCACATGAACCATCAGCGGCACCGTATCGCCTCGGATGAGCCGGTCTTCCTCGAATTCGGCGCGGCCTATCGTCGCTACACCGCGCCGATGATGCGCACCGCAGTGGCGGGGCGGGCCAGCGCCGAGATGCAAGCGCTACGCGACGTTTGCCGAAGTGTCTACGATGCCCTGATCGATGCCATGCGCCCCGGCCGCAGCTTCGACGATGCCGCCCGCGCCGCCGAGGCCGCGCTCGCGCCCCACGCCGAGCGGGTGTTCTTCTCCGGAGTGTTCGGCTATGCCGTGGGGGCGCAGTTCCCGCCGAGCTGGGTCGAGGGCAGCGGCTACATCGCCCGCGGGCAGCCGCGCGAATTCGAGGCCGACATGGTCTTTCACCTGCCGCTGTGCCTGCGCATTCCGGGACAATGGGGGATCGGACTGAGCGATACCGTGCGGGTCACGCCAGAGGGCGGCGAGGCGCTGACCGACAACGACTGGCAGCTTCACCAAAGCGCTGTGCCCTGAGCGAACTGGACGATGTGAGCCATTCACTATACTGGGAGTAGCATAGGGACATCCCGCGCGGCGGGATGACCGTCGTGCCTGACCGGCAACCAATGGAAGGAGGATCTCATGACTCAGACCTTAACGGCGACGTATCACGACCTCATGAAGGCGACCAACGCCTACGATGATCTGATCTCGAAGGGTTACCCGCGCGAGAAGCTCCATTTCGACAAGGAGGCCAGTCAGATCAAGGTCATCGTACCGGATGAATCGAAGCCGGAAGCGGAGGAGATCCTGGGTCGCCATCAACCCGACGACATGTGGGCCCGCCCCTACGAGGCGCAATGACCGAAAGAGTGCGTGCCAGGCGCTGACGCCCCATGCCGGCTCTCGGCCGTGTCGTTGAGTCGAGAGAGGTTCGAACGAAGCTTAGCGCATGGCCTGATCGTCCAGCGCCTTGGCGCGCCGATAAGCCTCGCGATCGCTGACACGGGCCCAGTAGTCGGTAAAGGCGGGGCAGGGCTCCAGGCTGCCGTACTGTAGCCCCCATCCTATATGCGAACCCAGGTAGACGTCGGCTGCCGTGAAATGGGCGCCGGCGATGTATTCATGCTCACTTATTGCCAGTTCCAACGTTTCCAGCACCGACTCGATGGTGCCGTAGCCGACCCGACCCTGCTGCTCGATATTGGGTTCCATGCCGAGATCTCGGTCGGTCACCGCAGCTTCGAAGGGGCCGGCGGCGAAGAATAGCCAGCGATAATAGCTGCCACGATCGGCCGGCGGTGGGGCCAGGTCGGCGTCGGGAAAGGCATCGGCCAGGTAGGCGCAGATCGCGGCGCACTCGGTCACCACCGTGTTGCCGTGACACAGGACCGGCACCTTGCCCATGGGGTTGAGAGCCAGAAAGGGTAGCGACTTCATGGCCGAACCGAAGGCGACGAGTTCGGTGCGATAGGGGGCACCTACCTCTTCCAGCATCCAGCGAGCGATCCGCCCGCGGGACATGGGGTGGGTATATAGCACGAGTGGATCGTTCATTGTTGTTCTCCAGGGGGTGACGACAGAATAGCAGCTTGTGTCGTCTTCACTCCGTGGCGCTTAAACGTTGCGCCTTCGCTCGGTCACGCTGTCGAAACCCCGCTCACCGAAACGACAGGAAAAGACATGCTTCAATCGGGATCCAGCAGCCGGGGCCCGCTGCCCTGTTCGGCCAGTTCATCCGCCGGGTTGCGAAGGGGGCACTCCTCCATCGACAGACAGCCACAGCCGATGCAGTGGTCGAGCTGGTCGCGCAGCTGCGTGAGGCGATCGATGCGCTCGTCCAGCGCCTCTCGCCAGCTGGCCGAGAGGCGCCGCCAGTCGGCGGCGGTCGGCGCGTGGGAGTCGGGCAGGGTCTCGAAGGCGCGCCGTATCTCGTCCAGGCTGATGCCGGTGCGCTGGGCGACCTTGATGATCGCCACGCGGCGCAGCACGTCCCGGGAGAAGCGGCGCTGGTTGCCGGCGTTGCGGCGACTCTTGATCAGCCCCTTGGCCTCGTAGAAGTGAATGGCCGACACCGCCAGGCCGCTACGGCTGGCAACCTCGCCGACACTGAGTTCGCGCTGGAGTGGGGCCGACATTTCGCGTCTTCCTGGGACAGTGGAGGATGACTTTTTAACGTGTCGCTGGAAGTCTGACAAGCCATCAAGGGGACCTCTACAGTGAACTTTGTCACGCATTCTTAATATATAAGCGTGCTTGATATATAGGATTTCGAATAGTGATTTTCCTTTTGGTGAGGTGGCTCCTACTGTATTCGCTTTCACCGAACTCGGCGGCGAAGAAGTGCTTGACCTCGACTTAACTTGAGGTCTTAGGCTCCCTTCATCGCCGCTCGAAGGTTGGCAACTACCCGAGAGGTAATCGCCATTGCGAGGGAGTCAGGCGAGGCTGATGGAGTCATCCTTCGTTGGATAACTATCATCGCCAAACGGTAAAAAGTGAATTTCCGAAGTTTTCTTGACGATGGAGTTGTCATGTTTCGTTTTTTCGAAACCCTGGTGAATCCCTATCCTTCGGGGCAGACCGAGACACCGCCGCGTGGGCTCGCCGCCTTCGTTCTTCATTTTTCGCGTCCGCTGTTGCCGCTGCTCGCGGCACTGGCACTGCTGACGGCCCTGGTCTCGGCCGCCGAGGTAGTGTTCTTCAGCTACATGGGCGACCTGGTGGACTGGCTCTCGGATGCCGAGCGTGAGGGGTTCTTCGCCGAGTATGGCTGGCGCCTGGCCGGCATGGCGGCACTGGTGGCGATTGGCCTGCCGCTGCTCACACTGTTCCAGTCGCTGGTGATGCACCAGGGCATCTTCGGCAACTATCCCATGATCGGCCGCTGGCTGGCGCACCGCCACATGCTCAGCCAGAGCCTGGCGTTCTATCAGGACGAGTTCGCCGGGCGCGTCTCGCAGAAGGTGATGCAGACGGCCCTGGCGATCCGCGAGACGGTCACCAAGCTGCTGGACCTCATGGTCTACGTGCTGGTCTATTTCGCCGGCGCCATGCTGGTGATGGGCCAGGCCGAGCCCTGGCTGATGCTGCCGCTGGTGGTATGGCTGGCCGGCTACGTGGCCATCCTGTGGTACTTCGTGCCGCGCTTGCGGCGGGTCTCCATGGCGCAGGCCGACGCCCGCGCGGTGATGACCGGGCGTATCGTCGACAGCTACAGCAACATCCAGACCATCAAGCTGTTTGCCGACACCCGGCGCGAGCAGGCCTACGCCCGCGAGGCCATGGAGCAGTTCATGGTCACCGTGCATCGCCAGATGCGCCTGGCTACCGGTCTTACCGTGAGCCTGACTCTGCTCAACTCACTGCTGCTGGCCGGGGTGGCGGCGGTTGCCATCGGCGCCTGGTATCTCGAGGCCGTGTCGCTCGGCATCATCGCCGTCGCCATCGCCCTGGTGATGCGCATCCGCTTCATGTCCAACTGGATTCTGTGGGAAGTGGCGGGACTGTTCGAGAACATCGGCACGGTGCAGGACGGCATCAACACCATCGCCCGCGAACCGGCGATCAAGGACGCACCCGATGCCACCGCGCTCACGGTCCCCCGTGGCGAGATTCGCTTTGACGCGTTGCGCTTCGGCTACGCCCGTCCGGACGGCGAGACGAATCGGGTGTTCGATGGCCTCACGTTGAACATCGCCCCGGGCGAGAAGGTGGGGCTGATCGGCCGCTCGGGGGCCGGCAAGTCGACCCTCGCCAACCTGCTGCTGCGTTTTTACGACTTGGAGGGCGGGCGCATCCTGATCGATGGTCAGGACATTTCCCGGGTCACTCAGGAGTCGCTGCGCCAGAAGATCGGCATGGTCACCCAGGACACCTCGCTGCTGCATCGCTCGGTGCGCGACAACATCCGCTACGGCAGCCCCGACGCCAGCGAAGAGGAGATCTTGGAGGCGGTACGCCGCGCCCACGCCGACAGCTTCATCGACGAACTGGTGGATCTCGAAGGTCGTCGAGGGCTGGATGCCCACGTCGGCGAGCGCGGCGTCAAGCTCTCCGGCGGCCAGCGCCAGCGTATCGCCATCGCCCGGGTGCTGCTCAAGAACGCGCCGATCCTGGTGCTCGACGAGGCCACCTCGGCGCTCGACTCCGAGGTCGAGGCGGCGATCCAGGAGCAGCTCTATACCCTGATGGAGGGCAAGACGGTCATCGCCATCGCTCATCGCCTGTCGACCATCGCCATGCTGGACCGCCTGGTGGTGATCGACGAGGGGCGCATCGTCGAGAGCGGCACCCACCGTGAGCTGCTTGCCCAGGATGGCCTCTATGCCTCGCTGTGGCGCCGGCAGTCCGGGGGGTTCCTGGCGTTGGACCTCGACGAGGACGCCGAGCGCAGCGACCGGGCGCTGGGCGTGGAGTCGTGAGCAAGCACGCCCACAACAGGAGGAGAAGGTAGTGAAAGGAGTGGAACGGGAAGTCGTCAATCCGCGTGGGGTGCCGGATACGCTGCAGTACGGTTTCAGCCAGGCCGTTATGGTGAAAGGCGGTTGTAGAGTCCTGCTCTCGGGCCAGGTCGGTGTCGACGCCCATGAATGCCTGGTCGGTCCAGATCTCGAAGGGCAGGCCTTCGCTGCGCTGGACAATATCGAAGCGATCCTCGGCACGCTGGGCGGCGATCTGTCGGACATTGTGATGATGCGCATCTATATCGCCGAGGCCGCCCGCTACGATCAGGAGGGGGTGGTGAAAGCGCTGCGCTCGCGCTTTCCCCAGTCGCCACCGGCGACCTCCTGGATGATCGTAAGCGGCCTCTCCGAGCCGGAATGGCTGATCGAGATCGAAGCGGAGGCGGTAATGCCCGACATCGCATGACGGAGCAGCGGCAGGCAACGCGCCGGCAACCGGCTCAAGCCGTCTCGTCGACGGCCTCGGCCGAAGCGCCAGTGTAAACCGGAGGCTGCCACGGCTCGGGTGCCGATAGGCTCTCGATCCGCATGCTCTCGACGACGAAATCGACGAAGGTGCGAACCTTGGGCGAGATGAGTTGCCCGCCCGGAAAGACCGCGTTCAGCTCCACCTCGGGGCCCTCCCAGCCTTCGAGGATGCGCCGTGGCCGCGTGGGTTCCGCACCGAGGCAGACAACGAACTCATTGGCGAGCATGATGCCCTGTCCATCTTCGAGCATGCCACGCAGGGCGAAGGGGTCGTTGGCGATGGCCACCGGGTCGACTTCCACTTCGACGGTTTCCTGGCTCGCGCTGTTGCGCAGTTGCCAGACGTAGCGCTGGCCGCGTTGATCCATGGCTTTGGCCAGGACCGGGTGAGAAGCCAGTTCCGACGGCACTCTGGGTTCGCCATGACGAGCGAGGTAGGTCTCACTGGCATAGACGAACGAGCGAAAGCGGGCCAGGGGACGCGCCACCAGGCTGGAGTCGGGCAGGGCGCCCACACGCAGCGCCACGTCGATCTGGTTGGCGACCAGATCGAGGCGCTCGTTGGAGAGCACCAGTTCGATGCGCACCTGGGGGTGCAACTGGCGGAAATCCCGTATCAGGACCGAGGTGAATTCGGTGCACATGGTGAAGGGGGCAGTGACTCTGAGCCAGCCACGGGGGCTCTCCTCGAGATGGTGCACGGCTCTTTCCGCCTCGCCCAGATCGCGGGCGATGCGGTTGCAGTAATCGAAGTAGATGGAGCCGGCCTCGGTCAGGCTCAGGCGGCGGGTCGTCCGGTGCAGGAGGCGCGCGCCCAGGCGCTGTTCGAGAGCCTGCACCTTGCGACTGACGGTGGTCTTGGAGAGGCGCAGCTGGTTGGCAGCGGCGATGAAACTGCCTTGCTCCACCACCTTGGCGAAGATCAGGGCGTCGTTCAGATCCTGCAGCATATCGATGTCCTGTGCCGTGCCTGCAACGTCAGGGAGGGAGTGCTGCGAAAGACGAGAATGGCCGCACGGAGACTATCCCGCCAATGGGACAGTATTTCCCTGTCGGCCTGACTAATCAAGTGTTCGGCAACGTAATAGAGTGGCATACGGCAAAGTTTGCTGATGTCGAATCACAACGCCAATAAACGACATAAACAAAGTCACGCAAAAACTAAGTCAATTAAAGAATTTGCCTGCCGGATCCAAACCGACAACTGCAAACTGCTACTTGGTACTAGGAGAGGGAAACAATGAACGTCCACAAGATGTTCGTGAAACAAGGGAGCCGGCGAATCTTCATGGTCACCGCCATGGTTGTCGGACTCATCGTTCTGGCGGGTTGCGATAGCCTGGCGGATGGCGCCGAGGAGGAGGGTGCTCAGCAGGGCCCGCCACCGCCTCAGGTCAGCGTCGCCCAGGTGCTGGTCGAGGACGTCGAGCTGTGGGATGCGTTCACTGGCCGCATCGAGGCGGTGGAAACGGTGGACCTGCGTCCTCGCGTTTCGGGCTACATCGATAGCATCCACTACACCGAAGGCCAGGAGGTCGAGAAGGGCGACGTGCTGTTCACGATCGACCCGCGCCCCTATCGTGCCGAGCTGGAACGCGCCGAGGCCGAGCTTCAGCGGGCCCAGGCCCGGGCCGAGCTGGCCCGCAGCGAGGCCGCCAGGGCCGAGGCGCTGGCCCAGAGCCGCTCGATCTCCCGCGAAGAGTTGGACCAGCGGCGGGCGGCGGCGGCCACGGCCGAGGCCGACATACTCGCCGCCCGGGCCAGTGCCGAGACGGCCCGGCTCAACATGGAATTCACCGAAGTGCGCGCACCGATCGCCGGACGCACCGGTCGCGCCCTGGTGACGCCGGGCAACTTGGTGTCCGAAGCCACCCCGCTGACCCGTATCGTCTCCCTGGACCAGGTCCACGTGCATTTCCATAGCAATGAGCAGGCCTACCTGCATTACGACGCCATGGCGCGCAGCGGCGAGCGTTCCAGTTTCCGCCTGGGCGGCATACCGGTGCGCGTGGGGCTGGCGTCCGATGAAGGCTTTCCCTACCGCGGCGAGGTCGACTTCGTCGACAACCACCTGGATGCCGAGGCCGGTACCATCCTGACCCGCGCCGTGCTCGACAATAGCGAAGGCCGCTTCGCCCCGGGCATGTACGCCCGTGTGCAGCTACTCGCGGGGGAGGCAGAGGGCTCGCTGCTGATCGACGACAAGGCCGTGCTCACCGACCAGGACCGCAAGTACGTCTACGTGGTCGACGAAGAGGGACGCGCCATGCGTCGCGACGTGCAGTTGGGGCGCATGGCCGATGGGCTGCGTGTCGTCGCCGCCGGTCTCGAACCCGGTGACCAGGTGGTCGTGAATGGCGCCCAGCGGATCTTCTTCCCCGGCATGCAGGTGGCGGCGGAAAGCGTCGACATGCGCGGCCAGGCTGAGGGTGGCAGCGAGCTGGCCGCCGTGCGCTGAACGCCCCAGGCGGCACCGCTCGATGTGACATAACAAACGTATAAACCCCTGAACGATCTTCGGCGCGGACTTGGCTGTCCGCACCGGGAGGGAGTCTTGTCATGGATTTCGCCAAGTTCTTCGTCGACCGGCCGATCTTCGCCGCGGTGCTGTCGATCCTGATTTTCATCGCCGGGGCGATCACCATCCCGCTGCTCCCGGTCAGCGAGTACCCCGATGTGGTGCCGCCCACCGTACAGGTGCGCGCGGTCTATCCCGGCGCCAACCCCAAGGAGATCGCCGAGACGGTGGCCACGCCACTGGAGGAGGCGATCACCGGGGTCGAGAATCTGATGTACATGAAGTCGGTGGCCGGCTCCGACGGGGTGCTGGCGATGACGCTGACTTTCCGTCCCGGCGCCGACCCGGACGAGGCCCAGGTTCAGGTGCAGAACCGGGTCAGCCAGGCGCTGGCCCGGCTGCCCGAGGCGGTGCGTCGACAGGGCGTGACCACCGACAAGCAGTCGCCCGACCTGACCATGGTGCCGCAGCTGATTTCGCCCGACGGGCGCTATGACAGTACCTACCTGCGCAACTATGCGGCACTGCACGTGCGCGACGAGCTGGCACGCCTGCCCGGGGTGGGCCAGGCGATGCTGTTCGGCGCCGGCGACTACGCCATGCGGGTGTGGATCGACCCCGATCGTGCCGCTGCCCTCGGACTCACCGCGGGCGATATCATCGCCGCGATCCGCGAGCAGAACGTGCAGGTTTCGGCGGGGCAGCTCGGTGCGCCGCCGACGCCCACGAGCTCGGACTTCCTGATTTCGATCAACGCCCAGGGGCGCCTGACCACCGAGGAGGAGTTCGGCAACATAGTGGTCAAGGCCGGCAGCGACGGCCAGATCACCTATCTCTCCGACGTGGCGCGCATCGAACTCGGTGCCGCCGAGTATTCGCTGCGCTCGCTGCTCGATAATCAGCAAGCGGTGGCCATCGGTATCTTCCAGGCGCCGGGCTCCAATGCCATCGCGCTGTCGGATGCGGTACGCGACAAGATGGACGAGTTGGCTGAGCGCTTCCCCGACGGCGTGGAATACGAGATCGTCTACGACCCCACCGTGTTCGTGCGCGACTCGATCAAGTCGGTGATCAAGACCCTGCTCGAGGCGGTGCTGCTGGTGGTGCTGGTGGTGACGCTGTTCCTGCAGACCTGGCGCGCCTCGGTGATCCCGCTGCTGGCAGTGCCGGTGTCGATCGTCGGCACCTTTGCCGTACTCTACCTGCTGGGGTTCTCGATCAATACGCTGACCCTGTTCGGGCTGGTGCTGGCGATCGGCATCGTGGTCGACGACGCCATCGTGGTGGTGGAGAACGTCGAGCGCAACATCGAGGAGGGGCTCGCCCCGCTAGCAGCGGCCCACCAGGCCATGCGCGAGGTAAGCGGGCCGATCATCGCCATCTCGGTGGTGCTGTGCGCGGTGTTCGTGCCGATGGCCTTTCTCGAGGGCGTTACCGGGCAGTTCTACCGTCAGTTCGCGGTGACCATCGCCATCTCCACGGTGATTTCGGCGATCAATTCGCTGACGCTGTCGCCGGCGCTGGCGGCGATGCTGCTCAAGCCCCACGACGCGCCGAAGGACCGCCTGTCGCGCCTGATCGATTTCCTCTTCGGCTGGTTGTTCCGGCCCTTCAACCGCTTCTTCGGCGCCAGCTCCGAGCGCTACCAGCGCGGCGTGACGCGTAGCCTGCGTCGGCGCGGCGTGGTGTTCGCCGTCTATGCGCTGCTGCTGGTGGGTACCGGGACGATGTTCCAGCTGGTACCCGGCGGCTTCATTCCCACGCAGGACAAGATGTACCTGATCGGCGGAGCCAAGCTGCCGGAAGGGGCCTCGCTGGATCGTACCGAGGAGGTGATCCGGCGCATGACCGACCTGGCGCTGGAAACCGACGGTGTCAGTTCGGCGGTGGCCTTCCCAGGGCTCAATCCGCTGCAGTTCACCAACACGCCCAACACCGGCACGGTGTTCTTCGGCCTCGACCCGTTCGAAGCGCGCTCGCGCAGCGCCGAGGAGATCGTCGCCGAACTCAACGGCAAGTTCGGCGGCCTGCAGGAGGCGTTCAGCTTCGCCTTCACCCCGCCGGCGATCCTCGGTATCGGCTCGGGTTCGGGCTTCTCGCTGTTCATTCAGGACCGCGCCGGGCTGGGCTATGGCGAACTTCAGCAGGCTGTCGATGGTTTCAGCGGCGCGCTGATGCAGACGCCGGGCATGGGCTATCCGATCACCTCGTACCAGTCCAACGTGCCGCAGCTCGACCTGCACGTCGACCGGGTCAAGGCCAAGACCCAGGGCGTGGCGTTGACCGACCTGTTCGAGACCCTGCAGGTCTACCTGGGCTCAGTCTACGTCAACGACTTCAACCGCTTCGGTCGTACCTGGCAGGTCATGGCCCAGGCCGACGGCGATTACCGTATGGACGTGGAGAACATCGATCGCCTGCGCACCCGTAACGCGTACGGCGAAATGGTGCCGATCGGTAGCATGATCCGGGTCGACCGGACCTTCGGGCCCGACCCGGTGATTCGCTACAACGGCTACCCGGCCGCCGACCTGATGGGCGAGGCGGACCCGCGAGTGCTGTCGTCGAGCCAGGCGATCGAGGTGGTCGAGCACCTTGCCCCGGCGGTGCTACCGGCGGGCATGACCTTCGAATGGACCGACCTCAGCTACCAGCAGGTCAACCAGGGCGGGGCGGCGCTGGTGGTGTTCCCGCTGGCGATCCTGCTTGTATTTCTGGCGCTCGCCGCGCTCTACGAGAGCTGGACACTGCCGCTGGCGGTGATTCTGATCGTGCCGATGTGCATGCTCTCGGCGCTGATCGGGGTGAAGCTCACCGGCGGTGACAATAATATCTTCGTGCAGGTGGGACTGGTGGTGCTGATCGGCCTGGCGTGCAAGAACGCCATCCTTATCGTCGAATTCGCCCGCGAACTCGAGATACAGGGTCGCGGCATCGTCGAGGCCGCGCTGGAGGCGTGCCGCCTGCGCCTGCGGCCGATCATCATGACCTCGATCACCTTCACCGCGGCGGTGGTGCCGCTGATGCTGGCCGGCGGTGCCGGCGCCGAGGTGCGCCAGGCGCTGGGCACGGCAGTGTTCGCCGGCATGCTCGGCGTGACCCTGTTCGGTCTGTTCCTGACCCCGGTGTTCTACGTCGCCTTGCGCAAGCTGGTCACGCGCGGGCAGGAAGAGCCGCCCCGAGAGGAGATGCCGATGGAGGGGCAATACCATGCGTAACCTGATGATCCTGCCGTTGACGCTGGCGCTGGCCGCCTGCGCCGTGGGCCCCGACTACCGGACGCCGGAGCCGACGGCTCCCGCCAGTCTGGCGCGTGCCGAGGCGGGGCTGATCACGACCGAGGCAGCCGAACGCGACTTCTGGCGCCGCTTCGACGACCCGATGTTGAACGAGTTGGTCGATGCGGCGTTCGACGCCAATCACGACCTGCGCATCGCCCTGGCCAGTCATGACCGCAACCTGGCGCTGCTGCGCCAGGCGCGCCGCGACCTGGCGCCCAGCGTCACCGCCCAAGCCGGCGCCGCCCACCAGCGCGCCAGCGCCGACCAGATGCCGGAGGCGACGCGCTCCCAACGCGACTTCGACAGCTTCGACGCCGGTGTGTCGGCGCTATGGGAACTCGACTTCTTCGGTCGCGTGCGGCGCAACGTGGAGGCCCAGCGGGCGGAGGTGGAAGCCTCGGCCGCCGACCTGCGCGCCATGCAAGTGGTAGTGGTCGGCGAACTGGTCGACCAGTACGTGCGTCTGCGCGGCTTGCAGGAACAGCTGCGCGTGGCGCGGGCCAACGCTGACAACCAGCGCGAGTCGCTGGCGCTGGTCGATGCCCGGCTCGAGGCGGGGCGTGGCACCGAATTCGACAGCGTGCGTGCCCGGGCGCAGCTCGAGAGTACCCTGTCGCGCATCCCGTCGCTGGAAGGGGAGATCGCCGCGATCACTCATCGGCTCGCCGTATTGACGGGTCGCGAGCCCGCCGCCTTGATCGCTCGATTGGAGACACCTGCGCCACTGCCGGCGCTGCACGACCAAGTGGCCGCGGGGCTTCCCGGCGAGCTGCTGCGTCGCCGCCCCGACATCGCTGCGGCGGAGCGGCGTCTGCATGCCGCCACCGCGCGTATCGGTGTGGCCACCGCCGACCTCTACCCGCGATTCACCCTGAACGGCCTGCTGGGCACCCAGGCCGCCAGCACTAGCGACCTGTTCGGCCGCGACAGCGAGACGCGGCTGATCGCACTGGGTGTCGACTGGTCGTTCCTCGACAGCGGTCGGGTGAGGGCGCGAATGGCGGCGGCCGACGCCGATGCCGATGCCAACCTGGCCCGCTATGAGCAGGCAATCCTGCTGGCCCTGGAGGAGACCGAGACGGCGCTCGCCCGCTATGCCCAGGCGCGACGTGAGCGCGAGCACCTGGAAGCGGCCGCCGAAGCCAGCGCCGAGGCGGCCCGTCAGGCACGGGTGCGCTTCGAGGTGGGGGTGGTCGACTTCCTCGCGGTGATCGACGCCGAGCGTTCGCTGCTGGAAGCCGAGGACAGCCTGGCGCGCGGTAATGTTCGCGCCGCCACCGCGTTGGTAGGGCTCTACCGGGCGTTGGCCGGTGGCTGGGAGGAGCGCATCGGTGAAAGCGTGAGCGGCCCGAGGGAGGTTGAAACCACCTAATCGCCCCACAGCAACGCTCGAGCAACGCGAGAGTGACAGACGGGCAGGGTGCCGGTGGAGGCCGGCACCCTGCCCGGCATCCTCCGTCATCATCGTGACCTTGAGCCGTAGTTCCCCATCGCCCGTCGCTTTCTGCTATTCTGTCTGCCTTCCTTTATCCTCGGCTCGTGCCTCTCGGTACCCCGCCTTCGTTTGCTTGCCGCCTCGGCAACCGCACAATCCGTTGCAGGTCCTCTTTATAGTGTCCGATTCTCCCAACGATGGGGCTTTTGCCTCACTGCCGCTGACGCCAGAGCTGCTGGCCAATCTCGATTCGCTCGGCTACCGCGCCATGACCCCCGTCCAGGCGAGGAGCCTGCCTTTGATGCTGGCGGGCCGTGACGTGATCGCCCAGGCGAAGACCGGCTCGGGCAAGACTGCGGCGTTCGGCCTGGGGCTGTTGTCGCGTCTCGTCGTGACGCGCTTTTGCGTACAGACGCTGGTGCTCTGCCCGACCCGCGAGTTGGCCGACCAAGTGGCGGGGGAGATTCGGCGGCTGGCGCGTACCCTGGCCAACGTCAAGGTCCTTACCCTGTGCGGCGGGTCCCCTTTCGGACCACAGCTTGCCTCGCTGGCTCATGGTGCGCATGTCGTCGTGGGTACCCCGGGCCGGGTGGAGGAGCACCTGCGCAAGGGGTCGCTCGTTCTCACTTCTCTCGAGACTTTGGTGCTGGACGAAGCCGACCGGATGCTCGACATGGGTTTCCAGGCCAGCATGGAGGCGATTGTCGCCGAGACGCCGGCCAGCCGTCAGACCCTGCTGTTCAGCGCAACCTACAGCAACGACATCCGGCGCATTGCCGAGGGACTGATGCGTGACCCTGCCGAGGTGGCGGTGGCCGAGGTCCATGACGAGACCACCATTCGCCAGCGCGTCTACCGGGTGGCGGACGAGCCGGAGCGCTTCTCTGTGCTGTGCAGGTTGCTTCTGCAATACAAGCCGCGTTCCAGCGTAGTGTTCTGCAACACCCGGCGCGAGACCCAGGAGGTCGCCGATGCCCTTTGCGAGGCTGGCTTCAGTGCTCTGGCACTGCATGGCGACCTGGAACAGCGCGATCGTGACCGCATCCTGATCCTGTTCGCCAACCACAGCGTTTCCGTTCTGGTGGCGACCGACGTGGCAGCACGCGGGCTGGATATCGAAGCGCTGGATGCAGTGTTCAATTACCAGATTGCCCGTGACCTCGAGGTGCATATACACCGCGTCGGGCGTACCGGCCGTGCCGGCAGCTCCGGTGTGGCTTGCACTCTGGTCACCGAGCGCGAAGCCTATCGGCTGGAGCGGTTGGTCGAGTTCCTCGGTGAGCCGCTCGAGGATGCGCCGCTGCCGCCGCGCGATGTATTGGCACAGGCACCCTTCAAGCCGGATATGGCCACGCTGCAGCTCGACGGCGGCAAGAAGCAGAAGGTGCGCCCTGGCGATATCCTTGGCGCCCTGACCGGCGATGGCGGCATCGCCGGCGATCAGGTCGGCAAGATCAAGGTACTGGAGCGCAGCGCCTACGTGGCCGTGCAGCGCGAGGTCGCCAAGGCGGCGCTCGCCCAGCTCGGCACGGGCAAACTCAAGGGGCGCTCGTTCCGCGCCCGGCGTGTCAGCCGCTGATTGGCCGCTGAGAGAGAAGAGGGGGAAAGGTGAAGATACCCAAGCGATTGCAGCCACTGGTCGATGACGGTCTGATCGAGGCGGTCGAGAGTCAGCTGATGAGTGGCAAGGAGGCCCAGGTCTACGTGGTGCGTTCCCACGGGGAGCGTCGCTGCGCCAAGGTCTTCAAGGAGGCGAAACAGCGCAGTTTCAAGCAGGCGGTGCAGTACCAGGAGGGGCGCCGCGAGCGCAACAGCCGCCGCTCGCGAGCCATGGCCAAGAAGACCCGCTATGGCCAGAAGGAGCAGGAGCAGGCCTGGCTCAACGCTGAGGTCGATGCCCTCTACCGGCTGGCTGCAGCGGAGGTGCGGGTGCCGCAGCCCTATGGGTTCATCGACGGTGTGCTGCTGATGGAGATGATCAGCGATGCCGAGGGCCTGACGGCCCCGCGCCTGGACGATGTGACCCTGAGCTCCGAGCAGGCCCGCGAGTACTACGACAAGATCATTCGCGACGTGGTGAAGATGCTGTGTGCGGGCCTGGTTCACGGTGACCTGTCCGAGTTCAACGTACTGCTGGCCGCCGATGGCCCGGTGATCATCGACCTGCCCCAGGCAGTGGATGCCGCGGGTAACAACAGCGCCGAGATGATGTTCGAGCGAGACGTCGACAATATGCGCCGCTACTTCGGCCGCTTTGCCCCGGAACTGTTGAGCACCGACTATGGTAAAGAGATCTGGGCGCTCTACGAGGTCGGTGAGCTGCATCCGGAAAGCCAGTTGACGGGCTGCTTCGAGCATGACACCCGCGTGGTGGACGTCGATGACCTGCTGGCCGTGATCGAGGATGCGCGGGAAGAACAGGCCGAGCACCTGGCAGCGCAGGCTCGCAACGAGCAGGATGACGAGGACGAGCGTTAGGGCGATCTGCCGGTTTGAGCTGCAAGAGGGGAGATCGGCCGTTTCGCGGCAAATCCAAGTTATGGTCACGATAGCTAGGTTTGATTAGGCTGAAGGGGCGACGTTTAACGTGCCGGCGCACAACGGCGGAGACCCCTTGAATGGACGAGCACGGTTACGGCCCCGAGCAGGCGCACCAGGAACGGGAGCAAGGTCGAGAGCAGGCGCGACTTTATGCCCTGCGCCAACTCAATCTGCTGGATACGCCGCCGAGCGAGAGCTTCGACCGCATCACCCGGATGGCCAGCAAATTCTTCGGCATGCCCATCGCCGCGGTCTCGCTGACCGATGCCGATCGCCAGTGGTTCAAGTCGCGGGTGGGGGTGGAGCACTGGCAAATCCCGCGTTTTCAGGCGTGCTGTGGCGAGGTGGCCGACTCGTCGGACGTGGTGATCGTGCCGGACCTGCTGGAGTCGCCGACCTATCGCGACAGCTTGCTGGCCCGGTCGGGTATTCGCTTCTATGCCGGCGCGCCTCTGCAGACCCAGGAGGGTTATACCCTGGGCGCCATGTGCGTGCTCGATACCCAGCCGCGCGACATCAGCGAAGAGGAGGTGGCGATTCTCCAGGACATGGCCGCCATGGTCATGGCCCAGATCGAGATGCAGCATGCCTTCGGACGCATCGATCCGCTGACCGGCCTGCCCAACCGCAGCCAGTTCGTCGAAGACCTCGACGACCTGCTGCGGGACGCGCCCGGTCAGCAGCGCTATGCCCTGTTCACCGAGGTGCTCGATATCGCCCAGGCCAGCATGCTGAATCGGGTGATGGGGCCCGCCTACCTGGATGAACTGACCCACGTGGCGGGGCGCGGTCTGCAGGAAACGCTGGGCATCGCGCAGCGGCTCTACTCGGTCGGACCCTGTCAGTACGTGCATCTGGTGGAAGGCAATGACGAAAGCGAGCTGCTTGATGAGGCGCTGCGCCTGCGTCAGGCGCTAATGTCCCTCGACCTGATTCGCGAGGCCCCGGTGCTGGTGCGTCCCGCCATCGGCGTGGCCCCGCTGAGCCTGGGGGCGGAGGGAGCGGCGGATAGCCTGCGCACCGCCCATAGCGCCTGCCAGGATGCCCGTCAGACGGAGTCCGGCGCTGGCGTCTATTCGCACGCTCTCGATGCACGCTACCGGCGACATTTTCGGCTGCTGTCCGATTTCCGCGAGGCGCTGGAGAGCCGCGACCAGTTGCGCCTGGTTTATCAACCGCGCGTCGAGCTGGGGTCGCGCGCTTGTCGCGGCGCGGAGGCGCTGCTGCGCTGGCGTCACCCGGAGCTCGGCGAAGTCTCGCCCGTCGAATTCATTCCGCTGATCGAAAATACGCCGCTGGCCACCCCGCTGACCGCCTGGGTCTTACGCACCGCGATTGACCAGGTAAAGGCCTGGCACGATCAGGGGCTGGCGCTCTGCGTGTCGCTCAACGTCTCGGCCTGCAACCTGGACGAGGCCGACTTCGCCCAACGCTTGTTGGCCCGAATAGCGGAAGCGGGGCTGCCGCTTGCAGCCATCGAGATCGAGCTGACCGAGACCGCGCTGTTCTCCCAGGGACGGGCCGCCTGGCAGCAGCTCGATACGCTGGAAGCGGCCGGCATGCGCATCGCCATCGACGACTTCGGTACCGGCTACAGCAGCCTGGCCTACCTGCAGGACATCCCCGCCAAGATCGTCAAGATCGATCGCACCTTCATTCGCGGGCTCGATGTCGAGTCGCGCAGCCGCACCCTGGTCAAGTCGATGCTGAGGATGGCCCACGATCTGGGCTATCACGTCGTCGCCGAAGGCGTGGAGACGAAGCGGACCTGCGAATACCTCGAGGCGCTTGGCTGCAACGAGGTGCAGGGCTACTGGTTCGCCAGGCCCATGGAAGCCGCGGCATTCCAGAAGTGGCTCGGCGAGTTGCGCTAGCGACACGGGCCCGAACAGTCGAATCGCAAGCGAAGGGAGGCCGAAACGCCGATTCCTTGCCACAATGGCTGCGAATCCCCAACGGAGAGTGACTCCATGCATCCTGATAGCGCGCGACGCTTCCTTTCGTGGCGGCATACCGCCTTTTCGGTCGTCCTGAGTCTGCTGCTGGTCGGTTGCCAGCTCCAGCCGCCGGAACCGCCCGACGAGGACAAGGCGGTGATCGACCGTATGTTGGTACTGGTCGACGAGCGACTGGACGTGGCCCCGGCGGTGGCGAAGGCGAAGTGGAACTCCGGCGCGCCCATCGAAGCCCCCGAACGGGAAGCGCAGATCCTCGACCAGGTGACGGCGCAGGCCGGGGAAGCCGGCGTCGACGAGGACTTCGCCCGGCGCTTCTTCGAGAAGCAGTTCGAGGCCAGCAAGCAGGTCCAGCGACGCCTTCACCACCAGTGGCTGCAGGAGGGGCGCTCGCCCTTCGCCGATCCCCCCGACCTCGCCGAGGACGTGCGTCCGGTGCTCGACCGGCTGACCCCGCAGCTGATCGAAGCGCTGGCCGACATCGAGCGTATCGCAGAGGTCGAAGGTTCAGGTCGCTATCTGCAGCGGCGCGCTCAGGAGCTGGTACGCGACGACTTCGACGGTGAGCCTCGCAACGTTTCCATCCAGCCGTTGATGGAGAGACTGGCACGCTGACACCATCATTCTGGCACGCCAGCCATGGAGGAGCGTGAATGATCCAGGCCAACGCTGGCTCTCGTGTCGCCGTGGTGGGCGCGGGGGTAATTGGCATGACTACCGCGCTGGCGCTCCAGCAGCGCGGTCTGTCGGTCACGGTGCTGGATTCCCAGGGGCCGGGCGAGGGAACCTCCTCCGGCAATGCCGGTTTTCTCGCCATCGAGTCGATCGACCCGCTGTCGACGCCCGCCATGCTGCGCCAGGCGCCACGCCTGTGGCTGGACCCGCATGGCGCCGTGGCCTTGCCGTTTCGCTATTTGCCGCGGCTGCTGCCCTGGCTGGCGCGCTTCATCGCCGCGGCCCGCCCCGCTCAGGTGACGCAAGGGCGCCAGGCACTGGCGGCGCTCAACGAGTCGGCCGTGGCCGCCTGGCGGCGCTGTCTGGCCGGTATCGGCGCCGAGGAGGAGCTGGTGGCCTCGGGCTACCTGCTGGTGTGGGAATCCGACCGGGGGCGTGCCGAGGCCAAGCGTCACATGGCCCATCTGCAGCACTGGGGGGTCGAGGTGGAGTGGCTCGAGGCCGAAGAAATCCGCGCGCGGGAGCCGGGATTGTCGGGACGTCTGAGCCATGGCCTCTTATTTCCCGGTGCCCACCAGGTGCGTGACCCGCTTGTCCTGGTTCGTCGTCTGGCGCAAGCGTTCGAGGCCCGTGGAGGCGAGATTCGCCAAGCCCGGGTCGAGCGCCTGATACCCACGCCGAGTGGCGTGACGCTGGCAACCGATGAGGGGGAGCTGGCCTTCGCCCAAGTAGTGGTGGCGGCAGGTGCCTGGAGCCATCATCTGGCCCGGGGCGTCGGCCTCGAGGTGCCACTGGAAACCGAGCGCGGCTACCATTTGACGCTTCCCGGGCGGGGGACTGCCCTGCGTCGGCCGGTGGGCTCGGCAGAGCGCCGCTGTGTGATGACGCCGATGACTTGCGGCCTGCGAGTAGTCGGCTTCACCGAGCTGGGTGGGCTCTCGCTGTCGCCGATCAAGCGCCGCTATGCGTCGCTGCGTCGTCATACCGCCCGGCTGTTGGCGGAAGCGTCGGGGCTCGACGCTTCCACGGAGTGGATGGGCTTTCGCCCGACGCTGCCCGATTCGCTGCCGGTCATCGACACCCATCCCGACTCTGCGAACATTCACTTCGCCTTCGGTCACCAGCACCTGGGTCTGACTCAGGCGGCGATTACGGCGGAGCTCGTCACAGCGCTGGTGGCAGGAGAGAGGCCGGCGCTGGACATGGCACCCTACCGCGTGAACCGCTTCCACGGGCGGCGGCCCGCCTAAGCTTTCAAAGCCGCCAGGCCTCGGGATGCCCCGCCTTCAGCACGCCCTGCTCGTCCCAGTCGTCCCAGCCGGCGAAGGGAATCGGCGCTTCGTTGTCGAGCCCTTCGAGCCGCTGCGCCCAGGCCTCCTTCTCGGCTTCCAGGCGCTGGTGGAATGCCGTTTCCGCCTCGTAGCTCAGCCCGCCGCCCTGAACGCCGTAGGTGACCTGGGGCGGCAATACGCTGACGCCGAGGTAGTAGAGCGAATAGTGGATCGGCCATAGCAGCGCCACGATATGCCCGCTGCGGCCGTGGCGGGTGAAGGTCGGTGCCGGGGCGCCGGTGGTCACCGAGAGCATCACGCGCTTGTCGGGGAAGCGACCTCGGTTGTAGCGCATCCTGCCGGAGTAGAGCCCGCCGTAGACGAACACCCGGTCGAACCAGCCCTTGAGCATGGCCGGTTGAGCATGCCACCACAGCGGGAACTGCAGGATCACCAGGTCGGCGCGCTCGAGGCGCGCGATCTCACGCTGCACGTCGCTGGGCAGACTCCCCTGGTCGTAAGCGTGGCGCTGCTCGGTGAGCGGAAAGAAGGTGTCGGGCTCGGTGCGCTCGGGGTAGTGCGCCGCTCCCTCCACCGGATCGAAGCCCTCGGCGTAAAGATCCGAGACTTCCACCCGGTGACCCTGCCGTTCGAGGGTTTCCATGGCGACGTCCTTTAGAGCGCCGTTGAAGGAGCGAGGTTCGGGGTGGCAAAACACGATCAGCACGTCCATGGCGGTGTCTCCGGTTAGCCAAGGGGGAACACCTCCAGGCTATGCGGTACTCTGTTGAACGGACATTCTCAAAAAACGACAACGAACCTTGCATGAATGAACAGGCATTGCACTGGGATGACCTGCGCGTGGTACAGGCCATCGCCGAGATGGGTACGCTCTCCGGCGCCGGGCGTCGGCTGGGGGCCAGCCATGCCACGGTCTTTCGGCGGCTGAACGCCATCGAACAGCGCCTGGGCGTGGCGCTGTTCGAGCGTTCGCGTACGGGTTACGCGCCGACGCCGGCGGGGGAGGACCTGGCGGCTACTGCGGCCCGTGTGGCGGCCGAGGTACATGGCGCCGAGCGGCGCGTGGCGGGACGCGACCTGCGCCTCTCCGGCAGCATCCGTGTGACCACCACCGATACGCTGCTGATGGGACTGCTGTCGCCAATCTTCGCCGACTTCCAGCGCGCCCACCCCAAGATCGTCCTCGAGGTGGCGGTCTCCAATCAGCTGTTCAATCTCTCTCAACGTGATGCCGATGTGGCGGTGCGGCCCTCGCTGTCGCCGCCCGAACACCTGGTGGGGCGGCGGGTCGGACGCATCGCCCAGGCGGTCTACGTCCGCGCCGGTACCGCTACCGATGCCTGGGTGGGGCCGGATCGACACCTAGGCTATCTCGCACTAGACACATGGATGGCCGAGAACGGCGCGAACGAGCATTGCCGTTATCGCGTCGATACCATGTTCGGCATGCTGGCGGCCGCCCGCGACGGGCTCGGCCGCGCCGTGCTGCCCTGCTACCTGGCCGACGCCGAACCGTCGCTCGTGCGCCTTGGGGAACCGATTGACGAACTCGCCACTGACTTGTGGTTGCTGACCCACCCCGACCTGCGCCGGGTGGCGCGCATCCGTGCCTTCATGGCCTTCGTCGCCGAGGCGGTACAGGCAAGCCAGGTGCGGCTGTCGGGGCAGGGCGATAGCCGCGCCTGAGAAGTTACCGTACCTGTTCGTCGGCGGCCAGCCGCTGCATGATCTCACGGGTCGCCTCGTCGGCAGGGAAGAACGACTCGATGGCGAGCTCCTCCAGCGTCACGTCGAGTGGGGTGCCGAATACCGTAGTGGTACTCAGCAGCGTTAGGACGCTGCCATCCGGCAGGGCCAGCTCGAGCGGCACGGCGATCCCGGCGTATTGTGCGCGTGAAGTCGGGTGGTGGGGGCGAGCGCCGATGGGCACGGGAAAGCTGCGCAGCTCGTCGGCCAGGTCGGCCAGGGAGCCATCGGGCATGCTTTCGCTCTGACGGGCCAGGCGCTCGAGTATGTGCGCCCGCCATTCGCGGAAATTGAGTATGCGCGAGGCGAGCCCTCGCGGGTGGAGGCTCAGGCGCAGCACATTGACGGGGGGCTCGAGCAGCGCCGGGTCGACGCCCTCGAGCAACAGGCCGAGCGGGCGATTGGCGGCGACGAGCGACCAGTGGCGATCCACGGCCAGCGCCGGGTAGGGCGCATGAGCATCCAGCAACTGGTCGACCACGCGGCGTACCGTGGCCAGCTCCGGCGTATCCAGCGCACGTTCGCCGTAGGCCGGGGCCAGGCCGGCGGCGAGAAACAGCCGGTTGCGCTCGCGCAGGGGGATGGCCAGTTGCTCCGCCAGGCGCAGCAGCATCTCGCGGCTGGGAGAGGCGCGTCCGGATTCGAGAAAGCTCAGGTGGCGCTGGGATATGTCGGCGTCCGCGGCGAGTGCCAACTGGCTCAGCCGGCGCCGCTGGCGCCAATGGCGCAGTAATTCTCCAACGCTGGGTGTCGGTGTCTGGGTCGTCATGCTGGCACGATACCTCCGCTCGGTAAGTGTGGCTATTACCTCACGGGTAATCGCCACGACGACGAACCGGGGCGATGATCGATGGCGAACCCACCACAAGAGGAAAGCGCCATGCCCGCCTACGCCATCGCCCGCCTGCAGGACGTCACCATGGGGCCGGAGATCGTCGAATACCTGCAGCACATCGACGCCACCCTGGCACCCTACAGGGGCAAGTACGTCGTCCACGGCGGCAAGACCGAAGTGCTGGAAGGCAGCTGGCAGGGCGATACGATCGTGCTCGGCTTTCCCGACATGGAGAGTGCCCGCGCCTGGTATCGCTCCGACGCCTACCGGCGCATCATGCCGCTGCGCACCGCCAATGCCGTGGGCGATGTCATCCTGGTGGAAGGCGTCGAGGAATGGCACCGGGGCGTCGACATTCTCGGCTGAGAACACGTTTCGTGCCGGTAGGCCGGTCGTGATACCGGCAAATCTTGACTGGCTATTCGCCATGGCTTCTCCGACAGTAACGGCGTATGGAGCCCGCCGCGCTAGCGGCGGGAGAACTACATCGCTTGTCGAGGGAACGAGAAATGAAAAGGCGTTTCGCCACGTTGTTGGGGTCGCTGGCTATCGTCCTGGCGGGTTGTGCCAGCATGGAGAGTCCGATGCATGATGAGCCACTGGAGAACACCTATTGGAAGCTGATCCGAGTCGGCGATGTCACTGCCGAGGCGGTGGACAACCAGCGCGAGGCGCATTTCGTGCTGCACGCCGAGGAGAACCGCCTGGCGGGCTCCACCGGCTGCAACCGCCTGGCAGGCAGCTACCGGTTGGAGAACGACTCCCTGCGCTTCGGCCCCTTGGTCACCACGCGTATGGCTTGCCTGGAGGGCGCCGAGACCGAGCAGGTTTTTCTTGGCGCACTCGAAGCAGCGACGACTTGGCAGATTGAAGGCCAGGCGCTGACTCTTGAGGATGCGGACGGCGAAACCGTGGCGCACTTCGAGGCGGTGCATCTTTACTGAGGGGCTCAGGCTCCTTATGGAAGAAGCTCCGTCATCCCGACCCGACGATCGAGCGCACGAAATCCCTCTTGGCCTGGGTATAGGCTTCGCGGTCCGCTTGGTGACGGGAAGCCAGTTCGCGCTTGAGAACGGCGTAGCGAGTGGCCTGGATCGGATCGGCGCGCAAGGCATCACGAAAGGCCAGCCGCTGGTGCCACAGCTCGCCGTCGTGAACCACCACGTGCAGGTGATGGGTTCGCCGGCCATGGGCGTGGCGCATGAACCAGCGTCGGTCGGTCAGGCTGGCGTTGAATACGGCGGAGGTCACGTAGCCGTGAGCTAGAATGGGCTCGAACAGGGAGTCGGCCACGGCCATGGAAGCGACGCCGGCCATGACGTCGATGATGGGTTTGGCCGACATGCCCGGTATCGCGGTGCTGCCGATATGCTGCACGTCGATCAGGCTTTCAGGGAAGCCTTCCTGCAAGCGGCGACACTCGGCGTCGAAGCGTATGGGCCAGCGGGGGTCGTAATCTACCAACTCGACCCGCTCATCAATGGCGAGGCGCAGGGATTCCGCTTCCGTCATGTGGCGCTCCTTGGCGAGTTGTCTACGCCGTCGAACCCGCTTGTTGATCGACCTTTTGCCAGCGACGCCATTCGCTGTTAATTTGACGAAACAGAAGAACCAAGAACAGGAGAGCGGGACATGGATTCAGCCGTCAACAGTATCGTCAGCCAGGCGTTGGTCATGCAACAGGCCCAAACCGCCCAGCAGGCGCAGATGCAGGTCTTCAAGCAGGCCCTGGACATGCAGAAGGATCAGGTGACCGCTCTGTTGGAGTCGGCTTCGCTGCAGCCGCAGCTCGCCAGCGACGGCTCGCTGGGGACATTGGTCAACACCTACGCCTGAAGCCCTCTTCAAGCAATCATTTCCGCGCCCCTGTCCAGGGGCGTTTACTTTTGCCCGTCTCGATGGCGTGCCGCTTAACAGCGGGCACGTCATGCCTCGTACTCGTCATGGCGTCGGTTCCACACGTAGGGCGGCGTCTGCGGCCAGCCTTGCGGTGAATCCTCCCAGCTTTCCTGTCGGCCGTAAGGCGTCAGGTCCAGATAGGTCCACAGGCTGCCCAGGTACTCAACGCCTCGCTTGCCGGTGGCGTAGGTACGAAACACCCGTTCGCCATCGTGCAGGAAAACACTGATACCGTGGCGCTCGCCGCGGTCCGCATCAGGGGCATCGCAACAGGTCGTCGCGCCCATGTCTCGGTTGAAATCGCTGCCTTGGGACGAGTACCACGTCGGGTGTTGCCAGCCCATGCGCTGGCGGTAGCGCTCAAGCTTCTCTCGCGGCGCCCGCGAGACCAGCGCCAGCGTGGTGTCGCGGGCATGCAGGTGCGCGGGATGAGTCATGGCATCGACCACCCACGAGCAGCCGTCACAGCCGGCCTCCCAATCGGGGCCGAACATGAAGTGGTAGACGATCAACTGGCGCCGACCTTCGAAGAGATCGACCAGGGTGACCGGGCCCTTCGGCCCTTCGAAGACGTAATCCGGGCGCACCTCGACCATCGGCAGCCGCCGGCGAGCGGCGTTCAGTCTATCGCGCTCGCGCGTGTGGGCCTTCTCGCGGGCGATCTGTGATTCGAGAGCGGCCTGCCACTCCGCTTGGGAAACGATGGGCGGCAGGGCGATTGGGGGCGTCATTGTCGCGTCTCCACAGAAGCTCGGGCCAGGTTGAGCTGCCACGACACGCCGAAGCGGTCATTGAGCCAGGCGAAGCGTTCGCTGAAGCCGTAGTCGTCTGGTGGCATCAGCGTCTCACCCTGTTCCGATAGCTGCTCGAGTAGGCGCTCGAACTCCTCACGGCTGTCGCACTCGACGAACAACGATATCGAAGGGGTGAACGTGAAAGGGTGCGCTATGTGGCTGTCGATACAAGTATAGCGCCGACCCGCCAGGGTGAATTCGGCCTGCTTGATGCTGCCTTCCCTATCCGGTGCTTCGGGGCCATAACGCTCGAGCCGGACGATGTCGGAATCGTCGAACAGCGAGACATAGAAGTGCATGGCCTGCTCGGCATTGCCTTCGAACATCAGTTGCGGGGTGACATGATGCGGCATCGGTACTCCTCCTCCAGGCGTTCGAACGTGGGCCAGAAAGGGGCAGGGCGGTAGCTCTGCAGCACGTCCTCGAGAATGGTGAGATGGGTATGCCAGCCGCTGGCCACGGTGATCCGGGTGTCGTCATCGGCGAGGCGGCGGTGCGTCACGACCAGGCGCACCTGATCGCCGGCCTCGCTGAGTTCGAAGGTGACCTCCGAAGGGGCTTCGTCGCCACCGCCCCAGGTCCAGGTGAGCACGTGGGGTGGCTCGTAGCGCAGCACCTTGTGATACGTCGTGAAGCTGCCATCGTAGTGACGAAATCGCTCGGTTGGCGGCGTTCTGTCGGGCGTCAGCGCGGTGTTGTGGAAGCGTAGAGCGAAGGAGGCGCCCTGGCGGGCTTCCATGGCACCGGGGGCGAGCCACAGGCCACGCTTGTCGGATTCGGTGAGATAGGCCCAGACCCGCTCGATGGGCCCCGGCAACAGGCGCTCGAAGCGGATGCTGTCCTCGGCGATTGGCCGGCCGTAATCAGCGTCGTCCATCCGCTTTTTCCTCCTTTGGTGACGTGCCATCAAGTTCCGCCTTCAGGGCCGCTTCCAGCGCATTTAAGCGCTGGCTCCAGAAACCTTCGTAGAAGCTTAGCCACCGCTCCGCCTCAACCAGCGGCTCCGGCTGCAGCCGGCAGTAATGGGCGCGCCCTTCGATACGTCGCTTTACCAGCCCCGCCTGCTCCAGCACGCGCACATGCTTGGAAACGGCAGCCAGCGAGATGTCGAACGGCTCGGCCAACTCGCCGACCTTGCACTCGCCGGCCGTCAGTCGTTGGAGCAGGGCGCGTCGGGTCGGATCGGCCAGGGCGTGGAAGATCCGGTCCAGGTGTGTTTCGTTATGTTCAACCATATGGTTTAAATAGTGGCTCCATGCCTCTTTGTCAACCAAGTGGTTGAGAGAAAAGTCGGCGTGCCATTCGGCATCGTGAATGGCTATGAGCACGATAGAAATTTGTTTCCTTTACCTGAGGTTAGCTTGAGGTATTAGCCTGCGTTTCAAGCTCACTCCTAGGGCATTCACTAAGGCTCTAGGCCACTCGGTACAGGAGAGTTCATCATGCAGGCTGAAACGATTGACCATCCACTCCATGAATCGGCCCGGTGGGAGACTCCGGCGCTCGATCTCGAGGCTTACCTGGCACGTGTCGGTTATCGGGGCGACCTGACTCCCAGCCTGGAGACATTGAAGGCCCTCCAGCAGGCGCATCTCGCCGCGGTGCCGTTCGAGAATCTTGAAATCATTACCGGTGGCGAAATACGCCTCGACCTGGAAAGCCTTCAGGACAAGTTGGTACGGCGCCGGAGCGGCGGTTATTGCCATGAGCAAAACATACTGTTTGCTACAGTGCTGGATCGGCTTGGTTTCGACGTCGAGGGCCGTAGCGCAAGAATGCTGATGGGCGACGACGAGCGTGTGGTCACCCCGCTCGGCCATACGATGCTGGTGGTGAAAGTGGCTGGCCGCGACTGGCTGATCGATGTCGGGGTAGGCAACATCGGACCGCGAGAGCCAATTCTGCTCGAGGCCGGTAACGAGGTGAGTCACGGCCCGTGGGAGTATCGCCTGGAGCGCTCTCCGCTGGGGTATTGGCTGCTGCGCCATCGGCGGCACGGTGACTGGTTCAATCTTTACCAGTTCAGCGACGAGCCCTACTACCGTGCCGACTTCGCCGAATACAATTACCTAGTGTCACATCATCCTGCGTCCCCTTTCGTGCGGCGAATCGTGGCTCAGCACAATGGCGCTGAGTTACGTCTTGCGCTGACCGATCTGGAGTTGAAGGTCTTCCGGCCGGGTAGCGAGCCGGAGCTGCATCAGATCGCTGCCGGTGAACTGGCCGGCGTGCTGCATGAGCGGTTCGGGCTGAAACTGACACCGGAGCAGGAGAGCATCCTGCTCCGGCGAGCCGAGACGCTCGCTGAGACTTCCTCCGAAGGTGAACAGCTTGGGACCTGAGGGGGCTAACGTCGGCGCCTCTGCTGCGCCGCCTTGCGTATCGCCCGGCGCTGCTCCAGCGCCTGTTCCGCATCTTCCTTCAGCGGCAGGCGCGAGGCCCACAGGATGTCATCGCGGCAGTGGCCCATGTCTTCGAGCATATGGTCATCGTAGGCCAGCAGGTGCAGGAAGCGTCGGCGGAATTGCCGGCGAAACCGGTAGGTCTGCCACCAGCGCTCGATGGCGCGGATCAGTCCCAGGGGCGGCATAGCCGGCATGTAGAAATCGGGCTCGGGTTCCGGCGCGTCGCGTCGCTCGACGGGCTCGATTCGATGCAGCGGTTCGTACTGGCTCATCTCTCACCTCCTGATGGCGAAAGCGACCGGCGCCGCCGCCGCTTTCGCCATTGCTCTGCCTGAGTGACGTTCGAGACCGCCGTCCCCTCGCGAGAGATAGGAAGCTTCGATCTCGATCTTAGAAGGAGGATGGAACGAGCCTTTTGATCAATCCAACGAAAAGGTCTACATTGAGTTTTAAATAAAACTGAACGGTAAGGCCATGACACAACACGCCGAACTATCGAGCGCCCCCCTCTCGTTGCCGCTGCTGGACAGCGACGTGCTGCGTACCTTCGTGGCCATTGCCGAATGCGGCAGCTTTACTCGCGCGGCGCGCCAGGTGTTCCGTACTCCATCGGCGCTCAGCATGCAGATCAAGCGTTTGGAGGAGACTCTCGGGCAGGCGCTGTTCGTGCGTGAAGCCCGTCAGGTGCGACTGACGCCGGAGGGGGAGGTGCTGCTGGGCTACGGGCGAAGGTTGCTCAAGCTCAACGAAGAGGCGGTGACCCAGTTCCTGGCGCCCAAGCTGGAGGGGCGGGTAGCCTTCGGCACCACCGACGACGTGGGCACGCGCATCCTGCCCAGCGTGCTGGCGCAGTTCGCACGCTCGCATCCGGCGGTGCAGGTCGATGTGGTGGTGGGCAGTAGCCGCGAGATGCTCGCGCGCCTGGATGCCGGCGAGCTCGATCTGGTGCTGCTCACGGCCGGCAATCCCGGGCAGGAGCCGCGTGGCGAGATCGTCCACAGCGAACCACTGGTGTGGGTCGGGCGTGAAGGCGGCATTGCTGCCCAGCGTTCCCCGCTGCCGGTGGCCTTGGCGCATCAAGGCTGTGCCTGGCGGGGCATGGCGCTTGACGCTCTGGGCCGTGCCGGGGTGAGTTACCGTATCGCTTACTCCTGTGAGCACTGTGCCGGTCAGGAGGCCGCCATGCTCGCCGATCTGGCGGTCGCGCCATTTCCCGTGAGCCTGGTCCGCCCGCCGCTGCGACGCATCGATCCGAGCCTGCTGCCGCCGCTCGGCGAGTACCAGCTGGCGATAGTCAAGCGGGGCGGTATCGGCCAGGCTTGCGAGGCCTTGGCGGGCCATGTGATGGCCGCGTTTGGCGACCTTTCACCGCAACACGTACGCAAGGATACCGCATGATCAAACTGCACCACTGCGTCGGGGCGCGCTCGTTTCGTCCGCTATGGATGCTCGAAGAGCTGGACGTGCCCTACGCGCTGACGATGCATCCTTTCCCGCCCCGTGTGCATGACGAGGCTTTCCTGGAGATCAATCCGCTGGGAACGGTACCCGCCTTCATCGACGGCGAGGCGCGCATGACGGAGTCGGCGGCCATCTGCGAGTACCTCGCATGGCGTTACCCCGAAGCGGGCCTGGGCGTGGCCCCTGTCGAGCCGGACTATGCCGCCTACTTGAATCTCCTGCACTTCGGCGAGGCGACCCTGACCTTTCCGCAGACTTTGGTGCTGCGCTACACCCACTTCGAACCGACGGAGCGGCGACAGCCGCAAGTGGCCGAAGACTATACCCGCTGGTTCCTGTCGCGGCTGCGCACGCTTGAACCGCTGTTGTCGCAGCGGGCATACCTGTGTGGACGCTTCACCGCCGCCGATATCTCGGTGGGATATGCACTGCTGCTGGCGGAGTCTCTCGGGCTGGACGAGCGTTTCAAGCCGGCGGTGGCGGACTACTGGCAGCGCCTGAAGTCGCGTGAAGGGTATCGGCGCGCGCTCGAGGCGGAGCATGCCGCGGCGCTGGCGCAAGGGGTTTCGCCGACGCCGGCACCGGCCACACGCTGATCCGCGTATCGGGCCGACTGGCTAGTCGTCGGCGGGTCGATACAGCAGGAAGTGCTCGGTTTCGCCGGTTTGAACGAACTGACTGGCCCAACTGGGCATTACGCTGCGGTCATGAAAAAAGAGAGCACCGTTGGTACGGTCGGGCAGCTCCTGGTTGAGTGCCCTGCGAGCGACTCTCCTGGCGACCTCGAACGCTTCCTCTTCGACCACGGTGTCGGCACGTCCATCGCACCACCAAGAGAACTGGCAGGGGGGGCGTTCGGTTCCTTCTTTTACCACCTCGCAGACCGAGTCGGGGAAGGCCTCGTGGGCGAGCCGGTTCATCACCACGTTGGCAACGGCTTCCTTTTCCGTTTCGGACTTGCCCTTGGCCTCCCAGTAGAGCGTGCGCGACAGGCAGGTCAGCGGATCGTCGAGCGGTGCTTCGCCGGCAGGGTCGATGGCCCGTGCTTCGCCGGCCGTCAGCGGACCGCTCTCGGGCACCTCGCCCTGGCGGGCGGCTTGCTCCAGCTCTCCCGCCTTGTCGACGGCGGCTTCCGCCGACCGTTCCGGCTCGGCAACGGCTGACGGGCTGTTCAGCAGCAGTGCCAGCAGGCAGGCGGCTATCCCAAGATGACGCATGGGCGGCTCCGTGTCTCGCTCCCCCGCTCGTTGAGCCAGCGTGCCTGGGGAGATGAAAAGGGTGGCAGAGCCGTAGCAGGCCTTTCAACGCGCCGTGCCTGTCGCGGTCGGTTGTGTGTTGCGTCAGCTGTGCTCCTCGCGCAGGCGATTGAGCTGGCGCTTGATCTCGGCACGCTCGAGAATCAGCAGATCGAGCAGTTGATCCTGCTGCTGACGAGTGAGTCCCTCGTCACTCATCATGCTGTCGAGCAACGATTCGATGTCCGTCTCATGCGGAGTGGAGGAAATGGGGGCGGTGCGGGGAAGTAGTGACACGAACATGGCGCGTTCTCCTGCGTGAGATCCTTGGCGACATTAGCCATAACGAGAATGCCCGGATCCATTTGGGCTTATTGTTTTTCCTAGCGTGGTCACTTGGCTGAGTAGCGTCAACTCCGATTCGACCGAAACCGTGCCGTAACGTGCTTCTGTGGTGACTTTCGACTTCCAGCAATTGGTCTTGGTGCGAGAGTATTACAATTCAATTCGAGTTCTTGCTACTTTGGTAATTATTTTTTTGCATTTGTTAGGGAGCTCTGCGTTTGATCTCTTGCAGCGGTGGTCTGGCTTCGCCTGGAGTAATGGCTGTCGAGCGCAAACACACTTATCACTTTACGCTGGCTTGAGGCCGGTAGAAAAAGAAGGCATCGGTCTCGGTGGTGAGTTGGAACTCATGTGCCCAGTCGGGCATTACGCTGCGGTCATGAAAATAGAGAGCGCCATCGGTCTTGTCGGGTAATTGCCGGTTGAGCGCTCGCCGCGCCACCTCCTTGGTGATTTCGTAGGCGTTGCCTTCGACGACTTCATCGGGGCGTCCGTCGCACCACCAGGAGAACTGGCACGGGCTCCGTTCGGAGCCCTGCTTGACTACTTCACAGATGGTATTGGGAAAATCCTCATGGGCCAGTCGGTTCATGACGACGCTGGCCACCGATTCCATGTCGAGGCCAAGGGTGCCTTTCGCTTCCCAGTAGATGGTGCGTGCCAGGCAAGTCAGCGGATCATTCAGTGGATTGGTGCCAGCAGGGTCGACTACCTGAGCTTCCTGCCGAGTAATCGGCTCGGCCAAGGCACTCGCCTCCTTGTCGGGTGCAACGACTTGCTCCAAAACTTCGGCCTTGATGATGATGACTTTCTCCTCGGATTCCGGTTCGGCGAAGGCGAGAGGCGCCAACAGCAGGGCGGAAAGGAGGTAGCCGGCTACCCTGGAATGGCGCATGAAGAGAACCTTTTCGTATCGTTATAGTGGGTTCCATTTCGTAACTCGATGCGTTGCGTAACGTTAAAAGTAAAGCGTCAGCGCGCCATGTCCAGTGGGTATCTCTTAGCAAGGCCAGTGCCGTAAAGTCCTCTCGATTTGTGTCTTAAAACGTGTCACTCGTTCGGCTGACAAGCTTTCGCTGCCGTAGATTGACAGCATTCGAAGACGGCAGCCCGGGGCGCAAGTCCGTACAATGGCGGTCTTCAACACGCGCTTTACCGGCTGCCACAGCACCAGCCGGTCGACCCACCAGGGCGAGCCCAGAGACGTGACGACGAGCATGTGCTTGAGCCTGTCCAGCCTCGGCGCGATCGGACCTAGGTCGTCAGCATGATCGTAGGCGATGCCAGGCGCCCAGACGCGATCGAACCAGCCCTTGAGAATGGCAGGAAAACCGAACCACCAGGTGGGAAAAACCAGCACGATCGCCTCCGCCGATTGCAGCCGCTCAGTCTCGGCGCTGACCCGTTCGGCGTCGTAACGGATGTAGTAGCTGCGCCTTTCGGCGGCGGTCAGGGCCGGTTCGAAAGCCTGGGCGTACAAGTCCTCGAGTTCCACGCTATGCCCAGCACGCTCAAGCACTTCGACGACATGCTCCGTTAGGGAAGAACACAGGCTTTCGTCCAAGGGGTGGGCCTTGACCACCAGGCACTTCATCGTGCGTTTCCTCTCGCTTCCTCAGCATCGCCTGGCAGAATGGCCACGGTGTGTCGTTCGGTGTCGTACAAGAGCAGAGCTTCCCGAGTGTCGTCGAGCGAGGCGACAAGCTCGCCCTGATGATTCCAGGCTGCCGAGCGTCCCGCGCCCGCATCGCCGTCGCAGGGGCCCAGGCAATTGGCGAGCAGCACCGTCATGACGTGCTCGCGGGCAATGGCGGCATAGTGCGCATGGGCGGCCTCCATGCCGCCGGCTTGTTTAGCCACGCTGGCTAGGTATATCTGCGCGCCGAGGCCTGCGGCTGCTGAGGCATGCTCGGGTTGCAGCGATTCATAGCAGATGGCCGGCACGATGCGCCGACCGTCGGCTTCGAAGACCAGCGACCGTTCTCCAGCGCTGAAGTAGGGCAGCTCGTCGGTATGCAACATCTGCTTGGCATACGCCTGACGCGCTGCATGCGGCTGGAACAGCACCATGCCGATGCGCGGTTTGTCGGGCGTGACCAGCGGCAGCCCCGCGGCGATTGCGATGCCGTGGGCGTCGCTGAGCTGCTGCAGAGCGTCCAGCCGGGCATCGTCCGGATGGGTGGCCAGTCGCTTCGCCAGCGAGGGCGCGTAGCCGGTCAATGAAAGTTCGGGGAAGACGGCCAGCCCTGCCCCATGCGACACGGCCAGCGCGACGCACTCCGCGTGCCGAGCCACGTTGCGTTCGATATCGCCCGTTATGGAGGCGCACTGCACGGCACAGAGTTTCATCGCTTGTCTTCCTTCCGTTCGGTTCCGCCAAACGCTTATATTATTCGCGGGATCGGTTTCTATACAGGGCGCCGGTCCTCTTCTTTAGCTCTCTGATCCTCTCCAGTGGTCGCCCATCGATGGCCGCGAGTCCCACCCCAATCAGCCCCATGCCGGCAAGGTGTCGAGGTTCCAGCCGTTCGCCCAGGAAGAGCGTGCCAAGCAGAATGGCGCTGATCGGTATCAGGAAGGTTACCAGTAGCAGATTGGTGGCCCCTGCAGTGGCCAGCAGGCGAAAGTAGACGATATACGCCAGCATGGTGGACAACAGGGCCAGGCCGAGCAGCGCCGACCAGGTTTCGAGCCCCGGCCAGGGAGGCTCCCAGAAGCGTTCCTCCATCAGGGCCAGGGGCATCAGCACCGTGGCCGATGCCGTGACCTGTCCGCAAGCAGTGATCATGGGTGAGCAGCCAAGCGTGCGGAAGCGACGCCCGAATACACCGGCGAAAGCATAGGAAAGGGCACCTGCCAGCACTGCGATCTGAGCCCATGAGCGGTTGCTCGTTCCTGCCTGAATATCCGCACCGAGCATGAAGGCAACCCCGGCAAAGCCGATCAGGACGCCGGCGACGCGACCCGAGGTCAGAGGCTCGTCGCGAGTTAGGTAGTGCGCCACGACGACGGTGAAGAGGGGCGTGGTGGCATTGAGAATCGACGCCAGGCCGCTGGTGATATGTCCCTGGCCCCAGGCGATAAGGCTGAATGGGATCATGTTGTTGAGCAGGCCCATGGCGAAGAAAGCTGCCCAGAGCGCCGGATCGCGCGGCATGCGCTTGCCCAGCAGTATGATCAGCGCATTCAGCGCCA
Organism: Billgrantia saliphila; assembly: GCF_002930105.1. Classification (GTDB taxonomy): domain Bacteria; phylum Pseudomonadota; class Gammaproteobacteria; order Pseudomonadales; family Halomonadaceae; genus Halomonas; species Halomonas saliphila. The sequence goes on along the minus strand of NZ_PJRN01000004.1, from coordinate 266,219 downwards.
ACGCCGCCAGCCCCACACGCAACGCCACGATGGTAAGCGGCCCCAACTCCTTTACGGCCACCCCCACGAAGAAGAATGAGCCGCCCCACAGCAGAGACAGCGTCACCAGGAGCAGCCACTCAAACGGGCCCATGGTTCGATGGATCGTATTCATCTGCAGCGCTCGGATAGGGAATGAGATTCCAACCTAGAGCGGCGCAGGGCGTGGAAAACTCCGTTTCTTGCGAATGAAGTCGGCTTCGAGGCCAGCACCACGGCGCTGACCCTGTTCATGATACCCTTGTTGTGGGTAGCAGCTCGGTACGGGTCCAAGTCGGCGAAACGGTAGGCAGACAGCATGCCATCGCGTATCTCCTCTCCACCGACCTGATCCAGACGCCAAGTGGCCCGCGCCCGCACCAGCCGCTCATGCATCACGGAGCGCTAACCTTCCTGCTGCATCTTCTCGCGTCTTGCCACTTCCGCCGCAGTGGGCGGGTCCATGGCGAAATCGCCGGTCTTCACCGCGCCGTCGCGTACATACTTCGCGATCACGATACCGTTGGGTGACACGCGATTGGCCGCGAGTTCGAATGCTGCCGGCTTTGCGCCATCGTCGAACAGCTTCTTGCCTTTTCCCAGCACGACGGGGCAGATGAAAAGATTGATCTCGTCGACCAGATCGTTCGCGAGCAGCGAGTGGATCAGCTCGGTGCTGCCTTGGGTGACGAGCGCCGGACCGTCGTCCTGCTTCAGCTTGGCGACATCCGCCACCGCATCGTGGAGGGCTACCGAGTCCTTCCAGGTCAGCTCCAGGCCCTTTCGTGTCGCCACGTATTTATTGATCGAATTGAAGGTCTTGGCGATGGAATCGTCCGGCCCTTCCTCGGCATACGGCCAGTGCGCGGCGAAGATCTCATATGTCTTGCGGCCGAGCAGCAGGTCGAACGGCTGGCCGAACAGCTTGTCGATCTCTTCTCCGAATACCTCGTCCACCAGCGGCGCGACCCAGCCGCCGTAGCGGAAACCACAGGTCGGATCTTCCTGCGGCCCGCCGGGTGCCTGCATGACACCATCCAGTGACACCATCGCGCCAACGATCACTTTTCGCATGAGCTCATCCTCCTGGTTTGCTTTGCATCCAGTCGTCGAATGAGGTGCTGCGAAATCGACGGGGCGGCAAAGCAACGACCTCGTCAACAGGGCCGGTCTCTGGTTAGATGGCTTTGGTGACATTCGTCGCGGACGACATCCATTCTCCATCGACAACCCGGAGCCCATCATGTCTCGTGCTATCGAAATCCCCGCTGCCGACGGCACCATGGACGCTCATGTCTTCACGCCAGGGGGCACCGATCGCCCCCTTCCCGCCGTGGTGGTGTTTACTGATATCGGAGGTCTGCGCCCCTGCTATCACGAAAAAGCCCAGCAGATCGCGGACAATGGCTATGCCGTGTTGATGCCCAACATCTACTACCGCGATGCGAGCGGCCACGTCGTGCCGGAAGGCAAGTCGTTCCGCGACCCGGACGTGCGACCGACGCTGGTCGAGTATGCCGGCCGCCTCACGCCCGAAGCGCAATCCCGCGACTTCGCCGCCCTGTTGGACTGCATCGATAACGAGGGTGAGTTCGCGGAGGGAAAGATAGGCGTGGTGGGCTACTGCATGACCGCGACCTTCGCACTGCGGATGGCGTCCGAGTACCCAGACCGCGTCGCCGCTGCGGCGGGTTTCCACTCGGCCCGGTTGGCGGAAGCCGACGATCCGAACAGTCCCGTGCCCGTAGTTGGCACCATTAAGGGGCGCGTCTATTTCGGCCACGCCGACAAGGACGAGCTGCTGCCCCCCGAGCAGATTGCCCGCATGGACGAAGCGCTGGCCGCAGCTGGCGTGCACTTCACCACCGAGCTCTACAAGGGCGCCGCCCACGGCTTCACGGCCAAGGACGCCCCCTCCTACGATGCCGCCGCCGATGCCCTGCATCACAAACGAATCGCCATGCTGCTGGAAGAGACGCTGTAACGGGAGCGCGTCCTTCATCCCGGCGGTCCCGCTGTACAGGGCCGCGATGTCGTGAGAAAACCCGCCTTGGGCGAGGGCTAAGGGAGCCTGTTCCTGATTACTAACTTAAGGCTTCTTTTCGGCCACAGAGAGCACTGCTGAGGGTAGGCCGCGCCATACATCAAAACATTTTCTCCCCAGGTAGCTCGGATGCTTGCCCGATCCAGTTCGCCATGAGTTCCTCGTCCAGCGGATCGTCCTCATGGATATGGAAATAGCGGGTATTCGGAACCTTTGACTCGCCAGGCGGCATTGGGTGCAACGAAGCGCCATTGAGGAACGTCACCTTGATGTACTTCGTGAAGCAATGGAAGGCGAGAAACCAGCCCTGGCCCTCGATGCCGTAGAAGGGCGTGTTCCATCTCACGGCCTTGCGCACATCGGGCACGGTCTGGACGATAAGCGCGTCGAGGCGGCGCCCGACTTCGCTCTTCCAGCCCGGCATGGCCGCGATGTAGGCTTGGACCGGGGCATCGCCATCGGCCTTGGCGATCTGAGGGTTGCCGCCCGAGAGGAGAGCGGGCTCCTTGTCGGAACCTTTCATAGGCTTGGAAGCCTTCGCGGCGGTTTGTTTGGTTTCTTTTTTCATGATGACCTGTAAGCGTTCATTCCAGCGTCTGCCTTGTGGTCGAATCACCCAGTTGCTTCCACGTTACCTCGAATGAAATCACGTAGCGTGGTCGTCCCGCGTTCAGGGCGGTCCGGCCATTCGGCCTTGTCGTCTACAACCGTACCCGTCATGCAAGCATAGGACTTCGCGGCTTCTTGCGAGAAACCGAACTGCAAGAATGTCTTCTCCCAATCTTCGCGCGGGATAGTTTCGACCTCGACCGTAATGCCGAGCGCCTCAGCGAACGCGTCGGCCACGTCGCGTGGAGAGTAACGCTCCGGCCCTTCCACAAAGTGAAGTCCGGTTTCGTGTGCCGATTCCATAAGTCGGCGCGCGGCCGCCTCGCCCAGGTCCTGTGGTGCGACCATCGGAAAGGCGAAATCGGCCGGAAAGAAGCTCGTCAGCGTGCCGTGCTTACGCACGGTGTCGAGCATCCCGAGCCAATTGCTCATGTAGTAGGCGCCACGATTAATTGCCGTAGGGATGGATTGGGCACCAAGCTTTTCCTCGAATTCGTAGAGCACGGTGAGATCGCCGCATCGCTCCCCAGGGCGTGCGCCGTAGGTGGATGCGGCAGCTATCTTCTGCAATCCCGACCCGTCCAGGGCTTCAACGATAGCCGTGACGCTCGCCCGCTCTTCGGTGTCAGTGTCGCCGGAAGGCGCGGCGGGGGGATTGAGTAGGAAAGCGCGCGTGCCGGTGCGGAACACATCACGCAAACCTGTGATGTCATGGATGTCGACGACAGCGATACGGGCACCTGCGTCCCTCAAGTCCGAGCCGTGTGAGGCATCGCGCGTGACGACGGTGACTGGCTCGCCGCGTTTCAGCAGCGCACGGGCCGTCGCTGATCCACCCTGGCCGGTTCCTCCAAGAATGATGTGCAAGCCTGTTCTCCTTCCTCTCAACTGGGCAACTGCAATATGGCGTCCATAGGATTAAATACTCGAGACTAGGAGGCACGACCCACCGATGCCCGTCATCCCTATCTACGGTGAAGTGTCACTCCTCGTAGGGGGCATCGGTACGCGGCGCGCTTGGCAACTGCTCATCCAGAGATTGGCGGTACTTTATGCATCCCTTCATGAACTCAGGCCATTCCGGTACCACGGGAACCGGATCGGTACTGTCGGGTAGCAGTCCCCAGAGGGCAGGGTGATGCCAACAGAGATCGTGTCGGCTGCAGTCGCGGTGCTCACGGATACCTTGGCGTAATCGCTTGGTTTCTTCGATCAGTGCTTCGCGACTCATCCGTTCGAGGTCTTCATCCATAATGGTCTCCGTAATAATGTCCGGAGCAGCGATGGCCTGGTCTGCATGACGTTAGATATAGCGTAAAGCGCATCAGTGCGCCTGTTACCTTGTCTGCTAGTGGCATCGGGCCTACAGGAAGCACACCCTGGGCTCGGTGCCGGGGTTCGGATGCGTACGCTAGAGAGCTGAATGTCGAGCCGGCGCGAGCTGATCTCAGCCCTCGACCGAAAGCTTGCAGGGAATGGCTTGGGCGAGAAAGTCGATCAGGGCCCTCACGGAGGGAACGAGACCCTTGCGTGAGGCGAAGACCGCCTGGATCGTGCCGAAGGGTGAGCGCCACTCCGGCAGTACGTGGACGAGATCCCCTTTGGCAAAGCTCACCCGGCAGATGTGAATGGGCAGCAGCGCCACGCCAAGCCCCTGGCACGCTGCGGCAAGCAGCATGTCGAAGTTACTGCACATCAGGCGCGGGCGCAGGGTGATCAGGCGCGTCTCCTCGTTCGGCCCCGTCAGTTCCCAGCGGACCTCATCCGTTTCTCCCCCCATCGAAAGCGTCGGCACCTCGGCGAGTTCGTCGATGGTCAGCCCCTGTTTGCAGGCGGCGTGCACGGCAGGGCTCACCGCCATCACCAGGTGATTCTGCCCCAGCGGGCGCATGATCAGCGAGGCGTCCGCCATGTCCGGCCGGCTGCGAACGCGGATGGCGATGTCGAGACGATCCTCGATCAGATCGGCGCGACGGTCGAAGACCTGCATGTGTACGCGGACCTTGGGATAAGTCTTCATGAAGGCCGGCAGCACTTCCTCGATGAGGTTCTGGATCAACCCCTGCGGACAGCTGAGCCGCACGATGCCGTTGGGCTCAGCATATGCTTGCGCCGCCACCGTTTCCGCCGCTTCGGCGCCGGCGAGCACGGTCTGGCAGTGCTCGAAGAACGCATGACCCACGTCGGTGGTGCGAATCTTGCGGGTCGACCGCTCCAGCAGGCGAACCTGGAGCCGCTCCTCGAGCCGCGCGATGCGCTTGCTGAGCGTTCCCTTGGGTACGCCGATATGGCGCGAGGCAGCGGAGAAGCCCTGATAGGTCACCACGGCATGGAAAAAGTAGAGGTCATTGAGATCGTTCATCGCATCGCTACCGGGCGGGAATCCATCGCAGTTTAATCGTTTCCCAGGGGAAACGCTAAGTTTGAATATCACGCTCTAGTCAGAGGATTGGTGTCCTCTAGAATACAACCATCGGGTCGGCACTAGTAACACCATCAATCGAGAAGTGCGGACCTAATCCCTGTAACGAATCGAGAGAGTGAAATGATGAAAACTCAGAAAACCGCCCTGTTCCTGGCACTTGCCCTTGCCTCCGGTGTTGCCCTGGCCGAAAGGGGCGCCGAGGAAATGCAGATGCCGTTGGCCGCCTCATCCGCCCATTCCGACCAGAACAGCTTCGAGAAGCTGGACCTCGACGCCGATGGTCGTCTCTCCCGCGAAGAAGCCGAAGCGGGCTCCCTGCCGGGTATCTTCCAGTTCATGGACCGCAACCACGACGGCGTGCTTACCCGTCAGGAGTTCAACTACCGCGAGCGTTGATCGCGAGTGTCTGGCATGACCAAGCGCTGCGGGCGAGTTCACGAAGCTAGCCCGCACAAGAGAGGGAGGCGTACGCCTCCCTCTTTTCTTTTTAGATGCTTTCTATTTTTCATTCTGTCGCGGAATAGTGGCCTCGCGGACCGTTCATCGTTCAGGATTCCAGCGGCGTGGATCGATACGGCCATCGTACATCGGCAGTTCCAGCACCGGGTCGTCGTTGCGACATTGCGACCACATGCGGTTCAAGCCCGCCGTGCCGAAGGTACGTACACGCTCGACCTCATCCAGGTTCAGGACATCGGTAAGGGTGCCCGAGGACGCCCCGGGCATTTGCGTACGAACGTTGCCCTCGGGGTCGACGATCAGGCTCTGGCCTTCGCCGGAGGGAGTGGCCGCGTTGGCGCTGACCATGAACACCTGGTTAAAGATGGCGTTGGCCTGCACCAGCACCAGTTCCTGGGCGCGGTCACAGGTGGAGGTGGCGGCCTGGTTGATGACCACCTCGGCCCCCAGCCAGGCCAGTTGTCGTACCACTTCGGGAAACCAGATGTCGTAGCAGACCGCCAGGCCGACCCGGCCCACGCCGGGTATATCGAATACTTCGACGCGTCTCCCCGGCCGAAAAGGCTCATACGGGCGCCAGGGGAAGCACTTGCGATAGGCGGTCACCCGCTCGCCCTGGGGCGAATACACCGGTGCGGTGTTGTACAGGTGGCCATCCTCGCCCCGTTCGCAGACCGTGCCCGGCAGCAGCCAGATGCCCAGATTGCGGGCGATACGCGCCAGGTGCCGGTGGCGGGGGCCGTCGATCGGCTCGGCGGCGGCCTCCCACTGAGCGCGTCGCTGCTCTGGGGTGCCGGTGGCGCCGCAGAGATGGAATTCGGGGCAGACCACCATCCTTGGCGGCTCGAACCCGGCCCCGAAGTCGCTCAGGTGCTCCGCCAGTGCGGCCTCGAAATCCCGCAGCTCGGCGTCCGTGCCGGGCGGTCGGGAGGCGTCCTGGAGAACCAGGACAGGCAAGTATCTGGGCATGGGGTGTCTCCGTTACAGGTTGGCTTCCACTCCGGCGGGCGCCGGCTCGGGTTCCGATTCGTCGAAGTCCACTTCCGGCGGTTCGCGACGGAAGAAGCGGGTCAGATAAATCAGCTGTGCCAGCCCGATGGACAGCCAGACCAGCCCCAGGACCACGGCATTGATGTCCAGCTTGCTCATCAGCCAGAGGTTGATCAGGGCACCCACCAGCGGCACGACCACGCCCTTGAGGACACCATAACGGCGCATCGCATCCGCATCCCTGTTGACCAGGAAGATCACCGAGAGGTTAACCATAGTGAAGGCGATGAACGCGCCGAAGTTGATGAACGAGGCGGCGGACAGCACATCCATGAACAGGGCGATGATGCCGATGGCGCCGGTCAGTACGATGCTGAACACCGGGGTGCGAAAACGCGGATGCAGGGCACCGAACAGCTTGCGCGGTAGCACGGCGTCTCGCCCCATGGCGAACAGCAGGCGAGAGGCACTGGCCTGGGCGGCCAGGCCGGAGGTGAACTGCGCCAGCACCATCCCGGCCAGGAAGATGGCCCCGAACAGATCCGCGCCGATCATCCTGGCGATCTCGAAGGCGGCGGAATCGGCGTTGACGAAATTGCTGCCCGGATGCGCCAGTTGCGTGGTGTAACCCACCAGCACATAGATACCACCGCCGATCAGCGCGGTGAGCATGATCGCCCGCGGAATGTTGCGCTTGGGCTCGATGGTCTCCTCGGTCAGGGTGGTAACGGCATCAAAGCCGAGGAAGGAGTAGGCGGCCACCGCGGCGCCCGCGGCAATGGCGGTAAAGCCGGCATCGTCACCCAGGAACGGTCCCAGGCTGAACAGCGCATCGGTACCGCCGGTGGCGAATACGTGGCGCACCGACAGCAGCACGAAGAAGGCGATCACCAGGATCTGGAACGCCATCAGCAGCGAGTTCACCTTGGCCGCCAGCTTGATGCCGTAGACGTTGAGGAACGTGGTGATGCCGATGAAGCCCAGCAGGAAGATCCAGCTCGGCACTTCCGGGAACCGTGCGTTCAAGTAAGCGGCGCCGATCAGCCAGATCACCATGGGCAGGAAGAAGTAATCCAGCAGCACGCTCCAGCCCACCATGAAGCCGACCCGCGAGTCGATGGCCTTGCGCGCGTAGGTGTAGGCCGAGCCGGATACCGGATAGGTCCGCGCCATGATGCCGTAGCTATACGCCGTGAACAGCATGGCGACGGTCGTGATCAGGTAGGCCGTGGGCACGGCGCCCTCGGTGGCGCTAGCGATCACGCCGAAGGTGCCGAGCACGATCAGTGGCGTCATGTACGCCAGCCCGAACAGCACCACGGCCTTCAGGGATAGGGTTCTTTCCAGTTTGATATTGTTTTCCGTCATGATCCGTCTCCAGGACACGTTGGCGCCGTCGCCTGGCCTTTGCCAAGCCGGTACGACGCGTTCGTGTGGCGAGCGGGGTCCCGCCACACCACTCCTCTACAACGGTATTGAGCGGCCTTCGGAGCGTATATAACCCCAGCGTGGTATGGCCTGCGAGTATGGCCGGGAGCGGCGAAGGGAGTCAGAAGGTCGTGAAACTAAGCGTGCGAGGGCTCGGGGAGCAGCTTGCCCGGCACCCAGGTCAGGTAGGCCACCATGCCGAACAGTTCGACCAGCGACTGGAAGACGATGACTACAGCGGCAGCATGCCAGGCCTCGGGCAGCGTCAGGGCGATGGGCAGCACCACGAAGGAGTTGCGGGTGCCGAAGCTGAACGTCAGGGTTCTGGCCGAACGCGTGGGAAGCTGGAATATTGTGCCGAGGGTCTTGCCCAGGAAAGCGGCGAAGATCAAGTAGGCGACGAAGATCAGCCACACCTTCAAAAGCACCCCGCTGAGGTCGGCGACGGTCGTTACCTGTGATGCCGCAATGACGAAGACTACCAGCGCAAGCAGCGGCACGGGCAGCATGCCCAAGCCGTGAACGCACCGTCGGGCATTGAGGCTGCGCTTGGCCAAACACTCGGTCGCCCAGGCCAGGGCCAGGGGGGTGAGGATCAGCCCTCCAAACGCGCTGAGCAGATGGTGGCTGATCGCAGACTGCAACCATTCCACGCCCAGGAAGAGCCAGAGATAGATGGGTAAGGCCAGCAGCTGTACGAGCAAGAGCACCGGCGTGGCGGCAATGGCCCTGCCAGCATCGCCTTTGCCAAGGTGGGTAAAGCTGATGAACCAGTCGGTACAGGGGACGAGCAGAACCAGCAGCACGCCGGCCTGCACGGCGGGCGACATGGGCAGGATGGCCATCAGCCCGCCCAGAACAAGAGGAATCACCACGAAGTTGCCGAGCAGCAGGGCCGCCATGAAACGCCCATCCTTCATGCCCTGGCCAATCCGCGTCAGGGGAACCTGGGTGAAGGTGGCATAGAGCAGGCCCCCAAGCAGTGGCCAGAGGAAGGCTTCCAGCCGGGAGGTCATCTCCGGCAGGCCTAGCCCGATAGCCAGTCCCGCCAGGATAAAGGCCAGATAAATCCAGGATTGCCGTCGCTCCAGCCAGTCGCGCATGAATGCTCTTTCCTCCGTAAGGTTACAATGATCACTGTCGGCAGTAAGCTACCGAGGGTTTCTGTGAGAAAGGCGCCGGAAGGGCGGTAAGTTTCCCCATTCATTTGATCCGGACACACGAATTGGTGAAACAGAGCGAACGTGACGAGCTTCTGGCCGCTGCCGTCAAGGCCCTGGCGACCCCCGAATTGCCCCATCGATTCTCGGCGCTGGCGAAAGGTCTGGCCGCCTTCGACAACCTGATCGTCATTGCCTACCACGGCGAACACCGGCCGGCCGTGCTCTATCGGGAGTACACCGATCCGGTAGTCTACCTGCCGATGGACAGCCAATACCTGGGCGGAGCCTATCTGCTGGATCCGTTCTATCGCGAGCATCTCAAGGGCAGCGTGCGGGGGATACGACGGCTGATGGAGGTGGCGCCGGATCATTTCCGACGCACTCACTACTACAACAATTACTACAAGCAGACCACGCTACTCGATGAAGTCGCGGTCTTCGCCAGCATTGACGTGGACATTACGCTAACCGCCTGCCTTGGGAGGGATCGATCCAGCGGGAAGCCCTTCGGTAAGCGTGAGATCCAAGCGCTGCGGCAGAATGCGAAGGTCCTCTGCGCCTTGTTGGAAGCGCACTGGCGGGACTATCGCCCCGCCAGTGCCGCCGAGGCGGTGCCGGCGCCACTGGTCGAGCGCCTGCGCGAGGCCTTGGAGCAGGAATACCGCATCCGGCTGAGCCCGCGCCAGGCCGAAGTCGCCCTGTTCATCCTGCGAGGTCACTCCTCCTTGTCCATCGGCCTGCACCTGAACGTCAGCGCCCAGACGGTGAAGGTCTTCCGTCGCCAGCTCTACGCCAAGTGCAGCATCTCCTCACAGGCGGAGCTGTTCGCGCTGCTGATGCCGCTGTTCGCGCGGCTGACCGGCCACGGCTGAGCCAAGGGGCACGAAGGATTCCCGCTAACGCCTGCCGCTCTCGGCAATGGCCACGCGATACACCCTTTGGCCGGGCGCATTCACTCATGCTGCAGGATATTGACGAGCTTGCCGAAGGGATCACGTACATAAAACCGCCGCACGCCCCACGGCTCGCTGGCCGGTCCATACTCGATGGCCACGTTTGCCTCCTCGCACCGCGCCAAGGCCGCTTCGATATCGTCGACTTCGATGGAGAGATCGGGCAACGGCGTGCCGGAGCCGCCCTCGGTGCCGAAGCTCACCTGAACGGTCATCTTTTCGTTCGTGCCGTACGTTCGAAACCAGCCGTGATCCATCAGGAGCTCGAGGCCCAGGATATCTCCGTAAAAGGCTTCCGCCTTGGCGAGGTCCGAGGTCGCTGTGTTGGACATGATGCGTTTGACTTGCATGGCTACCTCGATTCTTGTTGTTACGCCAGAACGTCATAGCGCTTCGGTCGAAGCAACGGCAGAAACTTCTGATGTCCCACGTCGCGCCATCAGAACTGTAGCCCAAGTGCTACGCCGCCGAGCAGATAACAGAAGGCGGTGATCAATACGATACCGATCAGATTGAGAACGACCCCGCCACGTGCCATCTGGGCGATGGTGACCGCTCCGGTGCCGAAAACAATGGCGTTAGGTGGCGTGCCGACCGGCAGCATGAAGGCACAGGTCGCGGCTAAGGCGGCCGGGATGAGCAGCGTCATCGCGTCGGCGCCGATACCGACCGCCACGCCCCCGAGCACGGGGATAAAGGTAGCGGCCGTCGCCGTGTTGCTGGTCACTTCGGTCAAGAAGAGCACGATCGTGGCGACAGCCGCGACCAGCAGCAGGATCGGGAGCACCTCGAGACCGGTAATTTGCTCGCCAAACCAACTATCCAATCCGGTGCCGGCGACCGCGCCGGCGAGACTCAGGCCGCCGCCGAACAGCAGCAATACGCCCCAAGGCAGCCCGTCCTCGGCATCATGCCAATTCAGCACCATCTCGTTGCGACCTCTGGCTGGCAGGATGAACAGCGCAATGCCGGCGGCGATAGCGATGGCGGTATCATCGAGTTCACCGAGCGGTCCCAGCCATTCGCCCACCCCGGGGATGTTGCCGAGAACGCCGGGCACGACCCACAGGAACGCTGCCGAGCCGAAGACGATCATCACCATTTTCTCGCCTTGGCTGAGCAGTCCGAGCTTTTGGATCTCACCGTCGATCATTTCCTTGCCGCCGGGTATCTCCGCGACGTCGAAGCGGTAGAGCACGCGCGTCATCAGTACCCAGGCCACCAGGATGAAGGTAAAGGCCAGCGGCACACCAAGCATCATCCATTCGAGGAAGCCGATGGTGCGGCCCAGTTCATCGGCGGCGTAGCCGGCGACGATGGCGTTAGGCGGGCTGCCAAGCAAGGTGCCAAGACCGCCCATGCTCGCCGACCAGGCGATCGCAAGAAGGAGGCAGACGCCAAAGCGCTGTATATTCTCGTCGAAGATGAAGTCGACGTGGCCTGCCCGGTGATGATCGTGGCTGGAGGCGACCGTTTCCGCAGATTCGCCGCTACGCTCGGCCACCAGACGGAGCACGGACAGCCCGATCGGCAGCATCATCAGCGTCGTCGCGGTGTTGGAGACCCACATCGACAGGAAGCCCGTAGCGAGCATCATGCCAAGTACGATCCGTTTCGGCTCGATCCCCACACGAGCAAGCGTCAAGAGCGCGATGCGCCGGTGGAGATTCCATTTCTCCATCGCGATGGCGATGAGGAAGCCGCCGAGGAAAAGAAACACGATGGAGCTGGCGTAGGGCGCCGTAGCCTGGCCGACGGTCCGCTCCGTCAGCATCGGAATCAGCACGATCGGTAGCAGCGCCGTGGCCGAGAGCGGGATCGCCTCGGTCATCCACCAGACCGCCATCAGGGTGGCGATCATCGCGACCCAACGTGCGTCTGACGACAGCCCTTCGGCTTGGCCCATGGCGAGCCAGACGAGCAGCGCCGCGACCAACCCGAAGACGCGCAAGCCCCAAATCATCTTGGCTGATCGCCCACCCTTCCCTTGCCCCCCGGGCGGGTCCGCATTACTGCCGGGCGGGCGATGCTGTTCGTCCATGTCCAGTCTCCCTCTTCCCTAATGCTGCTTCCTTTGTGGAGCGTAGCCCAAAAGCATTGGACACGGCATAGGCAAGGTCTCGGCCGCCCATCGGGTGTCCGTTAGTTCCAGAAAGACAAAAGCGTAACGGGGGCCAGCGGTGTGTCTCGCCCTTTCTCGCTCTACGCATAGCCCTCGTTGTAAATCACCGGCATCTGCCCTTTCCATTGGTTCCAGGTGGCGTCGTTGGTAATCAACTCGGCCATGAAGTGCGCCACGTTGATCCGGCTGGTCTTGCCCGCATTGAATACCGCGCTGCGTGTGGGGGAGGGATGCACCTCGTACGCCGTGACTTCATCGGCGTCGATGAGAGAATCCGGCCGGACCGCGACCCACTCGACTGCCCGGGCCCTCTGGCCGACCTGAGTGCGCAGGTAATCGGCTGCCAGCTCATTATCCACATGAGGAGGCAGCAGCACACGAACCAGGCCGATGGCGCACCGCTGGCCAACGGAGATCGGCTCGTCGAGATCGGGGTTGGGGTTGCCGGCGGAATTCATGAGCACGAACTTCACGGGCCGCGGTGGTCGAGCCGACCGGGCAGCCTCGCACAGCCATTGGGTGGCATCTGCCACGAGCCGGCGCGGCGGCCCATACATTCCTCGCAGGGTGAGATTGTGCCCCAGGCACGACGCGATCGCCGTGCATCCACCGACATGCTGGACGAGATCGTCTTCGCTGAGCTCATGGAGCGTTGCGTGAAAGATGGACAAGGAGGGGTGGGACTTAAGATCGTTCGGCAGTTTTTCGGGCGAACGAACGATGACCTTCACCCGCTGGCCGCGCTCGAGTAGCTGTGCCACCAACAGCCGCCCCGTCGCGCCGCTGGCGCCCACTACCAGTGTGGTCATGGTGTCTTCCTTGTAGTGTGCCAACTGGGGAGTGCTGGCAGGTTCCCTTGTGAGATTAGCGCTCTTTCCTTGAGCGTAGACTTACCCTACGTGGCGCAAACAAGCGCAGGCATGATCAATCAAGCGGAAGGGGCGCTCGTCACTCTGCTTCGAAAAGGCAGACGAGATGTAGGCTGGTGCAACCAAAAGTGGCGGGCCTAGGCGCACCACTTGGTTGGTGGGGTCGATAGCCTTGGCTAGCTGCGGGTTCCTTCATGATTGTTTTTCATACGCCTCGACGCCCTCGGGTATCGTATACCAGGCTTGCTTTTCGCTCACCCAGACATGGACGATGGGGTTGATGATGCTCGTGTCCGACAGGTTGGAGGGTTTGAGCTTGATCTTCTCCGGGGCGTTCGGGTTGTAGTGATAGATCCGATTGCCGCAGGTGGGGCAGAATTTCGCGGCATTGATGTTCCCGCTCTCTGCCGCCCTTTGCCAATCCGCCATTTCTCCTTGGAACTCCACCGCATCGGCATTCACCACCGCAGTGATGCTGAAGGCGCTCGTGGAGAGTTTCTGGCACTCCTTGCAATGGCAGGCGAAAACCTTCAAGGGGGGTTCCAGCAATTGATAGGTTACCCCGCCACATTGGCAAGAGCCTTTGATTGGGTATTCCATGATTCTTGCTCCGAAAAGAATTGAAGCCAACGATGACGGGGCCGAATGCACCGAATCCACTTCAGCGCGCAAGACAGGGATGATGCACCTTAGCTGGCGAGGAACGTCTCGGATGGCTGAACCTCTCTAGGCCGCCTCCTTCGCGCCACGCGCTGCCCCGGTATGGCTGGGTGGCAACGACCCCGTTCTCAACGTTACCGCATTTTTTTCGCCGTGCCACTTGGCCGAACACCAGATTCGCACGCATTACCACGACGCGAGCATCGATATACTTCGGCCATCAACTTCAGTGAACGCGACAGACGGCAGCGGCCATTGTGTTCGCCCCGGTTCGGCCCACAATGAGGGGACCCATCGCTCCCAAGGAGACAATCATGAGCGGAACCCTCTATCGCCTTGCTGCCTTCACCGACGACCCGCGCGGCGGCAACCCCGCCGGAGTGTGGCTGGGCGAGGCGCTGCCCGAGCCGACAGAGATGCAGCGCATCGCCGCCGAGGTGGGTTATTCCGAAACCGCCTTCATCGCGAGGACGGGTGAGCGACGCACGGTGCGTTACTACAGCCCCGAGGCGGAGGTGAGCTTCTGCGGCCATGCCACGGTGGCAAGCGGCGTGCTAATGGGTCAGTTGGGCGGGGCCGGCAGCTACATGCTCGACACCGCCGTGGGCGAGGTGATGGTTACGGTCAATCAGGTGGAAGGGAAATGGCAGGCCTCGCTGGTCTCGGTGACGCCCGAGTTCCGGCCCGCCGAGCCGGAGTTGGTCGAGGAGGTGCGTGAGCTGCTCGGCTGGCAGGCAGAGGAACTCGATCTCGAGATTCCGCCCGCACTGGCCTACGCCGGGGCCTGGCATTTGGTACTGGCGTGTAAGGAGAAAGCGCGCCTCGAACGGCTCGAATACGACTTCGAAGGGCTCAAGGCGCTGATGCTGCGCGAGGGCCTGACCACATTGCAGCTGGTTTGGCGCGAGGGCGAGGAGCACTTCCACGCTCGCGATCCCTTCCCGGTGGGCGGCGTGGTGGAGGACCCGGCTACCGGCGCGGCGGCCGCAGCCCTGGGCGGTTACCTGCGCGACGCGGGCCTGCTCCAGACACCCGCCCGGCTGACGATCGTGCAGGGCGAGGCGATGGGACGGCCCAGCCGGATCGAGGTTGATATTCCCTTGAGCGGCGGCATCGTCGTGACCGGACAGGCTGTTGAGCTTGGCCGCTAGCGGCAGATCCCAGCGGACGTTCGAGTACCGAGGCGTAACGACCGGCGACCCGCCGGTAACTCAAAGGCGCCGGCGCAGGATGACGGTAGCGAGTAGGTGCGTGCCGCCACCAACGGCGCATATCAACGTGAAGGCGCCCGGAGCGCCGCGGGCGATCTCCCAGAAGAAGCCGACCAGCGCGACGGCGAGCACGACGAAGTAGGCGGCGCGCAGGGCATGCAACTGGATCAGGGCGTGACGTTCATCCAGCGGTGAGTCGTGGCTGAGCAATTGAACCGACTCGAAACGTTGGCCGAAGCGCATTACCGCAGCATAGCCCAGCATGATGGCAAGCATTGCCAGACCCACGCCGGGGGCGCCCGCGGCCAGCCACGAAAGCAGGCACATCGCGATGCCGAGCGCTACGGCGAACAGCGGTACGACCAGTGGCTTGGAGCCGTCGCGCGCGTCACGGTGTGCAGTCATCGAATACCTCCTCGACGGGTTTGTCGAAATAGCGCGCCAGGCGAAAGGCCAGTGGTAGCGAAGGCACGTAGCGGCCGACTTCTATGGAGTTGATGGTATTGCGTGAGACACCCATGGCCTCGGCCAGGGCCGCCTGGGTCAAACCTCGCGCCTTGCGCAGCGAGCGAATGCGATTGTCCATAGGCCAAGCTTGTTTGGCACTGAGTGTTGTGACAAGCAAGCTTGGCATCTCGGGCATGACAATGACTGACGTCCGCCGAGGTGCGCCGCTCGCGCCAAGGTCGAGCGGCGCGCTATCCTCAAGTGGGCTGATAGCTGCCGGCATCGGCGGCAAAGCTGATCGACAGGCGGTTCCAGGCGTTGATGGTACAGATCGCCAGGGTGAGGTCGGTCAGCCCCTTCTCGGAGAAGTGCTCGCGGGTCGCCTCGAACAGGGTATCGTCGATGCCATTCCCGGCGACCAGGGTATTGGCCTCGGCCCAGGCCAGGGCGGCGCGCTCGCGGGGAGTGTAGAAGGGCGTTTCGCGCCAGGCGCTCAGGGCGTATAACCGCTGTTCGGTCTCGCCGGCCTTGCGGGCGTCCTTGGTGTGCATGTCGATGCAATAGGCGCAACCATTGATCTGCGAGACGCGGGTGTAGATCAAACCCAGCAGCCCGTCGCCCAGTTCGCCCTCTTCCCCTGAGCGGGAAACGTGGCGCTGAAGTTCGATCATTGCCTTTAGACCGGTGGGGCTGGCGGAAAAGTAGTTCATGCGCATGGAAGGAGCTCCTGACGGTGAATGACAAGCCCCAAGCTAGCCCGGGCGTCGGGCGCGGCATTGTAGATTTTCGACCTGCTAGTGTTCCTGTTCGAATATCGTGGATGGCATGCAGAGAGGGCATGGGGTCGCTGGGCGAATCGGTACGAAGTCCGATCCAGCGACTTGTTCGTCTCTTCTCATATGCCGCATCGCTGTTCCGCCTTCCGAAGCACGGGTCCAACCTCTTCGATTAGGAAATCGATGAAGGCCCGTATGCGACCCGCCATGTGGCGTCGATCGACATAAACCACATGGATATCCTCCGTGTGACTGAGATCGTGCTCGGCCAGCACTCGGAGGAGCCTGCCGCTGGTAATGTCGTCAGCGACATGGAAGGCGGCTAACCGGCCCATGCCGAGTCCTGCCAGTACGAGCTGACGTAGTGTTTCGCCGTTGTTTGCTTCTGCATTGCCTGTGATGGGCGCATCGATTCTATCTTCAACAAAACGCCACGGTCCGATAGTGCGCTGGAAATTGAAATTGAGACAATTATGGAGTGCTAGGTCGGCCGGCCTGTCTGGTGTGCCGTATTGCGCTAGATAGTCGGGTGAGGCGACCATATAAAGCCGAGTCGTGCCGAGCCGCCGTGCCTTGAGGTCGGAGTCCGGTAGGGGACCCATGCGTATGGCAATATCGGCTCGTTCTTCCACCAGATTGGCTGTCTCATCGGAAAAACTGAGATCAAGCTTTATCCGAGGGTACTGAGCCAAGAAGCGTGGTAGCAGCGGTGCGAGCAGGTTGTTGCCGAATGGAATTGACGCATATACGCGTAATCTGCCGCTGGGCGCAACGCCTTCCGTCGCAGCGCGGTCCGCCTCATCAATGTCGGCAAGAATGCGCACACTGCGCTGATAATAGGCTTCTCCTTCAGGTGTCGGCGCCAGGGTCCTTGCGGTGCGTGTCAGAAGGCGTATGCCAAGGCGTACTTCCATTCGGGCAATCAGCTTGCTGACGGCCGATGGGGTGAGTCCCAATTCGCGTGCCGCTGCGGAAAAGCTTCCCGCCTCGATAACCCGTACGAAGACTTCCATTTCGCCGCTGCGGTTGCCGTAGTTCATATGCTGTCGATCCGTGAAACAAATTCACATATGCTATTCCAAAGTGCCATGTAGTCAAATAATTTCTCTCGCAGCATGCTTGGGCCGAGCCCCTTTCCTTAGGGTCAAGTTTTCCAAGTGAGGATCTCAGCATGGTGCCGCAGTACTCCGGCCTTCCTATCGCTCTTTACGCTTTGACGGCAACTGCCTTCGGTATCGGCACGACGGAATTCGTGATAATGGGCCTTCTGCTGGAAGTTGGCAGGGACCTCGAAGTATCAATCTCAGCGGCTGGGCTTTTGATCACAGGTTATGCTTTGGGTGTCGTTGTAGGTGCACCATTGCTGACAGCACTTACGGCGGGACTCCCTAGAAAGCAGTTACTGCTGGGCCTGACGGCCCTGTTCACCTTTGGAAATCTTTGCTGCGCGATCGCGCCTGATTATTGGATGCTGATGTCTGCGCGCATAATGACGGCCTTCGCTCACGGCGCTTTTTTCGGTGTTGGTGCGGTGGTGGCAACGAGCCTTGTGCAAAAGGAGAAGCAAGCGACAGCGATTGCCGTCATGTTCACCGGCGCCACGCTGGCAAACATCCTTGGGGTGCCACTCGGAACCTACATTGGACAGGCATTTGGCTGGAGGGCGACTTTTTGGGCCGTCACCGGCATTGCTATCGTTGCCTTCATCGCTACTGCACTGCTCGTGCCCGAAACGAAACAAGAATCACGGCAGGGGGTTCGTGCGGAGTTGGGTGCGCTCAAGCGCAAACAGGTTTGGCTGGGTCTGGCGATGACGATACTTGGCTATGGGGGTGTCTTCACTGCCTTTACCTATATCGCTCCCATTCTGACGCGTGTTACGGGCTTCGCCGAGACGTCAGTAGGGCCGTTGTTGATCCTGTTTGGTGCCGGTCTCATCCTTGGCAACTTGGTGGGTGGTCGCCTCGCTGATCGCCGTCTCATGCCGACAGTCGTCGGCTCCCTGGGATTTTTGGCGATTGTGCTAGCCTTTCTGTCGATTGCCCAGCATCAAACCATTCTCATGGCTGTCGCCGTCTTTCTCCTGGGGGCTGCGGCTTTCGGTACAGTGCCGCCACTACAGATGCGTGTCTTGAAGTCGGCGGAGGGAGCGCCAAGCCTTGCCTCGGCGGCGAATATCGCTGCGTTCAATGTCGGAAACGCTGGCGGTGCGGCGCTAGGTGGCTTCGTGATTGAAAGCTTTTTGGGCCTTCATGCTCTGGGTTGGGTGGCAGCACTGGTTACCCTTTCCGGCCTTGCAGTGGCTTTGTGGAGTTGGAGGCTCGATCGTCTTACCCGACCCGCTGCTGCCTCATGCATGGCCAGAACTTGAAGGCTAGGTGCAAGAAGTCAGCGTACTATAGAAAGAACGATACCCAAGACGACTCAGAACGCAGAGGATCTCCTGACGGTGAATGACAGGCCCCAAGCTAACCTGGGCGTCGGGCGCGGCATTGTAGATTTTCGATCTGTCGGTGTCGCGCCCGCGGCCGGCCTGCGCTTGCAGCAGTTCGCCCCCACCTCCGCGCTGCGCTCTCACGTGCAGTGCTTCTGGCACGCCAAGGGTGTCGCCGCCCCGGGGGCGGATGCGGTGGAATTGCTGCACCCCGATGGCGGCCTGGGACTTTTGTTCAACTTCGGTGGTGCCTTGAGCCGCGACGGGAAGGCCGTTGCCGGTGCCTGTTGGGTCGACGGCCCCAAGCTGCGCACGGCGCGACTGACAGTTGACGAGGATCTCGACCTGCTCGGCGTGCGCTTCCTGCCGGGAAGCGGGGCGCTGTTTCTGGGCGAGGCGTTGTCCGCGCTGGTTGGAGGGGATCTGGTGCCGGGCGATGCTCTGCGTCACCTGGCGCTCGAGGCGCTCCACGAGAGGTTATGCCAGGCGCCCGATCTCGCTGGGTGCATTGCGCAGCTGGAACGCTTCCTGCTGGAGCGGCTGCGCCATGCCGAGGCGCTGCATCCGGCATTGCCGGCATCGCTCGAATGGCTGCGCCGCCGCTCACGCCAGGGACATGGCCCGGGCAGCATCGCGGCCCTGGTCGACGGATTGCCGATCGGGCAGCGTCGGCTGGAGCGGTTGTTCCAGCACCACGTGGGGCTCTCGCCCAAGCGCTATGCCCGCCTGCTGCGCATCGCACGCAGCCGCGAGCTGATCAAGCAGGGTGGGGCGGCGGTATCGCTGATCGATACCGCCTACGCGGCCGGGTACTTCGACCAGTCGCACTTCATTCATGACTTCAAGGCGGTCACCGGCTTCACCCCGGGCGGTTACCTGGGCCACGTGCAGCGGCGTTATGGGTAGTTGCGACTGGCCCGATTCGGTTCGTCCACACTATCTCGCCGATTCGTATTCGTCGTGGCGTTTCACCCAGTCCATCAGGTTGTGATGGGGCCCTGTTTCGTTACGGCCCCTGGGTGTCATGTCGAGCAGCATGTAGGTGCTGTCGACGAGTTCGTCGCCGCGCCCGTAGGTCGAATAGGTGTGGAAGATATCGCCACCGGCGTCTCGGTAGAACACGCTGAGACCGCTCAGATCTTCGATCGAGACATCGGTCTTGGTGAAGTTGTAGGTGACCGCGCCCTGAGCGATTTCCTCGGGTCGGAACGAGACATGATAGTCGTAGTTGAAGTCGCTTTCGTACGAGGATACCCACTTCGCGCGCCAGCCCATGCGCTTGCGATAGGCTTCGAGCTCGGCGAGCGGTGCGCGCGAGACTCGCACCAGGCTCACATCATGATGCTCAAGATGCACCAGCGTGCCTTCGATGTGGTCGGCCGTGAAGGAGCAACCGACGCAGCCCGCTTCCCAGCCGGGGCCGAACATGAAGTGGTGGACGATCAACTGGCTGCGCCCGTCGAACAGCTCGGCGAGCGTCTTGTGCCCTTCGGGCGTATCGAAGATATATTCCTTCTCGACTTTCACCCACGGCATGGCACGGCGCTTGGCGTTCAGGTCGTCGCGCAGGCGAGTGAGCTCCTTTTCCCTTGCTAGTAGTTCCTTGCGGGCGGCGAGCCATTCTTCACGGGAGACGACGGGTTGAGATATTTCATCGTGCGTTGACATGAGGATTTCTCCTTTTGTGAGGTTGCACGAGTTCATCGTCCTGGAGGAGTCGGATTCGACAGGTGCGCGAGTGCACGGCCGTTGACATACTTGCTAAAAGCAACTAATAGTTTGCTTTAGGCAACTTTTGGCAAGGGCTTCTTCCGTGGATACACATCAGCTTCTTGATGAGCGCGCCGGGATCGTGCGGAGCTTCAACCGTTTCTATACGCGGCAGATCGGGGTGCTGCACGAGCATCTTCTGGAGAGTCGGTTCTCTCTGACCGAGGTCCGCATCCTGTACGAGTTGGCACATCGGCCGTTGCTTACCAGTTCGGACCTCTGCCGGGAGCTTGGCCTCAATGCGGGTTACGTGAGCCGTGTTCTCAAAGGGTTCGAAACGCAAGGGCTCATCACCAGGTCTCCTTCGCCCTCCGATAGGCGTGCCGCCCAGTTACAGCTTACGGACTTGGGCAGGGCGACTTACATGCCGCTGGATGAGGCCTCCCAGAGTGAAGTCGTTGCCATGCTGAAGCGGCTTTCGGAGCCTGAGCAGCAGCAATTGATCGATGCCATGAACCAGATCAAGAGCCTGCTCAGCGAAGCGGATTCGAACTATGTGTTGCGCGACCCACAACCAGGCGACATGGGCTGGATCGTCCACCGCCAGGCGGTTCTGTATGCGCAGGAGTACGGCTGGAGCAGCGAGTACGAGGCATTGATTGCGGAAATCGCCGCGAAGTTCTTGCGTGATTTCGATCCGCGTGCGGAGCGGTGCTGGATCGCCGAGAGGAATGGACGAGTTGTTGGGTCCGTGTTCGTCGTCAAGGAAAACGAAACGACGGCAAAACTACGGCTCCTCTATGTCGACCCCAGCGCCCGAGGGCTTGGGATAGGTGGCCGCCTCGTAGACGAGTGCTTGAAATTCGCCCGCCAAGTCGGCTACGAGAAAATGGTCCTATGGACCAACAGCGTGCTCACCGGTGCACGAAGAATTTACGAAAGAGCTGGCTTCGAACTGATTGACGAAGCGCCGCATCACAGCTTCGGGAAGGACCTGATAGGCCAAGTCTGGAGTCGCGAACTTTAGCAAAAATAAGAGCGGCATGCGGCCAGCGCCGATGGCGCCGGCCGTGGGTAGGTCATGCCGCCGTCAGGTGGGCGATGGCCTGGCCCAGGTAGGCCTCTAGGCGCTCGTCCAGCCAGGTGCCTTCGCGCAGTGCGGGCTCCTGTGCGTTGGCCTGGCGGATCTTGCTGTGAGTGGCCGGGTCATCGCCGGCGAAGCGGCGCAGTAGCTCCAACCAGCGCCGTGCCAGACGCTGCACCTCGGGCGCTTCCGGGGCGATCCCCTGGTCCAGTCGTTGGCGCAGCTCGGCGATCAGCGGCGGCCACTCGGGCAGGCAGCGGGGATAGTGTTCGCGCATGTGGGCGAACTCCGCATCCGATAGGTGGCGGCGGTAAATCGCCAGCTTGCTCTCGGCGAAAGCCCGGGTCATGTATTCCGTCACCTGGGGCGAGACCCCGAGTTGTTGCTGTGCGGCGGGTTCGTTGGCATGCATGGCGTTCAGCTTGTCGAACAGCGTCGGGTCGGCGGCGGTGTCCCGCTCGAGCTGTGCCATCCAGCGCGCGGCCAGGGTCTGGGCCTTCGGATCCTGCGGAGACACGTTGCGGGCGAGCAACGCTTCGGCGGCTTCTATCATCTCCCGCCACGCCGGCTGTTGAGTCGCCTCGACCTGGTAGAGAGGCAGGCGGTCGAGTTCGTCACGCGAGAAATATCGGTCGTACATCGTCATCAGCTCCAGTGTATTCAGCCATTCGGTCAGGTCCGGCTCTTCGGTGTCGACGAACTGGCGATGCAGCCGCTGGAGGCGGTCGAGCAGCCGAGTCTGCTGTGCGATCCGTTCTTCCAGCATGCCGATCTGCCGCTCGACGATGTTCGCCAGAGGCGGTTCCGGCCGATCCAACAGGTCTCCGATGTCGGCCAGCGACACGCCGAGGGAACGCAGCGCCTGAATGCGATGCAGACGCGCAATGTCCCGGCGGCTGTATAGCCGATAGCCGGCCTCGGAGCGCGTGGACGGCACGAGCAGACCGATGTCGTCGTAGTGGTGAAGCGTTCTAATGGTCAGGCCGCTGCGTTTGGCCAGTTCACCGATACGTAACAACATCGGGGGCTCCTCTCGTCCAGGCGAGATACAGGCTGGAGGCTCACGTCGCGTGAGGGTCAAGGGAGATTATAGGAAGATTACCGACGCGCTTGACGCCTCGATGATCGAGGTATAGGTTTCGAGGCATGACCCAAGCGAAAACCGAGACGGCCGCAGGCCGCAAGGTTCCCGACTACAGCGATCCCTCCTACTGGCGCGGCACGATCAAGATGTCGCTGTCGAAGTTCTTCGTGCTCAGCGTGCTGCACCGCAAGCCGATGCACGGCTACGAGGTAGTGCAGGCGGTGGAGAAGAGCACCAAGGGCTGTTGCAGCCCCTCGGAGGGTACGGTCTACCCGATGCTCAACGAGTTCGAGACGGGCGAGTATCTGAGCTCGACCGCCGAGGTGGTGCAGGGGCGAACGCGCAAGGTCTACGCGCTGACGGAAAAGGGGCGTGAGGCCTTCCAGGTGGCGGTGGATGCCTGGCTGGAAGCCACGGACTGCATCCTCGAGAGCCGCCGCATGGCGGGCGGGGCGAATAGCGACCGGGAGGGGAGCGAGACGTGAAGGCGAGTCTTTTTTCAGGCATTGATACCTCGATGGTCGAGGTAAATGGTGCATGAACCGTTCCCGAGTGGTGATCGCCTTGGGTGTTTCCCAGACCCTCGCCTGGGGCTCGACCTACTACCTACCGGCCATTCTGGCGGTACCCATGGCACGCGATCTCGGCCTTTCCACCGGGACGGTATTCGCGGCGTTCTCCTCGGCGCTGGTGGTGTCGGCGCTGTTGGGGCCTGCGGTGGGGCGGCGCATCGACGGCTTCGGTGGGCGCGACGTGCTGACGGTTTCCAGTCTGGTGTTCGCCCTGGGGCTGGTGCTGCTGGGGCTGGCAGACGGGCCCACGATGCTCTGGCTCGGTTGGCTGGTCATCGGCGTCGGCATGGGCATGGGGCTGTACGAATCGGCCTTTTCGACCCTGGCGGGGCTCTACGGCCGCGAGGCACGCGGCCCCATCACCGGCATTACACTGCTAGCGGGCTTTGCCAGCACGGTGTGCTGGCCGATCACCGGCTGGCTCAACGCCGAATTCGGCTGGCAGAACGCCTGCTTTACCTGGGCAGGGGTGCACCTGCTGCTGGGCTTGCCGCTCAACCGCCTGTTGATTCCCTTCGGCATCCAGCCGTCCGCACCCCGCGCCGAGACGTCGCCCTCCGAAGTCGAATCGACCTGGCTGCCCATGGCGCTGCTGGCCTTCGTCTTCGCTGTGACCTGGTTCGTCAGCACCGGCATGGCGGCGCATCTGCCATGGCTACTGCAGATTGCGGGCCTGTCGCCAGCTTCAGCCATCGCCGCGGCGGCGCTGGTGGGGCCGGCTCAGGTGGCGGCGCGTCTGCTCGAGTTCTCGCTGCTGCAGCGCTTCCACCCACTGCTTTCGGCAAAGCTGGCGGTCATCGCCCACCCAATCGGGGCGCTCGGCGTAATGACGCTGGGCACGCCGCTGACGTTCGTCTTCGTAGTGCTGCACGGCGCCGGCAACGGCATCCTGACCATCGCCAAGGGTACGCTGCCGCTGGTCATCTTCGGGCCGCAGGGCTACGGCCTGCGCCAAGGCGTGCTGATGGTACCGGCACGCTTCGGCCAGGCGCTGGCACCGCTGGCCTTCGCCCTTCTGATCGAGCAATTCGGTACCCAGGCGCTGTTGTTTTCCTCCGCCCTGGGGCTCGCGGCCCTGATGGCGATGCTTGTTCTACAAACCCACTCCATGAAGGAGGCGACATGAGGCTCCGAACGCTTACCGATCCTGACTACCTGCCGGCCCTCGACGAGCGCTTCGCTCGCCAGCGACCCGGTCAGGGCCTGCCCGATCCGCTGGGTCATCCGCCGCGTATCCTGCTGCTCTACGGTTCATTGCGCGAGCGCTCCTACTCGCGCCTGGCGGTGGAGGAGGCGGCACGGCTGCTGCGTCACTTCGGTGCCGAGACGCGCATCTTCGACCCTTCCGACCTGCCGTTGCCGGACCAGGTGGCCGGCGACGAGCACCCCGCCGTACGCGAACTTCGCGAGCTGGCCATCTGGTCGGAGGGCCAGGTGTGGTGCAGCCCCGAGCGCCACGGCCAGATCACCGGCGTGATGAAGACCCAGATCGACCACTTGCCGCTGAGCATGGGGGCGGTGCGGCCCACCCAGGGGCGCACGCTGGCGGTAATGCAGGTCAGCGGCGGCTCGCAGTCGTTCAATGCGGTGAATACCCTGCGCCTGCTGGGCCGCTGGATGCGCATGTTCACCATCCCCAATCAATCCAGCGTGCCCAAGGCATATCAGGAATTCGACGACGCCGGGCGCATGCGGCCCTCGCCGCTCTACGATCGCATCGCCGATGTGATGGAGGAACTGGTGCGCTTCACCCTGCTGCTGCGGCCCCACGCCGAAACACTGGTGGACCGCTACTCAGAGCGACGCGAAGCGGCGGGCGCCAAGTCCGACCCGGTAACGGACAAGGCGGCGGTCGGCCAGACCTCATAGCGTCGGGGTAAGACGGCAGTGGCTGTGTGATCGATAAGCAAAGGCCATCTCCCTTGAGGAAATGGCCTTGTTTCATCGCAACGTGCTGAGGGCGGCGACTCTCAGGCTGGCAATGGCATGCTGGGTGTGGTCATGCTGGCGTGGAGTTCACCGACCAGTCGATCGATATGCGCCAGGGCGCTCTCGACCGAGGCGGCCAGCTCCTCGCCACCTTCCTCCTGGTGCTCGACGGCGATGTCGTGGAAGCCGCCGATACCGATGAACTGCAGGGCGGTGCGCACGCTCGGCTCCAGGTGATTGAGTGCGGCAAGGGGGCGCCCCGGGCCGAAGTCGAAACCACCGCGGGAGGAGAGCAGCACCGCGTGGCGCGGACGGTCGGCCAACAATGGCACATAGCCCTCCAGCGGCAGGTGGGGATGGGCGACGTATTGCGGATCGAAGTCGACGGTGCGGCCGATGCGGACGATATTATCGATCCAGGACTTGAACGCGGCCGGCGGCCCGAAATTGTACATGGGCACGCCGAGCACCAGGATGTCGGCCTGGAGGACCTCGTCGACTAGCGCATCACTCTCGGCGAGCAGTTCTCTCATCGGTTCGGTTTGCTGCTTGGCGGGCGTGAAGGCGGCTTCGATCCATTCGACGCTGGTCAGCTGCGGAGGAGTCGCGCCGATATCGCGATAGACGACCTCGGCCTCCGGATCCAGTGTGCGCCAGCGGGAAATGAAGTGGTGGGTCAGGCGGCGGGTATGCGAGCCGTGGATCTGGCTGCCGGCGCGACCGGGTCGTGGGCTGGCATCGAGGTGAAGTAGGCGTGTCATGGGTGGCTCCTTTTCTGCAAATTGGCGTCGCTGAGGTGAATTGCTTTCAGCCGTTACTTGACAGCTCGTGTCATCAAGCCAGAAGCTCCATGGGAGCGACAAACGATGATTCTTTTCCGCTAAGGAAAAATTAAACTCAGCCATGACGCCACGCCGATTGCCCTCCCTTTCCGCCCTGCGCGCCTTCGAGGCGGCGGCGCGACACCTCAGCGCCAAGCGGGCGGCAGAGGAGCTCTCGGTGACGCCAACGGCGATAAGTCACCAGATTCGTCAGCTCGAGGAGAGCCTCGGCGTGGTTCTGTTCGTGCGGCGACCGCGACAGCTGGTGCTGACGGCGCAAGGGCAGACGCTTTTGGCGGTGCTGAGCGACTCCTTCGATGCCATCGCCGAGGTGGTGGCGAAGCTGCGTCGACCGTCGGCGCGCCACAGCGTGACGCTCTCGACCACGCCGGCCGTTGCCGCGCGCTGGCTACTGCCCTGGGTCTGCCTGCTGCGCGACGCGCATCCGGATATCGACTTGAGCATTCAGGTCTCCCACGAGTGGGTTGCCCTGGACGGCATCGTCGCCGACATGGCGATTCGCTATGGCGAGGGCCCCTGGCCCGGGCTGGTCGCGGAGAAGCTGTTCGACAATGTCTTCGTACCCGTCTGCAGCCCCGTACTGAGGCTTCGTGAACCCGCCGAACTGGTGAGCCAGACGCTGCTGCATTTCTCTTCGCCCAAGGCCGTCGCACCGGTGGACTGGGCGGCCTGGCAGCGTCAGGTCCAGGTGCCGGGTCTCGACGTCAGCGCCGGTCTGCTGTTCTCCGACGAGACCCATACCATCACCGCTGCGCTGGACGGCCAGGGCGTAGCGCTCATGAGCCGGCAACTGTTCGAGGAAGAGCTGCGCCAGGGGCGCTTAGTCCAGCCGTTCGGCCCCGAAATCAAGACCGCTCCCTTTCATTTGGTCTATCCACGCGAGCGACTCGAGGAGCCGGCCATCGCTGCCGTGCGTGACTGGGTCATGGGGTTGAGGGACGCCCCGTCCAGGGAGAGCGCCTGTCGGTCAATAGTCGAGGGCCAGTCGTAGCCTGTCCTTGTGCTGAATGCCGTTCTCAAAGATCGGCTCGTCGTAGTGGGTCAGAAAGTGATCCCGTTCCACGGCGACGACCCGAAACCCCGCACGCTGGTAGAATGCGAGCTGATAGCCGAAGGTGCCGGTGCCCAGCTCCAGGCGCCGCGCGCCCAGTTCGCGGGCCATGTTCACGGCATGCTTCAGCAGCTTCGCGCCGATGCCTTTTCCTCGATGCTCCGGGGCGACCGTGATGTTCATCAGCTCATGAATGCCGTCGCCAATGGGCTGGATGACATAGGCGCCGATAGTTTCCTCCCCCACTGTTGCGACACAGCAAGTCGAATGCTTGAGGTAGCGCCTGATGTTGTCCGCCGAAGGGTCCGCTTCCAGCAGGAGTTCGAAAGGCGCTTCGGCGTTGGGTACTGGCTTGATCACCATGCCTGGATTCCTGATAAACGATTCAAGAAGTTGCTGGGGTTAAGGGCTCTAGCAGTGCGAGCTTGTCGGGATTGCGCACGATGAAGATATCCGTGACCCCGCCGTCAGGATCGTAGCCGAAGGTGACTGCGGCCGTGACGCTGCCCCGCTGCTGCAGGACGATGCCGCGCAGGCCGTTGATATCGGCCTCGAGCCATTGGTAATCGGCCCAGTAGTCATGCAGCCGGTTCGTCAGGAAGGCCAGCACATCCGCCTGGCCATGTAATGGCTCGGGTATGGTGGGCACCTTGCCGCCGCCGTCGGCGCTGAGGCGAATCTCGGCCGAAAGCAAGGCGGCGAGCTGTGACGTGGCACCTTCGGTAATGGCGAGTCGGAACGCCTCCAGAAGCGCCTGCTGGCGTTCGCGAGGCGGGGCATGTCGAGCCTCGGTGATCTTGAGATTGCCACGCGCACGGGACACGAGCTTGCGACAGGCGGGTTCCTTGATGCCGAGCATGGCGGCGATCTCGGCATACGAGGTGTCGAAGATCTCGTGCAGCAGGTAGGCGGCGCGTTCCCTGGGCGACAGCCGCTCAAGCATCAGCAGGAAGGCGGTGGAGAGCGAGTCGGCCAGCAATGTGCCGCCCTCCGTGTCGGAAACGGCGGGCGTCGGGATGGGCTCGGGCAGCCAGGCGCCGACATAGTCGACCCTGGCCCGGTGGGCGTTGCTCAGCAGATCGAGGCAGCGCCGCGTGCAGGTCGTGGTCAACCAGGCGGCGGGAGCCTCGATGGTTTGTCGGTCCGCCGCCTGCCACTTGAGGAAGGTGTCCTGCACCGCATCCTCGGCATCCGCGCGCGAGCCGAGGAGGCGATAGGCCAGTCCCACCAACATGGGCCTGGCCTTTTCGAAATGGAGTAGGTCCGCAGGTGACATCATGGAGTCTCGGTGGCTGGGGTACCCTTGGCCCAGGCCACGGTGGCGGCGTGGATCTCGGGCGGATGAGCGAGCAGTGGCGACACTGCGGTGACATAGGCGTCGTAGGCCGGCCCCTGCATGAAGGCCTGCGGATCCACACCGTCTGCATAGCGCTGGAAGACGCGGATCGTGTCGGGATCGGCATCATCGTAGCAGTAGAAATAGGCGTCGTGGGCCTGGCGCGCCTCGATGCTGGGCATCAGGTGGGCCTCCCAGGCGCGCCGCACCTCGTCGCGCTTGCCGGGCAGTGCCTTGTGCTTGATGAATAGAGTGTTCTGGCTCATGGGTCGCTCCTGAATCGTGGGGGTGAAGGCAGAGAGATGAAGGCCGAGAGGCCGTCACGGATATGACGATTCAGGAGTGGGACTTGTGACAGGGGCAGACGAATCCATCGCTTCCTCCTGCTGCGGATGGAGCGGCAGGAGGCGGCCATGCTCACGATATAAACCGATGTCGCGCAGCATACGGGGGGCGCACTCTCTCAGTGCGAGATGGTCCCGATAGCTGGCTGCGTTACGGCCTCTCTTCCGTCGGGCGATCAAGTTGCGCAGGTTCATGTCGTTTCCTCGACGCTGTTGTGTCTGCGCAACTTGCCGGGTCCTGCCGTGTGGCACACTCTGTTTATTGCCACCAAAGCCGATTCGATTTTCGTTGTCTTCCGTCAATGGTTGCAGGCAAATGAATCGTTTCCCCACGCTGCGGATGGAATGGCACGTTATGATCGTGCGATGCCCGTCGGCGACTCGATAGCGGCTCCACACGAAGGAGGACGGCCATGTTCCTATCGGCGCAGGATATCGAAGCCCTCGAGGGCGTCAGGAAGGTGCACTTGCTCAATGCCCAGGCCGTTCGCATCAACAAGTCGCTGGGCGATGCCGTGGGCATGACGCAGCTTGGAATCCATATGATCAGCGTGCCGCCCGGCCACTTCTCCACGGAGTACCACTGCCATCGCTACGAGGAGGAGGCCATCTACGTGCTTTCGGGGTGTGGCGTGGCCACCCTGGGCGACTGGAAGCAGCCTATCGCCCCCGGCGACTTCATCGGCTGTCCGACCAATGGCGTGGCGCACGAGATGTACAACGACGGTAACGAACCGCTGGTATGCCTGGTGATGGGCCAGCGGCTGGCGCAGGACGTTTCCGACTACCCCCGCCTGGGCAAGCGGCTGTATCGCAACAGCGGCGAGTGGGACCTGGTCGATTGCGATGCCATCGTGCGCGTGCAGCGCTAGATCAGCCTGGGGCTCCACGACCCCGAGACGACCCCGGTATCGGAAGCGGCCATGGGCCGTCGTCAGCAGTGTTTGAGGTGAGACGCGCTGCACCTGCTCGACGCCCATCCTGACGGCACATCGAACTAGCCAAGTTGCTCGATGATGAGGTTAGCCACCACGCGAACCGAGGGCAGCTGGCCGCGTCGATGTGGCATGAGCAGAGTGGTCGTTATCTCGCCGGCAGACCAGTCGGGGAGTATTCGGACCAACGTGCGGTCCGCCATCGCTGCGCGACACATGGAGCCAGGCAGGCAGGCAATGCCCAGCCCGGCAATCGCGCCCTCCAGGAGCCCTGTGCCTTCGTTGGCGTAATAGCGGGGCTGGGGTGTCACCACGGCGTTTTCTTCGCTGCTCGACAAGGTCCAGCTACGGTCATTCGGCGTGGTGAAAAGCCCGTCCATGGTGTCGATGTCGGCAGGAGTGGCAGGCAGCTTTCTGTCGGCGAAGTAGCCCGGTGACGCCACCAGCCAAAAGGTTTCGGTTCGGATGCGGCGCTGTACCAGACCGGAATCGGGCAGCGGACGCAAGTGATCGCGAATCGCGATGTCATAGCCCTCCTGGACGATATCGACGAAGCCGTCGGTGGCATGCAGAACGATGCGGATCTTGGGGTACGCCTTGGCGATGCGCGGCAGTAGCGTGGCCAGCGATTGCTGTGCCGTCGGCACCGAGGCCGTGATTCGGACCGTGCCGCTGGGCTCGGCGAGGCGCCCCAGAATAATATTCTCCGCGGCTTCCGCCTCGACCAGCATGGCGGCGGCGTGGCGATAGAGTTCCTGACCGAGTTCGGTCACGGTGAAGCTGCGGGTGGTTCGGTGGATCAGTCGTACACCAGCTCTTCGTTCCAGTTCCGCCACGCGCTTGCTGAGCGTCTGCTTTGGCAGACCGAGTGCCCGGCTGGCCGCGGTGAAGCCGCCGTGGTCCACGACCTGAACGAAGACTTGCAGGTCGTTGAGATTGAGTGCCATTTATTGTCTCCATGCAGAGATTAAGTATCAATTTTCCCCCGTCTACTAAGTAAATGTCCATGTAATTACTCTTTTCTCAGCGCATATGGCGCTCACAACACAAGAGGAAAGAGTCATGCAATACCAAGGAAAGAACGCCGTTGTTATCGGTGGTACCCACGGCATGGGCCTCGCCACGGCCAGGCTGCTGGTCGAGGGTGGAGCCCGTGTGCTGGTGACCGGGCGCAACGAGAAGCATCTTGAGGCCGCGCGCGACGCGCTGGGCGAGCGGGCCCAGGCGATTCGCTCCGATGCCGCCGACATGAACGACATCGCTCTGCTAGGCGCCGTGGTCGGGCAGCGACTCGGCTCCATCGACTTGCTTCATGTCAACGTCGGAATCGCCGAGCTCGAACCGTTCGAGCTGGTCACCGAGGCTTCCTACGACCGCCAGTTTGCGGTGAACACCAAGGGAGCCTTCTTTACCGTGCAGCGACTCTCGCCGCTGCTTCGTCGAGGCGGTGCCATCGTCATGACCTCCTCGGTGGCGGACGAGGGAGGCGAGGCCGGCATGAGCGTCTATAGCGCCACCAAGGCCGCCCTGGTTTCCTTCGCTTCCGGCTTCGCGGCCGAGCTGCTGACGCGGGGAGTCCGCGTCAATGTTGTCAGTCCGGGCTTCATCGATACACCCACCAAGGGCGTGGCTGGCCTGTCGCACGAGGAACGTGAGGCCTTCAAGCAGGTGGGCGACAGCGTGACGCCGATGCAGCGCAACGGTACCGCCGAAGAGGTAGCGCGCGCCGTGCTGTTCCTGGGCTTCGAGGCCACTTTCACGACCGGTGCGAAGCTCGCCGTGGACGGCGGGCTCGGCCAGAAAATTTCCGCTCCGCAATGAACTCAACCGGGGCGCACCCGTCGGAGCGCCCCTCATGGATTATCTCTTCAGGCGCGTTCGACCGGTTGGCTGAGCAGTGCCTGCCATTACCTGCGAGAGGAAGAGGGATGACTACCACGACGTCACTGCACGGGCCGGCATCGACCGATGACCGTGGCGAAAGCCCCAAAGCGGGGAGTCGCGAATGGTGGGGGCTCGCCATGCTGGCCCTTCCGTGCCTGCTCTATTCGATGGATCTGACGGTTTTGAATCTGGCCGTTCCGCACATCATCGCCGATCTCGGGCCGAGTGCGGAGCAGACGCTATGGATCATGGATATCTATGGTTTCGTCCTCGCCGGCGCCCTGATCACCATGGGCGCCATCGGCGATCGAATCGGTCGTCGTCTCCTGCTGATGCTGGGTGCTGCCGCCTTCGGTCTCGCTTCGTTCTTCGCGGCTTTCTCCAGCAGTGCCGAATTGCTGATCGCGGCGCGTGCCCTGCTGGGCCTTGCCGCTGCCACCCTGGCACCGTCCACGCTCTCGCTGATCCGCAGTATGTTCGGGGACGAACGCCAGCGCAGCTTCGCGATCGGCGTCTGGATGGCAAGCTTCGCCATCGGAGGGGCTATCGGCCCACTGGTCGGCGGGGTGCTGTTGGAATACTTCTGGTGGGGATCGGTGTTCCTGATCGCCATACCTGTCATGGTCATGCTTCTCACCGTCGGCCCCTTTATCCTGCCGGAGCACAGGGACGCTTCCGGCACGCGCATCGATGTGATCAGCGCCGTCATGTCGATCCTGACCATGCTGGCCCTGGTCTATGGGATGAAACACGTTGCCGTGGGAGATCTCAGTGCCATGTCTGTTGCTTCGCTGCTGCTAGGCGTGGGGCTGGGGTGGGCATTTGCACGCCGCCAGCAGCGACTTGTCAGTCCCATGATCGATATACGGCTGTTGCGCTCGTCACGCTTCCTAGTGGCGCTGCTGGTCAACCTGGCAGGCTTCTTCTTGGCATTCGGCACGCTGCTGATCCTGGCCCAGCATCTCCAACTTGTGGTTGGGATGGGGCCGATGGAAGCGGGGATGTGGACGCTGTTTTCGGCAATCGGCTTTGTGAGTGGCTCGTTTCTCGCTCCGGCCATGCTTCGCTTCCTGCAGTCGACAACCATCATGGCGTTCAGTCTTGTCATCGCAGCCTTCGGCTTTGGCCTGCTCGCCTATGCGCTGCTCGAGCAAGCATTCCCGCTGCTCGTGATCGCAACGTTCGTGTTCTCGATCGGGTTGGCGCCTGTGTTCACGCTTGCGACCGACCTGATCGTAGGCTCCGCTCCGGCGGAGAGGGCAGGTTCCGCTGCTGCACTTGCTGAAACCAGCTCTGAACTGGGCGGGGCGCTCGGGATTGCCGTGCTCGGTAGCATCGTTGTCGGCCTTTATCGCGCCAGGATCGGCCCGCTACTGCCTGACGAACTGTCGCCCGACGCCCTTGCGGGAGCGCGAGATAGCATCGGTGCTGCCATTGAAGCCTCGGCTGCGTTGCCGGGAGAGGCTGCAATACGCCTCGTGGCCGCGGCCCAGGACAGCTTTGCCGGAGCCTTCATGGTTGCCGCAATGATCGGAGTCGCCATGTCGATTATTGCCGCTGCTGTCGTAATGGCGCTCCGCAATGTCAGCGGCAGCGGCCATTAGCATCCGACGAAGCAGTGCACTTCGAGGCTGAGCGCTTCACTGCCGATTCGCTATGCATGATGCACGCAACGAAGGAGCTGGCTTCAGGTTGCCTTCGCACTGGTGGCCAGTCCCTGGGGCTGGCCGGCTAGGAAGTCCTAGCGGCACTTAGCCATATCGTTTTCTATCGGCGCTATCGCGTTCTGCCATCCGCTCGATTACGTTTGAAGAGACATGAGCTATCCGGAGCGCCCATGCCGCTCGACATCTTCCATCCCGCTGTCGGCCAGTGGTTCGAACGCGATCTCGGTGTGCCCACCGAGGTCCAGGCGCGCGCCTGGCCGGCCATCGGCGAGGGCGGACACGTTCTGATCGCCGCGCCCACCGGGTCGGGCAAGACGCTGGCGGCGTTTCTTGCCGCCATCGATGGGTTGGTGCGTCGTGGGCTGGAGAGTGAGCTGCCCGACGAAACCGTGGTGC
Source organism: Billgrantia saliphila (assembly GCF_002930105.1). GTDB lineage: Bacteria > Pseudomonadota > Gammaproteobacteria > Pseudomonadales > Halomonadaceae > Halomonas > Halomonas saliphila. Next base: position 232,777 of record NZ_PJRN01000004.1, on the reverse strand, counting down.
TCTACGTCTCGCCGCTGCGGGCGCTCTCCAATGACATCCAGCGCAACCTGCAACTGCCCATCGTCGGCATCGGCGAGGCGCTCTCGACAGGGGGCCGGGAGGCACCTGAGATTCGCGCCTGGGTGCGCACCGGGGATACCTCCTCCTCGGAGCGCGAGCGCATGCGCAAGCGTCCGCCGCATATCGTGGTGACCACGCCGGAATCGCTGTACGTGCTGCTTACCTCCGAGTCGGGGCGGCGCATGCTGTCGAACGTGCGCACGGTGATCGTCGACGAGATCCACGCGATCGCCGGTACCAAGCGCGGCTCGCACCTGGCGCTGTCGCTGGAGCGCCTGGCCGGGCTGACGTCGCAGCCGCCGCAGCGCATCGGGCTTTCGGCGACGCAGAAGCCGGTCGAGGCGGTGGCGGCGTTTCTCACTGGGAAAGCCGAGTGCACGATCATCGATACCGGCCACGTGCGCGAGCGCGACCTGGCCATCGAGGTGAGCGGTTCGCCGCTTACCGCGATCATGGCCAACGAGGTATGGGAGGAGGTCTACGACCGCCTGGCGGCGCTGGTGCGTGAGCATCGCACCACGCTGATTTTCGCCAATACCCGGCGCGTCTGCGAGCGGGTGGCCCGACACCTCGCCGACCGGCTCGGTGAGGAGTGGGTGACCTCGCACCACGGCAGCCTGGCCCGCGAGCATCGCCTGGACGCCGAACAGCGCTTGAAGCAGGGCGAGCTGCGCGCGCTGGTGGCTACCGCCTCGCTGGAGCTGGGTATCGATATCGGCGAGGTGGACCTGGTCTGCCAGCTCGGCTCGCCGCGCTCGATGTCGGCCTTCCTGCAGCGGGTGGGGCGCTCCGGCCATGGCGTGGGGCGCGTGCCCAAGGGGCGCCTGTTTCCGCTGACCCGCGACGACCTGGTGGAAAGTACGGCATTGATGGGTGCGGTGCAGGCCGGCGAGCTCGATCGGCTGCACATCCCCGAGGGGCCGCTCGACGTACTGGCTCAGCAGATCGTTGCCGAGGTTGCCGGGGCGGGCGAGACCGACGAGGCAGAGCTGTTCGAGCGCATCCGTGACGCCTGGCCCTACCGGGCGCTGACGCAGGAGAGCTTCGACGCGGTAGTGCAGATGCTCGCCGACGGCTATACCACCCGGCGCGGACGGCGCGGCGCCTACCTGCATCGCGACCGGGTCAATGGCCGCCTGCGTCCGCGGCGCAACGCGCGGCTCGTCGCCCTGACCAACGGCGGGGCGATTCCCGACCACTTCGACTACGACGTGATCCTGCAGCCCGAGGAGATTCGCGTCGGTACCGTCAATGAGGACTTCGCCTTCGAGAGCATGCCGGGCGATATCTTCCAGCTCGGCAACCAGGCCTACCGTATCCTCAAGCTCGCCACCGGCAAGCTCTATGTCGAGGACGCCCGCGGTGCGCCGCCGAGCATTCCGTTCTGGTTCGGCGAGGCGCCGGCGCGCACCGCGGAACTCTCCGAAGCGGTGTCGCGCCTGCGCGAAGGCGTCGACCGGCAACTGGCCGAGGGCGACGAGAGCGTCGCCCAGCAATGGCTGGAAACCGAGTTTGGCCTCACGCCCGCCGCCGCCGATCAGCTCGTGTGTTACCTCGCCGTGGCGCGGGCGGCGCTGGGCCGGCTTCCTACCCAGCATCACCTGGTACTGGAGCGCTTCTTCGACGAGGCCGGCGACATGCACCTGGTGCTGCACGCGCCGTTCGGCTCCAAGCTCAACCGGGCCTGGGGCCTGGCGCTGCGCAAGCGCTTCTGTCGCAAGTTCAATTTCGAGCTGCAGGCGGCGGCGCTGGAGGACAGCATTGTGCTGTCGCTGGGGCCGACCCACAGCTTCCCGCTTGACGAGGTGTGGGGCTATCTCAACAGCAAGACGGTACGCGAGGTGCTGATCCAGGCACTGCTCGACGCGCCGATGTTCGGCTTGCGCTGGCGCTGGAACGCCTCGGTGGGGCTCGCCGTGCCGCGCACGCGCAACGGCCGGCGGCGCCCGCCGCAGCTGCAGCGCCAGGATTCCGAGGATCTGCTCTCGGTAGTGTTTCCCGATCAGCTCGCCTGCGCCGAGAACCTGGCTGGGGCGCGGGAGATTCCCGATCATCCGCTGGTCAGCCAGACCCTGCACGACTGTCTCTCCGAGGCCATGGACATCGAGGCCCTGGAGCGGCTGCTGGCGCAACTCGAAGCCGGTGAGGTCGCCGTCAGCGGGCGCGACTTGGCGGCGCCCTCGCCGCTCTCCGAGGAGGTGGTCAATGCGCGGCCCTACGCCTTTCTCGACGACGGCGCCCAGGAAGAGCGGCGCACGCTCAGCGTACGCACCGGCGATGCGTTCGATGTGGCAGAGGCCGCCGCGTCGGCGCGCTACGCCCCCGAGGTGGTGGCCCGCGTACGCGAGGAGGCCTGGCCGTTGCCGCGCGATACCGACGAGCTGCACGATGCCTTGGTGATGACGGGCTTCATTGCCACAAGCGAGACCGACGCCGACTGGCGCCCTTGGCTCGAGGCGCTAGCCGAGTCGCGGCGTGCCACCGTGGTCACGCCGCTTGGCGGCGAGCCACTGTGGGTGGCGGCGGAGCGCCTTGACGACTTGCTCGCAATCCACCCCGAGGCGCTACTCGAACCGATGATCGACGCGGTGGGCGAGGCACCGGAAAATGCCGACGAAGCACTGATCGAGCTGCTGCGTTCGCGGCTGGAAACGCTGGGGCCGGTCACGGTGGCAAGCCTGGCCACGCCGCTAGGCGTATCGATCGAGCGCACTATGGCGGCGTTGGCACGCCTGGAGGTCGAGGGCTTCGTGCTGCAGGGCGCTTTCCTGGGCGGCAGCGAGGTGGCCTGGTGCGAGCGGCGCCTACTGGCGCGACTGCATCGCTACGCCATCGACCGCCGGCGCGCCGAGATCGAGCCAGTGAGCATCCAGCATTACCTGCGCTTTCTGCTCGACTGGCACGGCCTCACCGAACGTCCCGAAGGGCCCGAGGCGCTGGTCGGTGCGGTGGAGCGCCTGGAGGGCTTTCCCGTTGCCGCAGGAGCCTGGGAGAGCGACGTGCTGCCGGCACGGGTGGCCGATTTCACCCCGCACATGCTCGACCAGTTGCTGGCCAGCGGCCGTTTCATCTGGCTGCGCCTGCTGCCGCCGCGCCTGGCGGAGGGGGATGAGCGCCAGCGACCCGGGCCGCTGCGCAACACGCCGATCGCTCTTATCGACCGCCAGGCGTTGGCCGACTGGCGCCAAGCCGCACCGCCGCCGGAATTGGACGAATTGCCACTATCCGGCGGGGCGCGCCGGGTGCTCGAGGCGTTGCAGGGCGGCGGAGCGATGTTCTTCACCGACCTGCTCGGTCCCACGCGCATGTTGCGCACTCAGGTCGAGGAGGCGTTGGGCGAGCTGGCCTCCTGGGGGCTGGTGACCTCGGACAGCTTCACCGGCCTGCGCGCCTTGACTGCCCCGGCCAGCAAGCGCCCTCCCATTGCCGCGAGCGGGCGTCGTCGGCGTCGACACGCACCGGGCGTGGATGCTGCCGGGCGCTGGTCGTGGCTACCCGCTCCCGAGCGGGAATCGTCCGCCGAGAAGCGCCGCATCACGACCGACATGGAGAGCCTGGAGCACATCGCCTGGGTGCTGCTGGAGCGCTATGGCGTGGTATTTCGCCGAGTGATCGAACGCGAGCCGGCGTTGCCGCCATGGCGCGAGCTGCTGTATGCCTATCGCCGCCTCGAGGCGCGTGGCGAGCTCCGCGGCGGACGCTTCGTGCAGCAATTCGCCGGCGAGCAGTTTGCCCTGCCGGAGGCGGTGGGTGCCCTCAAGGCCATGCGGCGACGGCCACCGGACGACACCCGGGTGGTGGTGGCCGGTGCCGACCCGCTCAACCTGATGGGCATCCTCACGCCCGGCATGCGGCTGCCGGCCGTCTCGGGCAACCGCCTGCTCTACCGCGACGGCGTGCCGGAGGCGGTGCTGCAGAACGGCGAGGTGCACTTCCTCGAGACGCTACCCGCCGAGGTGAAGTGGGAAGCACAACAGATGCTGCGCCGTGGTCCGGGATACCGTTCTTCCGTCCTGGTGTCGTCTGCTCCCGACGACTCCGCGCCGAGCGGTCACGACCGTGCGGTGGGGTCCCGCCTGCGCTCGCGCAGCTGAAACAAAAGAAGCAGCCCCTGGCACCGCAAGGTGCCGGGGGCTGTCGAACGATCTGTCGCGGGTCTGGATTACTTGCGCCGCACACGGTTCCGGTAAGGCTCGCGCTCATGCTCCTCGATACGCACTTCCTTGCGGATGGGGCGCCGCTGCTTCTCGCTCATGGCGTAGGCCAGAGCCAACAGTGCCACTGCGGCCACGCTCACGGTCAGCGCTTCGATGATTCCCATGCGCATGTCCTCCTGTGGGTGGATGGGGCGACCCCCGGGACGCTCACTGTCCCTACGAGAGGCGTGCCTACGAATTGAGGGTGGCAGTTTTCTCGCTGGTCGACAAATGCTTTGACCCAATGGATTCGATTAAGTTTTAACGCTGTGTTCACTAAAACGGCTGTGGTTGTCTGAGCCAGTGAGGGCTGCCAAGGTTCTTCAGGCAATCGCAGAATCGATGTCGTTTCGATGAACCGTCCTATTATTCCGTGACGTTCGTCATTACGTTAGAGGAGAGTGCAATGAAAGTGGTTACCGTACGCCGCCCCGGCGGCCTGGATCGTCTTGAGGTGGGCGAGCAGCCCGCGCCCGGTGAGCCGGAGCCCGGTGAGATTCGCGTCCGGGTTCATGCCAGCTCGCTCAATTTCCACGACTACGGCGTCGTCTCGGGCAACATGCCGACCGAGGATGGCCGCATCCCGATGTCGGATGGTGCCGGTGTGGTCGAGGCGGTCGGTGACGGCGTCGAGGAGTTTGCGGTGGGCGATGCCGTGGTCTCCACCTTCTTCCCCTACTGGCTCGATGGCCCGGCACGGGTGGGCGACTTCAAGACCACGCCCGGCGACGGCGTCGACGGCTACGCCCGAGAGCAGGTGGTGCGCCCGGCGACCTGGTTCACCCACGCGCCCGAGGGTTATAGCCATGCCGAGGCCGCGACCTTGACCACCGCAGGGCTGACCGCCTGGCGCGCGCTGGTGGTCGATGCCGGCCTCAAGGCGGGTGATACCGTCCTGACCCTGGGCACCGGCGGGGTGTCGATCTTCGCCCTGCAATTCGCCAAGGCAATGGGCGCACGAGTGATCGCCACGTCGTCTTCGGACGAAAAGATCGAGCGCCTGCAGCAGTTGGGCGCCGACCATACGCTCAACTACAAGGCAGAACCGGAGTGGGGCAAGCGCGTCAAGGAGCTCACCGAAGGGCGCGGTGTCGATCACGTGATCGAAGTTGGGGGGCCCGGCACGTTGCCGCAGTCCATCGAGGCGGTGCGCATCGGCGGCCACATTTCGTTGATCGGCGTGCTGACCGGCCGAGGCGGCGAGGTGCCCACCGCCAAGCTGATGGCCAAGCAGGCGCGCCTGCAGGGACTGATCGTCGGCAGCCGCATTCACCAGCAAGAGATGATCCGTGGCATCGAGGCCAGCGGCATGCGGCCGATCCTCGATAGCAGCTTCAGCCTCGACGAGATTGCCGATGCCTTCCGCCACGAAGAGGCCGGCCGCCACTTCGGCAAGATCTGTCTCGAATTCTGAGACCCGATCCTGGCGCAGGTATTACAGCTCGACGACCGCCTTGAACCCGCCCCAGAACATGCGCTTCATGTCGAAGGGCATGGTCTTGGGGTCGAAGCCGGCGATGCGGGGATCCTGCATCACCTTTTCGTTCACCTGGTCGCGCTGTTCCCGGGACTCGTAGACGATGTAGGAAAAGATCACCGTCTCGCCCTCCTTCAGGTCGACGCTCTGGGGAAACGAGGTCAGCTTGCCGGGCTGCACGTCGTCGGCAACGCACTCCATGTACTCCAGCGCACCGTATTCTCGCCAGACCTCGCCCGCCTGCCGGGCTATGGCAATGTACTCGTCGAGCTTGTCCTTGGGGACCGGCAGCACGAAACCGTCGATGTATTTCATCATTTTTCTCCCTATAGCGTGCCCAGGCGGCGAAAGCGCTCGATCGCCGCGCCCGTTGAAATCCTCGAAATCCTACTGCTGCAAGCGAATGCTTACTCCGCCTTGTCGTAGTTGATCATCCAGGCAACGCCAAATCGATCCACCAGCATGCCGAAGCGATGCGCCCAGAAGGTTTCCTCGAGCGGCATCTGCACGGTGCCGTTGTCGGCCAGGGCGTTGAAGAGCCGCTCGGCTTCCTGTACGGAATCGACGCCGACCGCAATGCTCGCACCCTTGATGCCTTCGTAGGGCGCTGGGCACATGGGAGAGTTGTCCGAGGCCATCAGCATCTGGCTGCCGATGCGTAGCCGGGCGTGCATCACCAGGTTGCGGGCTTGCTCGGGTATTTCCATACCCTCGCTGTCGGGCATCTCGGCGTAGGTGGCCATGGCCTCGAGCTTGGCGTCAAAGCAGCGCTGATAGAAATCGAAGGCATCGCGGCAGTTGCCGTCGAAGATCAGGTAGGTGGAAAGCTGCATGGTGGGTCTCCAGAGGGTTGTTGTTGGTGTTACTCCTCTTCGTCGATTCACCGTAGTCGATTTCGACTCGATCGCTCACTTTCTTTCTGCCGATCGGTGGGGCGGCAGCGCTTCAAGGACATTATGTTCGCAGGAGAAGCTGTCGAGATTGACTTTTCAGGTAAGTAAGCGCTCACCGGGGCGCCGCTTCTGACTGGAGGGTAGCAGGGCGTTTGAGCATGCTGAATAGGAAACGGTGCTGCCAAGAGGGCGGCACCGTTTCCTGACGGTCAGGTGCGGTTGATCGAGACGCCGCCGTCGACCGGCATCGCCGCCCCGGTGACGAAGCTCGCTGCGTCGGAGGCGAGATACAGGGCTGCCTGGGCGATCTCCTCCGGCTTGGCCATTCGCTTGAGTGCGTGCAGACCTTCGACAAAGGCCAGTACTTCCGGACCGGCATCGGGCGCATTGGTGATGCTCGCGGGCGTGTCGGTGCCGCCGGGCAGTAGCGCGTTGGCACGGATGCCATGCGCGCCCAGCTCCACGGCGAGGCATCTCACCAGGCCGAGAATACCGGCCTTGCCGGCGGCATAGGCTGCCATGCCCGGCATGCCGGCGGTATGGCCGACGAAGCTCGACGTGAACAGCAGGCAACCGCCGCCACGCTGTAGCAGCGCGGGAATCTGGTACTTGGCGCCGAGGTAGGCGCCGGTCAGGTTGATGTCGATCACGTCATGCCAGTCGCTCGTCGCCAGGTCGTGCACCGGCTGTGAGGGGCCGACCATACCGGCATTGTTGAAGGCGATATCCAGGCCGCCGAAGCGCTCGACGGCAGTTTCGACCAGGCGTTGAGCCAAAGGCTCGTCCCGTATGTCGCCGCTGACGGCCACGGCCGTGCCTCCGGCTTGCGCAATGGTGGCGACCAGGGCATCGAGTTCGGCCTGGCGGCGTGCGCTCACTACGACCCGCGCGCCTTCGCGAGCGAAGAGCAGGGCGGTGGCATGGCCGATTCCCGAGCTGGCTCCGGTGACGATGGCGACTTTTCCGGCAAGTGTGTTCATCTGGAAGTCCTCTATGGGTTGGCTGGGGACGTCGTCGCGTCCCCCATGCCGAACACTGAGGGAAAGCGCCGGTGGACTCACTCCGCTTCTTGCCGCTGAATCGAAAAGCCCAGGCAATGCTATGCTGCGGATGTTGCGAGGGGCTGGCTCGTTTTGAAAGCAAGGGACGGAGTGTGTCCGGCGGGCCCAAGGTTCATCCTGGACTCATGGATAACGCCGAACCCCCACGGAGGCCCGTCATGATCGAGACACCGACAGAGTCACTCGTCACCTTCGATTCCGATGAAACGAAATGGGCGGCGGTACTGGCCCGCGACGCGGCGGCGGAAGACGCTTTCGTCTATGCGGTGCGTACCACCGGGATCTATTGTCGTCCCACCTGCGCATCGCGCCGACCGCGCCGTGAAAACGCCGAATTTCATGCCGATGCGGCGGCCGCCGAGCAGGCCGGCTATCGGCCGTGCCAGCGCTGTCGACCCCAGGAGCTATCGTTGACCCAGCGGCACGTCCAGAGTGTCGCCAAGGCCTGTCGTCTCATCGAAACATCGGACGAACTCCCCTCGCTCGACGAATTGGCACAAGCCGCGGGCCTGAGCCGCTTCCATTTCCACCGTATATTCAAGTCGATTACCGGCCTGACGCCCAGGGCCTACGCCGTGGCATGGCGTGCCGAGCGGGTGCGGGCCGAACTGCTGAACAGCGAGACGGTGACCGAGGCAATCTACGAAGCGGGTTACCACTCCAGCGGACGCTTTTACGCCGATTCGACCCACATGCTTGGCATGACGCCGAAGCGATATCGTTCGGGAGGGGAGGGCATGAAGATCCACTTCGCTCTGGGCGAGTGCTCACTGGGCACGATACTGGTAGCGGCCAGCGAAAAGGGCATCTGCGCCATTTCCCTGGGGAACGATCCGGAACGGTTGTTGCAGGAGTTCCAGGATCGCTTCGCGAACGCCAACCTGGTCCCGGGGGGAGCGGATTTCGACGCCTGGGTGGCCCGAGTGGTGGGCTTCGTCGAGGCTCCCGGCGTCGGGCTGTCGCTGCCGCTGGACATTCGTGGCACTGCCTTCCAGCAGCGGGTCTGGCAGGCGCTGACCGAGATCCCGGTGGGTACCACCATCAGCTATGCGGAGCTGGCGGAGAAAATCGGCTCTCCTCGGGCGGTGCGCGCCGTGGCCAGGGCCTGCGCCTCCAATACCATTGCGCTCGCCATTCCCTGCCACCGGGTCGTGCGTACCGACGGGGCGCTCTCGGGCTATCGGTGGGGCGTAGAACGCAAACGGGCACTGCTCGAACGGGAAGCCGCCGGTCGGTCGGGCGTCTCGGGGGCTAGGATTCTTTACATGGAACCGACTTAGGAAATAGCCGGTGCAGGTACGCAACGCCACCGCTCGGGATGTCGCCGAGATGGCCGCGATATTGAATGCCTATGTTGTGGTGGGGGGTGTCACGGCCGTCGAAGCGCCCTTGAGCGAAGCGAAGGCCAGGGAATGGTATCTCACCGGAGAGCATTCCCTCTGCTGCGTCGTCGCCGAGGATCGCGATGGCAAGATGCTGGGCTTCCAGGCGTTGGACCTGAGCCAGTCGCTACCCGACGGCTGGGCCGACATCGCGACGTTCGCCAGAACCTTCCCCAGGCCGCCGGGGGTAGGCACGGCGCTTTTCGCCGCCACGTTCGAGCAAGCGCGGCGTGCCGGCCTGCATGCCATCAATGCCACCATCAGGGCCGACAATGCGGCAGGGCTCGCCTATTATGCCCGGCTTGGCTTCGAAACCTATGATGTATGGCGCGGCGTTCCCCTTCGGGACGGAACGCCGGTCGATCGTATCTTCAAGCGCTTCACCCTGTAGCGATGTCGAGCGGGTTCCTCTTTTCTTCCAGCGCTTCGGTGATTTCCGCTTGCGGGGTGCGTTCGAGGAAGGTCGACAGCACCACGTAGCTGCGGGTGGCCTTGACGCTCGGCAGGGCATAGAGCCGGGCGAGCAGGCCCTCCAGGGCACGGCTGCTGGCGCAGCGCACCTTGAGCAGCATGCAGGTATCGCCGGCCACGGAGTGGATCTCCTCGACTTCGGGCAGTTCCGCGAGCGCCAACAGTTCCTGTGTCTTGCCCCAGCCGGTGGAATCGACATGAACGAAGGCCAGGAAGGGCTTGCCCGTGGCGGGACCATCCAGTACCGCCACGGTGCCGCGGATGCGCCCCGTGGCACGCAGCCGTTTCACCCGTTCGTGCACGGCCGGAGCCGAGAGCCCGGCGCGGCTACCCAACTCGGCGTAGCTGAGTCCGGCATCCTGAGCCAGTTCACCTAATATTCTTCGGTCGAAGGCATCCAGCGGACGAGCCTCTTGGGCCTTGTCCCGAACGGTTTCTGTTTTTTCCAGGTTCGGCATTTTCGCAATTGCTCCGAATGAGATTCCTTTCTTCAATGTTAGTGTCTAACGTCATTTGGAGCGAGCTGTGATCACTCGTCCTCTTCTTTTATTGACCGTGGCCATTGCAGTGATCGGCGCCAATTCGCTGGCGCTGAGTCCCATTTCCGTGGCGGTGGCGGGATCGTTCCCGGGACGTAGTGCTGCCGACGTGATGACGGCAGCGGCGCTCTACGGCCTCGCCACGGCGGGCAGCGCGCTCTTCCTGGCTTCCATGGCCGACCGTGTCGGCGCCGAGCGCGCGCTGGTGCGTGCCTTGGTGACGTTGTCCACGGCGCTGGGGCTTGCCGCGTTCTCGCCTGGGCTCTGGATGTTGATCGCCGCTCAGGCCCTTGCCGGGCTGGCGGCGGGCGTGGCGCTACCGGCGATCTATTCGCTGACCGCCCAAGTGGCGAAGAAGGGGCACGAGAGCGAGACCTTGAGCTTCGTGCTGACGGGATGGACCCTGAGCCTGGTGGCGGGTGTCGGGCTCGCGGCGATGCTGGCCGACCTGGTGCATTGGCGGGCCGTGTTCGCGACGCTGGCAGTGGCGGCACTTTGCCTGGCGCTGGGGGTGGCAGGCTGCCGTGAATGGGGGGAGTCGGCTCGTACGGTTCTGCCGACCTCTCCGCTGACCGCGCTGCGAGTGTCCGGGGTGTCTGCCGTGCTGGTCAACGTAGGAGCCTTCATGACGGCGTTCTATGGCCTGTACTTCTACCTCGGCCCCCACCTGGGCGATGTCCTGCAGCGACCTGCCAGCTTCTCAGGCCTGGCCATTGCGATCTATGGCACCGGCTTCGGCATTGCCGCGCCGCTGGGGCGCTGGGTCGACCGCCACGATGCGAGCACGGCGGCCTGCGTCACCTTTGCCGGCTTGATCCTCGCCTACTTCGGATTGATGCTGACGGCGGCGTTGCCCCTGCTCCTGCTGGCCTTCTGCCTGGCCTGGGGCATCGGCAACCATGTCGGTCTCAACCTGCTGCTGCGCCGCTTGGGAGAACTCGACCCGGCGCAGCGCGGTGCGATCATGGGGCTCTACAGCGCCATCACCTATGTCAGCGTCTTCACCGGTGCGCTGCTCTACCGGCCGATCTTCCTGCACTTTGGCTTTGCCGCCTGCGCCTGGGCTTCGGCGATGCTCGTGTTGCCGGCGCTCGGCTGGGCATTGCATCAACGACGCAGTAGCCGGGCAGTGCCGAGCGCACCGGTAACGGCCCCGCCCACTGGGAAATCCGTTGCACAGCCACCCGCACGAAGGACATGAGCCGTGTTCGAATACACACTGATCCACTGGGGTACGTTTCTGTCTGCGGCTGTACTCCTGAACCTGTCTCCAGGGCCGGATATTGCCTACATCATGGGGCAAACGATACGCAGTGGCCGCAAGCACGGCTTCGCCGCCATGCTCGGCATCTGGACCGGCGCGGGCTTGCATGTGCTTATGGCAGCGATCGGGCTCTCGGCTATTCTTGCCACCTCTGCCCTGGCCTTTTCCGTCGTCAAGTGGGTGGGAGCGGCATACCTGATGTGGCTTGGCATCAAGTTGCTGCTATCTCGAGGCGAGCCACTCACCCATCGCGATGGGGGCGCTGGCCAACGCATGTTCCCTGTGTATTGCCAGGGGGTACTCGTTTCCGCGTTGAATCCCAAGGTGGCGATATTTTTCCTCGCGTTCTTGCCTCAGTTCGTTGTGGAGGGCGCCGGTCATCCGAGTGCCCAGCTTTTCCTGCACGGCATTCTGGTCATCGCTGTTGCCGCGTTCATAGAGCCACCTTTAGTAATGGTTGCTGCAAAGCTGGGCGATTTCTTGAATAAGAGGCGGAGGGTCGGCCTGTGGATGGACAGGAGCCTTGGCGTTCTGTTCGTCGTCTTGGGGGCACGGCTTGCCGCTAGCGCCAGGTGAAAAGCGGTCGAACGGTATGCGACCGCACGCTCAGGCTGAGGAGAAATAGGCCACCATCTTGAGATGCCGGTGCTCGTCGACGATCAGCGTCTCGTGATCGTAATCCCGCTGAGTGCCGTCGGCATCCGCTATCGTGCCGATACCGTGCCCGAAGGTCTCCAGGTCCGGCTTTTCCCACCAGCGGCGGAAATCCGGTGACAACACGGTCAGTTCCTTGATCAACGCCTGCATCGCCGGGTCTTCGGGGGCGGCCGCCAGGTCGCAGCGAAACTGGGCGAGCAGTCTGTAGGCATCTCGATGCCAGGCGGGTAGGCGCCTGCGCAGGGTCGGGTCGGCGTAGACCATGCGCAGGATGTTGCGCTCCGGTAGCGCGCGGCCGGCGAAATCGAGCAGGCGATCTGCCTCTGCGTTCCAGGCGATGACGTCCCAGCGCAGGTTCATCACGTAGACGGGGCGGGCCAGGCCGTCCATCAGCGTCTGGATCCGCGGCGGGATGAATTGCCACTGATATGCCTCCACCGGGGGTGGGCGTCGGTGGGCAAGGAGGAACAGGTGGCAGCATTCGGCGTCGTCAAGCTTGAGGGCTTGGGAGACGCGAAGCAGAAAGCTCTCCGAGACGTTGATGTCGCGTCCCTGTTCGAACCAGGTGTACCAGGTCAGGCCCACACCGGCGAGAGTGGCTACTTCCTCCCGGCGGAGCCCCGGCGTGCGCCGCCGCCCGGCAGATGACAGCCCCACGTCGGCCGGCGTCAGCTTGTGGCGATGGTGAAGCAGGAACTCGGTGAGTTCGCTGCGCGTGCGTTCGAGGCTTCTTCCGCTCATGCCGGTGTCCTTGGCCGTTGCCGATAGTAATAGGATAACTGGCTATATTGTACCCCCATAAAGTGAGCCCGAGTATGTCGTTTCCGATCCTTTCTCAGGAGGCGACATGACATACCACAGCGATAATTATCCGGCGCCCGCCGTTACCGGGGCGGGCATCCGTGAGTGGGCGGGGCTGGCCGTGCTGGCGCTGCCGACCCTGCTGCTTGGCCTCGACGTCACCATTCTCTATCTGGCGCTGCCCGCCATGGCGGTGGATCTGCAGCCGAACAGTACCCAGGCGCTGTGGATCATGGATGCCTACGGATTCATGATCGCGGGATTTCTGATCACCATGGGCACCCTGGGCGATCGCATCGGCCGTCGGCGGCTGCTGTTGATCGGCGCCCTCGCTTTTGCCACCGCTTCGGTGATTGCCGCCTACGCTACGAGTGCCACCATGCTGATCGCAGCACGAGCGGCGCTGGGAGTGGCGGGCGCCACGCTGATGCCATCGACGCTGGCGCTGATCAGCAATCTCTTCGGCGTGGCGCGCCAGCGCGCCCTGGCGATTGGCATCTGGGCCACGATGTTCGCCCTTGGTATGGCCGCCGGGCCGGTGGTGGGCGGCTTGCTGCTGGACCGGTTCTGGTGGGGGGCGGCGTTCCTGATCGCCGTGCCGGTGGTGGGTGTGCTGCTTGTCGCGGCACCGCTGCTGCTGCCCGAACATCGCGCCATTACGCACGGTCGGCTGGACCTGGTCAGCGTCCTGCTGTCACTCATGGCCATTCTGCTCGCCATCTATGGTTTGAAGGAGATGGCGAGAGTTGGGTGGGCACCGGCGCCTGCGGTTTCCCTGGTGACCGGCGTTGGGCTGGCCATCCTCTTCGTTCGCCGACAGTACCGTCTTGCCCATCCGCTGCTCGATATGCGCTTGTTCGCCAGCCGGACCTTCAGCGCCGCGCTGCTCGTACTGCTCATCGGCTTGATCGGGGTCGCCGGCGTGATGCTGCTGGTCACTCAGTATCTGCAACTGGTGGCCGGGCTCTCACCGTGGGTGGCCGGGCTGTGGATGGGCCCGCCGGCGCTGATGATGGTCGCTGCCGGTATCGCAGCGCCATTGATCGCGCGGCGTGTTCGGCCAGGCCATGTCGTTGCCGGGGCGTTGGCGTTATCGGCGCCGGGCTACTGGCTGCTCGTCGGGGTCGATATCTCCCCCGAGGGGGTGGGCGTGGCCGTGGCGGGGTTTTCCCTGGTTTATCTGGGTCTGGGCACTCTGGCGGCGCTGGGTACGGATCTTGTCGTCAGCTCGGCACCGGCGGACAGGGCCGGCTCGGCCGCGGCCATGTCGGAAATGGTTCAGGAGTTGGGTGTCGCGTTGGGGGTGGCCCTGCTCGGCAGCCTGGCCACCTTCGTCTACCGCACGCGGATGAGCGAGAGCAACCTCGACGATCTCCCGTTCGAAGTCGCCGGCGTTGTGGAGGAGGGGCTCTGGGGAGCGGTTTCCGCCACGGGCCATCTGCCGGCGGAGATCGTGTTGGAGGCCCAGCGGGCCTTTACCGCGGGGCTTAATGTCACGGGGGCGATAGGCGGTATCGGCATTCTTGCTCTGGCTAGCGTGGCAGCCGTCTTCCTCAGGCACGTCCACGCGCTCGATGAGGCCGTTCCCAGTGAAGCCGCGGAAGGGCGCGGCTCATGCCCGATACCTTAGCGGTCGCCTAGTCGAGCGTCTCGAACAGCCCCTCGTAGGTGACGACGAGACGGTCGTCGTCGACCTCCAGGTCGGCCTCGAAGCCCTTGGCGATGCCGAGGTCGGTGTAGCGCCAGCGGTTCTTGTCGAGCATCGTGTAGCGCTGGCGGGAGGGCAGCAACTGGAGAGAGGGCAGGTCCACATATAGCGTGGTCAGCTCGCCCGGTCCTTGGAGCTGGTGCATGGCCAGCGTGTTGCAGAACGGCGTTGCCGACAGGTCGATTTCATCGCACTCCGCGAGGTCGGGGCGTGGTCGGCCGTTCACCTGCCAGCCCTCGCCGCTGCGCTCGATCTGCAGGGTCTCGACCGTGGGGCTGGCGAGGTGCAGCTCCAGGCGATGGGTGCGCCAGTCGCGATCGAGTTGCCACAGGTAGGATAGGCCGAACGCCTCGGCGCCCGCGTGTACGACGGTGGCGAGCGCCAGGATGCCGTCGTCGTCGGGCTGCAGGTGCAGGATTTCCAGGCCCGGCTCATCCAATCGACGCCACTTGCGTGTTATCGATAGCGCTGACATGTCGGCACCTCTTTGTTTCACGGATTGGGTTGCTTCACAGACAGGGTCGTTTTACTGGCCCGATGGCTGGATGGCTTCACTGGCTGACGGTATATCGAGCCTTGTCATGTCGCGACCGGGTCCATGCTCCGTTCTGGTTGCGCCGCGGCACGTATCGCGCCGGGGGATTGTCCCGTGATGCGCTTGAAAGCGCGGCTGAAGGCGGCTTGCGAGCCGTAGCCCAGTCGCAGGGCGACGGTCTCGATCGGCATCCGGTCGCGTCCTATCCACTGCGTCGCCAGGCGCATCCTTAGTTCGGTCACGTAGCGATGCGGCGTCATGCCGGTGACCGCCAGGAAGCGTTCGGCGAAGACCGAGCGCGAGCTGCCCATTTCCGCGGCCAGCTCGGCCACCGTCCAGTGACGGCCCGGATCGCGATGCAGGGCGCTGATGACTCGCCCCAGACGCGGGTCGCGCAATGCCTCGACCCAGCCGGTCGCATCGCCGCAGCCGCACTCGACCCAGCCGCGCACGATATACGCCGAGATCACGTCGGCGAGGCGTGCCAGGATGCCGGCGAACCCCGCGCGCTCCGTGCGCGCTTCGCGCTCCATAGCTTCGAGCATAGGCAGAATTTCGGGATGTCGCTCGAGTAGCGTGCCGACTCGCATCACTTCGGGCATCAAGGCCACGAGGGGATGCATGCCGCCGAGATCGAACTCCAGACAGGCGCTGAAGAACACGGCGCGGGCCGTCGGACAGCTTGTCGCCGTACACGCTTCGACCGAGCTGACCGCTTCGCAAAGCGTGGCGCTCTCGTAGTCGGCGATGTCGCGGCTGGGCTGATCCGGTGCCGAGAGCAACTCGTGTCGGCCTCCGCGCGGCAGGAGCAGGGCGTCGCCTGCCTCCAGGGCGTGCAGCGCCCCGCCGGGGCTGCGCAGGAAGACCGGGCCTTGGGCGATGAAGTGGAACTGGGCCCACCCCTCCTTGGTGCCGAAGCATAGGCCAAAGGGCGGTGTCACCTGGATGCGGCGATAGCGAATGCCACGCAGCCTCATGCCCATCAGCAATTCGCTGACCCGGTCGCCGGGAAGCGAAGCGGGCAGTGCCGGTACCGTTTCGGACGAATGATCAATCATTCGAGAGCATTTAGCATGGATCGTCCGGCGTGTCCATTTTATTCTGCATCGCAACAACCCCCTGATACAGGAAATGAAGATGAATGAGCTGACACAACGGGCCGAGCCCGCCTGGGCGGCGGTGATCTCGGTAACGCTGGGCGTCTTCGGGCTGGTCACGGCGGAGTTCCTGCCCGCCAGCCTGCTCACGCCCATGGCGATGGACCTGAGCATTACGGAAGGCATGGCGGGCCAGGCGGTGACCGCGACCGCGGCGGTCGCCCTGATGACGAGCCTGCTGATCACGGCGGTCACGCGGCGCATCGACCGGCGCTTGGTGCTGCTGGCCTTTTCCCTCCTCCTGATCGCTTCGAACCTGATCGTTGCGCTGGCACCCAACCTGCTTGTGCTGCTGATCGGGCGCGTGCTGCTCGGCATGGCCTTGGGCGGATTCTGGACCATGTCGATCGCCACCATCATGCGCCTGGTGCCGGAGGACCGGGTGCCGCGCGCGCTGTCGATCATGTTCAGCGGCGTTTCCGTGGCGACCATCGCCGCGGCACCGCTGGGCAGCTTCTTCGGCGATCTGATTGGCTGGCGCAACGTCTTCCTGGCGGCGTCGCTGCTGGGCCTGCTGGCCCTCGTGGTGCAGTACGCCACCCTGCCGCGCATGGCGCCTAGCGGCGTGACTCGCCTGCGCACCCTGTTCGATGTGCTGATGCGGCCGCGAGTCGGTCTCGGCATGCTGGCGGCGGGGCTGGTCTTCACCGGTCACTTCGCCTTCTTCACCTATATTCGTCCTTTCCTCGAGAGCGTGACCGGTGTCGGCGTGCACGGCATAGCCGCCATCCTGCTCGGATTCGGTGTGGCCAACTTCGTGGGCAACTTCCTCGCTGGCGCGCTGGTCGAGCGTAGCCTGCGCCTGACCCTGGTCGTGGCACCGCTGCTGATGGGCACGCTGGGGCTGAGCCTGGCCAGCCAGGGCGGCGTGGCCATGCTGGATGGCGCCCTGGTCGCGCTCTGGGGGCTGGCCTTCGGCGCCATCCCGGTGGCCTGGTCCACCTGGCTCTCGCGCACGGTGCCGGACGAGGCCGAGAGCGCGGGCGGGTTGCTGGTGGCCGCCATTAACATGGCCATCGCGACCGGCGCGGCCGTTGGCGGCCTGATCTTCGATGTCAGCGGCGTCACCTGGGTCTTCGTCGCCAGTGGGGGCATGCTGTTCCTGGCCACGCTGGTCATCGTGGCGGGCGTACAGGCACGGGTGGCTGCCACCGCCTGATCTCGGCCGGCCAGGCGCCGAGCGACGACGGTCAGACGGGAGCGGGATTGCGCTCGGCGAACTGACCGTTCCAGTAGGGATAGTAGGGATAGGGCGGCGTCACGCGACTGGCTTCGTCGAGCCGCCCTATCTGCTCCACGTCGAGTCGCCATCCGCCGGCGCCCAGGTTGTCTCGCAGTTGGGTCTCGTTGCGTGCGCCGATCAACACGCTGGACACGGTGGGGCGTCCGAGCAGCCAGTTGAGGGCGATCTGGGGAATCGACTTGCCCGTCTCTTCGGCAATCTCGTCGAGCACATCGACGATCCGGTACAGGCGCTCGTCCTCCACCGGCGGCGCGAAGTCGACGGTTTCGTGCAATCGACTCTGTTCGGGAAGCGCCTGGCCGCGTCGAATCCTGCCGGTCAGGCGCCCCCAGCCGAGCGGGCTCCAGACGATCGCCCCCAGGCCCTGGTCCTGCCCTAATGGCATCAGCTCCCATTCGTAGTCGCGTCCGACCAGTGAGTAGTAGGCCTGGTTGGCGACGAAGCGGGAATAGCCGTAGCGTTCGGCTACCGCCTGGGATTTCATGATCTGCCAGCCGGAGAAGTTCGAGACGCCGAGATAGCGCACCTTGCCGGCGCGAACCAGATCGTCCAACGTCGCCATCACGCTCTCCACCGGCGTCATGGCATCGAAGTGGTGCAGTTGAAGAATGTCGATGTGGTCGGTACCGAGCCGTTTCAGCGCCTGGTCCGTCGCCTTGAGCAGATGGTGGCGGGAAGCGCCGACGTCGTTCGGCTCATCGCCCACGCGCAGTGTCAGCTTGGTGGAGAGAACGACGCGATCGCGCCTGCCCTTGATGGCGGCCCCGAGAATCGACTCGGACGCGCCATCGGAGTAGGCGTCGGCGGTGTCGAACAGGTTGACTCCGGCGTCGAGGCAGATGTCGATGAGACGGGTCGCCTGCTTGACGTCGGTATTGCCCCAGGCGCTGAACAGCGCGCCCTTGCCGCCGAAGGTGCCCGCCCCCAGCCCGAGTGACGATACCTTGAAGCCCGATTGGCCCAAAAAGCGATATTCCATGGTTCAGCTCCTATCGGTGGAATGCCGATGGAGCATAGGCCGTTGCGCTTTAAAGTTATGCGGCATAAAACGGCAAAGACATTCAACGAAGTTTTGAAAATGAGCCGAGTCGAGGATCTTTCGCTATTCCTGCGCATTCTCGACCTGGGGTCGATCAGCGAAGCGGCACGCAGCCTGGATCTGTCCGCGGCCGTCGCCAGCCAGCGCTTGAAGCGCCTCGAGCGGGAGCTCGGCGTGCGACTCCTGCAGCGCACCACCCGACAGCTGCGTCCGACGCCGGAGGGCCGCAGCCTGGCCGAACAGGGGCGGGAGGCGGTGGAGGACCTCGAGGCGCTGATGGGTGGGCTGCACCGGTCGACACGCGAGGTCGCGGGCACCCTGCGCCTGACGTTGCCCCCCACGTTTGGCCGCCTCTATGTGTCGCCGTTGTTGCCCGATTTCCTGAGCCGACATCCCCGGCTACGGCTCGATCTCGACCTGTCCGACCGGCGGCGGGACATCGTGGCTTCGGGGTTCGACCTGGCCATTCGCATCGGTTCGCTTGCCGATTCCAGCCTGGTGGCGCGCCGGCTGGCCGCGAATCGCCGCGTGCTGTGTGCTTCTCCCGCTTATCTGAAACGCCACGGCACTCCGCATACGCCCGAGGAATTGACCCGGCATGAATGCCTGCTGCTGACCGACGGCGAAGGAGAGTCCGGCATCTGGCGGCTTCGCGATGTCAGCGGCGAGAATGTGGGCGTCAAGGTGAGCGGGCGCATCCGCAGCAGCCAGGGCGAGCTCCTGCGCGACGCCGCTGTGGCGGGGTTGGGTATCGTGCAGCACTCCACCTGGCATGTATGCGACGACCTGCGGGCCGGCCGGCTGCTGCGGATTCTGCCGGACCACGCGCTGCCCGAGACGGGCATCCATGCGGTCATGCCGCAGCGTCGCCTGGTGCCGCCCAGGGTGCGCGCCTTCATCGATTTTCTCGTAGAAGAGTGGGAGCCCGCTCCTCCCTGGGAGCGCCATGCAGATGACGGCAAGGGCTAGCCAAGCCGCTCCTGGCGCTAGGCTTCGTGTGAAACGCCGACGAGAGCTTCCCAGCCTGACATCGCACAGTCGGCGATGGCCAGCAGCGTCTCGCGCGAGGCGCCGTCACGGGCCTGGATCGACATGCCGTGCTGCAGGGTGACGAAGTAATTGGCAATCGCACGGCAGTCGGTGGAGGCGGGCAATTCGTTTTCATTTATGGCGCGCTGCAAGCGCCGCTCCAACTGGCATACGTTATGTTGGCGACGAGCTTTCAGCGCATCGCAGACTCCGGGATTGGCGCCCTGCATCTGCGGTGCGGCTAGTACGATCAAGCAGCCCCTGGGTTCGTCACCGCGTGTGAAGGCCTCGGCCGTGGTGCGCAGCACTTGCGCGATGGCGTCGCGTGCGGTCGGCGCCGTTTCCACCTGTTCCCAGATACCGCTGCCTTCCGTGCGACTGTAGAGTTCTACCGCCTCCTTGAACAGCGCTTCCTTGCTGCCGAACGCCGCATAGAGACTGGGTGAATTGATACCCATGGCGCGGGTCAGGTCGGTCAACGAGGCGTTATCGAATCCTTTGGTCCAGAACACTTCCATGGCTTGACGCAGGGCGCTTTCCCTATCGAAGCCGGGGGGCCGACCGCGCTGGGGCATGTCGCACTCCTTTCTGTATCGATAGCTACAAAATATCTTGACAGACTGCCGGGTGTCTAGCCATCTTGTTTTTGTATCGTTCACTATATAAATGGAGGCAAGCATGCAACGACTCGAAGGCAAGGTGGCACTGGTGACTGGTGGAAGCCGAGGGATAGGCGCTGCCATTGCCCGACGATTGGCAGGGGAGGGGGCAGCCGTCGCGCTGACCTATGTCAACGGCGAGGCGCAGGCACAGTCGGTGGTGGACGGGATCGTGTCGGCGGGTGGGCGAGCTATGGCTGTGCGTGCCGACAATCGTGACGCCGCAGCACTCGAGGCCGCTGTCGAGCGTACGGTAGCCGAGTTGGGTGGGCTCGATATCCTGATCAACAACGCAGGCATCTTCCCGAGCGGGACGATCGAAGAGGCGACGCTGGAAGAACTGGACCGCACCATTGAGATCAACCTGCGCGCTCCCGTCGTGACTGCCATGGCGGCGGTGAGGCATATGCCGGAGGGAGGGCGCATCATCACCATCGGCAGCAACCTGGCCGTGCGAGTCCCCTGGCCCGGCATCAGCTTGTACGCCATGAGCAAGGCGGGCCTGGTGGGACTGACGAAGGGGCTGGCGCGAGACTTGGGACCGCGCGGGATCAACGTCAATGTCGTGCATCCGGGCTCCACCGATACCGACATGAACCCGGCCGATGGCGAACTCTCCGATCCCCAGCGCAGCTTGATGGCGATCCCACGCTACAACGAAGCCGACGACGTGGCCGGCCTGGTGGCCTGGCTGGCGGGCCCGGAAGGTCGTTCGGTTACTGGCGCCGAGTTCACCATCGATGGCGGCGCCAATATCTGAGAGATCGTAATGCCCCGATGCTGTTCGGGGCCGAAGTCGCGTTGGCCCGCTGCCTTTCGGTGCGGGCCAACGTCGCTTCCCGTTCTCTCAGCAGGCTAGCGGCTCGAAGCTCTCCGCCAGATCGGACACCAGCGCCTCGATACGACGCTCGGCCTGGGCCAGCGAGGCCTGCAGTCGCTCGTCGCCGAACTCGTCGTACTCCACCGCGATACTCTGCACGTCGTCGATGCCCAGGTAGCCGAATACGGTGCGGATATGTGGCTCGACGTGGTTGGCCTGTGCCATGCGCTCACCCGCCTCGTAGCCGTAGTCGCCCCGGGAGCTCAATATCACTAGCCGCTTATTCATGTCGGTCAGCATCGGCCAGTAGGGTAGGCCGGCGCGGGAGCGGTCGAAGCCGAAGGTGCGACCGACGCGTACGATATTGTCGATATACGCCTTGAAGCCGGCCGGGACGCCGAAGTTGTACATCGGCACACCGGCCACGATCACGTCCGCTGCCAGCAGCTCGTCGACCAAGGCGTCGCTCTCGGCGAGCGCCGCATGCATCCAGGGCTCGCGCTGCGCCGGCTGGGTGAAGGCCGCATGAATCCATTCGCCGGTGACGGGCCTTGGCGGTTGCTGACCGACGTCGCGATAGACGATGCGGTCGGCGGGGCGGGCAGCCCGCCACTGTTCCACGAAGCGGGCGCTCAGGCGCCGTGTGTGTGAGCCATGCGGCTCAATGCCGGAGCGGCCGGGACGGGCACTGGCATCGATATGCAGCAAAGTAGCCATGGCGGTATCCTCAAAGAAAATTCAAGCATGGATGGACGCTACGAAGCATCGAGCCTGAAGCAAAAGCTGACAAACGAGCATTTTTCGTCAGATAGACAAGCTGAACTAAGCTATGGAGGGGCCATGAATCGCCGCCTGCTACCGCTCTCCCAACTGCGCGCCTTCGAGGCGGCCGCCAGGCATCGCAGCTTCAAGCGCGCTGCCGAGGAACTGGCGGTGACGCCAGCGGCGATCAGCCATCAGGTGCGCGAGCTGGAGGATCTGCTGAAGGTGTCGCTATTCGAGCGCCGGACGCGTCAGGTCGTGCCCACGGCGGCGACTGAGGCGCTCTATCCCGTCCTGCGGCAAGGCTTCGATGCCTTTGCCGAAGCGCTCGATGCGCTGCGGGAGCGGACGCGTTCGGCCAGCGTGACGCTTTCCTGCACGCCAGCCTTTGCCAGCCAGTGGCTGCTGCCCCGGTTGGCAGATTTTCATGACCGCCATCCCGATATCGACCTGCACATTCATGCCAGCGAAGCCACGCTGGATCTTTCCCGTGGCGTATGCCTGGCGATTCGCTACGGCATGGGGCCTTATCCGGATCATGAATCCGTCGAGCTGGCGCAGGACACCTTCGCCCTGGTCGCCAGCCCGCGCCTGGGCCTGGCGCGAGTCGAGGATCTCAAGGCGGTGCGCCATGTCGTCTTCGACTGGTATTGCCCCTCGCTGGGACTACCCACCTGGCCGCAGTGGTGCCAGGCCGCCGATTGCTCGCTCGCCGAGCTGGGGCCCAGCCTGAGCTTTTCGGACGAGAGCCATGCGGTGCAGGCAACCATTGCCGGGCAGGGGGTGGCCCTGCTGAGTCAGACCTTGATCCGAGCGGAACTCGAGCGTGGTGTGCTGCACGTGCCCTTCGGCCCGAGCCTGCCGGGGCTTCGCTACCATCTGCTGATGCCTCGTGGACGGTCCGACCACGCCGAGCTTCAGCGAGTCGCGGCATGGCTGAGAGCGGCCTTTGCCAATGAGACGGCGGTGGGCTGAGTGCTCCTTCGTGAAGCCGGATCGCATGCCTGTGCTTGCCGGACGGGGCGGGACCGGGCACATTGTGAAATGTGCCGGCATGACAGTTCGCGTGACGTCGATCCGGCTCCGCCATTGGTGAGACAACGCAGATGAATATCGAGCTCTGGCTGGCCTTCATGGCCGCTTCCGCTGTGATGCTGGCAATCCCGGGACCGACGATCCTCACCGTGATGAGCTACTCGCTGTCCTCTGGGCGGCGTGCCAACTTGCCGCTGGTCGCCGCTGTCGCCTTGGGCGATTCCACGGCCCTGGCGATGTCGCTGCTGGGCCTCGGTGCATTGCTGGCCGCCTCGGCGTTCTGGTTCACCGTGGTCAAATGGATCGGCGGACTCTACCTGATCTACCTGGGTATCAAGCTACTGCGTGCCGGGGCGAGTACGAGCGTCGTGCTGACTCCGGCGGAGTCCGTGTCGCGCTGGAAGCTTTTCGGCAATACCTACCTGGTCACAGCGCTTAATCCTAAGGGCATCGTGTTCTTCGTGGCTTTCCTGCCACAGTTCCTTGACCCCAAGATGCCAGTGACGCCGCAGCTGTGGGTGCTGGCCGCCACCTTCGTCGCACTGGCCACGCTGAATGCCGCTCTCTACGCGCTCTTTGCCGCTAGCGCCCGTCGCCTGCTGTCCACGCTGCGTGCCCAGCGCGGCTTTCACCTGCTGGGCGGCTCGTTGCTTTCGGCGGCTGGGGTATGGGCACTGCTGGCCAGACGCCCGACCTGACGCATGCCGAAGCTGAACGGCTCCCGTCCGACAAGGAGAACGTCGTGATACCGCTGACCGATCTGCTGCTTTTCGCCATGGCCGCCCTGATCGTGGTACTGACCCCGGGGCCGAACATGATCTACCTGATCTCGCGCTCGATCTGCCAGGGGCGTGCTGCGGGCGTGATTTCGCTATTCGGCGTGCTGGCCGGCTTCCTGGTGCACATGTTGGCGGCGGCCGTCGGCCTGACCGCGCTGTTCCTGGCCATCCCGCTGGCCTACGAAATACTCAAGTGGCTCGGCGCCTTGTACCTGCTCTTCCTGGCCTGGCAGGCGGTCAGGCCTGGTGCCCGCTCGCCTTTCGAGGCGCGCACGCTCGCCGTGGACCGGCCGCGCAAGCTGTTCCTGATGGGATTTTTGACTAACCTGCTCAACCCCAAGATCGCCGTGTTCTACTTGGCGATCTTCCCGCAGTTCGTCTCGCCCGAGCATGGCCCCGTCTTTCTTCAGAGCCTGGTGCTGGGCTTCACGCAAATCGGGGTGAGCTTTACGGTCAACCTGGCGATTGCCCTGTCGGCGGCGGGCATCGCCACTTGGTTCCAGCAGCGCCCGACCTGGCTGGCCGTGCAGCGCTATGTCATGGGCGGCGTGTTGGCCGGCATGGCGGCCAAGCTCGCCACGGAGCCGCGGCACGTCGCCTAGGACGAGGGCCAGGGGAAGCTCATCGCCGTCGCTCGGTTGACCTCTTGTGCCGAGATCGGCGCCGCCCCCGGCTTGCCGCGTCCAGCGGGTTCAGACGTCGTGCCGTTCGCGGCTGTCGGCCGGGGCCTGTTCACGCTCGTGCATGCCATAGTCGCGAATCACGCCTGCCACTCGCAGCCGGTAGTCGGCGAATACCGTGTTTCGTCCCTTGGCCTGGGCGCCACGATGACGCTCGAGCTGGCGCCATTGGGCGATGGCCTGTTCGTCGCGCCAGAAAGAGAGCGACAAAATCTTGCCGGGCTGGGTCAGGCTCTCGAAGCGCTCGATGGAGAGGAAACCGTCGATTTTGTCCAGTAGCGGGCGCAGTTCAGCGGCGATGTCCAGATAGTGCTCGCGATGGCCCGGCTTGGGCTCGACTTCGAAGATGACGGCGATCATGGGTTGGGCTCCTTGTTTGTTGGCGTGGGGGAGGCGAAAAGCGGCAGGCGTGCGTTCTGAGAATGTTGGTAGGCCATGTTCTCCAGCAGCGTGACGGGCTCGAGCCCTGTGGCGAGCAGCCGCCGTACGCCTATCTCGGCGATCGTCACCGCCAGGGTCTCGCCGGGGCAAGCGTGTCGCCCTGTGCCGAAGGTGTAGCAGGCTTGTCGTGCGCGTTGGGGATCGAAGTGGCCCGGGTCGGGGAAGCGTGTGGCATCGTGATTGGCGGCGGCGAGGACGACCAGGATGACTTCGCCCGCGTGCAGTGTCTGGCCTGCGATCTTGGTGTCGTGGGCAACGAAGCGGCGCGTGTTGTGGATCGGCGGGTCGTGGCGCAGCACCTCCCGAATCGTTGCCTCGAGATGGCGGGTAGAGGAGTCGGCACGCTCGCAAGCTTGCGGCGAACGGCCCAGCGCCACCAGGGTATTGCCGATGAGGCCCGCCGTGGCTTCGTAGGTCTGCAGCAACAAGCCGATGGCGTTGGCCATGAGAGCCTCTCGATCCTCGAAGCCTCGTCGATGCGTCTGGTCGGCGAGTCTCATCAGCAGTCCTTCCTCTTTTATAGGCAAGCCAAGCCTGGCTTGCAGCGTGACGTACAGGTTCTCCGCCGCCTGCTTGCCGGCTTGCTGCTGTGTTTCGCTGCTGCCCGGCGCGATACAGCGAGCGAAGGCATGGCCCCATTCCGCAACGGCCTGGTGCTGCTCTGCCGCCAGGCCCAGTAGCTCGGCCATGACCAGGATCGGGAGCCGGAATGCATACTCGGTCACCCGCTCGGGAGTGCGATCTTTCGCATCCACCAGCAGGCGATCGGCGCAGTTCTGGATTCGCCGCAAGGTCGAAGTCTCGTGCAGAGCGCCCAGTGCCGCCGAGATCGCCTGCTTGATCGGGGCGTGATCCGCATCGTCCCGCATCCTCGCCATATCGCCGTACAGTTTTCCGGCCCGGGAGCCGAGCAGGGAATCCGGCACGGGCTGGTCGACCGGGCGTACCCGACAGGCCTCGTGCGCGAGAACCGATTCGACGACGTTGGCGCTGGCGGCGATCCAGCCGCCGAATGCATCATCGCGAACCAGCCGGTCCTGCCGGGCCAGCTCCGCATAGTAGGGGTAGGGGTCGTGGTGAGTGGTCGCTTCGAGCGGCGACGTCGGCATGTGCATGGGCAAGATCCGAACGATTGGCGTCGCTCAAGTGTGCCGTCGGGGGCTATGCTTGTCAGGCAGAAACCCTTCGCTGATGGCCTAACGATGATTGCAGAACCCGACTTGGCGCGCCTGGCACGTACCCTCGGCGAGCCGACCCGCCTGAACATGCTGTCCCTGTTGATGGAAGGACGTGCGCTAACGGCCAAGGAGCTGGCCTATGGTGCTGGCGTGCAGCCGGCGACGGCGACGGAGCATCTCAAGCGCTTGCAGACGGATGGGCTGGTGGAAGCGACATCCCAGGGGCGCCACAAGTACTTTCGGCTCGCGACGCTGGAAGTTGCCCATGCCGTCGAGTCGCTGATGGTGGTAGCGAGACCGCTGCCGGCCAGAACGTTGCGTCGCCAGCCGAGCGAAGCGATGTCGGCGGCGAGATACTGCTACGACCATGCGGCGGGACGCCTGGGTACCGGTATCGCCGAATGGCTGTTTCGACATCGGCTGATCTACCCGGAGGGCGAGGCCGTCGCCCTCACGCCGGAGGGAGAACGCTGGTTCACTGCCTTCGGTATCGATATCGCCGAGGTGCGGCGTCGACGCCGTCGCTTCGCCTATTGTTGCCTCGATTGGAGCGAGCGATGCGACCACTTGGGAGGCGCCCTGGGAGCGGCGCTGACGCAGCGTTTGCAGGAGTTGGACTGGATTCGCCGATGCAAACGCTCTCGGGTGATCGAGATCAGCGAGTCGGGACGTCGGGCGCTGAGCGAGACGTTCGGGCTGGAATTCGAAGCGGCGAGCGCAGCCTCGTGAACGGTGCCCATGGCCGAGCGACCGGCTCACGCTCGTGGAGAGACAGCATAGGCGCAAGCTATCGTCCCCATTGGGATTGTCACGTTTGACCTCAACAGAGCTTGAGGTCGTATAAGAGTCGTGTCTCTCATCCAAACTAGCAGGAGGACACGCCATGAATGATGCCATCAGGCTCGCCGTAATCTACGGCAGTGCAAGGGAAGGACGTTTCTGCGACACCGTGGGCGCCTGGGTCGTCGACTGCATAAGGCGCCGCGAGACGTTCTCGCTGGATGTGATCGACCCCGCCGTCGAACCCGTCTCGGCCTTCGGAGATCGCCTTGCCGCCGCGGACGCCTTCATCGTGGTCACACCCGAGTACAACCACTCCTATCCCGCCGCGCTCAAGGCCCTCATCGATAGCTACAACTCGGAGTGGCAGGCCAAGCCGGTGGCCTTCGTCTCCTACGGCGGGGCCTCGGGCGGGCTGCGTGCGGTAGAGCACCTGCGCCACGTATTTGCCGAGCTGCATGCGGTGAGCATCCGCGACGGCGTCATGTTTCCCAATGCCTGGGAGCAGTTCGATGCCCAGGGCCGACCCCATCAGGCCCAGCGTTTCGAGCGCGGCATGACGACCATGCTCGCACGCCTGAGCTGGTGGTCCCGGGCGCTGCGCGAGGCACGTGGCGTGCGGAACTACGCCGATGCGGTAACACTGGACTGAGAGCGGGAGAGACGTCATGCAGGAACGATACGTACCGGTCGACCTCGAGGCCTACTGTGCGCGGATCGGTTACGCGGGTGGCCTCGCTCCCACGCTGGAGACGCTGCGTCGCCTCCAGGCTCATCACGTGGCCGCCATTCCCTTCGAGAACCTCGATGTCCTGCTGGGAAGGGGGATCGCTCTCGCACCGCAGGCCATCGATGCCAAGCTGATCGCGGCTCGGCGCGGCGGCTATTGCTTCGAGCAGAACGCTCTGTTCAAGCGGGTATTGGAAGCGATCGGCTTCGAGGTGGTGGGGCTGCTGGCGCGCGTGCAGTGGCAGGCCCCGCCCGAGTCGCCGCCATCGCAGCGCACCCACATGCTGCTGCGGGTGAGCGTGGATGGGCGGCCCTGGCTGGCCGACGTCGGGTTCGGTGGCAATGTGCCGGCGGCACCGCTGGCACTGGATATCGACGTCCCCCAGCCGACTCAGCATGGCACCTATCGGCTGATCCCGGTGGGAGAAGAGCGGCAGCTGCAGCTTCGCCTGGGACAGGCGTGGGCACCACTCTATCAGCTCTCGCCGCAGCCGCAGCTGGCGGTGGATTACGAGCTGCCCAACTGGTATACCTCGACGCATCCCTCGTCACACTTCCTCCACCAGTTGAGCGTGGCGCGAACCACGCCCGAGGCGCGCTACGCACTGAAGAATGCGCGCCTGACGGTGCGCCTGCCCACCGGTGAGGAGACCCAGCGCAGCCTCGGGTTGGACGAGCTGGAAGCGACGCTGCGTGGCACCTTCGGCCTGCCGGTGTCGGCCGAGTGGCGCGCCGTGCTCGAGCGTACCGTGGCCGCCGAGCGCGAAGCCGAGCCGCCGCTGGCTTCGGCCTGAACGTTCACGGCTCCAAGTCACTGGCGGCACGTATCAGTCGGTGGCCTGGGCGCGCAGCCAGGCGATCTCCTCGGCCCATATCTCGGGCTCGATGGTTTCCAGCACCATGGGAATACCGTCGATGCGCGGGTCGCGCATCAGGGTGGTGAAGGCCTCGAGCCCGATGTTGCCCTGGCCGAGGCTGTGGTGGCGGTCGACGCGACTGGCGAGCTGGCTCTTGGCGTCATTGAGGTGCATGCCGCGCAGGTACTCGAAGCCCACCACGCTGCCGAACTCGTCCAGGGTGGCGGTGCACGCCTCGGCCGTGCGTAGATCGTAACCTGCGGCGAAGGCGTGGCAGGTATCGATGCACACGCCGACCCGCGCCTTGTCGTCGACCTGTTCGATGATCTCGGCGAGATGCTCGAAGCGCCAGCCCAGGTTGGTGCCCTGGCCCGCGGTGTTCTCGATCACGGCGGTGACGCCGCGGGTCTTGTCGAGGGCATGGTTGATCGACTCGGCGATGCGGGTCAGGCACTCGCTCTCGCTGATCTTCTTCAGGTGGCTGCCGGGATGGAAGTTGAGCAGGGTCAGGCCCAACTGCTCGCAGCGCTGCATCTCGTCGAGAAAGGCGTCGCGCGACTTGGCCAGCCCCTCGGCGTCGGGATGGCCGAGATTGATCAGGTAGCTGTCGTGGGGAAGGATCTGGCCGGGACCGAAACCGTGCTCCTGGCAGGCCCTGCGAAAGGCCTCGACGGTGGCGTCATCCAGCGGCTTGGCTCGCCACTGACGCTGGTTCTTGGTGAACAGGGCGAAGGCGTCGGCACCGATCTCCACGGCGCGCAGCACGGCCTGATCGGGCCCTCCGGCGGCACTGACATGGGCGCCGAGGTATTTCATCGGGTGTCTCCGTGATGTTGGGAACGCCTCTACCATAGCACGTGCCGTTTCTCGTCACCCCGCGAGACCCTGCTAGTCTCTAATGAGAAAGGCAAGAGTCAGAAGGGCAAGGAGACGCTCATGCTGCCGCTCGTTCTGGTCTCGATGACCGCCGCCGTGGAGGACGATCCCATCACCGCTTCCCTCGCATGTGTCGATGCGCTGGAGGGCTATCGCCTGACCCTGCGTAGCCAGGGCGAGCGCGGCGAAGAGGTCATTCACTACAGCTACTGCCGCCCCGGCTACGTGCGCATGGACTTGGAGTCGCCCTACCGCGGGGCGGTGCTGATCTACCGCCCCGACACGGGCAAGGTTCAGCTGTGGCCCTTCGGTTCGCCGGGCGGGCGTACGGGCCTTTCGCTGCGCCCTACCAACCGCATGGTACGCAGCGCGCGAGGGCATCGGGTCGATCAGTCTGACGTCGGCACGCTGCTGCGCAACGTTCAGCGGCTTCAGGCCCAGGGCAGCACTCGACGACTGGAACCGGCGACCCTCGACGGGCAGCGTGTGCAACACGTGGTAGTGGAGACCGAGCCCGGGCGGTCGCCTGGCGAGGTGGCGCGCTACGAGCTATGGCTCGACGACGAGACGCTGTTTCCGCGTCGTGTGGCGAGCTACGATCGGCGCGGCGAACGACTCGAGAGAGTCTCCCTGGAAGCGCTGGACCTGGCTCCCGTATTTTCCCCATCGCACTTCAACCCTTGATCCGTTCGCAGGTTGCCGCCGTGACCGTATTCCGGTTCGACACACGCTGGGTTCTGGAAGCGCCTGCCGAGGTGGTCTTCGAGGCGCTGACGGATTCGCTGCGCTGGCCGGAGTGGTGGCCCGGACTGGTCGAGGTGCGCCAGTATCGGGCCGGTGACGAATGTGGGATCGGGCGTACCCAGTGTTTCGTCTGGCGCAGCCCGCTGGGCTACCGCCTAAGCTTCGATATTCGCATCGTCCGGGTCGAGCGGCCCTGCCTGATCGAGGGGGAGGCGAGCGGTGACGTCGTCGGCATCGGGCGCTGGCAGCTGCGGGAGGAGGGCCCCTGGACCTGCGTTCGCTACCGTTGGCAGGTGCGTACCGTGCGCCCCTGGATGAGCCTGGCCTCGCGCCTGGCGCGACCGCTCATCGTCTGGAACCATCATGTCCTGATGCGTCGGGGGGCCAGAGGCTTGGCTCGCCATCTCGACTGTCCTCTCGGTAACCAGCGGCACGAAGCGATCCTCGTCCCCGCCGGGGAGCATGACAGTTGATGCGAGCAAACGGTATGCTGCCACGACAACGACACCTATAAAGCATTCGACACCCAAGGCAATGATGGATCCGCGCGAATCCCGCCAGGCCGCAAGCGACGACAAGGGCAGCGAGAGTGCTGCCTCCCCAGCCGAATGCCAGCAGGCTCGATATGAGCTCGAGGTGGCACGGCAGGAGATCGTCCGCCTCAACCGTACCTTGGAGCGCATCCAGCAGATCGCTCGGCTCGGCTATTGGAAGGCCAGTCTGACGGCAAACGAGCTTTACTGGTCCAATATCATCTACGATATTTTCGGCGTGTCTCAGGCGTCCTTCACCCCCAGCGTGCGGGCTTTCAAGGCCATGGTGCATCCCGAGGATCGCGACAGCGTCGATGCCAGTATGCGGCGGGCGCAGGAGACCGGCGTCCACGACGTGGTGCATCGCATCATTCGCCCCGATGGCGAGGTGCGCTGGGTCCATGAGCTGGCCGATTACGTCCCCGAGGGCGACGACCAGGTTCTGGTGGGCACGGTACGCGACATCACCGAGCAGAAGACCCTCGAGTTGCGTCTGCGCCAGCTCTCTCGCACCGATGAACTCACCGGGCTCTACAATCGGCGCTACTTCATGAAGCGCCTGGTCCAGGAGTTGGCGCGCTTCCGCCGCCATGGCCGACCGGCGGCCGTGGTGCTGTTCGACTACGATCACTTCAAGCGCATCAACGACACCCATGGCCACGCCGCGGGCGATCAGGTCCTGGTCAACGTGAGCAAGCTGCTGCGGACCCGCCTGCGAACCAACGACCTCCCGGCGCGACTGGGAGGCGAGGAGTTCGCGCTGCTATTACCGGAAACCGACCTTCCGAGCGCGATCGAGGCGGCGGAAAAAGTGCGTGAGATGGTGCTGCGTCAAACCTTCACCACGGAAACGGGAAATCGTTTCACCACCTCGATTACCTGCGGCGTGGCGGCCTTTCAGGATGGCGAAGAGACCCTGGAAGCCATTCTCCAGCGTGCCGACCGGAACCTCTACCAGGGCAAGCGTACCGGCCGTAACCGTGTCGTGAGCGATGCATCGAGCGCTTGAAACGGGAGGCTTCCCATCTGTTACTGACAGCCCGGCGCGCGCCGACTGGCTGGTCGATGCGCTGGGCCTCGCCCTGGCGGGAGCGCAGCCCGGTACCCTGGCGCAACACCTCTATCGCACCCTGCGCGACTGGATCCAGTCGGGGCGCCTGGTGCGGGGGCAACGCTTGCCTTCCACCCGTCAGTTGGCTCGCGAGCTGGGGCTGGGGCGCAATACGCTGCTGGCGGCCTTCGATCAACTGATCGCCGAGGACTTTCTCGCCACCCGACAGGGAGCGGGCACCTTCGTGGCTGACCTGGTCTTTCAGGAGGGGCGTGGCGGCGCCGAGCCCAGCGCTACACGGGAGACGGCGCCGCCGTTTGCACCATGCCCGCTCTCCTCGCGCGGCGCCGAGCTGTTGACCTACAGTGACGTCCTGCCGCAGCGTCATGCCGCCTTCGTTCCCGGTGTGCCGGCGCTGGATCGCTTTCCCCAGGCGCTGTGGCGACGGCTACTGCGCCGGCACCTGCAGCACATGCCCCTGGCCTGGCTGGATTATCAGACCCAGGGTGGGGTGCCGGAGCTGCGCGAGGCGCTGAGCGATTATCTGCGCCATTCCCGCTCCGTGCGCTGTCGGCCCGAGCAGATTCTCATCGTGCAGGGTGCTCAGCAGGGCTTCGAACTCGTCGCGCGGCTGCTTGCCGATGCCGGCGATGAAGTGTGGATCGAGGAGCCAGGCTACAACGGCGCCCAGGCCTGCTTCGCCGCTGCCGGGCTCGACATGACGCCCGTGGCGGTGGACGAGGAGGGCATGAGCGTGGCGTCGCTGGCCGGGCGAGGGTGTCCGCGGCTGATTTATGTCACGCCCTCGCACCAGTACCCCAGCGGGGTGACCATGAGTTTGGCGCGGCGGCTGGCGCTGCTGGATGCCGCCGAGCGTCACGGCGCCTGGATCGTCGAGGACGACTACGACAGCGAGTTCCGCTACGGTCAGCGTCCGATCGCCGCCCTTCAGGGGCTGGTGGACGGAGCGCGCGTGATCTACGTCGGTACCTTCAGCAAGGTGATGTACCCCGGCATGCGGTTGGGCTACTTGGTGCTGCCCGAGCCGCTGGTCGCGCCGTTCCGGCGGGCTAACGCCCGGCTCAATCGCGAAGGGCAGTATGCCGTGCAGGCCGCTCTGGCCGAGTTCATTGCGCGCGGCCATTTCTCGCGCCATGTGAGCCGCATGCGCGAGTGCTATCGCCGGCGCCAGGCGCGGCTGCGCAAGGCGTTGGCGCCGGCCGTGGCGCAGGGCCTCGCCCTCTCCGCCGGCCAGGCCGGGATGCACCTGGTCGCCTGGCTCGACGAGCCGGCGCTCGAGAGGACACTGGTCGAGCGTGCCGTCGACCAGGGCATCACGCTCTCGCCGCTGTCGCGGTATTACCTGAAGCCCCCGGGGCGCCCCGGGCTGGTGCTGGGCTACGCCGGCACGCCCGAAGCCGAGATCGAACGTGCGGGGAGATGGCTGGCCCAGGCGTGGTGTGAATCGAAGCGCGGTTAACGCTCCTCAGGCGTGCAGCGGCAGCGCCGACAGCGAGCTCAGCTGTCTGCCCTGGGCGTCGAAGTTTTCCGGTGAGAGCCAGCGTTCGAGGCGCGCCTCGATCGCCGGCCACTCTCCGTCGAGAATCGAGAACCAGGCCGTATCGCGGTTGCGCCCGTTCATCACCCGATGCTGGCGGAAGACCCCCTCGAAGCGAAAGCCCAGACGCTCGGCGGCACGACGCGACGCGGCGTTGAGCGCATCGCATTTCCACTCGTAGCGGCGATAGCCCAAGGCGAAGGCGTGGCGCATCATCAACAGCATGGCCTCGGTGGCCGCCGGCGTGCGCCGCAGCGGCGGAGTGAAGTGCAGGTGGCCGACTTCGATGCTGCCGTGCTCCGGCACGATATTGAGATAGCTGGCCAGGCCCAGGGCCCGGCCGCTCGCGGGGTCTACCAGGGCGAAGAACAGCGGATCCTGGCTCGCTGCGCGCGCCTTGAGCCAGTCACGATGCTCGGCGGCGCTGCGAAACGGCATGCCGCCGGAGTAGGTCCAGCGGGCCTCGGACGCATCGAGGGGGCCTTCGCCGGGTGACAGGAAGGCGACATGCAGCGGGTCGGCGTGGCGCTCGGGCGACAGCGGCTCGAGGTGGACCCGCCTGCCCTCGAGGGTCTCGGGCCGGGGGCGTTGGGCCGTCTGCCACTCGGGCAGCGGGGCGCCGACCGGTTGCCCGTGGTCGTTGCAGTGCCTCTCGGTAGGGTTCATGCGCCATGTTCCTCGTTCGCGAGACGCTGCATGTAGCGCCATAGCTGGCGTGCCTCGGGGTCGCGACTCTCGGCCAGTGCGCCTTCGACTCCCGCCTGGTCGGCCTGGGATCGCTGGCGGCCGAGTTTGGCCTTGCCCTGGAGTGACTCGATAGTGAGGCGAAAGCCGACGACGCCGGCCTGCATCTTGTTGAAATAGTCCGGTTCGAGGTCGGGCAGCGTCGGCTCGTAATGCGCCATGGTGCGATGGAGCAGGGCGCGTGTGGCCTCGGAATCGAGCAGTTCTAGGGTGCCGGCGGCGTGCACCGCCACGTAGTTCCAGGTGGGCACGGCGGGACGCGAGGCGTACCAGCTCGGCGAGATGTAGGCGTGCGGGCCCGAGAAGATCGCCAGGGCCCGGCGACCATCGAGTGAGTGCCAGTGTGGATTGGCCCGAGCGAAGTGGCCGTAGAGGGTGCCCAGTTCGCCGGCGCTGCGGTCCAGCAGCAGCGGCAGGTGGGTGGCTTCCAGATCGTCGCCGACCAGCGCGGCGAAGCCGTAGCGGTCGATCAGTTCCCAGGCCTGCTCGCGCTCGAGCCGCATCGATGGAGGAATATACATATCGCCTCCGCTTCCGTCAGGCCCGGCTCGCTGTTGTTTCAAACAGCAGGCCGTAGTGATGGAAGGTCGTGTCGCGCTGCCAGCCGAGCGACTCGTAGAGGGCCTGGGCGGCATGGTTCTCGATCTGGGTGGCGAGCTTGAGGTGACCAACGCCCTGGGATTCGGCCAACTCCCGGGCGGCCTGCATCAGGGCACGGCCGACTCCGCCACGACGCGCCGATGGTGCCACGAAGAGATCGTTGAGCAGCCACAGCGGCGCCAGGCGCACGGTGGAGAGCAACGGGTAGAGCTGCACGAAGCCCTCCAACTCACCCTTCGCTCCCTCATGCACCAGAATATGCGAATCGCCACACTCCAGGCGTGCCTGCAGGAAGCGTCGGGTGCCTTCGATATCGGGTGCCTGGTGGTAGAACTGTCGGTAGCCGTCGAGCAGCACGCTGAGCGGGGCAAGGTCGTCGGGAGTGGCAGGTCGGATGGCCATGGGGGCTCCTCTCGTTGCGTTGGGATGCTTGCCAGTGTGGGGGCTGGATGGCCCCTTGCTAAGAGCCAGTTCGGTGTCGTTTTGGGGAACCACTTCGTCGCACAGGCGACGGCCTGCATCGACTTGCCGAGCCGAGTGGTCAGCAGAGCCGTTGAACATTCGCGTCCGAAAACCGCCAGTCGGTCGCTGCGTCGGCGCTAGAATGGAGCCATGAACCTGACCCCCGAGACCTGCTACCAGGCGCTGCTGGCGCGAGACTCCCGTTACGATGGGCGTTTCTTCACCTGTGTCACCAGCACCGGCATCTATTGCCGTCCAATCTGCCCGGCGCCTGCGCCCCGGCTCGAGCACTGCCGCTTCGTCGGCACGGCCGTAGCGGCCCAAGAGGCGGGCTTTCGCCCCTGCCTGCGCTGTCGGCCGGAGAGTGCGCCGGATTCGCCCGCCTGGGCCGGCACTTCGACCACGGTGGCCCGGGCGCTGCGGCTGATCGAGGAGGGCGCGCTGGACGACGGCGACGTCGAGGCGCTGGCCGAGCGTCTGGGGCTCGGCTCGCGCCAGCTGCGCCGACTGTTCCGGCGTCATGTCGGCGCCTCGCCGCTGGCCGTGGCCCAGACCCGCCGGGTGCTGCTGGCCAAGCAACTGCTGCATCAGACCGACTTGCCGCTCATCGACGTGGCGCTGGCCAGCGGTTTTGGCAGCGTGCGCCGCTTCAATGAGGTCTTCCGGGCTCTCTTCGGTCGCCCGCCGAGCGCCCTGCGCGGTCGACGCGACGTGGCCACGGACTCGCCGAGTCTGACGCTGCTGTTGTCGTACCGGCCGCCCTACGACTGGCAGGCGATGCTGGCATTCCTGGCACGGCGGGCGGTCAAAGGGCTCGAGCAGGTCGATGGAGAGACGTATCGCCGCGTCGTTCGCCTGGGTGGCACCGTCGGTCGTGTCGACGTGAGCCATGCGCCCGAGGCAACGGCGCTGCGGGTCACGATCCGGCTGCCTGAATTGGGGCAGCTGCCGAGTCTCATCGTTCGCCTGCGGCGCCTGTTCGACCTGCAGGCCGATCCCGACGCCATACGCTGCGGCCTGTGTCGCGACCCGGACCTGGCGACGCTGGTGGCGAGTCGCCCCGGTCTGCGGTTGCCGGGCGGCTGGGACCCGTTCGAAATCGCGGTGCGAGCGATCCTGGGACAACAGGTGAGCGTGACGGTGGCGACCCGACTGGCCGAACGGCTCGTCGAACGGTTGGGCGAGCGGCTGCCCGGTGACGGCGAGACCGAGCTCGATCGGCTCTTCCCCGCGCCCGAGCGCTTCACCCTGGAGGCAGTGAAGGCGATCGGCATGCCCACGGCCCGGGCCACGGCGCTGGTTCGTCTGGCCGCGGCCTACAGCGAACGGCCATCTTTGTTCGACCGCCGCGGCGATCTCGACGCCAGCGTGGCACGGCTGCGTGAATTGCCGGGCATCGGCGAGTGGACGGCGCAGTACATCGCCATGCGCGGCCTGCAGGAGAGCGACGCCTTCCTGGCTTCGGATGTGGCGCTGCAGCGCGTGCTCGCCCGAGAGGGCCGGCGCCCGACACCGCGCGAACTGCTCGCCCGCGCCGAAGCTTGGCGACCGTGGCGCGCCTACGCCGTGATGCACCTTTGGCATGCCGATGCGCCGGCAGCGGCGATCCGGCAGAAGGAGACATGCGATGCAACTCTGGCTTGATTCCCTGGCTTCCCCCGTGGGTGAGCTGCGCCTGGTGGGCGATGCCCAAGGCGTGCTGCGCGCGCTGGAATTCCACGACTACGACGAGCGCCTGCATCGCCTGCTGACTCGCCATTACCGCCACTACGAATTCGTCGAGGGCAAGGCGCCGGCATCGATCCGCCAGGCGCTGGAGGCTTACTTCGACGGTGAACCGTCCTATCTGGATGCGGTGCCCGTCGCCACCGGCGGCACCGAGTTTCAGCGCCAGGTATGGCAGGCGCTGCGCGGGATTCCTATGGGCGCCACGCTCAGCTACGGCGAGCTGGCGGCGCGGGTCGGACGACCCGGTGCCAGCCGCGCCGTGGGACTGGCCAATGGCGCCAATCCGATCGCCATCGTGGTGCCCTGCCACCGCGTGATTGGCGCCAATGGCACCCTGACGGGCTACGGCGGTGGGCTGCCGCGCAAGCGCTGGCTGGTCGCGCATGAGCAGCGCCTGAGTGGCGCGACGCTGGCGCTTTTCTAGCCATCGCCCGATGCCTGGCCCAGATTAGCTCGGCTCAGGCGTCGTCGACGGCAAGGCTCTCGAGCAGCTTGCCCAGCAGCTCGCCCAGTATCGCCTGTTCCTCGCGGCTGAGTGCGGCGAGCATCTTCGCTTCGTTCTCCACGTGCCGGGGCAGCATGCGGTTCATCAGTTCGAGCCCCGCATCGGTCAGCGATACTAGCGTGCCCCGCCGATCCTCGGGGTTGGGCGAGCGTTCGATCAGTCCCGCCTTCTCCAGCCGATCCAGCCGGCTGGTCATTCCCCCTGACGAGACCATCAGCGCCTCGAACAGCTGCGTCGGCCCCAGCTGGTAGGGTTCGCCCGAGCGGCGCAACGTGGCCAGTACATCGAACTCTCCCGTCTGCAGGCCGTACTCCTTGAAGAAGGTCTGCAGTCGGGCCTGAGTGAGCTGTTGGGTCGTCTTCATGTACCCCACTACTTCCATTGGCAGCAGATCGAGTTGGGGCATTTCTCGCTGCCATTGGGCAATTGCCTGCTTGACTCGGTTCATACGAGCATTTATCTTCCTATCAAGATACTTTTCGTCAAGATTCTTCTTGGCGTGCTAGAGGAGCCGATCATGGCGAATTCATCGATATCACGCAACCGCACCGGCTGGTATGCCCTTGGCTGCCTGTTCCTTGTCGGCAGCCTGCTGGCGTTGTCACTGGCCGTGGCCAAGCTCGCCGATGGCGCCGGCGCGCCTCGCCTGAGCTTTCTCATGATTGCCGTGGCGGGGGCGGGAGCCTTGCTGCTGGGTCTGGCGGCGCTGCAGCGCCAACCGATGCCGCTCAACCGGCGAACGCTGGAGTACGCACTGATCTCGGGCGCGCTGTTCGCCCTGCCCAATGCGCTAGGCTTCCTGGCGGTACGCCACGTGGGTGCCGGCTTCGTATCGCTCAGCTTCGCTTTTCCCATCCTCGTCACCTGGATGTTGGCGGTGGGACTGGGACTGGAGCGCCTGCATCCGCTGCGTCTGCTGGGCGTCCTGCTGGGTCTGGCGGGCGGGATGCTGCTGGCGTGGGCCAAGGCGGGTGGCATGTCGGGTGCCCAGAGCTGGGTGGTGCTGGTACTGACGATTCCGCTGATTATCGCGCTGGGCAATATCTATCGCACCCTGCGCTGGCCGGGCGATGCGGGCCCAGTTTACCTCGCTGCGCTGATGCTGTTAGCCGGTGCGCTGGCGCTGGCGCCCTTCGCGCTGACGCTGGAAGCAGGGCAGACAGCCCAGTTGCTCGGCTCGGCCGAGATGATTCGGCTGCTGCTCGCCGAAGTCGTGGTTTTCACGGTGCTCTACGTCTTTTATTTCGTACTGCAGAAAATCGCCGGCCCCGTCTACCTCAGTCAGATCGGCATGGTGGCGGCCCTGGTCGGCACGCTGATCGCCGTTACCCTGCTGGGAGAGGCGATGCCGCCCAACCTGGCGTTGGCAGGCGCACTGGTCGTGTGCGGTGCCATCGTCTTTCACCGCGGGAATCGGGCCGCCGGCCCGCATCGCGCACTGCGCACGTCGATCTCGGCGGAGCGTCCTGCCACTTCGACTTCGGGAGAAAACGCATGAGTTTGATGGAAGCCCTGCAGTGGCGCTATGCCGCCAAGCGTATGAACGGCGAGAAGGTACCCCGGCAAACCCTCGATTCCATTCTCGAAGCCGTGCATCTGGCGCCGTCGTCATACGGCCTCCAGCCCTACACTGTGCTGGTGGTGGAAGACCCAGCGCTGCGCGAGCGAATCCGATGCGCGGCATGTAACCAGCCCCAGGTCAACGAATGCTCCCACCTGCTCATTTTTGCCACCTGGGCCGAGGTGGATGGTCGGCACGTGGATGAGCTGATCGCGCTGACAGCTGCGGCCCGAGGTCTCGATCCGGAGGAGCTGGAAGGATATCGGCAGTCGCTCCACGCCGCCGTTGCCGGTTTTTCCACGCCGGAGGGGCGGCATCACTGGGCGGCGCGGCAGGCCTATATTGCGTTGGGCACGGCCCTGACCGCCGCAGCGGCGGAGCGGGTCGATGCTTCTCCCATGGAGGGCTTCGATCCGCCGGCACTGGATGCATTGCTGGGGCTCGAGGAGAAGGGGCTTCGCAGCGTGGTGCTGCTGGCGCTCGGCTATCGCGATATCGAACGGGACCGTCTGGCCGGGCTGGCCAAGGTGCGCTGGCCACGTGCGCGAGTCGTGCTGGAGTGGAGCGGGGCCTGACGGCCCCGTTTGACGCCCGTTCCTCTAGACGCTTAGACGCTGCCTTCCTTCTCGATCACCAGTACACGGGTCTCGCCGATGGGGCAGGCGACATGTTCGGTGCCCACCGAGGCAAAGAAGATGTCGCCCACTTCCAGCAGCTGCGCATGTTCGATGCCTTCGCTGCGGTAACGCATCTCGACGCGGCCATCGAGCACCACGAAGACCTCTTCACCGTCGTTGACGTGCCAGCGGTAGGGATGGTCGGTCCAGTGCAGGCGGGTGGTAATGCCGTTCATGCTGGCGATGGTCTTGGCGCCCCAGGCACGCTCGGCGGCGAAATCCCGGCTGCGGGTGATCTCCATGGTCCAGTGTCCTTCTCGGTGCGATGTTTCCCGAGCGAGCGCCCAGGACTCGAACACGAGCCGAAGCGCCTCCTCGAACTCGTGCAGGTGGATATTATGCTCGGCGGACAAGTCGTTTCGCCACTCCCCATGCCGATTTGCGATGGGTCAGGAGGGGATCCGAGCGGTCTGTTGGGACTGTGCAAGATTTCTTGCGAGTTGCGCGGCCTGAAAGCAGGCCTGCTCGCGTGCCGCGCCATCGACTTCGGTGCCGAAGAGCGTCTTTTCGACGATGACCGATTCGACTTCCTTGATGCCGACGAACTTCAGCCACTGCTCGAAGTAGGACTTCTGGTAGTCGAACTCCGGCGCGGGAGTGAAGGAGTCGGCCACGTAGCTCAGCCCCCTGGCGTATATGACGATGGCTTTCTTGCCTGTGAGTAGACCACTGAAACCCTTTTCCGGATCGAACGAGAAGAGAATGTCTTTCTGCGATACCAGATCGATGAAGTGCTTGAGCCTATAAGGGATGCTGAAGTTCCAGATCGGGATCGAGAACAGGAGCAGGTCTGCCTCGTGCAGGTGGGACGCGAGCTGATGCAGGCGATCCCAGGCCTGCTGCTGACTTGCCGTCAGTGGGATTCCCTCTAGCCCCGCATATTTGGCGGCCATGGCATGGGCATCGAATTCGGGTAGTTCAGTTTCCCAGAGATCAAGATCTGTCACTTGGACGTGCGGCATGCAAGCCCGATAGTCGCTTACGAAAGCGCGCGCGACCTCCAGCGATGCCGATCGATGCTTACGCGGTGAGGAGGCGATATGCAAGAGGGTGGGCATGGTATGAAGTGTCCGTGTCAGTTTTGTTATTGCTCCATGTCAGCATTTCCCGGCGCATTATATAAATCAAATTGCGTGATGGTATTTATAATAAACCTAGATGAGGCGTTTTCTGAAATTCTGCTACTCTGGTGGTGGGGTGGCAAAGAGCTAGAGAGGGCAGATGGCAATCATCCGCGGCGTGTCGCGCACGCTGCCGAATGATACATAAAAAGAAAGCTCCATTTATCATGGAAAGATATGCATATGCTCGATTTGCTTCTCTTGAGAAGTTTCGTCGCCGTCATCGATGAAGGAAGCTTCACCCGCGCCGCCAATCGTCTGCACCTGACTCAGCCGGCCATAAGTGGGCACTTGCGTCGGTTGGAGGCGCAGGTCGGTAAACCCTTGCTCCGGCGTACGACGCGGGCTTTCGAGGTAACGCCGGATGGTGAATGTCTGGCGGCCTACGCACGTGCCATCCTGGCACTCAACCGCGATGCCATGACGCAACTTTCCCGTTCCTCCTACCAGGGTAACGTGCGTCTGGGTATCGCCGAGGACTGTGTCAGTCCCTCGCTGATGCGCACCCTCAAGAGCTTCGTTAACGACAACCCCCAGGTCGAGCTGGGCGTTCGAGTCGGCATTCCCGGTGACATGGTCGTTGCCATGAAGCGCGGCGATGTCGACCTGGTACTAGGCGCTCAATGCGGCTCCCAGGAGCCAGGGCGCTTGCTGTGGCACGAGCCCTTGGTCTGGGCCTGGGCCGAGCGATCTCCCATGCGCCTTCCCTCTCCGCTTCCCCTGGCCTTGTTCCCGGAAGCGTGTCCTTACCGAGAGGCGGCCTTGACCAAGCTCGCCCTCTCCGGCATTCCCCAGCGCATGGCAATGCTCTGTACGAGCGGCGCGAGCCTGCGAGCGGCAGTGGAAGGAGGATTTGCGCTGGCGCCAATGCCGGCCAGTCAACTTGGCTCGGGTCTCATCGCTTTGTCGGAAGATCATGGTTTGCCACCGCTGCCGGACGCCGAGTTCATGCTGATGGCCAGCCCGTCGGGCGACCAGGCCATGCTGTCTGCCCTGGCGGATCGGATTGCCGAGCATCTGGCTCCTACGCGCATAGCGGAACCCGCCTAAGCACGCGAAGGCGAACAACTAAAACAGGCAATGACCCACGTCATGTGTCCTCGTCATGGAGGAGAGAACAGTGATGAGGCTGAGTAGCGTATGGCGGCTTGCCGCCAGAATTTCATCTGGCAGCGATTCGACTTTCTCCATGGCGCTGTTGGTGGCGTCCGCCAAGCCGCGCCCTCCTAGCCCCCCGGCGTTCACGCCGCAACAGACCGTGACCCCAGCGACACCTCAACTGACTGGGGGAACGCCGTTCCAGCCGATCAACACCAGCCACACTCCCATGGAGGGCTACGGCGTCTACTCGCCGGAATATCTGCAGCAATTGGAGCTCAACTCAGAACCTCCTGTTTATGGTCCTGCGGTACCGGACAATTTCGATTCCTCGAGTTTCGATCCGCTGTACTTCGATCCTCTGGACCAGAACGACGTTTTCCTCCCTGTCGATAACGCATCCGAGCAAGAGCCTGTCATCGACGAGGAGGCGGTCGAGCAGGCAGAAGACCTCGCCGAGGAAATTACCGAGGGGAAAGGGCTCAATCTTTTCCATGACTCCGAGATGAACAGAGAGGAGGTTATCGAGCAGCTCGAAGCGGGTGGCTACGAGGTGGAGTCATCCGAGTGGGGGCTTGCCGGCGACAACGTTACCCGGACGACGATCACCGACCCCGAGACAGGCGAAACCATCCACGAATACTACGATCACGACACCGATCGATATTGGGTCGAGGTGACGGGCGAAGATGGCGAAACGCTGAGCCAATCACCTCTCCGGGACGATGAGGGGCGCAAGTTCACCGTCAGTGAGGACGAAGAGAGCGGCGAAAGGACGACGCGCCTCGAAGACGACTTGGGCGATGGCAGCGTCGTCGAGATAACCGAACTGCCCGGCAGCGATGTCGTAACGATCACGACCACCGATAGCGACGGCAACAGCGAGACGGTAGTGGTGGCCGAAGATGGCACCCAGACGACGCTGGATCCTGAGCAGGAGACGACTCGTGAGGGCATCGATGATATCGCCGAAGACGTCTCCGAGGGCAAGAGCATCGACCAGATAGCCGAGGAACGGGAGCTCACTCGCGAACAGGTGATTGCCCAGCTCGCTGCGGCTGGCTATGAAGTCGAGTTTGAGACCGATGAGCTGACCAATGGCGGGGAGCAGTACACTACCAGGATCGTCGATGCAGAAGATGGCGAGGAGGTGATCGCGAGTTACAGCTCCGGGCGAGGCATCGGAAGCTCTTCGATCTATATCGACGCCGAGGGCAACGAGACTCGCCGGACCGAATATGGCAATGGCACGATAGTTGAAATCGTAATTGAACCCGATGGACGTGAAACCAAGACGACCACGGTAGTGGAGAACGATGGAGAGGCCAGCGAGTATGAAGTTCAGGATGGCGACTATCTGATCGCCATTGCCGAACGCCACGGTGTGACGCTGGAGGAACTCGGGGAGAGTAACCCCGAACTCTTCGATTCGCCTCGCGACCCTAATGTTATCCACGTAGGCGAAACGGTGGTCATTGAGGGTGCCACGCAGACGACGGTCGAAGTAACTGACAATGGTTATACGCTGACCACCTCGCCGGATGGGAGTAAGACACTGCGGCGTGACGAGGATGG
Source organism: Billgrantia saliphila (assembly GCF_002930105.1). GTDB lineage: Bacteria > Pseudomonadota > Gammaproteobacteria > Pseudomonadales > Halomonadaceae > Halomonas > Halomonas saliphila. Next base: position 189,712 of record NZ_PJRN01000004.1, on the reverse strand, counting down.
CCTCGAAATCGACATCGAACCCGCAACGCATGAGGAGTCACTTACCGAACTGCTGATGGGGCTGGACGGCGACACGGACGAGGAACAGGCCCTACAGGGGATTCTCGAAAGTATCCTTCTGGGAAGCGAGGAGCTGGCCCGCATCGAGGAACTGGAAGAGGAGCTGGAGGGGCTGGAGAAAGCGACACAGGACGCTATCGAGGAGATCCTCGGGGAAGAGGGCGATGCGGAGGACACTATCAAGCCCGCCTCCGATGCGGCCGGCGATAATCCCGGTACGCCACCGGACGAGGCGGCGCCTTCCGGTGGGGAGTGGGAAGCTGTGCGGCGCAACGGGGTATGGGTTTGGGTTGATGCCGAGCTCGTCGAGGCGGTCGAGGCAGAGGAGGCGGCACGTCGTGCCCGTGACGAAGCAATGACCAGCGTCCTGCAAAGACAAGCGGAGCTGGATGTCTACGCCCTGGACCCGGAGTACGAGAACGCCTGGAACAATGCCCTTGAACGCCTCAACGCCGCGGGTGAGGCTCATGGTGTCTACTGGGAGCTGCCGGATCCGGATAGCTCCCTGAAAGAGGCACAAGAACGGCTGGAGGAGATCACTACCTGGATCGAGTACCTCGATGCGGAGCGCGAGTGGCAGGAACTGCAAGGGGAGGCGGAGGATATCGAGGAACGCCTCGTCACGCTCTATGAAGAAGACGAGGAGTTTTCACGGTATTTCGATGAGGATGGTTACGAATATACCGTGAGCCGCGGCCGGGCCGGTTCGAAGACGGAACATACGGGCGAGCTGGAGAACCAGGAGATTATCGAGCGGGACGGCCAGCTTTATTTGGTCAACACCTACGAGAACATGGACGAGGAGGTTGAAGTCCCTCTCACTTACGCCCCGGGCGACGCGCCAAGGGAGCGCCCTGATCTGGCGCGTGGGCTCGACCGTGAGTGGGATGAGCTGATGAGTGGGGGCGACTCCCTCAAGTTGGCCGATATCAAGCAAGACGCGCTCGCTGCCGAACGTGAAGAGAACCCGCACTATTTCGAGGAAGGGGGATACGAGTATGAAGTAACGTCCCGGGGGCGAGGGGGGCGGAGCACTCGGGACAGGCATACTGGGGAGTTAATGACGCAGAACGTCATCGAGCGTGATGGGCAACTCTACTTGGTGAATACCTATGCCTCCGAGGAGGTTGAGATCCAACTGACCCATGCCCCTGGGGAGTCCGGTCGTACTGACGCGCAGCAACAGGTCGATGGGAACTGGGCGCACTGGAAAAGGGAGCGGGATGCCTCGGCAGACGGCTTGATCGATGTTACGGAGCGCTATAACGAGGCGAAGGAAGACTATCAGGAGATGCGTGCCGAGCAGTTCGCTGAACAGCGCGAGAGTCTCGAGGGCGAGAATGGTGAGATTGCCAATGCTCAGCAGACCCTCGACGACGCTGAGGAACGGCTCGGGGAAGGCTCGCTGGTGTCTGACGATGAGGATACTGTACCGATCGAGCGAGACGGTGAGACCTGGTACGTGCATCCGGAGGTGGCCGCGGCCCATGAAGTATTGAACGACGCCGAGGAGCGGCTCGCGGAATATTCGCGTCTTGAGGAGGCTGCACTCGAGGCCTATCGGGAACAGCACCCGGAACGCTTCGGCGATAACTACCGCTACTATGATGCGAGCCGCGACCATCGGGGAGAGGGTCGCATGCAGTCTGCTGGGAGGTTCAGTGAGAACGACGTCACTGTCACTGTTGAGGACGGCCAGCTACATCTGACTATCGTCTATGAAAACTACACACTGGAAGATGAACTGACCTATACCCCCGATGAAGCTCCGGAGTGGATGGAGCGTACCGAGGCAGAGCAGCAGCTCGATCGGCAGTGGGCGGACTGGATCGTCGAAGGCAGCCTGGAGGAGGCCAGGACGGCCGTAGAGGAGGCTCAGACATCCTATGACGATACCGTCGAGGAGTATGGCCTCGGCGGGACGGAGAAGCTCACCGGCTCCCTGCCCGATGACGTGGATCCGGTGCTGGTGCCGATCATTGATGAAGAGATGGGAGAGGGGATGCGCTGGGTGCATCCCGAAGTGGCGGCGGCGCAGGAGGAGTTGGTGTTGCTTGAGAGGCAACGTGACTCTCTCAAGGCGGGTGAGTGGCACGCACGAATGGAAGCCTATCGTGCTTCCCAGCCGTCGACCTGGCAACTGCTCGACGGCGGGACCTCGGCCGGGCCAGCACAGGAAGGGCCTGGGCCCGCAGAATCCTGGCAGTGGGAGAATGACTACCTCGAACTGGAGGGAGGGTATCTTGAGGCCCAGCAACACCTCTCCGACAGTCGCGAGGCGCGTATCCTCACTCAGCTGGGCATCATACGGGCCGGTGTTTCATTCATGGAGAAGGCGCCGGAAGAGTGGAAGGAACAGCATCCGGAGTTGGATCTAGCCGATGAACTGGACCTCCTGGAAGATAAGGCAAAGGCTCTCCTAGAGGCCTTGGATGAGAACGCTGACCACCGACTAAACATCGAGAGGGCCAGTCGGTTCAACGCGCACCTGCTGGGACAGGAGGAGGCGCATCGCCTCGATCCGGACAACTGGCCGGCGATTGCTACGGCATTCAGGGATCAGGAGGCCGATGAGGCGCGTGTCGAGGCGGGGTTGGACGACCTGCCGGAGGAGCGTGTCATCACCATCGACGAGGAGCTGGACGCAAATCTGAGCGCGGTGCTCGGGACGGACGACGCCGAGCTGATCGACCCGGTGGCCGACCAAATCCGTGAGCTTGGCGATAAGGGAGACGAGGTTGAGATCATCCCGATTCTCTATCAGGAGAGTGGCTCCACTTACGACACAGCCCTGTTCCGTATGAGCGAAGACGATACCCATCCCTGGCTCATCGACGACAGCGGCAGCCGCTATCGAAACTTTGCGGACTTCCAGTACAACAATTATCTGTCCGAGAATGGCCAGGTCTATGTACCGGAGAACTTCGCCGAGATCGCTAATATCAGCGGCGACATTCAGTACGAGTGGGAGCAGGCTCGTGAGAAGAGCTTTACCGAAGAGTGGCTCGACCCGGTGATTGGCATCGGTACCAGCATTGCCACCCTTGCTTCCTTCATTCCGGTCTTGGCACCGGTCGCTGCACCGCTAGCCGTTGCGGGCGGTGCCTACTTTGCTGCGCGCAGTGTCGGCAACCTCGCCAACATGCAACGGCATGGCCGGTCCTGGGCCAGCACGGAAGGCCTGATGCAAGGCGCCATGCTGGCGACGTCTGTGCTGCCGATGGCATCGAGCGGTCTACGTCTCGCCGGAATGACGGCGCGCGGAGTCGAGGGAACGGTGGCGGCACGTACCAGCATTGGCGCGTTCAATGCCAACAGACTGAACCCAAGGCACGCTAATTATAGTTTGGAGTATCGCCAGGCATCGCAGATGCTCTCCCAGCCGGGTGGGGTCTTCGCGGCGGCCCGCTGGTCGGATGTCGGTGCCATGGGGATAGGTACGCCGCTATTGGGCTACTCCGTTTATAACATCGCGGCGCACGGGGGCGAGATGTCGAGCCTTGAGCGAACCGACGCTTGGCTAGGCGTTGCCAGCGGCATCTATGGTACCGGGATGGGTTACCGGGGGTTGCGGGCCTCGTGGCCGAATCAGAGGGGGGCGAGGGAGCAAGCGCCCCCCGCCTTACCGGAACTCAACCGCACTTCTACCCCTTGGAGTACGTCCGGGGAGTTTTCCACGACGACGAGGCTCTACCCGACGGCACACATGCGTGCCGGCTCGGAGGCCATCGATACCGCAGCGTTGCAGGCCAGCTTAGGAGGGGAGTCCCCTACGCCTACCACGGCCAACCATCCCCCTCATGTTCCCGATAGTCTGGCTGGCCCTTTCCCTGGCCATATGCCAGAAGCTGCCTTCCCGCGGATCTCTCGCCAAGAATTGGCAGTCGCGTCGACCGATCCACAGAGTGTGGCTCGGTTGACGTCGACGCAATTTTCAGATTTTTCATTTTTCCAACTGGCACGTTTTAGTCTTGCACAGATGAGGACTGTTCGTGCCTCACAACTGAACGCTTTGTCGAATGATCAGCTCGCAGCGTTCACACCCGAACAAGTTGCAGCGCTGGATCCTCAAGTGCTTGGCAAGCTAGCGCCGGAGAAATTCGCCTCGCTGTCGACAAGGCAGCTGAGCAAGCTGACCGAAGACCAAGGAGATGCGCTACGCTCCTGGCAACTGGAGAGGCTGCCCAGCGAACAGCGGGCATTGCTCCCATTGACAACACGCTCATTTCCAGGGGAGGAAGTATCGGCCGCTTACCAGAACATCCCTGACACTAGTACAAAGGGTAATACTCTCACAAAGTTCCGGGATTTCGTTTGGTATTTAGTCCAGCAGAACTCCCGGCTAGGGGATGAGGGGGCTGTGCGCTTCGATCTTCTAATTCCGTGGCTGGGGGGCTCACCGAACTCGACGAAATCGCACACCAGTCAAGCGATTCCTTCAACTGAGGGTCGTGCGTGGCTTTATCATCCTGGGCATGCGCGCCAGAATCACATCGAGGCGATAAGCCGAGCAATCACCAATGGGGAGTTGCCAGCAGGATATCATGTCCACATTATTCGCTCTCAGAGAAAGCCTGGTGAATTTGTCTTGACCGATGGAACGATACCGTTGAGCGGAACAATACAAGGCGATGGGGAAATTGTCTGGCCAGCCCGCCGTACTGGGTCAGTAGAGAATATTGCCGTCACTACTAACAACGAAAATCAGGCAGTGATTCGGATCGAGAGTGTAAAAAGTGACGGAAGTTCTCATGCGAAGGATGTAAAGTATAACGAGGATGTTTACATTGTCGTATCCGAGTTGTCGGCGGGTGCCATACGAGACCGTTTCAGGCATGACCAGGGGCGGTTATATATTGCCGAGTATGACAGTGATCGTGCCAGTGGCTGGAATGTTCCCACGAGGCCAGAGGCAACGACTCTCGACATCGGGAAATTACCAGGGGAGGCTATTGTGTTCATTCCCCCCTCCCATCTGGCACAGGTGGACAAGCTGTCCGGAATGCTAAGGCCTGAACAGGTGCCGCATCTGACGGAAGATCAGGTTGGGGCGTTAAACGATGCTCAACTTGAGTCATTGACCGATAGCCACATTCAGTCATTGACCGATGACCAGATCCGAGCGCTAGGGGGGCGGATTCGGATATTGACGGCCGATCAGATCGGAGCGATGAGCGACAGCCAACAAGGGGCATTCACGCATTCCCAGTGGGATGCTCTCCTGAGGCCTCAACTCGATCGGATCAGCACCTCGTTGTTGCAGCAGCATGCGACACCGACGGCATTGGAGAACGCTGCGCGCCAAGGTACGATTTCCTTGGTCAGGGATGGCTCAGGAAACGCAAAGGTCGTGTTGGTTCACGGGATAGACAATGGAAATAGAAAGAATATTGATACGCGCCCAGTGCTAGGGAGATCCAGCAGCGAGCTCTTCGTCCTGCAGGCATCCAGGCTGTCGGCATACAACCTGGCGGCAAAGAAAAGCAGTGCAGAGATACTGAACAGCATCCCCCTCGACGATAATATTCACGGTGCACTGTTGAGAGCATTAAGCCCTGATGCCCGTAGTATCTTGTCTGAGATTGATCCGCAAAACGTCCGGGTACAGATGGTGCGTGACCCCTTATCGCCTAAGGGAACAACACCTCAAGTCCGGGAGGCGAATACTCTGAGTGAACCCAAGCCACTAGGCTGGTTGTCTCGGTTAGTTTCCTCCATGTCCCCATCAGAGCGGCAAGGGAGCTGGGCCGCCGGTATTTCGGCCGGCCTGTTCCTGGGGGCGGCCGAACTGCATCGGCATGTACCTTTGGTCGCCGAGCCTTTGAATCGCCTGGATGTACTGGCCCCTGCCATGGTGATTTCCAGTGTGGCGGCTGCGACTCGCGGTCTGGGGATCTTCAGTGATTCCAGCTATAAGCTTAAGTTTGATTCAAAGAGAGAAAGAATCGAAACGGGAGAAAGTATTACTGGGGAGTTGCTGAACTGGGGGGTAAGCCGTATTTACGCGGCCAGGAAAGCCTTTAACCTAAACAATGATAGTTTGTTGGCAGCCAGCAATGCGACCGAAGAATTCTGGCTTGGCTATCAACTGCTGAAAAATCTTCCGACCCAGGAAGGCTCGGCTCAACAGGGCTGGACTCAATCCGAGCAAGCATTTGCCATTCGGGAGGCAGCCAATGAATATCAAAAACGTCTCAAGGAAGCAGTGGGGGAGGAGGCGCTGTTTTTGAAAGCACTCGATCCTCGCCTGGGGGCGGGGCGTGCATTCCTGGGTGGAATATCACTGACCCATCTGCTGAATGTCGCCGTATCCTGGCAGTTTCTTACTAGCGGGGGCGTTTTCCCCCATCTCTTTTCGAATGATTCGCCGTGGTTGATGGTCGCCGACAATGCCGGGCTTGCAGGCTTCATGATTGCCAACTTGACGCTAGGTATGAGTGCGGCGGCCAAGCTGGGGGCTGGCCTACGCAACATTGATCCAACGTCGAGTCCCCTGCGAAAGGCGTGGATTCAGAGCGCTACGACCAATGGTTCTTATTTCTACGGCATTCTGACTCCGTCCTGGGCCGGTAGTGCTACTGCCGTGATGGCAGCCAATGCCCTCGCCAGTGGTAATCATTGGCTTGCATTGTCCTATGCTAGCGCGACTATCCCCCAAGTTTTTTTGGGCTATTATGGCTTGAAAGGCCTTCGCGATGACTCCATCGCCATGCGTAACGTGTGGCGCGATGTCATTGCATCAAAGTGGCCCAATAGCAAGGCTGTTTTTGCACCAGAAAGAAGCTGGCTCTCCCTGAATCGCGATCCTGACAGAGCCTGGTTAAGTCCAAAAGGCAGGACTTGGCTTGCACAGCATTTAGCTGGCCTCCCTGTTACAGGACTGTCCGCCCTTACCATGGGGGAGTCTCTTAATCAATTTTTTTCTCAGGATGGTTCGATCCTGCTAGGAAGCACTCTGGCAGCGGCCACTGCCATGCAGGCCAGCTTTCTTGCGTACATCTATGGATTGAAGTTCAAGCCATTGAACTTTCACATGCATGGATTCGATTGGCTAGCGGAGGGGAACCGAACTGACTGGCGCGGCAGACTTCATACGGAAGATACAGCCCCTTTATGGGTGGCGAACGATGAACAAAAAATATGGAGAGGCGTCGGTAGTACTCTGTTTTTAAGTATGGCAATCCCCGCCGCCATCGAAAGCTGGCTACGTAGTCAGCGACTGGAGACTGAGGAGCCGGTCGAGGAAGAGGAACAAGAGCCCGAGCAGGAGCCTGCCGAAACTCAACCTCCCTCACCGTCGCCGGACTCTTCTCCATCGCCGGAATTCTTTCCGTCGCCGGAGCCTTCGTCATCGGCGGAGTCTTCACCATCGCTGGAATCTACGCCATCACCAGATTCCTCTCCATCCCCGACACCTGCTTCGACGCGACAGTACACTTACGCTGTAGCAGAGAACAGGCGCACCAACCCGGCTCTCGAGGGGCAGGGGCATGACTGGGTCGAGGTCGAGTCACACCTGTCGCTGGGAAGCATCGCCATCAGCCGGGGACACGATGTCGCGGAAGTGGTGGAGCTTAACCTCGGCCATATTGGTGATCCCAGCGCCCTGCAGCCAGGAGACCGGGTTTATCTACCAAAGCGGGAGATGGCTTAGCGCTATCGAGAACGACGGGAAGCCCAGTTGATGCATTCTGCTATTGCCAAGAGTGAAGCGAATCCATATCCGGCACTGGGGTTACGGCTCGATCCTCGCTTTGTCGGTGTGTTGATCGAGTATGTCAGGGCGAAGGGGGGGATTTCCTTTGCCGAGTTCATGGACCGCTCTCTCTATGGGCTCGATGGTGAAGGGGGATATTACAATTCGGGAGTCGTCTCGATCGGCAATGCGAGGGACGACGATTTTGTCACGGCACCGGAGCGAAGCCGTTACTTTGGCCGTACGCTTGCGAAAGCGCTGGTCGATATGCATACGGCGATGGGCCGTCCCCGGCGCTTCGATGTGGTCGAGATGGGGGCGGGTAATGGGACGCTGGCTCGCGATATCATCGAAACCTTGCAGGTCGAGCATATCGAGCTTCATGACGCACTTCGCTATACGATTGTCGAGCGCAGCCGGGCCTTGATTGTGCGTCAACAGGGCATCCTGGCGGAGCGGCCACGGGTTCGCTGGCTCCACGCAGGCGCAGACAGTTTGCCGTTGCGGAGGGTCCGAGGCGTGTTTCTCTCCAACGAACTCCCTGATGCCTTTCCGGTGCACCGTGCCGTGATTCGGCGTGGGGAGCTCAAGGAAATTTACGTCACCCTCGATTCGCATGGGAACTTCAGCGAAGAGGAGCGATCGCCGAGTGCGGCTCTCGCCGCCGTGCTCATGGACCTGAACAAGGTGTTCCCGATCGCTGCACAGCCAGAGGGCGAGCGGTTGACGGTCAATGTCAGGGCCATGCATTGGATGCGCGAGCTAGGAATGGCTCTCGATGAGGGCTATGTGCTGACTTTCGACTACGGAGAGCCGGGCGCCATCAGGAAAGCCCCCTACACCGTCTTTGACTGGGAGCAGTATCCTTTGAACATAGGCTACCAATATCCCGGTGCGGTCGACATGACTTCGCATGTTGACCCAATCATCCTTGCCAAGATCGGATCTGGTGAAGGGCTGGAACCCATAGCTACCGCTAAAGCTCCTCAGGGGGTATATGCCCAGCCTGCATTTCTGGAAGCGTATGGATTGAGGGAAAGCCTGCGTAGAGAGAAAGATTCCATTAGGCGGAATAGGGGCTTGAGACTGTTAGGAAAAGATTATTCCAATTTCTTTGCCTTGGTTCAGAGAAAAACTCGCCAGCTTTCAGGCCCTGACAAAAGAGCCAGCCGGAAAGACCCTCTTTCTAGGATGCCACCAGTTCGGCATAAAGAAAGTGCTCACGTCTATCGCCTTGGCGATATCCCGGCGTTGAACGACATATCGCGGCGAGGAAAATTTCCGGCTGGCTACTACGTTCATTTCATGCAGCTTCCCAACATGGATATCAATTTGTCTTCGTTCCGCCGGGGCAAAGTAATCTGTAGTGGGTGCATCGGAAGGGATGGTCGCATCCTCTGGCCCGATGGCCTTAGGGTGCGTGCTGCTCATGACACATATATCGTAATTACTTGTCTCTCAGCGCCCGAGATGAAGAATCACTTGGATCGTGGCGAGTCGGTCACCTGCTGTGGACCCTGTGTTCAGGGTTGCCTGCTTGGTGAGACTAAGCAATAGCAGAGAGGCCGCTGTTCGCAGGAGGCACGGTTGGCACTTCGCCACCATGGGATAGGGTGGCGCTACTAGGGTTTTTATCGAATTTCTGCACTTTCTCAGAGTTATTTTCTGTGCGCCTGATTTTTTCTGAATTCAGTGGTATGGATTAAAGAAAATTATTTATTTTATGGCGTGTGAAAAGCTTAATTAAACTGTAGCTTTTATGTGCTTGAGAGGGGTTTTTAACAATTCATTGCGGGGCGTTATTGTATTTCTCGACATGCTTTATATGTTTTTATTGAGTTTCGTGATAAGTGGTTTTAAGTCGTTTTTTTCTCCTTTCTTGCATTGCACTAGCTGTTCGTTTGTCTATGATTTGGTGGAGCGGTAACCCATTCGATCCAGTTCTTCTTCCTCGGCGCGCTGATACGAGTTGGGGAGTAGGTAGCCGCTACTCAGATTTTCCATCCTAAAAAGGAGACATGGCATGGCGATCTTCAAGATCAAGGAAAAGAAAAAGGCTGCTGATGGTGTTTCAGGTGCTGGCGGCGGCGGTGGCATCGATGTACAGCAGCTAAAAGACGTCTTCGATCAAGCCGCCAAGAAATCGATGGAGGTCAGTAAGGTCAAGACCGAGGGAAACACCGAGGTCGATACGGCCAGGGCGGCACGTCCCAATAACTGACATTGCCACGACGGACGCTGGCGGGCACCAGCGTCCGTCCAGGCTTTCGCAATCCAGGCTGCGTATCTTGGCTGCTGTCATGTTCGAGATGGGGGCTCGGGCTTGATGGTATTTCATGACAGGTGGCGTCCATGGCTTCCGTGACTTCGTTCTTGATGCCGACGACCGAGGTGTTCTCCACGCTGGAAGTGAGGAGCGGCCTTCATGCGGGAGTGTCCGTGCCGCTCGAGCAGCCGGTCTGCCGTATCGGCTCCGCGACCCGCTGCGACGTAATACTGAGCGATGCCGACGTTGTCGGTGAGCATGTCATTCTGCGCTTTCACGCGCGCATGGTGGCCATCGAGGCGGTCGGTGGCGCTGTCGAGGCCAACGGTAAACCGCTGGCGCAAGGTACCGGTTGGCGTACGCCTATACCGGTCACCCTTGCCATTGGCGAAGTGAAGCTCACGCTTACCCGCCCTGAGCTGTTGCTTCCGCCAGCTCTGCAGAGCGCCCTGCGAGGGGTGGGCACGCTTCAACGTCGTGTGCAGGCAAGCGTGCCCGTAGTAAGGGCAGCCCTGAATCGTCGGCTTGCTCCTTTGCAAGCCGCCCTGCAGCGCTTCGCTCTACCCATCGCATTGACTCTTCTAGGCAGACTGGTGTGGTTGTGGTCACGCACTGGGCAAGCCCTGGCACCGGTGAGTCAGCGCCTCGGTGCCTGGTTCGCACCGTTGGGAAGCTTCGTCTCCCATCAATGGCGTCGGGCGCCGATCCCGGCGCACTGGCGCCAACGCCTGGCTCAGGCGCGCCAGGGTCCGGCGCATGTTTTGGCCAGGCGCAGCGCCGCGGTGACGGCACTCTGCACGACCCTGGCGATCGTTGGTATCTATCAGCTCGTTGGCGTCGGCACGGCAGGGGCCAACATCTCTGCCAGCGCGCTCCATTCCACGGGCATGCTGCATCCACAGGCAGCCGAGGCGGCCCGCTCGCTGATGGTCGTCGATACGCCACCCGGCGAGGCATTGGTCCAGCGGCTCGCCGAGGTCGGGTTGGAGGGGCTGCAGGTCCGAGATGCCGGTAATCATCTGGTCGTCGACGGTGAGTTCCCCCCCGAACGCTATGACGAGTGGCGCGACGTGCAGCTCTGGTTCGATCAGCACTATGGCGGTAGCCAGTTGCTGATCAGCGAAGCCCGTCCGCAGCTGTCGACCGATTCGCCAGCCCTGCAGTTTCAGGCGGTGTGGTTCGGTGAGAATCCTTATGTCGTTGGCCCCCGGGGGGAACGCCTCTACCCCGGTGCCGCCCTGCAGGAGGGCTGGGTGCTGGCCGAGATCGCCGACAACCGCGTCACGGTACGCCGTGGCAGTGATGAATTCTCCCTGACGCTGTAGCGAAACGCTGCCGGCATCTTGCCATGGAGGCGACGCCATGAGAGTTACCGCCGATCGTGTTCATGACGATCATCGTCTTCGCACCAGCGCAGGGACGGTGCCCCATGTCGGCGAAGCCGGCGGCAGCAAGCCCGTCGATCCGGAGCGACAAGCCGATTTCGCCAGAGCGGTGGAGGGCAGCCAGGCGCGTCGCCAGGAGGGCGGCACGCTGCGTGAGCAAATCGAGCGCATGGCGCAGCCCGCTGCCGGCGATCCTTCGCTTTATGCCGATGAACGCAGCATCGGGCTGCTGCAGCACGTGGTCGATGCGGTGTTGCCCGAGATGGACACGCAGACCGAGGTCGTCGAGATGGCAGCGCAACTGCTCAACGAGGAGATCGCGCAGCGCCTGGAGTGGGCGGAACGCCGTGCCGAGGCCGAGGAGTTCGAGCGATGAGGGATGGTGACCAGGGAGCGGCGGAGCTGATGCACATGATGGGGCATCTTTATCTCAAGAGCGGCGAAACGAAGCGTGGTCTGGTGCTATTGCTGATCGCGGCGCATATCGCCCCCGATCATGCCGGCATCCTGCACACGCTGACCCGGGCCTTCATCGCGGTAGGCGACACGCCGAGGGCGCTCGAGGCGATCGAGCGCCTCGAGCGTCTACAGGGAGCCTCGTCCGGGCTGATATTGCTGCAGAGCCGGGTGCTGTGGGCGGCTGGGCAGAAGGATGAGGCCCGACGTCTTTTCCGCGTTTACCTGCAGCAGCGGAGGGAGGCATGAGCGTGGCCCTGTCGAAGCTCAACCTCGTTGCCCAGCGGGCCGCTCAGCGCAGCGACGTGGTTATCGCGCTGTTCATCGTGCTGGCAGTGGTCATGATGATCATCCCGCTGCCGACGGCGCTGGTGGATGCGCTGATCGGCATCAACATCGGCTTCAGCCTGCTGATCCTCGTCGTGGCGTTCTACATCTCGCACCCGGTCGAGTACTCCTCACTGCCGCCGATCATCCTGCTGGCCACGTTGTTCCGCCTGGCGCTGTCGATCACCACCACGCGCCTGATCCTGCTCGAGGGCGATGCCGGGCAGATCGTGTCGGCGTTCGGTAATTTCGTCATTGCCGGCGAAGTGGTGATTGGCCTGGTGGTGTTTCTGATCATCACCGTGGCTCAGTTCCTAGTAATCACCAAAGGGGCCGAGCGGGTCGCGGAAGTGGCTGCCCGCTTCATTCTTGATGCGATGCCGGGCAAGCAGATGAGCATCGACAACGACCTGCGCAACGGAGATATCGAGCAGGGAGAGGCGCGCAACCGGCGTCAGCGCCTGGAGCAGGAGAGCCAGCTCTACGGGGCGATGGACGGTGCGATGAAGTTCGTCAAGGGCGATGCCATCGCCGGACTGGTGATCCTTTGCGTCAACCTGATCGGCGGCCTGTCGATCGGCATGGTCAAGCGGGGCATGTCGTTCGGCGAGGCGGTGAATACCTATTCGCTGCTGACGGTCGGCGACGGACTCGTGGCCCAGATCCCGGCGCTGCTGATCGCCGTCGGCGCCGGTACCGTGGTGACGCGGGTCAGCTCGAACTCCGGCCACAGCGGTGACCTGGGCAGCGAGATCGTCGGCCAGCTCGGCAGGAGTTCCCGGGCGCTGGGGCTGACCGCCGTCATCCTGCTCTTCGCTGCCTTCATCCCGGGGTTCGCTCCCGGCGTTTTCCTCACCTTGGCGGCCGGGCTGGGCTTCGCGGCCTACGTGATACGTCGCCGGGAGCGCAGGCTCTTGGCGCAGGTTGATACCGGAGGGGAGCTGTCGTCCCCCGCGCCCATGCCGGCAAGCGCCGCCCCCGCCAGGGAGGCGGCAACGCCGGCTGACCAGGAGCCCGCGCCGGACGCCGGCACGGCGCCGGAGCCAGGTGAATCGCATCGTGTGGTGCTGTGCCTGGCGACCTCGCTGGCTGAGGCTCTCTCTCTCGATGCCCTGCGCTGGGAACTCGACGATGCGCGTCGCCGTGCCGGGGCGAGCCTGGGGATCGAGATGCCGAGCGTCGGCCTGCGCGCCGATGCGTCGCTGGAAACCGCCCATTTCGCCATCGAACTCGATGAAGTCCCGATCATGCAGGGAGAGCTTCCCCCCGGGCGAGTGCTGCTCGACGACGATCCTGTGCATCTGGAGCTGCTGGAGGTCGAGGCCGTCGAGCATCCATCGCCGTTGGGTCGGCACTCGGGGCGCTGGGTGGCTGTGCAGGAGGTCGAGCGCCTGGATGAGGCCGGGATCGGCTATCGCCGGGACGACCAGGTGCTGTGCCTGTGCCTGGAACGCACCCTGGCTCGTTATGCCGGGGAGTTCGTCGGTATTCAGGAGACCCGGACGCTGTTGTCGCGCATGGAGCAGGACTATGCGGAGCTGGTGGGTGAGGCGGTGCGCGTGGTTTCGCTGCAGAAGATTTCGGACATACTGCGCCGCCTGGTGAACGAGGGTATTCCGCTGCGCGCGCTGCGCACCATCCTCGAGGCGGTGGTGACCTGGGGACCCCAGGAAGCGAACGTGCCGCGGCTGACTGAGCGGATTCGGGCCGCCCTGTCGCGCCAGATCTGTCATCGCTTCGCTCGGGCCGATCGGGTATTGCCGGCCTGGGTGGTGACTCGTCAGCTCGAAGAGGCTATTCGCTCGACGCAGCGCAGTGCCGATGGCCCCGCCAGGAGTGGCAGCGTACCGGCATCGCTGTCGCGCGCCTTGAACCGCTGGTTTCAGCAGCGCCTGGAGGCGCTGGACAACGATGTATCGCCGGTAGTGGTGGTTTCCGCCGACGTGCGTCCGGTGCTGCAGCAGTGGGTAAAACGACACGAGCTGGACCTGCCGGTGATTGCCTGGTCCGAGGTGGCGCCGGAATTCAGCCTCCAGTCGCTGGCCCAGGTCAGGTTGCCGCAATTGCACTCGCGGGGCGATGGCGAAGCCGCCGACGCGCCCAAGGGTGAAGCGGAATGAGCAATTCGAACGACAACCCTCCCGTCAAGGAGCAGTGACTGCGATGGCAGCCAGACCCTCGATTTTTCCTCTCTCCCTCGGCTCGGTACTCTTTCGCTGCCTGGCAACGCTGCTGTCCTGGCTCGTGCTGGTGGCTTCCGCGCAGGCCCAGAATGCCGATAGTGGCGGGGAACAGGGGCTTACGCTGGAAACCGGGCAGGGACGCATCCTGCGCTTCGGTGAACCGGCCGAGTCGGTGTTCGTGGCCGACCCCGATATCGCCGACGTACAGGTCGTTTCTCCCGGTGTGCTCTACCTCTTTGGCAAGGCACAGGGCGACACCAACCTGATCGTATTGGGAGCGGACGAGCGTACCCAAGCGTCGATGCGCCTGCAGGTGCGTGACGGCGCCCAGGCGGTCAACCAGGCCCTGCAAGGAGCGGGAGGCGGGGCGCCGATCGTGCTGCGCATGGCCGGCAACCAGCTGGTGGCGGAGGGTGAAAGCGCGGATGTCGACAGCGCCATCGCCATCCAGTCGACGCTCGAGAGCCACACGCCGGAACAGGGGCGAGCGCTGGATGCCACCACTTACCAGGGCAGCACCCAGATCAACTTGCGCGTGCGCTTCGCTGAAGTGTCGCGCGAGGAATTGCTGCAGTACGGCGTCAGTTGGAGCGCGTTGATCAACAACGGTTCCCTGTCGCTGGGTGTGCTGCCCGGCTCCCAGGCAGGCATGTCCTTCGGCACCCTGGGAGCCGGTAGTGACAGCATCGATGGGTTGCTGCAGGCACTGCAGGAGAACGGCCTACTGCAGATCCTGGCCGAGCCCAACATCACCGCGGTGACCGGGGAAACCGCCAGCTTCCTGGCCGGTGGCGAGATCCCGATCCCGGTGCCGGTCAATCGCGACCTGGTCGGCATCGAGTACAAGCAGTTCGGCGTCTCGCTGCTGTTCACGCCGGTACTGCTGCCCAATGACCGCATCTCGCTGCAGGTGCGCCCCGAGGTGAGCAGTCTGACCGGCAGCAGCGTGGAGATCGGCGGCATCAGCGTGCCGGGGCTGCAGGTCCGGCGCGCCGATACCCTGGTGGAGGTGGGCAGCGGACAGACCTTTGCCATCGCCGGCCTGTTCCAGCGCGACACCTTCAACAATATCGAGCGTGTCCCGGTGCTGGGCGATGTCCCGATTCTCGGCAATCTGTTCCGTTCGCGGCGCTTCCAGCGCAACGAAACCGAGCTGGTGATCCTGATCACCCCCTACATCGTCGAACCCGTCTCGTCGCCGTCGTCGGTGCGACAGCCAATGGACCATGCTCGGGTCGTCGGGGACGAGGGGATGCTCGACACGAGCAGCGCCTACCGGGTCGCGAGTGACGACCCCTTCGGCTTTCACCTGCAATGAACAAGGAGAACGAGGGTATGCGCTATCACACGGGCTGGCGATCCTGTCGACTTCTCCCCCTGGCGCTGCTGCTGAGTGGCTGCGTCTCGTCGATGGGGCCGAGCTCCTGGGAAACCGGCTATCGACAGGTGGACGAGCCCGCGGGGAACGATGCCGAGGCGCTGCGACGTGCCATTGCGCCCAACAGCTGTCGGGTGTCACCCGGGCAGGCCGGCATCGTCCCTCTGCCGCCCGGCTGTGCCAACGACCTCAACCTGCAGGCCATGGTCGAGCGCCCCGGCGATCTGCTCCACGGCCGCGAGATGGGGCCCGCACGGGGCGCCCCGGTAGCGGCGGCTGCCCGTGAGCGCCTGGAAGATCGTGAGCGTGCCAACAGCCGTCGCATTCAGCTCGAGTCGGAAGCGCGCGGTTCTGCCAGTCGCAGCGCCACCACGGGGGATTTGTGAACGTGCACCTGCAGCCACTGCTTCCCCGAGACACCTGGCCCCAGGTGCTTTATCGCGCCATGGCCAGGCCCATGGCACGGGCCCGGGTGGCGGGGTCGGCGATCTCGCCGATGCGCGAAGCCTGCTCGATCAGTGATTGGCGCTGGCTGGGAGACATTTCCGGAAGGGTGACGCTGTGGGCCTGTTCCAGCTCCTGGGCCAGCACCAATATCAGGACCATATTGCGGAAGTGGCGTTCCTCGGCCAGCGGTGAGTCGCTGACACGACGCATCAGCTCGATGGCCTCGTCGTCCTCTCCGGTCAGCGAATGTGCCAGCGCCAGGTTGGTAAGGGCATCGGGGCTATGCGGCGAGAGTGCCGCCGCCTGGGAGAAGGCGTGCTGCGCTGGTTCGCCTTGGCCCATCAGGGCGTGGGCGGCGCCCAGGCGGCTCCAGGCAGCCAGAGTGTCTATTTCCGGCGCCGCCTTCTGCAGGTTGCGTACCGCACTCTCGACCTCGCCGAGGCGCAGTTGGGCCGTGCCCAGCCCCAGCAGGGCATCGGTGTTTTCGATATCGAGGGTAAGGGCGGTACGGAAGGAGGCCTTGGCGGCCTCCGCGTTGCCGGCGTTGAGCCGGGCATTGCCGAGCCGCACATGGATCTGCGGATCGTCGGCGGACAGCTCCGCCGCCCTTTCATACATGGCGGCGGCCGTGGCGTGGTCGCCGCGCTGGCCGATGTCGTCCGCCAGGCTGAGCAGGCGGGCTTCCTCCCCGGCCTGGCCGCTGCCGATGGTCGAGCAGGCACCGAGTGTCAGACAGGAGAGCAGGAGAGCGGCCATTCGTATGTCGTTTCGCATCACCAATGAAACCTCCTCGTATGTGGATGCACGCCCCAAGTTTGCTTGTCGTGAAATACGCCTTTTAAGGAGCTTTCCGTTGCGGGTATTCCAAGGGAGCCTGTCTCCTTGTAAGGCAAATACGTTTCGATACTACTGCACCTTTATTCTTCTTGGTATAGGAAAAAACCTTTCGATATCGATGCGAAATGGTTATGCAATATTCGCTCTTCTTGGCGTGGGCCTGGCCGCTACAGCAGGAAATTGTGTTGCGGAAGAGCAGGTGAATAGTTGGCCGGTGGATGAGTGGAAAGAGCGCGAGTATCGCTACGTCATCATCGATCAGGATGTGCGTGACGTACTCCGGGAGATGGGCCACAACCTGTCCCTTCCCGTGGAGATTTCGCATGAAGTAAGGGGGCGGGTGCGAGGCGATATACGCGCCGGTACCGCCGAAGAGTTCCTCGAAAGAATCAGCGCAGCCAACGGCCTGGCCTGGTTCTTCGATGGCAGTGTACTGCATGTCGCCACGCGGGGAGAGATGTCGCAGCGCCGCTTCGAACTCGATGGAATCGACTCGCAGCAGTTGATGGAAAACATCGAAGCATCCCGTATCGGTACGCCGCTGCGGGTGCGGCTGGTGGATGGCGGTTCGACGCTCCAGGCCTGGGGGCCGCCAGCGTGGATAGACAATGTGGCAAGGCAAGTCGAGCGCCTGCGTCAACCGACCCCGCGCGGTCCATCAGCTGTCAGGGTGTTTCGCGGCGGAACGACCGAGACAGCCGTCAGCGAATGATGGCGAAACGAAGAAAGTAGACGAAACGAAGAGAAGAAAAGGAGGAAGCGAACATGGCGACTGAAGCCGTGGGTGCACCCGGTGGCAACGACCTCACCAGCACGGATCAGCAGGCTTTTGATGCCGCCGTCGAGAACGCCCAGGCCCAGGCCATCGTCGGTCAGGCAGTGGGTTCCTTGGCGATGATGCACTTGATGGATTATGCCGGCGACATGCTCAAGGACGAAGGCTGACGTCGACACGAATACGGCAGGGATTGTCTGCCGTCCAGGCACACGTTATGAGGTAATTCGTGATGATGTCCACGATGACGACAGGCACAACGCCCGCCCCAATGGCGGAGGGCATGGTGAATTCCGGAACGCTTGCCGAGCAGAATCTGTTCGAGCACATGGCACGCGCTTCCGGCTCGACTCTGCAAGCCGTGACCCCGGCCGAGCTGGGCGAGAACATTCTCAATCGGCTGGAAGGTACCCTCGAGCGGATGCAGGTGTTCTCCGGGCAGGGCGGCGAGGGGAGTGACGCTTCCAAGCCCGTGGCAGGCAGCGAGGGTGCCGAGGGAGACAATGCCGAGGCGCTGGGCGACGCCCAGTTCGAGCGCATGATCGAAGCGTTCGGCTCGATGTTCGACCATGCGGTCGAGTCTCGGCTGATGGCATCCTGCGCTGCCCAGACATCGGGCGCCTGCTCGACGCTGCTACGGGGATGACCGGCTTGCCACTCGCCCAACGATGCAGGGGGTTGCTCCGAGCGCTGTCGATTCTCGCCCTGGCGCTGCTGCTGCAGGCGTGTGATACCGAGCTGTATACCGACCTCAGCGAGCGCGAGGCCAACGTCATGGCGGCGGCGCTGGCCAGGCACGGTATTCCTGCCAAGCGGATCGCTGCAGATGGCGACCGCATGACAGTCACCGTCGATGAGGATCGCTTTGCCGAAGCGGTGGAGATACTGGATCGCCTGGGGTTGCCCCAGGAGCGCTTTTCCAATCTTGGCGAGGTCTTCCAGGGTAACAGCCTGGTCTCGTCGCCGGTGCAGGAGCGCGCACAGATGCTCTATGCACTCAGCGAAGAACTGTCGCATACGGTGTCGCAGATCGACGGCGTTCTCACGGCCCGGGTGCACGTCGTCCTTCCCGAGAACGACCTGGTGCGCCAGGACAGCACACCCTCGTCGGCTTCGGTGTTCATTCGCCACGCACCCGAACTCGAGGTGGGACCGCTGATCCCGCGGATCAAGACCCTGGTGGCCAACGGCATTGCCGGGCTCTCCTACGACAACGTATCGGTGGTGCCGGTGGCGGCGGTCAGGCTGGAGCCTCGGGTGCAAATACTGCCACCGCAGACGAGTGCCTTTCTCGGCATCGCCATGCCGGCGAGCAGCGTCGGTCGTGTCAGTTGGCTGTTCGGTATCGTCGCCGTCGCTCTGCTGGGGCTGGTCGGGGCGGTGGGGTGGATGACCTGGCAGCGGCGTCGGCGCGCGCCCTACGACCTGGAGCCGCCGACATGAGCGGAACGCATACCGTCGCCGAACGGGAACCGTCGGCCTCGGCATGGCGATCCTTCGTCGAGTCGCCGGCGCGCTGCATGGCGCGCCCCTGGCTGCAGGATTGCCTGGGGGGGATTGCCGACGACGCCATTCTGGAGGCGCTGATGCGTCATCCTCGCTTTCAGCGCCGTCTGGCGCAGCGGTTGATTGACCGGCATGGCCTGACGCCGCCCGAAGCGCTGCCCGTACCCACCGAAGAGGACGCCCGGTTGCTGGCGCTGCCGGCGCGGGCCGGTGCCACGCTGGCCCATTATTGTGGCGTGATCTGGCATGCCACCGCTTTCGTGCGCGAGATTCGTGCACCGCGCGTGGTGGCACTCAAGCAGCGCTTCGGCGATGCCGCCTTCGCTGCCGCACTGGCCAACCGCGAGCTGGCGGTGGCGACAGCGGCCGCTGACGACATCGAAACGCTGGCACGGGAGGTCAGGCGCGGTGGGGAGGCCTGCGTCTCGGCCTGGCTGTCGCTGCAGCCGCCCGAGCTCGCCGCCTGGCTGAGGCTGGGGCTGGCCGCCGGCTTGCCGGAGGAGGAGGCGCTGGAGGCAGCCTCCCCCGAGGTTCGCCGGCAGGGGCCGCGCATCGTGCGCTGTGCCGCCGCCATCGTCGATGCAGAAATCAAGGAATCAGAGCATGCACGAACTGCCGACGCGTCCGGGTAAGGTCATCCTGCGTAGCGACGAGGCCCAGGCCTGGATCGATGGTTACGCTTTTCTCGAGCGCGCCCAGGCGCATGCCAGGGAGATGGAGTCGAGAACGCGACATACCGCCGCCAGCGCCTACGCCGACGGCTTCGAAGAGGGGCGGCGGGAAGGCGAGGCCCAGGCGGCCGAACTGCTGGCACAGACCACCCAGCGGGTCGAGCGCTACCTGGCGGGGCTCGGCCAGTCGCTGGCCGAGCTCTCCCTGCGCATGGTGCGTCGCGTACTCGGCGAGTTCGACGACGCCGAACTGGTGAGCCGCTGCGCGCGCCAGGCCCTGCGCGAATTGCGCCATGACATGCGAGTCAGCGTGCGCGTCGCGCCGGAGCGGGTGGCGGCCGTGGAGGCGCTGTTGGCTCAGGGGCCGCCATTGCCCGAAGGCCCCGCCTATCGAGTCGAAGGCGATGCGCAGCTGGGCTCGGGCCAGTGCCTGCTGGTCAGCCCGGTGGCAATCGTCGACGTCGGGCTCGATGCCCAGTTGACCGCCCTGCGCCGCGCGCTGGCGAGTGGCCAGGAGCCGCGTCGATGACGCCCCCCGAGATCGACCTCGAATCGCTGCTGCCGCGGTTGGGCGCGCGGCTGGAAGATGCCGAACTGCGCCCGGTGCACGGGCGGGTGCGGCGCATTCGCGGTCTGCTGGTGCATGCCAGCGTCGACGGCACCGGCATCGGTGAGCTGTGCTATCTGCGGGATCCTCTCAGCGGGCGCCATGTCGCCGCCGAGGTCATCGGCTTCGAGGAGGAGCACGCCATCCTCTCTCCGATCGGCGACCTGCAAGGTATGTCCACCCGGGCCGAGGTCATCGCCACCGGAGGGCCACAAGGCGTGCCGGTGGGAGAGGCGCTGCTGGGGCGGGTGATCAGTCCGCTGGGCACCTTCATCGATGCTGCACCGGGTCGCGACACCGATACCCTGCGCCTCTGCCCCGTACATGCCGAGCCCCCCAGTCCTCTGGCGCGGCAGCTGATCCAGCATCCGCTGGCGCTGGGCATTCGTGCCATCGATGGCCTGCTGACCGTGGCGCGTGGCCAGCGCGTCGGCATCTTCGGCGAGCCCGGGGTGGGCAAGTCGTCGCTGCTCTCCGCCATCGTGCGCGGCAGCGAGGCGGAGGTCATCGTGCTGGGATTGGTCGGCGAACGCGGGCGCGAAGTACGCGAGCTGCTGGACGTGCAGCTCGATGCAAAGGCCCGGCAGCGCACGGTCTGCGTGGTGGCCACGTCCGATCGCCCGGCCATCGAGCGGGCGCGGGCCGCCATGGTCGCTACCACCGTGGCGGAGTACTTCCGCGACCAGGGGCGCGACGTCCTGCTGCTGGTCGACAGCATCACCCGCTTTGCCCGCGCCCAGCGCGAGATCGGCCTGGCCGCCGGCGAACCGCCAACCCGGCGCGGCTATCCGCCTTCGCTCTTCGCCGCTCTGCCGCGCCTGCTGGAACGGGCGGGACCGGGGGCCAGCGGGAGCATTACGGCGCTCTATACCGTGCTCACTGAGGGCGACGGCAGCCTCGATCCGGTCGCCGAGGAGACGCGGGCCATTCTCGATGGCCACATCGTGCTCAGCGCCGACCTGGCCAAGCGCGACCACTTTCCAGCCATCGACGTCCTCGCCAGCCGCAGCCGCCTGATGGATACCGTCATCTCGGACGAGCAGCGATGCAACGCCGGCCGGATTCGCGACCTGCTGGCACGTCATCGCGACGTCGAGCTGCTGCTGCAGGTCGGTGAGTACCGCGAGGGCAGCGACCCTCTTACCGACGAGGCGGTGGCCAGGCATGCCGCCATCGAAGCCTTCCTGCGCCAGAGCGAGAAGGAGTACAGCGACTTCAAGGAGACCCAGAAACGCATGAATGAACTGCTGCTATGACCGACCGCTTCCGACTCGAGCAACTCATGGCGCTGCGTGAGCGGCGCGAGCGACTGGCCGAGGCCGCCCTGATGGCGCAGCAGCGGCGCTGTCGGGACGAGGCGCGCCGCATCGACGAGCTCGACCTTACCCTGGCGCGTGAGCAGGACGATTTCGATCGGCTCGAACAGGCCTGGTTCGAGGCGGCGGAGGGCTCCCCCCTGTCTCCGGCGGAACTGGAGCAGGCGCGCCAGGCCATCGACGACCATCAGCGGCGCCAGGCCGAACTGACCGACGCGCGGTCGGTGGCCGAGCGGGAGCGATGCCGGCTGCTCGAGGAGTGTGCCCGGCAGGCCGAGGTCTGGAAGCAGCGCTCCCATGCCCGGGAGGCACTGGGGAAGCTGTTCGAGCGTCGCCGCGGAACCGACCGCATCGTGCAGGAAGGCCGCCTCGAGGCGGACCTCGAAGACACCCTGCCGCGCGGAGGGCCGGAATGACGAAGCTAGACCTGATGCCGGTGACGGAGTGGCAGGGTCCGGTGGCGAGGACAGGGGACACGATGAATACCGCATGCCTGCCCCGGTTGTCGCCGGAGCAGATGACCATGCTCAACGCACTGCACCGCCCCCGCCCCGCGCCCGTTCTCTCCTTGGGCGAGCGGGCGCTGCGGTTGAGCATCGTCCCGGAGGCCGAACCGCCTCCCTTGCCCGTGGCGCTGGGACTATCGATAGGCGGCGCCCCCGCGCTGCTGCAGCTCTGCCACGACAGCCTGGCGCTCTTGACGGATCGCCTGGCGCTGCGTGCTGGGCTGGAGACGTGCGAGCCCGACCTCATGGCGCTGTGGCTAGAGTATGCCCTGCTGGAGTGGATCGAGCCCCTGGAAGCGCGACTGGGCGTTGCTCTGCGCCTGGATGAGGCGGCCCCTTCGGCCGAGGAGGCCTCGGCCATACGCATCTCGCTGCGCCTGGAGGCCGACGGGCGCGCCGGTCAACTGATGCTGTCGCTGGGCGCCGCCGCCATGCGGGCTGTCACGCCGCTGCTGGACGCGCTTCCTCCCGTCGAACCCAGGCCCTGCTCGGCGCTGCCTCTTCCCGTGCAGTGGGTCGCGGGCCATCAACGGCTGCGGCTGGACGAGCTGCGCAGCTTGATGCCCGGCGACGTGGTGCTGCTCGAACGGCCTGCCGAGGCACTGGCGATCGCCGGGCGCCCGATGGCCGTGGTGGTGGAGCAGAAAGATGGCCTGAAGTTGCTTACGACACCAACCGCCGGGCATGGCGACGACCTCGATGTGCCCCAGCCGGCGCGGGCCGGCAACGATCCTCTCGGTAACTATCCCCTCAATAACGACAGGAGCCGTGACGACATGGCAGAAAATCCTCGCAACCCGAAACCGTCGCCCACGGATGCGGCGGCCCTGGATGGCCTGCCGATGCGTCTGGTGTGCGAACTCGGCCGCCTGGAGCTTTCGCTCGGTGAACTGCGCGAGCTGGGGCCGGGGAGCGTGCTGCCGCTGTCTCGGCCGGCGGAGGGCGCCGTGGACCTGATGGTCAATGGGCGGCTCATGGGGCGGGGGCGGCTGGTGGAGATTGGCGATAGCCTGGGTGTGCAGATAGTGAGGCTCACGGGCGATGAGTGAGTTCGAGCCCAACCTGGTCGGCATGATCATCGTCATGGCCGGCCTGGGGCTGCTGCCCCTGGCGGTGGTGACCATGACCTCGTTTCTCAAGATTGCCGTGGTGTTGTTCCTGATTCGCAACGCCCTGGGCATCCAGCAGACGCCGCCTAACCTGGTGCTCTACGGCATCGCCCTGGTGCTGACGGTCTACATCACCACGCCACTGGTTGGCGAGATTGCCTACCGGCTCGAGAACCACGGTGGGTCGCTGGAGAGCGTCGAGGACATACGTGAGACCGGTATGCTGCTGCGCGGGCCGCTACAGGAGTACCTGTCGCTATACGCCAACGAGCGTGAGCGCGTCTTCTTCATCGATGCCACTCAGAACATATGGTCGGAGCAGGCGCGCGAGAATCTGCAGGATGACGACTTGGTGGTACTGATTCCGGCCTTCGTTACCTCCGAACTCGTGCGTGCCTTCGAGATCGGCTTTCTGATCTACATCCCGTTCCTGGTCATCGATCTGGTGGTGGCCAACGTGCTGATGGCGATGGGCATGGTGATGGTCGCGCCGCCGCTGATCTCGGTGCCGCTGAAGATCTTTCTTTTCGTTGCCGTGGACGGCTGGTCGCGCCTGATGCACGGCCTGATCCTCAGCTACGGAGGCTAGCCACCGTGTCCGGCGAGATCTTCCTCACGCTGATGAACAATGCCCTGTGGACCGTGCTGTTGCTCTCCGCACCCGCGCTGCTGGCGGCGATCGTGATCGGCTTCGGCATCGGCCTGCTTCAGGCGCTAACGCAGATTCAGGATCAGTCCCTGCCCCAGGCGGTCAAGGTCATCGTGATCATGCTGGTGCTGATCGTAGGAGGGCCGCTGCTGGTGGGGCAGCTCGTCAACCTGACCGACCAGGTGCTGGACAACTTCGCCGCCTGGTCGCGCTGAGGTCCCATGACATTCGACGAGTTCTTTCCCCTCCTTGTCGAGCTGGTCTATCCCATGCTCGTGGCCGCTTCCATCGGCATGACCCGAGCATTGGGGGTGATCCTGATCACGCCGGCCTTCAACCGGCTCGGCCTGACCGGGATGATTCGCTCCGCCGTGGCCGTGACCATTGCCTTGCCGGCGATACCGTTCATCTTTTCCGCGCTGCCGGCGCTGGGGCCATTGTCGGCCTTCGGTCTCGCCGCCCTGCTGATCAAGGAACTGATGATCGGCGCCGTCATCGGTGTGGTATTCGGCATTCCGTTCTGGGCGGCGGAGGTGGCGGGGGAAGTGGTCGACCTGCAGCGTGCCTCGACCATGGGGCAGTTGCTCGATCCGATGGGCAGCACCGAGTCGGGCGTCACCAGCACGCTGCTGGTGGTGACTCTGGTGGCGCTGTTCTTCGTCTCGGGTGGCTTCATGATCATGCTCGAGGGGTTCTACGCAAGCTATGCGCTGTGGCCAGTCGAGCGCTTCGCGCCGGTGCTGGAGTCACGCGCCGCCTTGGCGATGCTGGGTATGCTGGACCAGGTAATGCGGGTGGGCGTGATGATGGTCGCTCCTCTGGTGATCGCCCTGCTGGTCGCCGACCTGATGCTCGCCTACCTGGCACGCATGGCGCCCAGCCTGAACGTATTTTCGCTGTCGCTGGCAATCAAGAACCTGCTCTTCACCTTCCTGATGCTGCTCTACATCGTGTTCCTGATACCGTTGCTGGTAGAGGAACTCGGCACGCTGGGTGATGGCTATCGACGCCTCGAGACGCTGCTGGGTGGCACCTTCTGGCTGCCTGGGGAACAGGAGCGCGCATGAGCGAAAAACCCAGCGAAGAGAGATCGCTGCCGCCCTCCGAAAAGAAGCTGCGCGACGCGCGCAAGAAGGGGCAGGTAAGCAAGAGTTCGGACATGGTTACCGCCATGGTGATGCTGGGTTGCACGCTCTATCTCGTCATGGCCGCCGGCGGCATCGAACAGCGAGTGCGCCACCTCATCAGCACCACTACGCGCCTCTATCACGAGCCTTTCGACACTCTGTGGCCACGCATGCTGGCGCTGGGAGCGGAAATCGTGGTGCGCTCGGTACTGCCGATCATCGTCATCTCCGTCGTGGCCGCCGTGCTTACCAACATCCTGATCATGCGCGGCCCGGTATTCTCGGTGGACCCGGTCAAGCCGAAGTTCGAGCGCATCAACCCCGCCGAGGGCTTCAAGCGAATCTTCTCGGCCCGCGGCGTGATCGAATTCGTCAAGTCATTGATCAAGATGGCCGCGCTGGGTACGGCGTTCGTGATCGTCTTTCGGCTGGGGTTGCAAACCCTGATGGACTCGCCGCGCTGTGGCTTCGATTGCCTGGATGGCATCTTCATGGCGCTGCTCGAGCCGCTGATCATTACCGCCCTGGTCGCGTTTCTCGCGGTCGGGACGATCGACGTGCTGATGCAGCGTTGGTTGTTCCGGCGCGACCAACGCATGACCCGAACCGAGCACAAGCGCGAACGCAAGGACATGGAGGGAGACCCCGAGATTCGACGTGCCCGTCAACGCGAGCGGCGAGACATGTACGCCCACACCGCGCGAACCGGCCTGGAGCACGCCTCGCTCATGCTGGGTGCCGCCGGCGACTGGCTGGTGGGACTGCGCTACGTCAAGGGCGAGACACCCGTGCCGGTGGTGGTATGCAAGGCTTCCCCCGAGCAGTCCGCCGCGCTGTTCGAGGCGGCTGCCGCCCAGGGGATTGCCGTGGCGAATCGGCCAGGGCTGGCGGCCCGAATCGCCAAGCAGGCCGGTAACGGAGGGCCGGTTCCTCAGGATACGTTCCAGGCGGTCGCCGACGAGTTGGTGGCGGCCGGGTTGATCTAGAAGAAAATGTCGATTCCGAGGAAGGTCGTACGACTCATGAGTGACAGCCAATGAGCTAGTCTTGTGAACGACCAGGAGAAACTGCCATGCAATACATGCTGATGTGCTGTATCGACGAGGCGCTGTGGGAGGGACTGCCCGATGCCGAACGTGATGCGGTGATGAACGACTACAACGCCCTGATCCAGGAAATGGTTACCAGCGGGCACTATCGTGGCGGTGCCCGCCTGCAGTCGGTCGCGGCCGCCACCACCCTGCGCGAGCAGAACGGCAAGGTGGTGACGCTGGACGGGCCCTTCGCCGAGAGTCGCGAACAACTGGGCGGCTTTCACGTGGTGGAGTGCCGCGACCTGGACGAGGCCTTGGGGCTGGCCCAGCGCATCCCGCCGCTGCGGGTCGGCGGCTCGGTCGAGGTGCGACCGGTGGACCCCGCCTATCGATTGTGAGGGATTTGCGTGACCCTGGACGACATCTATCGTCGCGAGTATGGCCGCGTGCTGGCCAGCCTGATTCGTCGATTCGGCCATTTCGAGCTGGCCGAGGACGCCGTGCAGGCGGCTTTCGAGGCGGCGATGGTGCAGTGGCCGGTCCAGGGCTGGCCGCCGAACCCAGCCTCGTGGCTGATCGCCACCGCCCGCCACAAGGTGGTCGATCAGTTGCGCCATCAGCAGATGCGCGAGCGCAAGGGCGACGAGCTGCGCCAGCACCTGGAACTGGTGCTGGAACGCGACCTCGAGGCCGAGCCGCTCGACAGCCTGCGGCTGATTTTCGCCTGCTGCCATCCGGCCCTGGCACGACCCGCCCAGGTGGCACTGACACTGCATACCCTGGGCGGGTTGCGTACCGAGGAGATCGCCCGCGCCTTCATGGTGCCAGTGCCGACCCTGGCCCAACGGCTGGTACGGGCCAAGGCCAAGATACGCGACGCCGGCATTCCCTTCGAGGTGCCCGACGACGACATCCTGGGCGAACGTCTGGAAGCGGTGCTGGCGGTGATCTACCTGATCTTCAACGAAGGTTATGCCGCCAGCTTCGGCGACGACTGGGTGCGCACCGATCTATGCCGCGAGGCGATTCGCCTGGGGCGCATGCTGGTGCGGTTGCTGCCGGCCGAGCGCGAGGCGCGCGGCCTGCTGGCGCTGATGCTGCTGCACGACGCGCGGCGCGATGCCCGCACCGACGACAACGGCGACATCGTGCTGCTGGAGGACCAGGATCGCTCACGTTGGGACCGGGACGGCATTGAGGAGGGACTCGCCCATGTCCAGGAGGCGTTGCGCGGTGCCTCGTTCGGCCCCTACGCGGTACAGGCCGCCATCGCGTCGTTGCATGCCAGGGCAACGGCCCCGGAGGAAACCGACTGGCGGCGCATCGCCGCTCTTTACAGCCTGCTCTATGCCCTTCAGCCGACGCCCGTGGTGGCGCTCAATCGCGCGGTAGCCATTGCCATGGCCGACGGGCTGGAGGCCGGTCTCGAGCTGCTCGAGGCGATCCACTTACCCCATTACCACCTGCTCCCGGCAACCCGCGCCGACCTGCTGCGCCGGCTGGGCCGTCATGACGAGGCCGCAGCGCATTACCGTGAGGCGCTCGCCTTGGTGACGCACGATACCGAGCGACGCTTTCTCGAGCGCCGTCTGGGCGAGGTGCTGGGGAGCTAAGCCTTCGACGGTTCGCTATACCAACCAGGCCGAGGCGAGCCCCGCCGTCGCCGAGGCCAGCATCGGCCAAGCGATGTAGCGGGACAGGCGAGCGTTGCCGGCCGTAGCGGTTAGCACCACCTTGAACAGGTTGTTCACCGAGGCGGCCAGCACGATGCCCAGCATGGCGGTGTGGGCCTCGATGGAAGTCAGCGCCAGACGGCTCAGCGACAGGGTAATGGCGTGCACATCGGCGATACCCGAGACGGCGGACAGCAGAAAGATACCGGCGCTGCCGAGCCAGGCCTGCAACCACTCGCCGAGCAGCATGACCGTGGCCAGCAGGGCGCCGAGCATAAGGGCCAGGCGCAGCTCCAGCGGGTTCTGGGTCATGGGGCGGTCGGCCTTGAGCGCGCGGCGATGCCGGCGCCACAACCATAGAGCGGGAAGGTAGAGAGTGACGCCCATAACCGCAACCGGTACCGTCAGCTGCGGCAGCAGAGTGGGGCCGACGAGGGCGGCATAGAGCAGTATGCGCGGCAGCATGGTGCCGCAGGCCAGCAGGATACCCGCGGCGAGCATCGGTGACAGCGACGGATCGCGCTGCGCCTGGCGGGCATATTGCAAAGTCAGCGCGGTGGACGAACTCAACCCGGCGAACAGGCCGGTGAAGAGGATGCCCTTTTCGGTGCCGCCGAGCCGCACGGCGAAGTAGCCGACGAAGGAGATCGAGGCGATCAGCACCACCAGCCACCAGATCTCGTAAGGGTTGAGCACGCCCCCGGGACCCATGTCCTCGTTGGGCAGCAGGGGCAGCACGACCACGCTGATCAGGAGCAGCTTGAGGCCAGCGTCGAGTTCGTTGGCTTGCAGCTTGTGCAGCAGGCCGTGAATCTCGCGCTTATTGTCGAGAATCAGCGCCGTGACCACGGCACAGGCCGTGGCCAGGGCCAGGTCCACGGCAACCGCCAGGGCGCCGAAACAGAAGGTGAGCAGCAACCCGACCAGGCCGGTGATGCTGTAGTCCCGGCTCTGTTCCATGCGTTCGCGATAGGCGACCAGGGCGATGATCGCCATGGCCAGGAAAATCAGCGGGAAGGCCCAGCGCGTCAGGCTTTCCGCCAGCAGTGCCGCGATGCCGCCAAGCAGCCCCACCAGGGCGTGGGTGCGTACTCCGGCCACGCGCTCGCCCCACTCGCGTTCACGCGCGACCCAGCCGCGTTCGATGCCGATCAGGGCGCCCAGTAACAGCGCTACGCCGAGTTCGATGAAATCCTTATGAGTAAAAAGAAACTCACGAGTAGCTTCTTCCATTACATCCCTGTCCCTGGAGGTTCTGCCCTTCAGGGTGGTCTGTAACGAAGCCTTGATCAATCCGGTGCCAGCGACGGTGGGCAGTTGCCTTCCGACGAGGGGTGTCGAATACTGTATGGAAATACAGTTATCGTGAGGTGCTTCCATGACGCTCGCTCCACCCCCCGCGCTGCCTGTCGTCGGCCGGGCCTCGGCGCCCACCGGCGCTCATGGCCTGCCCCTGCTGGGATGTCGGGTTCGGGCCGGTTTTCCCAGTCCCGCCGACGATCATCTCGATGTCGACCTCAATCTGCACGATTACGTGGTGCGGCGCCCTGCGTCCACCTACTTCGTGCGTGCCGAGGGCGACTCGATGCTGGGCGACGGTATCCATGACGGCGACCTGCTGGTGGTGGACCGCGGCCTGGAACCTCGCTCCGGTCGCGTGGTGGTAATCGCCGTGGATGGCGAGCCCACCGTCAAGCGATTGGCACGCCGGGGCGGGCGTACCGTACTGCTGGCCAGCAATCCACGCTTCGCCCCGATCCCGCTGGAAGGGCGCGAGTGCCATGTCTGGGGCGTGGTGACCTACGTGATCCATGCGCTGCCGGGAGCGTCGTCATGATCGCCATGGTCGACGGAGACAGTTTCTACGTCAGCTGCGAGCGGGCCTTCAACCCGCGGCTGGAAGGCCTGCCGGTGGGCGTGCTGTCGAACAACGATGGCTGTGTGGTGGCACGTTCCCGCGAGCTCAAGGCGCTGGGTGTGGCGATGGGAGCGCCGCTGCATCTGCTGCCGCCCGCCATTCGCCGCCAGTCGGTACTGCTGTCGAGCAACTATGCCCTTTATGGTGATGTCTCGCGACGGGTGAATCGTGTATTGGCCGATTTCTCCCCCGATGTGGAACCCTACTCCATCGACGAGAGTTTCGTCGGTTTCGCCGGCTTCGCCCCCGATGCGCTGGAAGCCCACTGTCATCGGCTGCGCGATACGGTGCGACAGTGGACCGGAATTCCGGTTGGGGTGGGGGTGGCACCGACCCGAGTGCTGGCCAAGGTGGCCAATCGTCTGACCAAGCGGATCCCGGCCTACGAGGGGGTCTGCCGTCTCGATGCCGATGGCGACGTGACCCGCCATGTCCTGGAACAGCTGCCGGTTACCCAACTGTGGGGGGTGGCGCGGCGCACCGGTGAACGGCTCGCCCTGATGGGCATCGAGACGGCCTGGCAGCTGCGCCAGGCCGACCCCAAGCAGATTCGTGACGCCTTCTCGGTGGTGCTGGAGCGAATCGTCTGGGAACTGCGCGGCCATTCGGCCATCGAGCTGGAGGATGTGAACGCGCCGCGTCAGCGCATCCTGGTATCGCGCTCCTTCGGCCGGCTGAGTGGTGAGCTCGACGACCTGCAGGCGGCCGTTCGCCAGCATGCGACGCGCGCCGCCGAGAAGCTGCGCCGCCAGGGGAGCCTGGCGCGGGCGGTGCTGGTCTTCCTGCGCACCGATCCCCATCGGCTTAGCGATCCGCAGTACGCCAACAGCCAGGTCGTGGCGCTTGAGGAACCCAGCGATTCCACGCCGGCCTTGCTCGAGGCGGCCCGCCGGGCGCTGGCGGCGATCTTTCTCGAGGGGCATCGCTATCAGAAATGCGGCGTGATACTGCTCGATCTGGTGAACGCCGAGCGGCGCCAGCTTTCGCTGCTGGACGATCCTGCGGACGAATGGCGCCGCGACCGCAGCCGGCGGTTGATGGCTACGCTCGACCGGCTCAACCGCGAGATGGGACGAGACACCGTGCGTTTCGGCCTGCCTCATGCCGACAGTGCCTGGGCGCTGCGCTGCCAGCGGCGCACCGGGCGCTATACCACGCGCTGGGACGAACTGATGCGGGTCCGGACGGGGTAGATGGGGTAAGTGTTAGCTTGAGGGGCAAGAGTTGTGGCAGGTCTCCACCAGCCGTGTTTCAGGCATGACTGCTGTCCGCTTCAATGGGTAATACGCTGCAGAAAGGTACGGACAAAGGATGGTGCAAAGAAGAGAAGGTAAAGATAACAAAGCCTCACAGAAAGACGCGCGCGCTGGCTTGCAAGAAGTGCACAGCGCTCTCTATGTTGAAGGCGCACAGCAAGGATGTATCGCCATTCACGAAGCCGTGTGAAACGGAAAGGAGGCAAATCATGGCGGATAAGCGCAACGATCAAGACAAGATGTCAGTCAACGAAGCGGGTAAGAAAGGCGGTGAAACCACTGCCAAGACCCATGATCGCGAATTCTACGAGGATATCGGTCACAAGGGCGGTCAGCAGAGCGGTGGCAACTTCGCCAACGATCCTGAGCGCGCCTCGGAGGCCGGCCAGAAAGGCGGTCAGCAAAGCGGCGGCAATTTTGCCAATGATCCGCAGAAAGCTTCTGAAGCCGGCCAGAAAGGCGGCCAGCAGAGCAGCGGCAATTTTGCCAACGATCCGCAGAAGGCTTCCGAAGCCGGTCAGAAAGGCGGCAAGAACAGCGGAGGCGGAAACCGCTAACGCTGCTTGAAATTTGCAGAACGAGGCCGTCACGGCATTAGCCGTGGCGGCCTTATTTCTGTCAGTCCATTGGCGTCGATCGGCTCAGTACCTGATCGGCTTGCTCTGAGTGAGCGAACCGAATAACTATAACGTTGGGCATATCTTGGCAAGGAGAACGCATGAAGGGATTCGCAGGAGCCGATCTGAGGCGCCGTGCCTCATCGGTGCTGGCCTGGCTGGGGCAGCACGAGTTCTCAACTCTGCTCTCGGTGCTGGTGCTCTCCGGCGGCATCTGGACATTCGTCGAACTGGCGGACGAAGTCACCGAGGGCGACACCTTGAGCGTCGACGAAACCGTTCTGCTGATGCTGCGCAACCCGGCCGATCATGCCGACCCTCTCGGCCCTGGCTGGGTCGAGGAGATGGGGCGGGACTTCACTGCGCTCGGTGGTGTCGGAGTGCTTGTCATGATCACGGTCGGTGCACTGGGATATCTGCTGCTCGCACGCCGTTTCCGGGCCGCTCTGTTCACGTCCGTTGCCGTACCCGGTGGCATGCTGCTCAGTACGCTGATGAAGATAGGCTACGATCGTCCTCGCCCCGACCTGGTCCCCCATGAGTCGCTCGTCTATACCGCGAGTTTCCCCAGCGGCCATGCCATGATGTCGGCGGTGACCTATCTCACGCTCGCGGCCCTGCTCAGTCGGGTGCAGGCCGAAATGCGTTTGAAGGCCTATTTGTTGACGATGGCGATACTGCTCACCCTGCTGGTGGGTGCGAGCCGTGTCTATCTCGGCGTTCACTGGCCGACGGATGTGCTTGCCGGCTGGACGGCCGGAGCGGCCTGGGCGGCGCTATGCTGGCTTGCGATGAGGTGGCTCCAACGGCGCGGGCAGATGGAGTCGGATGGGGCGAGTCAGGCCGGCCCTTGATCGAGAAATTACTCAGCAAGGGGTAGGCGCCCCGGTGTGGCCAGGGCGCCTACTTCCATCAGAAGGTTTCCCATTCCTCCTCGCCGGCGTGCGCCTTGCGCGGCTTGGGATCCGTCGCGGGCCGCGGCAGCGAGGCGAGTCGGGCAGTGGGGGCGGCGCGCTGTGGCGCCTTCGCCGCCGCAGGGGCATCCTCGCCGAGGATGAAGGTACCGATCAGATTGCTGAGGTGCTGGGCATGACGACGCATCTCGGCGGCGGCGGTGGAGGACTGCTGGACCATGGCGGCGTTCTGCTGGGTCATGGTGTCCATCTCGGCCACGGCGGTGTTGATCTGGCCGATGCCGGCATTCTGCTCGCGCGCCCCGGCGCTGATCTCGGCGATTACGTCGCTGACTCGGGCCACGCTGGAGACGATCTCCTGCATGGTGGCACCGGCACGCTGGACGATCTCGCTGCCGTCGCGGGCGTGGGCCACGGAGGTGTTGATCAAGGCGCGGATCTCCTTGGCCGCTTCGCCGGAGCGACTGGCCAGGGTGCGCACTTCCTGGGCGACCACGGCGAAGCCGCGCCCATGCTCGCCGGCGCGCGCCGCTTCCACCGAGGCGTTGAGCGCCAGGATGTTGGTCTGGAAGGCGATGCCATCGATCAGGCTGACGATCTCGGCGATGCGGCTGGACGAGGCATCGATGTCGGCCATGGTGCGCTCGACCCGCTGCATGGCGCTCTCGCCGTCGCGGGCGACCTGGGTGGTGGCCACTACCAGCTGGTTGGCCTGTTCAGCCGACTCGGTGCTGTGGTTCACCGTGGCGGTGATTTCCTCCATCGAGGCGGAAGTCTCCTGCAGGTTGGCGGCGGCCTGCTCGGTGCGGGTGGCGAGCTCGTCGCTGCCCTGGGCGATCTCCTCGGCGGCCTGGTTCACGCTTGTAGTGCTGCGGCGTACGTCGCGCAGCGTATCCTGCATGCGCGAGACGAAGGCGTTGAACTGGCGGGCCAGCTCGCCGATCTCGTCGCGGCTCTCCACCTTCAGCCGGCGAGTCAGGTCGCCCTGGCCCTTGGCGATGTCGCGCATGGCTTCGGCGGTGCGCCGGATCGGGCGCACGGTGCGGCGCACCAGCCAGATCGACACGATCGCCACGCCGACAAAAAGTCCCAGCCCCAGCAGCGTCGAGGTCAGGATGGAGTGGCGCAGTTCGGCGGCCGCCTGCGTCTCGGCGCTCGCCATGGCGGCGTCGATTTCGGTGGCATAGACCCCGGCGCCGATCATCCAGCCAAACTCGGGTACGTTTGCCGCGTAGGAGTACTTGGGCTCGACGGTTCCTGTGCCCGGGTGCTCCCACGGGTACTCGTAGAAGTCGCCTCCCCGCTGTGCCGCTGCGATCAAGTCACGCAGGATATAGGAGCCATCCGGGGCCTGGAGATCGTACATGTTGGTGCCTTCGCGCTCGGGCATGGGCGCGGTGACCACGTTGAGACCATCGTACTGGTAGGCGAAGACGTAGTTGCCTCCCTCGAAGCGGATGGCGCGCAGGATCTCGGCGGCACGCTCGCGCCGCTCGGCGTCGCTGAGGTCGGCTGCCTTCAGAATGGGCTCGATGGCCGTATGAGCACTCTCGACCACGTCGCGCACCCCGGCCTTGCGGGTCTCGATGAGCAGCTGACGCTGATGCTCCAGGTTGACTCGATTGTCCTGGATGCGGGTATAGGCCTCGATGACCACCAAGCTGAGGGTGGTCAGCAATAGGGGCAGCAAGACCAGCATCAGGAGGCGGGCCTGAAGGCTCAAGGCGAATGAGGTTTTGGGAACCGATGCTTTCATTGCGGGAACCTCGGAAGAAGAAGGAGTGCTGCAGAAACGGGTGGCAAGCACTCACTAACTTCGGCGGATTTCGCCGATTCTTGAGGTCCTCCAGGCCTGCGGAGGCTACGACATTAGGCGTATATCAACCGTTGGTCGCCTACGCTAGCGAGCATCGCGCAGGCGGGTAAGGCCCTCTTGCGCCGAGGAGGCGACCAAGCGGCCGTGGCGGTCGTAGATGCTGCCGCGAGCGAAGCCGCGAGCACCGCCGGCCCAGGGGCTGTCCATGTCGTAGAGCAGCCAGTCGTTCACTTTCACGTCGCTGTGAAACCAAAGGGCATGGTCGAGGCTGGCGATCTGCAGGCGTGGATCACGGAAAGTGATGTCATGAAGCACCAGCGCCGTGGTCAGCAGATTGAAGTCGGAGCTGTAGGCCAGCAGGTAACGGTGCAGGGCGGGGTCGTCGGGGAGCTCCCCGGTCAACCGGAACCACAAGCGCTTGCGCGAGGGTTGCCCGGGTTCGGCTTCGTCGCCAAGGTGCAGAAATTCGATGGGATGACCTGGGAAACGTTCCAGACGAGCGTTCGGATCCCGTTCCAGCACATCGGGCAGGGCGAGCTCGGGCATGGCCATCTGGTGGGCCATGCTTTGTTCCTCGCCATGAAAAGAGGCGCTGCAGAAGAAGATCGGGCGCCCCTTCTGGATCGCGGTGACGCGCCGGGTGGTGAAGCTGCCGCCATCGCGTACGGCGTCGACCTGATAGACTACGGGGCGATGGGGATCGCCGGGGCGCAGGAAGTAACCGTGCAGTGAATGCGCCTGACGGCTGGGGTCCACCGTGTGCGTGGCGGCCGAGAGCGCCTGGCCGAGAACCTGGCCGCCGAACAGTTGCGGCAGGCCAAGATCCTGGCTGCGGCCGCGAAACAGGTTCTCCTCGATCTCTTCCAGGCCGAGCAGGGCGACGAGCTCGTTCAGGGCGTCGGTCATGGGGCTTCCTCAAGGGCGACTCATACGGTTGTTTCAGGCATCAGCATAACGGAGTCCTGGCCGATGCGCAGTGACGAATTCTACATGCATCGGGCGCTGGACCAGGCGCACGAAGGATTGGCGGTTGGTGAAGTGCCGGTGGGGGCGGTCGTGGTGGATGCGACGGGGGAGATCGTCGGGGCGGGCTTCAACGCGCCGATTTCGCGCCATGATCCCAGCGCCCATGCCGAGGTGCGCGCGCTGCGCGATGCCGCCGTTCGCCTGGGTAACTATCGCCTCGATGGCTGCACTCTCTATGTCACTCTCGAGCCTTGTCTCATGTGTACCGGTGCGATCATCCATGCCCGCATCGCCCGGCTGGTGTATGGCGCCGCCGAGCCTCGCACGGGCATGGTGGAGTCGAAAGCCAACCTGTTTGCCCAGCCGTGGCACAATCACCGGGTGAGCGTGCAAGGGGGGGTGCTAGCGGTGCGCGCATCGCGGCTGCTCAAGACGTTTTTCGAGGCTCGCCGGGATAGCGGCGACGATACGACCGGGCCTGGCTGTCGCTAGTCTTCGGCTGGAAAATGCTCAGCGCTAGAGAATGGGATCGATGATATCGAAGAGTGGGGGGGAGGCGGCCTCGCCCGATCCCGGTTCGGCGAGCTGAAGATACTGCTGCTGGCTGCGGTCGACGTAGGTCAGAATCTCGTAATAGCGGCGAATGTTGCGTACGTAGATGACCGGTTCGCCGCCGCGGGCATAGCCGTGGCGGGTCTTGCTGTGCCACGCCTGCTGCTGCAGTAGCGGCAGGGCTTCGCGCACGTCGGCCCAGCGATCGGGATCGCCGCCGAGCTCCTCGGTGATCTTGCGCGCATCGTAGAGATGACCGAGACCGACGTTATAGGCTGCCATGGCCATGTACAGCCGATCCTCGCCCTGGATCGATTCGGGTAGCCGGTCCATCAATTGTCGCAGATAGCGCGCCCCGCCATTGACGCTCTCGGCCGGGTCGAGGCGGTCGTCCACGCCAAGCTCGTTGGCGGTGGGCTGGGTCAGCATCATCAGCCCGCGCACCCCGGTAGGCGAGGTGGCCTGCGGATCCCAGTGAGATTCCTGATAGGCTAGCGCCGCCAGCAGCTTCCAGTCGAAGCCGGTGTTGCGGGCCGCTTCGCGAAACAGCTCGGCATAGGTGGGTAGGTGCTCGTTGAGCTGCGAGATGAAGACTCTCGCACCGACGTACTCGAGATAGTCGTCATGGCCGAAGTGCTGGGCAACCAGCCGGTCGAGCTCACCTTCGTGCTTCAGCTCGTCGAGGAAGCGGTTGGCTTCCTGCTGCAACCCCAGGCCGCCGCGAGCGGGAAAGGCCCAGGCCATGGAGAGCGGCTTGCCGAGAAGGAAGCCGCGCTCGACGCCGGGGAAGAAGATGCGATTGGTGCGGAACTGGTGTTCATAGACGACTGCCGCATCCAGCCGGCCATCCTCTACCCGACTGAGCAGCTCGGCCACTTCCAGCTCCGATGACTCGCGCCAACCCAGCTCGGGGTGCTCGGCCTGCAGCTCGCGCAGCACGCGGTCGGTGCCCGAGCCGCGGATGGTGCCGATCGAGAGCCCGGCGAGCGACTCCGGCTCGCTGACCGGAGGCAGGCCGCGGCGATAGACCAGCACGGGCTGCAGTTCCAGAATGGGACGGCTGAAGAGCAGCCCCTGCTGAGTGGGATCGAGCGGCAGGGCGGCGGCGCCCAGGTCGCCTTCCTCGCGCACGGCGTTC
Source organism: Billgrantia saliphila (assembly GCF_002930105.1). Taxonomy (GTDB): domain Bacteria; phylum Pseudomonadota; class Gammaproteobacteria; order Pseudomonadales; family Halomonadaceae; genus Halomonas; species Halomonas saliphila. The sequence continues at coordinate 152,527 of NZ_PJRN01000004.1, read as the reverse complement.
AGCACGCTATCGGCATTGTGCCGGGCATCCAACGCCAGGCTCACGCCGAGGTGGTCGGCGAAGCGCCGCATCAGCTCGTACTCGAAGCCGATGGGGCCGTGACGGCCCTCGTAATAAGTCGTGGGCGTGTTGCGCGTATGAATGCTGATGAAATCGCGCTCGCGCACCGTTTCCAGCAGGTTGTCGGCTGAATGGTAATGACGGTAGGGAAACAGGCACAGCACGCCCCCCAGCAACAGCAGGGCAGCGAGACGCAGGCGACTCGGTGAGAGACGGCTCGAAAATACAGGCATCCGGACGGTGATCGGCGATGAGAGCTCCACCATAACGGCCCGAGCCGCGACTGTCATCCGCCGCATTTCGTCCCACCCTCCGTTTCCAGTATCATAGCGGCTTTCTGCGCCGCCCTGCGGCCCTTCCTCCGCTTGCTTCAGAGGCTTCAAGACATGCTCGAACTTCGAGGCGCGCCTGCCCTTTCCGCTTTCCGTCACGACAAGCTGCTGGCTGCCCTGCGCGCACGGGTTCCCGAGGTCGAGTCCCTGCATGCCGCCTATGTGCATTTCGTGGATCATGAAGGTGAACTGACCGAAGACGAGCGGGACGTGCTCGACCAACTGCTCGACTACGGGGCCAGGCACGAGGACGAGTCCCCTCAGAGTTCCGCGGACGGCGAGGGCCAGCTGTTCCTGGTGGTGCCGCGTATCGGCACCCTGTCGCCGTGGTCGTCCAAGGCCACCGATATCGCCCACAACTGCGGCCTGGGCCGGGTGCGCCGTATCGAGCGGGGCATCGCCTATCGGGTTGCGCTCAAGGCGCCGATGTCGGAAGCGGCCTTCACCGCGATCCTGCATACCCTGCACGACCGCATGACCGAGACCGTGCTTACCGATGCCTCCGATGCCGCCCGGCTGTTCGCGCATCATGAACCGGCGCCGCTGGGGCAGGTGGCTATCCTGGAGGGGGGCCGGGAGGCACTGGAGAAAGCCAACGTCGGACTGGGCCTTGCGCTGGCCGACGACGAGATCGATTACCTGGTCGATGCTTTTCGCGATTTGGGTCGCGACCCCACCGATGTCGAATTGATGATGTTCGCCCAGGCCAACTCGGAGCACTGCCGGCACAAGATCTTCAACGCCGACTGGGTAATCGACGGCGAGGCGCAGCGCCATTCACTGTTCAAGATGATCAAGAACACTCACCGGGCCTCGCCCGATGGCATCCTGTCCGCCTACAGCGATAACGCCGCGGTCATCGAGGGCAGCGAGGCGGGACGTTTCTTCGCCGCGCCGCTGACCGGCAAAGCCGCAGAGCGTGCCACCTACGGCGCGCATCGCGAGCCGATCCATATCCTGATGAAGGTGGAGACTCACAACCATCCGACGGCCATCGCTCCCTATCCGGGAGCGGCCACCGGCGCCGGCGGCGAGATCCGCGACGAGGGAGCCACCGGCATCGGCGGCAAGCCCAAGGCCGGCCTGACCGGTTTCACCGTCTCCAACCTGCGCATTCCCGAGTTCGTCCAGCCCTGGGAGGCATTCGATTACGGCAAGCCCGAACGCATGCAGTCGGCACTGGACATCATGCTGGAAGGCCCCATCGGGGGCGCCTCCTTCAACAACGAGTTCGGCCGTCCCAATCTCACCGGCTATTTCCGCACCTACGAGCAGGACACGCTGGGTTTGGGTGGCATCGAACGCCGTGGCTACCACAAGCCGATCATGATTGCCGGCGGCTACGGCAACATTCGCGAAGGGCACGTCGCCAAGGGCGAAATCCCGGTCGGCGGTAAGCTGATCGTGATGGGCGGGCCGGCCATGCTGATCGGCCTGGGTGGCGGCGCGGCCTCATCGATGGCTTCCGGTGTTTCCAGCGCCGATCTCGATTTCGCCTCGGTGCAGCGCGAGAATGCCGAGATCGAGCGGCGCGCCCAGGAAGTGATTGATCGCTGCTGGGCGCTGGGCGACACCAATCCCATCCGCTTCATCCACGACGTGGGCGCCGGCGGGCTTTCCAACGCCCTGCCGGAGCTGGTCAAGGACGGCGAGCGCGGAGGCCGCTTCGAGCTGCGCGCGGTACCCAATGCCGAGCCGGGCATGAGCCCGTTGGAGATCTGGTGCAATGAGGCTCAGGAGCGCTACGTGCTGGCGGTGGCGCCGGAGGATCTCGACACCTTCGATGCACTTTGCGCGCGAGAGAGATGCCCCTACGCCGTGGTCGGTGAGGCGACCGAGGCGCATCATCTGGAGGTGCGCGACGGTCACTTCGCGACGAAGCCGGTCGACCTGCCGATGAGCGTGCTGTTCGGCAAGCCGCCAAAGATGCAGCGTGAATTCCAGCGCGAGAGACTCGACCTGCCCGGGGTGATGCTCGACAACCTCGACCTGCGCGAGGCCATGGAGCGGGTGCTGCGCCTGCCCACGGTGGCCTCCAAGAGCTTCTTGATCACTATCGGTGACCGTTCCATCACCGGCATGGTGGCCCGGGACCAGATGGTAGGCCCTTGGCAGGTGCCGGTGGCCGACGTCGCGGTGACCACGGCGAGCTACGACACCCATGCCGGCGAAGCGATGGCCATGGGCGAGCGGTCTCCGGTGGCGCTGATCGACCCGGCGGCGAGCGCCCGCCTGGCGGTGGCCGAGACCATCACCAACCTGGCTGCGGCACCCATCGCCAAGCTCGGTGACATCAAGCTTTCCGCCAACTGGATGAGTGCCGCCGATCACATGGGCGAGAATCAGGCGCTGTACGACGCCGTGCATGCGGTGGGCATGGAGCTTTGTCCCCAGCTCGGCATCGCCATCCCGGTTGGCAAGGATTCCATGTCGATGCGCACCGCCTGGCAGGCCGGCGACGACGAGGCCGAGGAGAAGAGCGTGACCTCGCCGCTCACGCTGGCGGTCACCGGCTTTGCCCCGGTCACCGATGCGCTGTGTACGCTGACGCCGCAGATCAACCTGGAGCAGGACGAGAGCGACCTTATCCTGATCGACCTGGGCGGTGGTCGTAATCGTCTGGGCGGCTCGGCGCTGGCCCAGGTCTACGGACAGCTCGGCAATGAGTGCCCCGACCTCGACGACCCGGAGGATCTCAAGGCGTTCTTCGCCGTGATCCAGGGACTCAACGCCGACGGCAAGCTGCTCGCCTATCACGACCGCAGCGACGGCGGCCTGCTGGTCACGCTGCTGGAGATGGCCTTTGCCGCGCATGCCGGCCTCGAGATCAAGCTCGATTGGTTGATCGACGAGCCCACCCAGGCGGTGGATGCGCTGTTCGCCGAGGAGCTCGGCGCGGTGATCCAGATCAATCGTCGGCATACCGAGGAAGTGCTGGCGCAGTTCGCCGCGGCTGGCATCGAGACCTGCGGCGTGATCGCCCGTCCGCGTTACGACGACCAGGTGCGGGTGACCCTGTTCGAGGAACCGCTGCTCGAGACCACCCGGCTGCTGGCCCAGCGCACCTGGACCGAGACCAGCTATCGCATGCAGGCCCTGCGCGACAACCCCGAGTGCGCCAAGAACGAGTTCGACGGCCTGCTCGACGGCCGCGACCCGGGCCTCTCGGCCAGCCCCACCTTCGACGTCGACGAGGATATCGCCGCGCCGTACGTCAACGTGGCGCGCCCGGCGGTGGCAATCATGCGCGAGCAGGGCGTCAACGGCCAGCTGGAGATGGCCTGGGCCTTCGACCATGCCGGTTTCGAGGCGGTGGACGTACACATGAGCGACCTTCTCGAGGGGCGTGTCGATCTCGAGAGCTTCAAGGGGCTGGTGGCCTGCGGTGGCTTCTCCTACGGCGACGTGCTGGGCGCCGGCGGTGGCTGGGCCAAGTCGGTACTGTTCAACGCTCGCGCGCGGGAACAGTTCGCTGCGTTCTTCGCCCGCAGCGACAGCTTCGCGCTGGGCGTATGCAATGGCTGCCAGATGTTCTCCCAGCTCAAGGAGATGATTCCCGGCGCCGAGAACTGGCCGCGCTTCGTGCGCAACGAGTCCGAGCAGTTCGAAGCCAGGGTGGCGATGGTGCAGGTGGAGAAGAGCCCGTCGATTCTGCTGGCCGGCATGGAGGGGTCGCGCTTGCCGATCGCCGTGGCCCATGGTGAGGGGCGCGCCGAGTTCCGCGACAGCGCGCACCTGCGCAGCATGCAGGGTAGTGCACAGGTGACGCTGCGCTACGTCGACAACTACGGTCAGGTGACCACCCAATACCCGACCAATCCCAATGGCTCACCGTCGGGCATTACCGGGCTGACCACGCCGGATGGCCGCGTCACCATCATGATGCCTCACCCCGAGCGGGTGGTGCGGGCGGTGACCAACTCCTGGCGGCCGGCCGACTGGACCCGTGACGGAGCCTGGATGCGCCTGTTCCGCAACGCCCGGGTCTGGCTGGGCTGAGCTAGCGACGAAGACGAAGAGGCGGCCTGCGGGCCGCCTCTTCGTTGATATGCTGCGTTGGGTACGCTGCATGGATTCGTTGCGTTGCTTTTCCCGCGAGGCGCTCGGCCTAGCCATCTACCGGCAGTGCCGGACCACTAGGCGCGCATTCCTTCCTGCTCGGCGTCGTCGCGGGTGGCCAGGAAGCCCTCCAGGACAGCGTGCTCTGCCTGTTTCTGCTTGATGATGGCGGTCATCACCGGGAACAGGGAAGGAACGGCGCTGGCCTCGCGAAGGTGCTTGTGGAAGCGCAGCGAATAATCGGCGTCGTGGACGGCCTGGCGCAGAGTCTCCAGCGCCATGACCGGATCACTGACGAAAGCGTGGGGTATGGCGGAGCTCGATGAACCCTGCGCCATGGCGGAGTCGGTCAGCCCCAGTTGGTGCGAGACACGACGCAACTCATCAATGCGCATCTCGCACTGAATCCCGAGGGAGGCCATCAGGCGGCTGACGGCGGTATCGTAGGGCAGGAAGCTGAAAGCAAGTCGTCGATAGCGTGTCAGTTCGGCTCGTTCGTGAGCCTCTGCCAACGTCAACAGCTCATCGAGCACCAGCACCAATCTGGCAATTTTTGTTGGTATTTCCGACATGGCGGTGTCCTCTTTGACGGAGCGAAGCGTCAATGCTTCCCCTCGGGCGCATCCTGTCCCGACGGTGCCTCCAAATCACATGATTTTCATCAAGTTTCGCGTAATTCCAGCGCGAATTCCCAGCAAGTCCATTCACAGGTATGACGAAAACCAATCCCACCGACACCCCATTGCCCAGTCGTGGCTTAGGCCTTCGTCTGACACGGCTCTGAATGCTCAATATAGACGAGGCGTACGGAATCTACCTGCTCTACGCTAAAACGTGTGTTTGAATATGCCTTGGAGGAGCGGGTTTTCCCAACATAATCAGGAGCCAACGGCATGGAAAAATTTCACGACCGGGTGACGCTGAGCGTCGAGGACCATGTGGCCGAGGTCGTGCTGAGCCGGCCGCGTGAACATAACGGTCTGGACTGGGCGATGATTGAGGGTCTGCTGGCGGTGCAGCGTCGTCTGGTCGAGAGTGAAGGGCTGCGTGCCGTGGTTTTGGCGGGTGAGGGGGAGAGCTTTTGTGCCGGGCTCGACATGGCGGCGATCCTGGCACGTCCCGAGCGCTTGCCAACACTGTTGGCAGCCGACAATGGGGGTGTCAATCCGGTGCAGCGCCTGGCCCTGGGCTGGCGCGCGGCTGGCGTGCCGGTGATCGCCGCCCTACATGGACACGTCTATGGCGGCGGCCTGCAGATCGCGCTGGGCGCCGACATCCGCGTGGTGCATTCTCAGGCTCGGCTGGCCTTGCTTGAGATCGTCTGGGGCATCATCCCCGACATGGGGGTCAGCGTGACGGCCGAGGGCATTCGCGGCGATGTGCTGCGCGAGTTGGCTTGGACGGGGCGTAAGGTCGAAGGACGCGAGGCAGTCACGCTCGGTCTGGCCACACGGCTTTCCGACGAGCCGCGACGCACCGCACGCGATATCGCCATGGCGGTGGCGGCGCACTCGCCCAGGGCGGTGGCCGCCGCACGCGAACTCTTCACTCGCGCACCGGGCATGACGGAGCGTGAGCGCCTGGCGCTGGAAGCGCACCTTCAGCGAGGACTGCTCGGTGGCGATGAGCAGCTCGAGGCTGTCGCCGCTCGGTGGGAGGGCAGGCCGCCTCGCTTTCCCGGCTCCGACGGGCCCTGACGCGGGGCGCGGCGACAGGTAAGATGGCGATCCCGTATTTCTGTCCGGCCGTTTCATGCCCCTGCCGACCGTACCTACCATGAGCGCCCATCCGCTGCCGACCCTGCGTCCCTACCAGCAGGAGGCGGTCGAGCGGGTGGTTGCGCACTTCCGCGGCTCCGACGAGACGGCGGTGGTCGTGTTGCCCACCGGCAGCGGCAAGTCGTTGGTGATCGCCGAGCTGGCGCGCCTGGCGCGGGGGCGGGTACTGGTACTGGCTCATGTGCGCGAACTGGTCGAGCAGAATCATGCCAAGTTCCTGGCCTACGGCCTCGAGGCGGATATCTTCAGCGCGGGGCTGGGGCGCAAGGAGAGCGGGCGTCAAGTGGTTTTCGGCTCGGTGCAGTCGGTGGTGCGTCACCTGGCGCTCTTCGACGACAGCAATTTCACGCTGCTGGTGATCGACGAATGCCATCGGGTCTCGCCGGAAAAAGACGCCAGCTATCGTCGCGTGATCGAATCGCTGCGACAGGCCAATCCACGCCTCAAGGTGCTGGGGCTGACCGCCACGCCCTATCGCCTGGGGCAGGGTTTTATCTATCACCGCCATCACCATGGCATGGTGCGCGGCGATGATGACTGCTTCTTTCGCGACTGCGTGTTCGAGCAGCCGCTGCGGCTGATGGTCAAGCAGGGCTACCTGGCGCGTCCGGTGCGCATCGATGCAGCCGTCGAGCGCTACGATTTCTCGGCACTGCGTCCGGCATCCAGCGGCGTGTTTCGCGAGGAGGAACTCAACCGGGTGGTGGGGGGTAGCCGCGCCACGCCGGGCATCGTTGCCGAGATCGTCGAGCGCGCCCGTGATCGCGGGGGCGTGATGCTGTTTGCCGCCAGTGTCGCCCATGCTGAGGAAATACTGGGCTATCTGCCGGCCGGGCAGTCGGCCTTGGTAACGGGCGAGACGCACCTGTCCGAGCGCGAGCGAGTGATCGCCGACTTCAAGGCGCGCAGGCTCAAGTACCTGGTCAACGTCGCGGTGCTCACTACCGGCTTCGATGCGCCCCACGTGGACCTGATCGCGATCCTGCGACCTACCGAGTCGGTGAGCCTTTACCAGCAGATCGTCGGAAGAGGACTGCGCCTGTCGCCGGGCAAGACCGATTGCCTGATCCTCGACTACGCCGGCAACCCCTGGGATCTTTACGCGCCCGAGGTGGGCAGCCCGCGGCCGGCCTCGGACACCGAGCCGGTGCAGGTCGAATGCCCCGCCTGCGGCCACGCCAACCTGTTCTGGGGACGGCGCGACGGTGAAATCGTCATCGAGCACTTCGGCCGCCGCTGCCAAGGGCTGGTTGATGACGCATCGAACAGGCGACAACAATGCGATTTTCGTTTTCGCTTCAAGGTATGCGATAGCTGCGGCACCCAGAACGACATCGCCGCGCGCCGTTGCCACGGCTGCCAGACACTGCTGGTCGACGCCGACGACAAGCTCAAGGAGGCGCTGCGTCTCAGGGATGCCAGGGTGCTTCGTGTCAGCGGCATGCAGCTCGAGGCCACCGTCAACGGACGCGGCCTGCCGCGGCTCAAGGTGACCTACCACGACGAGGACGGTGTGACCCTGGCCGAATGGTTCGCCTTGGAGACGGCGGCCCAGCGCGCTGCCTTCAGCGCCATATTCCTGCGCGATCATCTACGCGCCCCGGGGGTACGCTGGCAGCCGACGACGCCGGAAGAGGTGATCGCCGAGCGCCGACGGCTGCGCGCGCCGGACTTCGTGGTGGGGCGCAAGGTTGGCCGTCACTGGCAGGTGCACGAGAAGTTGTTCGATTACACCGGGCGCTATCGCAAGGCCGAAGCGGCGGAGTGAGGGGGCGATCCGTTCGCCGCCAAGCGTCGGTTAAGATCGGTCGCTCGGCCTGCCGGACATCGCATCATGGCGTCATGGCGCGGGTGTTGCGTCGGGTGCGTCGGAGTCGCTGTCGTCGCAATCAAACGAGGCGAGCGTCTGGCCGCTGTCGGCAATCCCGCTGAAAGCACTCTTGAGGGCATCGCTGTCGGGATCCATGTCGATACTGCCATGGAAAGCACTGCCGTCCTCGAGCACCAGGCATGGCGCGACGATCGTGCCTTTGACGTTTGCGCCCTTGTGGATCGTGGCGCGATGCGATGCCACGAGGTTGCCCTCGACCTCGCCAGAGACATGCAGGGTGTGAGCATATACGTCACCTATGATCTGGCCGCTAGTTCCCAGGGTGACGGTGTTCTGTTTGCAGGTGATCGTTCCCTTGACGTATCCCTCCACGGTCAGGTCCTCGTCGGCATCGATGTCTCCCTGCACTCGGGTATGGCTGCCGACCACCGAAACGCCAGGCCGTGTTACGGAGGACATCTCCTGCCGAGGCGATGGGGGCCGGCTGGTATCGGTTGCGACGGCACTTGTCGCCGTTGCTTCCGGCTGTCGTTGCTTTGCCTTGTGGAACATGCAGCCTCCTGGCAGTAAGAGTCTTGATGCCCCGCGTCATGCTCGGACGGTCCTTTCCTCGTGGCACCGAACCTTTTCTGAAGGGCATGTCGTCGTATCGACGAATAGCCAAGCAGCCTAGCTCGCTTCCAGAGATAGCAAAGCGCGGAGCTGTGCGAGATCCGGTGCCCTATTCTCGTCACTATGCTCGGGGTTGGGCGCCTATAAGGGACATGCAGAGCATGGAGAAGGAAAATGGGTATTCAGACTTGGCTTATCTTTCTTGGCGTGGTTGTCATGACCTTGATCATCTGGGATGGAGGGCGGCGCAAGTTGAAAAGCCGCGCCGCGGGTTCCGCTACACCGGGGAGCGCTGCATCGGTTGCCTGCATGTCCCAGCAAGGCCTATTGCCGGCCGCGACGATGAGTGAACCGATTATCGGGACGGAAAGCGCCGGGGGGATATCCGTTGCCCGGAGTGGCGACGAAGGGAGTCGTATCGGTGTGGCTACGCGAGTGACGGGCAAGCTCATTGCCAATGAGCCGGTGATGGTCAAGGGCAGTATAGAAGGAGCCGTTATCGCCAAGGACCATCACGTCACGGTGACCGTGAACGGAAGAGTGGCGTCATATCTGGAAGGGCGCGAGATCAGCGTCGATGGGCAGGTGGCGGGAATGCTCAAGGCCGGCGACAAGATCACGCTACGGTCGCGGGCTCGTGTACGGGGTGTCATTGAAGCCAGGCGCCTGGAGTGTCTTGCCGGCGCGAGCCTCCAAGGGGAAGTCGTTCGGCTGACGGTTGGCTGAACCGGACTTACCCTCTCCCTCACGCTCTTGGTAGACTGCGTGATCGATCTTCAGACGAGTCCAGCCGGGAGGCCATCCCCCGCGTGAGCGAGACGCCCCATACGGCTGCCCCCGAGCAGCATGCTACGCCTGACGCCGCCGTCCGGACGGAGGCGCTCGCCAGGCTGTTCGACGAGCCGATCACTGAACTCCCCGAGGATCTCTACATCCCGCCGGAGGCGCTGCGGATCTTTCTCGAGGCCTTCGAGGGGCCGCTCGATCTTCTGCTCTACCTGATCCGTCGTCAGAACCTGGATATTCTCGCCATCGACGTGGCCGCCATCACCCGGCAGTACATCGAGTACGTCGAGCTGATGAAAGCGATGGAGATCGAGCTGGCCGGCGAATACCTGTTGATGGCCGCCATGCTGGCCGAGATCAAGTCGCGTACGCTGCTGCCGCGTCCACCGAAGGAGGGGAACGAGGACGACGAGGAGGATCCCCGCGCCGAGCTGATCCGTCGCTTGCAGGAGTACGAGCAGCTCAAGAGTGCTGCCGAGGCGCTGGCGGAACTCCCCCGGGTAGGGCGCGACTGGTTTCCGGCCCGGGCCGCGCTGCCGCCGCTGCAGGCGCGGGTGATTCATCCCGATGTCGAACTCGACGAGCTGTTAGGGGCGCTCGCCGGCATCCTGCGCCGGGCCGAGCTCAACCAGGCCCACCATGTCGGCCGTGAGGTGCTCTCGACCCGAGAGCGCATGCTGGCGATCATGGAGCGCTTGAATCACGAGCACTACACGCCGTTCGAGGCGCTGTTCACCCTGGAGGAGGGACGCGCCGGCGTGATCGTCACATTCATGGCCATCCTCGAGCTGGCCAAGGAGGCGATGATCGAGATCGTGCAGAACGCGCCTCTGTCGCCGATCCACGTGCGCGCCCGAACGCCGCGCGACACCAAAGAAGACGAGATGCTGGAAGGCGAAGAATACGATGTCGAAAGCCCCTTCGCCGAAGATGCGGGAGCGGCGGACCTGTCGCAGGGGAACGATCGAGCATGACTGCCATGGAACTGCCCGACAGCCTCGACGATATTCTCGAGGCGGCGCTGCTGGCGGCGGCCGAGCCGCTCTCGCTGGAACGCCTCGAGGGCCTGTTCGACGACCATGAGCGGCCGCAGCGTCGCCACTTGAGGGAAGCGCTGGAGCGGGTCGCGGCACGACATGAGCGCGGCGCCTTGGAACTGCTCGAGACGGCTTCGGGTTACCAGCTGCGCATTCGCTCACGGCTCTCGCCGTGGATCTCGCGTTTGTGGGACGAGCGTCCACAGCGCTACTCTCGCGCCCTGCTGGAGACCCTGGCGCTGATCGCCTATCGTCAACCGGTGACCCGTGGCGATATCGAGGAGGTGCGCGGGGTGGCGGTGAGCAGCTCGATCATGCGTACGCTGGCCGAACGTGGCTGGATTCGCGTGGTCGGACAGCGCGACGTGCCGGGCCGCCCGTCGGTCTATGCCACCACGCGCCAGTTTCTCGACGACTTCGGCCTGAAGACACTGGATGAATTGCCGCCCATGCATGAACTCAAGGGAATGGCGGAGCCGATATTCGAAGACGAGGCGCCGCCGCCGCCGAACCGCTTGCTGGCCCAGGCCGACGAGGCGGGCGAAGAGGACGAAGAGACGAATGTCGAGGAACTCGGCGCCTCGGCCTGGGACGCGGGGGAGCAAAACGAACCTGCGGCTGCGGGCGAGGTTGCCGCGGAAGCGGGAAGGGAAAAGAGTGCTAGCGAGACGACGGCCGGGACGGCCGACGCGACACACGCCGGGAAGGCGTCCGACAGGCCAGGGTTGAGCTTCGCCGATCTCGAAGCGCGCCTGGCCGAACGTGCCCGCACCAGCGTCGACGATGACGGCGGAGCGGGGGCGGAATCCACCGATGATGAGAAGCCCGACAACACATGACGAGCCATTCAGAAAAGCTGCAGAAGGTCCTGGCCCGTGCCGGGCTGGGTTCGCGTCGCGAGATGGAAACGGCTATCGAAGCCGGCCGCATCAAGGTCAACGGCAAGGTCGCCACGCTCGGCGATCGCATCGAGATGCGCGACAAGGTGACCTTCGACGATCGCCCGGTGACCCTGCGCGGGGCCGAGGAAACGCCCCGTCGCGTGATCATGTACAACAAGCCGGAAGGCGAGCTGTGTACACGCAAGGACCCGGAAGGACGGCGCACCGTGTTCGAGCGTCTGCCGCGCCTGAAGGGTGAACGCTGGATTGCCATTGGCCGGTTGGATATCAATACCAGCGGGCTGCTGCTGTTCACCACCGACGGCGAGCTGGCCAACCGGCTGATGCACCCCTCCACCCAGATCGAACGCGAATACGCCGTGCGCGTGATGGGAGAGGTGCGCAAGGAGCACGTGAAGGCCATGGTCGAGGGCGTGATGCTGGATGACGGTCCGGCGCGTTTTACCGACGTGCAGGAGTTCGGTGGCGAAGGCATCAATACCTGGTTTCACGTGGTGATCATGGAGGGACGCAACCGCGAGGTTCGCCGGCTGTGGGAATCCCAGGGCCTCACCGTCAGTCGGCTCAAGCGGGTGCGCTACGGCAATATCTTCCTCGACAAGCGGGCCAAGGCCGGGGAGTGGGTGGAGCTTTCACAGGACGAGATCGACGATCTGGCCCTCTCCGCCGGCCTGGCGCCACGCAAGGTGCCCGAGCTGACCCCCGACGAGAAGAACCGCTGGAGCCGCGACAAGAACAAGCGTCGCCCGGTGCAGGCGATGCGCAAGCCCAGGAATCCCAAGGGCCGCTAGATAAACGCTCACAAATGTCTGTGCGAGCGAATCGCTGTGTTGCTGTGGTGCTCAGGCCCGTCACATATACCCCATATGCTTCAGGCCTTGCGCTCCTCGCGCCTAGCGCTTCATTTCGCTCGCCGATTTGTCCAGTGCTTCCCTGGGACGGAATGGTCGCCTAAAGTCAAAAAGTCCTTGCCAGCCAAGGGGGCGATCAGTAATATCTGCACCCGTTCGGAAGGGTCGTTAGCTCAGTTGGTAGAGCAGTTGGCTTTTAACCAATTGGTCGTAGGTTCGAATCCTACACGACCCACCATTCCGGGCCTGTGATCGGGTCGTTAGCTCAGTTGGTAGAGCAGTTGGCTTTTAACCAATTGGTCGTAGGTTCGAATCCTACACGACCCACCAGCTTCCGCGCCCCCGCCTCCTCGAGGCGGGGGCGCCTTGCGTTTGGATTGACTTCAACGCTGGCGCATCGGAAAGGGTATCCAAGGTCCCTGGCGTATGGTGTAAGATGGCGTGACGGGCACGATGGCGAGAGACGCCGTCCGGCCCAAGGCGCATCGTCCGTGCGGAGCGCGCGAACCGCGATGCACCCGGTACACGCAGGGGGAGCCCCTGCCAGTCGCAGTGGTAGACACGATGACGATCATGACTTCCCGAGTCGAGGTGCGCGAGCACCTGGCCCGCGCCTATTGCCCCACCCGCATTCCTGCCCAGGACGAGGCTCGCATCGACGAGATCAAGCGCCTGCTCAAGGTCCACAATGCGGTACTGGTGGCGCATTACTACACCGACGACGCCATTCAGCAGTTGGCCGAGGAGACCGGTGGCTGCGTCGCCGACTCCTTGGAGATGGCCCGCTTCGGCGCTCGCCACGAGGCCGATACCCTGGTCGTGGCCGGAGTACGCTTCATGGGTGAGACGGCCAAGATCCTGTCCCCCGAAAAACGCGTGCTGATGCCGACGTTGGAAGCGACCTGCTCGCTCGATGTCGGCTGTCCTGCCGACGAGTTCAGCGCCTTCTGCGACCAGCATCCCGACCGTACCGTGGTGGTTTATGCCAACACATCGGCGGCGGTGAAGGCGCGCGCCGACTGGGTGGTGACTTCTTCCATCGCGGTGGACGTCATCGAGCATCTGCAGGCTCGCGGCGAGAAGGTCCTGTGGGCGCCGGACAAGCACCTGGGGGGGTATATCCAGCAGAAAACCGGCGCCGACATGCTGTTGTGGGACGGGGCGTGCATCGTGCACGAGGAGTTCAAGGCCAAGGGCATCGAGGACCTGAAGGGGCTCTATCCCGACGCCGCCGTGCTGGTGCACCCGGAGTCGCCCGCCTCGGTGGTGGCGCTGGCCGACGTCGCCGGCTCGACCTCGCAGCTGATCAAGGCGGCTCAGACGCTGCCGAACGACAAGCTGATCGTCGCCACCGACCGCGGCATTTTCTACAAAATGCAGCAGATGGTGCCCGAGAAGATCCTGTTCGAGGCGCCCACCGCCGGCAATGGCGCCACCTGTCGCAGCTGCGCACACTGCCCGTGGATGGCGATGAACGCGCTGGACAACCTGGCCGGCGCCCTGCGCGAGGGCAGCGGGGAGATCTTCGTCAATGCCGACTTGCGCGCCCGCGCACTCAAGCCGCTGGAGCGCATGCTCAATTTCAATTCTTGAGCTTCGGGCTTCGGGCAAAAGCCCGTGACGTTGTCACTGGCTTTTGCCTTATAAATTGCTCGCGGCTCGCGGCTCGCGGCTCGCGGCTCGCGGCTCAGAACTTCTCCATCGTCTCGCGATAACCCACGAAATCCTCCCGTCGCTGCTCGATGCGCGCCAGGGCGTTGCTGTCCCCGCTCTGTTCCGCAACACGACGGGCCACATCGAGCTGGCGAATGGCGCGATCGATCTCGCCGGTAAGCTGCATGTGTTCGGCCCGGGCCAGGTGGCCCCAGGCTTCACGACCGCTGCGTCCGGCGGCTTCAGCCAGCAGGGTGAAGACCTGCGGGTCCTCGGGCCGGCGATCGGCCAGTTCGCGCAAGATGCGATACGCCTCGTTGGGGTCTCGCTGCAGCATCGCTTCGCCGAGCAGCTGGGTAGCTGGCACATAGCCCGGCATCAGCCGCAGCAGGCGCCGGCTGCGCTCGATGGCATCGTCGTAGCGTCCCGCCTCGAAGGCGATTTCGGCTGCGCTGGCCGGGATCATGGCGAGGTCGGGTAGCTCGCGGGCCAGGGCGTCGAGCTCACCGAGTGCGCTATCGACCTGGCCACGTTCGGCGGCGATCAAGGCATCCAGGTAGCGTCTGGCCGCTGCCGGGGCGTCATCCTGGGCCAGGCGCGTGGCGGCTTGCTGCGGGTCGCGTTCATGTACCGTCAGCAGCGCCCGCGCGCGAACCAGATGATAGGTCGGATCGCCTTCGCGACTATGGGTGGGCTCGAGCTGGGAGGCGCGCGACTCGGCGTCGCTAATGCGCGATTCGGTGAGTGGGTGCGTCAGCAAAAATTCCGGCGGATTGCCGCCCTGCAGGCTGACCTGGCGCTGCATGGCGCGGAACATCCGTACCATCGCCTGTGGGTCGTACCCTGCCTGGGCCATGGCCTGCAGCCCAAGGCGGTCGGCTTCCTGTTCGAAGCGCCGCGAGTAGGCCAGCTGGTCCTGAATGAAGGCGGCTTGGGAGCCCATGGCGGCGGCGATGCCGGCATCGCCGCCGCCGCTGGCGGCGATCAGCATGCCGGCGAGCATGGCCGCCATGGCGGGCAGCTGGGTCTGCTCGGCGCGTGCCTGGCCGCGCGCATAGTGGCGCTGCGACAGGTGGCCGAGCTCATGTGCCATCACCGAGGCGACAGCATCCTCCTCGTCGGCGAAGGCGAACAATCCGGCATTCACGCCGATCACACCGCCCGGCACGGCGAAGGCGTTCAGGGCGCGGCTATCCACCAGGGTCACCACCGGGCGTGTGTCGGTGAGCTCGCTGTGAGGCAGCAAACGCGTCACCAGTGCTTCGAGGTAATCCTGGGCAATGGCGTCCTGCCAGAGGGGAGCCCGGGCGCGGAATTGGCGCAGCCAGGCACGACCGAGGCGAAACTCCTCGCCGGTCACGGCCTGGCTGCTGCCGGTGAGACTTGGCAAGCCATAGTCGTCTGCCGCGGCGGCAGGGGCAGGGGCGGTCAGCGTCAAGCTCAGGGTCAGCGCGAGGGCGCCGCGGCTCAACTGTGTTCGTGGGTTGCGCAGCATGTGCTGTCTCTTCGAAGCGGCAGTCGGTTAACTATCCGACATTGATTCGGCCTGCAAAGTGCCTTTAAATCTCAGGGGTTTCGCCCTTTTGTGCAAGCACAAAGGGCCATTGCGGCAGTTCGTTCATTTTCCCGGGGGACACCATGGCGCTGCAACCAGATGACGTGCTCGATGCCTGCGGCCTGCCTTGTCCGCTGCCGCTGCTCAAGGCCAAACAGGCGCTGGCCCGACTGAGCGGCGGGCAGCTCCTTGAGGTCATGGCGACCGATGCCGGTTCCTGGCGGGACTTCGAGACCTTCGCCGAGAACAGCATCCATGAGCTGGTGGCGCGCGAGGAGCGCGGCGAGATCTATCACTACTGGCTGCGCAAGGGCGCGGAGCCCACCACATGACCCTACGCCAGGTATTCAAGGGTTGGATCGATCACTATTTCTCCGATGAGGAGGCGGTCATCCTCCTGGTGCTGCTGGTGCTGGGGTTTGCCGCGGTAATTCTGTTCGGTCGCATGCTGGCGCCTTTCTTCACCGCTCTGGTGATCGCCTTCCTGCTGCAGGGCGCGGTCAATGCGTTGACGCGGCAGGGCGTGCCGCACCTACTGGCGGTGATCATCGTCTTTCTCGCCTTCATCGGTGTGCTGCTGACGTTGGCCTTCATCCTGATGCCGTTGATCTGGAATCAGCTCGTGGGGCTGGTTCAGGAGACGCCGCGCATGTTCGCCAGCGGGCAGCGCTGGCTGGATGAGGTGCAGGAGCGTTATCCCAACCTGGTGACTCCCGATCAGGTCCAGGAGTGGATCGCCGTGGCCGGGCGCGAATTCACTCAGTTCGGACAGCGTGCTCTGACGCTGTCGCTGGCGTCGCTGGGTAACATTCTGGCGCTGATCATCTACTTGGTGCTGGTGCCAATCCTGGTGTTCTTCCTGCTCAAGGATCGCCAGCAGCTCGTGGGCTTCACGCTCTCGCTATTGCCTCAGCAGCGCACACTAATGACGCGTATCTGGCAGGAAATGGACGCTCAGATCGCCAACTACGTTCGCGGCAAATTCATCGAGATACTTATCGTCGGCACGGTGTCGTTCTTTACCTTCGCCTTCTTCGGACTGCCCTATTCGGCGCTGCTGGCGGTACTGGTGGGGTTCTCGGTACTGGTGCCCTACATCGGGGCGGCGGTGGCTACGCTACCGGTGGCGGCGGTGGCCGGCTTCCACTTCGGCATGACCGAGCAGTTCCTCTACGTGCTGGTCGCCTATGGCGTGATCCAGGCGCTCGATGGCAACGTGCTGGTACCGATTCTGTTCTCGGAGGCGGTCAACCTGCATCCGGTATCGATCATCCTGGCGGTGCTGTTCTTTGGTGGCGTGTGGGGGTTCTGGGGAATTTTCTTCGCCATTCCGCTGGCCACCTTGCTCAAGGCGCTGGTCTATGCCTGGCCGCGGGGGATTCGGCATTACTATGATTCGCGCGGGGCGCTGGAGCTGGAGGAGCCGGCCGGCAAGTAGGCAGGGCGCACCTCCAGCCGGCCGGGGTGGCGGGGTCAGCCGCCGGCGTGGAGTGTCTGGGCGGCCTGCAGTACCTCGTCGGCGTGCCCCTTCACCTTGACCCCGCGCCATTCGCGGGCCAGCTTGCCTTCGGCATCGATCAGGAAAGTGCTGCGCTCGATGCCGAGATGCTCCTTGCCGTAGAGCTTCTTGAGCTTGATGACGTCGAACAGCCGGCAGACCGTTTCGTCCTTGTCGGAGATCAGGGTGAAGTTGAAACCCTGCTTGGCCTTGAAGTTTTCCTGGGCACGGATGCCGTCGCGGGAGACACCCAGCACGACCGTATTGACCGCCTCGAAGTCCGCCTTGCGATCGCGGAAGTCGCCGCCTTCGGTCGTGCAGCCGGGTGTGCTGGCCTTGGGATAGAAATAGACGACCACCTGGCGTCCCTTCAGCTCGGAGAGAGTGATCGTGGTGTCGCCGGTGGCGGGGGCGGTGAAGTCGGGCACGGGCTGGCCGATGGCAAGCGTCATGGGCGCTCCTTTCGATGATGACCGATGTTGGACGGACGGGGAGGGCCGGCGCGTAGATACCGGCTCGCGAGGCCCGATTACACGCAACCCGGCCCGAGCTGTCAAAGAGCCAACCGCCGCGCTGTACACGCTTGTGCCGCCTGAGTACCATTTACCCTTTGCATCGAGGGTGCATTGCAGAGCGGCGCCCGAGTGCAGCAGAGCGGCTCATGCGTAGAGGAACGACAGGATGATCACTGGCAGTATCGTCGCCCTGGCGACGCCGATGAAGGCCAATGGCGACATCGACTGGGAGGCGTTGCGCCGCTTGGTGAATTTCCACCTGGACAACGGCACCGACGGCATCGTTGCAGCCGGCACCACAGGTGAACCCACCACCATGTCGTTCGCCGAACACTTCGACGTGATTCGGGCCGTGGTGGAAGAGGTCAATGGGCGCATTCCGGTGATCGCCGGTACCGGTGCCAACGCGACATCCGAAGCCGTGGAGTTGGCGCGCTATGCCAGCGAAGTGGGGGCCGACTACTGCCTGTCGGTGTGCCCCTACTACAACAAGCCGACTCAGGAAGGTCTCTACCGCCACTTCAAGGCCGTGGCCGAAGGCAGCCGACTGCCGGTCATCCTCTACAACGTGCCCGGCCGCACCTGCTCCGACCTTTACAACGAGACCGTCATGCGCCTGGCCGAGGTCGACGGCATCATCGGGCTCAAGGACGCCACCGGCAACCTGGAGCGTGCCGAGGATCTCATCGCTCGCCTCAAGGGCAGCGGCTTCATGCTCTACTCCGGCGATGACGGTACCGCCTGCGAGTTCATGCTGATGGGAGGCAATGGCGATATCTCGGTGACCGCCAACGTCGCTCCCAAGGCCATGCATGAGCTATGTGTCGCCGCGGTGGCGGGAGACGCCGACCGAGCTCACCAGATCAATACTCGACTGATGCCGCTGCATACCAATCTGGGAATCGAATCGAACCCGATCCCGGTCAAGTGGGCACTGCATCGCATGGGGCTGATCGAGCCGGGCATACGCCTGCCACTCACATGGCTGTCCGAGAAGTACCATGCGACGGTGGACGAGGCCCTGCAACTGGCTGGCGTCATCGAAGACTGACGCTCGCGGGTAGATCCCCGAGGTCCCGATAACTGACTGCAAGGTGGAAGCATGAATTCTGCGCTGAAATGGATGCCGCTGGTGGCGGCCGTTGCCTTGGCTACCGCCGGCTGTGCCCGAGAAGGCTTCTATGACGATCGTAACATCGACTATGTGGAGGCCCAGCGCAGTGCGCCCCTGGTCCTGCCGGAGGGACGCAACGAGCAGCGTTACCGGGATGCCATGCCGGTACCGGAAGCCAGCAGTGACCTGCATCGAAGCGACAAGCGCTTTCGCGCGCCGAGCCCCGAGCGCCTGTCGTCGGGCGGTGCGGAGCGCGACTTCGTCGAGCGGCGCGAGATCGGTAACGACCGCTGGCTGGTGGTGGGCGCCGACCCGGGCATGGTGTGGCCGCAGCTGCAGGATTTCGCCCGCGCACGGGGGCTGCAGGTACAGGCCAGCGACGACCGCCGTGGCGTGCTGGAGACCAGCCAAGGCCGGCTGAGTGTCCGTCCCGGGCTGCGTGCCGGCGATAGCGAAGTGCGCTGTGATCAGAATGGACGCTCGGTGGAAGCCTGCCTCGATGCGCTGGAGCAGCACTTCAGCGCACGCACCGCCACGGCAAGTGCCGCTTCGCTGGCCGGCCAGCAGATCGCCGGCGAGGATCGCCTGCGCATCGAGCGGCTTCCCGACGGCGAATGGGGAGTGATCAT
The DNA here is from genome assembly GCF_002930105.1 of Billgrantia saliphila. Taxonomy (GTDB): domain Bacteria; phylum Pseudomonadota; class Gammaproteobacteria; order Pseudomonadales; family Halomonadaceae; genus Halomonas; species Halomonas saliphila. The sequence goes on along the minus strand of NZ_PJRN01000004.1, from coordinate 133,315 downwards.
TCCGCTCGACATCGACCGCGTCTGGGCCGAGCTGAGTCACCAGCTCGAAGCCGACTTCACCGTGGAGGGGCGTCGCGAACTGCTCGAGCAGAGTCCCGAACGGCACGACTTCCTAGTCGATTACATGACGCTTACCGAGCGCGACCGCAATCCGCTGCAGATCATCTTCAGTCCGGACGTACGCCAGATGTCGCAGAACATTCGCCTGGTGCTCGAGTCCGCGGGGCCGCAGCGCACCGTGCTGCGGGCCGTCAATGAAAGTGAGCGCGCCTTCTCAGACGAGGACGCGCGTGAGCTGCTCGAGCGGGTGTCGGGCCTGCTGCGCTGATGAGTCTTCTGCAATCCATCGAGGCGGCATCGGCCGAGGATACGAGCAAGCTCAATTTCGCCTCGCTGGGTAGCGGCAGCAAGGGCAACGCCACGCTGGTCAGCGATGGTGAGACGCAGGTACTGGTGGATTGCGGTTTCGGTCTGCGCGAGGCCGAGCGCCGTCTGGCAAGGCTCGGCGTGCATCCGCGTCAGCTCGATGCGGTGCTGGTCACCCACGAACACGGCGATCACCTGCGCGGGGTGGGGCCGCTGGCTCGCCGCCACGGAGTGCCGGTATACATCACTCCCGGCACCTGGCTCTCGGGGCGGCTTGGCGAGGTCCCGCAGCGTTACTGGATCACTCCCCAGTCGCGCTTCGCCATCAAGAGCCTGGTGATCGATCCGATCACCGTGCCCCACGATGCTCGCGAGCCCGTTCAGTTTCGCTTCGAATCGCGAGATCGTCGCCTAGGGGTGCTGACCGACCTGGGGCATCCCACCGATCACGTGATCGAAGCCTTCAGCGGCTGCGATGCGCTGATACTCGAATGCAACCACGATCGCCACCTGCTCGAGATAGGGCCCTATCCGCCACGGCTCAAGCGCCGGGTTGGCGGCAACTGGGGCCACCTGGCCAACAGCCAGGCCTCCATGCTGCTCAAGCGGTTGGGCCTCGACCGGCTGCAATACATCGTCTGTTCGCATCTGTCCGAGCACAACAATCGTCCCGAGCTTGCCCTCGAGGCCTTGTCGCCACTGCTCGACGGCGATGCGTCGCGCCTGATCGTCGCCGCCCAGGACAGCGGGCTGCACTGGCAGGCGATCAACTGAATTGCCACCTTTCAGGTCATGCCTTCATCCTTTGGAGACTCCCATGGAAAAGCGCCAAGAACTCTACGCCGGCAAGGCCAAGTCGGTGTACGCCACCGACGACCCCGACCTGCTCGTGCTGCACTTCCGCGACGACACCAGCGCCTTTGACGGCGAGCGCATGGAGTCCCTGGCGCGCAAGGGCATGGTCAACAACCGCTTCAATGCCTTCATCATGGAGAGGCTGCAGGCGGCGGGCATTCCCACTCACTTCGTCAAGCGTCTCTCCGACACCGAGAGCCTGGTCAAGAAGCTCGAGATGATTCCGGTGGAGTGTGTGGTGCGCAACCTCGCGGCCGGTGGCCTGGTCAGGCGCCTTGGCGTCGAGGAGGGCAAGGAACTCGTGCCGCCCACCTTCGAGCTGTTCCTCAAGAACGATGCGCTGCACGACCCGATGATCAACGAGTCGTTGGCCGAGACATTCGGTTGGGCCACGCCCGAGCAGCTCGCCGAAATGAAGGCGCTGACCTTCAGAGTCAACGAAGTACTCAAGCAGCTCTTCGCCGACGGCGGCCTGCTGCTGGTGGATTACAAGCTCGAGTTCGGCCTGTTCAAGGGCCAGATCGTGCTGGGTGATGAGTTCTCGCCGGATGGCTGTCGTCTCTGGGATGCCGAAACGCGCAACAAGATGGACAAAGATCGATTCCGCCAAGGCCTGGGCGGGGTGATCGAGGCCTACGAGGAAGTGGGCCGGCGCATCGGGATCGGCTTCGACTGAACGTCGCTGCCTGAAGTTCTGCGAGTCCCGGCCTGGGCAGCAGTCTACTGCCCCAGTCATACCAACGGCGCCCTTCCAGAGCCCGACGAGTCGCCGGCTCGTCGGCGGGAGCGCGCCGTTTCAGTTGCTGGAAACCGGCGTCAGCGGTTCGTCGTCCTGATCCGGATCATGATCGAAGGTGGCGACGATCGTGTTCTGCTCCTCTTCGACTTCGATATCCTCGCTCGCGTCGATGAGCAGGCTGCTTCCTTCCACGACGCCGTTCAGGGCCGTCGCCGTGAGCGTGAGTTCGAAGCGCGGGTCCTCTTCGTAGGTATAGAGAAATTCATGCTTGGTGCATTGATCGCCCAGAACCCTCATGCCGCCTTCCCGATAAGTGAAGTCATCGGCCTCTATGCGAATGCTCTCCTTGCCGTCGCCGCTGATCCTCAGTGCGACGAAGCCTTCCAGTGTCAAAGGCATGGCCAGATCCTCTAGCGCGTGTGTTGTCGGGGCTCATGCTGATCAGCGTAGGTCAAACGGAGTTGCTGTCACAGCGCAGCGGGCGGGGGAGGCACGATGTCGACTACCCGCAGAACGGTTTGCCCCAATGCGTCGACCATGGCCTGGAAGCGTACGTCCACGTCGCGCAGCCGCACGCCATAGGTCCGTTCCGTCATCCGTCGGTGATAGGCCGGCCGGGGATCCTGGGCCAGCACCTGGCGGATCAGTTCGCGCAGCGAGTCGCCATCGGAGCGGGCGGCGAGGGTGCTCTCGGCCTCGGCACTGAACGACACCGAATGCTGGGGAGGTGGCTCGGGGGCGAAGCCGGCACGGGCATCGGGGCGAGACTCGGTCCAGGGCAGATAAGGTTTGATGTCAAGCACCGGTGTGCCGTCGACCAGATCGCAACCGCCCAGCACCAGACGTACGCCGCGGTGAGTATCGACACTGCGGAGTTCCACCAGCGATAGCCCCAGCCGGTTGGGTCGATGGGTACTGCGACTGGCGAACACGCCGACCTTGGCGTTGCCACCGAGCCGTGGCGGACGCACCAGTGGCGACCATGCCGTGCCGGGTTCCGGGCTCAGATGGAAGACGAAGGTCAGCCACAGGTGGCTGAAGGCGTCCAGGCCGCGTATCGCCAAGGGGTCGTCGAAGGGCGGGACGAAGACCAGCGAGGCATGGGCGGCCGGCGCCAGGCCGGGTTGACGAGGCACGCCGAACTTGTCGGGAAAGTCGCTCGCGATATGGCCGATGGGCTGCATCGCGTAGTGGCCGGCGGAAGGAGAAGGGGGCGTCATGGGACGAGTATGCCTTCCATTGGCCGCGGCGGCGAGCTTGTGTACCCTGCATGCCGGGTAATTCACTCAGGGCATGAACAGATGGAATCGATGACGACAAGTGAAGCTTCGTCGCGTGAGGCTCGGACGCCGCGGGTACTCTACCGCCAGGCCCAGGCGCGTGACGGTGCCGACCAGGCGGAAGTCTTTCATCACGCCGTGATGCAGGGCGCTGCGACCCATTATAGTGTGCCCGAGCGCGAGGCATGGGCCGGCTCGATGCCGCGTGAGGCCAGCGCCTGGGCGGCACGCCAGGCGTTTTATACGACGCTGGTGGCCACCTGCGACGGTCGTTGCGTGGGGTTCCTGGAGGTCGACCTTCCCCGAGCCCACGTCGAGACGCTCTACGTGTGGCCCTCGCTGGCGCGACGGGGTATCGGCTCGACGCTGCTGGTGCATGCCGAGCGCATGCTGATCGAGCACGGCACCGACAAAGTGACCGTCGACGCCAGCCTGATGCTGGCCGAAAGCCTGCTGCGCCGCGGCTGGCACGACCTCGGCGTCGAATGGGTGACGCGGGAGGGTGTACGCCTCGAAAGGAGACGCCTTGAGAGGCGCCTCTCGGCTGTCGAGACCTGAGCCGAGCGCGTGTCGGCGAGCGCGGCTCTATGCGTTCAGGCGTCGTGCAGCTCGACGATACGCATCGACAGGTCGATCGCGCGAACATCCTTGGTCAGTGCGCCGCTGGAGATGCAGTCGACGCCGGTCTCGGCGATCTGACGTAGGGTGGTTTCGTCGACGTTGCCGGAAGCCTCCAGCGTGGCCCTGCCGGCGCTGCGCCGCACCGCCTCGCGCATATCGTCGAGCGAGAAATTGTCCAGCATGACGATATCGGCGCCCGCCGCCAGGGCCTGATCGAGTTCGTCGAAGGTTTCCACTTCCACTTCCACCGGCAGGTCGTTGGCAATGCGGCGTGCCGCCTCGACGGCAGCCGCGATGCCGCCGCAGGCAGCGATGTGGTTCTCCTTGATCAGGAAGGCGTCGTAGAGTCCGATTCGGTGGTTATGGCCCCCGCCGCACGTTACCGCATATTTCTGTGCCAGACGCATGCCGGGCAGCGTCTTGCGGGTGTCGAGCAGGCGCACGCCGGTGCCGTCCAGCAGATCGACGTAGCGGCGGGTCCGGGTGGCGGTGGCGGAGAGCGTCTGCAGCAGATTGAGGGCGGCACGCTCGCCGGTGAGCAGGCAGCGGGCGGAGCCTTCGATTTCGAGGAAGCACTGGCCGGCTTCCAGGCGGTCGCCATCGGCGGCGCTCCAGCGCAGGCGGACGCTGGGATCGAGGCGGCGAAAGATCTCCTCGACCCAGGCCATGCCGCACAGGATCGCGTCCTCGCGTGTGATGACACGCGCCATGGCTCGCTGCGATTCGGGGATAAGCTGCGCAGTGATGTCGCCAGGCCCCACATCCTCGGCCAGCAGGTGGGCGGCGGCTTCACGGATCGCTTCGACTAGGGCGTCCTGATAATGCATGGCAGGCCTTTTCAATGTTCATGGAGCGTCGGGACCGCCATTATAGGGAAACATCAGCGAGGACGTCAGGGGAGTACCATGCGAATCGACAAGGGCTGGCTGGAGGCGGCGCGCCGCGTGCCGTCGCCCAACCAGGACGAGCGTCCCGCCGGCGAGGTCTCGGCGATCGTGCTGCATTCCATCAGCCTGCCGCCCGGCCAGTTCGGCGGCGAGCACATCGAGTCTCTCTTCACCAACTCGCTCGATCCGGACTCCCACCCGTACTTTGCCACCATCGCGGGGATGCGCGTTTCCGCACACCTGTTGATCCGCCGCGATGGCGAGTGCGTGCAGTTCGTGCCCTTCGATCGGCGTGCCTGGCACGCGGGGCGTTCGTGCTGGATCGACGGTGGTCAGGCGCGTCGAGGGCTTAACGATTTCACCGTGGGCATCGAACTGGAAGGGGATGAGGTCCACGCCTATCGTGACCCGCAGTATCGGACCCTGGCGCTGGCCACGAGAGCGCTGATGGTGGACTACCCTGAAATGAATCCCGCGCGCATCACCAGCCACGCGAGGGTGGCGCCACTGCGCAAGAGCGATCCCGGCCCCGCCTTCGACTGGGCCTACTTCCGCCAGTGTCTCAAGGCGTTGAGAAATGGGAGCTGAAACGCATAGCGATTATTCATACGGTAGTTTTATTACATTCGGCATTCGAGGCACCCTATTAGCGGGATAGTTGTCGTAACATCTTGTGTTGCAATGCAATATCGAAAATATGGAAAAAAATTCCATTCCTATCCGATTGGCAGGGAGGCCACTTTACGGTATGTTCTACGCCATTCGTTGTATACGCGTCTGTAATATGACTACAAGAGCCGCGTCGCGGCCTGGCATTCCCCTGATCGTCAGTAGTGCGACCCGCCCCATCGGCACGCCTGGGGCCATCTGACATCACATTGTCACTCGGAGAGACGTCTATGAGTCTGGAGGCAAGAGAAGATTTCGATCCGGTCGAAACCACGGAATGGCTGGATTCCCTGGAGTCGGTCCTGGATCGTGAGGGCGAGGAACGCGCTCGGTACCTGCTGACACGCCTGGCCGACCGGCTGCGCCGTGACGGCATGCAGGCACCCTTCTCGGTGTCCACACCGCATCGCAACACCATCCCGGTGCACCGCGAGGCGCCGATGCCGGGTGATCTGTTCATGGAGCGGAGAATTCGCTCGCTGATCCGCTACAACGCGATCGCCCAGGTCATTCGCAACAACCGTGCCAACCCGGGCCTGGGTGGCCACATCGCCAGCTTCATGTCCGCCGCCACGCTCTACGACGTGGGCTTCAATCATTTCTTCCGCGCGCCCAACGGCGACTTCGAAGGCGACCTGGTCTACATCCAGGGACACGTCGCTCCCGGCGTCTACGCCCGGGCTTATCTCGAAGGCCGCCTCACCGAGGCGCAGATGGACAAGTATCGCCAGGAAGTCGACGGCGATGGTCTGTCGTCCTATCCGCACCCTTGGCTGATGCCGGACTTCTGGCAGTTCCCCACGGTTTCCATGGGCCTCGGGCCGATCCAGGCGATCTATCAGGCCCACGTCATGAAGTACCTCGATTCGCGCGAGCTCAGGGCAATGCACGATCGCAAGATCTGGTGCTTCATGGGCGACGGCGAATGTGACGAGCCGGAGTCGCTGGGCGCCATTCATCTGGCCAGCCGCGAGAAACTCGACAACCTGATCTTCGTGGTCAACTGTAATCTTCAGCGTCTCGACGGCCCGGTGCGCGGCAACGGTCGCATCATGGACGAGCTCGAGGGCGTCTTCCGCGGTGCCGGCTGGAACGTGCTCAAGGTGGTCTGGGGCCGGCTGTGGGATCCGCTGTTCGAGAAGGACAAGAAGGGCATCCTGCAGAAACGCATGGACGAGGCGGTCGACGGCGAGTATCAGAACTACAAGGCCATCGATGGCGGCTACACTCGTGAGCACTTCTTCGGCAAGTACCCCGAGACCGCCGAGATGGTCAAGGACATGTCCGACGAGGACATCTGGCGCCTGAATCGTGGCGGCCACGATCCGTTCAAGGTCTATGCGGCCTATCACGAGGCGGTGAACAGCGCCAATGGCCGTCCCACCGTGATCCTGGCACACACCGTCAAGGGTTACGGCATGGGCAGCGGTGAGGGCGAGGCTTCCATGGAGGCTCACCAGGTCAAGACCATGGAATACGAGGCGCTGCGGAAGTTCCGCGATCGCTTCGGCATTCCGCTGTCCGACGAACAGCTCAAGGAAGTGCCCTACTACAAGCCGGAAGACGATTCGCCCGAGCTCAAGTACATGCACCTGCAGCGCGAGCGTCTGGGCGGCTATCTGCCCCAGCGTCGCAGCGACTTCGAGGCGCTGCCGATCCCCTCGCTCGAGGACAAGACCTTCGCCACCCAACTGGCCGGCTCCAAGGGGCGTGAGATCTCCACCACCATGGCGTTCGTGCGCGTTCTCAACGGCCTGGTGAAGGACAAGAAGATCGGCAAGCAGGTGGTGCCCATCGTACCCGACGAGGCGCGCACCTTCGGTATGGAGGGGATGTTCCGCCAGCTCGGCATCTACACGTCGGAAGGCCAGAAGTACGAGCCTGTCGACAAGGGCCAGATCATGTTCTATCGCGAGGACAAGAAAGGTCAGATCCTCGAGGAGGGCATCACCGAGGCGGGCGCCATGTCGGCGTGGATGGCGGCGGCCACCTCCTACAGCAACCACAACCTGACGCTGCTGCCGTTCTACATCTACTACTCGATGTTCGGTTTCCAGCGCATCGGCGACCTGGCCTGGGCCGCCGGCGACCTGCAGGCGCGCGGCTTCCTGGTCGGCGGCACCGCGGGACGCACTACGCTGAACGGCGAGGGTCTGCAACACCAGGACGGCCATAGCCACTTGCAGGCGGCGACCATCCCCAACTGCCGCAGCTACGATCCCACTTACGCCCATGAGCTGGCGGTGATCGTGCAGGATGGCCTGAAGCGCATGTTCTCCGACAAGGAAAATTGCTTCTACTACCTGACGGTGATGAACGAGAACTACGAGCACCCCGAACTCGAGGAGGTGCCGACCGAAGACATCATCAAGGGCATGTACCTGCTTCGCGAGCATCAGGGCGACAAGGGGCATGTGCAGCTGCTCGGCTCCGGTACCATCCTGCGCGAGGTCGAGGCCGCCGCCCAACTGCTCGCCGATGAGTGGGGCGTGGGCGCCGACGTGTGGAGTGTCACCAGCTTCAACGAGCTGCGCCGCGAAGCGCTGCTGCTCGAGCGCGAGGCATTCCTCAATGCGGCCGACGAGCCGGTCAAGCCGCACGTCACGCGTTGCCTGGAAGGTCGCAAGGGGCCGGCGATCGCCTCGACCGACTACATGCGGTTGTTCGCCGACCAGGTTCGTGCCTGGGTGCCGACCGACTACCATGTATTGGGGACCGACGGCTATGGCCGCTCCGACACGCGCGAGAAGCTGCGCCACTTCTTCGAGGTCGATCGTTACTTCGTCACCGTAGCGGCGCTCAAGGCGCTGGCCGACCGCGGCGAGCTGGATCGCAAGGTCGTCGCCGAGGCGATCAAGAAGTACGGCATTGATCCCAACAAGCCCAATCCGCTGACGAGTTGATCCGGTGGCCAGGCGGGCGCGAGCCCGCCTGTTCCAGGCACGATTTGGAAGGAGCGCGACCTTGAGTAGCGAAATCATCAAAGTTCCCGACATCGGCGGCAGTGAAGATGTCGAAATCATCGAAATCGCCGTATCCGAAGGGGATGTCATCGAGCCCGAGGACACCCTGATCACGCTGGAGTCCGACAAGGCCAGCATGGACGTGCCGTCGCCCAAGGGCGGCAAGGTCGTGAAGGTGCTGGTGAAGGAGGGCGACACCGTCTCCGAAGGCGACGACATCGTCGAGCTCGACGTCGAAGGGGGCGGTAGCGACGATGCCGGTTCCGAGGACAAGGGCGAAGGGGAGGCCGAGACCAAGCGCGAGGAAGCTCCCAAGGAGTCGACGTCCCAGGCTTCCGATGAGAAACCGGCGGCCGGGAAATCCTCCGGCGGCGGCAAGCGCACCGTCGAGATCAAGGTACCCGACCTGGGCGGTTCGGAGAACGTCGAGGTAATCGAAGTCGCCGTCTCCGAAGGCGACGAGGTGAGCGAGGAGGATCCGCTGATCACTCTGGAGTCCGACAAGGCCTCCATGGACGTGCCCAGCCCCTATAGCGGCAAGCTGGCCTCTCTCACCGTCAAGGAGGGCGATACCGTCTCCGAAGGCGACGTGATCGGCACCATGGAGATCGCGGGGGAAGGCGACGAAGGCGATCAGGCCGAGCCCGATGCGGTGGAAACCACTCAGGAGCCCGCCGAGCAAGCCGAGGCGCCGGCCGAAGAGGAGGCCATCAGCGGTGAGCCCGAGCGCAAGGAGATCCGCGTGCCCGACCTCTCCGGCTCGAGCGACGTGCCGATCATCGAGATCGCCGTCAGCGCTGGTGACGAGGTCGACGAAGAGGATCCGCTGATCACCCTGGAGTCCGACAAGGCCTCCATGGACGTGCCGAGCCCCTACAAGGGCAAGCTGATCGAACTCAGCGTCAAGGAGGGCGACACGGTTTCCGAGGGTGACCTGATCGGCTACATCGAGGTCGCCGGTGCCAAGCCCCGTGCGGCGACGCCGAAGGCCAGCAAGGCGCCGAGCGAGCCGAGCGAAAAGCCGGCATCGCCCACCCAGGCCAAGCCGACGCCGGCCGGTACGCCGAGTCCCGAAGCCCAGATGGCCGACCACAAGCCGCGCGACGGCAAGCTGGTCCACGCCGGCCCCGCGGTGCGCATGCTGGCGCGTGAGCTGGGGGTGGATCTGGCGCGGGTCAAGCCCAGTGGACCGAAGGAGCGCGTGCTGAAGGAGGACGTCCACGCCTACGTCAAGCAGGTGATGGCGGGCAAGGCACAGACGCCTGCCGCCGCACCGGCCGCCGCGGGCGGCGCTGGCATCCCGCCAGTGCCGGACCAGGACTTCAGCCAGTTCGGCGAGGTGGAAGAGAAGCCGATGGGGCGCCTGCTCAAGATGGGTGCGACCAACCTGCATCGCAGCTGGCTCAATGTACCCCACGTCACCCAGTTCGACGAGGCGGACATCACCGAGCTGGAGACCTTCCGCAAGTCGATGAAGGCCGAGGCGGAAGCGCAGGGCGCAAAGCTCACCCCGCTGCCGTTCCTGGTAAAAGCGTGCGCCTTCGCCCTGCGCAAGTTTCCGCAGTTCAACGTCAGCCTCAAGAGCGACGGCGAGACCCTGGTATGGAAGAAGTACGTCCATATCGGCGTCGCCGTGGATACCCCGGATGGACTGATGGTGCCGGTGATTCGCGACGCCGACCGCAAGTCGCTGATCGAGTTGGCCAAGGAGAGCGTGGAGTTGGCCGGCAAGGCGCAGTCGAAGAAGCTCAAACGCGAGGAGATGACCGGTGGCTGCTTCACCATCTCCAGCCTGGGCTCCATTGGCGGCACCGCCTTCACGCCGATCGTCAACGCCCCTGAGGTCGCCATTCTGGGAGTCTCCAAGGCCCAGATGAAGCCGGTGTGGAACGGCTCGGACTTCGAGCCGCGGCTGATGATGCCGCTCTCACTCTCTTACGACCACCGTGCCGTCAACGGGGCCGACGCGGCGCGCTTTACCGCCTTCCTGGCGGCGGCGCTCAGCGACATACGGCGCCTGCTGATGTAACCGTTGCCTGAGGCAGCATTCGACGGCGCCCTCCGGGGCGCCGTCGGCATTTGCGCCCTCCACTTTAGGGTGGGAGACCAAAGTGCAACCCGGCCTTAATTGGCTGAAAATGCAGCAGCTTTGGGTGGGGGCGTGAGGCTTGCCCAGTAGCCTGTGGTTGTCTGGTGTCGCCGCCGCGGTTATCGTTCATGACATTCCATTTACTCACAAGAATTTCTACTCTCTCAAGGAGCAGCTAGATGCGTTTGATCCTGTTGGGCGCGCCGGGGGCCGGCAAGGGAACTCAGGCCCAATTCATCTGCGAGCGGTACAAGATTCCGCAGATCTCCACTGGCGACATGCTGCGTGCGGCGGTCAAGGAGGGCAGCGAGTTGGGGCTGAAGGTCAAGGAGATCATGACCAGCGGCGGCCTGGTGTCCGACGACCTGATCATCTCCCTGGTCAAGGAACGCATCGCTCAGCCCGACTGCGAGAACGGCTTCCTGTTCGACGGCTTTCCGCGCACCATCCCCCAGGCCGACGCCTTGAAGGAAGCCGGCGTGAAAATCGATCATGTGCTGGAGATCGCCGTGGCGGACGAGGAGATCGTCAAGCGCCTGGCAGGTCGCCGCGTGCACCCGGGCTCCGGTCGGGTGTATCACGTCGAGTACAACCCCCCCAAGCAGGAGGGCAAGGACGACGTGACCGGCGAACCGCTGATCCAGCGCGACGACGATCGTGAATCCACCGTGCGCAATCGTCTGGCGGTCTATCACGAGCAGACCGCGCCGCTGGTCGACTATTACCAGCAGTGGGCCCAGGAGGAGCCGCAAGCGGCGCCTGCCTACCACCGGGTGGAAGGCGTCGGCAGCGTCGACGAGATTACGCAGAAGGTGATCGAGGCGCTGGAGGGCTGAGAAAAAGACCTATTGTGTTTTATCCCTGGCCCGCTTCGGCGGGCCATGCTCGTTGTGGGCTGGCCATCGTCCCGCACCGCGCGGCGGCGTATAATGGTTCGCCCATGCTCAGACGCGATATCTCCTATGCCGATACTGCTGGCCCTCGATGCCTCCTCCAGCGCTTGCTCCGCCGCTCTGCTGCTTCAGCGTGACGGCGCCGAGGAGCGGCTCGTGTCCCGCTTCGCCCTCACCCCCCGCGAGCATACTCGCCGCCTGCTGCCCATGGTCGATGAGGTGCTGGCCGAAGCGGGCGTGTCGCCCGCCGAGTTGGACGCGGTGGCCTACGGGCGCGGCCCGGGCTCCTTCACTGGGCTGCGTATCGCCGCGGGGGCGGCCCAAGGGCTGGCCTATGGCCTGGATCGACCGCTGTTGGGAGTGTCCACCTTGGAGGCTCTAGCGCTGGGAGCGCATCGGCGCCACGCCGCCGAGCATGTCGTGACTGCACTGGACGCGCGTATGGGCGAGATCTACGTCGCGGCCTGGCACTGTCGTGACGGTGCGACCGAAGCGCTGTCAGCGGAGGCGGTGATGCCTCCCTCCCGGCTTCGCCTGCCGAGAGGCCCGGGGGAGGGCGGCTGGCTCGGCGTTGGCTCCGGGTGGGCGCTTTGGGATGAGCTGGCGGAAGAGGTTCGCAGCACGATCGACCGCTGCCTGATTGAGCCTGAGCCGGCCGCCGAGGAGATGGTGCTGCTGGCCGCGCGCGCCTATGCGGCCGGCGAGCGTCATGCCGCCCACGAAGTCCAGCCGATCTATCTGCGCGATCAGGTCGCCTGGCAGAAAGGCGGGTAATGGACACGGACGCTTCGCTTTGCGACGGCGCTCCCGGCAGTGGCGAGCTGGCGCTGCGGTGGGAAGCGGGCGCTCTGGTGCTGGCCGGCGACCCCGCCCGCTACGGCAAGCCGCTCAAGGTCGATTTCGCCGAAGGGCGTGCGGCGCACCGGCGACGCTTCGGCGGTGGCCGCGGCCAGCTCATCGCGCGGGCCTGCGGTCTTGCCGCGGGCGCCACCCCCAGCGTGATCGATGCGACGGCTGGCCTGGGGCGGGACGCTTTCGTGCTGGCGAGCCTCGGCGCCGAGGTTCTGCTGATCGAGCGCATCGCGGCGATCCACGCCTTGCTGGAAGATGGCCTGGCGCGTGCCGCCAGGGACCCGGAGGCTGCGCCGATCGTTGCCCGCATGCACCTTACCCGCGGCGACGCCACTCGTGAACTCGCCAGCTTGGTGGTGAACAGCGGCGTGCTCCCCCAGGTGATTCATCTCGACCCCATGTTCCCCCACCGCGAGAAGTCGGCGCTGGTCAAGAAGGAGATGCGCCTGTTCCGCGAACTCGCCGGCGACGACGGCGACGCTCCGCGACTGCTGGAAGCGGCGCTGGACGTGGCCACGCATCGCGTGGTGGTCAAGCGCGCGCGCAAGGCACCGCCCATCGAAGGGCCGGCCCCCCACCACGTCATCGAAGGCAAGACCAGCCGCTACGATCTCTACGTGCACCGTTCCCTGAAGTCCTGAAACCTTATCCTCTAGCCCCGTAAGCGTATGTCGTATGCTTGCGGGAAACACCGCGCAACGCAGCGATTCGCTCAGCGTTTCCCTAACCGTGGCTGACGAGCTGTAACCTGTGCCGCAGCGCCGGGTCGAACAGCTCGCGCGACTGCTGCGCGGCGGCGCGCAGCCGCTCGTCGTACCACAACCGATCGTCACGCTCCCATAGCCAGCCCTCGGCCTCGAGGCTGTCGATCAGACTGGCGAACAGCTTGCGGTCGAAGAACTCCGGCGCATCCCGCCCCGACAGCAGCGCGAGGCGCTCGGTCAGCTGCTGACTGCGCTCGGCAAGGGCCTCGCGGCCAAGCTCGCCGGGCGGCTGGCCGAGCAGGCTCGATAGCAGCAGGTAACCGCGCTCGAGCGACGGTTGCATCAAGCGGCCCAGTAGGTCGAGTCGCTCGCCATCTCCCAGTGCCTCGGGGCGCTGCCAGCCCGCCTCGTCGCGGCGCAGCAACCCCTCCGAATCGAGAGCCGCGAGCATGTCGGGGAGGGCTTGTTCCAGCGGCATCGCCTCGAGGAACAGCTCGCGGGTGAGGATCGGCCAGGGCGGCTCGAGACGCGCCTGGAGAGTGGCGAGGTCGTGGCGTGGCGTATGGCGAAAGGCGAACGCGACCAGGCCGGCCAGGGCGAAGAGATGCAGCACGTTGTTGCGATACCACACCAGCAGGTTGGCCTGCTCCGGGGTGATCACCAGGATGTCGCCCAGCGCCTGCGCGCGGCGCTCGAGCATGCCCAGCGCCAGGACCTGTTCGATCCACTCCTCCGGCTCACCCTTCGGCAGGCTGACATGGCTGCCTCCCGGGCAGCGACGCTGGAGGGCGGCGAGCAAGGCGAGCTGGCGGCGCATGAGGCTCGCCTCGATGGCGCGGTGGGGGGTGGTCAGCATCACCAGGGCCACGAGGTTGACCGGATTGAGTGCCGCCGCCGCGTTGATCCGTCGCGCCAGCTGGTCGCCGAGCCTCGGTACCGCCGTCTTGATCCAGGCCGGTTTCGGCTCGACCGTGTCGGCACGCCAGTCGCGCGCAATGTCGTCGAGCCAGGGCCCGAGGTGCAGCGGCTCACCGACGTTGACCGCCACCCGGCCGAAGGGCTGGCGCAGCTTGCCGAGGACGCGCAGCAGCGCCAGCGGCGACTCCTTGCGCTTCTTGCCACCTCGCAGCTCGCGCTGATAGCTGGCATTCTCGATGATACGCTCGTAGCCGATGTAGACGGGGACGAAGGCAAGCCGAGGTGGGCTGGTGCCGCTGGCGCTGCGGATAAACGAGCGCAAGGTCATCGTCAGCATGCCGGGGCGCGGCTCCAGCATGCGGCCGCTGCGCGAACGGCCCCCTTCGATGAAATACTCCAGCGGATGGCCGCGCTCGAGCAGACGATGCAGGTACTCGTTGAAGACCGCGGCGTAGAGCGGCTTGTCGCGAAAGCTGCGACGCAGGAAAAAGGCGCCGCCGCGGCGCAGCAGCGGGCCGATCATCGGCATGTTCAGGTTGCGCCCGGCGGCAATGTGGGGCGGCATCAAGCCGTCGCGGTAGAGCACGTAGGAGAGCAGCAGGTAATCGATGTGGCTGCGATGACAGGGCACGTAGACCAGCGTGTGGTCGCCGGCGAGCGCCTTGACCCGATCGAGGCCGCGTACCTCGACGCCGTCGTAGAGGCGATTCCACAGGCGACGCAGCAGACCGTCCATGAAACGCAGCACCGGGTAGGTCATGTTCGAGGCGATCTCGCGACCGTAGCGTAGAGCGCGCCGCTGCAGCCGCTCGGGAGAGCGCTTCTCGCGCTCGGCCTGCTCGTGGATCACCCGTCGCACTTCGGGACTCGTCGCCACACCCTCGATCAGGGTGCGGCGGTGGGAGAGGTCGGGTCCCAGCACTCGGGTGCGCATGCGTCGGAAGTGAATACGCAGCAGGCGGGCACCCTTGCGGTTGGCCACGGCGGGGCCGCGTGCATCGAGCAGGTCGCGAAGGCGCAGCGGGGCGCCGAAGTGCACCTCCACGCTCTTTCCATTGACCAGGACCGACAGCGCCCGACGCAGCCGCCCCGTCAACTGCCAGCTGTCGGCGGCCAGCAGGCTCCAGAAGCCGAAGCGCTTCCCCGGGGCGCGTCCCCAGAATATGCTGACGGGCACCAACTGAACATCGGCGTCAGGATGCGCCGCCAGATGTTCCAGGGCGAGGCGAAAGGGGGCCTCGTGCCTGGCGGCACGCCGCCATAGTCGCCGCTGACGTGAGGGCAGGGCCACGCAGGCGGGCAGCTCCTGACCGTCGAGGCGGTGACGACCTCGAGCCGGCGGCAGACCGTGCCGTTGGCTCAGGCTGTCCAGCAGCAGAGCGTCGGAGAGCGCGGGGTGGGGCAGCACATAGAGCGTGGGGAGCGCCGGGTCGAGCGTCAGCTCGGTGGGCTCGGGTTCGACCAGCCGGGTTTCCACCCAGACTTCGATGAAGCGTCTAAGCGGGGCGCACAGCGCAGCGAGCAGCGTTTGGATCAGGGGCATCCCATACCTCGATATCGAACCAGGGGCCAGTATACGGTGACGCTGCCCGCAGGTCAGGGGGACGTACCATGCGGCGGGTTTATCACGGGCAGGAAGGGGGCATGCCATGCATGGCGTATGGCGAGAAGGCAATCGTTTCGAATTGCTGGCGGAGTCGTCGCGTTTCCTGCCGGCAATATTCGCGGCGATCAAGGGAGCGCGTCGTTCGATACTGATCGAGCTCTATCTGGTGGAGTCGGGGCGCCTGGCCACGATGCTGATCGAAGCGCTGGAACAAGCTCGACAGCGCGGTGTGAGCGTCGCCTTGCTGCTGGATGCCTACGGCGCGATGGGGCTTTCCAGCGAGGATCGGCGTCGGCTCGAGTCGGCGGGCGTGGCATTGCGCTGGTTCAACCCGCTGGGGCTTCGCTCCCTGGCGCGCAATCTCACCCGCAATCATCGCAAGCTGGTGGTGATCGACGGCCGTGAGGCCTTCACCGGCGGATTCGGCGTCTTCGACGAGTTTCTCTCTGCTTGGTACGAAATAGCGGTGCGCATCGAGGGGCCAGTCGTGGCCGACTGGGTGCGACTGTTCTCGCGCTTGTGGGACTCGCCGATGACCCGTGGCGAAGGGGATCCCGCGCTGGTTCGTCAGCTGGCGCTTTCGCTGGGTGAGAGTGAGGACTATCGAAGCATGCGGGGGCGGGTGGTGTGGGGGCAGGGGTATCGCTATCAGGCCATTCGTCACTCCCTGCATGCCCGGGTTTCCTCCGCGCAGCGCCGGATCTGGCTGTGTACCCCGTATTTCGTCCCCACCCTCAGCTTACGGATGCGCCTGGTGAGGGCCGCGCGCCGCGGCGTCGACGTGCGCTTGCTGCTGCCGGGGCGCGATCACGATCATCCGGGGGTCCGCTATGCCGGCCAGCGCTTCTACAAGCGACTGCTGCGCGCCGGAGTGCGCATCTTCGAGTTCCAGCCCGCCTTCATCCATGCCAAGTTCACGCTGGTCGATCAGTGGTCGAGTATCGGTTCGTGCAACTTCGATCACTGGAGCCTGCACTGGAACCTGGAGGCCAATCAGGAAGTGGAGGACCCCCGCTTCGCCGCCGAAGTCGTCGCCCTGTTCGAGCGCAACTTCGCCGCCAGCCGCGAAATCTCCCGCGAGGAGTGGGCACGTCGGCCGCGCTGGCAGCGCTTCAAGGAGTGGTTGTTCGGCAGTCTCGATGCCTGGCTGACACGGCTGCGTTAATGCTGACGGCCTCGGGCTCGCTTACTGTGTCACCTAGGGCACCCACCAATAGCGCACCACATGGAAGAAGATCGGTGCTGAAAAGCATACCGAATCCAAGCGGTCGAGCATGCCGCCATGGCCTTCGATCATGTGCCCCCAGTCCTTCACTCCCCGGTCACGTTTGATCGCCGACATTACAAGCCCACCGAAGAATCCGAGCAAATTGATCAATAGCGCGACCAGCCCGGCTTGCCACGGATTGAACGGAGTGATCCACCAGAGCGATGCACCGGCCAGAGAAGCCAGGGCAATGCCGCCAACGAAACCCTCGACGGTTTTCGACGGCGAAAGGTTCGGCGCGATCTTGCGCTTGCCGAACAGTTTGCCGCAGACGTACTGCAGCACGTCGGAAAGTTGTACGACGATCACCAGGTAGGCGATAAGGAGGAGGTGCCGACCTTCGAAACCGGGTATGTCGAGGGTCAGCAGCGCGGGCACGAAGGAAATGCAGAATACGGCCAGCATCAATCCCCATTGGACCGTGGACGCGCGCTCGAGAAAGCGCGCGCTGTCGCCCCCCAGAGAGGCCAGGATTGGCAGAAGAAGGAAAACATAGACGGGAACGAAGATCGAGAACATGCCGTACCAGTCGATGGCGATCAGCAGGTATTGTATCGGCAAGACGAAGTAGAAGGCTGCCACCAGTGCGGGATAATCGCTGCGCCGGGTTGGGGCCAAGGTAATGAACTCACGCAGGGCAAAGAATGACACCCCATAGAACAGCAGGATGACGGCCGTTTGGCCCAGCAGGAACGCGAATCCGATCACGGCCACCATCAACCACCATGCCTTGATCCGTGCGTTGAGGTTGTCAATGACCGGGGAGGAACCCGCACCTGCGCGCCACTTCAGCACGAAGCCCACCAGGGAAGCCAGCACCAGAAGGCTCCCGATACCAGCGAAGAGCAAAAGGGTATGGCGATCCATGTCAGGCTTCCTCCGCCGGCGCTAGTTCCTGCAGTGCCTCTACGGCACGTGCGAGGAAGGACTCCTTGCTCTCGTCCTGTTCGGCCATCAGCGGTGCACCAAAGCTAACAGTGCACAATAACGGCAGCGGCAATAATTGACCCTTGGGCATCACCCGCTTGAGATTGTCGATCCACACCGGTACCAGTTCGACCTGTGGACAGGCCTTGGCCAGATGAAAGATGCCGTTCTTGAAGGGGAGGAGCTTCACCTCGTCATCGAGATTACGCGTGCCTTCCGGAAACAGAATCAATGAGTCACCCGCGGCCAGGGCTTCGAGCATCGGCTCCAACGGATTGTGATCGC
Source organism: Billgrantia saliphila (assembly GCF_002930105.1). Lineage (GTDB taxonomy): Bacteria > Pseudomonadota > Gammaproteobacteria > Pseudomonadales > Halomonadaceae > Halomonas > Halomonas saliphila. The sequence goes on along the minus strand of NZ_PJRN01000004.1, from coordinate 115,394 downwards.
TGGCGGTGCGCTGGCGATCGATCAATACGCCCCGGAACACCTTGCCGATGAGGAAGCGGCGCAACGTCCCCTTGGCCCAGTAATCGGCACCGGCGACTGGGCGGGTCCGTTGGCGCAGCGCTGATGGCAGTGAAGCCCAAATCAGGACGAAGTCGCCGTGGCTGGCATGGTTGGCATAGTAAATGCGCTGTTTCGCCTTCGGCGTGGTGCCTAACCACAGGCTACGCATGCCGGTGATGGCACGGGCACTAGCGATGACGCTATAGGCGACAACGGTATCGAGCATGCAGACTCTTCCGAAGTGAACAGTGAAGTGAAATGCGTCGTGCACAGGATGGCTATTCGTTGACCGGTTGCCCTGCGACTTCCGCCAATCCCTGTCTTATACGGTTATACAGCGTGGCCAACAGCAGCACGGCAATCAGCATCAACGACCAGTCGATCCAGCCCAGCGGCAGCCAGCCGCTGGCGACGCCTGCACCCAGTACACCAAAGCCCAGTGCGCGATCGCTCTTGCCCATCGGACCGTCGTATCGGCGCGAAGCGCCTATCATCGGACCGAGTGCTCCAGCATATTCGCTGATCATGGCGAGCAATATCACCAGCCCCACCCAGAGCGGGTTTACCCCGGGAAGCAGGGCGAACGGCAGATAAAGAGCGCTGTCGGCGACGACATCGGTCAGTTCGTTCAGGTAGGCGCCCAGCCGACTCTTTTGTCCGAACTCGCGAGCGAGCATGCCATCGACGGCATTGAGTGCCATGCGCAGCAACATCCAGAGCGGAATCAGGGCGAACAGCCAGCGTTGATCGGCAAAGATGGCCACCACGGCTGCTATCGACAGCGAAGCCAGGCAGGCACTTAGGGTGACCTGGTTGGCCGTGATGCCGTGTTCGAACAGGCAGCGAACGGCAGGGCGCAGAAGGCGCTGGAAGCGTGGCTTGAGACGATAGATGGAAACCAAGGTCTTTTATTTCCTATGGCATGCTGTTACCCGAACAGGACGCTTGGCGCCTTCCGAGCGGGGGCTAAGCAATGGGGATCCTGTGGCGATGGGGGAAATGGGCCATGCCATTGACTGCCTAGCCAAGCGAGCGTGAGTACACGTTCTTGCCCTGGCTTTTCTCACTCATCTCGGGATGATGACTCGCCATACCGACGCCCCTGCTGAAAGCGCACGAGCGTATCGACAGGTGTGAGAGGACACAATCCCCAAGCGGGAATAACGTCAATTTCCTACAGCAAGAAACGTATATGTCTTACGTCGGAATCAAGACGCAATTGGGTTGAGAGGCTTCGAAGTCAGTTCTTGCCTTTGCCTCGCCTCGCGGGCTGCTTCTTGCGCGGCATGGGCTTGGGCGTTTCCGGTGGCACGCGGTAGTGCAGGTAGAGGTCGAGCACCAGCTCGGGCAGCTGGCTGACCAGCGACTCCATGCGGGCGGTGTCCGCGGCCAGTTCGGCCATGTCCGGCTCGTCGTCGAACAGGCCGGAAAGCGCCATGAACGGCAGCAGCAGAGTGGCGACGTTTTCCTCGTCCTGCTCGAACCAGGCGGCCTCGTCGAGGAAAACGCCTTCCATGAAGCCGGCACACCAATCGCCGATGGGAGTTTCCTCCGCTGGCAGGCCGTCCAGCGTCAGCTCGAAGGGCAGTTCCGGCAACCCGCCCTGCTCCAGCGTATCGATGGCATTGCGCCGCAGTTTTTCCAGCAGCGCCAGGATCTCGCTGCGCTCGGTGTCGTCGGCGAATTCCGGTTCGCCATGGAACAGCTCGGCTACCCAGGTGGCGGCCTCGAGCTCGCGCGGAGCCACGGCCAGGGCGACGAGAAAGCCGTGGGCCGAAATCAGGTCCAGTGCGTCGGGGTCGACGCATTCGGAATCGAGAAATTCGTCGAGGCGTTCGAGCTCTTCGTCCTCGAGCAGGGGCTGGGGCAGGGGCGTGTCGGACATCGGGCCTCTCGCATGGCAAGGTGAACGGATAGCATCAGCAGGGCTGGACGCCACCGTGGCGGGGCGTCATTCTAGCACCCCATGAAACAACCCGCGCTTCCCGAACTCTCTCGCGACTGGCTGGCAAGCCTCGACGACGCGGCGCTGCAACGCGCCCTGCTCGACCGCGTGGAGGCCGCCTGGCAGCTGTGCCGCCAGTACCATCCCGATCTGCCCAGGCCCAAGGTCTGGTGCGACCTGCGCGGCAAGTGCGCCGGCCAGGCTCACTATGGCCGCGGCGGGCTGCGCTTCAATCCGGTGCTGTATCGCGAGAATCGCCACGCCTATCTGGTCGAGGTGGTGCCCCACGAGATGGCCCACTGGCTGGTGAGGCATCTGCGTGACGGCCACCGCGCGCGGCCCCATGGTCGTGAATGGCGTACCGTGATGGAGCGTCTGTTCGGCCTGCCGCCGCGGGTCACCCACGCCTTCGACACGCGTCGGGCCAGCCCCATGCCGTATCGCTACCATTGCGGCTGCCAGGATCACTACTTCACCGCTCGGCGCCATGCGCTCGCTCGCAAGGGACGTCGCTATCGCTGTCTGTCGTGCGCTCAGACCTTGGTCTATCAGCCTTTTGTTGACGCTGAAAAATCATTACAACTGGCTGATATTTAAAGGAAAAATCGTGATACCAATGTCTAAGAGGAAGGCGTGTCCAGGCGGTATATGCTGGAAGGCAGATTTGGTGCCGGCGCAACCAAGAACAAGCAGCCGGTAACATCCACCGAGAGGGTGCATCTCCTGGAAGAGGCTATTCAATGACCGATCAGCAGAAAGTCTATCCGGTAAGCGACGACTTCGCCGCCAATGCCTGGATCGATCGCGAAAAGTATCAGACGCTGTACAAGCAGTCCGTCGACGACCCCGAGGGATTCTGGGCGGAGCAGGCTAAGCGCGTCGACTGGTTCAAGGCGCCGACGAAGATCAAGCACACCTCCTTCGATGCGAACAACGTCGATATTCGCTGGTACGAGGACGGCACCCTCAACGCCAGCGTCAATTGCCTCGATCGGCACCTGGAGACCCGCGGCGATCAGACCGCCATCGTCTGGGAGGGTGACGATCCCAACGATTCCAAGCACGTCACCTATCGCGAGCTGCATGCCAGGACCTGCCAGCTGGCCAACGCGCTCAAGGAGCTCGGCATTGGCAAGGGCGACGTGGTCACCCTCTACATGCCGATGATTCCCGAGGCGGCGGTGGCCATGCTGGCCTGCGCGCGCATCGGTGCCGTGCATTCGGTGGTTTTTGGCGGCTTCTCCCCGGATGCCCTGGCCCAGCGCATCATCGGTGCCGACTCGAAGCTGGTTATCACCGCGGACGAATCCGTGCGCGGCGGCAAGCACGTGCCGCTCAAGGACAACGTCGACGCCGCGCTGACCCGCCAGGGTACCGAGGTATGCGAGAACGTGCTGGTGGTCAAGCGCACCGGCGGCGAGATCGAGTGGAAGGAAGGGCGCGACGTCTGGTATCACGACCTGGTCGACAAGCAGGCGAGCGACTGCCCGGCCGAGGAGATGAACGCCGAGGATCCGCTGTTCATTCTCTATACCTCCGGCTCCACCGGCGCGCCCAAGGGGCTCAAGCACACTACCGGCGGCTACCTGGTCTACGCCAGCATGACCCATCAGTACATCTTCGACTACCAGGATGGCGAGGTGTACTGGTGTACCGCCGATGTGGGCTGGGTCACCGGCCACAGCTACATCGTCTACGGTCCGCTGGCCAACGGTGCCACCACGCTGATGTTCGAGGGCGTGCCGAGCTATCCGAGCCACGGCCGTATGGGCGAGATCGTCGACAAGCACAACGTCAGCATCCTCTACACCGCGCCGACCGCGATCCGTGCCCTGATGGCGCACGGCGACGGCGTGATGGACTCGAGCAAGCGTGACAGCCTGCGCCTGCTCGGCTCGGTGGGCGAGCCGATCAACCCCGAGGCGTGGGAGTGGTTCCACCGCGTGATCGGCAATTCCAAGTGCCCCATCGTGGATACCTGGTGGCAGACCGAGACCGGCGGCATCATGATCGCGCCGCTGCCGGGCGCCATGGATCTCAAGCCGGGCTCGGCCACGCTGCCGTTCTTCGGCGTGGTGCCGGCGCTGGTCGACAACGAGGGCAACGAGCTCAAGGGCGCCGTCGACGGCAACCTGGTGATCCTCGACTCCTGGCCCGGCCAGGCACGCTCGATCTGGGGCGACCACGATCGCTTCGTGCAGACCTACTTCTCGACCTACAAGGGCATGTATTTCACCGGCGACGGTTGCCGCCGCGACGAGGACGGCTATTACTGGATCACCGGTCGCGTCGACGACGTGCTCAACGTCTCCGGCCATCGCATGGGCACCGCCGAGATCGAGTCCTCGCTGGTGGCGCACGAGGCGGTGGCCGAAGCCGCCGTGGTCGGCTTCCCCCACGACATCAAGGGCCAGGGCATCTACATCTACGTGACCCTGACCGATGGCGTCGAGCCGAGCGACGAGCTCAAGAAGGAGCTGACCCAGTGGGTGCGCAAGGATATCGGGCCGATCGCCTCGCCCGACGTCATCCAGTGGGCGCCGGGCCTGCCCAAGACCCGCTCGGGCAAGATCATGCGCCGCATCCTGCGCAAGATCGCCGCCAACGAGACCGAGGGCCTGGGCGATACCAGCACCCTGGCCGACCCGAGCGTGGTGGAGGATCTGATCGAGAATCGCGCGAACCGGTGAGCCAAGCGCGACGCCTAACGAGACTCTAGCCGGCCTTCGGGGCCGGCTTTTTCGTTTCAACCCGCGTTGGCGATCGCCTCGACCAGTTCGGCCTTGCTCATGCGGCTGCGGCCGGGGACATCGAGCTTTTGCGCCCGCTCGTAGAGTTCGTCGCGCGAGAGCCGCTCCAATTCGGCGGGGCGGCGCTTCCTGCGCGGCGGCGCCTTGCCGTCGCCGCTCGCCTTCTTGCCCGTACTGCGCTTGGCTTTCGCCTTGCTGTCGGTGTCGGGGCTGTCTCGCTTGTCGGCGGACTTTCGCGAGGCTTTTACGTTTCGGCTTTCCTGTTCGGGCGGGCGCCCCTCGGTGAGGCTCTGCTTGAGCACCTGCATCAGGTCGATCACTTCGCCGCCCTGTTCCGGTTCGACATCGGGCTCGGACGACACCTCCTCGAGCGCCACCACGTCCTCTCCCTTGGCCAGCTTCTCCTCGGCGCGCTCGACGATTCGCTGACTCTGCAGGTCCTGCAGCGCCTCGCGTTCGAGCATCTCGTGGCTGAGCGCGGCGATGGCCTTCTCCATGGCCTTCACGCGCCGCTTTTCGGGAGCGTGCTCTTCGGGTAGATCGATGTCCGCCGGCGAGCGGATCTCGTCGGCGAAGCGCAGCGTCTCGGCACGCAGGATGCCTTTATCGGCGATGATCGCCACCAGATACTCCTTGCCGCGCATGACGAAGGTGGCGACGCCGGCGCGCTCGGAGGCCTCCATGCTGCTGGCCAGGAGGCGGTAGGCCTTGGTGACGCCCTTGTCGGGCGTCATGAAGTAGGCGCGCTCGAAGTACATTGGGTCGATTTCGTCGAGGCCGACGAAGCGTTTGAGATCGATCTCCTGGGATTTCTCGGGGGCCAGCGATTCGAGCTCGCGATCCTCGACCACGACGAATTCATCCTTTTCGACCTCGTAGCCTCGAATCAGCTCGTCATGGTCGAGCGTACGTCCCTCCTTCTCGCAGAAATAGCGGCGTGCGAGCGGCGTCCCGTCACGATCGACCATGCGCATCGACACCGGCTTGGCGCGGTTGGCGGGGTAGAGGTTCACCGGCAGGCTGACCAGCCCGAAGGTGATGGTACCCGACCACATGGGCCGGGGGCCGCTGGCATGGAAGCGCTTCTTCTTCTCTTCGTTCTCCGACGCCTCGTCCTTCGGCTTGCGCTTGCTTGAGCGTTGGCTAGGCACGCTTGCGCTCCTTCTTCAAGCTGGCCTCGAGCGCCTTGGACAGATCGTCGGAGGGCTCGCGGCGGCGGATGGGGGTGACCTTGACGCTCTTGCCCTGGCGCTTGGCCTCGATCAGTTCCAGCACGCGGGCGCGGTACTCGTCGTGGTAGTCGTCGGGCTCGAATTCCGCTTCCAGCATGCCGATTAGCTGACGCGCCATGTCGAGTTCCTTGGCATCGAGCGGCTTGCCCTTGGGCGGTTCCAGGGCGTCCACCGAGACGACCTGTTCCTCGTGGCGCAGCGACATCAGCATGGGCACGCCGCGATGCAGACGCAGGGCGCCGACATAGGACTTCTTGCGCATAACCCAGCGTGCCAGACCCTCGCGGCCGCTATGATCGAGCGCCTCGGCCAAGGCGAAATAGTCCGATTCGCTGCCGTCCGGACCCAGGTAGTAGGGGCGGTCGTACCATCGGTGATCGATGGCCTGCGGCGGCATGAAGCGAATGACCTCGATGTCGCGGCCCGAGTCGGGCTCAAGCGCCTCGAGCTCCTCCTTGTCGAACATCACCAGGCTACCCTCGTCGGTGCGATAGGCGCGACGCGTATCGGCGTAGGGGACGATCTCGTCGGTCTCGGGGTTGACCATGGCCTGCTTGACCGGGGAGCGATCCTTGGCGTGCAGCAGGCGAAAGTGCACGCTGCGATCCTGCACCGCCGAGTAGAGCTTGACGGGGACCGACACTTCGCCGAAGCGGATCACGCCCTTCCACATTGCCCGTGCGCCCATCAGCGATCCTCCTCGTGGCATTCGGGACATACCGTCTCGCGACCCTCGAAGCGTTCCGCCACGCACGCGGGACAGATGGGGCGGTCGCAGTAGATGCAGTGATAGCCTGCCTCGTAGTGAAACGTGCACAGGCAGAACTGACAGGTTTCGGGGCCGGATTCCAGCCACCAGGGTGCATCGCTCATGTCACCTCCCGGTTGCGATCATTTCACGCTGAGAGACCCGAGCAGGTCGGCGTCCAAGGGGCGTGCGGCCGCGGCGAAATCGGCCCAGGGATCCTGGCGCAGAGCCGAGAGTCGGCGGCGCAGATTCTCGACATTGTAGCGGTCGGCGCGCAGCGCCGCGTTGAGCTCGTCCCAGCGGATCGGTACCGCCACAGGGGCGTTCTCGCGGGCGCGTACCGTGTAGGAGGCCACCGCCGTCGCGCCCCGGCCGTTGCGCAGGTAGTCGATGAAGATGCGCCCCTCGCGTTTGGCCTTGGACATGTTGGTGGTCAATCGCTTGGGATCGTCCTTGGCGTGCTGTTCGGCGACGGCGCGGGCGAAGGCCTTGGCCCGGTCCCAGTCGGCGCTGGGTTCGAGCGGCACCACCAGATGCAGCCCCTTGCCGCCAGTGGTGCGCAGGAACGGCGTAAGCCCCAGCGACTCGATACGCTCGCGCAGGGTCCCCGCGACACGCAGGATCTCCTGCCAGGCGATGCCTTCGTCCGGGTCGAGATCGAACACAAGATAGTCGGGCTGCTCCAGATGGTCGATGCGGCTACCCCACGGGTGGAGTTCCAATGCCCCGGCCTGGACCAGGCTAACCAGGTCGGCGGCGGTCTCGACGTAGACGTATTCGGCGCTGCCTTTCTTTTCCGGCACGTTGACGCGCGGCACGCTGTTCGGGATGGCGGTGCGCGGATGCTTCTGGAAGAAGCATTCGTCGTTGCGGCCCTGGGGGCAGCGCACCAGCGACAGCGGGCGCCTCGCCAGGTGCGGCAGCACCCACTCTTGAATCTGTTCGTAGAAACGCGCCAGGTCGAGCTTGGTCAGCCCCTGCTCGGGAAACAGTACCCGGTCGGGGTGGGTCAGGCGCACGCCGAGCAGCGACGTCTCGCCCTTGCGGCTTGCGCCGGCCTTGCGACGAGGGGTGGGCTTGTCGTCGGCTGCCCCTTCGCCTTCGGCGGCCATCTGCTTGGATGCGGTCATGCGTATCTCCTCAGGGTTGCGGTCCTCGCGCAGGCCGCGAAAGGCCGGGTGGCGCAGGCGTCCGTCGCGGGTGCGCTCGGTGAACTCCACCTCGATCACCAGATCGGGGCGCACCCAGTGCACCGAACGGCTGTCCGGCACACTGCCGTGGAAGGGTGAGCGGTCGATCTCGAGCGTTTGCAGGGTCTCGCTCAGGCGTTCCAGCAGGCGGTTGTTGAAGCCGGTGCCGACACGGCCGGTATAGACCAGTCCTTCGTCGCCGTAGGCGCCCATGAGCAGGGAGCCGAAGCCGCTGCGCGAGCCGCCGGGATCGGTATAGCCGCCGACCACGAATTCCTCGTGGCTGACGCACTTGACCTTGAGCCAGTCGCGGCTGCGCTTCTGCTGGTAACGGCTGTCGGCGCGCTTGCAGATGATGCCCTCGAGCCCCATGTGGCAGGCGCGCTCATGGAACGCCTTGCCCTGGGTCTCGATATGGTCGGAATAGCGGAGGGTGGCGTCCTTCGTCCCGGTGGCACCGAGCAGTGCCGCGAGGGTGCGCTTGCGCTCGATCAGCGCCACATCGCTGAGGTCGTGGCCCTCTAGGTAGGGCAGGTCAAAGAGCTGATAGACGAGTTGGGCGGTGCGGCCGCTGGAGAGCGCTTCCTGCAGCTGGCCGAAGCGGGTAATGCCGTCCCGGCCCATCGCCACCACCTCGCCGTCGAGTAGGGCCGTTTCCACCGGCAGCGCCTCCAGCGTCTTGCGCAGGTGAGGAAAACGCTCGGTCCAGTCCTTGCCGTTGCGGGTGATCAACCGGACCTGGCCCCGCTCGACGCGGGCCAGCAGGCGGTAGCCGTCGAGTTTGATTTCGTGAATCCAGTCGCCTCTGGACGGCACGTCGCGGGCCAGGGTGGCGAGCTGCGGCTGCATCTCGCGCGGCAGCTTCGCGCGCCGGGCGCCGTCGAGTGTCGACGGATCGGGCAGGGCGGGGGAGGGCGTTTCCGGTGCCTCGCCATGGTTCGACGACCAAGTGGCGTCGCGGTCTTCGGCGATCTGCGCCATGCTGCGACCGCTGGCGATGCTGCTGTCATCATCGACGCTGAGCGAGGCATCCATGCGTGGCTTGTCGTCGTGGCGCTTGATCATCAACCAGTTGCGGCCATGCTTGTCCTGACGCTTCCCGCTCATGCGGGCCAGGGTCCAGCTGCCCTTGAGCCGCTCGCCGTCGAGCTCGATATCGATGCGATCCTTCTTCGGGCGGCCCTTGACTCGCCAAATGCCGCGGTCCCACAGCATCACGGTGCCGCCGCCGTAGGCTTTCTCGGGAATCACACCCTCGAAATCGCCGTAGTCGAGCGGGTGGTCCTCGACCTCCACGGCCAGGCGTTTCTCGCCGGGTTCCAGGCTCGGTCCCTTGGGCAGCGCCCAACTCCTGAGAACGCCATCCTGCTCCAGGCGCAGGTCGAAGTGGTCGTGACTCGCCGCATGCTTGTGCATGACGTAAAGGTCGCCCGAGCCCGTGACGCGGTCTGTCTCACCGGCGGGTTCCCGGGTGCGCGTGAAATCGCGCTTGCGGCGATACTCCTCGAGTCTCTCCATCGGCTCCGTCCCTTGGCCGTCGAGTTTCCCTTGACGAGGTCTCGTGTCTCAGCCTAGTTGTGCCCAGCGCAAGCGCCAACCCACTGCACCCAACGCAGCGGGCCCCGGCGTCTTCACGCCGAGGCCCATGCTGTCCTATGGTGAGGAGTCGCGCTGCGCGATCAGGCTGCCATCAGCTCCTTCTTGCGTGCCTGCATCTTCTCGCCCAGTTCTTCGAGTTCACGCTCGGACATGGTCTTCCTGGCCTGCGGAAACATCTCTTCCTCTTCTTCCTCGGCATGATGCTCGATCAGCTCCTTGAGCACCTTGGCGCGGCCGGAGAATTGCGTTCCGCCGGGGTCGGTCTTCTTCAGGTCGGGCAATACCAGGTCTTCTACGGCGCGGTGCTCCTCGTGGGCCTCGTAGTACATCTTATCGTTCTCTTTGCCGCTGGCCTTCTTGAAGGCGGGATAGAAGATCTCTTCCTCGATCTGGGTATGGACTTGCATCTCCTTCTCGATCTTGGCCAGCAGATCGGGGCGCTTCTTCTCGGCTCGCTCGGTCGTATTGACCAGCTGCTCGAGCAGGTCGCGTACTTTGTCGTGGTCTTCCTTGAGTAGATCGAGGGCATTCATGATGTTACCTCCTGTAGGCATCAATTCCTTTTGGCTTCTCACGGTGATATCGCCAATTCGCCGTGGCGAATCGAACGTTGAATTGGCATCGGCCGAATCGTTTGTTTCAAATTAGACGGGACTGACAGCGTGTCAAATCGCGCTTCGCTTCTTTAGCTTTATACAGATTGCCTGTTGCCTGAATGCTCAAAGGTTATGCATCGGTCTCTGAGTGTGCTACTGCGGCGTATCGTTGCGGCGACAGAAAAGAGGCATTGCGTGCTTTTTTGTTTCTTCGGGTTTGCGAGGGTAAAGAATCGTCTTCTACATGGAACCTTGTCCGCATCGTACTTATCTTCTGAGATGATGGAAGTACAGGAGTCTGAGCCTGGACCCAGGATGCCAGGCGCTCCCATCAATACGATCAAGGAGAGATAATGATGAAACGGAACATTTTCGTCGTCGCGCTGGAGGACCAACAGCGCCAGGAGCTCGAGACCCTACGCCACTCCGATGAGTTCGAGGTGCACAGTCTGCTATCGGTCAAGACGGCCGTGGAATCGGAGCGCTTCTCTTTCAATGCGCTGCTGGACGAGGCGCGCAGCAAGCTCGAGTCCTTTTCAGGCTCCATTGATGCCATCGTGGCTCAATGGGATTTTCCCACCAGCGTCCTGGTACCGATCCTGTGCCGAGAGTACGGCATTCCCTCGCCTTCGGTCGAAAGCGTACTGAAGTGCGAGCACAAGTACTGGAGCCGTCTGGAGCAGCAGAAAATCGTTCCCGAGGTCGTGCCAGAGTTCTGCGGCGTCGACCCCTTCGCGGAGGATCCGCTTTCCCAGGTCACGCTCGACTACCCGTTCTGGATCAAACCGATCAAGGCGTTCTCTTCTCATCTTGGTTTCAAGATCGAGAATGAGGAGCAATTTCGCGAAGCGATCAAGGAGATTCGCGAGGGCATTCGTCAGCTGGGCGATCCGTTCAACGAGGCGCTGGGCCATGTCGGCCTGCCGCCGGAAATCCAGGAAATGGATGGTAACTCCTGTATCGCCGAACAGATCGTCTCCGGCGTGCAGGGCGCCCCGGAGGGTACCGTCTACCGCGGCGAGTTCAATGTTCACGGCATTATCGCCCAGCCCAAGGCAGAAGGTAGCGAAGTCCCCTTCGATCGACTGGAGTACCCCAGCAATCTGCCGGAAACGCTGCATCACAAGATGGTCGAGGTTTCCAAGAAGTTCCTCGAGCATATCGGCTATGACAACGGCTGTTTCAACGTCGAGTTCATGTGGGACGAGGAGACCGACCAGCTCTGGCTGATCGAGGTGAATACGCGTATCTCACAGTCACACAGCGAGATATTCATCATGGTCGACGGCATGTCGAATCATGAGGTTGCCGTCGATATCGCACTGGGAGAGCGTCCCTCGCTGGTCAATCGCCAAGGGGAGTTCCCGGTCGCCGCCAAGTGTTTCATTCCCTATGAACACAAGGATGGCATCGTGCGGCGGGTACCGAGCGAGGAGGAGATCGAAGAACTCAAGCGGCGCTACCCGGGCACCATGGTGCGGCTCGATGTGGAGCCGGGCGATCGACTCGGGGACCTGATGCATCAGGACAGCTTTAGCTATCGCTTGGGAACCCTCTACATTGCGGGTGAGGATCACGATCAGATAGAGGAGCGCTACAAAGCGTGCCTCGAAGAGCTCAAGTTCGAGATCGAACCCGTACAGGACTGAACTCAAGGAGGTTTTGTGAGTGTCGTAGAGTCGTTTCCTTACCAGGTTCGCGAGATCGAGAACGTCTTTATCCCGATGCGCGACGGGGCGCAGCTGGCCGCACGGATCTGGCTGCCCGAGGAGGCCGAGCAAACGCCGATGCCGGCGATTATGGAGTACATTCCCTACCGTAAGCGCGACATTACGCGTGGGCGGGATGCCGCCAACCATGCCTACCTGGCCGGCCATGGCTATGTCTGTGTCCGGGTCGACATGCGCGGCAGCGGCGATTCGGACGGCGTGCTGACCGACGAGTACACACAACAGGAGCAGGAGGATGGCGTTGACACCATCGCCTGGCTTGCCGAGCAGCCTTGGTGCGATGGCAATGTCGGCATGATGGGCATCTCCTGGGGTGGCTTCAACAGTCTGCAGGTGGCGGCCAAGCAGCCGCCGGCGCTCAAGGCGATCATCAGCATCTGCTCGAGCGACGACCTCTACGCCGACAACATGCACTACATGGGTGGTTGCCTGCTCGGCGACAACCTGTCGGAAGCGACGGTAATGTTCGCCTTCAATACGCTGCCACCGGATCCGCTGATCGTAGGCAACCGCTGGCGCGACATGTGGTTCGATCGCATGGAGAACAGTGGGCTGTGGCTGGAGCAGTGGGTCGAGAACCAGCGCCGTAACGCCTATTGGTCGACCAGCTCGGTGAAAGAGTACTACTCGGACATTCAGTGTCCGGTCTACGCCATCGGCGGCTGGGCGGACGGCTTCACCAATACCGTGCTGCGTCTGATGCAGCATCTTGAAGTGCCGCGCAAGGGGCTGATCGGGCCCTGGGGGCACAAGTACCCCCACCAGGGGATACCGGGGCCGGCGATCGGTTTTCTGCAGGAATCGCTGCGCTGGTGGGACTACTGGCTCAAGGGCAAGGACAACGGCATCATGGACGAACCCATGCTGCGAGCTTGGGAGCAGGATAGTATGCCGCCCGACCACTCCTACTCGGAGCGCCCAGGACGCTGGATTGGCGAGTCGAGCTGGCCCTCGGAGAACGTCCATACCAGGCGCTACGGATTGGGGCCCTACACCATCCACATGGGCGAAGGACATGGTGGCCCGCACCAGCGCGACGAGCACGAGAGCGCGCTGGCGCTACAGTCGCCACTCAGTGTGGGCCAAGCCGCGGGCAAGTGGTGCTCCTACGCCGCCACGCCCGACCTGCCCGGGGATCAACGCGAGGAGGACGGCGGCTCGCTTATCTTCAGCAGCCGCCAGCTGGCCGAGCCGCTCGATATCTTCGGCATGCCCGTGGTGGAATTCGAACTCTCCTGCAACAAGCCGCAGGCGATGCTGGCGGTGCGCCTGTCGGACGTGGCGCCGGACGGCAAGTCCACCCGCGTCACTTACGGTCTGCTCAACCTCTCCCACCGCGACAGCGATGCCAACCCCGAGCCGCTGGTGCCGCATCGCCGCTACCGCGTGCGCATCCCGCTGAACGGGATCGCCCAACGCTTCTCGGCCGGTCACCAGTTGCGACTATCCGTCTCGACGTCCTACTGGCCGCTGGCCTGGCTGCCACCGGAGCCCGCCCAGGTCGACATCTACCCAGGCAGTTGCGCTCTGGTGCTGCCGGAGCGAACACCGGGCGAGGAGGACAAGCGCTTGCCCGAGTTCGACGAGCCGGAGGAGGCGCCGCCGCTGGATGTCCATACCTTCGAGGCCAGCGAACACAACTGGTTGCTGCATCGTGACCTGGCGACCAAGGAATCAACCCTTGAGGTGATCAACGATCAGGGACACTTCCGTATCGAGGACATCGGGACGGAGATCCGTCGCAGTACGCGCGAGTGGTACAGCACCTTCCACGACGACTTCACCTCGGCGCGTGGCGAGACCTATACCGAGCGCTCCTTCAAGCGCGACGATTGGAACGTGGAGATCTATACGCGCAGCATCCTGAGCTGCGATGAGAGCAACTTCTTCATTCACGCTCAGCTCGATGCCTACGAGGACGACTATCGGGTCTTCTCCAAGAACTGGGAGAAGGTAATTCCCCGCGACCATATGTGAGGCGCGCCGGCAATGGCTGGCCTGGCCGCATCCTCGGGGTGCGGCCTTCTTCTTGTGGTTTCTTCTTCGGCACGGGCTGGTGCCCGGTCGAAGCGGCCAAGCGGCGCTGGCCAGGTGAATGCTTGGTGGCTCGTCGCGGGCGCAAGCAAAAAAACCCCGGCCTATGCCGGGGTAAGGAGGGCCTACGAAACGCCCTTCACTCACGGAGAGTTGGGGTGTGTATTACTTTTTGGCGGTGAGCTGGTCATCCTCCGAGCGCTCCAGGAACTGCCGAGTGGTGTCGTCGAGATGGTCTGACAACCACTGCGCCATGGCTTCCTCTTCGCGGAGGATCTCTTCGCAGATGCGCGCGATTTCCGGCTTCGAGGCCTTCTCCGCCGCCTGGATCAGTGCCTTGTAGCTGGCGATCTCGAAGTGCTCGAAGGCATAGCTTGCCAGGCCGCCCTTGACGACCTCATCGCCAGCCATCATGCCCCCCATGGCTTGGCCGAAAGCCGCCAGCTTGCCGCCGAGATCCTTCATGGCCGACAGGTCGGCGCCGAGCAGCGAAATGCACTGCTCGATCTTTTCTGCCTGACCGCGGGTTTCGGTCAGGTGCTGTTCGATGCGCGCCTTGAGCTGCGGATAGTGTTCGAGCCGGCTGGCCTGGGCCTCCAGCATCTTCTCCGCCTGCTTTTCCATGGCGTGAGCATCGCGCAGCCAATCTTCGAGATGCTTGGGAGTCTGCGGTACGGTGCCCATGTGTTACCTCCTTGCGGTTGCGATGGTTTGAACTCTCCGCTCACTGCTTGGGCGGATTGATCTGCTCTTCCTGAGCTCCGGAGTGCGGCTTGGCCGGGCCGAGCTTGGGCTCCTGGCCCTCGGGTGCCGGCTGGTTCTTGACCGAGAACTCGCCGCGACCGTCGAAAGACGGACCCTGCGACCAGCGGCCCTGCGGAGCTTCTTTGTCGAGCAGTGTGTTGAGGTAATAGTAGGAGTGCTGCATGGCTTCGTGAGCCTCGGGCGTGGCGTTGGGTACCGGGAGCTGTGCCTCCATGCCGCCCATTTCCTCGATAACGGCCAGCCACTGTTGCTGATGCATGGTGTCGCGGGCTATCAGGAAGGAGAGAAAGTCCTTCATGCCGTGGTCGTCCGTCCAGTTGTACAGGCGCGACGCCAGCACCCGACCGCTCGCTTCGGCGGTAACGTTGGCTAGCATATCGGCGGCCACGTTACCGGTGGCGTAGATGTGGCTCATGTCGAACGGGACGCCGTTCGAATTGACGGGCATGGCGGACAAGCCCGATGAGAGCAGATGCCTGGGGTTGGCGCCGCCGAGTATGGCGCGTACCACAGGATCCTGGGCCGATTTCTCCTGGTAAGAGACGGGAGCGCCTTCCAGGTTGAGCGCCACTGCATGGGCAAGCATCTCTATGTGGGCCAGCTCCTCGGTCGCCGTCGACATCAGCATGTCGCGGATCCTGTCATCACCGCGGGCCCCCATGGCCTGGAAGAAGTACTGCATCGCAACGCGGATTTCGCCCTCGACACCGCCGATCGCCTGCTGCAATAGCATGGCGAACTCCGGATCGGGCTTGTCTACCTTGACGGGGTATTGGAGCTTTGACGAATGGTGAAACATGACGTCTCCTTCGTCTTGCTTGCGCCGGTAACGGCTAAGGCAGTGCGCATCTAACCCCAGACCAGGGAAAGTGACCTGCCAGCGGCCGCCCGGTGGGTGAGAAGAAGCTGCCGGAGACCATTCTCCGGCAGCCTGGGTTGTTCAAAGCTTGGGGAAAGGACGGTGCTTAGCTGTTCTTGCCGCCCTTGCGACCGGCCTCAGACGCTTTTTGGCGATCGTTGGCGAAGTTGCCGCCGCTTTGCTGACCGCCTTTCTGGCCGGCTTGTGAGGCTTTCTGGGGATCGTTGGCGAAGTTGCCACCGCTGTGCTGGCCGCCCTTGCGACCGGCCTCGGAGGCCTTCTGGGGATCGTTGGCGAAGTTGCCACCGCTGTGCTGGCCACCCTTGCGACCGGCTTCGGAAGCCTTCTTCGGATCGTTTGCGAAATTACCGGGATTCTGGTTACGCTGTGGCATCGTGTTTCTCCTTAACGTTACACCTGCATGCGTCTATGCATGCAATCCGTACTTCCCTTTACCGGCATCCGGCATCACTGGCGTATGCCATCGTCTTTGAAGATAGAAGGCACGTGAAACAGCCTTCAAGGACGATGCTGTATTCTTATGCAAAGAAAGGTGTCGCTTTTTCTGGCCGGGCACGTCTTGCTGGCGAAACATACCGACCATCCATTGTCGACAACCGCGTGCATATACTTGGGAAAGCGTTCCGGCATGGGGTAACATGCGGTTATCAATCGATGAGCCCAGTGTGGCGGCTCTGGCCCCGCGCTCGAGGAACCGGAGGAGTATCATCCATGGCCTTTGCCCAGAAATTCATCGTTGCCGATGACCATCCGCTGTTCCGCGCAGCGCTGACGCAGGCACTGCGCCAGCTGGCGCCTCAGGCCGAAATCGTGGAGTCCGACACCATGGAAGCGACTTGCGAAGTGGTGACACGTCATCCGGATGCCGATCTGATTCTTCTCGACCTTCACATGCCCGGCGCCCATGGCTTCTCCGGCCTGATCCAGCTACGGGGCCAGACGCCCGACATTCCGGTGGCCGTGGTATCGGGCAGCGACGAGCCACATGTCGTGCGTCGCGCGATCGATTACGGGGCCTCCGGCTTCATTCCCAAGTCCTCATCACTAGCGCTGATCGCTGAGGCGGTGGGAGAGATCCTGGACGGCGAGGTATGGCTGCCGCAGGAACTGGCCGACGCGTTGGGCGACGGCAGCGAGGAGGAGGCGCGGTTTGCCGAGGCTATTGCTTCGCTAACTCCGCAGCAATTCCGTGTGCTCAACATGCTCACCGAGGGCCTGCTCAACAAGCAGATCGCCTATGAGCTGAACGTTTCGGAAGCCACTATCAAAGCTCACGTTACCGCCATTCTGCGCAAGCTGGGGGTGCATTCCCGGACGCAGGCGGTGATCGCGGCCCAGAAGCTCGAGGTGGAGCCGCCCAAGGTGGAATCCTGACCTTCGGCCATGAGCTTGAAGCGCGGCGCTTTGCGCCTGGAAGTTTGAAGCTGAAAGAATAACCGCCTCCGTGGCCAGGGCCATGGAGGCGGTTTTGTTTAGGCTGGCTTCGGGCTTCGGGCTTCGGGCTTTGGGCTTCGGGCTTCGGGCTTCGGGCTTAGAGTGTCAGCTCTCCTGCCGTGTGGCACGGCTGGCCTGTAGCGTTCGCGTCAGCAGGGCGCGCAGCGCGGCGGGGCGAACCGGCTTCTGCAGCAGCTGATAGCCGCTTCGCCGAACCTTTTCCGCGACCTCCTCGGTACGGTCGGCGGTTATCACGATGCCTGGCACGGCATTCTCCAGCCGCTCGCCCAAGGCCTCCAGTGCCATCAGACCGGTGACCTCGTTGTCGAGATGGTAGTCGGCCAGTATCGCATCCGGTTCGCCGTCCAGGTTGCGTAGGACTGATTTGGCGCCGCCGATACTGGTCGCGGTATAGACCTCGCAGCCCCAGCCCGAGAGCATCGCTTTCATGCCTTCCAGAATCAGCGTCTCGTTGTCGATGCATAGGATACGGGTACCGGCCAGCTTGTTGCCGGCGCGGCGCGGTGCTGCATCCTCCTCGGCGCGCTCAGCCTCGCTGCGAGGGGCGACGACGGGAACGCTGACCGCGAACATGGTGCCGTAGCCTTCCCGCGAGCGCACCGTGATCGGGTGGTCGAGCACCCGACTCATACGGTCTGCGATCGACAGTCCCAGCCCCAGCCCCTTTTCGCTCTCCTTGTGTCGCGAGACCTGATCGAGGCGGCGAAACTCCTGGAATATTTCGGTCTGTTTGGATTCGGGAATCCCGGGACCGCTATCCCACACCTCGATGGTGAGCCGCTCCCCGCGGCGTCGACAGCCCAGCAGCACCCGACCCTCCTGGGTGTAGCGAAGCGCGTTCGAGAGGAAGTTCTGGACGATACGACGCAACATCTGGGGGTCGCTATCGACCCAGGTGCGGGTGGGTACCACCACCAGGTCGAGACCGCGCTCTTCGGCCATGACTTCGAACTCGGCGCGCAGCGGACGGAAGATATCGGCCAGGGCGAAGTGGCTGCGTCGCGGGGTGAGGGCACCGGCGTCGAGCTTGGAAATGTCGAGCAGGGTACCGAGCAGTTCCTCGGCCGCCTGCAGCGAGTTGTCGATATGGCCGATGGTGCGCTTCATGTCGATGGCGTCCAACTCCTGGGACAGCGCCGAGGTGAACAGCCTGGCGGCATTGAGCGGCTGCAGCAGGTCATGGCTGGCGGCGGCGAGGAAGCGTGTCTTCGAAGCATTGGCGTCCTCGGCCACCTGCTTGGCCTGACGCAGGGCCTGCTCGGCCTCGGCTCTCACGCGGTTCTCCTGGCGCAAGGCGCTGTTGGCCTCGGATAGCGCCTGGGTTCGCTCGCGTACCCGCTCTTCCAGCGTTTCGTTGGTCTCCTTCAGCGCGATCTCGGCCAGGCGGCGCTCGGTGATGTCCTGGTAGAGGGCGAAGAAGCCGAGTATCGCACCGCTGTCGCCGAAGTGCGGGGTGTAGGTCACCAGCATGTAGCGCAGGTCGTCGGTAATGCGCATCGAGACTTCGAAGCTGACCCGCTCGCCGGCCAGGGCACGATGTATCCAGGGCTCGCGCTCGCGCGCCATGTCGTCGCTGATCACGCTATCGACGTGCTTGCCGATCACCTCGTTGCGGTCGATGCCGAAGGCCTGTTCGTAAGCACGGTTGGTGAAGAGGTAGCGGCACTCCTTGTCGAAATAGGCAATCAACGCCGGCACGTTGTCGGTATAGATGCGGATGTTGTTCTCGGAACGGATCAGCGCTTCCTCGATGCGCTTCTGCTGGGTGATGTCCTGGTAGGTGTAGACGAAGCCGCCGCCGGGCATGGGATTGCCTTGTACCTCCAGCACGCTGCCGTCCTGGCGGTAGCGTACGTAACGATGGGGCTGACCCTCGCGAATGTTGTCGATTAGCAGCTGCACGTGCTCTTCCGGATCGCCGGGGCCGTATTCGCCGTTATGGGCGTTGTAGCGGAAGATCTTGTCCATCGGTGCCCCGACCCGGATCAGGTGGTCGGGAAAGCGGAACAGCTCGAGATAGCGCTGGTTCCAGACCACCAGGCGCATGTTCTGGTCGACCACGCTGATGCCCTGATTGATATTCTCGATGGTGGCCTGGAGCAGAGCGCGGTTGAACTCCAGCACCTGCGAGGCTTCGTCGACGATGGAGATCACGTCGGAGATGCCGATGCCGCGCCCCTGCAGCGCCGAGTTGACCACGATGCGTGCCGAGGAGGCGCCCAGCACCGAAGCCAGGAAGCGCTCGGTGAATTGAATCACGTCGATGGAGGCCCGATTGCCGTCTTCCAGCGGCTTGCCCGTGCGGCGCGCGTAGTCCTCGAAGGCTCGGGCCACCTGGCTGGCGCCGAGGAAGCGTTCGCACAGCACCTTGAGATCGCCGACGGTGGTGGCCCCGGTCCAGGGGCGGTTGACCGAGGTCTGTCGGGTCTCGACGCTATCGACGAACAGCGAGGCCTGAATGCGTTCCACGACTCGCTGCGAGGTGATCTGGGAAACGAAGATATAGCAGAACAGGTTGACCCCGAGCGAGAGCATCACGCCGTGGGTGAAAGGATCGCCGAAGTTGAGCCCGAACAGCGAAGTGGGTGTCAGCCACGGATGATTGAAGGGTCCGCCGGCGAGCCAGTGACTCGGCAGGACGCCGCCCTGAATCATCGTCGGCATCAGCAGGCTATAGACCCAGATGGCGAAGCCGGCGTTCATGCCCACGATCACCCCGAGACGGTTGCCACGTTTCCAGTAGAGCCCGCCGAGCAGGGCGGGGGCGAACTGGGCCGCCGCGGCGAACGACAGCATGCCGATCGAAGCCAGCGAATTGAACTCGCCGATGAGATGGTAGAAACCGTAGGCCAGCGCCAGGATTGCGCCGATGGTGATGCGCCGTGCCTGGAGCACCAGGCGACCGTAATCGCGCGGCCGGGTGTCGAGCCAGCGCAGGCGGAACAGCAGCGGGATCACGATCTCGTTGGAGATCATGATCGAGACCGCCACCGTGGCCACGATCACCATGCCGGTGGCCGCGGAGAAGCCACCGATGTAGGTGAGCAGGGTTAGCCACTGTTGGCCGGCCGCCATCGGCAGCGCAAGCACGAAGGTATCGGGCTCGACCGTTCCGCCTGGAAACATCGACAGCCCGGCGGCGGCGATCGGGAGAATGAAGAAGGCGAAGGCCACCAGATAGAGCGGGAACAGCCAGCGTGCCTTCGCGGCGTCGTCCGGGTGAGTGTTCTCCACCACTGCCACATGGAACTGGCGTGGTAGGCAGAAGACCGCCAGCATGGCGAGCAGGGTCTGGGCCCAGAAACCTCGACCGAAGTCCTGGTCGGCCAACTGGCGCTGCAGCTCTAGCTGGGTATCGGCGAGGGCCATCAGCTCGCCGAGCCCGTCGAACATGCCCCAGGTGACATAGATCCCAAGTATCAGAAATGCCAGCAGCTTGACTATCGATTCGAAGGCGACGGCATGAATCAGGCCTTCATGGTGTTCGGTGGCGTCCGTATGTCGTGTGCCGAACAGAATGGCGAATGCCGCCATTACGACCGCGACGAAGAAGGCGGTGTCGGCGAACAGCGGGGCGTGAGTGATATCGGCGGCGTCGGTCAGCACGGCAAAGGAGGTGGCGACGGCCTTCAGCTGCAGGGCGATATAGGGCAGCGTGCCGACCAGAGCCACCAGGCTGGCGAAGGCGGCCAGTGACTGCGCCTTGCCATAGCGCGAGGCGATGAAGTCGGCGATCGACGTGATGTTCTGCCGTTTGGCCACGCGGATCATCTTGGCCAGAATCGGCCAGAACAGCAGAAACGTGAGGATCGGCCCCACGTAGATACTGGCGAACGACCAGCCGGCGGTAGCGGCCTGGCCGACCGCGCCGTAGAAACTCCATGAGGTGCAGTAGATGGCCAGCGCCAGGATATAGATGACGGGGCGCCGACGGCTGGCGCCATGCTTGCGGGCACGCCGGTCGCCGAGCCAGGCAATGATGAACAGCACGGCAATGTAGAGCAGCGAAACGGCGATCAATAGCCAACCGGCGAACATGCGCTTCCCCCCAGAAGATTGCCGACCATTCTAAAGGGTATTGCGACGCGAGGGCACGCGCCGGGCCGTTGGCGGACCTTACCCGTTGGTGCAGACCGCTTCGTACAGCGGCGAGGATGCATCCACTTCGTGCAGTGCCTGCAGGTTCGGGCTGCGGTCCTCGCCGGTCAGCGGCACCATTTCACGGGTTGCGCAATTCATCAGGTGAGGCTGGTGGTCCAGGCGATCCACGTACTCCCTCTCGAAGCGGTAGAGAATGAATTCGACCAGGGACTCTCCATCGACCTCTTGATACCTCGTGCTGCTCTGATCGACCACGCTGAAGCCGACCGTCAGAGGGAGGGCGTAGGTCCAGGGGCGCCAGAACATGCGCTCTTCCTCGGTTTCGACCACCTGCGCCGTCGCCGGCAGCTGGCTGCGCTTGTGCTCGAACCAGCTGTACTCGTGATTAATCTGGTAGCCGAGGATGCCCAGCCCGGCAAAGACCGGAACGATCCAGCGGGGCAGTCTCTTGGCGCTCAGGGTTCGGAGCAGGAGTCCGACGCCTGCGGCGCCCAGTCCGGCGAAGACCGCCGCAATCAAGTGCCAAATCATGTTGGGAGCTTCCTGACAGCCATCGGGCTTCCCGTAGGAAGCCCGATGTGAGATGGGTTCCGGCGCCGGGACGACGCCGGGGTGGGATTATGACTCAGTGATCGACCGCCATGCCAGCTCCCTTGGGATAGCGAACGCTTTCCACCAGTTCCTGGATTTCCTGTGGCGGCTCCTGGGTCACCCTGGAGATGGCGAAGGCCACGGCGAAGTTGATGAGGGCGCCGACCGCCCCGATGGACAGCGGCGAAATACCCATCACCCAGTTGTCCGGCGTGTCAGGCAGGTTGTTGGTGCCCGGGATGAAGAACCAGCCTTTGTAGACGAAGATGTACGCCAGAGTGAAGACCAGACCGGACAGCATACCGGCGATGGCACCCACGTTGTTCACCCGCTTGGAGAAGATCCCCATCATCAGTGCCGGGAACAGCGAGGCGGCGGCGATACCGAAAGCTAGCGCCACCACCTGAGCGGCGAATCCTGGCGGATTGGCCCCCAGGTAGGTGGCCACCACGATGGCGACTGACATCGATATCCGCGCCGCCAGCAGCTCGCCCTTCTCGGAGATATTGGGATTGATCGAACCCTTGATCAGGTCGTGACTGATCGCCGAGGATATCGCCAGCAGCAGACCCGCGGCCGTCGACAGGGCTGCTGCCAGACCGCCCGCGGCGATCAGGCCGATAACCCAGCCGGGCAGGTTGGCGATCTCCGGGTTGGCCAGTACCAGGATATCGTTGTTGACGCTCAGCTCGTTGCCTTCCCAGCCGCGATCGGTGAAGTCGGCGCTGTCGTTGTAGAACTGAATGCGGCCATCGTCGTTCAAGTCCTCGAAGGAGATCAGGCCGGTTTCTTCCCAGGTGCGGATCCACTCGGGACGGTTTTCATAGAGGATGGGGTTGGTGGCGGCTTCCTCCATGTTCTCGACCTGGCCGGCCATCTCGGGATAGACGGTTGTCGCCAGGTTCAGGCGCGCCATGGATGCTACGGCCGGAGCGGTCAGGTAGAGAAGACCGATGAACACCAGGGCCCAGCCGGCGGACCAGCGCGCGTCGGCCACTTTCGGCACGGTGAAGAAGCGGATGATGACGTGGGGCAGACCGGCGGTACCGATCATCAACGTCAGGGTGAACAGCACCATATTGAGCTTGTTGTCCACATCCGCCGTGTACTCATTGAAGCCCAGCGCGGTGACCACTTCGTTGAGCTTGGTCAACAGCGGCACACCGGATTCGGCATGGTCGGAGAACAGACCTAGCGGGGGAAGCGGATTGTTGGTCAGCTCCAGGGAGATGAACACCGCGGGAATGGTATAGGCGACGATGAGCACGATGTACTGGGCCACCTGGGTATAGGTGATCCCCTTCATGCCACCCAACACCGCATAGAAGAACACCACCACAGCCGCAATGATCAGACCGGTGGTTGCATCGACCTCCAGGAAGCGAGAGAAGGCTACGCCCGCGCCCGCCATCTGGCCGATGACGTAGGTCACCGAGGCCACGATCAAACAGATCACTGCCACCAGTCGGGCTTGCTTGCTGTAGAAGCGGTCGCCGATGAACTCGGGAACGGTGAACTTGCCGAACTTGCGTAGGTAGGGAGCCAGCAGCATGGCCAGCAGTACGTAACCTCCGGTCCAGCCCATGAGGAAGGTGGAGTTGGCATAACCACCTGCGGCGATGAGGCCCGCCATGGAAATGAATGACGCCGCTGACATCCAGTCGGCGCCGATCGCCATGCCGTTGGTGACCGGGTGAACCCCACCGCCGGCGACGTAGAAATCCTTGGTAGACCCTGCCTTGGCCCAAATCGCGATGCCAATATAGATGGCAAAGGATCCGCCAACAAATAACAGGTTGATGGCAAATTGACTCATGCTGGCTTACTCCCCGAGGCCGAACTGCTTGTCGAGCCGATTCATCTTCCAGGCATAGAAGAAGATCAGGACGATGAAGGTCAGGATGGATCCCTGTTGGGCAAACCAGAATCCGAGATCTGTACCGCCGACAGGAATTCCTGAAAGCAGGGGGCGGAACAGGATGGCGCAGCCGTAGGAGACGAATGCCCAGACGATCATGCAGCCGGTTATGAGGCGCAGGTTCGCCTTCCAGTATGCAGTCGCGTTGGATTTGTCATCAGCCATAGTGTTGCTCTCCACTTGTTTTTAAGGTTGGGAAGTCGCACCGAGGGAGGTCGAGTTTCATCAGGGAGGTCACACGAAGCGAATCGAATCAGGTGGCCTCGACGACGGCGCGGCACGCGCCCTTTTTCTTGTCTGATCCCTGCGAACGAGCCGCTCTTCCCACCACTTCGTACTGCCGATTGTCGAGTCGCCTTATCGACTTACGATCGCCGGTATGACTCATGGGCAATACTGGTCAATAACGAAAAAAAATAAATCCCAGACTTTGGTATCATGAGCAGACTATAATGAACTGATATTAATTATTTTTCTTTATATACAGTGTGTTATGGTAATTTTCCTCTCCTGTTCCGATGCCGGTGGATGAGCCGATAGACGAATGTCTAGCACAGAGGTTATTGGACTTTTGTCTAGAGGCTTTGCTCTGTGTCGATAGCCCCACGACCATTGTCTAACATGCTTGCATTGGTTCTCGTCGGGTCAAATAAACCTTAGTACGTTGGTCTAGGTTATATCCGAAAAGTCGGCCCTGTTATGCTGCATTGAACCGCGCCATTGGAAACGCATGCCCAGGTGTCTTGCGACGTTCGGGCAACAAAGCCATAGGTGACGTGGGTAGGGCTTTTCTGGCACAGAGGTCGCCATCTAGGCTTTCCGCCAGCTTGCCCGGTCGGAGATGGCGGCGCGCTACATCGAAGTCGTATGCCGATGCCGACCGACGATCAGGCGGTTCATGACGGCCGTTCAACGAGGGCAACAGCATGGTCGAGGTCGATCTCTCACAACCGCCTTTCTCCCTGCTCGACGAGGCGGGGCGAGAGCGGGTTCGCCATGGCGTCGACCTGGCCTATTTCGAACGCGACGAGATCATCCTCGAAACCGGTCAGCCCGGCGAGTACGTCTTTTTGATTCACAAGGGCGAAGTGGCCGAGCTGGATACCACCCAGCCGGGCGCCCGCGAGCGAATCGGGCATTACACCGCAGGGGATCTGTTCGGCGCCATCAGCATTCTCAACGGCAAGAGCCGCTACCGCTTTCGCGCCGAGCAGGAAAGCCTCTGCTACCTGCTGCCCAAGGCGCTGTTCCTGCAGCTCTGCGACGACTATCCGGCCTTCGCCGAGTTCTTTCGCCATACCCTGGCGCACAAGGCTCGGCTACTGACCGAGCAACGTGCCGAGAGCGGCGTGACCATGGCCGGCTTCATGTTGGCGAGAGTCAGCGAATGCATGCGCCCTCCGCTGTGCATGGGACCGCACACCACCATCGCCGAAGCCGTGACCAGGCTGCATGAGAGTCACGCCGACAGCTTGCTGGTCGAAGGCGAGCGGGGCGCCGGCATGGTCACAAAGACCGATCTGCTCAATGCGCTGGTGCTCGAAGGACATGGCCGGGACAGTCCGCTGCGAAACATCGCCCACTTCGAGTTGGTGACCGTGCGGCCCGACCAGTACCTGTTCGAAGTGCTGGTGTCGATGACCCGCTGCAAGGTGGAGCGGGTGGTGGTCATCGAACAGGAAGCGCCCATAGGCGTGGTTGAGTTGACCGATGTGCTGAGCTACTTCTCCAGCCGCAGCTACGTGGTCAGCTTGCAGGTGGAGCAGGCCGATAGCCTCGACGCCCTGTTCCGTGCCAGCCGTCGGACCCCCGAGCTGATCAAGGCGCTGATGGCTCAAGGCGTCAAGCTGCGCTTCGCCATGGGACTGCTGGCGGCGCTCAACGGGCGCATCATGTCCAAGGCCTGGGGATTTCTCGTCGACGAGCGCTACCAGCACGACAGCTGTCTGATGGTGATGGGCAGCGAAGGGCGCGGCGAACAGATCCTCAAGACCGACCAGGACAACGGCCTGATCCTGGCCGATGGCCTGGAGTGGCCCGGTGTCGACGAGCAGATGCAGCGCCTCACCGAGACGCTGATAGATCTGGGCTACCCACCCTGCCCGGGCGATATCATGGTTTCCAATGCCGAATGGCGGGGAACCGTATCGCAGTGGCGCGAGCGCATCGCCCGCTGGGCTCAGGCCCGCGACGGCGACAGCCTGATGAAGCTGGCCATCATGCTTGATTCGCATGCGGTGGCGGGCAATCCGGCGCTGCTCGACAGCGTCCGCAAGGCACTTTTCGAGCAATGTTCGCGCGACGAGCTCCTGCTCTCTTATTTCGCTCGCACGGCGCTGCGCTTCTCCACGCCGCTGACGCTGTTCGGCTCGTTGAAGAAGCCGCAGCACGGTATCGATATCAAGAAGGGGGGAATTTTCCCCATCGTGCACGGGGTGCGCACCATGGCGCTCGAACGGCGAATCCAGCCGACCTCGACCCTAGAGCGGCTGGAGGCACTGGCCGCCGACGGGCGCCTGAGTGAGCGTGTCGCCGAAGATCTGGCCGAAGCGCTGTCGCTGTTCACCGAGCTGCGCCTGAAACAGCAACTGGAGCGTCTGGACGGGCAGGTCCCCAACAAGAGTTCCGATCGCGTGGTGGTGCAGCAGCTGTCGTCGCTCGAGCGCGACCTGCTGCGCGAAGCGCTGCATATCGTTAAGGATTTCAAGCAGAGTCTGTCGCAGCGCTATCACCTCGAATACTCCTGATGCAATGCGACGGTTCGAGAACAAGACGGGAGGTATGGCATGTTTCGCGCCCTGCGCCGGGCCAATGACCGGCGTCGCCACGCCAATGGCGAATATGGCTGGCTCTTTCATCCCTACACCGGCGACGAGCTGGTGGCCATCGACTGCGAGACGACCGGTCTCGACACGCGTACGGCGGAGCCCGTGTCGATCGGGGCGGTCAAGGTCCGCGGCGATCGCGTGCTGACCAGCGAGTCGTTGAGCCTGCGCCTCAAGCGCCCGGCCACCCTGACCGGCGACTCCATTCGCGTGCACGGACTGCGTGGTATCGATCTCGATGACGGGGAGTGTCTCGACGAGGCGCTGGCACAACTGCTCGACTTCGTCGGCAACCGGCCGCTGCTGGGCTGGCGGCTCGATTTCGGATTGAGCATCCTCAACCGCCAGATCCGTCCGCGCTTTGGCTTCGACCTGCCCAACAGCGGGATCGATGTGGCCCAGCTTTATCACCGCCAGCAGCGGCGCAGCGTGATGGAACCCGAGCCGCGCTCGCTGCGCTTCGATACCGTCGCCGAAGCGCTCGACGTGCCGGTCATGGGACGCCACACGGCATTGGGCGATGCGGTGACCACGGCACTGATGTACCTGCGGCTGGCGCGTGGTGCGGTACCGATTCGACACAAGGCTTGAGCGGGCATTTCGCCGCATCGACATCGCCACTCGGCGGAGGCGGTGGTAGGATGGCCGGCGTCATCCAACCAAGCCGTGGCACCCCATTACCATGCAAGACGCCATGATGTTCGACCCGCTGGCGACCGCCGGCTCCGTTAACGACACTCGCTCCGAGGCACAGCAGACCGCTGCGCCGGGAGATGCGCTGGACGCCAAGGCGAGACGCGAATTCAACAAGCTGCAGAAGCGCCTGCGGCGTCAGGTGGGCCATGCCATCATCGACTACGGCATGATCCACGAGGGCGACCGGGTCATGGTCTGCCTGTCGGGGGGCAAGGACAGCTATACGCTGCTCGAGATCCTGCGCAATCTACAGCGCAATGCGCCGGTGAACTTCTCGCTGGTGGCGGTCAACCTCGACCAGAAGCAGCCCGGATTCCCCGAACACGTGCTGCCCGATTATCTCGAGTCTATTGGTGTCGATTACCACATCCTCGAGCGCGATACCTATTCGGTGGTGAAGGAGAAGACACCGGAGGGCAAGACCACCTGTGCGCTGTGCTCACGGCTGCGGCGCGGCTCGCTCTACGGTTTCGCCGAGGAAATAGGGGCCACCAAGGTGGCTCTCGGGCACCATCGCGAGGATATTCTCGAGACGCTGTTTCTCAATATGTTCTACGGCGGCAGCCTGAAAGCCATGCCGCCCAAGCTGCTCTCCGACGACGGCAAGAACATCGTCATTCGGCCATTGGCCTATTGCCGCGAGGCGGACATTGCCGAGTATGCGCGGCTGATGGCGTTTCCCATCATTCCTTGCAACCTGTGCGGCTCCCAGCCCAACCTGCAGCGCCAGGTGGTCAAGGAGATGCTCGCGGAATGGGAGCGCAAACATCCCGGGAGGCTCGAGAGCATGTTCAAGGCGGTCACCAATGTGGCCCCTTCGCAGCTCGCTGACCGTGAACTGTTCGACTTCGAGGGGCTCGAAGCCAAGCGGGAGAAGCGTCTCGCCAGTCGTATCGATGCCCTGGATCTGACACGCGACGTCTAAAGGTTCGATGTAAAACGCCCCGCTCGGCCATGCCGGGCGGGGCGTTTCGCTGTCGATCGATGCCGTCCTGGTGTCGTGACGGGGGACGGGCTCAGGGCTCGTCCTGGGCCTGGGTCGCCAGCGCCTCAAGATTGAGAATATGCACTTCACGGCCCGAGACCTCCACCAGCCCCTGCTGCTGGAAGCGACCGAGTATGCGGCTGACCGTCTCCACCGCCAGGCCTAGATAGTTTCCGATATCGGCTCGCGACATGGAGAGGCGAAAGCTGTAGGGCGAATAGCCGCGCCGCCGGAAACGATCCGACAGGCTGGTGAAGAAACTGGCCAGGCGCTGGTCCGCGGTCTTGCGTGAGAGCAGGCGCATCATGCGGCGATCGTCCCGCAGCTCCTTGCTCATGCTGCGATAGAGCTGGCCGCGCAGTTCGGGCAGCATCTCGGAGAGCGCATCGAGGCGGTCGAAGGGAATCTCGCAGACCGTGGTGGTTTCCAGGGCGATCACGCTGCCGGGATAGGTTTTTTCGTCGATACCGTCGAGACCGACGAGTTCGCTGGGTAGATAGAAGTTGGTGACCTGGTCGTCGCCCGACCCTTCGGTGGTCATCTGCTTGAGGCTGCCGGAGCGTACCGCGAAGACACTGTTGAAAGGGTTGCCCTGGCGAAACAGCGCCTCGCCCTTCTTCAGCGGCGCGCGCCGACGGATGATGGCATCGAACTGCTCCATGTCCTCGAGTTCCAGGGCCAGGGGTAGGCACAGCGAGCTCAAACTGCAATTCTGGCAGCGCGTTTCGTGCAGCAATGAACGCCGCTTGCCGACCGCATTGGCTGCGTTGACCGGCATGGTCTACCCCCTCTGTTCGTATAGCATTGAGGGCATTATGGAGCATTATGCAACCTGAGCAAATGCCCACTGCGACCATTTACCACGCCTGCGAATAAGCTCACGCGGCCCGTGTCGGCACGTCAGACGATGCGCGAGTAGCGAGCGTCGGGATGGCGGGGCAAGTGGGTGTCGAAGGCCATGGCCAGATGACGGATCAGTAGCCGGCCGAGGGGGGTGGCAACCAGGCGCTGGCCTTCGCACATGAGTAAGCCGTCACGCTCCGGCGCTTCCAGGCGTGCCAACGCATCGGCGAGATAGCTCGGAGCGTTGATGCCGAAGGTCTCGCTCAGTTCCTCCAGGTCCAGCTCCATGTCGCACATCAGGCGTTCGATGGCATGCCGCCGCACGCGATCGTCGAAGGTCAGACGAAGGCCTCTGGCGGTGGGTAGCCGGCTGGCGTCCAGCGCGGCCTCGTAGTCCTCCAGACGGGAAGGGTTCTGGGCGTAGACGTCGTCGATGCAGGAAATCGCTGACACGCCGAGGCCGACCAGATCGCACTGGGCGTGGCTGGAGTAGCCTTGGAAGTTGCGTTGCAGAGTGCCTTCGCGCTGAGCGATCGCCAGACTATCGGTGGTACGCGCGAAGTGATCCATGCCGATATGCACGTAGCCGGCCGCCGTGAGCATGGCGATCGTAGTGCGCAGTATCGCCAGCTTCTCCTCGGGGCCGGGCAGCTCCTCACGGCAAATGTTCTGCTGCGCGGCGAAGCGCTCCGGCATGTGGGCGTAATTGAAAATGGAGAGACGGGCAGGGGCCATGGCGATGACCTGCTCCAGGGTCGCCGCAAAGCTGTCGCGGGTCTGCAGCGGCAGGCCGTAGATCAGATCGAGGTTGAGGGACTGGAAGCCCAGACGATCGGCTTCGTCGAGCAGCGCCTCGGTCAGAATGCGCGGCTGCACGCGGTTGACGGCGCGCTGCACGCGCGGATCGAGATCCTGCACGCCCAGGCTCAGACGGTTGAAGCCCAGCGCCTGAAGGTGGCGCAAGGTAAACACGTCGGCCTCACGGGGGTCGATCTCGATGGCGTAGTCGCGGTCGCGCGCGCTGGAAAGTCCGAACCGAGCGTCGAGCCGGTCGATCAGATCGCTCATCTGGTCGAGACTGAGGAACGACGGCGTACCGCCGCCCCAGTGGAGCTGTGCGACTTCGCGGCGGGTGTCGAGGTGCGGCTTGATCAGCACCATTTCGCGGTCGAGGCGTGAGATGTAGGGTTCCGCCACGCGCGAGGCCTTGGGCGCGATCTTGTTGCAGGCGCAGTAGAAGCAGGCCTTGCGGCAGAACGGGATGTGCACGTAGAGCGACAGCGGCCGACCGTCGGCGTTGCTGCGTGCCAGGGCGGCCCGGTAGTCGGTCTCGCTGAAATCCTCGCGGAAAGAGAACACCGTCGGGTAGGAGGTGTAGCGTGGCCCGCTGGTGTCATAGCGGCGTAGCAGCGCCTCGTCCCAGACGAAAGGGTCGGCCGTCGCTCGATGCAGGGGCATCGCGGGAAGGGACATGAGAGCACTCCGGCATTGACATGTGACTCAATGCTAGCGGTACCGGCTCCCGAGCGGGTTGAGCTGCGTCAAACGAAGTGGCAATGCCCGTCGGGGCCGGTCTGTCTTCAGTGGCCGGATGTGCCGTGCGGCAGCAGGACGGCGAGTTGCCACAGGGCGAAGGCGATGATCGACAGGGCGGCGAGGGTGCGGGTGGCACGGTGCCGGATCAGCGTGCCCAACTGGCGTGCAGCGAAGCCGGTCACGAGAAGCGCCGGCAGCGTGCCGAGGCCGAACGCGCCCATCAGTGCGGCGCCGCGCAGTGGATCGGCGATGGCCAGGCTCCAGGCGAGCATCGAGTAGACCAGCCCGCACGGCAGCCAACCCCAGACCGCGCCCAGGCCGATGGCCTGCGGCACCTTGACTACCGGCATCAGGCGTTTGCCGATGGGCTCCAGATAGCGCCACAGGCGCCTTCCCAGGGCTTCCACCCACAGCAGGCCCTTCCACCAGTTGGCAATGTAGAGCGCCATCAAGATCAGCATCACGGCGGCGAACAGCTGCAGTCCCAGGCGTGCCGCCGGCGACAGGGCGATCACGGTGCCGAGCGAAGCCACCAAGGCACCGGCGGACATGTAGCTCGCGATGCGACCCAGGTTGTAGCCCAGCAGCAGCCCCGACAGGCGCGCGGGGCTGCGCATGCTGGGTGGTACGGCGAAGGTGAGGGCGCTCATGATGCCCCCGCACATGCCGATGCAGTGGGCGCCGCCCAGCAGGCCGAAGACGAAGGCCGCCAGTAGCGGCGGCAGGCCGAGTCCGGTGGGATCCATCAGCGTCCTGATGCGGTGTCGGAGTCGTCGGGAGTGCCGTCGCGGCGTTCGCGCTCCTGGGCGGCCCGCTGTCGACGTGCCCGCTCCTCGGGAGGAAGGTCGTTCACGTCCTCGTCGAAGAGAATGCGATGCGCCGGCCCCTCGAGGTCCTCGAACTGGTCGTTCTTCACTGCCCAGAAGAACGCCCACACCGCCAGGCCGAGCAGGATCAGCGACAGGGGGATGAGCAGGTAGAGAATGGTCATGCGTTCACCAGGCGAGCGGATGCGGTGGAGGACGAGGACGCCAGCCGGTAGCGGTTGAGACGCAGGGCGTTGCCGACCACGACCAGAGAGCTGCCCGACATGCCCAGTGCCGCGACCCATGGGGGCACGATGCCGATGGCCGCCAGTGGCAGCGCCGCGAAGTTGTAGCACACCGACCAGATCATGTTCTGGCGCATGATGCGCCGAGTGGCGCGCGCGATTTCGATGGATTCGACGATACGCATCAGGCGCGGGCTCAGCAACACCGCATCGGCACTGGTACGGGCCAGGTCGGTGGCGCCGTTCATGGCGATCGAGACGTCGGCGCCGGCGAGCACCGGGACGTCATTGATGCCGTCGCCGACCATTGCCACCTTCTCGCCTGCAGCCTGACATTCGCGGATGCGCTCGAGCTTGCTCTCGGGGCTGGCGCCGGCACGCCACTCGTCGATGCCGAGCTGCTCGGCCAGAGCGCGTACGGCATCCATATTGTCGCCCGAGAGCAGCTCCACCCGCATGCCGCTCGCCTTGAGGGCGACCACCGTGTCGGCAGCGTCCTCGCGGACGCGATCACGCAGAGCGAACCAGGCGCGCGGTTCGCCGGATTCGGCGAGCAGCAACCATTGACCGATACCGGGCGGCTCGGGCATCGGGCGGCCGTCGACGGCGAATTCCGGCCGCCCCAGGCGCCAGCGCTGCCCGTCGAAGCTGCCTTCGACGCCTTGGCCGGTGCGGCTCACCCGCTCGCCGGCTTCCACCGTGGCCTGTCGCCAGGGGCGGAAGGCACGAGCGATGGGGTGCTCGGAGTGGGCTTCCAGCGCGGCGGCGATCACTCGTGCCCTATCTGCCGACAACCCCTCGAGGGTGCGGGTCTCGACCAGTTGCATCTCGCCACAGGTCAGGGTGCCGGTCTTGTCGAAGATCACCCGATCCACCTGTGACAGCGACTCGATGGCGTCCGCTCGGGTGATCAGCACGCCACGCCGGCGCAGCTGTCCATGGCCGACGGTCAATGCGGTGGGGGTGGCCAGGGCCAGGGCGCAGGGACAGGTGACCACCAGAACCGATAGCGTCACCCACAGCACCCGCGAAGGATCGATGAACCACCAGGCGGCGGCCACCACGGCGGTAACCACCAGCAGCCGCAGCACGAACAGGTGCGACATTCGTGCCGCCAGCTGTGCCAGGCGCGGTCGGCTGGCGAAGGCGCGGTCGGTGAGATCGACGATGCCGGCGACGCGAGCCTCCTTGCCGGCGTGTGTGACGCGCACCACCAGCGGGCTTTCGATGTTCTGGCTGCCACCGGTGACGTGATCGCCGATGCGGCGAGTGACCGGCAGGTATTCCCCGGTGAGCATCGACTCGTCGAGACTCGATTCACCCTCCTCGATCACGCCGTCGGCGGGGACCCCATGGCCGGGCCGGATCAGTACGCGATCTCCGGCGGCAAGCTCGCTTGCCGGCAAGATGCGCTCTTCGCCGTCGTCGGTGAGGCGCACCGCCGACAGCGGCAAGGCGCCGGATAGGGCGTTGCCGGTATGGCCGCTGCGACGACGAGCGCGAGATTCCACGTAACGGCCGAACAGCAGGAAGAAGGTGAACATGGTCACCGAATCGAAATAGACCTCGCCGCTGTCCGACAGCACGGCGTAGCCGCTCGCCAGGTAGGCGCCGGCGATGGCGATCGACACCGGCACGTCCATGCCCAGCGCGCGCGCGCGGAGATCGCGTATGGCGTTGCGGAAGAAGGGCTGGGCCGAGAAGAACACCACCGGCGTGGCCAGGGCGAACGACAGCCAGTGAAACAGGGCATGGAAGTCGGCGCTGATGCCCTCCGGCCCGGCGACATAGATCGGGATCGAGAACATCATCACCTGCGCCATGCCCACCGCGGCGACGATCAGCCGGCGCACGTTCATGCGCTCCTCGTGATGCAGCCGCTGCTGAGCGGCATCCGGTTCGTAGGGCTGGGCGGCATAGCCGATGGCCGCCATCTCAGCCAGAATCCGTGACAGCTTCAGCCGCGCCGGATCCCATGCCACGCGTACCCGGTGGTGGCTCAGGTTGACGGCGCTCGAGGTCACCCCTTCGAGGGCATTGAGACGATGCTCGATCAGCCAGGCGCAGGCGGCGCAAGTGATGCCGTCCACCGCCAGGGTGGCGTGGACGCGGTCGGTATCGCCTTCGGCGTGCACGAACTGTCGCTGCAGACCAGGGTCATCGAACACGGCCCAGGTCTCGGCCCTGACCGCCTGACGCTCGTCGGGACGCTCCGGCAGCTCGGTACGATAGCGATAATAGCTGGCGAGCCCACCATCGACGATGGCATGGGCGACGGCCTCGCAGCCGGGGCAACAGAGCGGGTGCGCCTGGTCGTCGAGTACGATCGACCAGGGAGCCCCTGACGGAACCTGGCTGCCACAGTGGTAGCAACCGGCATCGGCCGGCGTCACGTGGCTGGCGGTCTGGGTCATGGTGGTTTGCGTCAACTGCGTGCCGGAACGCGGGGGGTCATGGTGAAGCTCTCCTCGCTGGGAAGCTTCGCCTCGCCCACCAAACGCCATTCGGGCTGCTCGGCACTGGGATGAAGCTGCAGGTACCAGCGGTAGCGCAGGTTGTCAGGCGCCTGGCCCAGGTAGAGGCCGTCACGAACGTGCTCGAGGGTGAGCTCTTGATCGCGATCGTTCTCCGTGGGAAAGATCATTTTCAGGTAGAGCCGCTCCGGGCGGTCTTCGCCGTCCAGCTGTACGACGATGTCGCTGGTCAGCGGATCGATGCGCAGGTCGGCGGCGAGTCCCAGCTCATGGGCACGCTGCTGCTTGGCGAGTTCCATGTTGATGGCGCGCCCATGCTCGTAATAATCCTCCTGGACCAAGCCGTCGAAGGAGCGCACCGACAGCACGGCGAAGCTGGTGCTGACGGCGATCGCCAAGAACAGCAGGCCGATCATGAACCAGGGCCAGAACTGCTTGTACCAGGGGGAGGGGGTCGTCATGTTCACTATCTCCGGGTCTCGCCGATGAAGCGCGTCTCGCGATCGATGGCGATGTGCTCGTCCTGACGCGATTGTAGATGGAGCACGATCGGTTGACTGGGGCGTTCGATGACGTCGGGCGGCGCGGTCACCTGGATGGCGAAGGTACGAGCGGCGCCGGCCGGGACGCCAAGCGAATCGGTATCGAGTTCGAGACCGGGCATGCCGCTGACCTCGAGGCGGTAGTCGTGGTCGCGGTCGTCACGGTTGCGTACGGTCAAGGTATAGACGTTGCTGATGCGCCCGTCGCGCGTCATCTGATAGAGCTGGCCGCGCTCGCGCTCGGCCTCGAAATCGAGCGGCATTCGCTCGCCCAGGGCCCACACGAACAGCCCGATCATCACCAGCAGGGCAGCCAGATAACCGAGCAGGCGCGGGCGCAGGATATGGGACCGCTTTCCTTCAAGAGCGTTCTCGTTGGTGTAGCGAATCAGCCCCCGAGGATAGCCCATCCGATCCATCACGCTGTCGCAGGCGTCGATACAGGCCGCGCAGGTGATGCATTCGTACTGCAACCCGTCGCGGATGTCGATGCCGGTGGGGCAGACCTGGACGCATAGATCGCAGTCGATACAGTCGCCGTGGCCGGCTTCGCGCGCCTGGGCGTGGGTGAGGTTTTTCTTGCGCGCGCCGCGAGGTTCGCCGCGGGCCGCATCGTAGGAGACGATCAGGGTGTCAGCGTCGAACATTACCCCCTGGAAGCGGGCGTAGGGGCACATGTAGATGCAGACCTGCTCGCGTAGCCAGCCGGCGTTGAGATAGGTGAAAACGAGAAAGAAGCCGACCCAGAAGTAGGACCATCCATGCGCCCCGAGCGTCGGCAGGTCGACCACCAGCTCGCGGATCGGTGTGAAATAGCCGACGAAGGTCACCCCGGTGGCCAGGGCGATGGTGAGCCAGGCGGCATGCTTGGCGGTCTTGCGCCAGGCCTTGTCGAAGGTCAGCGGCTGCCTGTCGAGCTTGATGCGACGGTTGCGCGAGCCCTCGAGGCGATGCTCCACCCAGATGAACAGAAAGGTCCAGACGCTTTGCGGGCAGGTATAGCCACACCATACGCGGCCGGCAAATACGGTGACGAAGAACAGGCCGAAGGCACAGATGATCAGCAGCCACGACAGCAGCATGAATTCCTGCGGATAGAAGGTGGCGGCAAAGATATGGAATTCGCGGCCGGGAAGGTCGAACCAGATCAGCGGTCGATCGCCCCAGGTGAGCCACGGCAGGCCGAAGAAGGCCAGCATCAGGACCCAGTTGGTCACCCGGCGGAGACGCTGGAAGAAGCCCTTGATCTCGCGCACGTAGATATGACGCCGTTTGGCGTACATGTCCTGGCGGGTCGCGTCGTGCGGCCGCTGTTGACCCACGCTGTCGTGGGTCACGTCGTGGGTGGGGATCTTTTCAATCATGTCGGACTCGCGGCGGGCACGGGGCCTGCGGGGGTAGGCAATGAAGTGGCTTCATTGTATCGAGAGCCCGTCGCCAGGCGGGGATGTGCGACCGCGGGTCGCACATCCCCGCTTGGGCGGGTGGCCTCAGTCGCGCTCGCGCAGGCTGTAGACGTAGGCGGCGACCAGGTGGACGCGCTCTTCACCGATATAGGCTTCCTGCGCCGGCATGTGGCCATTGCGGCCGTTGCGCAGGGTCTGGCGCACCGAGTCGAGAACACTCTGGCCCGGGGCCAGGTAGAGCCAGGTATTGTTGGTCAGGTTGGGAGCCCCCAGTGCCTCGTTGCCGGTACCGTCGGGCCCGTGACACGCGGCACATACCGAGGAGAATACGGCGGCGCCCTGCTCGGCACGCTCGGCATCGTGCTCCAGGTCCGAGAGCGACAGCACATGGTTGGCGACGTTCTCGATGTTCGCCTCGCCCAGCTGCTGCCAGGAGGGCATCAGGCCGTTGCGTCCGCGCACCAGGGTGGTGACGATGTGCTCGGGCTCGCCGCCGTAGAGCCAATCGTCATCGGTCAGGTTGGGGAAGCCGTAGCCACCGCGCGCGTTGGAACCGTGGCACACCGCGCAGTTGTTGAGGAAGATTCGCTCTCCCACCTGCATGGCCTCGGCGTCCTGGGCCAGCTCGGGGATGGGGATCTCCTGATACTGGACGAAGATCGGCGTGAAGTGCTCCTCGGCTCTGGCGACTTCTTCCTCCCACTGCCCCTCTTGGCTCCAGCCGAGCAGACCGGCGAAGTTGCCGAGCCCGGGGTAGAGCAGTAGATAGCCCAGCGAGAACACCACGGTGCCGACATAGAGCTGGAACCACCAGCGTGGCAGCGGGTTGTCGTACTCCTCGATCTCGTCGGCGGCATGGCCGGTGGTTTCCACGTTGCCGTCGGCATCGGGCACCTTGTCGGTCTTGCGGTTGGCATAGAGGATCCAGAAAGCGAAGGCGATGGAGCCCAGCGTGATCAAGATGATCCAGGCGCTCCAGAACCCGGAAAGGGAGTCATCCCAAAGATTGCTCATGCGTTTTCGTCTCCCCTGTCTTTACGGGAATCGGCTTCGCTTTCCTGCTCGCGGGGCGAGCGCTGCTGCGAGGCGCTGCTGTCTCGGTTCGGTTGTTCGTCATCGTCGGCGAAGGGCAACTGGGCCGCCTCGTCGAAGTCCGGCTTGCGTCGCCGGGAATAGGCCCACCAGGTAATGCCGAGGAAGGCGATGATCAGAAGGCCGGTGATGATGCCTCGGAAGGTCCCGGTATCCATGATCAACGGGTGCCCTCGAGCACGGTTCCCAGCTGCTGCAGGTAGGCCACCAGCGCCGTGATCTCTTGCTGGCCGCGCACTTCGCGCGTGGCGCCTTCGATGTCCTCGTCGGTATAGGGCACGCCCAGGGCGCGCAGGACTTCCATCTTGCGCGGGGTGGCCTCGCCGTCGAGGGTGCGCTCGAACAGCCAGGGGTAGGCGGGCATCACCGACTCCGGCACCACGTCACGCGGGTTGTACATGTGGGCGCGGTGCCAGTCATCGCTGTAGCGGCCGCCGACACGGGCCAGGTCCGGGCCGGTGCGCTTGGAGCCCCACAGGAAGTTGTGCTCGTAGACCGATTCGCCGGCCACGCTGTAATGACCGTAGCGCTCGGTCTCGGCGCGGAACGGGCGGATCATCTGCGAATGGCAGCCCACGCAGCCCTCGCGGCGGTAAATGTCGCGGCCTTCCAGCTCCAGCGCCGAGAGAGGGCGCAGGCCGTCGACCGGTTCCGTGGTCTGTTTCTGGAAGAACAGCGGCACGACCTCGGCCAGGCCGCCGAAGCTGATCACCACCAGGATCAGCACGGCGAGCAGGCCAACGTTCTTTTCGACGATCTCGTGTTTCATTGGTGTCGGTTTCCCCGGTTGCTCAGGCGGTCTGCGGCAGCGGCTGCTGGCTCAGGGCCTGGCTGCGCTTGACGGTCATGAAGACGTTGTAGGCCATGATCAGCATGCCGATGACCCAGAACAGGCCGCCGATCAGGCGCACGATATAGCCCGGGCCGCTGGCCTCGACGGCCTCGACGAAGGTGTACATCAGCGTGCCGTCGGGGTTGATGGCGCGCCACATGAGCCCCTGCAGGATGCCGTTCACCCACATGGCGGCGATATACAGGACGGTGCCGATGGTGGCGAGCCAGAAGTGCACGGCGATCATGCCGACGGAGTACATCTCGGTGCGGCCGAACAGGCGCGGAATCAGGTGATACATGGAGCCGATGGTGATCATCGCCACCCAGCCCAGTGCGCCGGCATGCACGTGACCAATGGTCCAGTCGGTGTAGTGGGACAGGGCGTTGACCGTCTTCACCGCCATCATCGGGCCCTCGAAGGTGGACATGCCGTAGAACGACAGGGCGACAACGAGGAAGCGCAGCGTGGGATCGGTGCGCAGCTTATGCCAGGCGCCGGAGAGTGTCATCATGCCGTTGATCATGCCGCCCCAGGAGGGAGCCAGCAGGATGATCGACATCACCATGCCCAGCGACTGCGCCCAGTTGGGCAGCGCGGTGTAGTGCAGGTGGTGCGGGCCGGCCCACATGTAGACCATGATCAGCGCCCAGAAATGGACGATCGACAGGCGATAGGAGTAGACCGGGCGCTCGGCCTGCTTGGGCACGAAGTAGTACATCATGCCGAGGAAGCCGGCTGTCAGGAAGAAGCCCACCGCATTGTGGCCGTACCACCACTGCACCATGGCGTCGATGGCGCCGGCGTAGATGGAGGTGGAGTACATCATCGTCACCGGGATTGCGGCATTGTTGACGATATGCAGCACCGCCACGGTCAGGATGAAAGCGGCGAAGAACCAATTGGCCACATAGATATGGGAAGTCTTGCGCTGCTTGATGGTCATCAGGAAGACGATGGCATAGCTGACCCAGACCACCGCAATCAGGATGTTGATCGGCCACTCGAGCTCGGCGTACTCCTTGGTGGTGGTGTAGCCCAGCGGCAGCGTGACGACGGCGGACACGATCACGGCCTGCCAGCCCCAGAAGGTGAACGCGGCGAGCCTGTCGGAGAACAGCCGTGTCTGGCAGGTCCGCTGTACCACGTAGTAGGAAGTCGCCATCAGGGCGGAGCCGCCGAAGGCGAAGATGACGGCATTGGTGTGCAGCGGACGCAGGCGGCCGAAGCTCGTCCACGGCAGATCAAGATTGAGTTGCGGCCATACCAGTTGCGAGGCGAGGATGACACCGAGGAGCATGCCCACGATGCCCCACACCACTGTCATGATCGCGAACTGCCGAACTACCTTGTAGTTGTAGGTCGGGTGCTCTAGTGCTGTGCTCATGTCAGGTTCCCATCGAACGCGTAACGGGAACTCGCGATGGCGAAGGCCATGACGGGGTCCCCGGTGGGTGATGCAGGTCAGAAAGCAGGGCGGATTCTAGCGCAGCCGCCTGACAGACTGAAACTAGGATACCGGCGAAACTCGTATAGGAATTTGACGCGTGTCGGACTTTGCACGATTTACTCCGTTAGCCATTGGGCCCATTTCGCTGCGCGAGCGGGGGCTCGACCGGGAACCCGGTCATTGGCTCGTCGAAGGCTACGGTCCGCTCGACATTCGTGGCGACGGAAGCACCGGACGCCTGCTGATCGCCCATGGTGCGGGGGCTGGGCAGGCGTCGACCTATATGAGTCGTTTGCGTGATGCGCTCAGTGTGCAGGGGGTTCAGACCCTGGCGATCGAGTTCGCCTATATGCAACGCATGCGTCGGGAAGCGAGACGAATTCCGCCGCCACGCATTGACCGCCTCGTAGAAGAATTGTCGCGCTGGTGCGACATTCTGACACATCCGCAAGGAGGTACCCTGTGGCTCGGAGGCAAGTCGATGGGTGGGCGCGCCGCCAGTCTTTTGGCGGCACGTGACCGGGCCGCCGGCCTGGTGCTGTGCGGCTACCCTTTCCATCCTCCGGGCAAGCCCGACAACCTGCGCCTGTCGCACTGGCCGCTGATCGATTGCCCTGCCCTGGTGGTGCAGGGCAGCCGTGACCCCTTCGGCACGCGCGAGGAAGTCGTCGGCTACGCGCTGGGGCAGGCTCGGGTACATTGGCTGGAGGATGGCGATCACGACTGGAAGCCTCGCCGAGCCTCGGGTTATACCCAGGAGGGTCTGATCGAGGAGGGCGCGGCGGCAATCGCTGCTTTCATGCGCGAGAATCGGACCGTGACATAGGCCATGCCACGGCTGGCACGGGCTTCAGCCGCGCGGGGCTGTCGCACGTCGCGATCCTGGCATTCGACCACCATGATAAGCGGCGAAAGGCATTGACAACCAAGACGATCCCTGTAGAATTCAGCGCCACGTGACCGGGGTGGTTAGCTCAGCTGGGAGAGCACCAGCCTTACAAGCTGGGGGTCACAGGTTCGAACCCTGTACCACCCACCATCGCTCTCGAATAGCAAGCGATAGCGTGCGATCACGTAGGAAGCAGCAGCGGACCGGTAGTTCAGTCGGTTAGAATGCCGGCCTGTCACGCCGGAGGTCGCGGGTTCGAGTCCCGTCCGGTCCGCCATCGTTTCCAGCTAGCGTCATCTGTTGTGGACCGGTAGTTCAGTCGGTTAGAATGCCGGCCTGTCACGCCGGAGGTCGCGGGTTCGAGTCCCGTCCGGTCCGCCATGATGTCCTGGTTTGACAAGTCCTCATCGCAGCGATGCGATACCCGTGGGTGATTAGCTCAGTTGGTTAGAGCACCAGCCTCACATGCTGGGGGTCACTGGTTCGAGTCCGGTATCACCCACCATGCGGACCGGTAGTTCAGTCGGTTAGAATGCCGGCCTGTCACGCCGGAGGTCGCGGGTTCGAGTCCCGTCCGGTCCGCCATTACGTTTTCGACCCCGAGCCCTGCGGCTCGGGGTCTTTCGTTTCGTCTATACTCACTCCGCTTTTCGCCTAGCAGCGCCTCAGCCGCGCTCGGTGGCGCCGGCCTGGTGCCGGCCCGTCGTTGGCGGGATATCTTTTTCCTTTGCGCATCCCGCCTGGCTATCATACAGTTGTTTGAAAACAGCCGTGACCGAATTTCAGGAGGAGTCTGGCGTGCGCTATCCTCATCTTTTCCGTCCGCTCGAGGTGGGTCACCTGACCCTGCCCAACCGCGTGCTGATGGGTTCCATGCATACCAACCTCGAAGAGGCACCCCATGGCTTCGAGCGTCTGGCGGCCTTTTATGCCGAACGTGCGCGCCAGGGAGTGGGGCTGATCGTCACCGGCGGCATCGCGCCCAATCCGGAGGGGGCGGTCTTTCAGGGAGCGGCCACGCTGGAGCGTGCCGAGCAGGTCGTGGACCATCGCCACGTGGTCGAGGCGGTTCACGCCGAGGATGGACGCATCTGCATGCAAATTCTTCATGCCGGGCGTTACGCCTATACCCCCGAGCTGGTGGCACCGTCGCCGATCCAGGCGCCGATCAATCCCTTTGCCCCACGCGAGCTCAGCGGCGACGAGGTGGAGCGCCAGATCGACGATTACGTGCGTTGCGCCTCCCTGGCACGCGAAGCCGGCTACGACGGCGTCGAAGTCATGGGTTCCGAAGGCTACCTGATCAACCAGTTCCTGTGTCTGCGTACCAACCGGCGCGACGACCGCTGGGGCGGCGCCTTCGAGAATCGCATGCGTCTGGCGGTTGAGATCGTCCGGCGTATCCGGGAAGCGGTAGGCGATGAGTTCTTGATCATATTTCGCTTGTCGATGATCGACCTGGTGGAAGAGGGCAGTACCTGGGAGGAGGTCGTCACCCTGGGTCGGGCCGTCGAAGCGGCCGGTGCCAGCATGATCAACACCGGCATCGGCTGGCACGAGGCGCGCGTGCCCACCATCGTCACCAGCGTGCCGCGGGCGGCCTTCACCGAAGTGACCCGACGCATGAAGGCCGAGCTCACGATTCCGCTGATCACCACCAACCGTATCAACATGCCCGACGTGGCCGAGCGGGTCCTGTCCGAAGGGCACGCCGACATGGTGTCCATGGCGCGTCCCTTCCTCGCCGATCCGGCCTGGGTGGCCAAGGCCGCCGAAGGACGCGCCGACGAGATCAATACCTGCATCGCCTGCAACCAGGCGTGTCTGGATCACACGTTCCAGGGCAAGCTGACCTCCTGTCTGGTCAACCCCCAGGCGTGTCACGAGACCGAGCTCGAAGTGTTGCCGGCCGAGACGCCGCGTGATGTCGCCGTGGTCGGCGGCGGTCCGGCGGGACTGGCGGCGGCACTCACCGCCGCCCGACGCGGCCACCGGGTGGTGCTATTCGAGCGTACCAAGGAGCTGGGCGGGCAGTTCAACCTGGCGCGCAAGATTCCCGGCAAGGAGGAGTTCGACGAGACTCTGCGCTACTTCCGGGTCATGCTCGACAAGCATGGCGTGTCGGTGAAGCTCGGCGTCGAGCCGGATGTGCAGACGTTACGCGCCTTCGATGCCGTGATTCTGGCTTCCGGTGTGCGCCCGCGCCGCCTCGAGCTGCCGGGCATCGATCATCCCAAGGTCATGAGCTATCCCATGGCGATTCTGCATCCCGAGCGGGTGGGGCGGCGGGTGGCGATCATCGGCGCCGGCGGCATCGGCTTCGACGTGGCCGAACTGCTCACTCATGCGGGGCATCCTGCGCTGGATAGAGAGGCGTGGTGCGCCGAATGGGGTGTCGACCTGAGCGTCACCGAACGCGGCGGCGTTCGCCCTCCCGTGCGCCCCGACACGCCACGCCAGGTCTTCCTGCTGCAACGAAAGTCCTCCAAGCCGGGCAAGGGGCTGGGAAAGTCCACCGGCTGGGTACACCGGATGTCGCTTCGCCATCGCGGCGTCGAGGCATTGGCCGGCTGCGAGTATGTCGGTATCGACGAAGAGGGGTTGCACATCCGTCACAACGAGGAACCGCGGCTGCTCGAGGTGGACAGCGTGGTGATCTGCGCCGGCCAGGACCCGGTGCGCGAACTGCTCGAGCCGCTCAAGGAGGCCGGCGTGGCGGTGCATCTGATCGGCGGCGCCGACGAAGCCGCCGAGCTCGACGCCAAGCGCGCCATCGACCAGGGAACGAGAGTGGCAGCCGGGCTGTGACCCGGCCGGCCTTGCGTTGAGAGCGATATTCGCGGGGCCAGCTACGCTGATGAAATCTCTTGCTCATATTCACGACCCCGTTGCGCGGGTCGTTCATCCGGGCCCGGCCACTGCGCCGGGCCTTGTCGTTGCCGAACGCCACCTAGGTATCTCATGCTTCTATAATAGCCGGCAGGCCGCGCACCACGCGGCTTGGCCCCTGGTTCGACTGCTCTCTCAGCTGCGCTGATCAGGGGCGGGCGAGCGCATTGGCGCTGCGTCATAGCAGCGTTGACTGAACGAAATAGTTTATTAGCGAACCCTCGACGCTCCCTGCGTTCTCATGGTTAGTCATCCACTGCGTTGATATTTTGCCGCCCATTAGGCCCGGATGCTGTCTAGGCTGATGAGTAACCCGAGGTTGAGTGACCCGAGGCGGCCATCTGATACCAGATGGTTCAAGGGGTGGCCAAACAGGAGGCTTCGATGAGCATCTTCGATCATGTGCAGAACCGCTTCTCTCGTGTCCAGCAGGAGGAAATGACCCTGCAGGAGTACTTGGAGCTGTGTCGCGAGGATCCCATGGCCTATGCCAGTGCCGCCGAGCGTATGCTGAAGGCCATCGGCGAGCCCGAGGTGATCGACACCGCCAAGGATCCACGGCTCTCGAGGATCTTCTCCAACAAGGTGATTCGCCGCTATCCAGCGTTCTCTGAGTTCTATGGCATGGAGGAGGCGATCGAGCAGATCGTGGCCTACTTCCGCCATGCAGCCCAGGGGCTCGAGGAGCGCAAGCAGATCCTCTATCTGCTGGGGCCGGTGGGGGGCGGCAAGTCCTCGCTTGCCGAGCGGCTCAAGCTGCTGATGGAGCGGATCCCCTTCTATGCCATCAAGGGGTCGCCGGTCTACGAGTCACCGCTGGGGCTGTTCTCGCCCGAGGAGGATGGCGAGCTGCTGGAGAAGGAGTACGGCATCCCGCGCCGTTACGTTAAGAGCATCATGTCGCCGTGGGCGGCCAAGCGACTCAAGGAGTATGGCGGCGACATCTCGCAGTTCCGTGTGGTGCGCCTATATCCCTCGCGGCTCAACCAGATCGCCATCTCCAAGACCGAACCGGGCGACGAAAACAACCAGGACATCTCCTCTCTGGTGGGCAAGGTCGACATCCGTCAGCTCGAGCTCTACTCCCAGGACGATCCGGACGCCTACAGCTTCTCCGGTGGGCTGTGCAAGGCCAACCAGGGGCTGATGGAGTTCATCGAGATGTTCAAGGCACCGATCAAGGTGCTGCATCCGCTGCTTACCGCCACTCAGGAGGGCAA
The DNA here is from genome assembly GCF_002930105.1 of Billgrantia saliphila. Classification (GTDB taxonomy): domain Bacteria; phylum Pseudomonadota; class Gammaproteobacteria; order Pseudomonadales; family Halomonadaceae; genus Halomonas; species Halomonas saliphila. Next base: position 71,070 of record NZ_PJRN01000004.1, on the reverse strand, counting down.
CTACAACCCCACCGAAGGCATGGGGGCGATTCCCTTCGACGGCGTCGTGCTGGCGCACTCCAACGAGAGCGAGTGGCAGGCATTCCGTAACAACCGCAACAACGAGGCTTTCCTCGATCGTGTCTACATCGTCAAGGTGCCCTACTGCCTGCGCGTGACGGAAGAGATCAACATCTACAAGAAGCTGCTCGAGCACTCCTCGCTCGACCAGGCGCCCTGTGCCCCCGATACCCTGCGCATGCTGGCGCAGTTCTCGGTGCTCTCGCGGCTCAAGGAGCCCGAAAACTCCAGCATCTATTCGAAGATGCGCGTCTACGACGGCGAGAATCTCAAGGATACCGACCCCAAGGCCAAGTCGATCCAGGAGTATCGCGATGCCGCTGGGGTTGACGAGGGCATGGAAGGGCTCTCGACCCGCTTCGCTTTCAAGATCCTGTCGAAAGTCTTCAACTTCGACAATCACGAGATCGCCGCCAACCCGGTGCATCTGCTCTACGTGCTGGAGCAGCGCCTCGAGCAGGAGCATCTGCCCAAGGAGACCTTCGAGCGTTACCTGCGCTATATCAAGGAATTCCTGGCGCCTCGCTACGTCGACTTCATCGGCAAGGAGATCCAGACCGCCTATCTCGAATCCTATTCGGAGTACGGCCAGAACATCTTCGACCGTTATGTCACCTACGCCGATTTCTGGATTCAGGACCAGGAGTATCGCGATCCCGAGACCGGCGAACTGTTCGATCGCCAGTCGCTAAACGAGGAGTTGGAGAAGATCGAGAAGCCGGCGGGCATCTCCAATCCCAAGGACTTCCGGCACGAGGTGGTCAACTTCGTGCTGCGTGCGCGGGCTCAGAACAATGGTATGAACCCGAGCTGGCAGTCCTACGAGAAGCTGCGCGGGGTGATCGAGCACAAGATGTTCGCCAACACCGAGGAACTCTTGCCGGTGATCTCGTTCAACGCCAAGGCGTCGACAGCGGATCAGAAGAAGCATGAGGACTTCGTGGAACGCATGAAGGATCGGGGCTACACCGAGAAACAGGTGCGCCTGCTCTCCGAGTGGTACCTGCGGGTGCGCAAATCGCAGTAAGCCGGCGCGAGCCAGGAGGTCAGCATGACCTATTTCATCGATCGACGCGCCAATGCCAAGAACAAGAGCGCCGTAAACCGCCAGCGCTTTCTCGATCGTTACCGGGCGCACATCAAGCGCTCGGTGGAGGAGGCGGTCAATCGGCGTTCTATCACCGACATGGAGCGCGGCGAGAAGGTCTCGATTCCCGCGCGGGACATCTCCGAGCCGGTCTTCCAGCACGGCCCGGGGGGCAAGCGCACCATTGTCAGCCCCGGCAACAAGGAATTCGTCGAGGGTGACCGCCTGCGTCGCCCCAGCGGCGGCGGTGGCGGCGGGGGCTCCGGCGAGGGCAGTGCCTCCAACCAGGGCGAAGGCATGGACGAGTTCGCCTTCTCCCTGACCCGCGAGGAGTTTCTCGACTTCGTCTTCGATGGTCTGGAACTGCCGCATCTCGAGCGCAAGGCGCTCAAGGACCTGGATGAAGTAAAGCCGGTGCGCGCCGGGGTTTCCCGCGACGGAGTCCCGTCGCGGATCAATATCGTGCGATCCATGCGCGAGGCGTATGCCCGGCGTATCGCCATGCGCGCTCCCATACGCCGCGCCCTGCGCGAAGCGCAGGAGGCGCTGGCCGAGGAGGAGCGCAAGGATCCGGTGCTGCGTAACCCATCGCGCATCAGCGAACTCAAGACGGAGATCGAACGGCTCGAGAAGCGTCTCGAGGCGGTGCCGTTTATCGATACCTACGACCTGCGCTACAACAATCTGATCAATCAGCCGCAGCCGTCGAGTAAGGCAGTAATGTTCTGCGTGATGGACGTCTCGGGGTCGATGACCCAGGCGCACAAGGACATTGCCAAGCGCTTCTTCCTGCTGCTGTATCTCTTTCTCGAGCGCAACTACGAGAAGGTCGAGCTGGTCTTCGTGCGCCACCATACCGCGGCCAAGGAGGTCGATGAGGAGGAGTTCTTCTACTCGCGGGAGACCGGTGGCACGATCGTCTCCAGCGCCCTGACGTTGGTTGACGAGATTATTACCAAGCGTTACCCGCCGTCGCAATGGAACCTCTACGTGGCGCAGGCCTCGGATGGCGACAACTGGGATGACGACTCCGTTACCTGCCGTGAGCGGCTGGTGAAGACCCTGATGCCGCGCCTGCAGTACTACACCTATGTGGAGATCACGCCGCATGCGCACCAGGCGCTATGGGAAGAGTACGAATCGGTTGCCGCCGAGTACCCAGACCGCTTCGCCATGCGCCAGATCGTCGAGGCGGGCGACATCTATCCGGTTTTCCGCGAGCTGTTCAAGCGCCGCGCCGCCCACTGAGCGGATGAGGAGGCACCATGACCCGACGCAAGCCGATTGCCACCGGATCCGACTGGAACTTCGAGGTGCTCGAAGCCTATGAGCAGGAGCTGGCCCGCCTGGCCGACGAGTACCGGCTGGACACCTATCCCAATCAGATAGAGATCATCACCACCGAACAGATGATGGATGCCTACGCCAGCGTGGGCATGCCGGTGGGCTATCACCATTGGTCGTTTGGCAAGCAGTTCCTGGCGGTGGAACAGGCTTATCGGCGCGGCCAGATGGGGCTGGCCTACGAACTGGTCATCAATTCGGACCCCTGCATTGCCTACCTGATGGAGGAGAATACCCTGATGATGCAGGTGCTGGTGATGGCACACGCCTGCTACGGGCACAACTCCTTCTTCAAGGGCAACTACCTGTTCCGCACCTGGACCGATGCCAGCTCGATCGTCGATTACCTGGTATTCGCACGCAAGTACGTGGCCGAATGCGAAGAGCGCCATGGCGTGACGGCGGTAGAGCAACTGCTCGACGCCTGCCATGCGCTGCAGAACTACGGCGTGGATCGCTACAAGCGGCCGTCGCCGATCTCCGCCGAAGAGGAGGTGCGGCGCCAGGCGGAGCGTGCGGAGTACCTGCAGGCTCAGGTCAATACCTTGTGGCGCACCATTCCCGGGCGCCAGTCGGTCGATACCCTGCCCGGCGGCACGGAGGACAGCGACGATCCGCTGGGATTGCGTTCAGGGGGGCGTTATCCGCCCGAGCCCCAGGAGAATCTGCTCTACTTCATTGAAAAGAACGCGCCGCTGTTGGCGCCTTGGCAGCGTGAGATCGTACGCATCGTGCGCAAGCTGGCGCAGTACTTCTACCCCCAGCGTCAGACCCAGGTAATGAATGAGGGGTGGGCTTCGTTCTGGCACTATACGCTGATGAACCGCCTCTACGACGAGGGGCTGGTCGACGAGGGGCTGATGCTCGAGTTCCTCCAGTCGCATACCGCCGTGGTCAGCCAGCCCGGCTTCGACAGCCCCTTCTACAACGGGATCAACCCCTATGCGCTGGGGTTCGCCATGTTCAGCGATATCAAGCGCATGTGCGAGGATCCCACCGACGAGGATCGCGAATGGTTCCCCGATACGGCGGGGGGGGATTGGCTGGAAACCGTGCACTTCGCCATGCGCAACTTCAAGGATGAATCGTTCATTCAGCAGTTCCTCTCGCCCAAGGTGATTCGCGATCTGAAACTGTTCGCCATCGTCGACGACGATCAGGAGGAGATGCTCGAAGTGGCCGCCATCCACGACGAGCGTGGCTATCGGCGGGTACGCGAGGCACTGGCGTCGCAGTATGCCCTATCGCTGCGGGAGCCCAACATCCAGGTCTATGAGGCCAATATCCGGGGCAACCGCTCACTGACCCTGCATCATGTACAGGATACTCGCCGACCGCTGGGGCGCAGCGTCTACCCGGTGATCCGGCATCTTCACCAGCTGTGGGGGTTTCCCGTGCGGCTCGAGTCGATTTCGGAGGATGGCAGCGTCGTGCGGCGTTACCAATGGCCGCTTCCGGACGAGGAAGTCCAGGAGTAGAAGGCTTAAAGGAGTGGGAGGAGGAGAAGCGACAGCGCCTGGGCAGCGCTGTCGATGGCGAGTCAGGGCTTGGCGTCAGTCACGAGTGACCCATGATTGACACCAGCCGTCGGGTTCGACGCTGTTCTGGGGAAAAAGTTGGCAGCTCTGGCTGCGTCGTTCGAAGAACATGCAGTTCGCGCAGACTTCCCCCTCTTCGTAGGAAGGATGGTCGCTGGCCTGCTCGGCGTCCTCGACATAATTCAGGGCCTGGGCCTGTTCGTCATTCGGGTCCAGGCGCGGCAGTTCCTGAGCGTAGGACTGGCGCGAAAGGATGCCGACACCCAAGGGCAGGGCGGCTACGCCCAGCAGGCTGTTGCGAAGGAATGCGCGTCGGCTCTGTTTGCCCATCGTGAGGTCTCCTGCTCTGGCACGATTCAATGCATATCGTCACCCCAACGTGCAGCATGGCGCATAGGGTGAGCGGGGTATGCCCCAACGCTGCGTTGTCACGGCGAGGTGTATGGGGTCCGGCTGGATGAAGTTAAGCAGAGGAAACACTTTTTCTTCTGCAAGAGCAATTGCCGTGCGTATCTCGACGTTGCTGTAAGGTATCGGGGGATTGCGTCGCGATACGTCCGGTAAGCAAGGGCGCTGTGCCGGGGCGAGAGGCCGGTTGGTGCCGGTAGCGGTAGGCCTGGCTCAGGTTCTCTACATTGGGTAGGGTAGCTTCACACTGGACCGCAAGGACGCTGTCATGACGTGGATTAAATTCCTGCATATTGCCACGCTGGTCTGCTGGTGCGGGGCGCTTCTCTACCTGCCGGCGCTGCTGCTCGCCAACGCCAAGTCGCGCAGTGCTTCCTCGTTCGATGTGCCCGCGCCGATCATCCTGCGTTTTCTTTTCACTCATATCGCCACGCCGTTCGCCCTGCTCGCGATCATGAGCGGAACCCTGCTGTTCATTGTCGGACAGATAGCGGGAGGCTGGCTGGTGCTGAAGCTCACCGCCGTCAGCGGCATGGTGCTGTGCCATGTGCTGTGCGGGGCGCTGATTGTGCGGCTGGAACGGAAGCGGCGGCGTGGGCTGGTAGCGGCCAGCGCCCTGATCGCGATGACGGCGGCCGCGCTGATGCTGGTGGTGTTGGTGCTGGTATTGAGCACCCCCTTCGAGGCATGACAAGGAGAGTCACAATGCGCTATTCGACCCGCCGTGCATGTCCCGTTTCACTTGTCGTCGATCTCGACGCCCACCGCCCTGTCGTAGACGAGCATGCCGCCGATAATGCCGGCCAAGATGATCAGCCCCGCCGTCATCAGCGTGAGCCCAATTGCCCAGGGCATCAGGTCGACGGGGTCCAGGTAGCGCCACAGCCAGTTGAGCGAAGCCAGCGACAGCATCATCACGGCCAGTATGGCGTGGCACCAGCCCATGATCATGTGGCGGATGCGTCGCACCGTGATCAGGTCGATCAGACCCGCGATGCTGGCGGCCCAGCCGCCCAGTGCGCCCACTCCCGCCAGCCACAGCCCCATCTGGGCCCAGAACCGGTCGCCGGTGAGGAGAAAGGCGGCATCGCTGCCGACCACCAGCATCAGGCAGGCAATGGGAAAGTGCACCATGGTGGGATGCAGGGGATGTCCGACGATGGCGGCGCGGCTCTTGATCGAGCGTTTCGGTTCGTCAGCCATGTTCGCGTCCTTTGCGATCGGATAGGTCGACTACCCTGCATTCAACGCCTTGGGGCGCGTGCGGTCAACTGCCCACGCCGGCCCGGGCGGCTCGCCGGGCTCCCGCTCGTGTGGCTGCTTGCCGGTTGTGCTGGCGAGATGTCGATACTCGACCCGACCGGGCCGGCCGCGCGAAGCCAGTTCTGGATCTGGTGGGCCATGCTCATCGTCACCGTCGTCGTATCGCTCGGCGTGTATGCACTATGGCTCTACACGTTTCGTCGTCGCCACCAACCCGAGCGCACGCCACGCGAGGAGCGTCGCGTCATGCTGCGCTGGGTGCTGGGTGGCGGCATCCTGCTGCCGGTGGTCAGCATCGTGGCGCTGATGATCTTCGCTGCGCCCACCGGGCGGGGCATGCTGCCCCTGCCGCTGACGGATGCCGACCCTGAGCGCATCGAGGTGATTGGCCATCAATGGTGGTGGGAGGTGCGCTATCCCGGTGGCGAGGGAGAGGCCGATGTCGTCACCGCCAACCGGCTGGTGATGCCGGCGGGGGAACCGGTCGACTTTCGACTCGGCAGCGCCGACGTCATCCATGCCTTCTGGCTGCCCCGCCTGGGAGGCAAGCGCGACATGGTGCCGGGGCGTTTTAGCACCATTCGCCTCGAGGCCGATTCGCCGGGGGTCTTCGGCGGCCAGTGCGCCGAGTTCTGCGGTGCTCAGCACACCGGCATGCAGCTGCACGTCGAGGCGCTGGAACGCGAAGACTACGACGCTTGGCTAGCCGAACGGCGCGCAGCGCCCGAGCCGATCGAGGAGGACGATACGATCCGCGCCTTCGGCGAGCACTGCGCGGCCTGCCACCGGGTCGCCGGCTTTCCCAAGGTGCTGGTCGTCGACGATGTCGAACACGACATCGAGGGGCCGGACCTCACGGACATCGGCTCGCGCCCGACGCTAGGCGCCGGTGAGCTGCCCATGGAAGAGGGGGCTATCGCCTACTGGCTGCAGCATCACCAGACGCTCAAGCCGGGTAACCGGATGCCGCCTCACAACCACATCGAGACCGAGACGTTGCAGGACATCGGTGCCTGGCTGGAGACACTGGAACCATGAGCGAGAGCAAGGATGCTTCCCTGACGCCCGAGACCCGCCGGCTTCACGAGGGCCTGGCCAGGGTCTGGGCCAACCCGCGCGGCCTCGGTGCGCTGACCGTGGTCAACCACACCACTCTGGGGCTGCGCTTCATGGCCACCGGGGCGGTCTTCTTCCTGATCGGGGGGCTGCTGGCGATGCTGATTCGCACTCAGCTCGCCTTTCCCGATAACAATTTCATGTCGAATGAGACTTACAACCAGGTCTTCACCATGCACGGCACGGTGATGATGTTCCTGTTCGCCATTCCCATTCTCGAGGGGCTGGCGATCTACATGATCCCCAAGATGATCGGTGCGCGCGACCTGGTCTGCCCGCGTCTGACCGCCTTCGGCTACTTCTGCTATCTGTTCGGCGGCATCATTCTCACATCGAGCCTGTTCCTGGACATGGCCCCCAACAGCGGCTGGTTCATGTACACCCCGTTGAGCAGCGGCGATTACTCGCCCGGCAGCGGTTCGGACTTCTGGCTGCTGGGCATCACCTTCGTCGAGATCTCAGCGCTTTCCGCGGGGGTGGAGCTGGTGGTATCGATCCTGCGTACTCGTACCGAGGGGATGGCGCTGCACAAGATGCCGCTGTTCGCCTGGTACATCCTGGCCATGGCGCTGATGATCGTGGTGGGGTTCCCGCCGCTGATACTGGGCAGCATCCTGCTCGAGCTCGCGCGCGCCACCGGCATGCCGTTCTTCGACCCCGCCGGCGGCGGCGACCCGGTACTGTGGGCGCATCTGTTCTGGCTGTTCGGCCACCCCGAGGTCTACATCATCTTTCTGCCGGGAGCGGGTATCGTCGCGACGCTGATCCCGGTCTTCGCTCGGCGCCCCATCGTCGGCTACGGTTGGGTGGTGGCGGCGATCGTCATCATGGGGTTCGTCAGCTTCGGCCTGTGGGTGCACCACATGTTTACTCTCGGCATCCCACAGCTGGCGACGGCATTCTTCTCGGCGGCGAGCATGCTGGTGGCGATCCCCACCGGCATCCAGATATTCGTCTGGCTCTCGACGCTGTGGCTGGGGCGGCCGGTCATGTCGTTGCCGATGCTATGGATCCTCGGCTTTCTGGTCATCTTCGTGCTGGGCGGGTTGACCGGGGTGATGCTGGCGCTGGTGCCGTTCAACTGGCAGGTGCACGATACCCACTTCGTGGTGGCCCACATGCACTACGTGCTGGTGGGCGGCATGCTGTTCCCGCTGCTGGCCGGGCTCTATTACTGGCTGCCTCAGGTGTCGGGCCGCATGCCCTCCGAGCGGCTGGGCAAGTGGAGCTTCTGGCTGATCTTCCTCGGTTTCAACATCACCTTCCTGATCATGCACTGGACGGGACTGCTGGGCATGCGCAGGCGGGTATTCACCTACGATACCGCCATGGGCTGGGACATCTACAACCTGATTTCGTCGGTCGGCGGCTTCATGATGGCGGGCGGGGTGGCGTTGCTGATCCTCGATGTGGCCTTGCACTTCCGCTTCGGCAAGCCGGCGTCGCAGAATCCCTGGAATGCCGACGGACTGGAGTGGGCCATGCCCAAGCCGCCCACCCCCTACAACTTCGTCAGCCTGCCCCGACTCGAAACGCGAAATCCGCTATGGGATGCACCGGAGCTGCCGCGCACCATCCTCGAGGGCCAGCACGGTCTGGCCACCATCGACCATGGGCGTCGCGAGACCTGGGGCAGCGATCCACTTACCGGCAAACTGCGCGAGGTCATTCATCTGCCGACCAACTCCTGGTGGCCGCTGCTCGCCGCCCTGACCCTGGCGCTGGTATGCATCAGCCTGCTGGTGAGGCTTTATCCGCTGGCCGCTGCCGCAACGCTGGTGGCCGTGGGGTTCCTGCTGCGCTGGTCGTGGGAGAACGGGGCGCACCCCAAGGCTGCGCCCGACGCCACGGTGGCACCCGGCCAGCCGCCGCTGCATTCTCGAACCATGAACGGCCCTGGCGTATGGACCATGTCGGTTTCCCATCTGGCCAACGGTTCGCTCTATCTTTCCCTGCTGTTCGGCTGGTTCTATCTCTGGACCGTGGCCCCAGAGTGGCAGATGCCGGCCGCATCACCGCTTGCGTGGCCATTGCTGGTCGGCGCCGGAGTTGCGCTGACGCTTGGCATACTGCTGTTGGCCAAACTGGTACGGCGGCTGCGGCGCGGCCACGACGCCAGCCTGGGCACGGGACTTTTCGTCGTCGCGATACTTGGTGCGCTGCAGTCAGTGCTGCTGATCGGGACGATCTGGCTGGCGAAGCTCGCGCCCACCGAGAGCGCGCATGACGCTACGCTGCTGGTGGCACTGCTCTACATATTGATCCACGCGCTGCTGGGCGCCCTGCTGTGTCTGCTTCAGGGGCTGCGAGTGGGCTATGGCTTCGTCGGCGCGGAGGCCCCCCTGGAACCGGTGGTGGTGTTGCGCCTGTGGTACTACAACCTGGTGGTCTACTGGAGCCTCTTCGTGGCCATCTGGGTCATGCCGACAGTTCTGGGAGGGACCTCATGAGTCATTTGCTGAGATTGACCCACCCGATCCATCTGGTCGGCGGCCTGACGCTCTGGGGGATCTGGTTCGTGGCCATCTACGGCGGGCTGTCGGTCGCCTGCACGGTAGCGCCGCCATCTCCCGACCGCGATGCCCTGACCGGCATCAACGTGGTGCTGGGCGTGTCGACCCTGGGCACGGCGATACTGTTGCTATGGCTGACCTGGGCCTGCATGAAGGCGTCGCGACGGACCCAGGTGCGGCGAGAGCGATTCTTCGCCCTCGCCTCGGCGGGCATCTATCTGTTTTCCGCAGGCGCGACCCTGTTCGTCGGCTATCCGGTGATGTTTCTACCGCCCTGTATCTAGCCGGCGCGAAGCGTGGCGGCCAAGCCTGGCGGATTCAGCCATAGCGTGCGGCCTGTTATACTCGCGCCAGCGCGGCGGTGCATGCCGCACGAATACCTAACCGGGGAGGGTGCCCGATGCAGAATGCCGTGATCCTGATCAACACCGACAAAGGGCAGGTCAAGGCGGTTGCCGAGCGGCTCGCCGATGTCGAGGGCATCAGCGAGGTCTATTCCACCTGCGGCCGCTACGATCTGGTGGCGATCGCCCGTACCCGTGACTTCGAGAGCCTGGCCGAGCTGGTCACCGAACGTCTCAACGCGGTCGATGGCATTCGCGACACCGAGACCCTCAACGCCATGCAAGTGCATTCCCGCCACGACCTGGAGACCATGTTCTCGTTGGGCTGGTAAGCGAGCGCCGCGTTAGCCGCTTCATTCTCTTACGACCGTCGGCATAGGTCGACGGTCTCTTGCCTGGATCGTTACGAATGGCCACTGCTCGCTCACGGTCGCGGCGCCGACGCGCGTCGCTCCCGCGTTGGCGCCCACGGCTGCGCCGATTCGCCGTGACTCTCGTATTCGTGCTGGTCGGCAGCGGCCTGTGGTACGGCCAGGAGCAGGCCTACCGCGACCAGCTGAGCTGGATGGGCGTTCCCGCCTGGGAGCGCCTCACGCCGCTTTCCGTGTATCGCGTGCTACGCAACGACGGCTTCTTGGTGGGCTGGTCGGACGTTCGGGTCAACCCGCTCTGGGTCAGCTATCTGCTGCATGAGGTCGAGGACCCGCGAGCCGGCCAGCGGCCCGATTTTCGTCAGGATTGGCGCACCCTGTGGCCGATCTCCACCGAGAGTTACTTCGGCAGCGGCTACGACCGAGGCCACCTGGCGCCCAATTATGCCATCGCCACGGTGCACGGACGCGAGGCCCAGCGGCAGTCGTTCTTGATGAGCAACATCTCGCCCCAGCGGCCCGATCTCAATCGACGGCTGTGGCAGCGCCTGGAAGAGGTAGTGATCGATCACTTCGTGCCGCGCTTCGGTGTGGTGCAGATAATCACCGGTCCGGTGTTTCCCGAGCGCTTTTTCGATAACGTGACCCAGCGGGTGGGGTTGGTGGAGATTCCCGAGGCTTTCTACAAGATCGTCGTGGTACCGGCCGAGGAGCCGCTGGCACTGGCCTTCATCATGCCGCAGCAGGTTCGCGGCGATGAACCGCTGGACGACTTTTTGGTGAGCGTCGACGAGGTGGAGGCGCGCACCGGGCTGAATTTCTTTCCGCAGTTGCCCGAAGCAGTCGCCGAGAGGCTGGAAGGGCGGGTGACGACTCGGGGGTGGGCGCTGGAGGAGGTGGCTCGGCTGCCGGCCAGGTATTGATCAGCCACCATGGAGGCGCTGAGCACAAAAAAACCGCGATCTTCGTATCGCGGTTTCCTGTGTCGTTGCCATTTGCTGCATGACGCGATGTGCTTATGAAAAGCGTGGTGCCCAGGAGAGGACTTGAACCTCCACATCCGTAAGGATACTAGCACCTGAAGCTAGCGCGTCTACCAATTCCGCCACCTGGGCGCATCATGCAGTCGTCGTGTTCGCGGTCCCGAGGGATGGTGCCCAGGAGAGGACTTGAACCTCCACGTCCGTAAGGACACTAGCACCTGAAGCTAGCGCGTCTACCAATTCCGCCACCTGGGCGAGCACGGCGAATCGAGCTGACAAAGAGCGTGGGCGCCTACCCGACCATTGAATCAAATGGTGCCCAGAAGAGGACTTGAACCTCCACATCCGTAAGGATACTAGCACCTGAAGCTAGCGCGTCTACCAATTCCGCCATCTGGGCAGGCGACGCGTATGTTACCCAATTTGGGCCCCATTGCAAGAGTGCCATGAGGTGAAGACGAGAAATTTCATCCGGTACATGATGCCGGGTAACGGCCATGGTTGGGTCGCAACGGCGCCGGCGCTATACTGCGGGCATGACAAACGACTCCATTAGCAATATCCCACGCGCGCGGTGCCTCGCCAGCGCCCTTTCCCGAACGCTGCCCTGGTTGCCAAGGATGCCCCACGCATGACCCATTGGACGCTCAGCGACGACCCCCACGCCAGCCGCGAAGCCCACAAGTACGACAAGCCGGCACCCAGCCGCGAGTACCTGTTGGCCCGCCTGGAAGAGTACGGCAAGCCGATCACCCACGAGAAGATGAGCCGCATGCTGGGCCTCGACGACGAGGACCTGCAGGAAGCGGTGCGCCGACGCCTGGCGGCCATGGAACGAGACGGCCAGGTACTGCGCAACCGGGCCGGCGCCTATGCGCTGATCGACAAGCTCGATCTGATCAAGGGCAAGGTATTGGGCCATCGCGACGGCTTCGGCTTCGTGCTGCGCGACGACGGCAAGAAGCCCGACCTGGTGCTGCCGCCACGCCAGATGCGCCGAGTCTTTCATGGCGACTACGTACTGGTGCGTATCAGCGGGCGCGATCGCCGCGGTCGCGACGAGGCGACCATCGCCGAGGTGTTGGCGCGCAATACCCAGACCATCGTCGGTGTCTTCCGTGCGAATACCTCGGAATTCGGCGTATTGATTCCCGAGAACCCGCGCATCACCCAGGAAGTGATCATTCCGCACAGCGCCTGCGGCGGTGCCCAGGATGGCCAGGTGGTGTCGGCCAAGATCGTGCAGCAGCCCGATACCCGCGTGCAGCCGGTAGGGGAGGTGGTCGAGGTGCTCGGCGAACGCATGGATCCGGGCATGGAAATCGACATCGCCATTCGCAGCTACGAGATCCCGGCCGAGTTCCCGCCCGAGGTGCACGATCAGATCGCCGAGATGTCCGCCGAGGTGGCCGAGCAGGACAAGCAGCACCGCATCGATCTACGCGACGTGCCGCTGGTGACTATAGACGGCGAGGACGCCAAGGACTTCGACGACGCGGTATGCGCCTGGAAGACCAAGTCCGGCAGCTGGAAGCTGCTCGTCGCGATCGCCGACGTGTCGCACTACGTGCGCCCCGGCAGCCCACTGGACGAGGAGGCGATCCGCCGCGGCAATTCGGTCTATTTCCCCGGGCAGGTGGTGCCGATGCTGCCCGAGCTGCTCTCCAACGGGCTGTGCTCGCTCAATCCCCATGTCGACCGTCTGGCTCTGGTCTGCGAGATGAACATCTCCAAGGGCGGGACGATCAGTCGTTACCATTTCTACGAGGCAGTGTTTCGCTCGCATGCGCGCCTGACCTACAACAAGGTGGCGTCCATCCTCGACGCGGACGACCCCGAAGGTGATGCGCTGCGTGAGGAGCATCGCGAGCTGGTGCCGTCACTGCAGAACCTGCACGCGCTCTACAAGGTATTGCGTCAGGCCCGCGAAGAGCGCGGCGCCATCGACTTCGAGACCACCGAGACGGCGATCATCTTCACCGAGGAGCGCAAGATCGAGAAGATCGTGCCGCGGACGCGCAACGACGCCCACAAGCTCATCGAGGAGTGCATGCTGGCGGCCAACGTCGCCACCGCCCGTTTCCTCGACAAGCACGACCTGCCGGCGCTGTACCGTATCCACGAGCGTCCCTCGCCGGAGCGTCTCGACAAGCTGCGTCTGTTCCTCAACGAACTGGGACTGTCGTTGGGCGGAGGCGACGAGCCCACGCCCCAGGACTACCAGGCCCTGGCCGAGGCGATTCGCGGCCGTCCGGACGCGGACGTGATCCAGACCGTGATGCTGCGTTCAATGAGCCAGGCGGTCTATTCGCCTCACAACGAGGGGCACTTCGGCCTGGCCTACCCGGCCTACGCTCATTTCACCTCGCCGATTCGCCGCTACCCCGACCTGCTGGTACACCGCGCCATTCGTTCGGTGATCCGCGGTCCGCGCCAGACCAACACCGTGCTGCGTGCCGAAGGGGCGCCGGTGGAACCGCCAAGCAAATGGTCACCTTACACCTTCGAGCAGATGCTCGAACTCGGCGAGCACTGCTCGATGACCGAGCGCCGCGCCGACGACGCCACCCGCGACGTCGAGGGCTGGCTCAAGTGCGAGTTTATGTCCGACAAGCTCGGCGAGGTCTATGAAGGCACCATCGTCTCGGTGACCCAGTTCGGCATCTTCGTGCGTCTCGACGAGTTCTATGTCGAGGGGCTGGTGCATGTCACTTCGCTGCCTTCGGACTACTACCACTACGAGCCCGAGAAGCATCGTCTCAAGGGCGAGCGCACCGGCATGAGCTATCGCCTGGGCGATGGCGTCACGGTGCAGGTGGCTCGGGTCGACCTCGACGAGCGCAAGATCGACTTCGTGCTCGAGGACGAGAAGCCGCGTCCCAAGCGTCAGCCGCGCAAGCGCCGGGGCGGCGCCGAGGCGACGGATACGCCGCGTCCCGCCAGCGGCAAGGGCAAGGACGACGACAAGGGCGAGCGTGGCAAGGGCGGCAAGCGTCGCCGCGGGCCGCGCAAGTCGAGGGCGCGCGGCTGATGTCAGGTCGCAAGGGCAGGTCGCGCGAGGCAGGAAGAGGGGCGGCACGCCGCAAGTCGGAGCTGCCCGGCGTGCCCGGCGGTCTCGATGCGGTATTCGGCGTGCATGCGGTACGAGCCCTGCTGCAGCGAGGCGAAACGCCACGCGAGCTGTGGGTGCAGGAGGGCGATGCGACGGCTCGGCTGGCCGAGCTGGTCGAACAGGTCCGCGCCGGCGGTTGTCGCGTGCGAAACCAGCCGCGAGAAGTGCTGGACGAGCTGGCGCGGGAAGCTTCTCATCAGGGCATCGTCGCCTTCGCCGCGCCGCTGGCCTTCGAGAGCGAAGCGTCGCTGTGGTTCAAGCTCGAAGCCTGGCCCCACGAGGCGCCTCCCTTGCTGCTGGTGCTCGACGGAGTGACCGACGTGCACAACTTCGGTGCCTGTCTGCGTAGCGCCGACGCCGCCGGCGTGCACGGCGTGATCGTGCCCAAGGATAAGTCCGCACCGCTCAATGCCACGGTGCGCAAGGTTGCCTGCGGCGCTGCGGAGAGCGTGCCGGCCTACCAGGTCGTGAACCTGGCGCGTGCCCTGGCCCGACTCAAGGAGTTCGGCGTCTGGATCACCGGAACCGCGGGCGAAGCGGAGACGATGCTCTTCGATGCCGATCTCACCGGCCCCACGGCCCTGGTGATGGGGGCCGAAGGCAAGGGTATGCGTCGTTTGACCCGTGAGGCCTGCGACGGTCTGGTCAAGTTGCCCATGACCGGCAGCGTCTCCAGCCTCAACGTCTCGGTGGCCACAGGCATCTGCCTGTTCGAGGCGGTTCGTCAGCGCGGCGCGGGCCGGGATTGAAATCGCTCGCCGCCTTGCAAGTGGCGGCGTGGCTCACTAGAATGCATGCGCCCGTTCCTGTGTGAGCGGGCGTAATTATTTGACTATCACTCCTTGCTTCCCCTGAGTGCGAAAGCCTCCCGAGGAAGCTGCCAACCCGCAAGGAGACCCCATGCGTCATTACGAAATCGTGTTCATGGTCCACCCGGACCAGAGCGAGCAAGTGCCGTCCATGGTCGAGCGTTACTCCAGCATCGTCACTGAAAGTGGTGGCACCGTGCATCGTCTGGAGGACTGGGGCCGTCGTCACCTGGCCTACCCGATCAACAAGATTCACAAGGCTCACTACGTGCTGATGAACGTCGAGTGCAGCGGCGAGACTCTCGAGGAAATCGAGAACATCTTCCGCTTCAACGACGCCATCATTCGCAGCCTGGTGGTGCGCTGCAAGGAAGCCATCACCGAGGCTTCGCCGATGATGAAGCCGGCAGACGACAAGCGTGCGCGTCGCGATGAGCGCTCGCGTACCGAAGAAACTGCCGAAGCCAACTGATCGCACGTCCAAGGAGTTTTGACATGGCACGCTTTTTCCGCCGCCGCAAGTTCTGCCGTTTCACCGCTGAAGGCGTGAAGCAGATCGATTACAAGGATCTGGACACGCTGAAGGCCTACATCACCGAGACCGGCAAGATCGTACCCAGCCGCATTACCGGTACCAAGGCACGCTATCAGCGCCAGTTGGCCACCGCCATCAAGCGCGCGCGCTACCTGGCACTGCTGCCTTACACCGACAGCCACCAGTAAGCCGCTGACCCGATGTTGCCGATTGCCCGCTGGCTGATGCGGGGTACGCCCTACGCGGCTGGTGGGGCGGCCCTGGCCGCGATCGTGCCTTGGCTGTTCTGGCTAAGTGCGGCCATCGTCGCCCTGGTGACGCTGCGTCGCGGCATGCTATCGGCGCTGCCGGCGCTGGTCGCGGGCGCCTTGCCTGCCGGCTGGTGGTGGACGCAGGGCGACGTCATTCCGCTGGCCAGCGTGCTGCTGGTTACGCTGATGGCGGTGGTGCTGCGCGAGCGCATGCGCTGGAGCGAGGCATTGATTGCCGGCACTCTGGCCGTTGCGGTGTTGGTTCAACTGGGCGTCTTCATCCCGCCGGGCGGTACCGGGCCGCTGCTGGAGCAGCTGCGGCAGAGTTCGGACGAGATCGATCAGGTACTCGGCGAGCTGGTACGCCAGGGGTATGACACCGAGGAGTTGGCTACGCTGCTGATCGGTGGCATCACCGGCCTGATGGTACTGATCGCGGCCATCGGCTGTCTGGCGCTGGCGCGCAGCTGGCAGGCGGGGCTCTACAACCCCGGTGGCTTTCGCGAGGAGTTCCACGCGCTGCGCCTGGCGCCGCGAGAGCTGGCATTGCTGGTGCTCCTGGGCGTGGTCGGCATGGTGCTGGGGCTGCCCTCGCTCTCCATGCTGGCCTGGGTTCCGCTGTTGGTAGCCGGCATCGCGCTGGTCCACGGCTTCATCGGACTGAAAGGCATGAACGGGCTGTGGCTGATCGCTTTCTACGGACTGCTGATCACCACCTGGCCCATGATTCTGATCGTGCTGTTGGTGGCTTTCATCGACGTGTTCGCGGATTTTCGCAGCCGTCTGGCCCCCCGCAGCGACTGACAAGAGGTTAACGAGATGGAAGTCATTCTGCTCGACAACATAGGCAAGCTGGGCGGTTTGGGTGACAAGGTGTCCGTCAAGCCCGGTTATGGTCGTAACTACCTGGTACCTTACGGCCTGGCCGTGCCGGCGACCAAGGACAACGTGGAAGCCTTCGAAGCGCAGCGCGCCGAGCTCGAGGCACAAGCCGCAGAGCGCAAGGCCATCGCCGAGTCTCGTGCCGCACAGCTGGCCGAAATCGAACTGTCACTGGTGGCCAAGGCCGGCGAAGAGGGCAAGCTGTTCGGCTCCATCGGTCCGCGTGATCTGGCCGAGGCGCTGGGCCAGGCTGGCATCGAAGTCGCCAAGAGCGAAGTGCGCATGCCCGAAGGTCCGATTCGCCAGACCGGCGAATATGACATCGACCTGCACCTGCACGCCGAAGTCGACGCCACCGTTCGTGTGGTCGTAGTGGCCGAGTAAGTTTCCGCCACGCATCACCCTCAAGGGGCGCGAGGAGTTTCCTCGCGCCCCTTGTTCATGTCTGAAACTTAGACATTGGTAGTAATATTACGTTTTATTTTTGCGCCACTGTTCTTAAACGATTAAGTTTGCCTGGGCTGGATGCGCCGCGTCCGGACCAGGGCAGCAGGACTTCGTGGCGCTTAAGTCGCGCCCAACTATCGATACAGCTCAGCGCCTGCCCCGTTCACCTTGCGAAAACCAACAAAAAGGAACAACTGCGATGAAGACTGCTTTGCTACGAACTCCGCTCGTCGCTGCCGTCGCCATGGCCAGCCTCGGTTTCTGTGCTGGCGCCAGCGCCGACACCGCAAGCCTGGAGCAGCGCCTGCTCGAACTCGAAAGCCGTATCGCAGCCGCCGAACAGCGGGCCGCTGCCGCCGAGCAGCGCGCCGAGCTGGCCGAAGCCCAGGCCGAAAATCGGCTTGCGGCGGACGAAGTCGAGGAGCGCCTGGCCAAGGTCGAGCGTCAGGCCAGCGGTGAAGAGGGCTTCTCCTTCGACGTTTATGCCCGTTCCGGTCTGCTGCTGGGAGAGGATCGCAAGAGTATCGAAGGCGGCCCCTACGTGACGCCTGCAGGTGGCTTGGGCGGTGCCGTGGGGCGCCTGGGCAACGAGCCCGACACCTACGCCGAGGCCATCCTCAATTACCGCATGCAATACGACAATGGCGCCAAGGCGCTGTACCGCACCATGCTGGCCAGTGGTACGCGGACGAGCGATGATTGGGACGACGATTCCGACCTCAATGTGCGCCAGGTCTATGCCGAGTTCAGCGAGCTGCCGAGCTTCACCGGGGCTTTCGAGAATGCCTCGATCTGGGCCGGCAAACGCTTCGACCGCGACAACTTCGACATCCACTGGCTCGACAGCGACTTCATCTTCTTGGCCGGTACCGGCGCCGGTATCTACGACATGCAGCTGGCCGACAATTGGCGCTCCCACTTCTCGCTCTACGGGCGCAGCTTCAGCGATTATCCCGTCGATAGGGAGAATCCCGGCGTCACGGACGATACCGACAGTTTGATCCTCACCTCCAACAACTACTTCGGCAACTGGCAGTGGATGGTCAATGCCCTGTCGGCGGCCGACAATGAGGAGCGTGACATCGGCGAGGGCCAGGCTGCAGCAAACGGCGGCTTCCACACCATGGTGGCCTACCATGGCGACAGCTTCTTCGGCCTGGGCGAGGGCAGCTTCAAGGTGGCGCTACTGCATGGCCGGGGCCTGGGCGCTGAGGTCAAGGGGCTCGGCAGCGACGGCAACCTCACCGATGACGCCCAGGCCACCCGCCTCGGCCTCTACGGCACTACCTACCTGACGCCCAGTTGGCGCATCGCCCCGGTGCTGTTCGGTGAGATGAGCAAGGACCGCTACGTCGACGGCGACGAATACGAGTGGCTGACGCTGAGCGCGCGGCTGGCCAACGAGATCACCCAGAACTTCGAGATGCAGTACGAGGCCAGCTACCAGTACATGGATCTCGCCCCCAACGGCTACGATGGGCGCAACGCGGTGAGCGGCGACTTCGGCAAGTTCACCATCGCGCCGACCTTCAAGCCGCAGGTGGGTGGTTTCTGGCAGCGCCCGGAAGTTCGTGTGTTCGCCTCCTATACCGATTGGACGAGCGAACTCAACGACTACCAGGTGGATTCCGCTTTCGGTAGTGACGGCTTCACCGGTGGCCAGTGGAGCTTCGGCGTCCAGACCGAGGTCTGGTTCTAAGTTCAAGCCGGCCCGCCAGGTCGGGCCACGCTCGTATGCTGTTTCGATCCCTTGCCGCGACCGGTTTCGGTCGCGGTTTTTGTCGTTTCGAAAGGTAGGGTGGACCCAAGCCATCGGGTAGAATGGCACGGCCCGCCATTACCAAGGTTGTCACGCCATGAACGACACGCTCGAGCTCGATAGGGAAGCCGCCGCGCTGAAGGTGCCGCCGCATTCGCTGGAGGCGGAGCAGTCGGTCCTCGGGGGGCTGATGCTCGACAATGCCGCCTGGGACAATGTGGCCGATCGACTGGTGGCAGACGATTTCTATCGCTACGAGCATCGCCTCATCTTCAATGTCATGACCGGTCTCGCCGAGACGGGGCGACCGATGGACGTGGTGACCCTCTCCGAAGCGCTGGAGGGACGTGACCAGCTCGATACCACCGGTGGGCTCGCCTACCTGGCCGAGCTGGCGCGCAATACGCCTTCGGCCAGCAACATCCGCGCCTACGCCGATATCGTTCGCGAGCGGGCGACCCTACGCAAGCTGATTCGCGCCGCCAGCCAGATCGCCGACGGCGCTTTCAGCCCCCAGGGCCGGCCGGCCGATGAACTGCTCGACGAGGCCGAGCGGCTGGTGTTCCAGATCAGCGAGGAGCGCCCCAAGTCGGGCGGCCCCATCGGTATGAGCGAGCTGCTGGCCAAGGCGGTGGATCGTATCGACGAGCTGTTCAACATGAAGGGCGAGATGACCGGTCTGTCGACGGGCTTTCGCGACCTCGACGAGATGACCTCGGGCCTGCAGCCTTCCGACCTGGTGATCATTGCCGGCCGTCCCTCGATGGGCAAGACCACCTTCGCCATGAACGTCGTCGAGCACGCGGTGATCGCCAGCGACAAGCCGGTGATGGTGTTCTCCATGGAGATGCCGGCGGATGCTCTGATGCTGCGCATGCTGTCGTCGCTGGGCCGTATCGATCAGACTCGGGTGCGTACCGGTCAGCTCGAGGACGAGGATTGGCCGCGGCTGACCTCGGCGGTCAACCTGCTCAAGGACAAGCAGCTGTTCATCGACGATACCGCCGCGCTGTCGCCCAACGAGATGCGCTCGCGCATTCGCCGTGTGGTGCGCGAGCACGGCAATCTGGCGATGGTCATGATCGACTACCTGCAGCTGATGCAGATCCCCGGTTTCTCCGAGAATCGCACCGGCGAGATCTCGGAGATCTCGCGCTCGCTGAAGGGCATGGCCAAGGAGTTCGGCTGCCCGGTGATCGCGCTCTCTCAGCTCAACCGCTCGCTGGAGCAGCGTCCCAACAAGCGCCCGGTGATGTCGGACCTGCGCGAGTCGGGCGCCATCGAGCAGGACGCCGACCTGATCGCCTTCGTCTATCGTGATGAGGTCTACAATCCGGATAATCCGGACAATCAGGGACTGGCCGAACTGATCATCGGCAAGCAGCGTAACGGCCCCATCGGCACCGTGCATATGGCCTTCATCGGCAAGTACACGCGCTTCGAGGACCTGGCGCCGGACAGCTACGGCGAGGCCTTCGGCGAGTAAGGCGCAACGCGCTTGAGCCATGGGCGCGAAGCCGTATAATGCCGACCCCCGATAGCTGGCAACCGAGGAGAGACCATGGCAGGCGGATTTCGGCGCGGCAAGCGTCAGCGCACCCCAAAACTGGAGGCGCGCGGTGAACTTCAGTCACTGGAACGCGAAGGCCCTTTCAAGGAGTGGTTGGGCATGCCGGATCTCTACCGCTTTCACCTGGTCGTCGACGGCGAAGCCTACAGCTACCAGACCGAGGATGCCGAACTCACCGTGGCGGTAGGCGACCGCGTGGTGTTTCGCTACAAGGAGACCAAGGCAGGCAAGTGGGTCGACCGCAACTCCCTGGCCAAGGCGATCGATCCTTCGGATTATCAGTGATACCGAATGGTGTCGGAACCCTTGGACAAGGTCACTGTCATACAAAAGTTAGAATTTCGTCATGTAATTGATATCGGGCACAGTCAAGCTGTGCCCGAATCGTATATTCTCAAACGGACGTAGAACGAGACATGGAGGGAGCCATGCAATTCGAAGAACTCAAGGACTTCGCCGCCCGGAGCGACAATTTCGAGATTCGAGTGATCACTCACGCCGGCAGTCGCTGCTACCAGGTGGAGCTCGAAGACGTCGAGGGCCGTCGGCACATGCTGACGCGGCGCGGCAAGCCGATCGTATTTCGCGCGCTGGAGGACGTTTACCTCGAACTGCAGCGCGCCGGCATTCATCATGCCTTTCTGGTCCAGCACGTGCCGGAGGACGAGGTGATCGGCCGCGAAGCGCACTACCACGATTCGCTGACATCGCGCACCCCGCTGGTATTCTGACGCTTCCGATCCTGCTACCTTCTCTGCAAGTTATACAAATTACTTTGATAGTATAACTTCATACCGCCCACGGCTCCGGCCTGATACACTAGGCGCTCCGTCGTTCAGTAAGGAGCGCAGTGCATGCCCTCACCGCAAGTGGAGCCGTCGGGCCGCGAACGCCCCGCCCATGCTCCGCCGGATCATCCACCGGTATCACGCGCCAGGGTTGGCGTCGTACTGGCCAACCTGGGAACGCCGGATGCCACCGACTACCGGTCGATGCGGCGGTATCTCAACGAATTCCTGTCCGACAAGCGAGTGGTCGACTACCCGAGCTGGAAGTGGCAGCCGCTGCTGCAGCTGATTATCCTGACCCGTCGACCGTTCAAGTCCGGCGCGGCCTATCGCAGCATCTGGAACACGGAAAGGAACGAGAGCCCGCTGCTGACCATTACCCGCGAGCAGACACGCAAGATGGCCGAAGCCCTGGAGGCACGTCACGGCGACCGAGTGCGCGTCGACTTCTGCATGCGCTACGGCAATCCTTCCACCGACAGCGTTTTGCGCCGCTTGCAGGCCGAGGGCTGCGAGCGCATCCTGTTTTTCCCGCTCTACCCGCAGTACGCCTCGCCGACTACCGCCACCGCCAACGACCAGGCATTTCGCACGCTGATGACGCTCAAGCATCAGCCGGCCCTGCGCACGGTGCCGGCCTACTTCGAGCATCCGGCCTATCTCGAGGCCTTGGCCAATTCGGTGCGCGAAGCGTATGCCGCCGCCAAATCGCCGCCGGAGGTGCTGGTGAGCTCCTATCACGGCGTGCCCAAGCGCTTCCTGCTCGAGGGCGATCCGTACCACTGCCAATGCCAGAAGACCACGCGCCTGCTGCGCGAGAGGCTCGGCTGGCCCGAGGACGCCATCCAGACCGCCTTCCAGTCTCAGTTCGGTCCGGAGGAGTGGGTGGGGCCCCAGACCGTGGACCATGTCGCCGAGCTGGCACGCCGGGGATACAAGCATATCGCCGTGGTGTCGCCGGCGTTCGCTTCCGACTGCGTGGAAACCCTGGAGGAGATCAACGAGGAGATCCGTGAGAGCTTCCTGGCCGCCGGCGGTGAGAGATTCACCTACATTCCTTGCCTCAACGACCGCGACGACCATATCGCCGCGCTACTGGCGATCGCCGAGAGCGAACTGGCCGGCTGGCTGTAGCCGGCCGCCTCGCTCAGCCGTGGCCGCGGTCGGGATGGGGGACGGGCTTCTCGCCGATCTCCTCCGGGCGTAGCTCGGGTGGGCGTCCGCCGGTTTCGTCGATGTGCTTGAGCTGCATGTGCAGCCCGGTCTTTGCCATCAGGTGAGCGCTCACCGGAGCGGTGATGAACAGAAACAACGTGATCAGCATCTCCTGAATGTCGGGCTTGCCCTGGGTGACCCAGAAGTAGAGCATCGAAGCGATCAACATGCAGCCGATTCCCAGGGTGGTGGCCTTGGTGGGGCCATGCAGACGCATGTAGAAATCGGGCAGGTGGGCCATGCCCAGCGAGCCAATGAAGGCGAAGACGCCGCCGGCGACAAGGAAGAAGGCGATCACGCCCTCGAGAATCACGTAAAGGGTCATAAGGCCTCCTATTCGATGATGTCGCCGCGCAGCAGGTACTTGCAAACCGCCACGGTGCTGATGAAACCGAGCATGGCGATCAACAGCGCCGACTCGAAATAGGTCTTGGTATTGAGCCACAGTCCCATCAACACGATCAGCGCGATGGAATTGATGTACATGGTGTCCAGCGCCAGGATGCGGTCGGGCATGTCCGGCCCCACGGCGAGGCGATAGACGTTCAGCAGCAGGGCGAGGACCACCAGTGTCAGGCTGATCATCAGTGCGATGTCTAGCATTCGTAGATCTCCTTCAGCGGCTGCTCGTAACGCTCGCGGATATGCGCGATCAATGCCGCTTCATCCTGCGCATTCAGGGCATGGATCAGCAGGGTCTTGCCGTCCATGCGCAGGTTGGCCGATACGGTCCCCGGCGTCAGGCTGATGGTGTTGGCCAGCAGCGTGATGGTGAAGCGTTCCTTTAGCATCAGCGGGTATTCCACGAAGTGAGGGTGCATGCGACGGCGCGGGTTGATGATCAGCCAGGCGACTTCGATGTTGGCGATCAGGATGTCGCCCAGCACGCGAAAGACGAAACGCAGCAATAGCCAGGGCTTGGCGATACGCGGCTGGGCGTCCCAGAAGCGATGGGTCGCCAGCGGAATCGTCACCGCCAGGAAACCGCCCAGCAGCAGGTGGCCGAAGGCCAGGCTGCGCACCAGCAGCAGCCAGACCACCAGCAGCAGGATCGACATCAGCGGCGTCGGCAGCCAGGGGCGTATCTTGATCATCGGGTACCTCCGGCGGTGGGCAGCAGAGCATCGATCATCAGCCGTGGATCGGCCAACTGCTCGGCGGTGGCGTTCGTGTAATCGCTCACCGGTCCGGCGAGCACCACCAGCAGCGGCGAGGCGGCTAGCAGCCAGGTCACGCCGAACCACTTGCGCCACGACAGCGTTTCTCCGGCAGGCTCGCCCTGACTGCGCCAGAACAGGGTGGAGCCGGCGCGGGAGAGCGCGATCAGCGAGCACAGCCCAGTCAGCAGCAGGGTCGGCCACAGCCAGGGTTGCTGGTTGCCTTCGGCGGCGGCGAGCAGCAGCGCCTTGCCGATCGCGCCGGAAAGCGGCGGCAGGCCGGCCACCGACACAGCGCCGAGGAAGAACAGGGCTGCGAGCCAGCCGCCGTGCTGCAACGGGCGGCCCCGAACCAGGCGGGTGCCGGCCTTGCCGCGCTGTTCGCCGATCAACTCGGCGAGCAGGAACAGTCCGCCGGTGATCAGGGTGGTATGGATCAGATAGTAGAGCAGGGCGGAGACGGCCCTTGGCGAGCCCATGCCGATGCCGGCGAGCAGGGTGCCCACCGAGACCAGCACCAGGTAAGCCACCAGCAAGCGCAGGTCGCGTGCCGCCAGCACGCCGACACCGGCCGCAATCAGGGTCGCCAGCGCCAGCCACCAGACCCAGGCCTGCTCCAGGTTGGCCAGCGGCCCCGCGGCTTCGCCGAAGATCAGCGAATAGACGCGCAGGATGGCGTATACGCCCACCTTGGTCATGATGGCGAACAGCGCCGCCACGGGGGCCGGTGCCGCTGCATAGGTGCGCGGCAGCCAGAAGTAGAGCGGCAGCATGGCGGCCTTGAGCCCGAACACCACCAGCAGCATCAGCCCGCCGGCCACCACCAGTCCTTCGCGTTCGGCGGGCAGTTCGGCGAGGCGCGCGGCCATGTCGGCCATGTTCAGGGTGCCGGTAGCGCCGTAGAGAACACCCACGGCGATCAGGAACAGGGCGGAGCCGGCCAGGTTGAGCACGACATAATGCACCCCGGCCTGGATGCGTGCCTTGCCGCCGCCGTGCAACAGCAGGGCATAGGAGGCCAGCAGCAGAACCTCGAAGAAGACGAAGAGGTTGAACAGGTCGCCGGTCAGGAAAGCCCCGTTGATGCCCATCAGCTGCCACTGGAACAGACCATGAAAGTTGCTGCCGCGCTCGTCGTCGCCGTCGCAGGCGAAGACCACGGCGCCCAGCGCCAGCACGGCGGTGAGCAGTACCATCAGGGCCGACAGGCGGTCGAGTACCAGCACGATGCCGAAGGGGGGCTGCCAGTCGCCCAGGGCGTAGTAGGTCACCTCGCCACCTCCGGCCCGACTGACAAGGGCGATGCCGACCGCCACCAGCAGGGCGGTGCTGCCCACACCGATAAGGCGCTTCAAGCGAGTGCCGCCCTGGCGGCGGTACAGCAGCAGGATTCCGGCCACCAGGGGCAGCACGATAGGCAGAACGATGAGATGCGGCATCAGTTGCGCTCCTCGTCATCGTGCGAGCGACCATCGACGTGGTCGTTGCCGACCTCGCTGCGTGCGCGCATCGCCAGGATCACCACGAAGGCGGTCATGGCGAAACCGATGACGATGGCGGTGAGCACCAGCGCCTGCGGCAACGGATCGGCATAGGGGCCGCCGCCGTCGACGATGGCCGCGCCGTCGGTGGTGAGCCCGCCCATGGAGAACAGGAAGAGGTTTACGGCATAGGAGAGCAGGGTCAGGCCGACGACGACCGGGAAGGTGCGCCCGCGCAGGGTCAGGTAGAGCCCGCAGGCGGTCAACACGCCGGTGGTGATGGCGTAGAGGCTTTCCATCAGGATGTCTCCTTGCTGGGGCGCGTGGTGGTGTCGACGCTTTCGACGGGCTCCTTGGCCGGCCGATGGGGTGTGGTGACCTTGCCCAGGTTGGCCAGGATCATCAGGGTGGCGCCCACCACGGCGAGGTAGACGCCGAGGTCGAAGAGCAGCGCGGTCGCCAGCTCGAAATCGCCCACCAGCGGCAGGTGAAAGTGACCGAAGGCCGAGGTCAGGAAAGGATAGCCGAACAGCCAACTGCCGAGGCCGGTCAGCGTGGCGATGCCGACCCCGGCGATGGCCACCGGCTGATAGGGAAAGTCGAGTCGCTGCTGTGCCCATTCCACACCGCGCGCCATGTAGAGCAGGATCAGCGCCACAGCGGTGATCAGACCGGCGATGAAGCCGCCGCCGGGCAGGTTGTGGCCGCGCAGGAAGATGAAGGCGGACACCAGCAGGGCCAGGGGAAGCAGCGCCATGGAGATCGAGGTGAGGATCGACGGATAGCGGTCCGGCGACCACACGCGCCCCTCGCCGTCGCTGTGCGGCATGTACAGCCGCAGTCGATTGAGCAGCTTGAAGATGGCCAGGCCGGCCAGGGCCAGCACGGTGATCTCGCCCAGGGTGTCGAAGCCGCGGAAGTCGACCAGGATGACGTTGACCACGTTGTGGCCGCCGCCGCCGGGCACGCTGTTCTCGAGGAAGAAACCCGAGATCGGCGCGTTGTCCCGGGTCAGTACGGCATAGTTGAGGCTCGCCACCACCAGGCCGAGGGAGCCGGCCAGGACGATATCGCGCAGGCTACGGCGGCGCGAGGATTCCGGCGGCGTTTTCTGCGGCAGGAAGAACAGCGCCAGCATCAGCAGGATCATGGTCACCACTTCCACCGAAAGCTGGGTCAGGGCCAGGTCGGGGGCGGAAAAACGCGCGAAGGTCAGCGACACCACCAGTCCCACGACCGACAGCAGCAGCAGCGAGACCAGGCGATAGCGATGCGTGATCGCGGTGCCGATGCCGCCGAAGAGCAGCAGGCCGGCACCCAGCAGCAGGATGCCGTCTAGGGGTTGGTTGCCTTTCGCGCCGGTCAGGCCGCTCATGACGGTGAGTCCCAGCGCACCGGCGATCAGGGTAGCGAACAGCAGCCAAGTCATGTAGCGCTGCAGCGAGCCACCATCGAACCAGGCCAGGCCGGCTTCGGCGGCGTTGCCCAGGCGCTGCATGGCGGATTCGAAGACCAGTCGCGCATCGACCGGATGGAAGCTGCGGGCGAAGCGTTGCAGGTCGGCGTGGCGCCAGTAGAGGCCCGCGCCGGCGATCAGCGCGATCAGGCTCATGAAGAGCGGCAGATTGACGCCGTGCCATATCGCCAGGTGGAAAACCAGCGGCTCGTCCAGCACGGCGCGGGTGGCGGGCGCGAGCACGCCCTCGGCCAGCACCGGCGCGACCCCCACCGCCACACACAGCGTCACCAGCAGTTCCACGGGCGCGCGCATCAGGCGCGGGGGCTCATGGGGAGGCTTCGGCGGCGCTTCCTGGGCGGGCTTGAAGAAGACCGCATGCGCCAGGCGCAGAGAGTAGGCGACGGAGAGCACGCCCCCCAGGGTGGCCAGGGCCGGCAGCAGCCAGCTCAGCCCGCCCAGCACCGGAGTGGCCAGGGTCTCGGTAAAGAACATCTCCTTGGAAATGAAGCCGTTGAGTAGCGGCACGCCGGCCATGGCGGCTGCGGCCAGGGTAGTCAGCACGGCGGTGACCGGCATGGCGCGGCGCAGTCCGCCCAGGCGCCCGAGCTCTCGGGTGCCGGTTTCGTGGTCGACGATACCCGCGCTCATGAACAGTGCCGCCTTGAAGGTGGCGTGGTTGATGATATGAAAGAGCGCGGCGAGCACGGCCATGGGGCTGCCGATACCCAGCAGCAGCGTGATCAGCCCCAGATGACTCACGGTAGAAAACGCGAGGATGCCTTTCAGGTCGGTCTTGAGCAGTGCGAACCAGGCGCCGTACAGCAGCGTGGCCGCGCCCACCAGCGATACCGTCACCGACCACAGCGCGCTGTCGGCAATGGCCGGGTGCAGTCGCGCCATCAGGAAGATGCCCGCCTTAACCATGGTCGCCGAATGCAGGTAGGCGGAGACCGGCGTCGGCGCGGCCATGGCGTGCGGTAGCCAGAACTGGAACGGAAACTGGGCCGACTTGGTGAAGGCGCCCAGCAGTACGAGGACGAGCATCAGCGGATAGCGCGGGTCGGCAACGACGAGATCGCCACTCGCGAGTACCTGATCCATGGAGTGGCTGCCCACCATGTCGCCAAGCAGCAGCAGGCCGGCAAGCAGGGCGAGGCCGCCGGCACCGGTCACGGCCAGGGCCATCCGAGCCCCCTTGCGTGCATCGCTCTGGTGGGACCAGAAGCCGATCAGCAGGAAGGAGGAGATGCTGGTCAGTTCCCAGTAGAGCCACAGCAGGATCAGATTGTCCGCCATGACGATGCCGACCATGGAGGCCATGAACAGGATCAGATAAGCATAGAAGCGACCGAAGGGTTCCGTCGGCGAGAGATAGTAATGCGCATAGAGCAGGATCAGCAGGCCGATGCCAAGGATCAGCAGATTGAACAGCAGCGACAGGCCGTCCAGCCGAAACGCGAGTTCCAGGCCCAGGGCGGGCAGCCACTCCAGGGAGAAACGTAGTGCCTCGTCAGCCGCCAGCGCCGGCCACAGGGCCAGGGTCAGGATGAGGGCGAGGGCCGGTGGCACGGCAGTGGCCAGGCTACAGAAGCGTCGGCCACGGTGCGCGCTGAGCATGGGCACCAGCATGCCCAGCAGCGGTAGCAGGGGTATCCACAACAGTGTCATCGTTCGCTCATCCTGCGGGGTCCGTGAGGGGAGGGGCATAGTTTGCCTACGGGACAGGACGACGCAAGCATCAAGCGTTTGTTTCCCGTCCCTGGGCCGCACCGCTTCTATAATGCCGTCTCCTGGCACGTCAACGCAAAGCGAGCGCATCCGCGGTTCCTTGCCATTCAATACCTTGTCTCTATAAAGTGGGTTGCGACGAACCGGTGGGAGCGATGCTTCGGCGTGGCTCCGACTACGACTGGGGAGGACGCCGTATGCAGCTGGCCGTGCTGGGAGGCTTCGTGGTGGCGGGGATGGCACCGCTGCTGCACCGCTGGTTCGGGGCACGCACGCCGCAAGTGATGGCCCTGCTGCCGGCTTCGATGGCGATCTGGCTGCTCGGGCAGTGGCCGACCATCGCGGCGGGCGAGGCGCTGCTGCTCGAATGGAGCTGGGTGCCGGGGCTCGATATTACCCTCAGCTTCCTGATCGATGGCCTGGCCTGGCTGTTCGCCATGCTGATCACGGTGATCGGCAGCCTGGTCCTGGTTTATACCGGCGATTACCTGCGCGGTCACCGCGACCTGTCGCGCTTCCTGGTGGTGATCGTCGCCTTCATGATGTCGATGCTCGGCCTGGTGCTGTCCGACAGCCTGGTGACCCTGTTCGTGTTCTGGGAGCTCACCAGTATCACCTCCTTTCTGTTGATCGGTTTCAATCACGCAGACCTGTCGGCGCGCAAGGCCGCGCAGCAGGGGCTCTACGTCACCGCCGGCGGCGGGCTCGCGCTGCTTGCCGGCTTCGTCATGCTGGCAGCGGCCGGCGGCAGCTGGTCGCTGGCCGAACTGATGGAGCGAGGCGATACGCTGCGTGACCACGCCCTTTACCTGCCGCTGCTGCTTTGCCTGCTGATCGGTGCCTTTACCAAGTCGGCCCAGTTCCCGTTCCATTTCTGGTTGCCCAACGCCATGGCCGCACCGACGCCGGTCTCCGCCTACCTGCATTCGGCGACCATGGTCAAGGCGGGGGTCTATCTGCTGGCCCGGCTGCATCCGGCCCTCGGCGGCACCGAGACCTGGACGGTCACGCTGTCGCTGGTGGGCGCCATCACCATGGCCACCGGCGCCTTCCTCGCGATACAGCACACCAACATCAAGAAGCTGCTGGCCTATTCGACGGTAA
Organism: Billgrantia saliphila; assembly: GCF_002930105.1. GTDB lineage: Bacteria > Pseudomonadota > Gammaproteobacteria > Pseudomonadales > Halomonadaceae > Halomonas > Halomonas saliphila. The sequence continues at coordinate 41,746 of NZ_PJRN01000004.1, read as the reverse complement.
TGGCGCTGGGGACTCTGACCCTGCTGCTGGGGCTCGGCACCCCGGGAGCGCTCGTTGCGTTCGTGACCTTCCTGCTGGCGCACTCCCTGTACAAGGGAGCACTGTTCATGGTGGCCGGCATTCTCGATCACGAAACCGGCACCAAGGACGTCACCCACATGGGCGGGTTGCGCCACGTGATGCCACGCACCGCTGCGGTGGCCGCCATTGCCGCGCTGTCGCTGGCCGGTCTGCCGCCCCTGCTGGGCTTCGTCGGCAAGGAGTTGATGCTGGAGTCGGCACTGGCCGCCGAGCACTATCGCGTGCCGATCGTTGTGCTGGCGTTCGTGGCCGCCTTCCTGACTCTGGCGGTGGCGGTCATCGTCGCCCTGAGGCCGTTCTTCGGCCCTCCTCGTCGAACGCCTCGTACGCCCCACGAGGCCCCGCCGGGCATGCTAGTGGGGCCGGCCCTGCTGGCTGGGTTGTCGCTGCTGCTCGGCCTGGCGCCGGGGTGGCTCGACGCGCTGGTGGCGGTGACGGTAGCCGGGCTCGGCGCCGACGATCACGAGGTGCATCTGGCACTCTGGCACGGTATCAACCTGCCGCTCGTCCTGTCGCTGGCGAGTTTGGCGCTGGGGCTGGCGGTGTGGCGCCGCTGGGATCGCCTGCGTGCTCATCTGGCGCGATTCAGGCCGCTCATGGCGCGGGGGCCCGAAGCCGGTTACGAGGCCCTGATGGCGGGGATGGTGGCCGGTGCCGAATGGCAGACCCGCATGCTGCAGAACGGCCATATGCGCAATTACCTGATCGTGACGCTGCTGACATTGCTGGGGCTGGTCGGCCACGCGCTGTTCTTCCGCCACGCGCCGAGTCTCGAGGTGCCGCTCGACCTCTACCTGCACGAGGCCATGGTCGCCGGCCTGATGGTGGCTGGGGCGGTGACTGCCTGCGTGATGCGCTCGCGCCTGGCTGCCGTCGCCGCCGTGGGCATCATGGGCTTCTCCATCGCCTTGACCTTCGTCCTGTTCAGCGCTCCGGACCTGGCCATCACCCAGCTGCTGGTCGAAACCCTGACGGTGATCCTGTTGGTACTGGTGCTTTTCCGCCTGCCGCGTTTCGTCACCTTGTCCACGCCCACCGAGCGCATCCGCGATCTGGTTGTGGCGGGGTTGTCCGGAACCCTGGTCACACTGTTGATGCTCTCGGTGCTGGCCGGCGAGCGGCTGCCGCGCATCTCCGACTACCTGGTCGCCAATAGCCAGCCACAGGGGCACGGCCACAACATCGTCAACGTCATCCTGGTGGACTTCCGTGCCCTGGACACTCTGGGCGAGATGTTCGTGCTGGCGCTGGCAGCCGTCGGGGTACTGGCCATGCTGCGCTTCCATGCCGAGGAGAGCGATGCCGGGCGGACCCCGGCGCAGGAGCGTGACGATGGTTAGATCGGGCACTCTGATCCTCAGCGTGGCGGCGCGCCTGCTGCTGCCGCTGCAGCTGCTGTTCTCGCTGTTCCTGCTGCTGCGCGGCCATGACGAGCCTGGCGGCGGCTTCATCGCTGGGCTGGTGGCGTCGGGTGCCTTTGCGCTCTATCTCTTCGCCTACGGAGGGCGGGCCATGCATGCCATGCTCAAGGTCTCGCCGCGCGACCTGATCGGTGTCGGGCTACTGCTCGGCGTGCTCTCGACCCTGCCGGCCTGGTGGCAGGGCGAGCCGTTCTTCACCGCGCAGTGGTGGACGGTCCCGGTGATCGGCTTCAAGGCTTCGACGCCGTTGCTGTTCGATATCGGTGTCTATCTCGTGGTACTTGGCTCCGTGCTGACCGCCATCACCGCCCTGGTGGAAACCGATAGGGAAAACGATGCCTGACGTCGAGGAGGCGCCATGGAACCCTTGTTAGCCGTTGCCATCGGCATTCTGTTTGCCGCGGCCATCTACATGATGCTGCGGCGTTCGATCGTCAAGCTGGTAATCGGCCTGATGCTGCTCTCCAATGCCGCCAATCTGCTGATCTTCGTCTCTGCCGGTCTGACTCGCGGGGGGCCGCCGCTGGTGCCGCAGGGAATGGTCGCGCCGGAGGGCGTCGTGGCCGACCCGCTGCCGCAAGCGCTGGTGCTCACCGCCATTGTCATCGCCTTCGGCGTGCTGTCGTTCGCCGTCGTACTGGTGCGCCGCGCCTGGGAAATCGTGCGCGCCGACGACCTCGACCGGATGAGGGATACCGATACGTGAACCCGCAGATCGCGTTGCCCATCCTGATCCCGCTGCTCGCCGGAGCCGTATCGCTGGTGTTCTGGCGCTCACGCCTGATGCAGCGGATGATCGCGGTGGCCGGTACCGCGCTGCTGCTGGCGTCCAGCATCTGGCTGCTGGCGTCGGTCAGCCGTGAGGGGATCCTGGTACTCCAGGTAGGCGATTGGCCGGCTCCCTTCGGCATCAGCCTGGTAGCCGATCTGCTCGGTGCCATCATGGTGGTGCTCACGGGTATCATCGGTTTCGCGGTGGCGCTCTACTCCCTGGCCACCACCGGCCGCGGCCACGAGGCCTACGGCTATTTTCCGCTGATGCATCTGTTGCTGGCCGGGGTCTCCGGTGCCTTCCTCACCGGTGACATCTTCAATCTCTACGTCTGGTTCGAGGTGATGCTGGTCGCTTCCTTCGCGCTGCTGATACTCGGTAGCGAGAAGGCGCAGATGGAAGGGGCGATCAAGTACGTCACCCTCAACCTGCTGTCGTCGGTGATCTTCCTGGTGGCCGTGGGGCTGCTCTACGGCATGGTCGGCACGCTCAACATGGCCGATATCGCGCGCCGCCTGGCGAGCCTGGAAAACAGCGGTATGGCCGATGTCCTGGCGATGATGTTCATGGTCGCCTTCGGCATCAAGGCCGCGGCCTTTCCGCTGTTCTTCTGGCTGCCGGCCTCCTATCACACGCCGCCGGTCGCGGTGTCGGCGCTGTTTGCCGGGCTGCTGACCAAGGTCGGCGTTTACGCCCTGTTCAGAGTGTTCACGCTGATCTTTCATCACAGTCCGGGCTACACCCATGAAATCCTGCTGTGGGGCGCGGGGCTTACCATGCTCTCGGGGGTGCTGGGGGCGGCGGCCCAGTACGAGTTCCGGCGCATCCTGTCGTTTCATATCGTCAGCCAGATCGGCTACATGATCCTGGGGCTGGCGCTGTTCACGCCGCTGGCCATCATCGGCGGCGTCTTCTACATCGTCCACCATATCCTGGTGAAGACGAATCTCTTCCTGATCAGCGGCATCGTCCATCGCTTGCAGGGCAGCTACCAGTTGAAGCGCCTGGGAGGGCTCTACCGCAGCCATCCGTGGCTGGCCGTGCTGTTCCTGATACCGGCGCTGTCGCTGGCCGGCGTGCCGCCGCTGTCGGGGTTCTTCGCCAAGTTCATCGTGATCCGTGCCGGTATCGAGGCCGAGGCCTACGGAGTGACCGCCATTGCGCTATTGGTGGGGCTGCTCACGCTCTACTCGATGGTCAAGATCTGGTCCGAAGTGTTCTGGAAGACGGCGCCCAGCGTTGAGGAGGATAATGCCCATCCGGCGGTCGGCCAGCAGGAGTTGTGGTTGATGTCGCTGCCGGCGGTGGGCCTGGCGCTGTGTACGCTGTTCATCGGGCTCAACGCCGAGCCTCTCTACGCCCTGGCCGAGGCCTCGGCGGGCGAGCTGCTCGCGCCCGAGCGTTATATCGAGGCGGTGTTGGGACCGCTCGGGGAGAGCTCGCCATGATCGGGGCCGCCTGGAACTTGCTGCTGGGCGTCGCCTGGGTCGTGCTGACCGGCGACTTCAGCGGTCGCAACCTGCTCGCCGGCCTGGCCTTCGGCTACCTGGTGCTGGCCCTGATCCAGCCCCAGGTGCCGGCCCTCGCCGGCTATGCCCAGCGCCTGCCGCGACTGATCCGCTTCGTGGGCTTCTTCTTCAAGGAGCTGCTGCTGGCCAATCTCAAGGTCGCCTTCGATGTGGTCACGCCGCCCTGGTACATGAAACCCGGCGTGATCGCCATGCCGCTCAAGGCGCGCAGCGAATTCGAGATTGCGCTGGTGGCCAATTTGATATCGCTGACGCCGGGCACCCTGAGCCTGGACGTTTCCGACGACCGACGAGTGCTCTATATCCACGCCATGTTCCTCGATGACGAGGCCGAACTGCGCCGCAACCTGGCGGAGCTGGAACGCCGCGCGCTGGAACTGTTCCACTAGGAGAGGGGACGATCCGTGTCGACCGTGATCATGCTGAGCCTGATACTCATGACGCTGGCGCTGTGCCTGGCCTTCGTGCGTCTTTTCATAGGGCCCAGCCTGCCGGACCGAGTGGTGGCGCTGGAACTCTTCTCCTCAATGATCGTCGGCATCGTCGGAGTGGTGGCCATCGCCACCGACGTGCCGAGCCTGCTGGATGTGGCCATCGTCATGGCGCTGATGGCCTTCATGGCAGCCATCGGCTTCGCGCGTTTCCTCGAGCGCGGGGGGCCGCGCGATGATTGAGGCGCTCAAGGCCGGCCTGATCCTGGTCGGCGCCATCTTCATGTTCCTGGCGGCGCTTGGCCTGGTACGCCTGCCCGACCTGCTGACCCGCATGCATGCCACCACCAAGGCGGCCACGCTCGGGGCCACGCTGATCATGCTGGCGGTGGCGCTGCACTTCGGCGAGGTGGCGGTGGTGGCGCGGGCGCTCGGAGTGATCATCTTCATCATGATGACGGCGCCGGTTGCCGCCCACGTGATCGGCCGTGCCGGCTATTTCGTCGGCGCCAAGCTGTGGCACGGTACGGTAAAGGACGAACTGCGCCCCCACTACGATCCCCTGACCCATGAGCTCAAGAGCGGTATGGAGCCCGACGATGACGCTCGGGTACGGGGCCCGGGGGACGATGCGAGCGGGTAGCGCCAGCGCCGATGCTGCTAAGGACGGAATAGCGATTGCCGCCAGCGACGCTCTGGTCTAGCCTCCGCTTCTGACTCCCAATCGCTGCTGTTCATCGGTGGCTTCAATGCAAGGAATGCTACGCCATGTTACGTCCACTCTTGCCTGTCGTTTCACTGACCCTGCTGCTGGCCGGGTGCCAGCATGGCCCGCTGACCAGCGCCGTGGCCGACGAACGCGAGCCGCAGGCCACCGAGCCGGCCGAAGTCTCGCCCGGGGCCGATGCCGCTGACGCTACGGCTCGTGGCGAAGCCGACAGGAGCGCACCGAACGATTTTCCGGATTGGCTGCAGGACTTCCGGCGCAAGGCACGCGCCGAGGGGATCAGCGAGGCGACGCTGGCGCGCGCGCTGGATGACGTGCGCTATCGGCCCCGAGTCATCGAGCTCGACCGCTCACAGCCCGAGTTCGTGCGTCCCATCTGGCAGTACCTGGATAGCGCCGTGTCGCCGGCCCGGGTCAGCGAAGGTCGGGCCAAGCTCGCCGAACATCGCGAGACGGCGCGGCGCATGGAGCAGCGCTATGGCGTGCCGGCCGAAGTGGTCGTGGCGATCTGGGGCCTCGAGAGCAACTATGGCGGCAACTTCGGTGATTTTTCCACCCTCGAGGCGCTGGCCACCCTGGCGTTCGACGGTCGTCGTCGCGATTTCGCCCGTGGCGAGCTGATGGCGGCGCTGCGTATCCTCGACGCCGGCGACATCGCCCCGGAGCGCATGGTCGGCTCCTGGGCCGGCGCCATGGGTCATACCCAGTTCATGCCTTCGAGCTTCGAATCCTATGCCGTCGACGGCGACGGCGATGGACGTCGCGACATCTGGGGCAGCATTCCCGATGTCATGGCGTCAACGGCCAACTACCTGGCGCGTGCCGGCTGGCAAACCGGACAGCCCTGGGGCGTGGAAGTCCGTTTGCCGCAAGGCTTCGACTACTCCCAGACCGAACTGACGACCCGCCGTAGTAGCCAGGAGTGGGCGGAGCAGGGCGTTCGCGGCATGAGCGGCGATTCGCTGCCGCCGTTCGAGCAGGCGTCGGTTATCGCGCCCGCCGGTGCTCGGGGGCCGGCCTTCCTGGTGGGGCCCAACTATCGCGCCATCCTGCGTTACAACAACGCGACGAGCTACGCCCTGGCCGTGTCATCGCTATCCGACAGGATCGCCGGCGATTCGGGGATACAGGGCGAATGGCCGCGCGATGTGCAGCCGCTGTCGCGCAGCCAGGTGCGCGACCTGCAGCGAGCGCTCAACGAGCGCGGTTTCGACGTCGGCGAGCCGGACGGTGTGATGGGACCGAACACTCGCCGCGGCCTGCGTGAGTACCAGCGCAGCATCGGCGAGACCCCGGATGGTTTCGCCACAGCGAGCCTGCTGGAGCGACTGCAGCGGCGTTGAGGTGCCGGCCGGGCTCGCGTGAAGCCCGGCAGGCAACAGCAGGGATCAGTTGTTGCTATCGTTGGTCCAATCGTCGAGCGTCTCGCTGATGCGGCGTCCGGCCCGCTCGGCCCCCTCCTGGGTACGCTCCCAGGCGCTCTCGGCGCCTTCGCCGATACGCTCAAGACCTTCACGCGTCTGGTGCCAGGCGCTTTCGGCACCCTCGCCGGCACTGTCCCAGGCCTCGCGGGCGCGCTGACGGGCGGTGTTCATCCACTCTTGGTCATAGCGCGGCATGGCCTCCAGCGCCTCGGCGTCGGTATCGACGATGATGTCGTGCTGGGTCTCGCCCTCCTCCTCGAAGTTGACCAGCCGATAGTGCTGATTGGTGATGACCAGCGTGTCGCCGTTCTGGCCCACCGAGTCGTGGGTGTCGACCACGATCGCGTGCACCTTTCGGTCATCGCCGAGGAGAATGTCGGTGACCTCGCTGGGCTGTCCCTCGGGGGCGGATTCGAAATGCACTTCGGCATCGAGAATGTCGCGTGCGGAATATAACCCCTGCGCCTCGAACTGTGCCTGTACGCCGATGGCCAGGCCGGCCACCAGCAGGCCGGTGGAAGCGACGAATGCGGTCCTTGTCAGGCGTGACTGTGTCATCGTTTTGCCCTCCTTATCCTTGGTGACACGGACAGTGTAGACGACGTAACGTGCGTGTCAGTGACGGAACCGACCGCCATGGATCGGGTCCATCAAGCGTCAATCACGCAAAGGGAGGATGAGATGCCCCAGAAAGGATGTGGGTTCGGCCGTGCGGTACGGGGCCGTCAATGGAATCTGCGCGGCCTGGTCGGCGGGCTATTGCTGGCAGCCAGTCTGGCGCAGGGGGCCGTGGCGGACGAGAAACCGGTATTCGGCTGGGTCGAGAAGGGCACGATTGAGCCTTGGGGCGTCGAGGTGAAGGCCAAGTTGGACAGCGGCGCGCTGACTTCCTCGCTCGATGCGCGCGATATCGAACGCTTCGACAAGGAGGGCGAGGAGTGGGTGCGCTTCCGCCTGAAGCTGGAGAACGAGGCCAACGGCGAGAGCTTCAGCGAACAGTTGGAATTGCCCCTCTACCGCAGCCTCAAGCTGCGCGGCGCGGGTGGCGTCGACCGCCGCCCGGTGGTGCTGATGAAGGTATGCCTGGGCGATACCGTCTTCGAGGAGCAGTTCAGCCTGCGTGATCGCGGCGACATGAACTATCCGCTGCTGCTCGGGCGCCGCACCATCGGACATCTGGGGCTCCTGGACGTCCGCGAAACCTTCCTCACCGACCCGAGCTGTGGCGAGGACGCGCCGCTGGTGGAACACGACCCCGACGAGGACGATGCTTTCGACGACGTGGCCTCGACCGATTAGTGCGCAAGAGGCCGCTAGAAAAGTCGTGCCAGCAGGGCGATGACCGCCGTCTCCACGCGCAGGATACGCGGCCCCAGGTGGATGCCTTCGCAGCCGGCCGCCAGCAGCCGCTCTACTTCGTGGGGGATGAAGCCGCCCTCGGGGCCCACCAGCAGCACAGTGGGCTCGTTCACTCCCCGCGGGCACGCCTGTGCCATGCCGGGATGGGCGAGCAGACCACGGCGACCGTTGAGCAGAGCCGGCAGACGCTCCTCGACGAAGGGCCGAAATCCCTTGGCCAGGTGCACTTCGGGCAGGATCGTGTCGCGCGCCTGTTCGAGCCCCAGCACGAGATGCTCGTGGATCTTCTCCGCGGCGAGTTCCGGAGACTGCCAGTAGCTCTTCTCCACCCGCCGTGTATGCAGCAGCGTGACCTGCTTCACCCCCAGCGCGGTGAGATGCTCGAGGCTTCTCGCCAGCATGCGCGGCCGCGGCAGTGCCAGCACCAGATGCACCGGCAGCGGGGGGGGAGGCGGAGCGTCGAGCGCGTCGAGAACAAAGCGGGCCTCGTCGTCGGTCAACTGCACGAGCTCGCCGCTGCCGATCCCGCCCCCGGCCATGCCGAGCGTCAGGCGGTCGCCGACCTGGGCTCGGTGGACCTCCTTGAGATGACGCAGGCGGCGTGAATCGCGCACGCACGCCTGGCGGTCGTGCTGGATCTCCTCAGGGGCAAGCAGGATCAGGTTCATCGGCTCTTGTCTCGGTTCGATTTGCAAGGGCGTTGGCGCGGTGCACAATAGCAGCCATGGGCAAGCCTGCCCGGATAACAAGGAGTGCCGCTGTGCGCGTAATTCGCAAGTATGCCAACCGCAGGCTCTATGATACGCAACAGAGCCGTTATGTAACGCTCGAGGATCTGCGACGGCTGATTCTCGACGAGGAGCCCTTCCGGGTCGAGGATGCCAAGTCCGGCGAGGACCTCACCCGCACGATCCTGCTGTCGATCATCATCGAGCAGGAGCAGGCCGATGGCGAAGCCGAAGTGTTCTCCAACGATCTGTTGGCACAGTTCATCCGGGTCTACGACATGGCTCAGCCGCTGCCGCTGGCGCGCTACCTCGAGCAAGGCACCCAACTGATGCTCGAGCAGCAGAAGCGCATGCAGGACCAGTGGCAGCAGGCCATGCGGCATTCGCCCATGGAGCTGATGCGCGAGATGGCCGAAGAGAACATGCGCTTCTGGCAGCAAGCCATCGGACAGGGGCAGCCCGGCAAGAAGAACTCGAAGGGCGAGGAAGGCAAGGAAGAAGAGAAGGGCGGTGGCGAATCCTCCTGAGCGACGAACGCCGCGGCTTTCTGCCATAATGCCGCGACGTTTTCCCAGCCGTACCCCCACGGCGCTATCAGCGAGAGACAGGTAAAGCAGCGGATGAAGGTTCTGATCATCGGCGGCGGTGGCCGCGAACACGCCCTGGCCTGGAAGATCGGTCAGTCGCCCCGCGTGGAGCGAGTCTTCGTGGCACCCGGCAATGCCGGCACGGCACATGAGCCGGGCCTGACCAATATCGCCATCGAGGCGTCCGATCTGGAGGGTCTGGTGGCCTTCGCACGCGACGAAGGCGTCGAGCTGACCGTGGTCGGCCCCGAGGCACCGCTGGTCGAGGGTGTGGTCGACCGTTTCCGCGAGGCGGGACTGGCCATCTTCGGGCCGACCCGAGGCGCCGCCCAGCTCGAAGGCTCGAAATCGTTCACCAAGGATTTTTTGGCGCGCCATGCCATTCCTACCGCTGACTATCGCACCTTCACCGAGGTCGGGCCGGCGCTGGCCTATTTGGCCGAGCGGGGCGCACCGATCGTGATCAAGGCCGACGGCTTGGCAGCGGGCAAGGGCGTGATCGTGGCCATGACCCTGGCCGAGGCCGAGGCGGCGGTACGCGACATGCTCGAAGCCAACGCTTTCGGCGACGCGGGCGCCCGCGTAGTCATCGAGGAGTTCCTCGAGGGCGAGGAGGCCAGCTTCATCGTCATGGTCGATGGCACCACGGTACTGCCCATGGCCACCAGTCAGGATCACAAGCGTGCCCTCGATGGCGATGCCGGCCCCAATACCGGCGGCATGGGCGCCTATTCGCCGGCGCCGGTGGTCACCGACAGCGTGCACGAGCGCATCATGGAGCGCGTCATCATGCCCACGGTGCACGGGATGGCGGCCGAGGGGCACGCCTATACCGGTTTTCTCTATGCCGGGCTGATGATCGACACCGAGGGCAACCCCAAGGTGATCGAGTACAACTGTCGCTTTGGCGATCCCGAGACCCAGCCGATCATGCTGCGCCTGCAGTCGGACCTGGCCGAGCTGTGCCTGGCCGGGGCGTGCGGCGAACTGGCCGGCCATACTTGTGAGTGGGATCCGCACGCCGCGGTGGGTGTGGTAATGGCCGCGGGTGGCTACCCTGGCAGCTATCGCAAGGGCGATGCGATAGAGGGTCTCGAGGCCGCCGCCGCGACCGGCTGCAAGGTGTTTCATGCCGGCACCGCCGAGGACGACCAAGGGCGCATCGTGACCGGCGGCGGCCGGGTGCTGTGCGTGACGGCACTGGGGCAGGGTGTGGCGCAGGCCCGCGACCTGGCCTACGAGGGCGTGGCTGCGATCCGCTGGGAAGGCGCCCAGTATCGCCGTGACATCGCCTACCGCGCCATTGCCCGCGAACGCCAGGCCGGCTGACGCGTGACCGGCACGATTACAACAAGATTCAGGGAGCGAGCATGGAACGCATCAAGCTGGAGTTTCCGGAAAGCGACATCATCCATCGTCACCCCATGTCGGTGCGTATCGCCGACATGAACTACGGCCGCCATCTGGGGCACGATGCCCTGGTGTCGCTGCTCCACGAGGCTCGTATCCAGGCCTTCGCCGATCTCGGGCTCAGCGAATGGGACCTTGGCGGCTTCCCCAGCGTAGTGGCGGACCTGGCCGTGCAGTACCAGTCCGAGGCTCGCTGGCCGGATGCGTTGGTGGTGGAGACCGCCGTGCCGGCGCCTGCCGGCAAGGCGATCGCGGTCTTCCATCGCGTGTGCCACGCCGAGGGCGGCCGCCCGGTGGCCACCGCACGGCTCACCCTGCTGCTGGTTGATCCGGCACAGGGGCGTCCCGTGGCGGTGCCTCGGAGCGTAGGCGACGCCCTGGCCCGAACAGGGGCCGCCTGATGTCTCGCGAATATCCCATCATCGCCGTGACCGGCTCCTCGGGGGCCGGGACCACCACGGTGAAGCGCACCTTCGAGCGCATGTTCTCGCGCGAGGACGTGCATGCGGCCTTCGTCGACGGCGACGCCTTCCATCGCTATACCCGCGAGGAGCTGGCGCGGATTTTCCGCGAGGAGCCCGAGCGCAAGAATCAACTCTCCCATTTCGCCGTGGAAGCCAACCTGCTCGACCGCCTCGAAGCGCTGTTCCACGAGTATGGCGAGCATGGTACCGGCACCTTCCGCCACTATATCCACGCCGAAGACAAGCAGATGATCGAGGCGGGCTACCAGGTGGGCACCTTCACGGAGTGGCAGCCGCTGCCCTGCGGTACCGACCTGTTGTTCTATGAAGGGCTGCACGGTGGGCTGGTCACGGCGGAGCACGACATCGCGCGGCACGTCGACTTGCTGGTGGGCGTGGCGCCGACCATGAACCTGGAGTGGATCCAGAAAATCGACCGCGACATCAAGATGCGCGGCTACTCGCAGGAAGCGGTGATCGACACCATCCTGGGGCGCATGGACGACTACGTGCGCTACATCCAGCCGCAGTTCTCGCGCACCCACATCAACTTCCAGCGCGTGCCCACCGTAGACACGTCCAACCCCTTCGAGGTGCAGGACATCCCCAACGACGCCGAATCGTTCGTGGTGATCCGCTTTCGTGACCCCTCGACGGTGGATTTCCCCTGGCTACTGGCAATGATCCAGGATTCGTTCATGAGTCGCCCGCACACGCTGGTGGTGCCGGGCGCGCGCATGTCGCTGGCCATCGAACTGATCCTGGCGCCGCTGGTGCGCCACCTGCTGGCCCAGCGGCGCTTCCGTTGATCGCGTCGCCAACTCTTTCCACAGGAGCATGAACCGATGGACTGCCTGTTCTGCAAGATCGTGAATCGAGATGTCCCGGCCGATATCGTCTACGAGGACGAGCACGTGCTGGCGTTCAACGACATCAACCCGCAGGCCCCGACCCATATCCTGATCATTCCCAAGTCCCACATCGCTACGCTCAACGATATCGAGGAGCGCGACCTGGCCCTGGTCGGCCGGCTGCCGTACGTTGCGGCTCGACTGGCGGAGGAGCGCGGCTTCGCCGAGGAGGGCTATCGCGTGGTGATGAACTGCAATGACCAGGGTGGGCAGACGGTCTATCATATCCATATGCACCTGATGGGCGGTCGCCGCTTTACTTGGCCGGCTGGCTAGCTGGCGCCTTACGGTGGAATACCGCGCGCGTCGAGGCGTGCGACGCCATCAGGTGCACCTCGTTCCGCTGACGCCACCTTCGAGGTGGCGTCGATGCGATGTGCCATGGTCATCGAGCGGACTGCGCGTCGACGGGGTCGCCGCACCGTCCGCCTCGCGAAGAGGATGAGATGAACCGTCATTACTCCCGTGCCGACAATCTGATTCACCAGTTCGATACCGTATTGCGTACCCTCCTGCCACATGCAGCGCGCGCGTCGCGGCCCTCACCGGCGACGCCGAACATTCACGACGAGGACATGAGCGCCGAGGAGCGGCGCCATGCCGCGGGCCTGATGCGGGTCAACCATACCGGCGAGGTCTGCGCCCAGGCGCTCTATCAGGGTCAGGGTTTCACCGCCAAGCTGCCCGAGGTGCGCACCCAGATGGAGCATTCCGCGCAGGAGGAGATCGACCACCTGGCGTGGTGCGACGACCGGCTGCAGGAGCTGGACAGCCACACCAGCGCACTCAATCCGCTGTTTTATGCCGCCTCCTTCGGGCTGGGTGCGGTGGCGGGTGCCATCGGCGATCGTATCAGCCTCGGTTTCGTCGCAGCCACCGAGGAGCAAGTGGGGCGTCATCTCGATGAGCACATGGTCAAGCTGCCCGCGGGCGACCGTCGTTCCCGCGCCGTGCTGCGTCAGATGGCCATCGACGAGGCCCACCATGCCCAGCTGGCGCTGGAGGCGGGCGGGGCGCGTTTCCCCGCGCCGGTCAAGTTCGGCATGAGCATGATGTCCAAGGTAATGACCAAGAGCGTCTACCATCTCTGAGCCGAGTCCAGGTCATGTCCGACATCCATGAACGCTTCGTCGAGGTCGCTCGTGAGCTGAGTCCGCTGCTCGCCGACGCCATCGAGCGGGGTGGGCCGGTCACGCTCACGGTCGACGACAGCCAGCCCTTGGCCGAGCGTCTGTGTCGCTCGGTGGCGGGACAGCAGCTCTCGGTGAAGGCGGCGCGCTCGATCTGGGGGCGCGTGCTCGCCGCGGCGGGTGAAGCCCCGCTGATGGAATTCCTCGTCGAATCCAACCAGGACGTCCTGCGGAGCTGTGGCCTGTCGGGCGCCAAGACCAGGGCGCTGTGCCTGATCGCCGAGGAGGCGCGGGCCGGTCGCCTCGAGGCCGACATCCTTCGCGAGCTCGATCATGCCGAACGCTCGCGGCGCCTGACCGCGCTGTGGGGCGTGGGACAATGGACGGCCGACATGGTGTCGATCTTCTATTTCGGCGAGCCGGATGTCTGGCCGGAAGGGGACGTGGCCGCACGCAAGACGCTGGAGCGGCTCACCAGCCCACGGCGCAAGACCCTGCGCACGGCCTCACGCTTCGCTCCATACCGCTCGCACCTTGCGCTGTATCTATGGCGCCATGTCGACGCCCCGCCCGTCTAGCTGGCACTACACGAATGCAAGGGGCCCGCCTTGGCGGGCCCCTTGCATTCGTGAGGCTAGGTGGTTTCGCCGAATCACTCGTCGACGATGCTGTAGGAGTGGGTGACTTCGACGCCGCCCTTGGCCAGCATGATCGAGGCGCTGCAGTACTTCTCGGCGGAGAGTGCCACCGCGCGCTTGACCTGGTTCTCCTTGAGCTTGTGCCCGCTGACGGTGAAGTGAACGTGAATCTTGGTGAACACGCTCGGCACCGCGTCGGCGCGTTCCGCCTCGATGCTCGCGACGCAGTCGGTGACGCCGGCGCGCGACTTCTCGAGGATCTCCAGCACGTCGAAGGACGTGCAGGCGCCCATGCCCATCAGCAACATCTCCATGGGGCGCGGCCCGGTGTTGCGCCCGCCGTGATCGGGCGGGCCGTCGATTACGACGCTATGGCCGCTGCCGGACTCGGCGACGAACTGGCGGCCATCGGTCCACTTGACGCTGGCTTTCATGTCTCGGGTTTCCTTGTCGGTGCGATCAGTTCGTGCAGCTTACCACTGCGCTGCATGCAGCTCAGCCCTGCTGCCATCGCAGTTCGCGGTCGAGTTCGGCCAGACGCTCGGGCGTGCCCACGTCGACCCAGCGGCCGCTATGATGGGTGCCGCCGACGCGTCCGGCACTCATCGCCTCGCGCAGCAGCGGCGCCAGGGGAAACTCCCCCGGCGTGCGGTCGGCGACCAGGGCGGGGTCGAGCAGGCCGAGCCCGGCATAGGTCAGGCGCGGCTCGCCCTGCGGATGGAGTCGGCCCCTCTCGTCGAGGTGAAAGTCGCCCGAAGAATGATGCACGGGGTTATCCACGAGTACCAGGTGGGCCAGATCATCGCCGAGCGGTGGCAGAAAGGCCGGGTCGAAATCGCTCCAGACGTCGCCGTTCACCAGCAGGAAGGGAGCGTTGCCCAGCAGCGGCAGTGCCTGGCGGATGCCGCCGCCGGTTTCCAGTGGGCTCGTCTCGCGGCTCCAGGCGATCGACACCCCGTAGGCGCTGCCGTCGCCCAAGGCTGCGACGATCTGCTCGGCGCGATAGCTGACATTGATCACCACCTCGCGAATGCCGGCCGTCGCCAGTCGCTCGAGGTGATGCACGATGAGTGGCTTGCCCGCCACCGGCAGCAGCGGCTTGGGGCAGTGGTCGGTCAGCGGGCGCATGCGCTTGCCGAGGCCGGCGGCGAGAATCATCGCCTTCATCGGGTTCCCTCCGGCGCCAGCGAGGCCAGCCGGCGCTCCAGGGCGGGGCGGAACTCTCCGATGAGCCAGCGATAGAAGGGTTCGTGCTCGGGAAGCTCGGCGAGGCTCGCTTCCAGATGGGCGAGAAAGTGAGGCAGGCGCTCGAGATAGCCCGAGCGGCCGTCACGCAGGGTCAAGCGGCAGAAGATACCGAGTACCTTGAGCGAGCGCTGGGCGGCCATGGCCTGCACCTGCCGGCGGAAGCCCTCGGCACTGGTGGTGCTCGGCAAGCGACCATCGGTCATCGCCCGCTGCCGGAACGCTTCGGTCCAACTGGCGAAGCGCTCCGCGGAAAAGTGGCAGTAGCGGCCGCGCAGCAACGAGATGAAGTCGTAGCTGATGGGGCCGGCCACGGCGTCCTGAAAATCGATCAGGTAGAGACGCTCGTCGCGCACCATCAGATTCATGGCATCGAAATCGCGATGCACTGTCACCACCGGCTGGGCCAGGGCCGAATCGATCAACGCTTCGCGAAGTTCGCCCCAGCCGGGCGGCGGCATGACCGTGCCCAGCCATTTGACCAGACACCAATCGATGAACAGGTCCAGTTCGCGACCGAGCAGAGCGGCGTCGTAGTTCGGCAGAGCGCCGGGGCCGGCGCGATCCTGCAACTGGTGTATCAACTCGAACGCACGCTCGTGCCAGATCAGCGTGTCCGGATGGGTTTCGCCGGCGAAGCGGGTCTGCAGTGGGGTGTCGCCCAGGTCGTCGAGTTCGAGGAAACCGGCCTCCAGGTCCACCGCGTGCAGCGCCGGCACCGGCAGCCCCCCGGCCCGCCAACGACGCGCGATATCGACGAAGGGGCGACTGTCTTCCTGGGTGGGCGGCGCATCCATGAGCATGCGCGTGTCGCCGTCGGGCAGGCGGAGGCGAAAGTAGCGGCGGAAGCTGGCATCGCCCGCGGCCAGGCGCAGGTCGAGCGCCTCGGTGGGTAGCCGGTGCCGCTCGGCCGCCCAGTGGCGCAGAGCGTCGAATCGCGTCGATGTGTCGGCCTGGGTCATGCTGGCTCCTTGCTGTGTCGGACGGTGCCGGTTGACGCCCGTGGGGCACCGCCGCATGCTGACCGCTCGGGGCGCATACGACAGGCTGGGTGCGGTCTGTATAATACCGATTCTCTTCGCCAAGGACATCGAGGGACCATGGGCAAGCGACATGCGGGAACGGCGTTGGCCGGCTTGATCTCTTCCGGCCTGACGATCGGTGCGCCACTGGCGATGGCGCTCGAGCCATTGCCGGCCTGGCAGCTGGACTGGCACCCCTGGGGAGACGATCGGCCCGACGCGGCGCTGTGCCGCGGTGTCTACGTGATGCCCGCCTATCGTCTGCCCGCCGCCGACGACCCCGGGAAGGTCAGCGCCGAGGCCGACAACGCCTACTACGGTGAGGATGGCGAGACCATTCTCAATGGCGAGGTGATCCTGCGCCGTGGCGACAGCCAGCTCGAATCCCCCGAGGTGCGCATGCCACCCGAGCGTGAACACGCCGAGGCCGAGGGGCCGCTGGCGCTGCGCGATCTCAATATGCTGGTGCGCGGGGAGGCCGCCGAGGTCTCGCTCAACAGCGACGCGGCCCGCATCGATTCGGCCCACTACGTGATCCATGACCAGCACCTGCGCGGCGACGCGGTGCAGCTGTCGCGGCTGGAGGATGGGCGCTACCGGCTGACCTCGTCGAACTTCACCACCTGCGATCCCGGCGATTCCCTGTGGCGGCTGGCGACGAGCGATCTGGTTCTCGATCGTGAGAGCGGCTTCGGCACCGCGCGCCATGCGCGTCTGGAGGTGGGGCGAGTCCCAGTGTTCTACTGGCCCTGGGTACGCTTTCCCATCGACGACCGTCGCCAGACGGGCTTCCTGTGGCCCGCGCTGGGGCTCTCCAGCGACAGTTTCGATTATGCCCAGCCGTTTTACTGGAACATCGCGCCCAATCACGACGCCACCATCACGCCGCGCTGGATCAGCGAGCACGGACTGCTGCTCGGGGGCGAATACCGCTACTTGTTTCCCAGCGATGCCGGCCAGATCGAAGGGGCCTACCTGTCGAGTGACGACGGCGGCTCCAGCGATGATGAAGCCCGGCGCTTCGAAGGCGAGGATCGCTGGTACATCGACTACATGCACAGCGGCGCCTTCGACGCACGTACCCGTTACAACCTGCGCTACGGCGCGGCCAGCGACGGACGCTACTTCGACGACTTCGGCAGCGCCTTCGGCGATGGCCCCAACAATATGCCGCGACTGGCCCTGCTCAACTACCGCGGCGAAACGTGGAACCTGCAGGCGCGCGCCCAGGGGTACCAGCGGCTCGAATACCCGCTGCGCGACCGTGACAAACCATTCTATCGGCTGCCCAGCCTCAATGCCGCCGCACGCTGGTCCCAGCCCGGTGGGCTCTACCAGCAGTGGCGCTCCGATGTCACCTACTTCTGGCGCGACGTCGACCGCAATCGCGTACCGCTGAGGGAGTCCGCCACCGGGACGAGACTGCATCTCTCGCCGGCGACAGGCTGGCGCTTCGATGAAACCTGGGGGCACCTGGAGCCGCGGGTGGAGTGGCTTTACACCGCCTACGACCTCGACTACGGCGAGAGGCTGACTGAGCGCAGCACCTCGCTGCAGCGTGCGGTACCGGTCGCCTCGATCGACGGTGGCCTGGTATTCGAGCGCGAGCTTGAGCTCGGCGGGCGCGATTACCGCCAGACTCTGGAGCCGCGACTCAACTACGCCTACGTGCCGGCCCGTGACCAGAGCGAGTTTCCCGATTTCGACAGCGACGAACGCGCCTTCTCCTGGAACCAGCTCTGGTCGCCCTACCGCTTCACGGGCTCCGATCGCGTCGGCGATCTCAATCGCATTTCCTACGCGCTGAGCAGCCGATTCCTTGAGGATGAAAGTGGTCGCGATCGCTTCATGCTGGGCGTGGGGCAGGCGTACTATTTCGACGACCGCACCATCGACATGGCCGGCGATCCCGACACGCTGCCTTCGCCGCGGGCCGCTGACGGTGAGCGCCTCTATCAGGCGACCCGCGATAGATCTCCTTGGGTGACTCGCCTGGACTGGCGTATCAGCGAGCGCTGGAGCACACGCTACGAGTGGCTCTACGACGATCATAGAAGCCGTACGGAGCGGAACAGCGTCGGCGTCGCCTATCGCGATCCCCGCGGTCATGTATTGAACCTTGCCTACCGTTGGCAACTCGAAGGATTCGATCCGTCCGGGGAAGCCGAAGATCGCCTGGGGTATGACCGCGAGGAGTATGAGCTCTCCTTCGCCTACAAGGTCAACCCGCGGTTTGATGTCATCGGACGTTATCTCTACGACCATACCAACCGCCGCAGTCTGGATCAGATGGGCGGTGTGCAGTGGAACGACTGCTGCTATGGTCTGCAGCTGGTATGGCGAGAGTGGATCGAGGACAACGACACCGCCAATACCATCGAGGACGACACCACCGAGCGTGGTATCTTCCTGCGTTTCGTGTTCAAGGGACTGGGCGGTGTCGGCGGCAATGCCGCCGGATTTTTCGAAACGGCCATACCCGGCTATCGTGCCACAGAGTTCTAAGCAAAAAGTACTGAGCAAGAGTACTGAGCAAAGAGTTCTGAGCCGGCCCGGGTTGGCCCCTTGGCAGTCATATTATGAGAGGAAAGTACGACATGCGGATTCCGCGACTTGCGACCCTAGGCGCCACCCTGGGGTTGGCCCTGTGCCTTGGCGTCTTGCCGTTCGCAGCCCAGGCTCAGGACTATCAGCCGGTACAGCGGCAATCCCTTGACCGCATCGTGGCCGTGGTCAACCAGCAGGCCATCATGCAGAGCCAGCTCGAGGAGCGCATGGCGCAGGCGCGCGAACAGCTGACCGCGCGCGGCCAGCAGCTGCCGTCCGAGGCGATGCTGCGAGAGCAGGTTCTCGAGCAGATCATCGTCGAGGAAATCCAACTGCAGATGGCGGCCGATGCCGGGCTCTCCATCGACGATACCGCTCTCAACCGCCAGATTCGCGAGATCGCCGAAAGCAACGGCATGACCCTCGACCAGTTCGCCGATGCGCTGGAGGCTGACGGTTTAACCATGGCGACCGTGCGTGAGGATATCCGCCGCGAGATGCTGCTACGCGAACTGCATCAGCGTCGTATCGGCGGTCGCGTCAATGTCAGTGAACGCGAGGTCGAGCGCTTCATGGAGCAGCAGGGCGGCAACGTGAGCCGCGAGCAAGCGCGTCAGATGGTCTTCCAGCGCAAGGCCAATGAGGCATTGGAAGCCTGGCTCCAGGAAATTCGCGCCGAGGCCTTCGTCGACAATCGGCTCGCCGAAGGTCGCTGATGTCGACGTCGCCTGGCGCGCCCGTGCTGGCTCTCACCACCGGCGAACCCGCCGGCATCGGGCCCGAACTGGTGCTGCGGCTGGTGATGGAGGAACGACTGCCGGGGCGGATTGTGGCGGTAGGCGATCCGCGGCTGCTGGCCGAGCGAGCGGCTGCGCTCGGTCTCGGGATCGTCCTGCACGAGCTGGCTCCGGGCGAGGCGATGCCGCAAGCGAGGCCCGGCGTGCTGCCGGTATGGCCGGTAGCGCTGCGTCGACCCAGCCACCCCGGCAAGCTCGATGTGGCCAATGCCGGCTACGTACTCGAAACGCTTGATGTGGCGATCGATGCCTGCCGTCGCGGGCAGGCCGGCGGCATGGTCACCGCGCCGCTGCACAAGGGCGTGATTCTCGATGCCGGCCATACCGGTTTCCGTGGCCATACCGAATACCTGCGCGACGCCTGCGGCGTCGAGGAAGTGGTCATGATGCTGGCGACTGACAGCGCCCTGCACGCTCGCGAGCCGGGCTGGCGGGGCAGCCCGGCGCTGCGCGTGGCGCTGGCCACCACTCATCTGCCATTGCGGGAGGTGGCCGACGCGATCATCGCGACGAGCCTCGAGCGTGTTCTACGTATCCTGCATGCCGATCTGGCGCGCTGGTTCGGCATCTCGACGCCGCGCATTGCCGTGTGCGGTCTCAACCCCCATGCCGGAGAGGGCGGTCACCTCGGCCGCGAGGAGCTCGAGGTGATCTCGCCCTGCCTGGCGCAGCTGCGCCGCGAGGGGCTTGCGCTTGACGGGCCGCTGCCGGCCGATACCCTGTTCACGCCTCGGCACCTGGCCGGTATCGATGCCGTACTGGCGATGTACCATGACCAGGGCTTGGCCGTGCTGAAATACGCCGGTTTCGGCCGCGCCGCCAACGTGACCCTGGGGCTGCCGATCGTGCGCACCTCGGTGGATCACGGTACGGCACTGGACCTGGCCGGCCGGGGAGTCGCCGATGCCAGCAGCCTGCGCATCGCCGTCGCACTTGCCGCCGACATGGCAAGACGCGGCGCGGCCGCTCTCTGACGATACGACCAAGACAAGGAACTACCATGGCATCGCGCCCGCCGATTCATCGCGCTCGCAAGCGCTTCGGCCAGAATTTCCTGCGTGACCCGGGCATCGTTTCACGCATTGTGCGCGCCATCGGGCCCCGCTCCGGCGACCGCCTGGTCGAGATCGGCCCCGGTCAGGGCGCCCTGACCGAGCCCTTGCTCGAAGCGGCCGACGGCCATCTGGAAGTGATCGAGCTGGATCGCGATCTGATTCCGGGGCTGCGCGTGCAGTTCTTCAACCATCCCGACTTCGTCATCCATGAAGGCGATGCGCTGAAGTTCGACTTCCGTGCGCTACGCGGCGAGGGGCCCTCGCTGCGGGTGGTTGGCAACCTGCCGTACAACATCTCCACCCCGTTGATCGTCCACCTGTTGGAAGCGGGCAGTGCCATCGCCGACATGCATTTCATGCTGCAGAAGGAAGTGGTCGACCGCCTGGCTGCCGCGCCGGGCGGCGGCGACTGGGGACGTCTCTCTGTGATGGCGCAGTATCGCTGTCGCGTGGATGCCCTGTTCACGGTGCCGCCGGAGGCTTTCGTGCCTCGTCCCAAGGTCGATTCGGCCATTGTCCGGCTGACGCCGCACACGGCGTTGCCGTGGCCGGCCGATGACGAGGCGCTGTTGTTCCAGGTCGTGCGCCAGGCATTCGCCCAGCGACGCAAGACCCTGCGCAACAACCTCAAGGGCGTGGTCGACGCCGGCGCGCTCGAGGCGCTGGGCATCGATCCCGGTCGGCGTCCCCAGACGCTCGGCGTCGAGGAGTTCGTGCGCATCGCCAATCATCTGGCCGCAACGGAGGCGACGACATGACCCAGGTTTCGGACATCCCGCTGGAGCGTCAGGTGCTGGTCGACGTGGAGCCCGTCTTTCGCGGTGACGAGTCCTCTCTCGACGAGTCACGCTTTGTCTTCAGCTATACCGTGACCATCCACAATCACTCGATGCGCAGCGTGCAGCTGCTGGCGCGGCACTGGAGAATCACCCAGGGCAGTGGCAAGGTACAGGAAGTGCGCGGAAAGGGCGTGGTCGGGCAACAGCCCATGATTGGTCCCGGGCAAACCTTCCGGTATACCAGTCGGGCCATCCTCGACGGACCGGTGGGAGTGATGGAAGGCGCCTATACCTGCGTCGACACGGCCAGCCAGCGCCCCTTCGAGGTCGCCATCGCCCCCTTCCGCCTGGCCAGCCCCAATCAGGTTCACTGACGCGTACCGACGCCAATACGCAGGCGTCCCGGACGTCGCCACAGCGCCATAGGGAACGTGCCATGACCACCTACGCCATTGGAGATCTGCAGGGCTGTCACGCCGAGTTCGTCGAGCTGCTGGAGCGGATCGACTTCGATCCGCGCCGCGATCGGCTGTGGTTGGCGGGTGACCTGGTCAACCGCGGTCCGGCGTCGCTGGCCTGCCTGCGCGAGGTCCGTGCGCTCGGCGAAGCGGCGGTCACCGTGCTCGGCAACCACGACCTGCACCTGCTCGCGGTGGCCCGCGGCGGCGGGCGGCTGAACCGCAAGGACACGCTGACGGCGATTCTCGACGCTCCCGATCGGGAGGCGCTGCTCGACTGGCTGCAATCGCGTCCACTGCTGGTCCGCCAAGCCTTCGATGGCCAGGGCGATACCGTGATGACCCATGCCGGGCTGCTGCCACGGTGGACCCAGGACGAGGCGGCGGAATACGCCGCCGAGGTGGAGGCGCGCCTGGGCAGCGAGCGCAGCGGAACCTTTTTCGAGCGCATGTACGGCAATGTCCCCGCCTGTTGGGAAGCCTCGCTCGATGGCATCGAGCGCCTGCGTGCCATCGTCAATGTGCTGACCCGGATGCGCTTCATCGATGCCGAGGGATGCCTCGACTTCAGTGCCAAGGAAGGGCTAGACAGTGCCCCGCCTGGCTTTGCACCCTGGTTTCGCTATCCGCGTGCCGACGACGTGCGCCTGGTATTCGGTCACTGGGCGGCGCTCGAAGGCCATACCGAAGGCGCCCAGGTCCGTGCCGAGGCGCTCGATACCGGTTGTGTCTGGGGCGGCACCCTCACGGCCCTGAACCTTTCCACCGGCGAGCGCATTGACGTGCCCAGCCATAAGCGCCGTTGACCATTTCGCGACCCGGGAGGCCCGCATGTCGACCCCCTCGTTTCAACACCTGACGATTGACACCCTCGAGCGCTGGCTCGAAAACGATTCTCCGCTCACGCTGGTGGACATCCGCGATCAGAGGAGTTTTCAGGCCGGACACATCCCGGGCAGCCGCCACCTGAGCAACGACAGCGTGCCGACACTGTTCGAGACCGCCCCGCGCGAGCAACCGCTGGTGGTGGTCTGCTACCACGGGCACTCCAGCCAGCAGGCCGCGTCCTGGCTGGCCGGCCAGGGCTTTGCCGAGGTCTACAGCCTCGACGGCGGATTCACCGAATGGGAATACCGCCTGCCCGCCAGGGTGGAGCGTGGCAGCCCATGAGCCGAGGGCGCGATCGCTGCCTCGAGGGGCTCGAGGTTTACCGCGTGGGGGGGGCGGTGCGCGATGCCCGCTTGGGTTGGCCGGTCGCCGACACCGACTGGGTGGTGGTGGGGGCGACTCCGGCGCAGATGCGTCAGCGCGGCTTTCGCCCGGTAGGTCGCGACTTTCCCGTGTTCCTGCACCCCGATACACACGAGGAGTATGCCCTGGCGCGCACCGAGCGCAAGTCCGGCCACGGCTACACCGGCTTCGAAGTGCACGCCAGTCCCGAGGTGACGTTGGAGGAGGATCTGGCTCGGCGCGACCTGACCATCAACGCCATGGCCGAAACGCCGGAGGGAGAGCTGGTCGACCCCTACGGCGGTCGGGCTGACCTGCAGACCGGCGTGCTGCGCCATGTTTCGCCGGCCTTCGTCGAAGACCCTCTGCGGGTGCTGCGCACCGCGCGCTTCCTGGCACGCTATGCCGGCCTCGGCTTCGTCATCGCCGACGAGACCCTAGGGTTGATGCGCGAGCTCGCCGACAGTGGCGAACTTGCCCATCTGGTGGCTGAGCGGGTCTGGACCGAGACCGAGAAGGCGTTGAGCGAACCGGAGCCTGCGATCTACTTCCGCACACTGGACGACTGCGGGGCGTTGGCGGTGCTGATGCCGGAGCTCGTCGATGATGCTGCGCTCCTGCAGCGGGCCTTGGTGCGGATGGAGCGCCTGCCCGCCGAGCTGGAAGATGAGGAGCGCCCCCGCTGGCGCTGGGCACGACTGGTGGAGCATCTCGATGACGCGCAGCAGGAATCGCTGGCCGAGCGGTTGCGGCTGCCGCGCATCTATCGCGACTTGGGCCGTCAGGCGGCCTTGACCCGGCGCTTGCGCGAACGGGGCGAGCTCAGTGCCAAGGCGGTACAGGATTGGCTGGATGGGATCGACGCCTGGCGGCGAAGCGAACGTGTTCGACCCATGATCGCACTGCTGGCGGTCGATGCCCCGGCTCTGGCCGAAGCGCTCGGGCGGGCCTGGCGGGTGGTGTCGCGACTCGAAGCGCGGGAGCTGCTGGCGGAAGGGTTTCGCGGCGGTGAGCTGGGCGAAGAGCTGGCCCGGCGGCGCCGGGCCATTCTCGAACGCGAGCTGGAGCGGACTTAACGGCCTGTCGACAGGCTGCGAGCTGCGCCGGTTCGTTCAGCCCTCATCGTTGATCCGCGCGATGATCTCACGCAGCGTCGCTTCAGCCTTGTCGTTGTCGATCTGGCAGGTACCGGCATTGAAATGACCGCCGCCGCCGTAGTCGAGGCAGAGTTCGCCGACGTTGGTATGGCTTGAGCGATCGAGTATCGACTTGCCGATGGCGAACACGGTGTTCTGCTGCTTCAGCCCCCACAGCACATGGAGGGAGATGTTGCACTCGGGGTAGAGCGCGTAGATGACGAAGCGATTGGTGGCGTAGATGGTTTCCTCGTTGCGCAGGTCCAGCACCACCAGGTTGCCGTGTACCTCGGCGCAGCGACGGATCTGCTCATTGGCCGGTTCGCTGTGCTCCTCGTAGAGTGCGATGCGCTCGCGCACGTCGGGCAGGGCAAGGATCTCGTCGATGGAGTGTTCGCGACAGTAATCGATCAACTGCATCATCAACTGGTAGTTGGAGATGCGAAAGTCGCGGAAGCGGCCGAGTCCGGTGCGCGCATCCATGATGAAGTTGAGTAGCACCCAGCCCTGCGGCGACAGCACTTCCTCGCGGTTGAATTGGGCCGAATCGCCCTTGTCCACCGCCGCCATCATGTCGTCCCAGCGCGAGGGAAACGTCGCGTGCCCGCCGTAGTGGCGCCACACCACCCGGGCCGCCGAGGGGGCCTCGGGGTCGATGATATGGTTGTCGGCGCGCCTGGCATTGCGCAGGGTTTCGCTCAAATGGTGATCGAAAGCCAGATGGCAGCCGGATACGTAGGGCAGGTTGGTGGTGATATCGCGCTCGCCGACGGCGATCTTGCCGTCCTGCATGTCCTTGGGGTGAACGAAGAGGATGTCGTCGATCAGGTCGAGGTGCTTGAGCAGAGCCCCGCATACCAGGCCATCGAAATCACTGCGCGTAACCAGGCGAAACTTGGCGGACATAGCGTCTCCTTCTTCTTGGGCAAGCCGCATTCATGATCGAACCCGACGCAGTCTACCTCAGCGCTGCGCTGGCCAATCAAACGCTACCGGCCACAGGCGCTGATCGCCGAGGTCGAATTCGGCCCAGAGTTCGGCATAGGGGCGCCCCGCCACGGGGTGACGAGAGTCCGGCAGCAATTCAGCCAGCGGCAGCAGCACGAAGGCATGCTGCAGTATCTCGCCGCGTGGCAGCATGACGCCATCGTGCTCGCCCACCAGATCGTTCACCGTCAGCAGGTCGATATCGAGCGTGCGCGGGCTGAACTTGGGGCTCCCGGGGCGCCGCCCGTGGGCGCGCTCGACGCGCTTGCACCAAGCCTGCAGTTCGCCCACCGACCAGTCGCTCTCGAACGCCGCCACCAGATTGTAGAAGTTGCGCCCATCCTCGAAGCCCACCGGCTCGCTCTCGTAGACCCGCGAGACGAGCAGCTCGCCGAAGCTGGCCGCCAGGGCATCCAGGCAAGCCCGGACATGGTATTCGCGGTCGATATTGCTGCCGATGCTGACGCTGACCCAGGCCATCAGGGTGCCTCCGGAAGCGTGCCGCGTTCGATGCGTACGCCTACGGCCGCTGCCGCCGGCACGGCACCGGGCTTGCGCAGGGTCAGCCGCAGCCAGGGAGTGGGGAATTCGGCGAGCAGGAGCTGGGCCAGCCGCTCGGCGAAGGTCTCCACCAGGGCGAAAGCATGCTCGTCGGCGAAATGGGCGATGCGCTGACTGATGGCGGCATAGTCGAGCGTCCGGGCCAGGTCGTCGTCGGTGGCGGCCGGGCGGATATCGGTGGCGAGTTCCAGGTCGAGCGTAAGCCGCTGACGGATGGTGCGCTCCCAGTCATAGACGCCGATGACCGTCTCGACCTCGAGCGACTCGATCAGTACGCGGTCCATGCGCGGCTCCCGTGTGGTGAAAGAGGCCCGATTGTACGTGAGCGCAGATGGCGATGACAGGCTCGGGCGCTGTCCCCCCGGCGCCGCGGCTGGCATCATCCTGTAATCACCGTTGAGGGAGGCGAAGCCAGGTGACGCACGAAGGGCTACTGCTGCTGTTGGCGCTTTTGCTGCTGGGCTATGTCAGCGGCTCCTGGCTGGGGGCGCTGTGGATCTGCCGACTGGCGGGGGTGGGCGATCCGCGCCTGGCGGGTTCGGGCAACCCGGGCTTCTCCAACGTGTTGCGTCTGCATGGTCGCCGGCTGGCGGCGGCGACGCTGGCTCTCGACGCCGTCAAGGGCATGCCCGCCCTGGGGCTGGCCATGGCGTTCGGCTTGCCGCCCTGGGCCCAGGGCGTGGTCGGTCTCGCCGTGCTGCTGGGCCATAGCTATCCCCCCTGGCATCGCTTTCGTGGCGGCAAGGCGGTGGCCAGCGCCTTCGGCGTGCTGTTGGTACTGACCCCCTGGGTGGCGCTGTGCTGTGCTGCCCTATGGGCCGTGCTGGCGTGGCGAGTGCGCACCGCCGCGGTGGCGTCGCTGTCAAGCGCCGGCGTGGCACCGCTGGCCAGCCTGTGGCTGGCGCCGGATTACGTGCTGGTGGTGATGGCCTTCACCGCGCTGGTGCTGGTGCGGCATCTGCTCAATATCCGCCGCCTGGGGCGCGGCGATGAGCCGGGACTCTAACCTGCGAAACTAACCCTCGAGCCGGCGGGCCCGGGCCGGTTGCCAAGTCGAGCGCATCCGGGCTGCGAGAGCCAGTCGCAAAGAGGGGGCAGCCGTCAGGCGCCGGCCGGTGCCTCGAGAGTTTCCATCGGCCATCGCGGTACCGCTTTCATGATGCCGGTTTCGTCACGCTCGCCGGCGAGCAGACGCCGCGCACCGGCCAAGGCGATCATGGCGCCGTTATCGGTGCAGAAGCGACCGCGAGGATAGTAGACCTGGGCTTTGCGCTTCTCCGCTTCGTGAGCCAGGCGTTCGCGCAGGCGTGCGTTGGCGCTTACCCCACCGGCCATGACCAACCGTTTCAGTCCGGTGTCGTCCAGCGCCCGTCGGCATTTGATCACCAGGGTGTCGACCACGGCTTCCTCGAAGGCGCGCGCCACGTCCGCACGTGTCTGGTCGTCGAGCTGCCCCGCCCGTTCCAGCTGGCGCAGGGTGGTGAGGGTATGGGTCTTGAGCCCCGAAAAGCTGAAGTCGAGTCCGGGGCGGTCGGTCATGGGACGGGGAAAGCGGAAACGCCCCGGATCGCCCGACTCGGCCAGTCGCGCCACTTGAGGGCCGCCGGGGTAGGCCAGTCCCAGCATCTTGGCGGTCTTGTCGAAGGCCTCGCCGGCAGCATCGTCCACCGATTCGCCGAGCAAGCGGTAGCGCCCGACGCCTTGGACCTCGACCAACTGAGTGTGGCCGCCCGACACCAGTAGCGCGACGAAGGGAAAAGCGGGCGGTGAATCCTCGAGCATAGGCGCCATCAGGTGGCCTTCCATGTGATGCACGCCGAGTACCGGTATGTTCAGCGCTCGCGCCATGCCATGGGCGGTGCTGGCGCCCACCATCAGTGCGCCGACCAGCCCGGGCCCGGCGGTATAGGCGATGGCGTCGAGTTCGTCGCGACGCAGGCCGGCATCGTCGAGCACCTGCTGAATCAGTGGCAGCAGGCGTCGGGTGTGGTCGCGAGAGGCGAGTTCGGGTACCACGCCGCCGTATTCGGCATGCATGGCGACCTGGCTGAAAAGGGCGTCGGCCACCAGGCCTCGCTCGGTGTCGTAGATCGCGACGCCGGTCTCGTCGCAGGAGGTCTCTATGCCCAGTACTCGCATGATGTAGGCTCGCGCAAAGTGAGAGGCGACATTCTAACAAACCAGCGCGGCGACGGCTTCCCGCATGCCGCGTCGAGAGGCCTTGACGATTTGCAAAGCGTCGATCCGACGACTAAACTACCGTGCGCTGTACAACTGGGTCGTGCATCCAGAGACGCTTCCCCGCCGATTTGGCACCGCGTGGGCGGACGGGAAGTGGCGAAGAGGGTGTACGTACGAACCGAACTCAAGATCTAAGGTAGGTGAGTGCTTAATGCCTTCTGTCAAAGTACGTGATAACGAGCCGTTTGACGTCGCACTGCGCCGTTTCAAGCGTTCCTGTGAAAAAGCCGGCATCCTCTCCGAAGTGCGTCGTCGCGAGCACTACGAGAAGCCGACTGCGGAGCGCAAGCGCAAGGCCGCGGCTGCGGTGAAGCGTCACGCCAAGAAGCTGCAGCGTGAGCGCAAGCGCTTCGAACGGCTCTATTGATCCGTACTGGGGGTGACCGGCGCAGCCTGCGGCGGTAACCCTGGAAGGATGCGCAAGCGGCCGCCGTCAGGTGGCCGCTTGTCTTTCCGTTAACGGCGCCACGCCCTCTCTTCTCATATGTCCCGCCGGGAGGTGGCAAGACCCCAATGGCCGGCCAGATTCCCCAGCGCTTCATCGATGATCTGCTTGCTCGCGTTGACGTGGTCGAGGTCGTGGGCGAACGAGTGCCGTTGAAGAAAGCCGGGCGCAATTATTCCGGCTTGTGTCCCTTTCATCAGGAGAAGACGCCGTCTTTTACCGTGAGCGCCGACAAGCAGTTCTACCACTGCTTTGGCTGCGGCGCTCACGGTAACGCGCTGCGCTTTCTGATGGAGTACGACAAGCTACGCTTTCCCGAAGCGGTGGAGCAGTTGGCTGCGAGGCAGGGGATCGAGGTGCCGCGGGAAGGGGCCGACGATCCGCGGGCCCAGGCCCGCGAGCGCAAGCGGCAGGAAGGCGTCAATCTGTTGGAGCTGTCGGCAAGCTTTTTCCGCGAGCGCCTGAAGATGCCTGAAGGCCAGGCGGCACGCGAGTATCTGGCTCGCCGCGGCCTGTCCTCCGAAGTGCAGCGCGACTTCGGCATCGGTTACGCTCCCGATGACTGGGAGGCGCTCAAGCGCCATCTGGGGCAGCGAGGCATCCCGGAACCGGTGCAGGTGGAGTACGGCCTGCTGGTACACCGCGAGGAGAGCGGGCGCACCTATGATCGCTTTCGCGATCGGGTAATGTTTCCGATCCGCGACGTGCGCGGTCGTACCATCGCCTTCGGTGGGCGCGTGCTCGGGGATGCCAAGCCCAAGTACCTGAACTCGCCGGAAACCCCCGTCTTCCACAAGGGTCGTGAGCTCTACGGATTGTTCGAGGCGCGCCAGGCAAATCCTCGCCTGGAACGGGTGGTGATCGTCGAGGGCTACATGGATGTGGTGGCGCTGGCTCAGTTCGGCATTCGCAATGCCGTGGCCACCTTGGGCACGTCGACCAGCGAGGACCATCTGGCCCGGCTGTTTCGCCTGGTCAGCGAGGTGGTGTTCTGCTTCGATGGCGACCGTGCGGGACGCCAGGCAGCCAGCCGGGCGTTGGAGACGGTACTGCCGCAGATGATCGACGGCCGCGAGGCACGCTTCCTGTTCCTGCCGGAAGGCGAGGATCCGGATACCTTGGTGCGCCGCGAAGGGGCCGCCGCCTTTGAGGATCGCATCACCTGTGCCAGTCCGCTGTCCGAGTTCCTCTTCGAGCAGGCGGCACGTGGGCGCGACCTGACGCGGGTCGAAGACCGCGAGCGCTTTGCCAGCCAGGTGCTGAAGGCCGCGGAGCGGCTGCCGGAGGGCATGCTCAGGACGGTGTTGCTGGGAGAGCTCTCGCGGCGCACCGGCGTCGATCAGGCGCGTTTCGAAGCGCTCATGCAGCGCCAGGAGGAGCCGTCGCCTCACCTGGTGGTTGAAGAGTCGCCGCGCGATGCGCCGCTGCCGCTCGGCCAGACCGCCGCTGCCGAGCCTGTCAGGGCGGGTAAGACGGCGGAGGCGGGAGGGCGTGGGCCGCTGGGACCGGTGGCGCGCGTGGTGCAGCTGCTGGTTCACGAGCCGGCGCTGATCGAGCGTCTGCCCGACGGCGACGACTGGTGCCCCGTCGAGGATGCCGATGGCGAGCTGTGCCGGGAGCTGGTGCGGCTGCTGCGTGCAGGGCGCTATCGCAGCCCGCAGGTACTACTGGCCCATTTCCAGGGCAGCGAATCGGGGCAGCGCCTGGCGGCACTGGCTCGGCGCGAATTGCTGATACCCCGCGAGACGCGAAGCCGGGAGCTGGAAGGATTGATCGAATATCTGCAGCGCCATCGCCAGCGCCGGTCGCCGCAGGAAGAA
The DNA here is from genome assembly GCF_002930105.1 of Billgrantia saliphila. Lineage (GTDB taxonomy): Bacteria > Pseudomonadota > Gammaproteobacteria > Pseudomonadales > Halomonadaceae > Halomonas > Halomonas saliphila. Next base: position 11,811 of record NZ_PJRN01000004.1, on the reverse strand, counting down.
CTCGATGCGCTGCTGGAGCGGGAGCGCGGCGGGGAGCGTCTATCGATGGAGGCCAGGCAACGGCTGATGGAGCTGTTGATGGAGCTCAAACGATAGCCGGGCGATGGGTTGAATTTTCCGCCATCGCCACCACATTAAGGGAACTGAACTCCAGCGTCGGCACAACCGATTAAATTAACACACCTGAATGACAGAGCAAATGGGCCGTACTGGCGGGGATGCGATGTTTCCCGCTATACTATTGGGCTTCATGAGTTTTCTCCACCTCACCGCTCAGGTGCTTCATTCTTCTTCGTCGAGATAGGGTTTCTATGGCTGGAAATGCGCAGCAGCAGTCACGTCTGAAGGAGTTGATCGCGCGCGGCAAGGAACAGGGCTACCTGACCTATGCCGAGGTCAACGACCACCTTCCCGAGGATATTGCCGATCCCGATCAGGTGGAAGATATCATCGGCATGATCAACGACATGGGGATCAGCGTCGTCGAGGAGGCTCCCGACGAAGATACCTTGATGATGTCCGATCACTCCGCTGACGAGTCGGCTGCCGAGGAGGCCGTGGCCGCCCTGGCGGCGGTGGAGAGCGATGTCGGTCGCACCACCGACCCGGTGCGCATGTACATGCGCGAAATGGGCACCGTGGAGCTGCTGACCCGCGAGGGCGAGATCGAGATCGCCAAGCGCATCGAGGAGGGCACCCGCGAAGTCATGTCGGCACTGGCGTGGCTGCCCGGGGCGGTGGACTCTATCCTCGAGGCCTATGACGCCACTCAGGACGAAGAGGCGCCAGGACGTCTTTCCGACCTCTTCTCGGGCTTCATCGATCCGGACGAAGGAATTCCCGGCGTGGCTGAAGCCGAGGTGCCCGAAGAAGACCTCAGCGATGACGGCGACAGCGACGACAGCGATAGCGACGACGAAGACGATGACGACACCGAGGCCGAGGAGGAGAGCACCGGCGGCCCCGACCCCGAAGAGGCCAAGGCCCGCTTCGAGCAGATTCGTGAACAGAACGAGCTGGTGCGTACCACCATTGCCAAGCACGGTCGCGAAAGCGCCGAGGCTCGGGCAGAAATGGAGCGTCTGGCGGAGCTGTTCTCGCCGATCAAGCTGGTACCGAAGCACTTCGAGCGCCTGGTCGGCCAGGTGAGGATCAGCGTCGAGCAGATTCGTGCCCAGGAAAAGGCGATCATGCAGCTCTTCGTCAAGAAGGCGAAGGTGCCACGCAAGCACTTCATCAAGGAATTTCCGGGCAACGAGTCGCGTCAGGAGTGGGTCGACGTGTTCATGGCCGATCAGAGCAAGTTCGCCGATCGCCTGGAACCGCTGCGTGCCGACATCCAGCGCGCCCAGCGGCGTATCGCCTTCGAGGAGGACATGGTCCAGCTGTCCGTGACCGAGCTCAAGGAGATCAATCGTCGTCTCTCCATTGGCGAGGCCAAGGCGCGCCGGGCCAAGAAGGAGATGGTCGAAGCCAACCTGCGTTTGGTGATCTCGATAGCCAAGAAGTACACCAACCGCGGCTTGCAGTTCCTGGATCTCATCCAGGAGGGCAACATCGGCTTGATGAAGGCGGTGGACAAGTTCGAATATCGGCGGGGCTACAAGTTCTCGACCTACGCCACCTGGTGGATTCGCCAGGCGATCACGCGCTCGATCGCCGACCAGGCGCGGACCATCCGTATTCCGGTGCACATGATCGAGACTATCAACAAGCTCAACCGCGTATCGCGTCAGATGCTGCAGGAGATGGGCCGCGAACCCACTCCGGAAGAACTGGGCGAGCGTCTCGAAATGCCCGAGGACAAGGTGCGCAAGGTGCTTAAGATCGCCAAGGAGCCGATCTCCATGGAGACGCCCATCGGGGACGACGACGATTCCCACCTGGGCGATTTCATCGAGGACGGAACCATGCAGCTGCCGGTCGATCTGGCCACCGGCGAAGGGCTGATCGAGGCGACCCGCAACGTCTTGGGCGGTCTGACCGCACGCGAGGCCAAGGTGCTGCGCATGCGTTTCGGCATCGACATGAATACCGATCATACCCTCGAGGAGGTCGGCAAGCAGTTCGACGTTACGCGCGAGCGGATCCGTCAGATCGAAGCCAAGGCGCTGCGCAAGCTGCGCCATCCGAGCCGTTCGGAGCCGCTGCGCTCATTCCTCGACGAATAACGCCCGGACCCTCGCTCGTGATCACGCAAGACGCCCGCAGCCATGCTGCGGGCGTCTTGCGTTTGATGGCAGGCAGCGGGCTGTCCCGACGCTGGCGTTCAGGGCATAGACCGGGCTTGCTGCCAGCGCCTCGCGAGCAGTACCAGCTCGATGGCGGCAATCAAGATCAGGCTGTAGCCGAGCAATTCGGTGATCTCCTCGGCGGCATCCTTGAAGGTGCGTTGATACTGGTCTTCCAGAATGGCCATCCACATCTCGCTGCGTCCATACAGGCGAGAGAAGACGTAGGTGACGAGGAAGCCCGAGGCGAAGAGGCCGAACGAGAAGCTGTTGCTGTAGGCCTTGAATTCGTTCAGGAAGCGTTGGCGTCGCCACAGCACGATGGCGAGACAGGGAAGCAGGACCAGCGTCGTCAATAGCTGCCAGGCGCCGTCGAAGACATAGATATCCAGATAGTAGTCCTGCTCACGGATCAGCGAGGTGGCGCTCAACGCCAACAATAACAGCGAGACGGTAGGGAGCTCACGCCTGACGGGAGGCATGCAGAGCAGTAGGCAAATAATGACGAGCAGGGTGCTCTGACAGAATTCGGTGAAACCCAGCTCTCCGAAGGAGCGCCTGGCGGGAAGATACAGCGCCTCGAAATAGATGCCCTGCAGAAGCGTGGCGATCAGAAGGATGTAAAGGGCTGCTCGAAGGCAGGCCGCACCGAAGCCGATAGTCGCCGTGGGCTGCGGCGACACAGAAGTTCGTGGCATGAGGATTCCGCTGGGGGAGGACTAACATACGGTAATGCATGGATTGTAGCGTCATCGATCCGGGCCTGCCATGGCCAGGCTTCGGCTACGTTGCGCCTCCTCGACGATCCAGTCATGCACCGCGGCGACTCGGCGGTCGTCCAGGGCGCCGCTGGTATGCACGATGCCGTAGCGCTTGCCGGTAGGTATGCGCTGGGGGAAGGGGGCGATCAGGCTGCCAGTCTGCAGTTCGTCGGTCAGCAGGGCCTGACGCGCAATGGCGACGCCCATACCCGCTATCGCCGCCTCCAGGGCCAGGCGATAACGGTTGAAAGTATAGCCACGGCGCACGTTGAGCGACGGTGCCTCGATGGCATGCAGGTAGTGCTCCCACTCGGCGTAAGGGTGTCCCCCCCGCCAGGCGGTGACGTCGTGCAGAAGCGGGTACCAAGCGAGATCCTGTGGCTGCGAGAGGGCGGGGCGACGGCGCATCAGCGCCGGGGAGCAGACAGGGAAAATGACCTCCTCCATCAATGGCGTGATCGAAAGGCCCGGGTAATGGCCATCGTTCAAGTCGATGGCCAGGTCGAACTCCCCCTCGCGCAGCGACAGGCTGCTGTCCTCGGCGATCACCTGGAGTTCGATATCGGGGAAGCGCGCCTGGAGTCGCGGTAGCCGCGGCATCAGCCATTTGCTGAGAAAGGCCGGTACGCTCCGTAGCCGAATCACGCCGCTCATCACACCGCTGCGCAGACGCTTCACCTCGAGGCCGACCGACTGGTAGGCCTCGTCGACCACGGCGGCGAGCCGCTTGCCCTCTTCGGTCAACTCCAGGCGTCGTGGCAGGCGGCGAAAGAGCTTGAACCCGAGACGCTCTTCGAGTTGCTTGATCTGCTGGCTCACCGCACCGGTAGTGACATGCAGCTCCTCCGCCGCGCGGGTGAAGGAGAGATGGCGGGCGCTGACGGCGAAAACCTTCAGCCAAGCGTGGGTCTGGGCATGCAAGAGACGGCTCATGGTTTAGTCATACTACACTGGGAAGGAGTTATTCTCGTTTGTCCGACACGGAAAATGCCACCACCATAGTGGCATTCATGCCCTAATGGCAAAGATGTTTTAGCCAGGCTGATCCGTCCGTGACTCGGACTGAATATCGGCCCAGGCGGCAACGAGGTGAACTGCATGGCAATCAGCGTCTTCGATCTGTTCAAGGTGGGCATCGGCCCCTCCAGCTCACATACCGTAGGGCCAATGCGAGCTGCCTTCGATTTCGTCCAGGCGCTGCGCGAGCGAGACCTGCTGGAGCGGGTGGCGCGGATCGAAGTGCAGCTTTACGGTTCGCTCAGCGCGACAGGCAAGGGCCACGGTACCGACCGTGCCGCGATCATGGGTCTCATGGGAGAGCGACCGGACAGGATCGATCCGGCCATCGTCACGCCCTGCATCGAGGAGTTGCTCGAGTCCAATACCCTGATACTGGATGGCCGTTTGCCGATTCCCTTCCTGTGGGCACGCGACATGCAGTGGTACGAGGAGTGCCTGCCCTACCATCCCAATGCCATGACGCTCGTCGCCCATGGGCATAGCGACGAACTCTGGCGTAACACCTATTACTCGGTAGGGGGCGGCTTCGTCGTCGACGAGGATCAGGCGGCTCGGGGCGAACTGGACCAGGACAAGACGGTGTTGCCCTATGACTTCAACTCCGCCGCCGAGCTGATGGCCCTGTGTCGAATGCACGATCTGCGCATCAGCGAGCTGATGCTGGAAAACGAAAAGGCCTGGCGCAGCGAGGGAGAGGTGCGCGAAGGCCTGTGGCAGATATGGCAGTCCATGCAGGCTTGTGTCGAGGCCGGGCTGCAGCATGAAGGTGTGCTGCCCGGCGGGCTTAACGTCAGGCGGCGTGCTGCGGCACTGCATCGGCGCCTGCTGGCGGCACAGGACGATCGCGGCCTGATCGCCACGACGTTCGGTGCGATGGATTGGGTCAACGTCTTCGCCCTGGCGGTGAACGAAGAGAACGCTGCAGGCGGGCGTATGGTGACTGCGCCGACCAATGGCGCGGCAGGCATCATCCCCGCCGTCTTGCACTACTACATGAAGTTCCAGTCCGACGCCAGCGAGCGCGATGTGGTGGATTTCCTGCTCGCGGCCGGAGCGGTGGGTATTCTGTGCAAGAAGAACGCTTCCATCTCCGGCGCCGAGGTAGGCTGCCAGGGTGAGGTCGGCTCGGCCTGCGCCATGGCCGCGGCGGGTCTTGCCGAGGTGATGGGCGGTAGTGTGGCCCAGGTGGAGAATGCCGCTGAAATCGGTCTGGAGCACAACCTGGGACTGACCTGCGATCCGGTGGGCGGTCTGGTGCAGGTGCCCTGCATCGAGCGTAATGCCATTGCCTCGGTCAAGGCGATCAACGCCGCCCAGATGGCCCTGCGCGGCGATGGCGATCATTTCATCTCGCTGGACAAGGCGATTCGCACCATGCGCGACACCGGGCGCGACATGCAGGACAAGTACAAGGAAACCTCCCGCGGCGGATTGGCGGTCAACGCTATCGAGTGCTAAAGGAAACGTACACGGGTTTGGCCCCTCTCGCCCTGGCTCGCCGGGCGGGAAGACGCGACACCGAACGGTGTCGCGTTTTCGTTTGCAAGCTATTGAATGGATGCGCCTCTACGCCATTGGTCGAGTTCGACCCTCAGGCTATTGCTCCCGAGGAATCTCTCCTCTAGCTTACGTTAACGTAAAGGTTAGAAGTCCCGGGCTGAGCCAAGAACAAGCAGCAGCCTTCACGACAACGACAACAATCGACATGGGTCGTCGCCAAGCGATCCGGAGAGGACGTCACATGACCCAGGAGTTCATACTGGAAACTCACGGGTTGACCAAGCAGTTCCGCGGCTTCACGGCGGTGGACGATGTCAACCTGCAGATCCGGGAAGGACACATCCACGCCCTGATCGGTCCCAATGGGGCCGGCAAGACGACAGTCTTCAACCTTCTCACCAAGTTCCTGCCGCCTACCCGGGGCGAGATCCACTACCGGGGCAAGCCGATCACTGGCATGAAGGCCAACGAGATCGCTCGCATGGGGCTGGTACGCTCGTTCCAGATCTCCGCGGTGTTCGCCCATATGACCGCACTCGAGAACGTGCGTGTGGCGCTGCAGCGGCCGATCGGCACCTCGTTCCACTTCTGGAAGTCCGAGCGCACGCTCGATCACCTAAACGAACGCGCGATCGAGCTGCTCGATGAGGTGGGCCTGCGCGACTACGCCGACGTGCTGACCGTGGAGATGCCCTACGGCCGCAAGCGTGCGCTGGAAGTGGCCACCACGCTCGCCATGGAGCCGACCCTGATGCTGCTCGACGAGCCGACCCAGGGCATGGGTGCCGAGGACGTGGATCGCATCGTTGAACTGATTCGTCGGGTGGCCAGGGGCCGCACCGTGCTGATGGTGGAGCATAACCTCAGCGTAGTGAGCCGGCTTTGCGATCGCATCACCGTGCTGGCGCGCGGTGCCGTGCTGGCGGAAGGCGACTATGCCACGGTTTCCGCCGATCCGCGGGTCCGCGAGGCGTATATGGGCAGCGAAGCCGAAACAGAGGAGGTCGACGCATGAACCAGGTCGCGGAACGTCCCGCAGCCGCCCAGTATCGGGAGCACGACGGTGTCGATATGCTGCGCGTCCGGGATCTGCACGCCTTCTACGGCGAATCCCACATCCTGCATGGTGTCGATCTCGAGGTCCGTCGTGGCGAGCTGATCACGCTGCTGGGGCGCAACGGCGCTGGGCGCAGCACCACGCTCAAGGCGATCATGAGCATGGTCGGTCGTCGCACCGGTTCGATCGTGATCAACGGCACCGAGACCATCGCCATGAAGCCGCATCGCATCCCGCGGCTAGGTATCGGCTATTGCCCCGAGGAGCGCGGCATCTTCGCCAGCCTCGACGTGGAGGAGAACCTGCTGCTGCCTCCGACCGTGCGCTCGGGAGGCATGTCGCTGGATGAGATCTACGCGATGTTCCCCAACCTCTACGAGCGACGTCGCAGCCAGGGCACCCGACTCTCGGGTGGCGAGCAGCAGATGCTGGCGATGGCGCGCATTCTGCGTACCGGTGCACAGATGCTGCTGCTTGATGAAATCACAGAGGGGCTCGCGCCGGTCATCGTCCAGACGCTTGGCGAGGTGCTGCTCAAACTGCGCGACCGCGGCATGACCATCGTGCTGGTGGAGCAGAACTTTCGCTTTGCCGCGCCGCTCGCCGACCGTCATTACGTCATGGAGCATGGACGTATCGTCGAGGAGATCGCGGCGGCGGAGCTGCCATCGAAGCGCGACCACCTGCATACGCTGCTGGGTGTCTGAACCTCTCGACCACAACCCGCGCCGCCTCGGTAGCGCACCAAACCACAACAGCAACTTTCGTAACCACCACCACAGCGATCTGTGACGCAGCTCGCCACAACAACAAGCCGCCCGAACGGGCCATGGAGACGAAAAATGACCTTCATCAAGAAGACCCTCGCCAGCAGCATTGCCATCGCCGCCGCCGCCTCGATGGCCGCGACCGCTCAGGCCGAGATCAGCGACGGCGAGGTGCGCATCGGCTATCTCGCCGACATGTCCGGCACCTACCGCGACCTGGCCGGCCCGGGTGGTCTCGAGGCCCTCCAGATGGCGATCGAGGACTTCGGAGGCAGCGTCGACGGCATGCCGATCGAAGTGTTCAGCGCCGACGACCGCAACAGCGCCGACGTGGGGGCCAACACCGTGCGCGAGTGGGTCGATCAGCGCAACGTCGACCTGGTGGCCGGCATGGTGGCTTCATCGGTGACCATCGCCGTGACCAAAGTGCTCGAGGAGAACGACGGCTTCGGCATCGTTTCCGGCTCGGCGGCATCGAGCATCACCAATGAGCACTGCACGCCCAACCATATCCACTGGGTCTACGACACCTATCCGCTGGCCAATGGCACCGCCCGGGCGGTGGTGGAGCAGGGCGGCGACTCCTGGTTCATGCTCACCGCCGACTACGCCTTCGGTCATGCCCTGGAAGCCGACGTGACCAAGGTGGTGGAGGAGAACGGTGGCGAGATCGTCGGTGGCGTGCGCCATCCGTTCCCCACCGATGATTTCTCGTCCTACATCCTCCAGGCCCAGGGCTCCGGGGCCAAGATCATCGGCCTGGCCAATGCCGGCGCCGATACCGTCAACGCAATCAACACCGCCAGTCAGTTCGGTGTGGTCGAGGCCGGCCAGCAGCTCGCCGGCCTGCTGGTATTCCTCAACGACGTCTACGCCATGGGACTCGATACCACCCAGGGGCTGCTGCTCACTACCGGCTGGTACTGGAACATGGATGAGCAGGCGCGTGAATGGGCCGAGCGCTACTACGAGCGCGTGGGCAGCATGCCGACCATGGTCCAGGCCGGCATCTACTCCAGCACCATGCACTACCTCCAGGCCGTCGAGGCGACCGGCAGCGACGACACCCAGACGGTGCGTGAGTACATGATGAAGCAGCCGATCCACGACTTCTTCGCACGCAACGGTCGCGTCCGCGAGGATGGCCGCATGGTGCATGACATGTACCTGGCCCGCGTGAAGTCACCGGATCAGTCCACCCACGAGTGGGACCTCTACGAGATCCTCACCTCCATTCCCGCCGAAGAGGCTTACCGTCCGCTCTCCGAGAGCCAGTGCAAGCTGGTCCAGAACTGAGCGTGATACGTTACGGCGGCGGCTGCGGCCGCCGCTCCTCTGACGGCGAGGAGAATCCGACATGACGATGATTTTCGGGGTGCCGGTGGCGGTGTTCATGGGCCAGCTGCTGCTGGGCCTGATCAACGGCGCCTTCTACGCCCTGCTGAGCCTGGGCCTGGCGGTGATCTTTGGCCTGCTGAAGATCGTCAACTTCGCCCACGGGGCCATGTATATGCTGGGTGCGTTCACCACCCTGCTGGGAATGCAGTATCTAGGCGTCAATTATTGGGCCGCCCTGCTGCTGACGCCGCTCGTGGTGGGACTGGGTGGCATGCTGGTCGAGCGTGTACTGCTGCGTCGCATCGCGCATCTCGATCATCTTTACGGGCTGCTGTTGACCTTCGGCCTGGCGCTGATCTTCGAAGGCAGTCTGATCAACTTCTTCGGCGTCTCCGGCGCTCGCTATCCGACTCCCGATGCACTTCAGGGAGGGTATCAGCTGGGCTTCATGTTCCTGCCCAAGTACCGTGCCTGGGTGCTGCTAGCGGCGATCATCGTGTGTGTATTTACCTGGTACATGATCGAGCGCACGCGGCTTGGCGCCTATCTGCGAGCCGGCACCGAGAACCCGGCGCTGATGCAGGCTTTCGGGGTCAACGTGCCGCTGCTGGTCACGCTCACCTACGGCTTCGGTGTGGCACTGGCGGCCTTCGCCGGGGTGCTTGCCGCACCGCTTTATCCCGTATCGCCGACCATGGGTTCCAATCTGCTGATCGTGGTCTTCGCGGTGGTGGTCATCGGCGGCATGGGCTCGATTCTGGGCGCGATTCTCACCGGCCTCGGCATGGGGCTGATAGAGGGTCTGACCAAGGTTTACTATCCGGAAGCCGCCAATACGGTGATTTTCCTGGTGATGATACTGGTGCTCCTGCTGCGACCCGCCGGCCTGTTCGGCAAGGAGGCATGACGACATGGCTAATTCACAGACACTGACCCCGGCCATGGCGCGTGCTCGACGTGCCAACCTGCGGCGCAACGCCTTCTATCTGGCGCTGATCGCGGTGGGATTGGTGGCACCGCTGGCCATCTATCCCGTGTTCCTGATGAAGGTGTTGTGCTTCGCCCTGTTCGCTTGCGCCTTCAACCTGTTGCTCGGCTACGCCGGCCTGCTCTCCTTCGGCCACGCGGCGTTTCTGGCAACCGGGGGCTACGTGACCGGCTACCTGCTGTCGAGCTACCCGGCGCTGACGCCGGAAATGGGCATCATCACCGGCACGGTTGCTGCGGTGGCACTGGGTGTGATTTTCGGCGCCCTGTCGATTCGCCGCCAGGGCATCTACTTCGCCATGGTCACCCTGGCATTGGCACAGCTGATGTTCTTCATGTACATCCAGGCGCCATTTACCGGTGGCGAGGATGGCCTGCATGGTGTGCCGCGCGGCCACCTGTTCGGCATCATCAGTCTGCGCAGCAACCTGGCGATGTACTATTTCGTCTTCGCTGTGTTCCTGCTCGGCTTCGCCTTGATCCAGCGCACCATCCACTCGCCGTTCGGCCAAGTGCTCAAGGCGATTCGTGAGAACGAGCCGCGCGCCGTTTCGCTCGGTTACAACGTCGATGCCTACAAGCTGGTGGCCTTCGTGATTTCCGCGGGTCTCGCCGGGCTGGCCGGCTCCACCAAGACGGTGGTGTTCCAGCTCGCCTCGCTGACCGACGCTCACTGGCACATGTCGGGCGAGGTGATCCTGATGACCCTGCTGGGGGGCGTGGGTACCCTGTTCGGGCCCGTGGCGGGTGCCGGCCTGGTCGTCAGCCTGCAGCATCTGCTGGCGCAGTCGCCGCTGGGCAACTGGGTGAGCCCGATTCTCGGCCTGATCTTTGTCGTCTGCGTGCTCAGCTTTCGCAGCGGGATCGTGGGCGAAATACAGAAGATGTACCGCAAGAACTTCAAGTAAGCGATTCCCTTCGCAGGGCCGCTTTTCGCAAGGCCTCTTCCTGGCGCCCTTCGGGGCGCTTTTTTGTTACGCCGGCTTGGAGGAGGCGGCCTGCGCCAGCCGAGCGGGCAGGTTCTCGACCAGGTAGTCGACGAACAGGCGCACCTTGGCGGCATGCTGGCGATGTCGAGGCATCACCGCCCAGACGCCGGCATCGCAGCACTGGAAGGGGTGGAGCACCTCGAACAATTCGCCGCTGGCCAGGTAGGGCAGCACGTAGTAGTCGGGTAGCTGAGCCAGGCCCAGGCCCTTCAGCGCTGCATCCAGCAGGGCCGGGCCGGAGTTGGCCTGCCAGGGACCGTGGACACGAACTTCGCGATGCACGCCGTCGATGTCGAAGCGCCATAGATCGCGCGAACCCACCAGGCAGCGATGCTTGCTCAGCTCGGCGACCGTATGGGGCTGCGAGTTGCGCTGGAAATAATCGGGCGAGCCGATCACGAATTCGCGCCGTTGGCACAGGCGCCTGGCCACCAGCGAAGAATCCTGCAGGGTGCCCATGCGGATCACTACGTCGTAGCCCTCGTCGATCACGTCGACCTGGCGATTGGTCAGGTGCAGGCGAGTCTCGAGTTGCGGATACTCGCGCAGGAAGTCGTTGACCAGCGGGGCGATGAAGCGCTCGCCGAAGGTCGTGGCGGAGCTCAGGCGGAGAATGCCTTCGGGACGTTCGCGCAGGGCCTGAAGAGCCGATTCCGCTTCGTGGAAACCTTCGATCAGCTCGCGGCAGCGCGCATAGTAGCGCTCGCCGGCGTCGGTCAGGCGGATCTGGCGCGTGGTGCGATAGAGCAGGGGGAGGCCGAGCTGCTGTTCCAGTTGGGCGACCTGACGGCTGATATGGGAGTTGGAAACCTGCAGCTGGCGTGCCGCGGCGGCAAAGGTGCCGAGCCTGACCACCTCCACGAAGGCTTCGATACCGTCCCAGCGTGCCATGGATCACCCCTATTATTGCTGAACGGGAATAATGTAGTGATTCTGTTGCAGTTTCATCGCCACGGCAAGGGCGCCTAGACTAAGCGTCTCATTATCCAACTGCAGGAGTTCGCCATGAAATCGCGCGCCGCCGTTGCCTGGGAAGCGGGCCAGCCGCTCGAGCTCACCGAGATCGACGTCGAGCCGCCCAAGGCGGGCGAGGTGCTGGTGCAGATCAAGGCCACCAGCGTCTGCCATACCGACGCCTATACCCTCTCTGGCGCCGACCCG
>NZ_PJRN01000048.1 GCF_002930105.1 Billgrantia saliphila | reverse complement strand
GGGGGCCGTCGACGCGGGGCTTGGGATGGGGTTCGGGCCGCCAGGCGGTGTCGCCGGGTGTCAGCACCAGGGTGTTGTGGTAGCGGGTCATGCCTTCCGAGCCTGCCCGACCCTGCAGGTGCAGCCCTGCCGCATCTCCCTGGGGGACGCCATCCTCCTCCAGCGCCTGGGGCTGTTCGCCGCGATGAATGACCGAGACCACCTGCCAGTCGCGGTTGAGTTCACTGAGGTCGTGGTCGGTGAGGGTGAAGCGGGTGCCCGGAGCGAGCTCGGGCAGGTCGCTCTCGGCGGCGCAGGTCAGCGCCTCGCGGCGCAGGTGCTCCAGGCGGATGCGGGTGAAGGCCTCGCCGGAGGCGTCGGCCTTGTAGCGGCCGGGGTAGTCGTAATGCTCGTAGTCGTCCCGTTGCGCGTGCTCTTCCAGGCCGTCTGCTGCGTGCTCGTGGAGTTGCGCATAGGCCGGCTGCTTGAAGGAATAGTCCTTGAGCGTGACCGAGGCCGGGGCCATCCGGGCGAGCTGTTCGAGCTTGCGCACGTGGCGGCTCGGCGGCGTGCCGCC
>NZ_PJRN01000047.1 GCF_002930105.1 Billgrantia saliphila | reverse complement strand
GGCCAGATGCTCGCCGCACTCGCCGGCCTGCCCCAGGGCACCTTCGCCTCGGAAGTCGTGATCGAAGGAGACAAGGTCCAGGTCACCCGCGAGATCGACGGCGGCCTGCAGACCGTCGAACTGACCCTGCCGGCCATCGTCACCACCGACCTGCGCCTCAACGAGCCGCGCTATGCCAAGCTGCCCGACATCATGAAGGCCAAGAAGAAGCCGCTCGACGTCAAGTCGCCGGCCGATTACGGCGTCGAGGTGGCGAGCCGGCTCACGCTGCTCAAGGTCGAATCGCCGGCCGAGCGCAAGGGCGGCATCAAGGTGGGCTCCGTCGACGAGCTCGTGGACAAACTCAAGAACGAAGCCAAAGTACTTTGAATCGTTCTTTGAAAACAGCGCTTTGAAAGGAGCCGATCTCATGAGCATCCTGGTCCTTGCCGAACATCACGACGGCGTCCTGGCCGGCGCCACCGCCCACGTCGTCGCGGCCGCCCAAGCGATTGGCGGCGACATCGACGTGCTGGTCGCCGGCGAGAACGTCTCCGCCGTGGCCGACGCCGCGGCCAAGCTCGATGG
>NZ_PJRN01000046.1 GCF_002930105.1 Billgrantia saliphila | reverse complement strand
TTGACGGGGGCCCGCACAAGCGGTGGAGCATGTGGTTTAATTCGATGCAACGCGAAGAACCTTACCTACCCTTGACATCCTGCGAACCCTTCGGAGACGAAGGGGTGCCTTCGGGAGCGCAGTGACAGGTGCTGCATGGCTGTCGTCAGCTCGTGTTGTGAAATGTTGGGTTAAGTCCCGTAACGAGCGCAACCCTTGTCCCTATTTGCCAGCGATTCGGTCGGGAACTCTAGGGAGACTGCCGGTGACAAACCGGAGGAAGGTGGGGACGACGTCAAGTCATCATGGCCCTTACGGGTAGGGCTACACACGTGCTACAATGGTTGGTACAAAGGGTTGCGAGCTCGCGAGAGCAAGCCAATCCCAGAAAGCCGATCTCAGTCCGGATCGGAGTCTGCAACTCGACTCCGTGAAGTCGGAATCGCTAGTAATCGTGAATCAGAATGTCACGGTGAATACGTTCCCGGGCCTTGTACACACCGCCCGTCACACCATGGGAGTGGACTGCACCAGAAGTGGTTAGCCTAACCTTCGGGAGGGCGATCACCACGGTGTGGTTCATGACTGGGGTGA
>NZ_PJRN01000045.1 GCF_002930105.1 Billgrantia saliphila | reverse complement strand
TCCCCCGGTTCGCCTCCCAACACCTATGGATTCAGTGTGGGATACCCAGCTTGTGCTGGGTGGGTTTCCCCATTCGGAAATGCCCGGGTCACAGGTTGTTTGCCACCTCACCGAGCCTTATCGCAGGCTACAACGTCCTTCATCGCCTCTGGCTGCCAAGGCATCCACCGTATGCGCTTAATCGCTTGACCATATAACCCGAAAGGGTCTGGTCCGCGATTACGTACGACAATTGCCGGATACGCTTGAGACGTATCACTTTTGCTCTTTCCTTGCGGAAAGAACGTGTCAGCATGATTCACATTGTTAAAGAGCAGACTGTCAATCGACAGTCATAAACCCGACATCGCACGGCGCGACGATGGCTTATGACTGCAGATCCGATCAGGAAGACTGTGAGGAAGTGGTGGAGCCAAGCGGGATCGAACCGCTGACCTCCTGCGTGCAAGGCAGGCGCTCTCCCAGCTGAGCTATGGCCCCTCCTGTCATTTCGGCGCGATGATACTTCGCGAAATGAAATTTGTGTGAAACAAGGCGAAAGACGACGACGTATAGCCTGCTATACGAGGAGTCTTTCAACGACGTGTCACGCAAATTTGGTGGGTCTGGGCAGATTTGAA
>NZ_PJRN01000044.1 GCF_002930105.1 Billgrantia saliphila | reverse complement strand
TCGGCCATCACGACTCCACCGCCAGAGACGATCACCGGGAACTTGGCACTCGCCAGGAGTTCAGCGGCCTCGTTGAGGGTTTTGGTCCCGCCGGGACCGCGATCCAGACGCGACGGCAGGGGAATCTCGCACTCGATTTCGCCGTAGAAGTAGTCGCGCGGAATGTTCAGTTGGGTCGGTCCCATCTCGGACATCGCCCGGTCGAAGCAGCGCCCGGTGTACTCGGCCATACGCGCCGGGTGGGTCACGTGGCCTTGGTACTTGGTGAATTCCTGAAACATCGGCAACTGATGGCATTCCTGGAAGCCGCCCAGGCCGATGCCAGTGGTGCCCGCCTCGGGGGTCACGATCACCACCGGGCTGTGCGCCCAGTAGGCCGCGGCGATCCCGGTCACGCAGTTGGAGATGCCCGGGCCGTTCTGGCCGATCACTACCCCATGGCGTCCAGAAACCCGAGCATAGCCGTCGGCCATGTGCGCCGCGCCCTGCTCGTGCACCACCGGGACCAGGCGAATGCCGGCCGGCGCGAAGATATCCATGGCGTCCATGAAGGCCGAGCCCATGATGCCGAACATGTCGGTGACACCATTGGCCACCAGCGTTTCGACGAAGGCCTCGGACGGGGTCATCTTCTGTTTGCCCTGCACGACATGGCGGGCGTCTTGGTTCTCTGGGGTGCTCATCGGGGTCCTCCTCGGCGATCGCCGAAACGTTTTATGGTACGAAT
>NZ_PJRN01000043.1 GCF_002930105.1 Billgrantia saliphila | reverse complement strand
GGCGTCGAGGCCTGCCAGGCATTGGCCGAGCGGCTGGGCGCACCGGTGGTCAACAGCTATCAGCACAACGACTCCTTCCCGGCCAGCCACCCGCTGTGGTGCGGACCGCTGGGCTACCAGGGCTCGAAGGCGGGCATGAAGTTGATTGCCCAGGCCGACGTGGTCGTCGCGCTGGGTACGCGTTTGGGGCCGTTCGGCACCCTGCCGCAGCATGGCCTGGACTACTGGCCGAAGGACGCCAAGATCATTCAGGTCGATGCCGACCACAAGATGCTGGGGCTGGTAAAGAAGATTGCAGTGGGCATCTGTGGTGATGCCAAGGCGACCGCCGAAGCGCTTGTCGAGCGTCTGGCCGACCGGGACCTGGCCTGTGACAGCACCAAAGGTCAGCGCGCCGAGCTGATCGCCAGCGAGAAAGCGGCCTGGGAGAAGGAACTCGACGAATGGACGCACGAGAAGGACCCGTTCAGCCTCGATGCCATCGACGAGGCGAAAGGCGAGACCCCGTTCTCCGGCGGCGAGTACCTGCACCCGCGCCAGGTGCTGCGTGAGCTGGAGAAGGCCATGCCCGAGGACGTGATGGTCTCCACTGACATCGGCAACATCAACGCGGTGGCGCACAGCTACCTGCGTTTCGAGAAGCCACGCAGCTTCTTTGCGCCGATGAGCTTCGGCAACTGCGGCTACGCGCTGCCGACAATAATTGGTGCCAAGGCGGCGGCACCGCATCGCCCGGCGATCGCCTATGCCGGTGACGGTGCCTGGGGCATGAGCCTGATGGAAACCATGACGGCGGTACGCGAAAACATCCCGGTGACCGCGGTGGTGTTCCACAACCGGCAGTGGGGGGCGGAGAAGAAGAACCAGGTGGAATTCTATAACCGTCGCTTCGTGGCTGGCGAGTTGGACAACCAAAGCTTCGCCGAGATCGGCCGGGCGATGGGCGCCGAGGGGATTACGGTGGACCGCCTGGAGGACGTGGGGCCGGCGCTGAAGAAGGCGGTGGACCTGCAGATGAACGAAGGCAAGACCTGCGTTATCGAGATCATGTGCACGCGCGAGCTGGGTGATCCCTTCCGCCGCGACGCACTGAAGAAGCCGGTGCGACTGCTGGAGAAGTA
>NZ_PJRN01000042.1 GCF_002930105.1 Billgrantia saliphila | reverse complement strand
GGCGAACGCGCCATGCAGTGGGGTGACGTGACCGAGTTCCTGCGTATCCCCAACGGCTATCTCATTTATTTGATGTCGATCATGCTGGCCGCGTCGGCCGTACTGACGCTGCTGCGCGCACTGTTCTATCTGCTTGAAGGGGTGGGCGTGATCGAGCGCGGCGGCCCGCTCAGTCCTGAGAAAGGCAAGGGAGGCGACAATGACTGAAGCGCTGTACGGTTTCGCCGCCCTGCTGCTGTTGGCGTTCTTGCGGGTGCCGCTGGCCTTCGCCATGGGCATCGTCGGCTTCGCCGGCTTCTATTACCTGACTGGCAACTGGAGCGCCGCCGAGTCCATGGCTGCGCGGCGGGTGATCGATACCGCCATGGACTATGGCCTGTCGGTGATCCCGCTATTCATCCTGATGGGCAACCTGGTGTCGCATGCCGGGCTGTCGGATGCGTTGTTCCGCGCTTCCAACGGCTTCCTCGGGCATCGTAAGGGCGGCCAGGCCATGGCCACCATCGTCGCCTGCGGCGGCTTCAGCGCCATCTGCGGCTCAAGCCTCGCCACGTGTGCCACCATGGGGCGCGTGGCCATGCCGCAGATGCGCAAGTACGGCTACAAGGACACCCTGGCCTCGGCCTCCATCGCCGCTGGCGGCACGCTGGGCATCCTGATCCCGCCCAGCGTGATGCTGGTGATCTATGGCATCCTCACCGAGACCAGCATTCGCGAACTGTTCGCCGCCGGCTTCATTCCCGGCATCCTCGGCATCGTGCTCTACCTTGGGTCGGTGAAGTGGGTACTGTGGCGCGATCCCGACGCGGGCCCGGCCGGCGAGAAAGTCGAGTGGCCCGAACGCATCAAGGCGCTGAAGAGCGTGGGCGACACCTTGGCGCTGTTCGTGCTGGTGATCGGCGGCATCTATCTCGGCGTGTTCACCCCCACCGAGGCGGCGGGCATCGGTGCCATGGGCGCCTTCCTGATCGCCCTGTTCCGGCGCGCGCTGACGCCGCAGGTGTTGATGAACGTCCTGATGGACACCGTGCGCACCACTGCCATGCTGTTCGCCGTGGTACTCACTGCGTTGATCTTTGCCAACTTCATCAACCGGGCGGGGCTGCCCAGCGATCTGCTGGCCTTCGTCAACGGGCTCGATATCGCGCCGTTCATGGTGATTCTGGTGATACTGGCCATCTACGTGCTGCTGGGCTGCGTGTTCGAGAGCATGTCGATGCTGCTGCTCACCGTGCCGGTATTCTTCCCGGTGGTGGCGGGGCTGGGCTACGACCTGGTGTGGTTCGG
>NZ_PJRN01000041.1 GCF_002930105.1 Billgrantia saliphila | reverse complement strand
GCATAGACGGTCGGCCGTCGTCGGGCGTGGCATGCCATCTTCGCCCTTTGACAGCATAGACGGTCGGCCGTCGTCGGGCGTGGCATGCCATCATAGCCCTTGGACAGCACAAACGGTCGGCCGTCGTCGGACGTGCCTGCACACAACGGTCGGCCGTGGCCTGCCCGCATCGGTCGTGGCTTGCGCAACATTCATCGAGTTCCAAACAAAACATGCGGATGTTCATGGCGTACATAAATCAAAGGATTTTGAAACAACCTCCATGCATAACAAACATATTCATCTACTTTCCATTATCTATTCTCAAACGTTTCCGCCTAACGTGGCTCTTTCGCATCATTTTCGTTACTTTTACGGTTCGTACGATATTGAAACATCTTTTGTTTGTGCAAATATGCATCTTATCATTAATTTGACATGTTGAGAAGTGTTTTCGAGCATTTCCATATTTTTCCGACTTTTAATCATTATTTTATAATTTATTTTTACGCTTTTTTAATTTTTACGTCTCTTTTTAAAAATTAAAATTTATTAAATTTTATATTTTAAGGTTCACATATTTATTTGTGAATTTTCGGAGTTGATTTCATATTTTTTCGATATTTTCCCTATTTTTTATTAATTTATTACTAATTTTTTGGAATTTTTGAAAAAAATAAAAATCAAAAAAAATTGTTGAAAAATATTTTTTTATACATATTAAAGTCAATTATGAAGGCTGATGTGTGTTTGTACCTTAGACCGCGCATATTTGGGTTGTACATTTTCATTATGATTCTCTGGAAAATCCATGTCTACTCCTGTCACATGGGCAAAACTTTTTTAAGCATATATAAGGGGGGTAGAGGTGTTGGAGGCAGACTGAGGCGCAGGCAGGCAGACGGCATAGGCGTCCCGTGGGCTTAGCAGGCGTGCTGCGTGGGCGCTTGATGGCATGCATGGCTTGTCCGTGCTACGCCGTTGGGCGTTTACAAAAACACGTCGGCGACGTCGACGGGTCGAGTGGGCAACGGCAGGCGGACGCCGAGGGCGTCCTGTGGGCTTAGTAGGCGTGCTGCGTGGGCGCTTGATGGCATGCATGGCTCGTCCGTGCTACGTCGTTGGGCGTCTACAAAAACATGCTAGCGACGTTTGCGGGGCAACTGAAGCGAAGGCAGGCGGACGTCGAGGGCGTCCTGTGGGCTTAGTAGGCGTGCTGCGTGGGCGCTTGACGGCATGCATGGCTCGTCCGTGCTACGCCGTTGGGCGTTTACAAAAACACGCCCGCGACGTCTGTAGGGCGTTTGAGGCGGTGGCAGGCGGACGTCATGGGCGTCCT
>NZ_PJRN01000040.1 GCF_002930105.1 Billgrantia saliphila | reverse complement strand
GGGGTTATATGGTCAAGCCTCACGGGCCATTAGTACCGGTTAGCTCAACGCCTTGCAGCGCTTCCACACCCGGCCTATCAACCAGCTGGTCTCGCTGGGCCCTTCAGGAGGCTCGAGGCCTCGGGGAGATCTCATCTTGAAGGGGGCTTCCCGCTTAGATGCCTTCAGCGGTTATCCCGTCCGCACGTAGCTACCCGGCAATGCCACTGGCGTGACAACCGGAACACCAGAGGTGCGTCCACTCCGGTCCTCTCGTACTAGGAGCAGCTCTTCTCAAATCTCCAACGCCCACGGCAGATAGGGACCGAACTGTCTCACGACGTTCTAAACCCAGCTCGCGTACCACTTTAAATGGCGAACAGCCATACCCTTGGGACCGACTTCAGCCCCAGGATGTGATGAGCCGACATCGAGGTGCCAAACACCGCCGTCGATGTGAACTCTTGGGCGGTATCAGCCTGTTATCCCCGGAGTACCTTTTATCCGTTGAGCGATGGCCCTTCCATACAGAACCACCGGATCACTAGAACCTACTTTCGTACCTGCTCGACGTGTCTGTCTCGCAGTCAAGCACCCTTATGCTCTTGCACTCAATGCACGATTTCCGACCGTGCTGAGGGTACCTTCGTGCTCCTCCGTTACTCTTTGGGAGGAGACCGCCCCAGTCAAACTACCCACCACACACTGTCCTCGATCCGGATCACGGACCTGAGTTAGAACGCCAATGATGCCAGGCTGGTATTTCAAGGTTGGCTCCACCCGAACTGGCGTCCGGGTTTCCAAGCCTCCCAGCTATCCTACACAAGCAACATCAGCGTCCAGTGTGAAGCTATAGTAAAGGTTCACGGGGTCTTTCCGTCTAGCCGCGGGTACACAGCATCTTCACTGCGATTTCAATTTCACTGAGTCTCGGGTGGAGACAGCGTGGCCATCATTACGCCATTCGTGCAGGTCGGAACTTACCCGACAAGGAATTTCGCTACCTTAGGACCGTTATAGTTACGGCCGCCGTTTACCGGGGCTTCGATCAGGAGCTTCGCCCGAGGGCTAACACCATCAATTAACCTTCCGGCACCGGGCAGGCGTCACACCCTATACGTCCGCTTGCGCGTTTGCAGAGTGCTGTGTTTTTAATAAACAGTTGCAGCCACCTGGTATCTTCGACCGGTTCATGCTCCAGGCGCGAGGCCCTTCACACTACGCCGGCGTGCCTTCTCCCGAAGTTACGGCACCATTTTGCCTAGTTCCTTCACCCGAGTTCTCTCAAGCGCCTGGGTATTCTCTACCTGACCACCTGTGTCGGTTTGGGGTACGGTCCCACTGTATCTGAAGCTTAGAGGCTTTTCCTGGAAGCGTGGCATCGATGACTTCCACCCCGTGGGGTGTTCGTCTCGCCTCTCGGCCTTGGGGATCCGGATTTGCCTGAACCCCCAGCCTACGGGCTTTCACCAGGACAACCAACGCCTGGCCCACCTAGCCTTCTTCGTCCCCCCATCGCAATACAGTGAGGTACGGGAATATTGACCCGTTTCCCATCGACTACGCCTTTCGGCCTCGCCTTAGGGGCCGACTCACTCTGCTCCGATTAGCGTCGAACAGAAACCCTTGGTCTTCCGGCGGGGGAGTTTTTCACTCCCCTTGTCGTTACTCATGTCAGCATTCGCACTCGTGATACCTCCAGCAAGCCTCTCGACTCACCTTCATCGGCGTACACGACGCTCCTCTACCGCTTGCCATTCGGCAAGCCCGTAGCTTCGGTACCTGGTTTAGCCCCGTTACATCTTCCGCGCAGGCCGACTCGACTAGTGAGCTATTACGCTTTCTTTAAAGGATGGCTGCTTCTAAGCCAACCTCCTAGCTGTCTGAGCCTTCCCACATCGTTTCCCACTTAACCAGGATTTCGGGACCTTAGCTGACGGTCTGGGTTGTTTCCCTTTTCACAACGGACGTTAGCACCCGCTGTGTGTCTCCCACGCTTGCACTCACCGGTATTCGGAGTTTGCCTCGGGTTGGTAAGCCGGGATGGCCCCCTAGCCGAAACAGTGCTCTACCCCCGGTGGTGATACGTGAGGCGCTACCTAAATAGCTTTCGAGGAGAACCAGCTATCTCCGGGCTTGATTAGCCTTTCACTCCGATCCACAAGTCATCCAAATCTTTTTCAACAGATCCTGGTTCGGTCCTCCAGTTGATGTTACTCAACCTTCAACCTGCTCATGGATAGATCGCCCGGTTTCGGGTCTATTTCCAGCGACTGGTCGCCCAGTTAAGACTCGGTTTCCCTACGCCTCCCCTATTCGGTTAAGCTCGCCACTGAAAATAAGTCGCTGACCCATTATACAAAAGGTACGCGGTCACAGAACAAGTCTGCTCCCACTGCTTGTACGCATACGGTTTCAGGATCTATTTCACTCCCCTCGCCGGGGTTCT
>NZ_PJRN01000003.1 GCF_002930105.1 Billgrantia saliphila | reverse complement strand
AGGTGGGCTCGAGGGTCTCGCCGGTGGCGGGGTTGACGGCATTGATGGGCTTGGAACTGCCGCTGACGGCCTCCCGGCCGATCAGCATCTTGCCTTCGAGTGTCATGTCGGGCTCCTGCGGATGGATGTCGGTGGACCGATAGGCGCACGTCCAAGGCGCCCTGATACATCCTGCGCGACGCCGCCACTAAGTTCAATCTTTGAACTTAGTGGCTCCGATCGACTTTGGTCGCAAAGACGGCGGCAAAGGTGTCAGAACGACGCCTGGAGGAGGTCGCTCGGGCCATGAATGATGCTGGCTAGCACCTGGGCGGCGGCGCCGCGTGCCGCGACGAAGGTGGAATCCTCGATTACCCTCAGCGGCACCTGCTGGGACGTGCCCAGTAGCCGGTTCTGGTTGGCCTTGAAGTAGGCGAGGGCGGGTTCGAGCAGAGGTTCGCCGAGCTGGGTCAGGGAGCCGCCGAGCACGATCTCGGAGGGGTTCTGCGCATGATGCAGGTTGAGCAGGAGAACGCCCAGCGCCTCGCCGGCCCGGCGCAGCGTGACCTGAACGTCGGAATCGTTCAGGCGCGGCAGCAGCGTGGCGACGAGATCCTCCTCTTCAGCGATCCCCAGCGCGGCGCGGATCGACCAGCCGCTGACCAGGGTTTCGGCGCAGCCGCGATTGCCGCAATGGCAGTAGAGCCCGCCCGGCTGCAGCACGGTGTGGCCGATCTCGCCGGCCAGCCCCTGCATGCCTCGCGTGACCAGCGGCAGGTGGCTGCCTTCGACCATGCCGCTGCCGATACCGGTCCCCGCGCTGACGTACACCAGCGACTCGGGAATCTGCCCGGTGCGAAAGTAGAGTTCGCCGAAGGCGGCCGACTTTGCCTCGTTGTCCATCAGCCAGGTGCCTTCCAGAAGCGTGAGATGGGGGCGCAGCAGGTCGAGGAAACGAATGTCGCGCCAGCCCAGGTTGGGAGCCAGGCGCAGCACGGGCTTGCCGGGAGCGATGGGGCCGGGTAGGGCGACGCCAAGCCCCAGGCTCTGTCGACCCGCCACGTGCCTCGAGGCCATCAGCGTGCGCAGGAGCTCGCCCAGCAGCTCGGCGGTGACCTCGGGTGTGGTCGGCACGAGGTGCTCGTGGTGCGATACGAGCACCTGGCCCGAAAGCGTACAAGCGACCAGGCGCAAGCCATGCACGCCGACCTCGGCGCCGAACAGCACGTGGTTGTCGTCGTTGAGGTGCAGGGCGCGGCCCGGGCGGCCGCCGCTGCTCTTCTGCAGCTCACCTTCGCGCAGCCAGCCCTGCTGCAGCAGCGATTGCACGCCGGCGCCCACGGTAGCCTTGGTCAGTTGGGCCTGGGTGGCAATGTCGGCGCGGGTCAGGCCGGGGGTGCGACGCACCAGCTCGAGGATGGCGCTGCGGTTGAGCCGCTTGAGAAAGTGAAGATCGCCCGCCTTGTGCGGCTGAAAACTAGTAGACATAGAGTGACATGGCCTTGCCGAGTGGGTGCCCTGGGCGGGCATGCTTCGCCCCAGCCTCGCTCGAGGCAACGGACTGAAAACAAGGAGCCGAAGCCGTTTCCGAACCCCTGGGTTGCGAGCGCGCCTGCATGGCGGGTCGATTATGACACCGGCCCCGTCGAGGCGCGATGCACGGCCTCTTTGCGCTGTCTATTGCCGCCTGGAGCGAGACGATTGGTTCTCAGATTAAACGAATCCAGTTCGGGAGGCCATGGCGGGAAAGACCGGTGTCCAGGCGACTCTTCCTCTCGAATCCTCTGTTTTAAATGCCTTTGTTGATGGTTATACCAACGTCGCATTGTCGCTCCGCGTGGAGTTGCTCACTCTCTAGTTAGTAAATAGATAAAACTAAGTGGAGAGAGCATGAACAACGACGCGGCGCGTTACCCCAGTCTCGATCAGCGAGTGGTCTTCATTACCGGTGGCGGTAGCGGCATCGGTGCGGCGCTGACCCGGGCCTTTCATCATCAGGGGGCTAAGGTCGCGTTCGTCGACATTGACGATACCGCCAGCCGGGCGTTGACCGAGGCGCTGGAAGCCGAGACGGGGCGGGCGCCGCACTACCGGCGCTGCGACATTCGCGACGTCGAGGATCTGCAGGCGGCGATCGCCGAAGTCGGGAGCAAGCTGGGGCCCATCCACACCCTGGTCAACAATGCCGCCAACGACGATCGCCATGCCTGGCACGAGGTCGACGTCGACTACTGGGACGAGCGCATGTCGCTCAACCTGCGACCGATGTTCTTCGCCGCCCAGGCGGCGGCCCACCAGATGATCGAGGCCGGGGGCGGCAGCATCGTCAACTTCGGCTCGATCAGCGTGCAGATGGCCATCGCCGATCTGTCTGCCTACGTCACCGCCAAGGCGGCGATACACGGACTGACACGCAGCCTGGCTCGCGACCTGGGAGGTCACAACATTCGCGTCAACACCCTGGTGCCCGGCTCCATCATGACCCCACGGCAGCTCGAAAAGTGGATCGGCCCCGAGGAGGAGGCATCGATCCAGGCCCACCAGTGCCTCAAGCTGCGCCTGGAGCCACAGCATATCGCCCCCGCCGTGCTGTTCCTGGCCAGCGCCGAGAGCGCGGCGATCACCGGCCAGGAGATTGCCGTCGACGGCGGCTGGGGCTAGCCCGCACACCATACCTGCGACAAGCGAAGAGGTGCACCCATGCGCTTACAACACAACAAGGAGCTCGCCATGCACACTTTCGAACAACAGCTTCCCAAGCCTCAGCGCGCCAAGCGCTGGTTGGTCGCCACGGTTGCTCTCGCCTCCGGCCTGGCGGCGTTCGCCGCGGCGGCCGATACCACCGTGCGCGTACTGCGGGTCGAGATCAGCGACGTCGAGAAGCAATACTACGACGATGTCGTCGCCGAATACGAAGCGCAGAACCCCGATGTCGAGGTGATCTTCGAGTACATCGCCAACGAGGCCTACAAGACACGCCTGCCGACGTTGCTGCAATCCGACCAGCGTCCCGACATCTTCTATAGCTGGGGCGGCGAGGGGCTGCGCGACCAGGTGGAGGCCGGTTTCGTGCGCGACCTCACCGAGGCGATGCAGGACGGCTGGCAGGAACGCTACCCCGAATCCGCCGTGCGCGCCTTTACTCTCGACGATCGCGTTTATGGCGCGCCGCTCTACGCCACCGTGGTGGGCTTCTGGGCCAATACCGCATTGACCGAGCAGGCCGGCGTCGATATCGAAGCCATCGAGACCTGGGAGGACCTGGAGCAGGCGGTAGTCGCGCTGCGCGAGAGCGGTATCACGCCCGCTGTAGTGGGTGGCAAGGATGGTTGGCCGATGCATTTCTACTGGGGGTACCTGGCCACCCGCCTGGCGGGGGGCGAGGGCATCGAGGCGGCCAAGCAAGGCGAGAACGGCGGCTTCGAGGGCGAGTCCTTCGTCCGCGCCGGCGAATTGCTCCAGGCGTTCGTCGAGCTTGACCCTTTCCAGTCGGGCTATATGTCGACGTCCTACGAACGTGCCAGCGCCATGTTCGGCGACGGCGAAGCGGCCCTGCATCTGATGGGCGACTGGGACTACATCCCTTCCAAGGAGCGCTCCGCGACGGGCGAGGGCGTGCCCGACGAGGACCTCGAGTTCATCCGCTTCCCCCGCGTGGAAGGCGGCGAGGGCAACGACGACAGCTTCGGTGGGATGAACGGCTTCGCCGTGACCCGCGATGCCTCCGACGAGGCGGTCGACTTCCTGCGTTTCCTGCTCAACGAGGAGAACCAGCGCGAAGCCGCCCGGCTCGGCATTTTCGTGCCGGTGGCCAACGGCTCCGAGGAGGAGCTCGACACGCCCTATGCGCGCAAGGTCGCCGAGATCCTCAGCGAATCCAACTTTCACCAGGTGTTCCTCGACCAGGCACTCGGTACCTCGGTCGGCGCCACGGTCAACGACATCAGCGGCGATCTGGCCCAGGGCGTGATCACGGCCGAAGAGGCGGCCGCCCAGGTCGAAGAGGCCTGGCAGTTCCGCTGAGTCCAAGCATCGCCGGCGCGGACGTCACCCGCCCGCGCCGGCCCACACTCCCGAATCGGGACGGAAGTTCGACATGACCACCATGACCCGACCCGCCGCGCGCAGGAGGGGCTTCGCCGATCGCATGCGCAAGAACATGGCCAGCGGCAGGCTCGCCGCGGCACTGATCCTGCTGCCGCCGGCGCTGATCCTGTTCTCGCTGTTCGTGATCCTGCCGCTGGCCGATGCGGCTTACTACAGCGTCTTCTCGTGGAACGGCTACGGCTCGCCGAGCGACTTCGTCGGCACCCAGAACTACGCGCGATTGCTCGATCACTCGGTGTTCCATACCGCGTTGTGGAATACCACCAAACTGATCATCGTCTCGCTGCTGCTGCAGATGCCCCTGGCACTGGGGTTGGCGCTGCTGGTCTACCGCAAGACTCCGACCAACACACTGTTCCGGCTGGTTTTCTTCCTGCCCTACATCCTCGCCGAGGTGGCTGCGGGTTTGATCTGGAGCTTCGTCTTCGACGGCGACTACGGCATCACCGCCTTCATGTTCCAGGCCCTGGGGCAGGAGTCGGTGCATGTGCTCGCCGACCGCCAGTGGGCCTTCCCGGCCATCATGACGGTGATCGTGTGGAAGTACTTCGGCTTTCACATGATGATCTACATCGCCGCGCTGCAGAGCGTGCCCCAAGACCTGATCGAGGCGGCCAAGCTCGAGGGGGCGAAGCCGCGCCAGGTAGCGCTGTTCGTGCAGATCCCGATGATCAAGCACGCCATCGTGGTGAGCGGCTTCTTCGCCATCATCGGCTCGCTGCAGATCTTCGACATCATCATCCCGATGACCAACGGTGGTCCCTCGAACTCGACCCACACCATCGTCACCTATCTCTACACCTTTGGGCTGTCGCGGCTCAACATCGGCTTCGGTAGCGCTGCCGCCGTGGTGCTGTTCGTGCTCGCCATCGGTATCGCGCTGTTCTACCAGCGCGCCACGGCGAAGGAGGAGCAGGCATGAGAAGCGCCCCCCTGCGCAATACGCTGCGCGTGATCGTGTTGATTCTGGTCGCCAGCCTGGTCGTCGGCCCGCTGCTGGCCTCCTTCTTCGGCGGCTTCAAGAGCAACGCCGAGCTGCGCACCAATCCGCTGGGGCTACCCGACAGCTGGAACGCCGAGAACTATGTCGCGATCTTCCTCGACGGCACCTTCTGGCGCTACCTGGGCAACTCCTTCCTGATTTCATCGATGACGGTTTTCCTGACCCTGGTGGTAGGAGCAGCGGCGGCCTATGTGTTCTCGCAGATACGCTTCTTCGGCTCGAAGATGATTCTCTCCTACCTGCTGCTGGGGCTGATGTTCCCCTTCGCCGCGGCGATCCTGCCGTTATTCATCAAGGTGCGCGATCTGGGGCTACTGGATACCTACTGGGCGGTGATCCTGCCGCAGACCGCCTTCGGCCTGTCGCTGGCGATCCTGCTGTTCAAGGCCTTCTTCGACCAGCTGCCACGCGAGCTGTTCGAGGCCGCCTACGTCGACGGCTGCAGCTACCTGCGCTTCTTCTGGTCGTTCACCCTGCCGCTGTCGACGCCGATCCTCGCCACGGTGGGCGTGTTCGTCTTCGTGCAGAGCTGGAACAACTTCCTGCTGCCGCTGGTGGTGCTCAACGATCGCGCCATCTACACCTGGCCGCTCGGCATGATGCAGTTCCAGGGCGAGTATCTGACCCAGTGGAACATGATCCTGGCGTTCGTGACGCTGACCATCACGCCGGCGGTGATCTTCTTCCTCGCCGCGCAGAAATACATCGTGGCCGGGCTGACCGGCGGCTCCGTCAAGGGATGAGACACACGTCATGACCGATACCATCCGCAATCCGATACTCGCCGGTTTCAACCCCGACCCCTCGATCTGCCGGGTCGGCGAGGACTACTACATCGCCACTTCCACCTTCGAGTGGTATCCGGGGGTACAGATCCATCACTCGCGGGATCTGGCCAACTGGCGGCTGGCGAGCCGGCCGCTGGCCCGCGCCGTCCAGCTCGACATGCGCGGCAACCCGGACTCCTGCGGCATCTGGGCGCCATGCCTGTCGTACGCCGACGGCCTGTTCTGGCTGATCTACACCGACATGAAGCGCTACGAGGGCAACTTCAAGGACGGCCACAACTACCTGGTCACCGCTCCCTCCGTCGAGGGACCCTGGAGCGACCCGGTGTATCTCAACTCCAGCGGCTTCGACCCCTCGCTGTTCCACGACGAGGACGGCCGCAAGTGGTTGATCAATCTCAAGTGGGACTATCGCCAGCGCGAGGGCGGCGACCGCTTCGGCGGCATCCTGCTGCAGGAGTATGACGTCGAGAGCAGGCGCCTGGTCGGCCCGATCCGCAACATCTTCGCCGGTACCGGGATGAAGCTCACCGAGGGGCCACACCTGTATCGCCACGACGGCTGGTACCACCTGCTGGTGGCCGAGGGCGGCACCGGTTACGACCACGCCGTGACCATGGCGCGTTCGCGCGAGATCACCGGCCCCTACGAGGTGCACCCGGACAACCCGGTGCTGACCACGCGCAATGCCCCGGACAGCCCACTGCAGCGCGCCGGCCACGCCGACCTGGTAGAAACGCCCGATGGCGAGACATGGATGGTGCACCTGTGCAGCCGGCCGCTACCCGGCACGCGCCGCTCGCCGCTGGGGCGCGAGACGGCCATCCAGCAGGTCGAGTGGGGCGAGGACGGCTGGCTGCGCCTGGCCCAGGGCGGCAGTGCTCCGGCGCTAGAGGTGGCCATGCCCGGTATAGAGCAGCGCGCTCCTGCCGCCGAGGCGACCTATGCGTTCCAGCCCGGCCCGCTGCCGGGGGACTTCCAGTGGCTGCGCACCCCCGAGCCGGAGCGGCTGTTCTCGCTCGAGGCGCGGCCCGGCTACCTGCGCCTTTTCGGCCGCGAGTCGGTGGGCTCCTGGTTCGAGCAGGCACTGGTGGCGCGTCGTCAGGACAGCTGGTATTGCAGCGCCGAGACCGAACTCGAGTTCGAGCCCGACGACATCCAGCAGTTCGCCGGGCTGATCGCCTACTACAACCGCTTCAAGTTCCACTACCTGGCGGTGAGCTTGAACGACGACGGCGCCAAGGTGCTCAGCGTGATGAGCTGCCACGACGAGTGGCCCGGCGGGCGGCTCGATATCGCCGAGCCGGGCGTGACGCTCGCACTCGACCTGCCGGTGCGACTCGGCCTAGACATTCGCGAGCGCGAACTGCAGTTCCGCTTCGCCCAGGGCGACTGCGAGTGGCGGCCGATCGGCCCGCTGCTGGACGCCGGGCTGCTGTCGGACGAGGGCAGCGGCCGTGCTCACGGCTACTTCACCGGCAATTTCCTGGGCATGGCGGCCCACGACATCAGCGGACACGCCGTGCCGGCGGACTTCGCCGGGTTCCGCTACCGCCGCAACGAGCGATGAAACGCACCGTGCCATGCCAAGACGACAAGATGACAACGGCACCCGATAACGAGAGCACGCTATGGCTGAAGTGACCCTGGTCGATATCGAAAAGACCTTCCGTGGCAAGACCACGGTGATCCCCCATCTCAACCTGCACATCGAGGACGGCTCCTTCACTGTGCTGGTGGGACCCTCCGGCTGCGGCAAATCGACCCTGCTGCGCATGATCGCAGGGCTCGAGACAGTGACTCGCGGTGCGATCTCGATCGGCGGGAACGATGTCACCACCGCCGAGCCCAGCGAACGCAACATCGCCATGGTGTTCCAGTCCTATGCGCTCTACCCGCACATGACGGTGGCGCGCAATATCGATTTCGGCATGCGCCTGGCCAAGGTGCCCACCGAGGAGCGCCGCGCCAAGGTGGCCGAGGCGGCACGCCTGCTCAACCTCGAGGAGCTGCTCGAGCGCAAGCCGGCCGAACTCTCCGGCGGCCAGCGACAGCGTGTGGCCATCGGTCGCGCCATCGTGCGTAACCCCGGGGTATTCCTGTTCGACGAGCCGCTCTCCAACCTGGACGCGGCGCTGCGCAACCGCATGCGCGTGGAGCTGGCCGAGCTGCACCAGCGCCTCGACGCCACCATGGTCTACGTCACTCACGATCAGGTCGAGGCGATGACCCTGGCCGACTGCATCGTGGTAATGAATGCCGGTCGCATCGAGCAGGTCGGCACGCCGATGTCGCTCTACCAGCGCCCCGAGACGCTGTTCGTTGCCGGCTTCATCGGCTCGCCGAAGATGAACCTGATCGAAGGGCAGGTCGCGGAGGCCTACGGTGCCGCGACGCTCGGCATTCGCCCCGAACACCTCGATGTCAGCCGCGAGGCGGGGGAATGGCAGAGCCGGGTACGTGTGGTGGAGATGCTCGGCGCCGACGCCTTCGCCTATGTCGACTGCCACGCCGCCGGACCCTTGACCGTGCGCCTGCCCGGTGACGCCGAGATACGCAGTGGCGACACCCTTTACCTCACGCCGCGTCACGATCTTCTGCATGGCTTCGATGCCGACGGCCAGCGCCTGCCGGACGATGCCCTGCGTCGTCAGGGCGCTCGCGCCGACATCGCCTGAGCGAAACGGGAGCACGCCATGCTGATGACGCTCGACAACGCCACGCTGCGACTCATGGTGAACCCCGGGATCGGCGGCGCCGTGGTGCGCTTCGACAGATTGACCGGGCGCGGCCCCGAGCCGCTGATGCGCCCGGGAAGCGATAGCGAGCGCGACCCTAACCGGTTGGCCATGTACCCGCTGGTGCCGTGGTCGAATCGCATCGGCGGGGGCGGCTTCGCGTGGCGCGGGCGACACTATCCGCTCGTGAACAACCTGCCCGGCGAAGCCTTGCCGATTCACGGCGACGGCTGGCAGCGCGCCTGGCAAGTCGAGGCCCAGATCCCGCACGAACTGCGCCTCGCGCTTCGCTCACGCGAGCAGCCGCCGTTCAACTACCGGGCGGAGTTGGCCTATCGCCTGGAGGGCGATGTGCTCGAGGCGCGACTAGCGGTGACGCATCTGGGCGTGTCGCCCGCCCCCTATGGCCTGGGGCTGCACCCCTGGTTTCCGCGCACTGCCGACGTACGAGTCGACGCCGCCGCCGAGGGCGTGTGGGAGGTCGATGCCGACCAACTGCCCACCGCGTGGCGTCGGCTCGAGGCGCCCGATCATTGGAACTTCTCGCGCGGTACGAGCCTTCCGATCGGCAGGATCGACAACCTCTTTACCGGCTGGAGCGGTCGGGCCCTGCTGCGCTGGCCCGAGCGTGGCCTGGCGCTCGAGGTGAGCGCCGACACCTCGCGCTACCTGGTGTTTTCGCCGGGCGCGCAGGCCGACTTCTTCTGCTTCGAGCCGGTATCACATGACGTCGATGCCCATCACTTCGACGATCCGCAACGTCACGGCCTGGTGATCCTGGAGGAAGGGGAGCGCCACGAGATGCGCTGTCGCTTCCGCTGCATCGCCTGCCCGTAAACCCGCTTCATCTCACCAGGAGGTCCCTATACGCAGCACTGCCATCATTCGCCTGCAACCACTTAGTTCAAAGAAATTACCAACAATAGCGACAAACAAGATGATCAGGAGCACAACAATGAAAATGCCACGTCACGCCACGCGCACTCTTGCTCGCTTCGGGCTGGTCGGGTTCGGCTGCTTCGCCTTTGGCACGGCCCTGGCCCAGGAGGATTTCACGTCCGGCATCGACTTCACCGGCTATGCGCGATCCGGCATCGGCAACACGGCAAGCGGCGGCGACCAGGCCTGCTTCCGGGCCAATGGTGCGGGGGCCAAGTACCGTCTGGGCAACGAATGCGAGACTTATGCCGAGCTGGGCCTGGGGGCCACCCTCTACGAGGAGGGGAACAAATCGTTCTACTTCAACAGCATGGTGGGTTATTTCTCGAATCAGGTGAACGATTCCGAGGATACCGAGGTTTCCCTGCGCCAGTTGAACGTGCAGGGCCATAACGTGATCGATGCCTTGCCGGGGGCCACTCTCTGGGCCGGCAAGCGCTTCTACCGCCGCCATGACGTGCACATCAACGATTTCTTCTACTGGGATTCCACCGGGCCCGGCGCGGGCATCGAGGACATCGACTTGGGAACCGGCAAGCTGCACCTGGCGTGGATGCGCGCGACGAGTGTCGACGATACCGAATACCCCGACGCCGACAATCGCATCTCCAACGACACCCTGGATCTCCGCTGGTCCGATATTCCTGTCAATGCCGATGGCACCCTGGTAGTTGGCTACAACTACGGTCGCGCTCAGTTGAGCGAAGCCCAGGAGGCCTACTATGGCGACAGCGAGGCCGAAAGGGGTCACATGGTGACCGTCCAGCACCAGCAGAACAACTGGTTCGGCGGTACCAACAAGCTGGCGCTGCAGTACGCCACCGACGGCATCATCAATACCGGTACCGGTCAGGGACGCATGAACGCCGGGGTCTCTACGGACGTGCCCGGCGGCGAGATGTGGCGTGTCATCAACCACGGCAATGTCTGGCTCTCGCCCGACAAGCTCGATCTGCTGTATGCGGCCATCTTCGAGGAGAAGCGCTTCGATGACGACTCCGGAGCCACCTGGGCCTCCCTCGGTGTGCGTCCGACCTACTACTGGACGGACAACCTGAGCACCGCCCTGGAGCTCGGCCACGATTATGTCGATCCCGAGAATGGCGACGACAGCCGCCGCCTGACCAAGCTGACCCTGGCCCAGCAATGGGCCGCGGGGGTAGGCGGCTTCGCTCGCCCGGTCATTCGCGTCTTTGCCACCTATGCGGACTGGAACGGGGACGCCTTGCTGGCGGATCGCACCAGCCGCTCGATCGATGCGGGGGCGGCGGGTGAAGCCATCGACATCGACGACAACGACGGCCTGACCTTCGGCGTGCAGATGGACGTGTGGTGGTAAGTGGGTCGAGACAGCCTTCATCGCGGGGCTTCCTCGTGTTGGCGCCCGTGCAGGGCGCCCTTTTTCAGGAGTGAGGATCATGACGGAACCTAACGTCATCAGCCGTTCGGCCTATATCTTCATCATCTGCTGCATCGCCGCCATCGGCGGTTTCCTGTTCGGCTTCGACAGTGGCGTGATCAACGGCACGGTCGACGGACTGCAAACCGCGTTCGGCTCCGACAGCGTGGGGACCGGCTTCAACGTCGCCTCGATGCTGCTGGGCTGCGCGGTGGGCGCCTTCTTCGCCGGGCGACTGGCGGATCGCTTCGGTCGTCGCACGCTGCTGATCGTGGCGGCGATCTTCTTCTTGGTCAGCGCCTGGGGCTCGGGTATCGCCGGCGGCTCCCTGGAGTTCGTCATTTATCGTGTGCTGGGTGGCCTGGCGGTCGGGGCCGCCAGCGTGATGACGCCGGCCTACATCAGCGAAGTGGCGCCTTCCGCCTATCGCGGGCGGCTCGCCACGATCCAGCAGGTGGCTATCATCACAGGGCTGTTCATGGCCTTCCTCAGCAACTACGTGCTGGCGCACCTGTCCGGCTCGGCGGTGACCGAGCTGTGGTTGGGCTTCTCCACCTGGCGCTGGATGTTCTGGATCGAGCTGCTGCCTGCGGCCGTGTTCCTGGTGGCACTGCTGTTCATTCCCGAGAGTCCGCGCTACCTGATCAGCAGCGGACGGCAGGGCGATGCGCGACGCGTGCTGGGGCTGGTGATGCCTCAGCGCGAGGTGGGCGCCAAATTGGACGAGATCAACGCCACCCTGGCAAGCGACCATCGCCCGCAGCTGCGCGATGTGCTCGATCGGGCCAGCGGCAAGGTACACGGCATCGTCTGGGTCGGTATCGGCCTGGCGATCTTCCAGCAGCTGGTGGGTATCAACGTGGTGTTCTACTACGGCGCCGTGCTGTGGCAGTCGGTGGGATTCTCCGAGGGCGATGCGTTGCTGATCAACGTCATCTCGGGGGCGGTCAGTATCGGCGCCTGCCTGGTCGCCGTTGCCGTCATCGACCAGATCGGGCGCAAGCCGCTGCTGTGGGTCGGTTCGGTGGGTATGGCCGTGACCCTGATCTGCATGGCCTATGCCTTCTCCACGGCCTCGATGGTGGGAGATAGCCTGCGGCTCAGCGACGACATGGGCACGTTCGCGCTGCTTGCCGCCAATGCCTACGTCTTCTTCTTCAACGTCTCCTGGGGGCCGGTGATGTGGGTGATGCTCGGCGAGATGTTTCCCAACCAGATGCGCGGTTCGGGGCTGGCCATCGCCGGGCTGTGCCAGTGGCTGGCCAATTTCGGCATCACCATGACCTTTCCCATGCTGCTGGCGTCCATCGGCCTGGCCGGGGCGTATGGCCTCTATGCGCTATGTGCCGTGATCTCGGTGGCCTTCGTGCTGCGCTTCGTCAAGGAGACGCGGGGCAAGGAGCTCGAGGAGATGGCCTATGAATGACGCTGCGGGCCAATGTCGTGTATCACTGTCAGCACGGCAGACGACAGCCAAGCCCAAAGACCGCCGACCCGCATGAGGATCGCGACATGACCAACCGCAGGATCACGCCCGACCAGCTCCGTTCGCGCTGGTGGTTCGACAACCCCGACCATCCGGGTACCACGGCGCTGTGTATCGAGCGCTACATGAACTACGGCATCACTCTGGAGGAGCTCACCAGCGGCAAACCGATCATCGGCATCTGCCAGTCGGGTTCGGACCTGACGCCGTGCAACCGCCACCACATCGAGCTGGTCAAGCGCGTCAAGGACGGCATCCGCGCCGCCGGCGGCGTGCCGTTCGAGTTTCCGCTGCATCCCATCCACGAGAATGCGCGCCGGCCCACCGCCGCGCTCGATCGCAACCTGGCCTACCTGGGCCTGGTCGAGGTGCTGCACGGTTACCCGCTCGACGGCGTAGTGCTCACCACCGGCTGCGACAAGACCACCCCGGCGAGCCTGATGGCCGCCGCCACGGTCAACATTCCCGCCATCGTGCTCTCGGGCGGGCCGATGCTCAACGGCTGGCGTGGCAGCAACGAGCGAGTCGGCTCCGGCACCATCGTCTGGGAACTGCGCAAGCGGCTCGCCGCCGGCGACATCGACTACGCCGAGTTCCTTTCACGGGCCAGCGACTCGGCCCCCTCGGTGGGCCACTGCAACACCATGGGTACCGCCTCGACCATGAACTCCCTGGCCGAGGCGCTGGGCATGAGCCTGCCCGGCTCTGCGATGATTCCAGCGCCCTACAAGGAGCGCTCGATGGTGGCCTACGATACGGGCACTCGCATCGTCGACATGGTGTGGGAGGATCTGCGGCCCTGCGACATTCTCGTCCGCGAGGCGTTCGAGAACGCCATCGTGGTGTGCTCAGCGCTGGGCGGCTCGTCCAATGCGCCGATCCATATCAATGCCATCGCCCGTCACGCCGGGATCGAGATCACCAACGACGACTGGCAGGCGCTGGGTCATGCCATTCCACTGCTGGCCAACGTGATGCCCGCTGGGGCCTATCTCTCCGAAGAGTTTCACCGTGCCGGCGGCGTGCCGGCGGTGGCGTGCGAACTGCTCGGCGCCGGCAAGCTCCACGGCGAGGCGCTCACCGTCAACGGTCGCACCTTTGCCGACAACGTGCGGGGCTGCGAGACCCGCGATCCCGAGGTGATTCGCCGCTACGACAATCCGCTCGTCGAGCAGGCCGGCTTCCTCAATCTCAAGGGCAATCTGTTCGACTCGGCGCTGATGAAGACCAGCGTGATCTCCGCCGACTTCCGTTCGCGATACCTCTCCGATCCGCAGGATCCCGACGCCTTCGAGGGCAAGGTGGTGGTATTCGACGGGTCGGAGGACTACCACGCGCGTATCGACGATCCCGCGCTAGGCATCGACGAGGATACGATTCTGGTGATGCGCGGTGCCGGTCCGGTGGGGCATCCCGGTGGCGCCGAGGTGGTCAACATGCAGCCGCCCGAGGCGTTGATCAAACGCGGCATCGAGTCGCTGCCGTGTCTTGGCGACGGCCGTCAGTCGGGCACCTCCGGCTCGCCCTCGATCCTCAACGCCGCCCCCGAGGCGGCTACCGGTGGTGGGCTGGCGCTGCTCGAGAATGGCGACCGGCTGCGCGTCGACCTGAAGCGCGGCGAGGTGCGCCTGCTGATCGAGGATGCCGAACTCGCGGCGCGACGCGAGCGGCTGGAGCGGCAGGGTGGCTACCGTTACCCCGCACATCAGACGCCGTGGCAAGAGATCCAGCGCAGCCTGGTCGACCAGCACGACCAGGGCATGGTGCTCCGGCCGGCGCCCAAGTATCGTGACGTTGCCCGCCGGAGCCCGCCGCGGGATAACCATTGAGATGAAACGGAGGCAAGGAATGCAGCACGACGGAGTCGAGGTGGCGGTCGAACTCGACATGAGCCTGGGCGAGAGCCCGGTGTGGTCGGTGGCGCGTCAGACGCTCTATTGGGCCGATATCAACAAAGGCCATGTCTACGCCTGGCGTCCCCGGGATGGCGGTGCGCCGACACGTATTGAACTGGGTGAGAAGGTGGGCTGCGTGGCGCTCACCGACGTGGGCCTGGTGGTGGCCGCGGCGTCGGGCATCGTGCGCCTGCCCGAGAGCGGCGAGCCCGAACGCCTGGCCGCCAACGCCGAATGGCAGGCGGGGCAGGGCAACCGCTTCAACGACGGACGCTGCGACGCCGCCGGACGGCTGTGGGTGGGCACAATTGCCGCCGACGAGTCGAGCCCCACGGCGGCGCTCTACTGCCTCGACCGGGGCGAGTTCACGCGACGACTCACGGACATCGGTATCTCCAACGGGCTCGCCTTCAGTCCCGACCGCCGCTGGCTCTACCACACCGACTCGCTGACCCGCCGCATCCTGCGCTATTCCTTCGATGTCGACAGCGGTGCGTTGGGGGAAGGCGAAACCTGGGTCGACCTGGAGGCGCTGGGGCTGCCCGGCGTGCCCGACGGCGCGGCGGTGGACAGCGAAGGGTGCTACTGGAGCGCGCTCTACGACGGCGGCCGCGTCGTGCGCTTCTCGCCCGAGGGCGAGCTGGTGGCGGAGCACGAGGTACCGTGCCCGCACCCGACCATGGTGGCGTTCGGCGGAGCCGACCTGCGCACGCTCTACATCACCACTGCGACCCAGCATCTCGACGCCGAAGGCAAGGCGCGCTGGCCCTTGGCCGGTAGCCTGCTGCAGATGCGGACCGGCGTCGCGGGGCTCGCCGAGCCTGACTTTAGCGGCTAACGGCTAGCCAGCCGGCGCCCCAAGACCTGCATGAAGCGGGTGCCGGCCGCGAGCTGTTCGATCTCGATGTATTCGTCCGGCTGATGCGCCTGGCGGATGCTGCCGGGGCCGCAGATCACGGTGGGCAGCCCTACGCGCTGGAACTGCCCGGCCTCGGTGGCATAGGCCACCGCGCCGCTGGGCTGCTCGCCGAGGAGTTCGCGACACAGGGCGAGCACCTCGGTATTGTTGTCATCGGCCAGCGCCGGCACGGTAACGTTGAGTGCCTCGGTGACGATGCCGGCCTCGGGAGCGCGGCGCTGCATCTCGGCTTCGAGCTCGGCGGCGTAGTCGTTCACCCGGCCGAGCAGATCCTCGAAGCGATCCTTGGGCAGGTGGCGTATCTCCCACTCGAAGGTGCATTCGCGTGCCATGATGTTGATGGCGGTGCCGCCGGCGATCTTGCCCACGTGCAGGCTCGAGTGGGCGACATTGAAGGCCTCGTCGATGCGACCCTCGGCACGCAGCTCGGCCATCACGTCCTCGATCTTCGTCACTAGCCGCGCGGCCACGTGGATGGCCGAGACGCCCTGGTCGATCTGGCTGGAGTGGGAGGCGCGGCCGGTCACGGTGGTGCGCAGGTTGGTGGCACCCTTGTGCGCGACCACCGGCTGCATCAGGGTCGGCTCGCCGACGATCACCGCGGCGGGCCGGGGGTGATCGGCCATTAGCCGGTCGATCATGCGCGGCGCACCGAGACAGCCGATCTCCTCGTCGTAGGAGAGTGCCAGGGTGATCGGTGCGCGCAGGTCCCGCTTCGTCCAGTCGGGCACCTCGGCCAGGGCACAGGCGATGAAACCTTTCATGTCGCAGGTGCCGCGTCCGTAGAGCTTGCCGTCCCCCTTGTCGACCAGCGCGAACGGATCGGTACTCCACGGCTGGCCGGTCACCGGCACCACGTCGGTGTGGCCCGACAACACCACGCCGCCTTCCACCTCGGGGCCGATGCGGGCCAACAGGTTGGTTCGGCCGCCATCGTCGCTTTCGATGCGCCAATGCTCGACGCCAAGCTCGTCGAGGTAGGCCTCGACGAAGCCGATCAGCTCCAGGTTCGATTCACGGGAGACGGTGGGAAAGCCCACCAGGCGTTCGAGCAGCTCGGCCGCGGTCATGGCGCACTCCTGAAATCAGCGTTGCCGACAGCCTAACACGCTCGACGCACGGAGGCAGGCCGGTAGCCCAGGCCGTCGGCTTTTGTCCATCACATTGGCGGTGCAGGCATTGGCCGAGATGCGCCAGGGAATGCCGGGATATCTAGTGCGCAAAATAAAAGAGCGACAAATGTTGGTAATAAATCATATTGCACGCCTTGGTCACTGCAAGAAAGCCAACAGACCGCTGTGTTCCGATTGGGCCAGCCCGCAATGGACCCATTGCATGGAAAAATTAGATAGGTGTTTTCAATTGAATTTGACTATCGATCCTGTTGTTTAAACCAAATCCAAACGAAACGGCAAAGCTGATATACCTATTGTCACAAAAGGGAGGCCGGCGAGGCTTGAGCGAGTCATTGCCGTCAAGGAACGACCCTTTGTTAAAGGCTGAATCATTGCACAGCCATAGAAAAATGATAGGTGGAGAACGGTATGGATCAGAAGGTGAGTAGTTCCGCAGGCAAGTGCCCGGTAATGCATGGGTCTCGCACCAAGCAAGGCGATACCGGCAACTCCATCCACGATTGGTGGCCCAATCAGCTCAATCTCGGAATCCTTCACCAGCACGCTCCGAAATCCAACCCGTTGGGCGAGGATTTTGACTACGCCGAAGCGTTCAAGTCGCTTGACCTGGCGGCCGTCAAGAAAGACCTCGAAGCGCTGATGACCAACTCCCAGGAGTGGTGGCCGGCCGATTACAGCCACTACGGCCCGCTCTTCATCCGCATGGCGTGGCACAGTGCCGGCAGCTACCGCGTGGGGGATGGCCGTGGCGGCGCCGGTACCGGAACGCAGCGCTTCGCCCCGCTCAACAGCTGGCCCGATAACGGCAACCTGGACAAGGCGCGCCGGCTGCTGTGGCCGATCAAGCGCAAGTACGGCAACAAGCTCTCCTGGGCCGACTTGTACATCCTGACCGGCAACGTCGCTCTGGAATCCATGGGCTTCAAGACCTTCGGCTTCGCCGGCGGACGCGAAGATGTCTATCAGCCCGAGGAAGACATCTACTGGGGCGCCGAGGACGAGTGGTTGGCGACCAGCGACCACGCCAGCAGCCGCTATTCCGGCGAGCGCGACCTCGAGAATCCGCTGGCCGCGGTACAGATGGGTCTCATCTACGTGAACCCGGAAGGCCCGGACGGCAATCCCGACCCCCTCGCCTCGGCCAGGGATATCCGCGACACCTTCGCCCGCATGGCGATGAATGACTACGAGACGGTGGCGCTGACCGCCGGCGGGCATACCTTCGGCAAGACCCACGGCGCCGGCGATCCGATCAACGTGGGACCCGAGCCGGAAGCCGCGTCGATCGAGGAGATGGGCTTCGGCTGGCAAAGCCGCTACAAGAGCGGCAAGGGCCGCGACACCATCACCAGCGGCCTCGAGGGGGCCTGGACCCCGACGCCTACCCAGTGGGACATGAGCTACTTTGACGTGCTGTTCGGCTACGAGTGGGAGCTGACCACCAGCCCGGCCGGTGCCAAGCAGTGGGTGCCCAAGAACCTCGCCGAGCAGGACATGGCGCCGGATGCCGAAGACCCGAACAAGCGCGTGGGTATCATGATGTCCACCGCCGACATGGCCATGCGCGAGGATCCGGAGTACCGCAGGATCTCCGAGCATTTCCACAAGAACCCGGATGAGTTCGCCGATGCCTTCGCCCGCGCCTGGTTCAAACTGACCCACCGTGACATGGGCCCGAAGGCACGCTACCTCGGCCCGGAAGTACCCGTCGAGGAACTGATCTGGCAGGATCCGGTGCCCCCCGTGGACCACGAGTTTGTCGACGCGCAGGATATCGCCGACCTCAAGGACAAGATCCTGTCGTCCGGCCTGACCGTCGCCGAACTGGTCTACACCGCCTGGTCGTCCGCCTCGACCTTCCGTGGTTCCGACATGCGTGGCGGCGCCAACGGTGCACGCCTCCGCCTGGCCCCGCAGAATAACTGGGAGGTCAACCAGCCCGAGCAATTGGCCAAGGTGCTGCAGACGCTGGAGAGCATCCAGGGCGACTTCAACGCCACCCAGGCCGGCAACAAGCGCGTCTCGCTGGCCGACTTGATCGTGCTAGGCGGTGTCGCCGCCATCGAGAGGGCGGCCAAGGAAGCCGGCCATGCCATCGCCGTGCCGTTCGCCCCGGGCCGTACCGATGCAAGCGACGCGCAGACCGACGCCGACTCCTTCGAGTGGCTGCGCCCCGAGGCCGACGGCTTCCGCAATTATCGTCGGGCTCGCTTCACCGTCTCCGACGAGGAGATGCTGGTCGACAAGGCTCAACTGCTGGGGCTCAGTGCGCCAGAGATGACCGTGCTGGTCGGCGGCATGCGGGTGCTCGAGGCCAACTACGGCCACTCTCGCCATGGCGTCTTCACCGACCGCCCCGGCCAGCTGACCAACGATTTCTTCGTCAACCTGGTCGACATGGGTACTCAGTGGCAGCCGGCCTCGGCGGAGGCCGACGTGTTCGAGGGTCGCGACCGCAAGACTGGCGAAGTGAAGTGGACCGGCACCCGAGTCGACCTGGTGTTCGGCTCCAACTCGCAGCTGCGGGCGATCGCCGAGGTCTACGCCCAGGACGACGCCAAGGAGAAGTTCGTCAACGACTTTGTCGCCGCCTGGAACAAGGTGATGAACGCGGATCGCTTCGATTTGGCATGATCTGGGTCAAGCGTAGTAAAAAGGCGCCCCGACAGCGGGGCGCTTTTTTTGCCGCGCTAACATGGTTAATTTATTGATTTACTTAGATTATCGGGTGTGGGGTGTGTGCTCGAAAACCACTTCGATGAAGTGCTCGCTGGCGTATCCATGGCGTCGACATGTCACCACGACATGTTTATGGAACGCGATTTTTTCGACACGTCCCGAGGACATGTCGATGCGGTAAACATGTCCCTCTGACATGTTTAAAGAATTCGCTTTCTGGTCCATGTGGCCTGGGCGGCGCTGAAACAGGCTGGGTAGCTGCTGCCCAACCAGGAGAGATCCGCGCCGGGCGCGAGAAGCTCGTGCGCCCCAAGCTGGTCTCACTGACGATCGAGGATAGCAACGAGATCTTGTCTGGGACGAGGACGGGCGTCATGGGCGCTTGGCGACCCGAGGCGACACCGCGTAGCATTATGGCACGATTCATCCGCGGCCGTTGGTCGTCTGTATCATAAGAGCCTTGAGCCTCCGGTTCAGAGAGGCGGCAGTGACAGGGACAACGACATGAATACACATAGCCCGGGCCTCCTGGTCATCTACCAGGATGGCAATCACTCCGTGGAGGTGAAGCTCGACACCGAACGGGATACCGTCTGGTTGAGCCAGCGACAGATGGCAGAGGTCTTCGACACTTCAACCGATAACATCAGCCTGCACCTGAAGAATATCTATGCTGATGCGGAACTGAACGAATCGGCAACTACCGAGGAATCCTCGGTAGTTCGCCAAGAGGGACGTCGCCAGGTGACGCGGCGCGTCAGGCACTATAACCTTGATGCCGTAATTTCCGTGGGTTATCGCGTCAATTCGCAGCGGGCGGTGCAGTTCCGCCAATGGGCCACACGGGTTCTGCGTGAGCATCTCACTCAGGGCTGGACGCTGAGTCGCCAGCGCTTCGAGGAGAACGCTCGCGAGCTGGAGGCAGCCATGGCTCTGGTGCGCAAGACGGCCGGCAGCCCAGCGCTGGATACCGATAGCGGCCGCGGACTCGTCGATATCGTTACCCGCTATGCCCAGACTTTCCTTTTGCTCCAGCGTTACGACGAGGGCCTGCTGACCGAGCCCCGGTCTCAGGCCGGCGGCCTGCTGCCAACACCGGAAGAAGCCCGCACGGCGCTTGCTTCGCTCAAGGCTGAGCTGATGGCGCGAGGGGAGGCGACCGAGCTGTTCGCTCGCGAGCGTGGCGATGGCCTTGACGCGCTGCTGGGCAATCTCGACCAGACGATCTTCGGCGAACCGGCCTACCCATCGGTGGAGGCCAAGGCGGCGCATCTGCTTTATTTCGTGGTCAAGAACCACCCGTTCGCCGATGGCAACAAGCGAAGTGCCGCCTACCTTTTCGTCGACTTCCTCTATCGTAATAACCGATTGCTTAACGAGCATGGCGAGGTGGTGGTGAACGACGTAGGCCTGGCGGCGCTGACGCTACTGATCGCCGAGTCCGATCCGGCCAATAAGGAGACCATGATCCGGCTGATCATGAATATGCTGGCCCGCACAGTCGATGGTAGTTAGCGATGACCGACGCGAAGGGTACGGACAAGATATTATCACCACGGTGCACGGTACAAGCCTGAAAACGGCAAGCACTGTATCAGCGTTTAGGAATATCAATGGCACTGAAGAAATCCCAGCTTTACAGCTCTCTCTGGCAGTCATGCGATGAACTTCGTGGTGGCATGGACGCTTCCCAGTACAAGGATTATGTACTGACCCTGCTGTTCATGAAGTATGTCAGTGACAAGAAGGACTCTCTGATTGAAGTGCCCGAGGGCGGTAGCTTTGCCGACATGGTTGCCCTGAAAGGCGACAAGGAGATCGGCGACAAGATCAACATGATCATTCGCCGGCTGGCCGAGGCCAATGACCTCAAGGGCGTCATCGATCAGGCCGACTTCAACGATGAGACCCGGCTTGGCTCCGGCAAGGACATGCAGGATCGACTCTCCAAGCTGGTAGCGATTTTCGATCAGCTCGATCTAGGCGCCAACCGGGCCGATGGCGACGACCTTTTGGGTGACGCCTACGAATACCTGATGCGTCACTTCGCCACCGAGTCGGGCAAGAGCAAGGGGCAGTTCTACACGCCGGGAGAGGTCTCGCGGGTGATCGCCCAGGTGGTGGGTATCGGGCCGAGCACCCGCCCTGACGAAACCATCTATGATCCGACCTGCGGTTCCGGCTCGCTACTGCTGCGCGCCGCCTATGAGGCGCCCGATGGCATGAGCATCTACGGCCAGGAGAATGACATTGCCACCTGGGCGTTGGCAAAGATGAACATGATCCTCCACGACTATCCCACCGCTGAGATATGGCGTGGCAATACACTGTCTAGCCCCTATTTCAAAAATAATGCAGGCCCTCAGCCCAAATCTTTTTTTCGGGATGGAGAAGGAAACCCCATTGGAGGAGGGGCTGACAATTACGGGGGGCTCAAGACCTTCGACTATGCCGTTGCCAATCCACCGTTTTCTGCCAAGTCCTGGAGCAACGGTCTGGACCCCGAACATGACGAGTTCGGTCGCTTCGAGTACGGTATCCCTCCGGCCAAGAATGGCGACTACGCTTTCCTGCTCCACATGATCAAGTCGCTGAAGTCCACCGGCAAAGGGGCCATCATCCTCCCCCACGGCGTGCTGTTCCGCGGTAACAAAGAGGCGGACATTCGCCGCAACCTCGTTAAGCGGGGCCTGATCAAGGGCGTTATCGGCCTGCCGGCCAACCTCTTCTACGGTACCGGTATTCCGGCCTGCATACTGATTATCGACAAGGAGCATGCACAGGCACGTCGTGGAATCTTCATGGTGGATGCCAGCCGCGAGTACGTGAAGGACGGCAACAAGAACCGCCTGCGCTCGCGTGATATCCACAAGATCGTCGATGTGTTCAACCACCAGAAGGAAGTGCCTGGCTATTCTCGCCTGGTATCGCTGAACGAGATCGCCTCTGAGTCCAATGGCTACAACCTCAATATCCCGCGCTATATCGATGCCGGCGAGCGCGAGGATCTGCATGACCTGGACGCGCATCTCAACGGCGGCATTCCGCAGCGCGATGTGGATGCCCTTCAGCCCTATTGGTCCGTGCTGCCTGATTTACGCGAGGCACTGTTCCAGGATAGTGGGCGGCCAGGTTACCTGGAAGCAAAGGTCGAGACACAGCAAGTCAAGCCCACGGTGCTGACTCACCCCGATTTCCAGGCCTTCGCTGGACGCGTAAATTTAATCATCGAGAGTTGGCAGTCGGCCCACTGGTCACTACTGATGGGGTTAACTGCTGGCATTCAGCCCCGTCAGGTGATTCATGAACTCTCCGAGGACCTGCTCGAGCGCTTCGCCTCGGTGCCCCTGCTGGACCGCTACGCCGTCTACCAGCGTCTGATGGACTACTGGGCCGGCGTCATGCAGGACGATGTTTATCTCATCGCTGCCGAAGGGTGGCAGGAAGCGGCCAGGCCTCGTGGCGTGATCGAGAACAAGGAACGCAAGATCAAGGAAGAGCCGGACCTGGTGATCGGCAATGGCAAGAAGGCCAGGAAATACAAGCTTGACCTGGTCCCGCCAACGTTGGTGATCGCCCGCTATTTCGCCGAAGAACAGGCGCAACTGGAACGGCTACAGGCCGAGTCTGAGGCTGCCACCCGCGAGTTGGAGGAATTCATTGAGGAGCAAGATGGCGAGGAAGACCCGCTCAGCGAGGTCAAGAACGACAAAGGCAAGGTCACCAAGACCGAGATTCCCAAACGTCTCAAGGCCCTCAAGGGGGAGCCCGACAGCGATGAAGAGATCGTAGTCCTCCGGCGCTGCCAGAAACTCCTGGACGCCGAGGC
Organism: Billgrantia saliphila; assembly: GCF_002930105.1. Taxonomy (GTDB): domain Bacteria; phylum Pseudomonadota; class Gammaproteobacteria; order Pseudomonadales; family Halomonadaceae; genus Halomonas; species Halomonas saliphila. The sequence continues at coordinate 331,194 of NZ_PJRN01000003.1, read as the reverse complement.
CAGCGCCAAGAAGGCGGCCAAGGACGCCGAGGCCGAACTCAACCAGGCCGTACTGGCCCGTTACGGTGAGCTGACCGAGTACGAGATCAAGTGGCTTGTCGTGGATGATAAGTGGCTGGCCGACATCCGCGCCGCCATCGAAGCCGAGGTGGAACGTATCACCAACCGTCTCGCCGGCCGCGTACGCGAACTGGAGGAACGTTACGCCGAACCGTTGCCTTCCATTGAACGTGAGGTGGAAGCGCTGACCCGCAAGGTCACGGGTCACCTTGAGACAATGGGGGTGTGTGCCGATGTCTGAGCATAGCGAGGCCATGGAAGACTTCGCCGTGCGTGAAGCCCCTCAGGGCTATCTACCGGTGGTTGCCCCGGCGGCACAGGACGATGTGCCGCCGGGGTACAAGCGGACCGAGGTAGGAGTGATTCCGAAGGATTGGAGTGTTACCAAGCTAGACCAATTGGCCAAATTCAGGACTGGGCCATTCGGTACTGCATTACATAAGTCGGACTATATTGAAGGTGGAGTACCTCTTATAAATCCGATGCATATCACCGATGGCCAACTTTTACCTGACCCGAAAACGTCCATTTCGGAAGAAGCAGCTCGTCGACTGGCTTCCTATCGTATGAGGCCTGACGATATCGTGATTGGACGGCGCGGCGATATGGGGCGCTGTGCAGTGGTTCATGAGGACCAGGCCGGCTGGCTATGTGGAACTGGATCTCTGATTATTCGTTGCTCAGATAGGGCAAATTCAGTTTTCATTCAGCGGATTCTTACAACCAAACGTGTAATTGATGCTATTGAAGATGGCTCTGTCGGATCAACTATGACGAACCTCAACCAAGGTGCACTTTCTCGGTTGCAGATTCAGCTCCCATCTCTTTCAGAAAGGCATGCCATCGCCACCGCCTTGTCAGATGTCGACGCGCTGATCGATTCCCTCGACCTCTTGATCGCCAAGAAGCGCGCTATCAAGCAGGCTGCTATGCAGCAACTCCTTACCGGCCAGGCCCGCCTGCCGGGCTTTACCGGAGACTGGGAGAGTAAGCGGCTGGGGGATCATGTGATGTTCCTAAAAACGGGTGCGAATTCTCGGGCGGAACTAAGTCAAGGCGCGGGTGTTGCCTACCTTCACTATGGTGATATCCATGGACTTTCCGCTCCAGGCTTGGGCACTGGCATTGCCGACCTGCCAAGAATATCAAAGAATAAGGTGAGCCGATTGGACCGTCTGCAAGTCGGCGATCTTATTCTTGTTGATGCATCGGAAGACCTAGACGGGGTCGGGAAGTCTGTTGAAATTAGACAGGTTCCCGCAGAAGGGATCGTGGCCGGACTGCATACGGTGGCCGCGAGGTTTAACAAGGATGTCCTGGCAGATGGGTTCAAGGGCTATCTTCAGTTCTGTCCAGCCTTCTCGAAAATGCTAAAACGCTTGGCTGCCGGCACCAAGGTACTTGCTACAAACAGGAAGCATATTGCTGAGATCGAAATCTCTTTGCCTCCAACTGACGAACAAGTTGCCATTGCCAATGCCCTCTCCGATATGGACGCCGAGATTGAGGCCCTGGAGCGCCGTCGTGATAAGGCTCGCCAGATCAAGCAGGGCATGATGCAGCAGCTTCTTACCGGACGGGTGCGGCTGGTGCGGCCGGAGGCCGCCTTATGATGCAATCGCAAGCCCGTCCCACTTCCATTCGTATCTTTCTCGCCGATGGCGTACCGGAGGGACTGCGGATCGTCGAGAAATCCAACTGGACCGGTCGTGCCGTAGTGGCCGGGCGGGCGCAGCTGAGTCAAGCCTTGTCGCGGGATGAGCTGGGGCAGCCCGGGGTTTATGTACTGACGGGCCCGGCAGAAGAGGGGACATCGCGTCTTTATGTGGGCGAGGCGGACGTCCTTCGCGATCGATTGCGCCAACATGTGGCGGGCAAAGACTTCTGGACCCGCTTCGTCGCCTTCACCAGCACCAATGAGGGATTGAACAAGGCACATGTACGGTATCTTGAGGCTCGCCTGTTGGAACTGGCGAAGGCGGCCAATCAGTGGAGCCTCGAGAATGGTACTAGCCCGGCATCACCGCCCTTATCGGAACCGGACAGAGCCGATGCTGAGTGGTTTCTACAGGAGATGTTGGTGATTTTTCCTCTGTTGGGAATCGATGCCTTTGAGGCCGCAGCTGGGCAGGCCCGGGAAGGAGCAGTGGGAGAGGCGCTTCTGGATGAAACCCTCTATCTGGAAGAGCGCGGCGCGAAGGCTACCGGGCGTGAAGTGGGCGATGGTTTCGTCGTGTTCGAGGGTTCCCGTGCGCGTGCCACGGAAGTCGCCTCCATCCACGACTATATGCATGATCTGCGTGTGCAGCTTCTTGAGCGCCAAGTGCTTCGCGTGGATGGTGATGCGCTGGTATTCACGCAGGACTACCGTTTCAACTCGCCTTCTACCGCGGCTGGCGTACTGGTCGGTGGGGCAGCGAACGGACGGATTGCCTGGAAGGACGAGGCAGGTCGCACGCTGAAGGCCTTGCAGAATGCCCGTGCTCAATCAGTAGGAGGTGACGGGTAATAATCACTATTGCCATTAATTGAACTGAAACTGCAGTCCTTAAGCATTAGACAGATGGGTCGATAAAGGGACTAGATTCAGCGTTGCGCTATTTCCCGTGCTGGCGCTGCGAGAACACCGCCACTGCTTTGGCGAGCCGGGCGAAGATACAATAATGAAGGGGAAGGAGAGGGGAATGACGAAGGTCGGGGAGCGCGAACGTCTTAGCCAGCAGCAGGTCGTGAATTTTTTCCAGCGGAGCCTGGGCTACCGCTACCTGGGCGACTGGAAAGATCGCGGAGGCAACCGATGCGTGGAAGAGGATCTGCTGCGTGACTGGCTATCCCGCCGTGGTTACGATGACAATCTGATCGGCAAGGCGCTGCGCGAACTCGACTTGGCGGCGGCGGTAAGCGGCAGCAAAACGCTGTATGACGCCAACCGGGCCGTCTACGGTCTGCTGCGCTACGGGGTTAAGGTCAAACCGACTGTGGATATGCAGTCGGTGACTATCTGGTTGATCGACTGGGCACATCCGGAGCATAACGACTTTGCCGTGGCAGAGGAGGTCACGGTGGCCGGAGCGAACACCAAGCGCCCGGATATAGTGCTCTACGTGAATGGCATCGCCTTGGGCGTGCTGGAACTCAAGCGCTCCACTGTCTCGGTGGCCCAGGGCATCCGTCAGAACCTGGACAACCAGAAGCGAGAGTTCATCCGCCCTTTTTTCGCCACCAACCAACTGGTGATGGCAGGCAACCCTAGTGAAGGGTTGCGCTACGGCGTGATCGAAACGCCGGAGAAGTATTGGCTCGAATGGCAAGAGCAGACTCCGGATTGGACCCCTCAAACTCCCGTTGATCCGAAATTTCTTGCCCCCTGGGACGATGGTTCCGGTTCGAAGCTGACTTACCAGCTTGGCTGGGTATGCGCAAAGCCGCGTTTGCTGGAAATGATCCATGATTTCATTGTCTTCGATGCCGGCATCAAAAAGGCCTGTCGCCACAACCAGTATTTCGGCGTGCGGGCAGCGCAGAAGCACATTCATCGACGCGAGGGCGGTATTCTCTGGCACACCCAGGGCAGCGGTAAGTCGTTGTCCATGGTGTGGCTAGCCAAGTGGATCCGCGAGAATGTCCGTGATGCCCGGGTACTGGTGATTACCGACCGCACCGAGTTGGATGAGCAAATAGAGAAGGTGTTCAAGGGTGTGGACGAGCACATACACCGCACTCGCAGCGGCGCCGATCTGATCCGTGTGCTGGGCAGCGGCGAGGAGTGGCTGATCGGTTCGCTGATCCATAAGTTCGGTACCGCCGAGGAAGGCGACGTGGCGGGTTTTGTTCAGGATATTCACCGTCATCTGCCTAAGGGCTTTCGGGTCCAGGGTAATCTGTTTGTGTTCGTTGACGAGTGCCACCGGACCCAGTCCGGCAAGCTGCACGAAGCGATGAAGGCGATACTGCCCGAGTCGGTGCTGATCGGCTTTACCGGCACGCCACTGCTGAAGAAGGACAAGCGCAAGAGCATCGAGGTCTTCGGCCGCTATATCCATACCTATAAGTATGACGAGGCGGTGGAAGACAAGGTGGTGCTGGACCTGCGCTACGAGGCACGGGACATCGACCAGCACCTGACCAATCAGAAGCGGATCGACGAGTGGTTCGAGCTCAAGACGAAGGGGCTCAATGACTACGCCCGGGCCCAGCTCAAGAAGCGCTGGGGCACGCTGCAGAAGGTGCTCAGCTCGCGTGATCGCCTGGAGAAGATCGTCGCCGACATCCTCTGGGATATGGCGACCCGGGATCGGCTGATGAGCGGCCACGGCAATGCCATGCTGGTGGCGGGTAGCATCTACTCGGCTTGCCGGTTGTTCGAGATGTTCCAGCAGACCGAGCTGAAGGGGAAATGCGCCATTGTGACCTCTTATGTGCCATCCACTGCGGATATCAAGGGGGAAGCCACTGAGGGTGAGACTGAGAAGCTGCACCAGTACGAAATCTACCGGCAGATGCTGGCCCAACACTTCGATGAGCCGGCAGAGACGGCGGTCACCAAGGTGGAAAAGTTCGAGCAGCAAGTGAAGAAGCGCTTCATCGATGAGCCAGGGCAGATGAAGCTGCTGATCGTGGTCGACAAGCTTCTGACCGGTTTTGACGCTCCACCGGCTACCTACCTCTACATCGACAAGAAGATGCAGGACCATGCCCTGTTTCAGGCCATTTGTCGCGTCAATCGGCTACATACCGAGGACAAGGAGGTAGGCTATGTCATCGACTACAAGGATCTGTTCAAGTCGCTGGAGCAGTCGATCCAGGACTATACCGGTGGGGCTTTCGAAGCCTTCGATACCGAAGACGTCGAGGGGCTGCTAGAAGACCGGCTGACCAAGGCTCGTGAACGTCTGGAAGAGACGCGCGAGGCGGTCAAGGCCCTATGCGAGGGCGTGGAGCGCCCTCAGGATAGCGCGGCCTACCGGCGTTACTTCGTTGGATCCAGCGATGCCCCTGAGGTGCAAAAGGACAACGAACCCAGGCGTATGGCGCTGTATAAACAGGTGGGCGCCTTACTGCGTGCATACGCCAATCTGGCCAACGAGATGATTCAAGCGGGATATACCGAAGCAGAGGTTGTCCGTATCCGGGATGAAGTGGTTCATTTCGAGAAGGTGCGCGAAGAGGTGAAGTTGGCCAGCGGCGACTATATCGACATGAAGCTCTATGAGCCGGCGATGCGCCACCTGCTGGATACCTACATACGTGCCGATGATGCCGAAAAGCTCTCCGCCTTCGACGACATGACTTTGGTCGAGCTGATCATCGAGCGGGGCGAGGATGCGGTCAAGGCATTGCCGGATGCCATGGCAGATGACAAGGAAGCCATGGCTGAGACCATCGAGAACAATGTCCGGCGGCTGATCATCGATGAGATGGCGGTCAATCCGAAGTACTATGAGTACATGTCCGAACTGCTGGATGCGCTGATCAAGCAACGCCGTCAGGAGGCTATCGAGTATCAGGAATATCTCGCGAAGATCGTGGCGCTTGCCCGTCAGGCAGGACGCCAGGAGCCGGTAGCAAGCTACCCAGCAGGTATTGATACACCAGCGTTGCAATCCCTGTACGACAACCTGGGCCAGGACACGATGCTCGCGATTCGTCTGGATGAGCGGATTTGTGCGGTCAAGAAGGCTGACTGGCGCAATAACACGTTCAAGGAGCGTGAGGTGCGAAACGCCATACGGGCCGTACTGGAAAGCGAAGTCCGTGCGTCAGGTGCCCACGATGTAGATGCGGTGCTGGAACTGGTGAAGGCCCAGCATGGGTATTGAGCGTCACTGGATCGAAGTCAGCGGCATCCCGGTGGAGATCCACCGCAAGGCGATCAAGAACCTGCATGTGGGGGTCTATCCCCCCGATGGCCGAGTGCGGGTCGCGGCGCCCGAGCGACTGGACGATGACGCCGTGCGGCTGGCCCTCGTCTCCCGACTATCCTGGATTCGCCGTCAGCAGCAGGCCTTCAACGACCAGCCGCGTGAGTCGCAGCGTGAAATGGTCTCCGGCGAAAGCCACTATTTTCGGGGGCGACGCTATCGACTCGATGTGATCGAGGCGCCGGGGCGGGCAGAGGTGCATCAGACTCGCAATGGCTGGTTGGAGTTACAGGTTTCCCCGGGTACCGGTATCGAGGGCCGCCGTTGTGTGCTAGAGCGCTGGTACCGGCAACAAATGCGGCAGCTTCTGCCTGAGCTACTCGCTACCTGGGAGCCGGTGGTCGGCGAGCGGGTGGCCGAGTGCCGTATCAAGCGGATGAAGACCCGCTGGGGTAGCTGCAATATCGAGGCCCGACGGATCTGGCTAAACCTCGAACTGATCAAGAAACCACCGCGCTGCCTGGAATATATCCTGGTGCACGAGATGGTGCATTTGCTGGAGCGTCACCATACGGAGCGATTCCGGTCTCTGATCGACCGGTTGCTACCCGATTGGCGTGTGCGTCGGGATGAACTCAACAGTGCTCCGCTGGCTCATGATGATTGGGACTATTAACATTGAGCGCCTGCATGCTTTTCATACACTCACCAACTTCGCCCGACAGGCGCCATTTCCACCTGGACAACCTTGATCTGTAGAGGCATGCGTTAGCGCATCTCCTGAATATCTCGGATTACCCCGACTTTCCGGCCCTGGCGGAGCCGAGAGGATGCCTGGTCACCTCAAGCGTCGGAATACTGAGGTCAGTAGTGATACCGCAGCTGCGCAATCAACAGCGCATCCTCTGTGACTTTGTAGACGATACGGTGCTCGTCGTTGATGCGACGTGACCAGTACCCTGCCAGGCCGTGCTTGAGCGGTTCCGGCTTACCGATTCCCTCGAAGGGCGCGCGCTGGATCTCCTTGATGAGCTGGTTGATGCGGCGAAGCACTTTCTTGTCGCTCTTCTGCCAGTAGAGGTATTCCTCCCAGGTGTGCTCGGAGAAGGTCAGTCTCATTCCTCGATGAGCTCCCGCTCCTGGCCCTTGTCATCCTCCAACTGAGCGATGGTTTGAGCAGGCGCCGCGCATTTTTCTGTGAGCACAGCAGGTAGGCAGTTTCCTGAAGGGCTTCGTAGTCCTCCAGCGACATCATCACTACGGAGTCGGCCTTGCTGCGAGTAATGATCATCGGGGCATGATCATCGCAGACCTGCTGCATGGTCTTGGCCAGGTGGATGCGAGCGGTGGTATAGCTGATGGCTTCCATTTTACTTTTTCCTAAAGGGAAAAGTGGCGCCAGGCGTTACCTGGCGCTCCAACTGTCATGGCGGCGTACCGATCATCCGTTCCAGCTCTCGGTTGAAGGCATCTGGATTGGCCATGTGTAGGAAGTGGTCGGTGCCTTCCATGATCACGGCGTCGAATTCGGGCAGCAACTGCCGGTTGGCTTCGATGTCGGTCGGCCACAGGTCGGCGTTGATGGTGACTACCGGCACGGTCAGTTCTTGGAAGTGCTGCGCCGCTTCCCCATCGATGTGGCGTGTTCCCATGTCCTGGAATGCACTGAGGGCGACGTCTGGTACAGCGGCTGCCATGTCCTGTATGACCCAATCGCGTAGCGTGGCATCGGTCTCTTCGACGAACATCGTAGCCGTGAAATGGTGTGCGGCATCGGTAAAATTTTCCTGCATTGGTGCCAGCATTTGCTCGAGATCGGACTGGGTCATTTGCGGTGCGACATGGTGGAAGGTATCGACGCCCACGATGCCGATGACGCGTTCCGGCATCAGGCGCGCCGCTTCCACGGCGACCGACCCACCCATGGAGTGCCCGATGAGGATGGCCTGTTCCACTTCCAGGTCCTCCAGCACCGCCTTCACGTCCTCGCCGAAGGCCGGCATGGTGAAGTCTTCGCGCTCCAGGCCGGAATGTCCGTGACCGGCGAGATCGATCGTTACCACCCGATGCTGCTGCGAGAAGTGCGGCACCTGTCCGCGCCAGTAGCGCCCGTCGCAGCTCCAGCCGTGGATGAACACGAGCGTGGGCTCGCCGTTGCCTTGCACCTCATAGGCAATCGGAACACCGTCTGCCGACTCGGTCATGCGCGGCCAGTTCACTTCGGCTGCGAATGCCTGACCCGCCAGCCCCAACAGCCCCAACAGCAGTGTCAGGCCCAGGTAACGCATGCCGTGCAATGCAAAAGCCTGCATGACGCCTCCCTTCAAAGACTCTTGAATCATGCAGAATAGCTGAGGCAGATCGCCTATCGACGTCTTTCGGGCTGCTAGACACTCACCAACCACGCCCGGCTGGTGCCGTTGCCCAGCGGCTCGACCAGGATCTGTACCGGAATTCTTTCGCACATTTCTTGCATCAAAGTTTATTGTCGACCTCCAGAGCGCAACGGGCTTGGCGAAATTTGTTTGCCCTGTCACCGTAACAAAGCCCTCTGACCACCATGTTGGCTGAACGGCGGGAAGCGTAGAGCCGATGCTGGTGGCCGTCGAGATAGGGGAGGGAGGATACCCCGCTCAGTAGCGGCTTTCGGGTCTCAATTCCTCCTCGACGGGCCTCACCTCGATGGTGCCAAGTCGCGCTGACGGCCAGCCGGCAGCAATCTTCAGGGCCTCCTCTTCTGACGCGACCTCGATCAGAAAGAAGCCGCCTAGCTGCTCCTTGGTCTCGGCAAAGGGCCCATCGGTCATGGTGAGTTCGTCATCACGAATTCTCAGAGTGTGAGCCTTGGTGGCGCTCTGCAAGGCGTTGGTCAGGACCAGCTTGCCTCGTCTCTGCAGGTCGGCCACATAATCCAGGGTTTCCTGTAGTAGCTCATGCCACTGGGCTTCCGTCATTTCGCTGAATATTCGCTCTTCCTCATAGGCGAGACAGAGGTACTTCATGGAAGACCCTCACGTTTGGAATGCTGCCCTGTAGAAGATGGCGCACGGGATGGGCCGGCGCAATGGGCCATGAAGGGCGACGAGACGTCAAAGGCTGACCAACCTCGTCCGGCTCGTGCCGTTGCCCAGCGGTTCCACCTGAATCTGTACCGGGATGCGTTCATGCATCTCCTGCACGTGGGAGATCACGCCGACGCGGCGGCCCAGCGCCTGCAGGCCGTCGAGCGCTTCCATGGCGAGTGCCAGCGACTGCGGGTCGAGGCTGCCGAATCCTTCGTCGATGAACAGCGACTCGATGGTGAGCTCGCCCGAGGCCATGGAGGCGAGCCCCAGGGCCAGCGCCAGCGAGACGAGGAAGGTCTCGCCGCCCGAGAGCGAATGCACCGAGCGGCGCTCGTCGCCCATGTCGTGATCCACTACGAGCAGGCCGAGCTCGCTGCCGCCGCGGGCAAGACGATAGCGCCGGCTGAGATTGCCCAGGTGGGCGTTGGCATGCTCCAGCAACTGCTCCAGGTTGTAGGCTTGGGCGATGCGGCGAAACGCCTTGCCGTCGGCGGAGCCGATCAGCTCGCCGATACGCCCCCAGCGCACCAGCTCGGCACGGGCTGCTTCCAGCTCGGCCTGGCCTTCCTGCTGGCGTGCACGCCGGCGATCGTCGTCGCGAAGGGTGTGGACGGCATCGTCGCGCACCTGCTGGGCTTCCGCCAGCCTGGGTTCGAGGGCCTGCCGCTCGGCGTCAAGCGCTTCACGGCGTCCGGCGATCTCCGCCTCGACGACTTCGCTCAGGAGCGCGTCGTCACTTCCGGCGCCTTCGGTCAACGCCTGCTCGCGGCGATGCTCGACCAGAGCATGGCGCCGCTCGGCAAGGCTCGCCTCACAGCGCTGGCGGGCTTCGTCGGCCTCGGCCAGTTCGCGCTCCTGGCGGCGGGCTTCTTCCTCGGGCTCGGCCAGCAGCCGGGCCAGGGTGGCATCGTCGAGCTGCGGATGCGCCTCGCGCCACTCGTGCAACGCCTTGTCCAGCGAGGCGCGCTCCTTGGTCAGCGCTTCAATGCGTTCCGCCTCGTGGCGCTCCTGCTGGTTCAGGCGCGCCTGCTCGCGCTCGGCGCCATGGCAGCGCTCGATGGCCTGGTCGCGCTGTCGGCGGGCGGTCTCCTGGCGCGCCTCCAGCGCCTGCTGCCAGGCATCGACCGTGGCATGCCCGCCGAGCAGGGTCTTGAGCGTGTCGGCCAGTTCGTCGCGCTGCCGGCGCAGGGAAGGGAGCCGCTCGTCCAGCTTGGCCAGTTCCGCCTCGAGGGTGGCTCGCCTGGCATCGAGCTGGGCGAGGCCGAGCTCGCCCTGACGCAGGGCTTCCTCCAGCGGTGCCAGCTCGGCTTCGGCGCGGGCCAGTGCCTGCAGGGCTTGCTCGCCCTGTTCCCGCTCGGCGTCGCTCTGCTGGCGCTGGTGCATCAACCAGGCATCGCGTTCGGCGGCGTCGATGGCGGTGAACTCGGTATATAGCGCATGCTCGGCCAGGGCATGCCGCGCCTGGGCCAGGCGCGCAGCGGCCGCCTGACCTTCCTGACGACAACGGACGATCGCCGCCAGCACGGTACGGTACTCGCCTTCGAGATCGTCGCGCTCCCGCTGGGCCTGCTCCCAGGCTTGCCGGGCCTCGGCCAACTGCTCCTCTTCCTGCCGCTGCTGGGCGGCCAACTGGGTCGCCTCGGGCGTTTCTGGCGGCCGGTGGCGCCAAGGGTGATCGAGCCCGCCGCACACCGGGCAGGGCTCGCCCTCCTGCAACCCTTCGCGCAGCTTCGCCACGCTCTCGCTGCGGGCGGCGCGGCTGCGTTCGATGAAGTTGTGCAGGGTGCGATAGTGACGCTCCCGCTCGTCGAGCCGCTTCCGGGCGGCCTTGCCCTGGGCGGTTAGCTCGGCCTGGCGCGCTTCGTCTTCAACCAGCCGATTGGCCAGCTGCCGCTGGGCCTGTTCGGCGCGGCAGGCCTCCTGCCAGGCACTGGCCAGTTCGCCCAGGGCCAGGCTCCGACGGGCGGCCCGGTCATGGACCTGCTGGGTCGCCTGGCGCGCGGTGTCGAGCCGTTCGTGGCTGCCCATCAGCTGGCACAGGGTGGCTTGCCACTGTTCGCGCCGCTGCCTGTGCTCGCGTTGGCTGGCGTCGGCTTCTCGGCGCTGCTCGGCCAGTCGCGCTTCCTGTTGGCGGCAGTCGTGTCGCTGCGCCTCGAGCTCGGCGAGCTGACGCTCCAGGGTGGCGAGTGCCTGGGCGTGCTCGCGCGCCTGGCGCAAAGCGGGTTCGGCCTGCTGACGGGCACGGGTGGCCTGGTCCAACTGCCGTGCGGCCTCATCGCGCGCGCTCTTGGCGCCTCGCTGAGTAGCCCCGGCGGCATCCAGTGCCTTTCTCGTCTCGGCGTGGGTCGCGTCCAGCGCGGCTAGCTCGTCGGGCAGCGCGGCCTGGCGCAGCAAGTGGTGGCGCTGGGGGGCCAGCACGCGGCGGCATTCGCGATCGGCCCGTGCGCCGGCGAGCGCGTGCCAGTGGGCTTCGGCATCGCTTAGCTGTCGCCGGCCCTCGTCGTGGGCCTGGCGCAGCCGCTCGTCAATAGCATGCCACTGCCGGCGGGCCTCGAGATGCTTGGCCTGTTGCTGAAGGTCGGTCAGCTCGCGTTCGGCGGCGTCGGCACTGCGCTCCAGTGCGGCGCGTGACTCGGGCTCGGCCGGAAGGTCGTCGGCTAGCCTGGTTTCAAGCGCGTCGACACGCTTCCTGGCTTCGCTGGCGCGTCGGTAGGCGGCGATGGAGATACGCGAGTACTCGGCGGTGCCGGTCAGGCGTTCCAGCAGGTCGCTGCGCTCGTTGTCGTCGGCCTTGAGGAAGGCGGCGAACTCACTCTGGGCCAGCAGCACGGCGCGGGTGAACTGGTCGAAGGTGAGCCCCAGGCGCTCCGGCAGCAGGCGGTCGAATTCGCGTTTTTGGGCGGTGAGCAGGCGGTCGTCATCGAGGTCGCGCAGCGATTGCTCCACGGCCTGCAGGCGCCCAGCGGCTTTCTCCCTGGCGCGGCGTACGGACCAGCGGGCCTGGTAGCGGCGGCCGTCGCGGCCCAGGAAGTCGACCTCGGCATGGCCGCTGGCGGTGCCGCGGCGCAGCAGGGTCCGCGGGTCGGCGGTGCTCACCGTCTCGCCCTCCACGTCGGGCAGGTGTGCATCGCGCACCGGCGCCTGGCGCAGCCGTGGCGTGTTGCCGAACAGCGCCAGGCACAGGGCGTCGAGCAGGGTGCTCTTGCCGGCGCCGGTGGGGCCGGTGATGGCGAAGAGGCCCGCATCGCGCAGGGGTGGGGCGCTGAAGTCGAGCTCCAGCGGGCCGGGCAAGGAAGCCAGGTTCTCCAGGCGCAGGGCGAGAATCTTCATGCGCCTTCCTCCTCGGGCCGGTCGAGTACCTCCTGCAGCAGCCGGTCGAAGTCGGTCATCACGTCGTCGGCGGGCGGCTCGCCCCAGCGGGCCTCCCAGGTGAGGGCGAACAGCTTTCTCGGGCCCAGCTGCTCCAGGTCGATACGCTCCGGTGCGCTCTCGCCGTCGACCCGGGGCAGGCGGCGCTCCAGACGCAGCAGGCGCAGAGCGTGGCCCTCGAACGCTGCTTCTACCCGGGCGCGCAGGTCGGGCACCGGGGCGCTGAGCGAGACGCGTACCTCGAGCCAGGGCCAGCGCTCCCTGGGCAGGCTGGGGTCGGCTTCCAATGCTTCCAGCTCGGCCAGGACCGTATCGAGATCGCCCGGGCCGATGCGATGCATGGCCACCGGGCGCGGCACGGGGATCGCCTCCACGCCGGCGAGAGCTTCGCCCTCCAGCACCGCTTCGACGACCTGGTGGGGGTAGGCGACCTCGCTGAAATCCAGCGGCAAGGGGCTCCCGCTGTAGCGGATGCGCGTTTCGCCCACCTGCTGGGCGCGATGCAGGTGTCCCAGTGCCACATAGGCGATATCGGTGGGGAAGAGTCCGGCGGAGATCGACTCCTCGCCGCCGATGACAATGGGGCGTTCGCTGGCTTCGGAGACGGTGGCGCCGCGCAGGTGGGCGTGGCTCATGGCCACCAGCGCCTGGCCGGGCTCTCGCCGTGCGCGGGCGGCCTCGATCAGCCGTTCATGTACGCGGGTGATGCCGGCCACGTAGTCGTTGCGATCGTTGTCCTCGTCGTCGTCGGGGCGGACACGACCGACACCGGTCACCTCGGCGGGGCGCAGGAAGGGCAGTGCCAGGCACCAGGCGCGGGTTTCGCCGCGGGCGTCGGTGAGCGGCACCAGCAGGCGCTCGGCGTCGAGGTTGCCGTCTTCGAGCCAGCTCACCCGGCCCAGGGCATGGGTGCGCAGGCGGCGCATCAGCGGGGCGGGTAGCTCGATGCGGTTGCCGCTGTCGTGGTTGCCGGCGATCAACACGACGTCCAACGCCGGCAGGCGCTCGTGGGCGGTGACGATGAAGTCGTAGAGCAGTTCCTGGGCGCGCAGCGAGGGGTTGACCACATCGAAGACGTCGCCGGCCACCAATAGCGCGTCGGCCTCGCGGGCGACGAGAGTCTCGAGCAACCAAGCGAGGAAGGCCTTGTGCTCGGCATGGCGCTCCTGGCCGTGGAAGGTCTGGCCAAGGTGCCAGTCGGCGGTGTGAATGAGCTTCATCGTACCCCTTGCGGCTATGGTGTCCGTCTACCCTGAGGCGATAGTCTACGCGAAGCCCGAGGATGAGACAGGAGGTCAGGGATGCCCATCGAGACGCTGCACGACTGGAACCTCAACCCGGAACAGGCCATCGCCCTGCAGAAGCGAATGGCGACGCGGATTGAGCGCGAAGACCGGCTCGAGCCGGTGAGCCACATCGCCGGAGTCGATATCGGCTTCGAAGAGGAAGGGACCATCACCCGGGCGGCGGTAGTGATACTGGCCTGGCCCGGCGATCCACAGGTGGGGCTCGAGCTGGTGGAGCACGTCGTACATCGCGAGCCGACCCGCATGCCCTACATTCCCGGGCTACTCTCCTTTCGCGAGATTCCGGCGGCACTGGCGGCCTTCGACAAACTCACGACGCGGCCCGAGCTGGTAATGGTCGACGGCCAGGGCATTGCCCACCCGCGACGTCTCGGTGTGGCCTCGCACCTGGGGCTATGGCTCGACCTTCCCACTATCGGCGTGGCCAAGTCCCGGCTGTGCGGCGTGCACGACGAGGTGCCCGAGGCTCGCGGCGAGTGGACGCCGCTGCGTCACCGCGGCGAAGTGATCGGTGTGGTGATGCGCACGCGGGTCGGCGTCAAGCCGGTGTTCGTCTCGCTGGGCCATCGCATCAGCCTCGAGACGTCGCTCGATTGGGTGGGACGCTGCCTGGGACGCACCAAGCTCCCCGAGCCGACTCGATTGGCGGATCGTCTGGCCTCACGCCGAGGGGCGATGCCGCGTCCGGCGGATTGAGCCAAAGGCTTTGCAATTCCTGTCGTCGCGCTGGACCATGACGGCTTTCGATCGCGAGTCCTTGCCATGTCCGATATCCCGACGCCCGCCTGTGCCGCCACCCGTGCCTGGGTCGAGCGCTTCGTCGTCGCGCGCAACGTCTGCCCTTTCGCCCGTCGCGAGCTGGTGAACGACACCGTTCGCTTCGTCGAAGTGGTAGCGCAGCGCTGGGAGCCCGCCCTGGAGGCGCTTGTCGACGAATGCCGCCGGCTCGACGCCACGCCCGCCATCGAGACCACTCTGATCGTGCTGCACCCGGGGCTAGAAGCCTTCGACGACTACCTCGACTTTCTCGCGGTGGCCGAAGCGCTGCTGGTCGAGCAGGGCTACGAGGGAACCTACCAGCTGGCCAGCTTCCACCCCGACTACGGCTTCGAGGGCACCGAAGAGAACGATCCCGCCAATTTCACCAATCGTTCGCCCTGGCCGATGCTGCATCTGCTGCGTGAGGCCGGGATCGAGCGGGCGCTGGTGCACTATCCCAATCCGGAAGCGATTCCCGAGCGCAACATCGAGGCGATGCGCCGGCTCGGCACCGAGCGGCTGGCCGCCGAACTGGCGAGCCTGCGCGAGCAGAGCGGACAGGCGAACCCCGGCTGAAACGTCGGCGAATGCAGCGCCTCTCCGCCTAGACGATATCGAGGGGCACCTTACGGTTCGGTGTCGGAAAGGCCTCGTCGAGCCGGGCCAGGGCGTCGCCGTCGAGCCTGACCTCGAGCGCCCCGGCGTTCTGCTCGACATGGGTCGGCTGTACCGCCTTGGGAATGGCAATGACGTCTCTCCGGCCCTCGACAGGTCGGATGGCCCAGGCCAGCAGCAGCTGGGCAGGCGTGATGCCGAGTTCGTCCGCCAGCTCCCGCACCGCCGGATGGTCGAACAGGTCCCGGCGCAACTGTCCGGCCTGGGCCAGCGGGCAGTAGGCCATCACCGGCATGGCCAGGCGGCGCATCATCGGGCGCAGGGCATACTCGATACCCCGCGAGCCCAGGTGGTAGAGCACCTGGTTCACCGCGCAAGCGTCGCCTCCGGGCAGTGCAGCCAGCGCTTCGAGGTCGTCGACATCGAAATTGGATACCCCGTAGCGGCGGATCTTGCCCTGCTCACGCAGGCGCTCGAAGGCTTCGAGCGTTTCCTCAAGCGGGACGTTGCCCGGCCAATGGAGAAGGTAGAGGTCGAGATGGTCGGTGCCGAGCCGATTCAGGCTGCGTTCGCAGGCTTCAATGGCGCTGTCGCGGCCGGCGTTCCACGGATAGACTTTGGAGACGAGGAAGGCCCGGTCGCGGCGACCCGCAAGCGCCTCGCCGACCACCTCCTCGGCGCCACCGTCAGCATACATCTCGGCGGTATCGATCAGCGTCAGGCCCAGCTCCAGGCCATGCTGCAGGGCTTGTACCTCATCGCGCCGGGGGGCGAGGCCCTCGCCCATGTACCAGGTACCTTGACCGACGGCCGGCAGTTCGACGGCGGGCTCGTAGGCGGTGGCAGGCAGGGTCACGCGGGGCGAAGTTGTCGAAGCCATGGGATGCCTTTTTTGGAAAATATTTTCACAATTATGCAAATCAAGGATGGCGAAGACAAGTCGATGCGCTATGGTGAGGAGTGGCGACGGCACCGTGTGTCGTCGCATTGGTCCGTTTCCATCATCGCGAGGAGTCGACATGAGCATCAAGAAGAGCGGTAGCGCTGTCTGGCAGGGTAGCCTGAAAGAAGGGAACGGTCAGGTCTCGACCGAGAGCGGGGCGCTCGATGACGTGCCCTATAGCTTCGGCAAGCGCTTCGAGGGCCAGCCGGGCTCCAACCCGGAGGAACTGATC
This sequence comes from Billgrantia saliphila, assembly GCF_002930105.1. GTDB lineage: Bacteria > Pseudomonadota > Gammaproteobacteria > Pseudomonadales > Halomonadaceae > Halomonas > Halomonas saliphila. The sequence goes on along the minus strand of NZ_PJRN01000003.1, from coordinate 314,983 downwards.
GGGGCGGCCCATGCCAGCTGCTATTCCATGGCGCTATCGATGATCATGGGCGAGGCCGGCATGACCCCCGAGCGCATCGAGACTCAGGCCACCGTCACGCTCGACCAGGACGACGGTGGGTTCACCATCACCGCCGTGCATTTGAAGACGCGCGTGCGCAGCCCCGGGGCGGACGCGTCCGCGTTCCAGGGGGCCGCTGACAAGGCCAAGGAGGGATGCCCTGTCTCCAAGCTGTTCAAGGCCGAGATCACCCTCGACGCTTCGCTGGACAACTGATCGGCGCTACTCGCAGCCGACGTGATCGACGGCCACCCCAGCGGTGGCCGTCATACGTTCATGCCATGCCACGGCGAGCCGCATCGACCAGGGCGTGAACCAGACGCTGCTGGGGACGGTTGAAGATCAACCACTCCGGGTGCCATTGCACGCCGATCAAGAAGTCGTGCTGGCGCGACTCGATGCCCTGCACCAGTCCGTCGCGATCGCGGGCGACGATCGCAATATCGCGACCCGCTTCCTGTACGGCCTGATGATGCAGGCTGTTGATGCGACACCAGCTCACCTTGAGGATACGGTGGAGCTGGCTATCGGGGACGATATCCACCGTCTTGCGGGGCAGGACGGTGCGGCGTCGCTTGAGTCCCTCGTGGGTGGTGTAGATATCGGGGTCGAGCGTGCCGCCCAGGTGCACGTTGAGCAACTGGGCACCACGGCAGATGCCCAGTACCGGCTTGCCTTGAGGAATGAAACGCTCCATGAGTTCGAGTTCCAGCTCGTCGCGCTGGGGATCGAGGCGTACGTCGAGCTGCACCTCGCCGCCGTAGAGGTGGGCCTGGATGTCGTCGCCGCCACCGATGATCAAGCCGTCCAGAGCCTCGGGCAGGGGACGTGAGGGCGACAGGCGAAGAGGACGTCCTCCGTGTCGCCATACGGCGAACCAGTCGAACCACCAGGCAATGCGACTCTTGTAATCCGACGTGGTGATACCGATCACGGGACGTGTCATGAGTGCGGGCGGACCTCCTTGATCCAGTCGCGTAGCCTACCGACCATACGGGCCAGGGGCGAACGGGTATGGTGGTTGACATAACGGGCGGCGCGCTCGCGCAGCTCCTTGCGGTCGGCGGCCAGCCGCTCCACGGCCACCCAGCGATTCCACTCCACCACGGCTCCCCAGCCTCGTTGGGATAGCTGGGCATTGGGCAGGCGATAGTGAAAGGTCGGCCGGGGCTTGATCAGGTTGTCGCTAAACAGCGGGTCCGGGTAATCCGGGCGCAGATGGGCGAACAGCGGATAGAAATCGAGCTCCCGGTTCCGGGTGGGATTGAACTCGAGGTAGTCGGCGATCAGGCCATCCAGGTCCGGCGCATAGTCGGGGTCGAGCACCTTGAGCGCGTAGTGCTTGGGGAAAGGATTGGCGTGGGGCAACACCTCGCGGGTGATGTCGATATCGATCTCCCGGCGCAGCCAGGGGGCGAGCAGCAGGTAGGCACGAAACTGCGCCAGCAGATACTCGATATCGAGACGCGCGGCTTCGGGATTGAGATGCAGGCCGAAGCCATAGAGCAGGCTGGCATCGGTACCCTTGGCGCCGTGAGCGTAGAGGGCGGCGAACAGGGCGTCGAGTTCTCCCAGCTCGTCCCAGGGCACCGGAGGGCTGACAATCTCCGTCGGCACCAGGCCGGTCACCACGTCGCCGATCAGCTCACGTGTCTTGTTGTGGAACTCCAGGCGCATCTGGTGGCGCTGTCGTTCCCACTCGGTATCGTGTCGCGGGGGTATTCCCTGGAGCCTGGCATCGGGATGCGCATATTGGGTATCCAGCTCGATGGTGAAATCCCCCCAGCGCGTGCCCGCCACGCGATAGCGATGAGGGCTGATCGGCTGGAGTTCGCCACCGAACAGGTCGCAAACCAGCTCGCCGGTCTGCTGCGGTGGCAGGCCGGCGAATTCGATTTCGACGCCGACCCGGCGTGTCCTACCCTGGACATTCAGCGGCTCGGGTGGTGATTGAGGCAGCATGAAGGCATCCTGTGCGACTCGAGAGTCTGATCGCCAGCCTAGCACAGTGCGGCGGAGGTCCGGCAGGAACCCGGCGCCGTTCGACCGCTGTCACGGGTGCATGACGAATGGAACAGGAGCTATGTTGCGATGCTAGGAGGCGCTTTCCTCGCCGGTCTTCCTATTTTCGCCTGCGTGCGCATTTTCGCCAGCGTGGGCCTCGCCGTTTGTCGTGCGCCCCTCGGCGCCGTGGCGCGGAGATTCGCTTGGCTGGCGGTGGTGACGTTGCTGGTGCAGGCGGGAGCCCTGCAGGCGCAGGGACTGCCGCTCGGAGCGTTGGGCCAGGAGGAACCGGCACGAGAGGCGAATGATGCCGAATCCTTCCAGCAATCCCTCGACGAGGTGATTGCCACGCTCGAAGACGACGAACGGCGCGATGCCCTGCTCGACGAGTTGCGCGACATCCAGGCGGTACAAACGGGGAACGACGACGCTGGCGACGGTGTGCAGCGCCAGGGACTGCTTGGCGCGCTGGCGGATACCTTCACCGAGTTGGGAGAACAGGCTGAGGCGGGGGAGTCGCCGCTCGACAATTGGCAGCGCCAGCTGGAGCATGGCTGGGACGATCTCAGCGACCTGGTGGTCGAGACAGGCCCGGGGCAACTGCTTCGCTTCACCATAGAAAGTGCTGTGCTGTTGACGATTTGGGCCGTGCTGCTGGTGACGCTGATCGCTCTGGGTAGGTTGCTGTTCGTGCGTCGCGGCCTGCCGCTCGATCTACCGCGCGAACCGCGCGCCTGGCTGCTGGCGCTACACTTCCTGCGGCGCATGTTGCCGTGGGCCCTGGCGTTCGCCATGGTCATGGGAGTGGTGCAATTGCTGCCGCCGAGCCCCGGCCGCACTTTGGCATTGATCTTCGCCTACCTGGCCTTGTGCGGGCGCACGCTATCGGTCGTCGTGGAATGCGTTGTCTCGGTCTTCACTCGCGGACATCGTTTCACGGCGGTACAGATCCTGCAGCAGCGTGGGTTGCGCAAGCTCTTCGTGATCGGCGCCCTGATCGCCTTGGGCGATGCGCTGCACTCCGACCGGCTCACCGTCATCGTGGGCGTAGAACTGGCGGCGCTGGGCTCGGTACTGGCCAATATACTGGCGGCACTGCTCAGCATACGCTTCATCGTCAAGTTCAAGCGTCCCATCAAGCACATGATCCGCAACCGCCCCTGGCCGATGCGGCGTGATGGCGGCAGCAGCGTGGAGCTGGCCCGCATTGTCGGCGAGCTATGGCATGTGCCGGCGCTACTGATGGTGATCGGGTCGCTGCTGGCGATCTTCCTTACCGTGGGGGATGTCGGTACGGCCCTGGCGCGCTCGATCATCTCGGCCGCGCTGCTGGTGCTGGCGCTGGTGATCACCGGGCTGATCCAGCGTCACAATGAGCGGCGCACCCAGCGGCGCCGGGTCAGCGAGTACCGTCGTCGCCTGGAGCGCTTCGGCTATGCGCTCTCGCACATGGTGGCCTGGATCGTCTTCGCCGAGCTGTCGCTGCAGATATGGGGCGGCTCGCTGTTCGGCCTGGGCCGGGAGGGCGTGGCCGGGATACGCATCGGCCAGGCACTGCTGGCGCTGGGGTTCACGGTACTGGCCGCCTGGCTGGCGTGGATTTTTGCCGATACCGCCATCCAGCGCGCCCTAATGTCCTCGGCCCGCTCGCGCGGGCGCCGTGTGAACCAAGCTCGCGCCCAGACCATCACCCCGATGATCCGCAACGTGATCTTCGCCACCATCGTGATCATTGCCGCCATCGTCGGGCTGGCCAACCTGGGAGTGAACGTCACGCCGCTGCTGGCCGGTGCAGGGGTCATCGGCCTGGCCGTGGGGTTCGGCGCCCAGACCCTGGTCCAGGACCTGATCACCGGCATCTTCATCCTCGTCGAGGATTCGCTGGCGGTGGACGACTTCGTGCAGATCAACGGTCACATGGGTACCGTCGAGAGCCTTACCCTTCGCACCGTGCGCCTGCGCGATCTGGACGGCATCCTGCATATCATCACCTTCAGCGCCATCCAGTCGATCCACAACATGTCGCGCCACTTCGGCATTGCGCTGATGCGCATCCGCATTCCTCATGCCATGAAGATCGACGATGCGATCACCCTGATGCAGGAGACCGCCCAGGAGCTGCGCCAGGACCCGGTGATGCGCCACCACATCTGGTCACCGCTGGAGATGCAGGGCATCGACCGCTTCGACGAGGGTGCCGCCGTGCTGCGCATGCGCTTTCGCACCGCGCCGGTGATGCAGTGGGACGTGGCGCGTGCCTTCAACCTGCTGCTCAAGCAGCGCATGGAAGCCCAGGACATCGATCTCGGCGTACCGCGGCTCAGTATCAGCATGGAGGGGCAGCCCGGCGACCCCCTGCAGGAGACCGCCGAGTCGATGGAGGGCCACTCCCAGCGGCGTGACGCCAAGGGCCGTGCGCCGGGCGAGGTGGGCGTCGCCGATCCGCACGGCGACATCGGCCCGCGGCGCGGCGCGCCGGATTCCTCCTGACCAGCTTGCAACGCTGGCGGGCGGCAGTCGCGTCTACTGTGGCTGGTGGCAGAGGTATCAGCATCGCCCTTACCCGCGATTAAAAACCCCGACCGATTAGACCAAGGATTGAGTAAGTAAGCGTTTACGAGGATGACGTAAACGTTTACTTTTGTGCCATTCGCGTTACGACGCGTACCTTCCAACGCCGCAAGGCAAACGAAAAAAGGAGCTGCACGATGACGATACGGGTCACCGTCTGGGGCGAGAACGTGCACGAGCGTACCAACGCCGTGGTGGCGCGCCTCTATCCGGATGGCATGCACAACTGCATTGCCGAGGCTCTCAACGAGGACGAGGAGCTCGAGGCTCGCTCGGTTACCCTGCAGGAGCCGGAGCACGGCCTGACCGAGGAGCTTCTCGATCGTACTGACGTCCTCGTGTGGTGGGGGCATGCCGCGCATGGCAAGGTGCGCGACGAGATCGTCGACCGGGTCCAGGCTCGGGTGCTGCAGGGTATGGGGCTGTTGGTACTGCACTCCGCTCATTACTCTAAGATCTTCAAGCGCCTGATGGGCACTACCTGCTCGCTCAAGTGGCGCGAGGCGGGAGAGCGCGAGCGACTGTGGGTCGTCAACCCCGGCCATCCCATCGTGCAGGGGCTCGGTGAATACATCGAGCTGCCGCATACCGAGATGTATGGCGAGCCCTTCGCGGTACCCAACCCCGACGAGGTGATCTTCATCAGTGCCTTCGAGGGCGGTGAGGTATTCCGTTCCGGGCTTGTGTACCGACGTGGCAACGGCAAGATCTTCTATTTCCGCCCGGGGCACGAGACCTACCCGATCTACCACAATGCCCAGGTGCGCCAGGTGTTGCGCAACGCCGCCAAGTGGGCGCGCCCCGAGGGCTCGCGCTGGATCGACCGTTGTCCCAACGTGCCGCCCGATCAGGCTCCCGATCCCGTGGAAGTCAAGGGTGAAAGTCTCCATAAACCCGGTGAGGAGGGGTTCAGGTGATTCGACTGGCGATCATCGGTGCCGGCAAGATGGCCAGCGGCCACGCCCGGCACTTCCAGGCGCTCGATGATGTCGAGGTCGTGGCGGTGTGCGACGTGGATGGCGACAGGGCGCGCGCCTTCGCGGAGTGCCACGGCATTGCTTCGGCCTATGGCGACTTGTCCGCGATGCTCGCTCGCGAGGACATCCAGGCGGTGAGCAACGCCACGCCCGATGGCGAGCACAAGGCGACCACCCTCGCCGCGATTGCCGCCGGCAAGCATGTGCTCTGCGAGAAGCCGCTGGCCACCAACGAGACGGATGCACGCGAGATGGAGGTGGCGGCGCGTCGGGCCGGCGTGATCAACATGGTCAACCTGAGCTACCGCGACGCTCCGGCGATACAGCATGCCCGGACCTTGATTGCGGCCGGCGCCATTGGCCGGGTGCTGCACGTTGACGCCAGCTATCGCCAGAGCTGGCTGGTGAGCCATGCCTGGGGGCGCTGGGACCAGGACAGCAAGTGGCTGTGGCGGCTTTCGCAGAAGCATGGCAGCAAGGGCGTGCTGGGCGACGTGGGGGTGCACATCGTCGACTTCGCGAGTTTCCCGGTTGGGGACATCGTTTCCGTCAACTGCCAACTGAAGTGCTTCGACAAGGCGCCCGACAACCGTATCGGCGATTACGACCTGGACGTCAACGATACCGCGCTGATGCGGGTCGAATTCGAGGGGGGCGCCTTGGGCACGCTCCAGGCGACGCGCTGGGCGACCGGTCATCACAACTCACTGTGTCTCAGCGTGCATGGCGATCGCGGTGCCCTGCGGGTGGAGCTCGACGAGGCCAGGGACAGGGTTCGGGTCTGCCTCGGCGATGACGTGCATCCCGCCCGCTGGGTCTCGGTGGAGGCGCCGGATACGCCCAGCATCTACCGTCGCTTCATCGACGGCATCCGGACCGGGCGCAACGATCAGCCCGACTTTGCCCGCGGTGTCGCGCTGCAGCGGGTGCTGGATGCCTGCTTCGTTTCCGATGCACAGGACCGCAGCCTGCGTCTTGTCGGGGATGGCATCGAGGAGCCGGTGCCGGCCTGAGCGGGCGGGGCTCGCCCGCCCCCCTGTCGCGCTGAACGCCGGTTTTCGGCACAATCGCTGGCCAGACAGGGGAGGGCGCAGCTCTTCCGACAATGAGACAGGACATGACCAGAGCAGCGCCCAAGACGGCGACCATACGGGAGATTGCCAGGCGTGCGGAGGTGTCCATTGCCTCCGTCAGCCGGGCACTCAACGGCAAGCCGGGCATCAGCGAGGCCCTGCGCGAACATATCCTGGCGATCAGCCGCGAGATTCACTATCGCCCCAGCGCGGCTGCCCGCCAGCTTATCAGCGGCAAGGCCGCGGTGGTCGGCATCTCACTGGGCCGCCAGGATATCGATCTGCGTCCCTACTATATTCTGCTCTACCAACACCTGACCCTGGCGCTCCACCGCCAGGGCACGGTGCCCATTTTCTTTGCCCACGACCAGACGACGACACTGCCCGAGCGCGCCGGCGCCGCCATTCTGCTGGGGGAGTTTCCCGACGATACGCGTCCGGCGCTGCTGCGCGAGCGGCAGGTGCCTTTCGTGCGCGTGGGCGAGCCCGGCGACGGCTTCTCGGTGGCGCCGGACGATCGTCACGGACTCTATCTGGCCACCCGTCATTTGATCGCCGGCGGCCGTCGGCGGATCGTGTTCATGGGTGACGAACTGGAACAGCCCCTGGGCCAGCGACGCCTGGAGGGGTATCGGCACGCCTTGGCCGAGGCCGGCCTGGCGCCTCAGGCAATCAGCGTACCTCACTGCCACGATGCCGCCCTCACGGCGTATCGCCACCTGAGCCGACGGCTGGCCGGCCTGGCGGGAGGCGTCATGCCGGATTTCGATGCACTGGTATGCGAAACCGATGAATTGGCCCTGGGCTGCCTGGCCTCGCTGGAGGATTACGGTATCGATGTCCCGGGCCAGGTGGCGGTCACCGGATTCGACGACCTGCCGACACTGGCGGCGCGACTGACGACGGTACGGCAGGATATCGCCGCGCTCGCCAACGAGAGCGTCAATTTGCTCGGTGACGCCGTGGCCGGAAAGCCGCCGCGTCACGTCTCCCTGCCCGTTGAGCTGGTCGTGCGGCAGACCGGCTGAACGCTCGGCGGCAAGCGTTATACGCGATCTCCTCGCCTGTTGCGGCGTGGCCGGGGGCCGGCTTAGGCAGTACCATCGATAGAAGGCATGAGCCAGCAGACCATGGAACAGGAGCGGCGACGACGTGATCACCGTCGAGCGCAAGGACAGCTTTCATCTCAAGATCTCTCGCGTCATGCAGGAGGAGACGTCGCATCGGCTGGAGCTCTTCCTGTTCGTGCCCGGCGAGCTCGGGCTCAACGATCACGTCATCTCCGAGAGCGAATTCTACTACAGCGCCATCCACGTCAAGCGCACCTACTACAGCGACAAGCATCATCTGCCGCTGGTGCTCAGCCGCCTGGCGAGTCGTGGCCGGCTGAGCAGCGGGCAGTACCGGCTGAGCCTGAGTCTCTACGCCTACCAGTACGTGGTGGCGCTCGATCGCGCCACTCAGACCCTGCTCGACACCGCCCGCGAGTTGCAGCGGGCCGGGCGGCGCGCCGATGAAAGGAGCCGACCGGACGACACACCCGCCGATGCTGAAGAGGGCGAGGCGCAGGCGAATGACCTGCATGTGCGACTCGAGGAACTGTGCGAGCTGGCCCAGGGGATTCTGCGTCGTCTGCGGCGCAACCGGCCGGGGGACGACAGCCTGCACAAGTACTACGCCAACATCGACAATTACCTGTCGTGGTTTACTGAACAACGCCTGTTGGCGCTGGTGGCGCACTTGCCACGGGGACGCGACTATCGGGCCATTCGCGAGCGTCTGCTGGCGATTTGCCAGGACGAGAGCGAGCACCGCGAGCGGGAGGAGTACAACGCCCAGCGGGTGTTGCACGATCCGACCCGCATGTCGAACAAGATGCGTCTGTTGCGTCGGCTCATCGAGTACCCCGTGACGCTGAAACAGACTACCCAGGAGCTGGGTGGGGGCGAACAGAAGGCGGTCAAGGGGCTGGCCACCGGGTTGGTAATGATCTTCGTCTCGCTGGGCCTGTTGGAAGCCCGCGATGCGCTGGGCAACATCACCGCGCTATTCGTGCTGACCATGGCGCTGCTCTATGCCATGCGCGAGGTGTTCAAGGACGACCTGCGCAACACTCTGTGGCGCTGGCTGCGCAAGGGGCGACCGAAATGGCGCCGGCAATACTTCGATGCCACCAGCAACGCCCTGGTGGGGCGTCAGCTCGAGTGGTTCGACTACAAGCGCTTCGGCAGGCTCGACGAACAAATCAAGCGGGTGCGCAAGCGCAACGTGGCTCAGCGCGAGGAAGTGGTGCTGCACTACCGCTCGAGCTCGCGCATGTCGCCCACGCGTTTTCTTAGCGGCTACGAGAAAACCCGCGAAACCCTGTCACTCGACCTGACGCCGCTGACCCGACTGATGGACAAGGGCAGCCACCAGATATATCGGCTCAAGGATGGCCAGGTAGCACGTGAGTCGGTCGAAAAACGCCACTTGCTCAACCTGGTGATCCGTGAACAGGGTGGAATTAGCGAGCCGCTCGTGATGCGCTGGAAAATCGTGATGAGCCGCTCGCGCATCGTCGACGTGGTCAAGGTGCACGAGGAAGGGGGCGATACCGAGGCCGAGCGGGAGGAAGCCCAGGACTGACTCGACATGACCTTGTCGGGCTTATGTTGCGGTAGATCCAACCCAGGGAAAGCGCTCTGCTAACGTTGGAATGGTGAGCGTGTTTGTGAGCCCTCCCAAGTCGGTCTAGCTTTCTAGTAGATGACCGTCGTTTCCCTTTTCTGAGATACCACTCGGAGATGCCACGATGCTAGCTGCCGATGTCATGACCCCTCAGGTCATCACCGTCTCGCCCGAGACGGAAGTTCAGGAAATCGCACGCCTTCTGCTCGAGCACAACATCAGCGCAGTACCCGTGGTGGACGATGCCCAGCGCGTACTCGGCATCGTCAGCGAAGGGGACCTCATGCGCCGTGTCGAGAGCGACGAGGGGCGGCGCAAATCTTGGTGGCTGCGAATATTCGCCGGCGGCGATAGCGCCAACGAATACGTCAAGTCACACGCCCGCCGCGCGCGCGAGATCATGACGCCAGATCCCATCACCATCGAGGAAGACGAGCCGCTCCATCGCGTGGCCAGGCTGCTCGAGAAGGAGCACATCAAGCGGGTGCCGGTGGTGCGCGACGGCAAGCTGGTGGGCATCGTCAGCCGTGCCAACCTGCTGCGCGGCTTCTCCGCCACGGCGCCGGATACCGCGACGCCGGTGAGCGTCGACGACCGCGAGATCCGCGACGCCATCCTTCAGGAGGTGGACGAGAACACCGGTGTGTGGGTCGATCGTATCAACGTGATCGTCACCGATGGAGCGGTACAGCTCTGGGGCTTGGTGGAGAGCCAGGAGGAGAAAATGGCCGTGCAGGTGGCGGCCGAGAACACCCCGGGGGTGAAATCGGTGGAGAATAACCTGGGCATGATGCCACGTGGCGTGAGTGGCTACTGGACCTGATCTGAACTGACCGGTACGAACGGGGCGGCCGGAGGGCCGCCCACGACTGGCTTGGGATCAGGCGATACGCTCGAGCGCGGCATCCAGGGTGGCCAGGCTGCGCTCGCGATGGTGCAGCTTGTCCAGCCCGAACAAACCGATCCGGAAAGCCTGGAAGGACTCCCCTTCGTCGCACATCAGCGGTACTCCCGCGGCGACCTGAATGCCGGCCTCGGCGAACTTGGCCACAACGCCTGGATCGCGGCTGTAGCAGACCACCACGCCGGGGGCCTCGAAGCCTGGCGCCGCCACGCTGCGGTAGCCGTAGCGGGCAAGCAGTTCCCGCACCCCTTCGCCCAGGGCGAGCTGCTCGCCACGCACCCGGTCGAAACCGTACTCGGCGGTCTCCTGCATGATATCGCGTAGCCGGGCCAGGCCATCGGTGGGCATGGTGGCGTGGTAAGCGTGGCCACCGCTCTCGTAGGTTTCCATGATCGCGAGCCACTTGCGCAAGTCGCAGGCGAAGCTGGTGCTGACGGTGTGCTCGATGCGCTCCCGGGCCCGCTCGGAGAGCATCACCATGCCGCAGCAGGGCAGGCCGCTCCAGCCCTTCTGCGGAGCGCTGACCAGCACGTCGACGCCGGTTTCGCGCATGTCGACCCACAGCGTGCCGGAGGCGATGCAATCGAGTATGAACAGGCCGTCGACCTCGTGAACGGCCGATGCCACCCGCTTGAGATACTCGTCGGGCAGCAGGATGCCGGCGGAAGTCTCGACATGGGGAGCGAAGACGACGGCAGGGCGCTCCTCGCGGATGGTGCGCTCGACCTCTTCGATGGGAGCGGGGGCGAAGGGGGACTCGGCATCGTTCGGATCCAGGCGGCTTGCCTTGAGCACGATGGTGGATTCGGCGATGGCGCCCATCTCGAGGATCTGCGACCAGCGGTAGCTGAACTGACCGTTGCGCACGATGAGACAGTGCTGGTTGGTGGCGAACTGGCGCGCCACGGCCTCCATGCCGAAGGTGCCGCTGCCGGGCACGATCACCGCGCTGTGGGCGCCATAGACCTGCTTGAGGGTCGCCGAGACATCGCGCATCACGCCCTGGAAACGGCGGGACATATGGTTGAGCGAGCGGTCGGTATAGACCACCGAGTACTCGAGCAGGCCATCGGGATCGACATCGGGCAGCAGGCCGGGCATTGGGTTCTCCGTTGGGTTCGTGACTATCGAACCCACGAGGATATGCCGTTTCCCGGCCATGGGCCAGCGCGAGCGTGGCCAACGGCCAGGCAAGGCGAGCAGGCTGGCGATGCGAGAGCCGGCGGCGTTGCCGGCTCGTCAGGGATTCCCTTGGGGCAGTTCACTTGTGGCAGTAGTAGAGACGTGCCGGCGGTACGTTGATCGGTTCGAAATCGTTCTCCACCCGGGAGAAGGTCTGGCGCAGATCGGACGAGACCCGGGGCGAGAACTGGTAGATCAGCATGGCGCCTCCCGGCCCCAGCGCTTCCCGGCTGGCCGAGAGGATACGTTCGCGACATTCGGCGGGCATGGTACTGAAGGGAAGCCCGGCCAGCACATAGTCGGCGGGCGGCAAGCCCAGTTGGTCCAGTTGTTCCTGGATGTCCTCGGCCGACCCCGCGATGACCTTCAGCCTCGGGTCGTGCAGCGAACGGTTGAGGAATTCGACGAAATCGTCGTTGGTCTCGATCACCACCAGCGTGGCGTCGGGGTGCAGGCGGTTCAGAATCTCCCGAGTGATGGTGCCGACTCCGGGGCCGTACTCGACGACCACGCGGGCACGCGCCCAGTCCACCCGCTCCAGCAGGCGCCGGACCAGGAACGGGGAGCTGGGTATGATCGAACCCAGCATGCGGGGGTGCTTGAAGAAATTGCGCGCAAACAGCGTGAGCTGAGCACGTCGCTCGGGGCCAGCTTGGGCCAAGGGCCGCTCTTGAACCGCCATGGGCACTCCTCCTGAATTCCTGCGAAACATGCCTCCACTCTAGGCCAGCCAGCGCCAGCGTGAAAGAACGGCGTTCGTTATCTTCGTCATATGGGAGCCGGGCGGCTGGCGCGTTTCCGATCCCGCCACTGCAGCATGTGACCGTCCCGAGCCCTGAACTCGGCGCGGCGATTGGGTACCATGCGGGTACGCCCGTCCGCGCGGGTACGACCCGAGGAAGCCCTTCGTGAACGATTTTCTGATCATCGGTGGCGGCGTCATCGGCATGCTGACGGCCTGCCAGCTGGCCGAGGCCGGCCATACCGTCACCCTGGTGGAGCGAGGCCGCTGCGGCCGGGAGGCCTCCTGGGCCGGCGGCGGCATCGTCTCGCCGCTCTATCCCTGGCGTTACAGCGATCCGGTCTCGACGCTGGCGCACCGCGCCGAGAGGGAGTATGCCGAACTGGCCGAGCGGCTGCGCGAAAGTACCGGCATCGACATCGAGTACCGCCAGAAAGGCCTGCTCTACCTGCGGGTGGACGATGCCGAGCGCGCCTTCGACTGGGCGCGCCGTCAGGACCGCCCGCTCGAGGCGGTCGACGCGGCGTTCGTCTACGCCAAGGAGCCGTGGCTGCGCGAGGGCCTTGCCGGCGGGCTATGGATGCCGACCTTGGGCAGTGTTCGCAACCCGAGGCTGTGCCGGGCGCTGCGCGCTCGGCTTCAGACGTTGGCCAACGTCAACCTGAGGGAGGAGACGGCAGTCGAACGGCTTGTCGTCGAGCGTGGCCGTGCGCAGGGCGTGATGACCGCACGGGGGCGTATCGACGCCGAACAGGTGGTGCTGTGCGGTGGCGCCTGGAGCGGGGTCTTGCTGGCGGAGCTCGACATGGCCCTGCCGGTGCGTCCGGTGAAGGGGCAGATGATGCTGTTCGCCACGCCGAGCATGCCCGGCGGTCGGCAGCTGCTTGAGCGGGTGGTGCTGGCCGACGGCCGCTATTTGATTCCGCGCTCGGATGGTCGCGTGCTGGTCGGCTCGACCCTGGAGCAGACCGACTTCGACAAGTGCACCACCGCGGAAGCCCGCGACTCGCTGTGGCGCAGCGCAGTGGCCATGCTGCCGGCCCTGGCCGAGTGCGAGGTCGAGCATCATTGGGCCGGGCTGCGGCCCGCGGCGCCGGACGGCATCCCCTTCATCGGCGCCGTGCCCGGCATCGAGGGGCTGCACGTCAATGCCGGGCACTACCGCAACGGCCTGGTGCTGGCGCCGGCGTCTACCCGGCTGCTGGTCGACCTGCTGCTGGCGCGCGAACCGGCCATCGATCCTGCACCCTACCGCCCCGAGCGCCTGGCCAGGGCGATCGTCCAGGTGCAGGAGGCTTAATTGCGCTGGGCGGCCTGGATGGCCGTGAGCGCGATGGTATAGACGATGTCGTCCACCAGGGCGCCACGCGAGAGGTCGTTGACCGGTTTGTTGAGGCCCTGCAGCATCGGCCCCACGCTGACCACCCTGGCGCTTCTCTGCACCGCCTTGTAGGTGGTGTTGCCGGTGTTGAGATCGGGGAATACGAACACCGTGGCGTTGCCGGCCACCGGCGAGTCGGGCGCCTTCTGACGGCCGACGCTCTCGATTGCGGCGGCGTCGTACTGCAGCGGACCGTCGATCAGCAGGTCGGGGGCCTGCTCGCGAGCCAGTCGCGTGGCCTGGCGAACCTTGTCGACGTCAGCGCCGCTGCCCGACTCTCCGGTGGAATAGCTGATCATCGCCACCCGCGGCTCGATGCCGAAGGCCTGAGCGGAGCGTGCGCTCTGAATGGCGATCTCGGCCAGCGCCTCTGCGTCGGGGTCCGGATTCACCGCGCAGTCGCCGTAAACCACCACCTGTTCGGGCAGCAGCATGAAGAAGATCGACGACACCTGGCGGTAGCCGGGGGCGGTCTTGATCAGTTGGAAGGCCGGACGCACCGTGTTGGCCGTGGTGTGCACTGCCCCCGAGACCAGACCGTCGACTTCGTCGAGTTGCAGCATCATGGTGCCCAGCACCACGTTGTCCTGCAGCTGGTCTTCTGCCGTCAGCTCGTTCACCTTGCCCCGGCGACGCTCCACCATGGGCGCCACGTAGCGGTGGCGGATTCGCTCGGGATCGAGAATCTCGAGCCCCTCCGGCAGTTCGATGCCGCGGTTGCGCGCCACTTCCTCGACCTCTTCGCGACGGGCCAGCAGCACGCAGTTGGCGATGCCGCGGCGCTGGCAGATCGCTGCGGCTTCCACGGTGCGTGGCTCGTTGCCTTCCGGCAGGATGATGCGCCGGTTGGCGCGCTGCGCCAGCTTGACCAGCTCGTGACGGAACGCCGACGGCGACAGGCGCGGCGTGAACCCGCGGCTCAGGTGATCCTTGAGCCATTGCAGGTCGATATGTCCGGCCACGAAGCGGGTCACCTGCTCGGCGCGCTCCAGGTCGTCCATGGGAATGTCGTTGCCCATCCGGCCGAGGTTCTTGGCGGTGGTGAAACTGTCTGTGTCCACCGCCAGCACCGGCATGCCGGTCTTCAGCGCCGGCCGGCACATCTCGACCATGTTGTCGTTGGGCATGAAGCCGTTGGTCAGTAGCACGCCGGCCATGGGTACCCCATTCATGGTCGCCAGTGCCGATGCCAGCACGATGTCGTCGCGATCGCCCGAGGTCACGATCAGGCTGCCGGGGCGGAACACGTGCAGCGCGTTGGCGGCGCTGCGTGCGCACAGGCTGGTGGAGAGTACCCGGCGGGTGGCGGCGTCGCCTTCGTTGAGCATGCGCGCGTTCAGCGCCCGCGCCACGTCGATCACGCGTGGGGCGATCAGTGCGGGGTTGTAGGGCACCACGCCGATCAGGTGGAAGCGGTCGGTGGCGAGTGCCGGCGAATAGCGGCGCAGCTCGGCGAGAAAGGCGTCGTCGAGTCGGGTGGGGGTACCGCCGGGCACCAGCGTCGGCTCCTCGGCGCCAGGCAGATTCTGCATGCGCATCAGGATGCAGCCCAGGGTGCGTGTGGAACCCACGCCACCGAAGGCGCGCGCGTGCATGTCGAGCTGCTCGGCCAGGGCCTCGGGACTGGCGGCGTCGCCGCTGCCGACCAGGATTATCCGCGCATTGAGTGCGTGGGCCAGTTGGGTGTTGAGCTGGGTGGCGTAGGTGCCATGGGCGGTGGGCACCAGGCCCTCGACCACCATCAGGTCGGGCGCCGAGCCATCGTCGTCCCCCAGCGCCATGTCGTGCAACTCGATCACCTGCTCCATCAGCACGTCGAGGCGATCCTGGCGCAGCAGGCGTTCCATATCGGCCTGGGCAATAGGGGCCGGCGGACGCAGGCCGAGGGTGCTGCCGACCAGGGCGGTAGAACGGTCGGGGCCGGGGCCGTTGAGTTCATCCTGGCGGAACGGCTTGAAGAAGCCGGCTTTCAGGCCGATGGTGTCCAGTGCCTGCATCAGCCCGAGGCTGGCGGACGTCAGGCCGACCCCGACGCCAGTGGGCACCATGAGCAGGATCTGGGGTTGCGGTCGTACGTGGCGTGGCGTCATGCGTTCGTCTCTTCCTTCACTGGGCCAGGCGCTGGCGGGTTTCGACAGCGATCTGACCTTCTTCGTCGGTGGGTATGACCCAGAGCTGGCGTCCGCCGGCATCGATGCGACCCTCGCGTCCCCGCACCGTCTCGCTATTGACGGTGCGGTTGAGCTGCAGGCCGAAGTGGGGCAACTGGGTGATCACCCGCTCACGAACGAGCGCGGAGTTCTCGCCGATGCCGCCGGTGAAGACCAGGCCGTCGAGGCGGGGCAGGGCGCAGGAGAGAGCCGCCAGCGACTTGGCGATGCGGTAGCAGAACACTTCGATGGCCAGCGTCGCGCCTGGATGGCCCTGGGCCTCGGCGGCTTCGAGCTCGCGCATGTCGTTGGTCAGACCCGACAGGCCCAGCAGGCCGCTGTTGCGGTTGAGCACCTCGTCGATGCGTTCCAGCGACCAACCCAGCTGGCGCGAGAGATGAGCGTGCAGGCCCGGGTCGACGTCGCCGCTGCGCGTGCCCATCACCAACCCTTCCAGCGGAGTCAGCCCCATGCTGGTGTCGAGGCTCTGACCCTGCCATACGGCGCAAGTGGAGCAGCCGTTGCCCAGATGGGCGGTAAGCCAGGCACCTCCTTCCAACCCGCCCAGACGGTCGGCGCGCTGGCTGACGTAGGCGTGGCTGGTGCCGTGGAAACCGTAGCGGCGGATGGCATGGTCGCGGTAGAGCGCATCCGGCAAGGCGTAACGATAGGCCCGCGGTGGTAGGGACTGGTGAAAGGCGGTGTCGAATACAGCGACCTGGGGCAAATCGGGGAATAGCCGTCGCGTGGCCGCCACCCCCTCCAGATTGGCGGGGTTGTGCAGCGGAGCCAGGGCCGAGGTCCGTTCGATCGCCTCGACGACAGCGTCATCGATCAGCGCGGCGCGGGTGAAGTGCTCGCCGCCATGCACAATGCGATGGCCCACCGCGACTGGCCGGCGCCCTTCCAGGCGATCGAGAATGGCCTCCAGCGCACGGGTGTGATCGACATTGCCGAGCGCCTGCGTGAAAGGTTCGCCGTGGCTGTCGATGCCCTTGAGCCGAGCGTCGCCGCCGCCCAGGCGTTCCGCCAGCCCGGCCAGGCGAGGCTGGTCCGGCGTTGACGGCACCAGGGCATATTTGATCGACGACGAACCGCAGTTGATGACCAGTACCGAAGCGTTCATCGGGGCTCCGCATGATGAGAATGTAGAGGGAGGATAGACGTAAGACTTTAGTCTACCACTCTGGTGTCAGCGCGAGCCCTGTTCCAGATCAAGCCGGCACTTGATTAGGCGTCTATCGAAAATCCTGGCATGCTGTCGACACCCAAACCGATGGAACCCGTCATGTCGACCGATACCGCGGCGCCTGGCAGCGCATTGCTGTTGCCGCGCCATGTTGCCGTATTGCTGCTCGCCTCCGTCGCCACGCTGTTCGCCGGCAACCATGTCGCGGCCCGGCTGGCTTTCGACGAAGGTACCGGACTGCTGCTCGCCGTGCTGGTGCGTTCGGCTGTGGCGCTCACCGTGCTAGTGGCGCTCTTCCTATGGCAGGGCAAGCGCTTGCAGATTCCGGCCAGCTCACGCCCTTGGCAGCTACTGGCGGGACTGATGGTCGCCGTCCAGAGCCTATGTCTCTATTCGGCGGTGGCGCGCATACCTGTAGTCGTGGCGCTGCTGCTGATGAATACCTTTCCCATTCAGTTGGCGCTGCTCACCTGGGCATTGGGTGGGCCGCGCCCGACACTGCGTGCGGCACTGATCATGACCGTCATCCTGGTGGGGCTGGTGGTGGTGCTCGACGTTCCGGCCTGGCTGGCGAGCCCCGAGGCGCTCGGTCCGGCATGGTTGCCCGGAGTGGCGTTCGGCCTGGGGGCGGCGGCGGCCTTCTCCTGTGCACTATGGATCACCGAACACCACCTCGGTGCGGTGGGCAGCACCCTGCGCAGCCTGCTGACCATGCTCACGGTATTCGTGGCGATGCTCGCCGCCGGCGCCCTGCAGCTGGTTCCGGGCGGTATGGCGCTTCCGGGAAGCGGAACCGGCTGGGGAGCGCTGGTGGCACTGGCGCTGCTCTACAGCGTAGCGTTCTCGGTGCTGTTCATCAGCGTGCCGAGGCTGGAGATGGCGCGCAACGCGCCGGTGATGAACGTGGAACCCGTTGCCTCGCTGCTGCTGGGTTATCTGGTCCTAGGGCAGATGCTCTCGGCGACCCAGCTCGTCGGGGCCACCATCGTCCTGGGCGGGATCGTTGCACTGAGTCTTTCACCGCGCTGAGCCTGTCACCGCACTGAGCGTCTGCCATTCTTGGCGGGCTTCGCTTGCAGCTGGCGAGACTCTGTACCAAACTTGGCTTGGACGTAAGGAAACGCTGTTTTTTAATGGAGGTGCGAGATGAAACCGCTAGCCATCACCGCAGCCGTTGCCATCGCCAGTGGCGTTGCTGTCTCCGCCCAGGCCCAGCAACCGCAAGCACAGCCGCAAACACAGCAGGGACAGACGCAGCAGCGAACCCAGCAGATGCAGGGACAGGGCCAGCGTCAGGTCCAGGGTTCGCAGTACCGCAGCCAGAACCAGGCTCGCATGCCCATGTACCCGCGGACGTATGTCGGGGCCGATGCGATGTTCTGGGATCTCGATTACGACCATGGCGCCGACGGTGACAGCGTGGGGCTGCGCCTGAACGGCGGGGCTCAGTTCTCCGAATACTTTGGCGCCGAGGCCCATTTGGGAACCGGTGGTTCCGATGGCCCGACGGAACTGGAATATCTGGTCGGCGCCTACGCCAAGGGCATCCTGCCGGTTTCCGAGGAGTTCCGCCTCTACGGCCTGGCGGGTTTCACCGAGGTGGACTTCGATACCGATCAGGAGAGCGGCTTCTCGTACGGCGGTGGCGCCGAATTCGACATCGCTCCCAACCTGGCGGTCGGTGCCGACTACATGCGCTATCTCGACAAGTCCGACTACACCTTCGACGCCGCCAGCGTCGGGGTTCGCTACCGCTTCTGAAGCGAGGCCCGTCAACGATACGCGCCTGGCGCCCTCGGTTCTGCCGAGGGCGTTTTTCGTGCCGCGACAAGGCGAAATTCAGCTGCCCGGCCAGCGGCCATGCTCCTTCCAGTGCGCCAGCAGGGCAGGCAGATGCTTCAAGTCGCCGCTTTCCACCACCTCGACTCGCGGCCCTTGGGCGCGCTGCAATTCGGTCAGGCGCCGCTGGGCCCGGTCGAACTCGCCGCAGGCCAGCAATAGCCGGGTGGCGGCGAGCCCGGCCGAATGATTGAGCAGCTCATGCAGGCGCTGCAGGCCCTGCTGCAGGCAAGCCTGCGGCCCGGGGCGCGCGATCAGGCTCTCGAGGAACAGCAAGCGGTTGTTCTCGACGGCCAGACAGGCCGGTATCACCGGCTGGTCGTTGCGGTCGACGTCCAGGTCGAGGATATGGGTGCCACAGCAAACCTGGGACAACCCCGCCTCGCGTGCACTGTGCCAGGCGTACTCGGCGAGCCAGCTGCCGCCGAGATAGAGCGCACCCTCGAGCGTGGCCACCTCCACCTCCAGCGGTTGGGCGCTGGTCCAGCGCAACAGGCCGGCTTCGTGCAGCTTGGTCAAGGCGTCGGTAGCGGGGAACTGGGGCGGACGATGCAGGCGCTGGCGGCTGGCGCCCTGGCGCAGGACGGGGGCGTGCTGGGCGCGCCGTTCCAGTACGCCACCCGGGCCATGCACGATGTCGTTGAGCTCTCCGAGCAGACCGGCCAGCCGGTCGGCATGCTGCGCCAGGTAGTGCGTCAGCGATCTGCGCCGCTCGCAGGTTCGCTGCCATTCGGTGCCGTCGGAAAGGGCGCGTACCCGCTTGCGACCGTTGGCCTGGAGATAACGATCGATGTCCAGTACCGGCTCGATGGCCAGCACCTCGGGGTTGGAGGAAGGGGAACCCGAGGCCATGCGGTAGAGCGCATTGGCCCTTTCGTCCACGTATAGCCAATCGGCGTCACAACGCCGCATGGCTTGCTGCAGCAATAGGGCGGTAGGAATATCGCAGTTGCCCGGATCGTAGGTGATCGACAGGTTGGGTTCGTCGAACTGCCGGCGCTGGAGCGCCTCGGCGAGAGCGTCGAAGTATTCGCCGGTGCGCTGAGGGGCGCTCGAAGGCATGTCGGCATGAACGTGTATATCGGTACCCGCGGGCAGCTCATGGCGCAGCAGGATCGCCAGACGCTCCACATCCAACTGCGTCGACCGGTACGGCACCAGCTCGACCTCCTGTGGGCGCAGCTGCAGTACCGGTATCAGGCTCGCTTCGGGGCGCTCGGTCACCAACGCGACATGCAGGTGAGGCATGGGCTCGCTCCCAAATCTTCCATGTCCCTACAGGCTACATCCGAGCCTTGACGGCTGTCGCCTGCTCGGTAACAAAAAACACGCCGGTTTTCAGGCCGGCGTGTTTAGGTGGAAGTGAGATTACACCTCCTTGTAGAGCTCCGCCCCCAGCTCCTGGAACTTCTTCGCCTGCTCCTCCATGCCTTTCATCACTGCCTCTTGATCACCGTTCAGCCCATGCTCGCTTGCGTAGTCGCGCACCTCCTGGCTGATCTTCATCGAGCAGAACTTGGGCCCGCACATGGAGCAGAAGTGTGCCACCTTGGCTGAGTCCTTGGGCAAGGTCTCGTCGTGGTACTCGCGCGCGGTGTCGGGGTCGAGACCGAGGTTGAACTGATCCTCCCAGCGGAACTCGAAGCGTGCCTTCGATAGCGCATTGTCGCGCCGCTGGGCCGCCGGGTGGCCCTTGGCCAGGTCCGCGGCGTGCGCGGCGATCTTGTAGGTGATGATGCCAGTCTTGACGTCGTCCTTGTTGGGCAGGCCGAGGTGCTCCTTGGGCGTGACGTAGCAGAGCATGGCACAGCCGTACCAGCCGATCATCGCCGCGCCGATGCCCGAGGTGATGTGGTCGTAGCCGGGGGCGATATCGGTGACCAGTGGACCGAGGGTATAGAAAGGCGCTTCGTCACAGTATTCGAGCTGCTTGTCCATGTTCTCCTTCACGAGATGCATGGGAACGTGGCCGGGGCCTTCGATCATCACCTGCACGTCGTGCTTCCAGGCGATCTTGGTCAACTCGCCCAGAGTCTTGAGCTCGGCCATCTGCGCCTCGTCGTTGGCGTCTGCCACCGAGCCCGGGCGCAGGCCGTCGCCCAGTGAGAAGGCTACGTCGTACTGCTTGCAGATCTCGCAGATTTCCTCGAAGTGGGTATAGAGGAAGCTTTCCCGATGATGGAAGAGGCACCACTTGGCCATGATGGAGCCGCCGCGCGAGACGATGCCGGTCACCCGCTTGGCGGTCAGCGGCACGTAGCGCAGCAGCACGCCGGCATGGATGGTGAAGTAGTCTACGCCCTGTTCGGCCTGCTCGATCAGAGTGTCGCGAAACACCTCCCAGGTGAGGTCCTCGGCCACGCCGTTGACCTTTTCCAGCGCCTGGTAGATGGGTACCGTGCCGATGGGCACCGGCGAGTTGCGGATGATCCATTCGCGGGTCTCGTGGATGTTCTGGCCGGTGGAGAGATCCATGATGGTGTCCGCGCCCCAGCGGATGCCCCAGGTCATCTTGTCGACTTCCTCCTCGATGGAGGACGTGACCGCCGAGTTGCCCAGATTGCCGTTGATCTTCACCAGGAAGTTGCGGCCGATGATCATTGGCTCCGACTCGGGATGGTTGATGTTGCAGGGGATGATGGCGCGGCCGGCGGCGACTTCGGCGCGCACGAACTCGGGGGTAATCTCCTCGGGCAGGCGCGCGCCGAAGCCTTGGCCGGGATGCTGGTGGCCGAGGATGCGCTCGACCTCTTCCGTCCCTAGCGCTTGGCGGCGCTGATTCTCGCGCAGGGCGATGAACTCCATCTCGGGCGTAATGATGCCTTGGCGCGCGTAGTGCAGCTGCGTGACATTCCTGCCGGCTTTGGCGCGGCGCGGCGTGCGCCTGAGGTCGAAGCGCAGCGGGGCGAGCAGCGGGTCGTTGGCGCGGCGCTTGCCGTATTCGCTGGTCGGTCCGTCGAGACGTTCGGTATCGCCGCGTTCCTCGATCCAGGCGCGGCGTAGCTCGTGCAGACCGCGGCGCAAGTCGATCTCGGCCGCCGGGTCGGTGTAGGGGCCCGAGGTGTCATAGACCAGTAGCGGTGGGTTCGCTTCGTCGGCGCCGGAGGTCTTGGTCGGTGACAGCGCGATCTCGCGGAAGGGGACGCGCACGTCGGGGCGGGAACCCTCGATGTAGACCTTGCGCGAGCCGGGCAGCGGCTGAACGGTGGCGGCGTCGACCTGGGCGGTCTCGGCGAGGAAATGGGTGGTCTTGCTCATGGGTGTTCTCCCTTGTTGTGGGTCGTCAGGGAGGACAGCTGGGGAGGACAGGGGCAGGCGGGGGAGCCCGGCTGCGTGTCGCTTGATCCCTACGCTGGTCCTAGCCAGTTCAGGTTCAACGGGATCCATGCTGGGCGCGCGGCGCTGCATGATCTCAGCCGTCTTCAACGGCACCCCGTCAAGCGTGTTCGCCCGCCACTATCGGCGGGCAGGTCGTTTCCGCTCCTCATGCTTCGCAGCGGCAACGGTCTTGCACGGCAGCGGGTCAGATCGCGCGATCCAGTCCCATCTGCCAGAAATCGATCTCGAGTCGCGTGGCATCGCGGAACACCTCGGAGAGCTCGTCAAAGCGCGCCGGGGTCACGTCGGCCAGGCGTGCGTCGAGCCATCCGAGCTCGGCGCGCATGGCGTCCTGGAATTCCTCGCTCTCGTACATGGCGATCCACGCCTCGGAGGGGTTGGCTGCGCCACGCACGGTAAACGCCTGGGCATTCAGCCAATGGGCGATCTCTCCATAGCCCACCAGGCAGGGAGCAAGCGCCACGTGCAGGTCGAGCAGGTCGCCGCGGTTACCGGTGTCGAGTACGTAGCGGGTATAGGCCATCGTCGCCCGGGCTTCGGGCAACGCAGCCAGCTGCTCCTCGTCGATGCCCCATTCGCGGCAGTAGCCCACGTGCAGATCGAGTTCCACGTCGAGGATCGCCTTGAGGCCTTCATGAGCCTGGCGCAGGTCGGTGAGGCTGCGGCTCTTGTAGGCGGCCAGGGCATAGGCACGGGCGAAGTGGATCAGGAACAGATAGTCCTGCTGCAGGTAGTGGCGAAAGGCGCCTTCCTCGAGAGTGCCGGCGCCCAACTCGCGCACGAAGTCGTGCTCGATGTAGGCACGCCAGTCGGCCTGGCAGGCGTTCGTAAGGTCGGTGAAGCGGTAGCCCATCTTGCCTCCGGTACGTGGCACGATCCGGAGCGGGCGAGGAGAAAGAGGTGACGCGGAAGGGCAGGGTACGCGGCCACCGCTTGATCCCTACGCCGGTACGAGCCGGATCAGGTTCTACGGGCCCCGCCGTGACGACAGCCTGCAAGCAGTGTCGTATGGCGATCTCAGCCGGTTCCACCGGCACCCCGTCAAGCGTTGCAGGCAGTCTAGCAGGATAGGGCCGGCTTGCCAGCCAGCGATGGTAAATGCGTGTCGATGCAGTGTCAGTAGAGACGGAACGATTTGTGATCCGGGTGGCCTTGCTGCTGCTCGACTACCTTGCGATAGCGCTTGTACTCCCATTGGTACTGGGCGGGATCGAGGGCGATGGCAGCCTCGACGCAGGCGTTGACGCCGGTGGCAGAGGTCTCGTCGTCGGCGGCATAGACGCGCTCGTCCGCGGCGAGGAAATGGATGGCGAAGCCGCCCCGCGGCAGGCGGCGGGCCACGCCGGTGACCACGCGCGCATCGGTGCGCGCGACCAGCTTGGGCAGCAGGGTCGCGGTGTAGGCAAGACGGTGATAGAAGGGAGCGAACACGCCGCTACCCCAGCTCGGCTCCTGATCGGGCAGGATTCCCACCGCCTCGCTACGCTTGAGCGCCTTCAGTAGCGCCGCCACGCCGCGCGGATTGGTGGGGACGAGCTTGGCACCCATGCGCTCACGCCCTTGGCGGATCACTGGGTCTAGCTCGGCGATCTTGGGCGGCTCGTACATGGCGGTGAAGGGGAAGTGGCTCGATAGCCAGAAATTGAGCACTTCCCAGTTGCCGAAATGGGGAGCCAGCACGATGACGCCCCGGCCTTCGGCGCGGGCCTCGTCGAGCAGCTCACGGCCGTGGATCTCGCGAATGGCGGCTTCGACCCGTTCCGGGCGGGCCATCCAGGCGAAGCCCAGCTCCAGCATGGTGGCAGTCGAATGAACCAGGCTCTCCCGCGCCAGGCGGCGTCGTGCCGCTGCGCTGCGCTCGGGAAAGACTTCCGCCAGGTTGATTTCGGTGACTTCACGTTCACGCTGGCTGAAGCGATAGATGAGGGGGCCGGCCATGTGAGCCAACCGCCATAGCGTGTGCGGCCGGCGCCCGGCCAGCGTGCGCCAGAGCAGGGCTATGACCCGGCCCTGCAGGGTGGAAGCGGGGGACGACGTATCGCTCATGGGCTCAGAGCAGCCAGGCATCCACGTTGGCCGGTTCGCGGTGTTCCTGCAGTCGCTTCATGCCCTTGACGCAGCGTACCACCAGCCAGACCACGACCAGCAACCAGGTGATGAAGCCGATCATCACCAGCGTCAGCAGGGCCGAAATGGCGAAATAGAGCATGGCCAGCCAGAACGTGCGGATCTGGTAGCGGTAATGCTCATCGAGCCAGTGCGGCCCGTTGCCCCGGTAGACGTAGGCGATCACGATGCCTATCAGGGCGGTCAATCCCCCGGTCACGATGCCCGCCAGGTAGAGGGCGTAGACGACGAGTGGAAGGGTCGTGTCGGGCTTGCCGCCCGATTCGGTCACGACATGATGATCGGAAGCATCGTTGCGCTGCGGGTTGTCGTTCATGCGGCGTCCCAAAAACGGAATGTTGGCGCCAATGATACCGGCCGACAGCGACAATGCCAGCGGTGAGCATCATTCGCCGCCATCGCGGGACGGGCGGCTGATTTCCAGCAGGTTGCCGTCGGGGTCGCGAAGATAGAGCGATTCGATGCTGCCGTTGGCCCCTTGGCGGGTGACGGGCCCCAGTTCCACTTCGACGTCGAGGGCCTCCAGGTGGCGGCGCACTTCCTCCAGCGGCAGCAGGCTGCGCAAGCAGAGGTCGAGGCTGCCCGGCGTCGGGGTGGCGGCTCGCGGCACGATGTCGGTGTCGGTCCAGTGCAGGCGCAGGGCAATGTCGCCGAGCATGAGATCGACGCGCTCGCGGTCGCGATAGCGCACTTCGAGCCCGAGCACCCGGGAGTAGAAGTCCACGGCGCGTGAAATGTCGGTTACGGTAATGACCAGATGATCCAGACCTGACAGCATGCAGGCCTCCTCGTTGTGGTGTGTATTCGATACGCTTTGATTCGTCAGCCATAAAAGGATACGACGATGCCGACCTGCCCGCTATGCGATGCGACCCGCACGCGCCATTTCCATCGTGATGCGCGCCGCGACTACTATCGCTGCGAGCGCTGCCAGCTGGCTTTCGTGCCCCCCGAGCAGCGCATCGCGCCCGAGGCGGAGAAGGCCGTCTACGACCAGCACCAGAACCGTCCCGACGACCCGGGCTACCGGCGCTTCCTGGCGCGACTGTTCGAGCCGCTGCACAGCCGGTTGGCCCCCGGCGCGTGCGGGCTCGATTTCGGCGCCGGCCCCGGGCCCACGCTGTCGCTGATGTTCGAGGAGGCGGGGCACTCCATGGCGATCTACGATCCCTTCTACGCCCCGGATCGTGCGGTACTCGATCGAGGCTACGACTTCGTCACCGCGACCGAAGTGGCGGAACACCTGTTCCGGCCGGGCCGTGAGTTCGAGCGGCTCGCGGCGCTGCTCCCTGCCGGTGGGTGGCTTGGAGTAATGACCAAGCGCGTGACCTCTGAAGAGGCCTTTGCCCGCTGGCACTACATTCTCGACCCGACCCATGTGTGCTTCTTCAGCGAGATTAGCTTCGAATGGCTGGCGGGGCGGCTCGGTATGTGCGTCGAGTTTCCCGCCGCCGATGTAGCGCTGCTGCAAAAACAGTGAAAGTGGCTGCGGTGGGGTTGAGTTCCCGGCGAAAACACCATATCTCACCAGGCACCCCGAGAAAGCGATTGACTCGTGGCGCAGCGGGCGTATGATTCGCGCGCCCTGGTCAAGGGCGGCGTATCGCCCGAGTCGCTCGTACGTGTCATGCGTAGGCAGTCAACGGGGTTATCTGCCATCTTCTCGTATCGTCACGTGTCACCTTCCGAGTGAGGCTTCTGCATGTCGCGCCAATTGCTGGCCATGGCCCTGGCTCCCCTACTGGGGCTGTTCATTCTGGGGATCGGCAACGGTTTCCTGGCCACGCTGATTACCCTGCGGTTGGATGCGGCCGGGGAGTCGCCGGTGGTCATCGGCTGGGTCTCGTCCGCCTATTTCATCGGCCTGGCGCTGGGCGCCATGTTCAACGACAGGCTATTGCTGCGCATCGGTCACATTCGCGCCTATGGCAGCTTCGCCTCGCTGGTGGCGGTCACCGTGCTGCTGCAGGCGCTGTTCTTCGAGCCCTGGGCCTGGTTTGCGCTACGCCTGGTCGGTGGCTGGGCCACGGTCGGGGTCTACCTGGTGATCGAGAGTTGGTTGCTCACCTCGGGCGACCAGAAAGTGCGCGGGCGCCTGCTGGCGCTCTACATGATCTCGCTCTATGCCGCCGGTGTGGTCGGGCAACTGCTGCTGGGGGTGACCGACGCCATGGGCGAAACCGCCCCCTTCATGGTCATCGGCATGCTGGCCTCGCTGTCGGTGCTCCCCATGGCGATGATCCCGCGGGTCTCGCCGCTGATCGAGCATGCCGAGCCGCTGTCGCCGATGCGCCTGATCACCATGACGCCCACCGGGGTAATGGGCAGCTTCGGTTCCGGCCTGGCGGTGGCGGCCGTTTACTCCCTGTTGCCGCTCTATCTGCAGCGCGTCGGCCTGTCGGTCGCGCAGGTCGGCCAGATGATGGCCGTCGTGGTGCTTGGCGCCATGCTGCTGCAGTATCCCATCGGGCGCTGGTCCGACCGCCACGACCGCCAGATGGTGCTGATCCTGATCGGTGCCTTCTGCGCCCTGATTTCCGCCGGCATGCTGTTGTTACCTCTTCAGTCGTGGGTGTTGGCGGCGTTGCTGTTCCTGCTCGGCGGCGGCGTCTTCGCGCTCTATCCGGTGGCGGTGAGCCATGCCGCCGACCGCGCGCCGGCGGGAGCGCTGGTGCGCATGAGCCAGGGCCTGTTGATGATCAACGCCATCGGCTCGGCGGTGAGTCCGCCGATGATCTCGCCGGTCATGGCCTGGGTCGGCGATACCGGACTGTTCTGGGCCTTCGGTGCCCTGAGCCTGTTCCTGGTGGGCTTCTTCACTTGGCGGCGCAGCGTGCGCCCGGCGCCGATGCCGGTGGCGCCCTTCGCTCCCTCGACACCGATGTCGTCGGTGGGTGCCGAGCTGGCCGTCACCGAGGAGTTGATGCAGGGCGCCATCGAGCATGAGCATATGGAGGATCTGTCCGCTCTTGTGCCCGATGTGGAAGTGGCCGAACCGCTGGTCGGCCCGCCTCCGCCCGACGAGCCGCACATCGTTTTCTATCCCGAAGGTGACAGGGATGAGTATGAGGAGGACGAGAAGCGAGCGGACGAGCCGGTCATGACCGGTGACGATGCGACGCGCGCCAGCCGCCCCTGATCCATACTCCCGTTTCCTCTTCGCGCCCGGTGCCATCGCACCGGGCGCGTTGCGTTATACGGTCGGTTGCCATGGCCACCTGACTGCGACCTAGGGATAATGGTTAACGTGAAATAGTGAATCTACTATCGCCGTTATCGTTTTCCTGAGGTATTGCCATGTTTCCCTTCGCCGCCCCCGTTCGTGATCTTCGCTTCGTGCTCGAGGAGCTGCTCGAGCAGCGCTCGCTCGACCTGCCCGGCTTCGAGGAAACCAGCCCCGACCTGGTGGAGGCCGTGCTGGAGGAGGCCGCCAGGCTGTCGGGTGAGGTCTGGGCGCCGCTCAATGCCAGCGGCGATCGGCAGGGCTGCGTTCGCCGCGAGGACGGCGGCGTAACGCTCCCCGACGGCTTCGCTGAGGCCTATCAGGCCTATGTCGAAGGTGGCTGGAACGGCATCGGCGTGTCCCAGGCGCTGGGTGGCCAAGGCCTGCCCGAGGTGGTTGCCAGTAGCGTGCAGGAGATGCTGCATGGCGCCAACATGGCGCTGGGGCTGTGCCCGATGCTCACCGCCGGCGCCATCGAGGCGCTTGCGCACCACGGCAGCGATATCCTCAAGGCGATCTACCTTCCCAAGCTGGTCGAGGGCAGCTGGACCGGCACCATGAACCTCACCGAGCCCCAGGCTGGCTCCGATCTTTCCAAGGTGCGTACCCGCGCAGTGCCATGTCCTGATGAAGAGGGCGATCACTACCGCCTGTTCGGCCAGAAGATCTTCATCACCTGGGGCGAGCACGACGCCAGCGAGAACATCATCCACCTGGTGCTGGCTCGCAAGCCCGATGCCCCCGAGGGCAATAAAGGTATCTCGCTATTCCTGGTGCCCAAGTTCCTGGTCGACGCGGACGGCACCCTGGGCGAGCGCAACGACGTCACCTGCGCTTCCATAGAGCACAAGCTGGGCATCCACGGCTCGCCCACCTGCACCCTGAGCTTCGGCGAAGGCGACGGTGCCATCGGCTACCTGGTGGGCGAGGAGGGGCGAGGTCTCAACCACATGTTCACCATGATGAACGAGGCGCGCCACAAGGTCGGCGTGCAGGGCATCGGCGTGGCCGAACGCGCCTGCCAGCACGCCTTCGCCTATGCCCTGGACCGCGTGCAGGGCAGAAGCCCGCGTGGCGATGGCGAGAGCACCATCAGCGGCCATCTGGACGTGCGCCGCATGCTGCTGTCGATGCGTGCCCGCACCGATGCCCTGCGCGCGCTGGCGCTGTACTGTGCCGCCGAGCTCGATGTGGCTCGCCACGCCGCGGAGGCTACCGAACGCGAGGCCGCCCAGGCGCGGGTCGACGTGCTGATCCCGGTGGTCAAGGCCTTCTCCACCGACCAGGCGGTGGACATCGCCTCGCTGGGCGTGCAAGTACATGGCGGAATGGGCTACATCGAGGAGACGGGTGCCGCCCAGCTGCTACGCGATGCCCGCATCGCGCCGATCTACGAGGGCACCAACGGCATCCAGGCGCTCGATCTGGCCGGGCGCAAGCTGCAGCGTGACGGTGGCACGGCCCTGGCCAGCCTGATCGATGACGTCGAGACCACCGCACGCGCCCTGCAGCAGCAGGAGGGCCTGGAAGTGCTTGGCGAGAACCTGGCGGCGGGAGCGGCCGACCTGCGCGCCGCCATGGCCATCTTGCTGGAGCAGGGCAGCGACCCCGAGCGGGGCATCGATGCCGTCCAGGCCTACGCCACGCCATTCCTAAGCCTGACCGGCCACGTGTTGTGCGCCTGGCAGATGGGGCGGGCGGCGCTCAAGGCCAGCGTCGCCCAGGCGGCCGGCAGCAGCGAGCCGTTCTATCGCAACAAGCTGGCCGCCGCCGACTATGCTCTGCGTCAGTGGTTGCCGGTGGGCCGTGGCAACCTCCGCGTCATCGAGGCGGGGCTGGCGAGCCTGGCCGACCTTGACGTCGCGGCCCACTGAACCGGCGGCGTCGCCGGCCTTCTGCGTGCCGGCGGCGCATGCTTGCCTATCACAATAACGATACCCACCGGAGCCCACCATGAACGACAGCATCTTCGAACAGGGCCTGCCCAAGACGCCGGCTAACCACGTGGCGCTATCGCCGCTGACCTTCATCGAGCGCAGCGCCTCCATCTATCCCGACTACCCGGCGGTCATTCATGGCGATGTTCGCCGCAGCTGGCGCGAGACCTGGATGCGTTGCCGCCGGCTCGCCTCGGCGCTGGAGCAGCGCGGCATCAACCCCGGCGAGACGGTGGCCGCCATGCTGCCCAACGTGCCGGCCATGTTCGAGGCGCACTTCGGCGTGCCGCTGGCCGGCTGCGTGCTCAATACGCTCAACATTCGCCTCGATGCCGACGCCATCGCCTACATGCTGGAGCACGGCGAGGCGCGGGCGATCCTGGTCGACCCGGAATTCGCCGGGGTGATCGAGGATGCCGTGTCGCGGCTTGCCATCAAGCCGCTGGTGATCGACGTCGACGATGCCCTGTTCGAGGGGGAGGTGCGGCGCATCGGTGAGCTGGAGTACGAGGAACTGCTGGCCGAGGGCGACCCGGACTACGCCTATCATCTTCCCGAGGACGAATGGCAGGCGATCTCGCTCAATTACACTTCCGGTACCACCGGCAAGCCCAAGGGGGTGGTCTATCACCATCGCGGCGCCTACCTGAACGCGGTGAGCAACATCCTCGAATGGGCCATGCCGCACCATCCGGTCTACCTCTGGACCCTGCCGATGTTTCACTGCAACGGCTGGTGCTTCCCCTGGACCATCGCCGCCAACGCCGGTACCAGCGTATGCCTGCGCCGGGTCGACCCCAGGAAGATCATGAACCTGATCGCCGACGAGAAGGTGACCCACTTCAGCGGCGCGCCCATTGTGCTCAATGGCCTGGTCAATCTTCCGGCCGAGGACAAGTGCACCTTCGATCACCCGGTGAAGGTCACCACCGCTGGCGCCGCGCCGCCTGCCTCGGTGATAACCGGCGTCGAGACACTCGGCATCGAGGTCACCCATGTCTACGGCCTCACCGAGGTCTACGGCCCGGTGACCGTGTGCGCCTGGCGCGAGGCGTGGAACGAGCTGCCGCTCGAGCAGCGGGCCAAGATCAAGGCGCGCCAGGGCGTGCGTTATCACATGCTCGAAGCGCTCTGCGTGGCCGATCCCAACACCCTGGAGCCGGTGCCCAAGGATGGCCAAACCATCGGTGAGATCCTCATGCGCGGCAACAACGTGATGAAGGGCTACCTCAAGAACGAGGCAGCAACCGAGCAGGCGCTGGAGGGCGGCTGGTACCACACCGGCGATCTCGCCGTGTGGCACTCGGACGGCTACATCGAGATCAAGGACCGCTCCAAGGACATCATCATTTCCGGCGGCGAAAACATTTCCACCATCGAGGTCGAGGACGCCATCTACTCGCATCCGGCGGTGGAGGAGGCCGCGGTGGTGGCCAAGCCCGACGAGAAATGGGGCGAGACGCCCTGCGCCTTCGTCAAGCGCAAGGTGGGCTACGGCGAGGTCACGGAAGCCGAGATCATCGAGCATTGCCGCAGCCACTTGGCGCGTTTCAAGGTGCCGAAGACGGTGATCTTTACCGAGCTGCCCAAGACCTCCACCGGCAAGATCCAGAAATTCGTTCTGCGCGAAGAAGCGCGCAAGCACTGAGCGGGAGAGATACGATGAGCCAACAAGCGATAGGCGTGGTCGGGGCCGGCACCATGGGGCAGGGCATCGCCCAGGTACTGGTCGGCAGCGGATTTCCCGTTCGACTCTACGACGTGGCCGATGACCAGCTCGGCCGTGCCCAGGCCGCCATCGACAAGGGGCTGGCCAAACTGGTGGCCAAGGAGAAGCTCGGTGAGGGCGAGAAGCGCGACGCCATGGCACGCCTCGAGCCGACCACCTCCTTGGAGGCGCTGCGCGATTGCGAAGTGATCGCCGAAGCCGCACCCGAACAGCCGGCGCTGAAGGAAAAGCTGTTCCGCGATCTGAGCCGCCTGACCCATGACGCCATCCTGGCGTCGAACACCTCATCGCTGTCGCTGACTCGCCTCGCCGCGGTATGCGAGCGCCCCGAACGCGTGGTGGGCATGCACTTCTTCAATCCGGTGCCGGTGCTCAAGCTCGTCGAGGTGATTCGCGCCGAACAGACTTCCGATGCCACCGTGGCGCGCATCGAGGCGTTGGCGAAAGCGCTGGGCAAGACCCCGGTAGCCATCGCCGACTCGCCCGGCTTCGCCGTCAACCGCCTGCTGGTGCCGATGATCAACGAGGCCGCCTTCCTGCTGCAGGAGGGGGCGGCCAGTGCCGATGACATCGACCAGTCCATGAAGCTCGGGGCCGCGCATCCGATGGGGCCGCTGGCCTTGGCCGACCTGATCGGGCTGGATGTCTGCCTGGCAATCATGGAGGTGCTGCAGGAAGGTTTCGGCGATCCCAAGTATCGCCCCTGCCCGCTGCTAAAGCGCATGGTGGCTGCCGGCTACCTGGGGCGGAAATCAGGGCGAGGCTTCCACGTCTACCAGTAAGCGACGATTCACTACTGCGCTCGACGACCCACAGGGATGTGGGAAGTGCGTTGGTTCGTCGGGAACGAACCTAGCCATCTTGATTGCCGGCGAACCGTCGCTCTCCTCATGTAACAGGCTACGCTCCGGGAGCTGCGGTCCGTCGGCAACCAGCCTATCTTCGCTCGTGACGTGAATCGAACACTTCCTTTCGCTAATTTGTATAACAGGGGATTGCCGACCAACCAAGCGTTCGCTAGGGTTGGTCGGTAACCCTCTACAAGAATGCGATATAACAGGAGCCCCACATGAGCGAGAAGCTGATCGAGGTAGCCGATGACGCCGGCGTCGTGCGTTTGACCGTCAACCGTCCCAAGGCGCTGAACGCCCTCAACAGCGGGGTGCTGCACGAGCTGGAAACCATCCTGACCGAGCTGGAAGGGCGCAATGACCTGCGCGCCGTGTTGATCACCGGAGCGGGCGAGAAATCGTTTGTCGCCGGCGCCGACATTACCGAGATGCGTGAGAAGACGCCGGAAGAGGCACGCGCCTTCGCCAACCAGGCGCTGCGTACCATCAAGCGTCTCGAGACCTTGCCGGTGCCGGTGGTCGCCTTGGTGAACGGGTTTTGTCTTGGCGGCGGCTGCGAACTGGCGCTGGCCTGCGACTGGGCCGTCGCCAGCGACAATGCCGTCTTCGGCCAGCCGGAAGTGCTGCTCGGGGTGATTCCCGGCTTCGGCGGCACCCAGCGCCTGCCGCGTCGGGTCGGGCCGGCCATGGCGCTCGATCTGGTCACCACCGGGCGCAAGATCGACGCCCAGGAAGCCCTGCGCATCGGCCTGGTCAACCGCGTCATGCCCCAGGCCGAGCTCGAGGCCTACGCCGCCGAACTCGCCAAGCAGCTCTCCGGCAACGGTCCTCAGGCGGTACGTGCCGCCAAGCAGGCCGTGCACGACGGCATGGATCAGGACCTCGACAGCTCCCTGGCGCTGGAAACCGCCCTGTTCGCGTTCTGCTTCGCCGGCGACGAGCAGAGTGAGGGCATGGGCGCTTTCGTCGAGAAGCGCAAGCCGAACTTCTGATTCGATATCCCACGAACAAAGTCAGCGACAAACAAGGCGGCAGCGCAATTAGCGCTGCCGGCTTGTTTGTTCGTGGCATGTTTTCAGGCAACTTCGCGTCGGCGCAGCCGAATCATCCCCGTGGCAATGGCGGTCCCGGCCAGGGTAATGGCCATGCCGATCATGACCTGCAGGCTAAGTCGTTCATCCAGTAGCAGGTAACCCCAGAGCAGCGCGCTGACCGGCACCAGGAAGGTGACTGTCGAGGTGGCGGTGGCGCCGGCACTGGAGATCAGCCCGAAGTAGAGCAGGAAAGCGAGGGTGGTGCTGAAGGCGGCGAGTCCCAGGGCATTGGCCCAGGCCAGTCCGCCGATCGGCTCGGCGGGCCACAGCCATAACCCTGGGATCAGCAGCAGCAGTGCCGACATGGCCGTGCTGCCCGCGGCCAGCACGCGCACAGGAAGATGCGACAGGTAGGTCTTGGAGTAGTTGGTGGCCACACCGTAGCAGAAGGTGGCACCGACGGCGGCGAGGATGAACCAGCCGTCGCCGCCCAGCGAGAAGTCGAGCCGGTTGGCCGAGAGCACGTACACGCCGAAGAAGGCCAGCGCCAGGCCGAGATATTGCCGGCGCTGCACCGGCGTGGTGAAGAACAGCGCACCGAGCAGGGCGGTGAAGATCGGCGTGGTGGCGTTGATCAGCGAGGTGAAGCCCGCTTCGAGGCGTACGGTGGCCAATGCCAGCAGGCAGAAGGGCAGCACATGATTGACCAGCCCCAGCAGCAGCAGGCCGCCCTTGTTCTCCCACACCAGTGCAAGGTAGCGCAGGCTGAACAGAAGCGGCAGCAGCAGCAGCGCCCCCAGGCCCATGCGCACCAGAATCAACGGTACCGGGCCGAACTCAGGCACTGCCACGCGCATGAAGATGAAGGACATCCCCCACAGCGAAGAGAGCAGGATAAGGCGCAGGCTATCGGCCGGAGACATGCGGCGTCCTTGTCGTGTGGGGAAAGCGAAAGGTTACGATTGAAATTAGCTGATGGGAACCTGCCTATCCCATAAAAGTTACTGATAAAATGGATCAAGCGGGTTGAAGTCGCTACGGCTCACTCCTTTCGGCAATGACCAGCCAATCTTCATCGTCGACGCTGACCGGTACCGGGTCGAGGGCACAACCGAGGCCCAGGCCACCGATGCCTTCCCCGGTGCGGACCGAGAAGGTGGCGTCGTGGTTGGTGCAGCGCAGCTGCTCGCCATCCTGGCTGAGCAGACGACTGCCGCGCTGATCGAGCGGTAGGTACTGATGAGGGCAGGCATTGACGTAGGCGAGCACGGTGTCATCCAGGCGCACCAGTAGCAGCGGAAAGCTGCCGTTCTCGCTCTGCAGGGTCAGGGTGCGAGTCTCGCCGGCCGCCAGCTCCGTGAAGGGGATCAGGCGCGTTCCACGCGCGGGTGCGCTACGATATTGCTGCCATGCCTCGGACATATCTATGCCACCTCTTGCCTTGTCGGGAACGCTACATTGTCTCGGAAGGTAGCGCATTTGTCAGCGGCAGTTCATGGTCGGTCAGGCCGACCCCAACCATCAAGGGACAGAAAAAATGAAAACTATTGGCCTGCTCGGCGGCATGAGCTGGGAATCGACCGTGAGCTATTACCGGGCCCTCAACGAGGGAGTGAAGCAGCGATTGGGCGGGCTGCATTCGGCCAGGGTGGTCATGGTCAGCGTCGATTTCGCCGATATCGAGGCCTTGCAGCAGCGGGGCGAATGGGAGGCCTGCGGTGAGGCCCTGGCGACGGCGGCGCGACAAGTGGAGCAAGCCGGCGCCGACTTCCTGATGATCGGCACCAACACCATGCACAAGGTGGCACCCCAGATCGAAGCTGCCGTTGGTATTCCGCTTGTGCATATCGCCGATGCCACCGCCGAGCGCTTGCGCGAGGACGGCGTCGAACGGGTGGGGCTCTTGGGCACGCGCTTCACCATGGAGCAGACGTTCTACCGCGAGCGTCTCGAGGCGCATCACGGCATCGAGGTGCTGATTCCCGACGAGGCCCAGCGTGACACGATACACCGCGTCATTTACCAGGAGCTGTGTCTCGGTAGGGTTGAGCCGGCCTCGCGCAGGGCCTATCTGCAAGTGATCGAAACGCTGGCCGAAAGGGGCGCCCAGGCGGTGATTCTCGGCTGTACCGAGATTGCCTTGCTGATCACGCAGGACGATACCGCCGTGCCGCTCTACGACACCACGGCGATCCATGCCGCGCAGGCCGTCGAACTGGCGTTGGCGTGAGAGGGAGAATCTAGATGCACATCACTCAGCTCAACGTTTATCCGGTCAAGTCGCTGCGCGGCATTCCACTCCAGCAGGCGGCGCTCGGCGTGCGGGGGCTTGCCTTCGATCGCCAGTGGATGATCGTCGACGACGTGGGACGCTTCGTTACCCAGCGCCAGATGCCGGCCATGGCTCTGATCTCCGTCACGCTCGGAGCCGATGTGCTGACTCTCGAGCATCCCGATGCCGAGCCTCTGCGCATCGAACTGGCGCGCGACGACCAGCCGCGGCTGACCGCCTACGTCTGGGAGTCCGCCTGCCAGGCGCTGGACGAAGGCGCCGAGGCGAAGACTTGGTTGGCCGGTGTGCTGGGCGACTGGCGCGGCAGTGGGCTGCGTCTGGTGCGTTTCGCTCCCGAGGAGCGGCGTGCCGTGGAGCCCTATCACCTGAAGGGAGAGGAGGCCCATATCGCCTTTGCCGACGGCTACCCTTTCCTGATCGCCACGCAAGCCTCGCTCGCGGCGCTCAACCGGACGCTTCAGGCCAAGGGGCTCGAGGCGCTGCCGATGAATCGCTTTCGGCCCAACATCGTCGTCGCCGGGACCGATGCGTTCGCCGAGGATGGCTGGGACTCGCTCGGCTCGGCGGACGGACGCTATCGAATGGGACTGCGCAAGCCTTGCCAGCGCTGCAAGATCACCACTGTCGACCAGGCTAGCGGTACCATCGCCGTGCCCGGCGAGCCGCTGCAGACGCTGATAGAGATGAAGACGCAGCCGCGGCGCCCGGGGGCGTATTTCGGCCAGAATGCCACGCTGCTGGAGGGGGCGGGACAGACCATCGCGGTGGGGGATGCGCTCGGCGCGTGAGCGCCTCTGTAGCGTGCTATCGGGATGGGTATTTCACCCGGGTGGATGAAAGCGGCGGGCTCAGCCACGATGAAAGGGTAAGGCGGGGTGGCGACGATTCGCTGATCGCGTGCCACCGCTGGAATTCAAGGACTCGTCCCGGTCCGGCGCTGACGTCGGCCCGGGCCAACCTCAAGGATCCGAACATGAAGATGTATTTCAAGTTCGCCGCCATGATTCTGACCTCGACCGTGGTCATGTACGGCCTCATGTACCTCAACACCTTTCGTCTCGACCACCTCACCTACAGCGAGACGCGAACCTACATGGCGCTCATCATGGGCTCGTGCATGGCCATCATCATGCTGACCTACATGATCGGCATGTACCCCAATCGCAAGATCAATGCCGGCATCTATCTCGGTAGCGCGTTGATCTTCGGCGTTTCGCTGTGGCTGGTCAGAAGCCAGGCCACGGTCGACGACGTCTCCTACATGCGCGCCATGATCCCTCACCACTCCATCGCCATCCTGACCAGCGAGCGGGCCAACATCGCCGATCCCCGGGTCAGGGAGCTGGCCGACCAGATCATCGAGTCGCAGCGCGAGGAGATCGCCGAGATGAAAACGCTGATCGAGGATCTCGACGATTAGCGATGTCATCCGCTGTGGCGAGAGCGGTAATGCCCGCGTCGGAGCATAAAAAAGCCCGCTGGAGCGCGGGCGTAAGCAAGGGACTCACGACTGCTGTGCAGGAACTGGCGTGAGTGATTCTCAATCTAGCGCTCTTTAGGCATTAGTGATGTCAGTATTTCGTGTGCCGTGATGTAAGCGATTGCCTACACGGCGCATGAGGCCCTTGCTGCGCTACCTGATGACACCAAACCATGGAGGAGCGTCATCGTGAACGTTGCTTTGAAGCGTGCCTACGATTCGCCGGATTCCCGGGACGGCCACCGCGTGCTGGTCGACCGCCTCTGGCCACGCGGCATCTCCAAGGAACAGGCGCGCATCGATGCTTGGCCAAAGGAGGTCGCGCCGAGCGATGAACTGCGCAAGGCTTTCCATGACGGGCGGCTCACCTGGGGGGAGTTTCGCCGTCGCTATCTCGGCGAACTCAAGGCCCATCGCGACGTCGTGCGCGACCTGGCGGCCCGCGCTGGACGCGAGCGTGTCACGCTCGTATTCAGCGCCAAGGACGAACGGCGCAACAACGCCGTGGTGCTGAAGCAGTACCTGGAGATGCTGCGGCGGTGAAACACATATTCGCGTTGCTGAAATTAGGGTTTTTTCCGGGCGGCTATGTTTTCATACCTTTCGCAATATTGGCTGAAGGGTGACTGCGCTCGATGGGTGCGATCAGCGGGAATCAGTGGGACCTTGCCCACCGCCTGAGATATCAATGGGACAACTGGGCGCCGGTCTTGAAGGTGATGTCGGTATTGTGGCTGGTACTGGCCCTGTTCATGGCCCTGCCATGGGCCGTGCTGGTCATCGAGCGCGACCCCGATGCCCGAGCCTTCGGCCTGTCGATGCTCCTGGTGCTGGCGGCGGTCGGCACGGTATGGCTATCGACCCTCAAGACGGTAATCGAACTCAAGTCTTGGCAGATGTTCGTGCTCACCACTCTCAGTTGGGTGACGATCAGCGGCTTTGCCAGTCTGCCATTGATACTCGGGGCGCCGCAGCTCAGCTTTACCAATGCCGTCTTCGAATCGGTCTCGGCCATTACCACTACCGGCTCGACCATCCTGGTCGAGATCGAGTCGCTGTCCGACGGTCTCAAGCTGTGGCGCGGGATCATGCAGTGGCTGGGCGGGATCGGCATCATCGTCATGGGCATCGCTATCCTGCCTTTCCTCAAGGTCGGCGGCATGCGCCTGTTCCATACCGAGTCCTCCGACTGGTCGGACAAGGTCATGCCGCGCACGGGTGGGATCGCCAAGGCCACATTGAGTATCTATTGCGGGTTCACCCTGCTGGCGATGCTGATCTACTGGCTTGGCGGTATGACGCCCCTGGATGCGGTGGTACACGGCATGACCTCTCTGGCGACCGGGGGATTTGCCAATTCGGACGCCTCTTTCGGTGCCTACGCCGATAACCCGTTCCTGCTGTGGATGGGCAGCCTGTTCATGCTGGCCGGTGCGCTACCCTTCGTGCTCTATATCCGCACGCTGCGTGGCGCCCGCACTGCGCTATGGCGTGATCAGCAGGTGCAGGGCCTTTTGTTCCTGCTGGCGGTGGTCATACTGGGATTGACGCTCTGGCGGGCGTGGCTCGGCACGCCGCCCTTCGAGGCGCTGACCCAGGTCAGCTTCAACGTGATTTCGGTAGTGACGACCACGGGCTATGCGTCGGATGACTACAGCCTCTGGGGGCCACTGGCCTACGTGGCGTTCTTCTACCTGACCTTCGTCGGAGGGTGCAGCGGCTCCACCAGTGGTGGCATGAAGATCTTCCGCTTCCAGGTGGCGGCCATGCTGCTGCGCAATCAGCTTCGTTTCCTGACCCACCCCAGCGGGGTCTTCGCTTTTCGCTACAACGACCAGCCTCTTACCGACGACGTCACCCGTGGCGTCGTGGCGTTCTCCTTCTTCTTTTTCCTGACCATAGCGGGGCTGGCGCTGGGATTGTCGCTGATGGGGCTGGATCTGACGACTGCCCTCTCGGGCGCCGCCACGGCGGTGGCCAATGTCGGCCCGGGACTTGGGGAGATCATCGGACCGGCCGGCAACTTCGCGCCGCTGCCCGATGCGGCAAAGTGGCTGCTCTGCCTGGGGATGCTTATGGGGCGGCTCGAGATCCTCACGGTGCTGGTGCTGCTGACGCCGATGTTCTGGCGCAAATGAGCGGACTGCCTATGGCCGCCTTCGCAGATCGGAGCATCGCCGGAGCGGCTGCGGCCGCCCCGGCGATAACCCAGACCCTTACAGTGTCATGAACGGCATCGATTCCTGATCGGTGAACTGATAGACATTCCAATCCTCCCGCTTGGGTCCGGGCATACCCGGGGTGCCGATAGGCATGCCGGCCAGCCCGATGCCATCGACCTTAGGCCGTTGCTCGAACAATCTTTCCACCGCTTCGAAGGGCACATGGCCCTCGATGGTATAGCCACCCATCTGAACGGTGTGGCAGGACCCCAGCCCGTAGGGCAGACCGGCCTCCTGCTTGATCTTGCCCATGTCCTGATCGTCGACGATGGTGACCGAGACCCCACGCTCCTCGAGCTGGCGGGCGTACTCGACACAGCAGCCACACTGCGGGTTCTTGTACAGGGTGGCTTCTTCGGGCAGGGCGGCGTGAACGGTTGAGGCGGCACCCAGCAGCAGGCTGGCGGAAAGCAACAGGGATGTGGTGCGATGGTTCATGAGTCGGCTCCATGGCGAGGCGTGGAAGACGAAGAAATGAATAGATACTTGAGCAGGGCGGCGATCCCTAATCCCAATAGGGACAGGACGGCCAGCGGCATCAGCCAGCCAAGCCAGCTCATGTTGCCCATCAGGGCAAGGCAGTTAGTCATCATGACGGTAACTCCTGACGAATTAAGTGTATCGTCGAGCCGCATGGGCTCGTCGTGCATTCGCTCAGGCCTTGGGAGGGCGCCGCGGAGGCGGCATCCTGTGGTCCGTCATGGCCAGCGCCGGGGCCACGGCCGGGAAGGGGGGCTCGACGGCGCTCAGGCTGCCGAGATGAGGCACCATGCTACATGCCGAGCAGCGCGAATCGTCCGAGGTATCGTCATCGAACTGCTGCATGGACGAGGCAACACCGCAATCAGCCTGGTGGGTATCCATGGCCGCGTGAGTCGACAGGCTGTTCAGCGCCAGCAGCAAGGCGATCAGCAGCGCCAGGAAGCGAATGCCCTGGTTGTGTCTGCTCTGAGTCGACCTGGCGACAGCTCTCATGGAACGTCCTCGTGATGTTGCCTTCTCATTGAAACCTATCCTGTTCGCCTCCTTCAATGACCCAGCGCAAGAAGTGGAGTTCCCTTGGTTCCAGCGCTGACGGTGGATACGCCTGCAGCCGCCATGTCGGAAAGAACGATATCCAGGATGGGCACGATGAGCGGCTATCGGACTGCCTTCGGTCTGTTTCGTGCCGGATGCGAGTCGAGATTGAGGCCGCTTGCCGGGGTACGACTTGAGTGCCTTGAAGCGTCATGGAACACTGTTCGTTTGAGGCGGGTTCGGAGAACCACAACATGACGCACGAACGGTGCGAGGCGCATGGGAACGGAAAGGCCAGGCGTCGCAAGTGGGGCGCTTTCGCCATTATCGTGACCGTATCCCATCTGCTCGGGGCCGTGTCGTCGTTGGAGGCGCTGATGACCAGCCGCACCTCGGCGGGGGCCATCGCCTGGATCGTTTCTCTCAACACCATGCCACTGGTGGCCGTGCCCACTTACTGGATTTTCGGACGCAACAAGTTCGAGGGCTACATCACGTCGCGGCGCGATGAAGACCTGCGCCTGAGCGAGACCCTGGAGGAGGAACTCGAGGCGCTGCGTACGGGCCATGCCGCGTCCATTCCTGACGAGAGCTATCTGGCCGGTATCGAGGACCTCGCCCGGCTGCCGCTTCTGGAAGGCAACGACCTGATGCTGCTGGTCGATGGCGAGCAGACCTATCGCAGCCTTCTCGAAGGCATCGACGCTGCGGAAGAGTACCTGCTGGTGCAGTTCTATATCGTGCGGGATGACGATATCGGCACGGCGTTCCAGCAACGCTTGATCGCGAAGGCGCAGGAGGGCGTCGACGTTTATTTCCTCTATGACGAGATAGGCAGCTACGCCCTGCCGAGCGATTATCTGCACGCGTTGCGCGAGGGAGGCGTCAAGGTGCAGCGTTTTCCCTCCACCCGCGGCCCCGGCAAGCGTTTCCAGCTCAACTTTCGCAATCACCGCAAGGTAATGGTGGCCGACGGCGAGCGGGCCTGGGTCGGCGGTTTCAATCTGGGTGATGAGTATTGGCAGGGGCATGAGGAGCTCGGGCCCTGGCGGGATACGCATCTCAAGGTGACAGGGCCGGCCGCGCTGGCGCTGCAGCTGGTCTTTCTCGAGGATTGGCTCTGGGCCAGCGACGATATCCTCGAACTTGCGTGGGAGCCTGCCACGACCGAGCGTCAGGCGCCCGTGATGATTCTGCCGTCGGGCCCCGCGGATCGGTTCGAGACCGCAAGCCTGATGGTCCAGCAGGTTATCCATGCCGCCAAGGAGCGTATCTGGATCTCCAGCCCCTACTTCGTCCCCGATGACGGGGTCCAGACGATGCTCAAGCTGGCCGCGCTCAACGGCATCGATGTGAGAATCCTGATCCCCGAGCGGCAGGACAACTTGCTGCCACGCTATGCCACCTACGCCTTTCTGGGGCCGATGCTGGACGCTGGAGTGAAAATTTATCGCTATCGAGACGGGTTCCTGCATGGAAAGGCCTTCGTCATCGATGACGTCGGGGCCGCCGTCGGTACCGTCAACCTTGACAACCGTTCCTTCCGCCTCAATTTCGAGGTAACCGCACTGGTCATGGAACCCGACTTTGCCCGGGAAGTGGCGGCCATGTTCGAAGAGGACTTCTCTCACTCGACCCGTATCGAGCCGGAGGAGATCGCGGAGCGCCCACTTTGGCATCGTATCGCCGCGCGCGGCGCCTATCTGTTCGCGCCGGTACTGTGACGTTGGGGCGCCCGAGGCAGTAACTGTCGAAATCCATGCGGGCCGAATAGACTAGGCCCTCGCTCAAGGATCACCTGAAGGTGAAAAGGCTGAGGCAATCGTTATGACGCACTATGGCGTGGCTGGGCAATGCCACCGACCGATGCGGCGCCTGGCATGGCTGCCGCTCCTGCTGGGCGTGCTGGCCACTGTGCTGCTGTCGCCGAGCGTGGCATGGTCCGAGGAGGATACGGAAACCAAGGAAGCCGAGGAAGCCGAGGAGGCCGAGTGGCCCAAGGGACACTATCCGCTGCCCGAACAGGGCGACGTCGTGGGCGAGCGCTATACCGTCGAGGCGAGTGAGGAGCAGACACTGCTCGACATCGCGCGTGAGCACAACGTGGGCTACGAGGAGATCCGGCGCGCCAATCCCGAGGTCAGCGTCTGGATGCCGGGTGAGGGGACCGAGGTGGTGATTCCCGGTCGCTTCATCCTGCCGCCGGTCGAACGCAAGGGAATCGTGATCAACGTCGCCGAGCTGCGCCTCTACTACTATCCGGAAGTCGAGGAGGGCGAGACGCCGCGCGTGGAGACCTACCCGATCGGCATCGGTCGCGAGGGCTTCGATACCCCGCTGGGCAAAACCAAAACCACCATGCTGTTGAAGGATCCGGCCTGGTACCCGCCGAGCTCCGTGCGTCAGGAAGCGGCGGAGCGGGGGGAAGAAGCCCCCGCCGTGGTACCTCCCGGGCCCGACAATCCGCTGGGCAGCCATGCCATCATGCTCGATATTCCCGGTTACTTGATCCACGGCACCAACAAGCCGGACGGTATCGGCATGCGTGCCAGCCGCGGCTGTATCCGCATGTTCCCAGAGGACATCGAGTCGATCTTCGAACGCGTACCCGTGGGGATGCAGGTCAACCTAATCAATCAGCCGATCAAGGCCGGTTGGGACGGCGACATGCCCTACGTCCAGGTCTACGAGGCGCTGGAAGAGCAGGAGGCGGGCATGGCGGCGCTGATGGAGACCCTGTCGCTGCTCGAGCGCAGCGACAACGAGCGCAGCGTGCCGCTCAATTACGAAAGGCTGCGCGAGCTGCTGGAAAATCCCAACGGCGAAGTGGTTGCGCTGAAGCCGGCTCCGGAATCTAGGGAGCAGGACGAGAACGAGGACCTGTTCTGGGAGGAACTGGCGGTCTAGCGTGGTTCAGCGCTGGGGCAGCGGATCGACCAGCCCCAGCGCCACGCAGATGCGCACCAGCTCGGCCAGGTTGGCGGCACCCAGCGCCTTCATGGCGCGCAGGCGATAGATCTCCACGGTCTTGGCGCTGACGTCAAGATGGACGGCGATCTCGCGGCTGGTCATGCCTTCCGCTACATGCACCATGATGCGTCGCTCCTTGGGGCGAAGTGCGTCATAGCGGGCCCGCAGGTCATCGATTCGGGCGCGTATCTCGCCTAGCCGCTGATGCTCGGCCAAGGCCTGCTGCACGGCATCGATGAGCTGCTGCTGGTTGAAGGGCTTCTCGAGGAAATCGAAGGCGCCGGCCTTGAGTGCCGCCACGGCCATGGGCACGTCGCCGTGGCCGGTCATGAATATGATCGGCGCGGTGTCGCCGCGCTCGATCAGCCGTTGCTGAACCTGCAGGCCTGATAAGCCGGGCATGCGCACGTCGAGCAGCACGGCGTCGCAGACATCAAGGCCTGCCGCCAGGAAGGCCTCGCCATCGGCGAAGGCGCGGGTGGCAAGTCCCACGGAGTCGAGCAGCCAGGCCAGCGAATCGCGCAGTGCCTCGTCGTCGTCGACAACGGCGATGCAGGGAGAAGCGGGGACTTCGGTCACGACGGGCTCCGGGGCGGTACGCGGCGATGCGCCGGGGGCGGTTCGGTCTGCAGTGTACCCGCAAAGGTGGCGCCGTCGGAACCGTCCTCCAGCATCAGGCTGCCGCCCATGGCTTCCATCAGCGAACGGCTGATCGCCAGCCCCATGCCCAGGCCGTCGGAGCGGTTTGTGTGGAAGGGGGCGAAGATCGCCTGCGCGTCGTCGGCACCGATGCCGGGCCCTTGGTCGCTGAC
Organism: Billgrantia saliphila; assembly: GCF_002930105.1. Classification (GTDB taxonomy): domain Bacteria; phylum Pseudomonadota; class Gammaproteobacteria; order Pseudomonadales; family Halomonadaceae; genus Halomonas; species Halomonas saliphila. The sequence goes on along the minus strand of NZ_PJRN01000003.1, from coordinate 271,207 downwards.
GCGGAAGGTCACCTCTCGCGGACCGCTGTGCAGCGCACCCACCAGCACTTCGCTGGCGCCGGGCCGCTCCCGGCTCGCCTCGAGTGCATTGAGCAGCAGGTTGACCAGCACCTGCTCCAGGGCGATCGGATCGGCAAGCACCCGCGGCAGCACCTCGGGTAGTTCGTACCGCAACTCGATCCGCGCCTGCTGGTACTGCCATTCGCACAGGCGGCAGGCCGCGTCGACCACGTCGAGCAGAACGACCGGGCGCGGCCGGGTCTGCCCCTTGCGCACGAAGGTGCGGATATGGCGCAGCCGCTCGCCCAGGCGCTGGACCTGTTCTCCGATGCGCTCGAGCGGCAGGGCGAGGTCACCGGCGGGGCGATCCGGCGCGGTGCGTAGCTGGAGCAGTGCACCATTGGCGTAGTTGGCGATGGTCGTCAGCGGCTGGTTGAGTTCATGGGCTATGTTGGATGCCAGTTCGCCCGTGGTGGCCAGCCGGTTGGCGTGGGCGATCTGCTCCTGGTGGCGGCGTGCCTGCGCTTCGGCGGACTTGCGCAGGCCAATGTCACGGTTGAGCAGCGACAGGTGATCGGGTTCCGCTCCCGGCCCGCGATGGGCCAGTACCACGCTGAGCACCGGCGTGGGTCCCTTGGGCCCGGGCATCTCCAGCTCGCCGCTCCATGAACCGTAGCGCGCCACGGCGGGCAGCACGATGTCGCGCAGGATCGCCAGCGAAGCCGGCATGTAGACCTGCTCTAGCCGGACGTCCAGCCCCTCTCGTGGCAGGCCCAGCAGGCGTCGGGCGGCCTCGTTGGAATAGAACACCCGCTCGTTGCCGTCGACGAAAAGTACATAGTCGGTTGTCGATTCCACCACACGGGCCAGGCGTTCTCGGTTGGCCTCGGCGCGGATACGCCGCCCCACGTCGCGCGAGACGCAGAGAATGTCGAGCAGTTCACCGGTGTGCGGATCGCGACGGGTGCGGCTGGTGGTTTCGAACCACACGTAGTGCCCGTCCTTGGCGCGGAAGCGGTAGGTCTGCTGGTAGAAGCCGTCGTGGTAATAGATCCGCGGCGACTTGTTGAGCAGATCGGCCAGGTCCGAAGGGTGGAACAGCTCGTAGGCGGAGACGCCGATCAGCGCTTCGGGCTCGTAGCCGAGCAGCTCGCGAGCGGCCTGGGAGGCGTAGAGGAAGGTGCCGTCGCGAGCATGGCGCGAGATCAGGTCGGTGGTGCTCTCGGCCAGCCACTGGTAGTGGCGCTTCTCTTCGTCGAGCTCACTGGCTCTCGCTTCGAGTTCGGCGTTGCGGACCTCGAGTTCGGCCAGGCGTGCGCGCAGCGCCTCGATCTCGCTTGCCATCAGCGCGCCGGGTCCACCAGCCCGCCCAGCGAGGCGTTGCGCCGGAACCAGCCGGCGATGCTGGCGCGAGGCAGCCGGGTCGGCAGCACCTCGTGAGGCACCGTTTCGGCAAGGAAACAGGCGAAATTGCCGGCCTCCGGTCGTACTCTCACCACCTCCCGCTCCGGGGCGTCGGCGGCGAATATCGCCATCTCGCCACCACCGTCCGCGGGCCAGCCGGCATTGAGATAGCCCACCGTGGAGACCACGCGGTTGGCGCGCCCGCGGAAGCTGTCGAGATGACGCTTGTAGAAGGCCCCGGGTGGGTAATGGGCAAAGTGCGCCTCGTATTCGAACAACCCGAGAAACAGTGCCTGGTTCAGTTCGTGCTGCAGATCGCCCATGGCGTCCAGATAGCGGCGCTGGGCCAGGCTCTCGCGATCGAGCCAACGGATGGCGTCGCCGCGGATGTCGCGGCGCAGCTGATGCTCGTCGCCACGACCGATGCCAGCGGCGGCCAAGGCGTCGCGCTCGGCCATGTCGGTCAACTCCTGGCACAGGGCTTGGCATAGCTCGGCATCTAGGAAGCCCTCGCCCACGAACCAACCCTGCTCGACCAGCGCGTCGACAAGATCGGGCAGGGCGGCGGTATCGAAGACCGGTTGATGCAGGTGCGACATGCAGGCGCTCCTCAGCGATGCGAAAGGGAGCCGGGGCGGCGTGTCTCGGTCTGCGTGCTGCGCAGCAGGCGCTCGGGGAAATAGCACAGCCGGCCGCTGGATGGCTCTTCGAACAGGCTCACCGGACGGTCGAAGCCCTCCGCCATGAGTTCCACCAGCATCATGGCCGACAGCCCCCAGATCACCTGGCCCTGGGTATGGTAGCTGGGAACGTAATGGGGGCGCCCGTTGACCGGTATCACGTCGGTATGGTGGCGGCGATCCTCGAGGAACAGCTCGAGCGGCACCTCGAAGATAGCGTCCAGCTCGCCGGGATCGGGAGCCAGCGGCAGGTCCGGAGGAATCAGGCCCACGTAGGGAGTGACCAGGATGCCGTGCAGCGAGATCACGTCGGACAATTGCCCCAGCAGCTCGACCCGCTCCGGCGGCAGGGCGATCTCCTCTCTGGACTCGCGTAACGCGGTGGTCAGCAGGTCGGGATCGGCCTCTTCGCGCTTGCCGCCGGGAAACGCCACCTGTCCGCTATGAGTGTTGAGGTGACCCGCCCGGCGGGTGAAGAGCAGTGTCGGCTGGGGGCGATCGACGATCGGCAACAGTACCGCCGCTTGGGGCATGTCGAGCCGCAGGCGGCGGGGAGCGTGCGCTTGCAGGCGCTTGCGTAGTTTCTCTAACATGGAGTTTCCATCGGATTTGCTTCCTTCTACCCGGGCGCCTTCGCCGACGTCAAGCCTGTCAGGGAGACCCATGAACTTCTGCAGCCACTGTGGCCATACCGTGCGCTTTGCAATCCCGACAGGGGACGATCGGCCCCGCTATCTGTGCGATGCCTGCGGCTCGATTCACTATCAGAACCCCCGCATCGTGGCCGGCACGCTACCGGTGAGCGGATCGAGCATTCTGCTCTGCCGCCGCGCGATCGCTCCGCGCAAGGGCTACTGGACGCTGCCGGCGGGATTCATGGAGAACGCCGAGACGACCGTCGAGGCCGCTGCCCGCGAGACCTGGGAAGAGGCCTGCGCCGAGGTCAGCATCCATGGGCTCTATACCCTGATCAACCTGCCGCACATCAACCAGGTCTATATGATCTTTCTCGCCGAGCTCGTCGGCGATTTCTCCGCTGGCCCGGAGAGCCTGGAAGTGGCTCTCTTCGAGGAGCACGAGATACCCTGGGACGAGTTGGCATTTCCCACCATCGAGCGCACCCTGCGCCATTTCTACGCCGACCGGGGCAGCGAGGTCTTCCCGCTGCACATCAGCGACATCACCGCTGCGGATCGAGAGCGCTACTTTGGTTCAGCCTGACTGGGGTCCGGCATGAGAGGGCTCCGCCTGATCGGCAACGACAAGGAATACGCGACGTGGACAAGTTCGAGCTCAAGCTGGATCAGGCGGCGCGAGCCGCCTGGCTCTCCTACGTGGGCGGGCGCACTCAGGACGAGATCGCCAGCCAGCTCGGCGTGTCGCGTCCCGGCGTGCAGCGGCTGCTGGCCCTGGCGCGTCAGGAGGGACTGGTCAAGGTGCATATCGACCACCCGCTGGCCAACTGCATGGTCATGTCCGATGCCATCCTCCAGCGCTTCGGACTCGAGTTCTGCGACGTCGTCCCCGCCGACCCCGAAGCGCCCGAGAGTAGCGCCCACTACCTGGCGGTAGCCGGTGCCGAGCGGCTGGCCAGGTTGATCGAGCGCTCCGAGCCCTTGACCCTGTCGCTGGGCACCGGGCGCTCGGTACGCGCTACGGTCGAGTCGCTGAGTCGCATCGAGCGGCCCCAGCATCGCTTCGTCTCGCTGGTGGGCAATGTCGCCCGCGACGGCTCCGCCAACCGCTACGACGGGGTGATGGTACTGGCCGACAAGACTGGCGGCGAGCGTTTCCTGCTGCCGGCACCGGTGGTGGCAGGTTCGGTGGAGGAGAAGGAGGCGATGCTCGGCCAGCGTCTGTTCCAGGCTATCGTTGAAGTCGCCAAGGAGGCCGAGGCCGCCTTCATCGGAGTGGGCCGCATCGACCGTCAGGCCACGCTGTTCCAGGACCACTTCATCAGCGAGGCCGAACTCGACGAGCTGCTTTCGCGCAAGGCGGTGGGGGAACTGCTCGGTTGGCCGCTCGATCAGGCCGGAAACGTGATCGACTGCTCCATCACCCGGCGCGTCACCAGCCTGCCGCTCACGATGTTCCGCGACCAGTCGCTGGTGGCGCTCGCCGGAGGGCGCGACAAGGGGCCCGCCATCCTCGCCGCCTTGCGCGGTGGCTGGCTCAAGGGGCTGGTCACCGACGAGAGTGCCGCTCGCTTCATCCTCGATAACGAGTGTTTGGACTAAAGACTAATGCCGCTGGCTTTGCGTTTTCTCGGCCCGTATTCGATCATTTGATCGATTGCTGAGTAAATGTTCAAATCAGCCAGCCTTACCCCTACAACAACTAGCCCTGAGAAGGGCATGCATCCAAAGGAGCCAAGCGATGAAGCTCAAGCGCGTCATCCCCCTGGCCGGTCTTGCCGCCGCCGGTGTCGCCCACGCCGAATCCATTACCGTGGCCACGGTCAACAACAACGACATGGTAATCATGCAGAGCCTCACCGAGGCATTCGAGAGCGCACACCCCGACATCGAGATCGACTGGGTGGTGCTTGAGGAGAATGTGCTACGCCAACGCCTTACCACCGATATCGCCACCGACGGCGGTCAGTTCGACGTGTTGACCATCGGCACCTACGAGGCTCCGATCTGGGCCGAGCGCGGCTGGCTGGTGCCGCTCGACGACCTGCCCGACGACTATGCCGTCGACGATCTGCTCAAGCCGGTGCGCGATGGCCTCTCCCACGACGGCACGCTGTATGCGCTGCCCTTCTACGCCGAAAGCTCGATGATGTTCTATCGCACCGACCTGTTCGAGGAGGCCGGTATCGAAATGAGCGATCAGCCCACCTGGCAGGAAGTGCGCGAATGGGCGGGCGCGATTCATGACCCCGAGAACGGTGTGGCCGGTATCTGTCTGCGCGGCAAGCCGGGCTGGGGCGAGAACATGGCGTTTCTCTCCACCCTGGTGAACACCTTTGGCGGACGCTGGTTCGACGAGGAGTGGAACCCGCAGCTCGATTCGCCGGCCTGGCAGGAGGCGGTCCAGTTCTACGTCGATCTGATGAACGATTACGGCCCTGCAGGCGCCAGCTCCAACGGCTTCAATGAGAACCTGGCGATGTTCTCGCGCGGCAAGTGCGGCATGTGGGTCGATGCCACCTCGGCGGCGGGCAAGCTGTTCAACCCCGACGAGTCGGAGGTGGCCGATGAGCTTGGCTTCGCCCCGGCGCCGATCGCCGAGACCCCCAAGGGCGCGCACTGGCTGTGGTCGTGGGCACTGGCGATCCCCAGCTCATCCGATTCGCCCGAGGCGGCCCAGACCTTCATCGCCTGGGCTACCGGGCAGGACTACATCGAACTGGTCGGCGAGAGCGAGGGGTGGACCAGCGTGCCGCCGGGCACTCGCGAATCGACCTACGAGAACGAGCACTATCAGCGCGAGGCGCCGTTCGCCGGCTTTGTGCTCGAGGCGATCAACAGCGCCGACCCCACCGATTCGACCCTGGAACCGACACCGTACCAGGGCGTGCAGTTCGTCGGAATTCCCGAGTTCCAGTCGATCGGCACCCAGGTCGGCCAGACGATCGCGGCGGCCTTGACCGGCGAGACTTCCGTCGAGCAGGCGCTAGCCTCGGCCCAGCGTGCCACCGAGCGCACCATGCAGCGCGCCGGCTATCTCGACTGATACGCGCCCGACCCTGCGGCCGGTGTGTCGTCCCGGCCGCCCAACCCCTCAATCGCGGTAACTCGCCATGAGCAAGACACGCGCCTCCGGACGTACCGTCGGCGGACTTCGCAGTCTCTCGCTGCAAGCCCCCGCGGTCAGCCTGCTGTTGCTGTGGATGCTGGTGCCGCTGGGCATGACCCTGTGGTTCTCCTTCCAGCGCTACAACCTCTTGATGCCCGAAATGACCGGCTTCGCCGGGCTGGAAAACTACGAGTACCTGTTCACCGACCCGGCGCTATGGCGGGCCATGGGCAATACCCTGCTGCTGGTGGGCTGGGTGCTGGTCATCACCGTGGTGGGCGGTACGTTGCTGGCGGTGCTGTTCCAGCAGGAGTTTCCCGGTCGCGGCATCGCCCGTGTGCTGGCCATTTCACCGTTCTTCGTCATGCCCACGGTCAGCGCACTGGTATGGAAGAACATGATGATGCATCCCGACAACGGGGTATTGGCGTGGCTGGCGCGGGTGTTCGGCGCGTCCCCGGTGGACTGGTTCTCGTCGCTGCCGCTGACCTCGATCGTGATCATCGTGGCCTGGCAGTGGCTGCCGTTCGCGCTGTTGATCCTGCTCACCGCCATGCAGTCGCTCGACGACGATCAGGTCGAGGCGGCGCGCATGGACGGCGCCGGTCCGCTGGCGGTGTTCTTCTACATCACCTTGCCGCACCTCAAGCGCGCCATCAGCGTGGTGATCATGATCGAGATGATCTTTCTGTTGACCATTTTCGCTGAGATCTATGTCACCACCTCGGGTGGACCGGGGCTGGCCACCACCAATCTGGCCTACCTGATCTACATGCAGTCGCTGCTCGATTTCGACGTCGGGCTGGGCTCCGCCGGCGGCGTGGTCGCCATCGTTCTCGCCAACATCGTCGCCATCTTCCTGGTTCGGCTGGTGGCCCGGAACCTGGAAAGCTAGGAGACTCATCATGACGACGGCCAAACCCAAGCCCTCCCTGACGGCCGAAAGTCAGGCGTCCTTTGCCGATGCCGCACCTGCTATCGACGCCCCGCAAGGGTTGCTCGATGTTCGCCGATGGCTGCTGACGCTGCTCGGCTGGGGCATCGCTCTGCTCATCTTCTTCCCCATCCTGTGGATGGTGCTGACCGGCTTCCAGACCGAGGCGGCGGCCATTGCCGACCCGAGCCTGCTGTTCTCGCCGACTCTCGACAGCTATATCGCCGTACAGGCCCGGGCCGACTACTTCAAGTTTGCGCTCAACAGCGTGACGGTGGCTTTCGGCTCTACGCTGCTGGCCCTGCTCATCGGCATTCCCTCGGCCTATTCGATGGCCTTCCTGCCCACCCGGCGCACCAAGGGCACGCTGCTATGGATGCTCTCGACCAAGATGCTGCCGCCGGTCGGGGTGCTGGTGCCGATCTACCTGCTGTTCCGCACCACCGGGCTGCTCGATACCCGCACCGGGCTGGTCATCGTCTACACCCTGATGAACCTGCCGATCGTGGTGTGGATGCTCTACACCTTCTTCAAGGACCTGCCCCGCGACATTCTCGAGGCGGGACGCATGGACGGCGCCAGCACCTTCCAGGAAGTGGTCTACTTGTTGATGCCGCTGACCCTGCCGGGGATCGCCTCCACCGGGCTGCTGTCGGTGATCCTGAGCTGGAACGAGGCGTTCTGGAGCCTCAACCTCACCTCATCGAACGCCGCCCCGCTGACCGCCTACATCGCCTCCTTCTCGAGCCCCGAGGGGCTGTTCTGGGCCAAGCTTTCCGCCGCCTCGACCATGGCCATCGCGCCGATCCTGATATTCGGCTGGTTGACCCAAAAGCAGATGGTGCGCGGCCTGACCTTCGGCGCCGTCAAGTAACGAGGAACTCCCATGGCAACCCTACAGCTTCGCAACATCGTCAAGCGGTTCGACGATACCCAGGTGATCAAGGGTGTCGACCTGGACGTCAACGACCGGGAATTCGTGGTCTTCGTCGGCCCTTCCGGCTGCGGCAAGTCGACCTTGCTGCGCATGATCGCCGGGCTCGAGAGTGCTACGTCGGGCGACATCATGATCGACGGCAGGCGCATTAACGAGGTCGGCCCGGCCGAGCGTGGCCTGGCGATGGTGTTTCAGAGCTACGCGCTCTACCCGCACATGACCGTCGAGGACAATATGGGCTTCAGCCTCAAACTCGCCGGGATCTCGAAGGAGGAACGCCGGCGCAAGGTGCGCGAGGCCGCCGAGATTCTGCAGCTCGAGCCGCTGCTTGACCGCAAGCCCAAGGCTCTCTCCGGCGGCCAGCGCCAGCGCGTGGCGATCGGGCGTGCCATCGTGCGCAACCCCAGCATCTTCCTGTTCGACGAGCCGCTCTCCAACCTCGATGCCGCGCTGCGCGTTCAGATGCGCATCGAGCTGGCGCGTCTGCACGAGGCGCTGGACGCCACCATGATCTACGTCACCCACGACCAGATCGAGGCCATGACCATGGCCGACAAGATCGTCGTGCTGCAGGGCGGGGTGGTCGAGCAGGTGGGCTCGCCGATGGAGCTCTACCATCATCCGCGCAATCGCTTCGTGGCGGGTTTCATCGGCTCGCCGAAGATGAACTTCGTGGAGGTGACGGTCGCCCACGCCGGCCCCGCGGGAGTCGAGGTGCGGCTGCCGGGCGGCGCCAACTGCGAGGTGCCGGTCGACGGTGATGGCGTGGCGCCCGGCACTGCGCTCGAGCTCGGCTTCCGCCCCGAGCACATCCAGCTCGACGCCGGTGGACCGTTGGAAGGGCGCATCGAGGTGATCGAGCGTCTCGGCGGGCTGACCTCGCTCTACGTGCGCATGCAGAAGGCACTGATTACCGTGAGCGCCGACGGCAACGTCGAGCACCGGGTGGGCGATACGCTGTGCTTCGGTTTCGCTCCCGCCTGTGCCCATCTGTTCGGCAGCGACGGCCTGGCCCTGCCCAGCCTTCATCGTCACCCCCTGGCCGCGCTCAATCGTCAGGACAATCGGGCCACCAGCATGGCGGGGAGCCAATGAGCGCACCGACCCTGATCTTCGATTGCGATGGCGTGCTGGTGGACAGCGAGACGATCGCCGAGGCCACGCTGGTCCGGCAACTGGCCGACCTGTTGCCGGACATTCCCCGCGATGTCGCCCTGCGCCAGGCGCTGGGCATGACCACTGCGGACATCCTGGCGCAGCTCGAAGCCCAGAGCGCGCATCGCCTGCCCGAGGACGCCCTGTCGCGGATCGACGGCGCCATCGAAGCACGCCTGGCCGAAGAGGTCCGCGCCATTGAGGGGGTGGTGGAAACGGTGGCCGGCCTGCGGTTGCCGCTGGCCATCGTCTCCAATAGCCGGCGCCGCCGCGTGGTGGCCTCGCTTGCCACCACCGGGCTCGACGCCTGGCTCAGCGAGGTGCCGCTATTCACGGCCGAGCAGGTCGAACGTCCCAAGCCCGCCCCCGATCTCTACCTGTTTGCCGCGCGCTCGCTGGGTTGTGCCCCACGTGACTGCCTAGTAGTCGAGGACAGTGTCTCCGGTGTCACCGCGGCGCATGCCGCCGGCATGATGGTAATCGGCTTCACCGGGGCCAGCCACATCGAGGATGGCCACGCCGAGCGTCTGCGCCGTGCCGGCGCCTGGCGGATACTGCCGAGCATGCATGGGTTGGCGGCGCTCATCGACCGCTGGCATGAGGAACGACAGCTGCGCGTGGCGTCGCCGCAGGCGACGAGCGCTGAGAAAAGGAGTCTGTAATGAAGCTCGTTGACAGGACCGCTCTGATCACCGGCGGGGCACGCGGTATCGGCCTGGCCATTGCCGATCGCTACCTGGAGGAAGGGGCCCGGGTCGCCGTGGCCGACATCGATACGCAGGGCGTCGAGGAGGCAGTGGGCCGGTTGCGCCCCAAGGGGGCCGAGCGGATCATGGGCGTGCGTTTGGACGTCTGCGATCGCGAGTCGATCGCCGCCGCCATCCAGGCGGTCACCGAGCACCTGGGCGGCATCGATATCTTGGTCAACAACGCGGCGGTATTCGACATGGCCCCGGTGCTCGAGGTCACCGAGGAGAGCTTCGATCGTCAATTCGCCGTGAACACGAAGGGAATGTTCTTCACCCTGCAGGCGGTGGCGCGGCACATGGTTTCCCGGGGCCAGGGCGGCAAGATCATCAACATGGCCTCGCAGGCGGGGAGACGCGGCGAAGCGCTGGTCAGCGCCTACTGTGCGAGCAAGGCGGCGGTGATCAGCCTCACCCAGTCGTGCGGACTCGACCTGATCAAGTACGGCATCAACGTCAATGGTATTGCCCCGGGGGTGGTCGACACGCCGATGTGGGATGAGGTCGATGCGCTCTTCGCGCGCTACGAGAACCGCCCGCTGGGCGAGAAGAAGCGCCTGGTCGGCGAAGCGGTGCCCTACGGACGCATGGGGCGGCCCGAGGATCATGCCGGGGCGGCGGTGTTTCTCGCCTCGGAGGACAGCGAATACGTGGTTGCCCAAACATTGAACGTGGACGGCGGTAACTGGATGAGCTGAAAAAATGAACCCCAATATTCACGACATGGCGGTGCGCCTGCTCGAGGCCGCAGAGAACCGGCAACGCTTCATCGTTGCCCTGGCCGGGCCGCCGGGGGCGGGCAAGTCGTTCCTTTCCGAGTGGCTGTGCCGCGAACTCAACGAGCGGCAGCCGGGCATCGCCGAGGTGGTGCCGATGGACGGTTATCACCTCGACAACGCCATCCTTGAGCCGCGGGGCCAACTGGCGATCAAGGGCGCGCCGGAGACCTTCGATCCCGATGGCCTGAAGCACGACCTGGAGCGCATCCGCCGCGCCGATCGCAGCGTTGCGGTGCCGACCTTCGATCGGCCGCTGGATCTGGCGCGTGCCGGTGGGCGCCTGATCACCCTCGAGCACCGCCTGGTGATTGTCGAGGGCAATTATCTACTGCTCGACCGTGAGCCGTGGCGTGAGCTGCGCCCCCTGTTCGACATGACGCTGTTCCTCGAGGTCAGCGATGAAGTCCTCGAGGCGCGGCTGATCCAGCGCTGGCTAGGCATGGGGCAGGACCAGGCGGGCGCCATCGCCAAGGCGCGCCACAAGGACATGCTCAATGCGCGCCTGATCAAGCGGGAATCCATCGAGCCGGATCTCTACTGGCGCTAGGACATCCCGCCGACGCCGTTTCGCCTTTCCACCGTCATTGCCGCACGCGGCAAGGAGTGCCCTATGACCGCTCTGAGCAGCGCCACGCTCAACCAGCTCGACCCACGGGTCGCCGTGCCCGGCTACGACCGCCGCCAGGTGACGCCGGGCATCGTCCATATCGGGGTGGGCGGGTTCCATCGCGCTCACCAGGCGATGTACCTCGACGACCTGATGACTCGAGGGCTGGCACTCGATTGGGGCATCGTCGGGGTCGGCGTAATGCCCGGCGACCGGCGCATGCAGGAGGCGCTCGCGGCGCAGGATCATCTCTATACCTTGGTGGTGAAGCACCCCGACGGCCAGCGCGAGCCGCGTGTGATCGGCAGCATGGTGGATTACCTCTTCGCTCCCGACGACCCCGAGGCAGTGATCGAATGCATGGCCGACCCGGCCATTCGCATCGTCTCGCTGACCGTCACCGAAGGGGGCTACAACTTTCACCCGGTCACCGGGGAGTTCGATCTCGAAAATGCCGACGTGCGCCACGACTTGGCCAATCCCCGTACTCCACGTACCGCATTCGGTCTGGTCGTAGAGGCGCTGAGGCGGCGTCGTGAGCGCGGCGTGGCGCCGTTCACGGTGATGTCATGCGACAACATCCAGGGCAACGGTGAGGTAGCAAGCCGTATGTTCGCCGCCTTCGCCCGAGCGCGTGATGCCGCGCTCGGCGAGTGGTTCGAGTCCGAGGTGCCGTTCCCCAACGCCATGGTCGATCGCATCACGCCGGTTACCGCCGGAACCGACATCGAGGAACTGGTGCAGCGCTTCGGCATTGACGATGCGTGGCCGGTGGTCTGCGAACCCTTCACCCAGTGGGTGCTGGAGGATCGCTTCGTCAACGGGCGGCCACCGGTCGAGCAAGTCGGCGTGCAGGTGGTCGAGGACGTGGTGCCCTACGAGCTGATGAAGCTACGCCTGCTCAACGCCAGCCACCAGGCGCTGTGCTACTTCGGCACCCTGGCCGGCTACCGCTACGCCCACGAGGTGTGCCGGGACCCGCTGTTCATCGAGTTCCTGCTCGGCTACATGCGCCACGAAGGCAGCCCGACGCTCGCGCCGGTGCCAGGCGTGGATCTAGAACAGTACCGTCTCACGCTGATCGAGCGCTTCGCCAATCCCGAGATCAAGGACACACTGGCGCGACTCTGCGCCGAAAGCTCCGACCGCATTCCCAAGTGGCTGGTGCCGGTGATTCGCGAGCAGCTCGCGCGGGGCGGCGAGATCCATCGCTCTGCGGCGGTGGTGGCGAGCTGGGCGCGCTATGCCGAAGGCATCGATGAACAGGGCGAACCGATCGAGGTGGTTGACCGCCTGAAGGATAGGTTGATGGCCATTGCCGCCGACAATCGCAGCCGACCGACCGCCTTCATCGACAATCGCGAGTTGTTCGGCGATCTCGCCGATGCGTCACGCTTCCGTGACGCCTATCTCGACGCACTTCAGCGCCTGCATGAGCGCGGCGCGCGCGCTACGCTTGAGTACTTGGTACACGAACGAGGTAGGGCGTGATGTATATCGGCGTGGACTGCGGTACCCAAAGCACCAAGGTGGTAGTGGTCGACCTCGACGGCGAGGCGATTCTCGGCGAGGCGAGCCGTCCGCATCGCCTGCTCGAGGGCGAGAACGGGTGCCGCGAGCAGCACCCGAAGGAGTGGATCGAGGCTTTCCGCGGTGCTTTCGACGAGGCCGTGGCGCACGCGGGGATCGAGAGGCGCGCGATTCGCGCCATCGGCGTTTCCGGCCAGCAGCACGGCATGGTGGCATTGGACGCCGAGGGAGACCCGGTGCATCCCGCCAAGCTGTGGTGCGATACCGAGACGGCAATGGCCAATGCCGCCCTGATCGAGCGCCTGGGTGGCGAGGCGGGCTGCCTCGACAGGCTCGGCCTGGTGCTGCAGACCGGCTATACCGCATCGAAGGTGGCCTGGCTGCGCGAGGTGCATCCCGAGGCATATCAGCGCATCGAAAGCCTGCTGCTTCCCCACGACTATCTCAACTTTTGGCTCACAGGCGAGAAGGTGGCCGAGGCAGGCGACGCCTCCGGCACCGGCTACTTCGACACCCTGACCCGGCATTGGCGGCACGACGTCTTCGCCGAGATCGCCCCGGAACTCGATCCCGAACGAGTGCTGCCGCGGCTGATCGACTCGCAGGAACCGGCCGGCACGCTGCGCCCCGCACTGGCTCGTGAGCTCGGCCTCGATGAGAACGTGCTGGTCGCCAGCGGCGGCGGCGACAACATGCTGGGGGCCATCGGGACCGGCAACATCGCCCCCGGAATCGTGACCATGAGCCTCGGTACCTCGGGTACGGTGTGCGCCTATTCGCCCGCGCCGGTGCGCGCCGAGAGCGACATGGTGGCCAACTTCTGCGCCAGCCATGGCGGCTGGCTGCCGCTGATCTGTACCATGAACGTGACCTCGGCGAGCACGCTGGTGCGCGAGCTGTTCGCGCTCGACCTGGCGACCTTCGGCGAACGCCTGGCCGCGGCACCGATCGGCGCCGAGGGCGTCACGGTGCTGCCCTTCTTCCAGGGGGAGCGGGTGCCGGCGCTGCCGCATGCCTCGGCCAGCTTCCTGGGCCTGACCAGCCTCAACCTGACCCAGGCCAACCTGTGCCGCGCGGTGATCGAGAGTGCCACCTTCGGCCTGCGCTACGGGCTCGAGCTGCTCGGCGAGCTGGCCGAGGGGGCAAGTCAGATCCGACTGATCGGCGGCGGTGCGAAGAGCCCGGTGTGGCGGCAGATGGTAGCCGATATCACCGGGACCCAGGTGATCTGCCCGCAGATCACCGATGCGGCGGCCCTGGGGGCCGCGCTTCAGGCGGCCTGGTGCCATCGTCGTGGAGACGCCACGCTCGAGTCGCTCTGTACGCGACTCGTGCACCTCGACGAGGCCTCGCTGGCCGAGCCCGATCCGGTGAGTGTGGATGCTTATGCACAGGTGTACGGCCGTTACCGCCAGGCGCTTGCCGCCCATCACGGCGTTCCGGTCTGACCCCACGTCCCGACTTCGAATACGGAGAGACCATGACGACCCGACTCGATGCGCTCAAACGACACTCGCTGGTCGTCGCCGATACCGGCGACCTCGACGCCATTCGTCGCTACCAGCCCCAGGATGCCACCACCAACCCCTCGCTACTGCTCAAGGCCTTCGACCTGCCGGGCTACCAGGCACTGATCGACGAGGAGCTCGCCGCGGTCAAGGCCGAAGGGGGCGATCTTCAGGCGCAGGTCGAGCGCGCCGTGGACCGCCTCGCCGTGGCCAAGGGTAGCGAGATCGCCAAGCGGGTTCCCGGACGGGTCTCCACCGAAGTGGCCGCCAGGCTCTCCTTCGATCGCGAGGCGAGTTTTCGCAAGGCGCACGAGTTGACCGAGCTGTACGGCAAGCGTGGCATTGGACGCGACCGGATACTGATCAAGCTGGCCTCGACCTGGGAAGGCATCCGTGCCGCCGAGCGGCTCGAGCGGGAGGGCATCAACTGCAACCTGACGCTGCTGCTCAGCGAGGCTCAGGCCCAAGCCTGCTTCGATGCCGGTGTTTTCCTGATCTCGCCGTTCGTCGGCCGTGTCACCGACTGGTACAAAAAGGAGACCGGCAAGGAGTACGCGCCGGACGAGGACCCGGGGGTGCAATTCGTGCGCAGCGTATGCGAGCGCGCCGGGCGCGGCGGCTTCGACACAGTGGTCATGGGAGCGAGCTTTCGCACCACGGCCCAGGTGCTGGCACTGGCCGGTTGCCACCGGCTGACGATATCGCCAGCACTGCTCGAGGAGCTGGCAGCAGAGAAGGGCGAGGTCGAGAAGCAAGTTGAGTTCCCGCCCGCCGAAGAGCGTCCGGTGCCGCTCACCGAGCCCGAGTTCCGTTGGGGGCACAACCAGGACGCCATGGCCAATGACAAGCTGGCCGAGGGAATCCGCCGCTTCGCCGAGGACCAGGCGCAACTCGAACGGCGCATCGCCCAACGTCTGGGTTGAGTGCGAATGCTATCCGGTAAGCGGCTGGAAGAAGAGGCTAGAAAACCTCGAGTTTCCACACGTCGAAGGCCGGCTCCTCGTAGGGGTGAGCCGTCTTCAGGGCCGTGACGGCCTCGCGAATCAGATGATTCTCGCAGACCAGTTCCACCTTGGCCTCTTCCACGCGCTCCAGCTCGCCGACCTGACCGATGTGCGGGTCGGCGCCGTCGAGCGGGCGAAACTGGCCGGTGCCCAAGGTCTGGAAACAGCAGGCCTCGTAATCGCCGATACGCCCGGCTCCGGTGGCGAACACGGCTTCCTTGACCGCTTCGGCATCCTCGACAGGAACGAAGAAGGCGAGCTTGTACATGGTTCTATCCTCGTGACATTCATTTCTGTCCATCGCCATGCCCATTCTTGCCATGGCCTGATAACGCTCGATTCGTCTTTGTGCCATAGCGGGATGGCGGAACACGTCGCCCGCTATGGCAGGGTGGTCGACCTGTCCCCTACGCTAGAGCGGCAGACGACCTGTTCTTATCGTAGCGGCGCGGAAGGTGGTTCATGCAAACCGGATTGGCGATTCTCCTTGAACGCAGCGGACTGACGCCACGCGGGGAGCCGCGGGCAATGAGCGGCGGCGATATCGCGGCGGTCTACTGGCTGGACACCGATCAGGGGGCGGTCGTGGCCAAGCGCGACGATCCCGAACGTTTGAGCGGCGAGGCCGACGGGCTCAGGGCGCTGCACGAGGCGGCCAGCTCCCTGGTGGTACCCGAGGTGCTGGCACTGGAAGGGGAATGGCTGATCATGGAGGCGCTGAAGAGTGGCTCGCGCTCAGTGCGTTCCGCGTCAACGCTGGGCGACGGTCTCAAGGCACTGCACGACAACGTTGCGGATGAGCATGGCTGGCACCGCGACAATGCCTGCGGCCTTACCCCGCAACCCAACGCACCGCTTGCCGACGGGCGCGACTTTCAGCGCGAGCGGCGTCTGTTGCCGCTGGCCCAGGCCTGCCACGAACGCGGCCTGCTGGACGCGCGGCTGCGCGGCCGCATCGAGGTCGTGGCGGAGGGTCTCGATGCGTGGCTGCCGCATGCCCCGGCGAGCCTGTTGCACGGCGACCTGTGGTCGGGAAATGTGCTGCATACTCCCCAAGGGCCCGCGATCCTCGACCCGGCGGTCTATCGCCACTATCCCGAAGTCGATCTCGCCATGCTGACCCTGTTCGGCTCGCCGGGTGAGGCGTTCTTCGAGGCCTACTGGAATGGCCGGGCTCCCGACGATTGGCCGCGGCGCGAGGCGCTATTCCAGCTCTACCCCTTGCTCAATCACTTGCTGCTGTTCGGTGGAGGCTACCGTGGCGCGGTTGAGCGGGCGGTGGCCATTGTCGAGCAGGCATGACGCGACGGATCGCTCATTCAAAAGTTTGTTTGAATAGGCTTGCCCACTATGCCGTAGCGTACATACACTCGAGTATGTTCATTAGCCTGCTCAAGGAAGAGGGCTGTCGCTATGTATCGAAGCATGGGCGGTTTCGCTGGCGCATGGGCCGTCGGCTGTCTCCTGGCCACACAGGTTTTGGCCGACCCGGGTGTCGTCACGCTGCAGCTGGACAACGACGGCATGCTCAGCCGGGATGACGCCAACTACACGGCCGGCATGGAACTTATCTGGACCCAGGCGGCGGCGCCGGATCACTGGAGCCAGCGAATCGCCGCAGGCCTGCCGCAAGGCTGGCTGAATCAGGTCGACACGCTGAGCTTCCACCTGAGCTACCGCATGTACACGCCGGTGGAGGTGGAGCGACACGACCTCATTGAGGATGACCGCCCCTATGCCGGCCTGGTGCTGGGCGGCCTTTCCCTGTATGGCCGGCAACCGCTGCGCGGCGCCTGGCAGCGTGAAGAGGCGCTGCAGTTCGACGTCGGCGCGGTCGGGCCTGTCGCGGCGGCCGACAGCGTCCAGCGCGAGGTGCACCGTTTCACCAGCAGCCAACGACCACGCGGTTGGTCCCACCAGTTGGGTAACGAGCCCATCCTCAACGCGTCTTACCGCCGTCACTGGTGGCATCGCCAGTCGCTGGGGACAATGGAAATGCAGCACGGGCCGGGACTCTCGGCATCCCTTGGCAATCTCGTCGTTCAGGCCGGAGCGGGTTACGGCTTGCGTCTTGGCCAAGGGCTGGACAACAGCATGGGCTGGCCGTCGCTGGGGGTTGAGCAAGGCGGCTATCGACAGGTCTCGATGTCACCGGCCCGCGGCTGGCATCTTTTTGCCGCATTGCAGGGTCGCTATACGGCACACAACCTGCTGCTGGACGGCAACACCGTGCGTGACAGCCACTCGGTCGACCGCCGGGAGCTGGTCGGCGACGCTGTGCTAGGACTGGCGTTGACCTGGGAGCGTTGGGAGGTGAGCTTGGCGCATGTTTGGCGTAGTAGAGAGTTCGAAGGCCAGGAGAACAGCACCGTGCACGGCGCGCTGTCGCTGAGCTATCACCTGTAGCTCAGCACGACGCCCGTTGTAAGCCTCCACACCTCGTAGAGTCGGTGGCGGGCCAGGGCGGGACAGACGAGCTGCTGGCCTGCGACCGACGGCCCTGCCCACGAGGCATGATGCATCGAACCGCTTGATTTACGCGGCTAGCCCCGCGCGGCAGCCCACCTATACTGAAGCCTGCCCGGATGGGGTGGAAAGCGAGGCACAGGGGGGGACGATACGATGAAATCGTTGGGACTCGAACGAGTCGGCTTGCGTTCACTGTTGTTGGCGGGATGGCTTGCCCTGAGTGCTTCCGCCTGGGCGGAACCGGGGGAGCCACGCCGTGACTCGTCGTCTCCCGCCTGGCAACCGGTTTTCCAGCCCTTCGCCTGGCATCGCGAACGCTGGCGCGAGCGTAGGCGACACGATTCCTCCTTCGTGCTGGAACTTCCCGCGTCGCTATTCGAGCGCTACGTGCCCAACGCCGGCCTGCCTCGCCCCGATGAGCCGCCCCGGCCCGATGAAGTAAGACCGCGACAACGCCCGGACATGTGGCGCGACGACGTGGTGGGCGAGGGTAGTGGCGGTCGCATCGAGGTCCATCCGCAAGGGCGGATAATACGCAGTCGGCCTCGCTCCGAGTGAGTGGATGTGTTCGCTCGTAGGGGGGTCTCCCCGTGGCCCCTTCTACATTCGGGATTCATCGCATCACTGACTGGCAGTGTTTGGCGCAGCTGTTTAGCTCCCTAACATTTACTTCCATACATGTGTGAATGTAAACTCGATGCTTCTTTACGCACATCACGGGAACGACTCAGACCATGAAAATCCTGTTCCGACACGGCCGGCACATCCTGCTGACGGTGGCCGCTGGCCTGCTGTTGGCCGCTTGTGGCCAGGATGATTCGCCCGATCAGGCCCCGCAGGGCGGCAACCGGGAGCGGCCCCCGCATCCGGTGGAGGTCGTGGAAATCACGAAACGGGATATCGCTCTGGAAAAGGCCTATGCCTCGTTGCTGCGTAGCGACGATGAGGTCACCCTGGTGGCACGGGTCACCGGTTTCCTTGAGGAGCGCCATTTCGAACCCGGCCAGATGGTGGAGAGGGGGCAGAAGCTCTACACCATCGAACCCGATCTCTATCAGGCGGCGGTGAACCAGCGCGAGGCCGACCTGCAAAGTGCGCGTGCCGAGCTGGCCCGTGCCCAACGCGACGCCGAGCGCTTCGAGCGGCTGTTGAACCAGAACTCCGTGAGCCGCCAGCAGGTCGATCAGGCACGCGCCGAGCTGGGTGTCGCCCAGGCCGCCGTCGCCCAGGCCGAAGCGGCGCTGGAGAGCGCACGTATCGATCTGGGCTACGCCGAAGTGACGGCCCCGGTGTCGGGCAGGATTGGGCTTTCGCAGGTAAACGTGGGTAACCTGGTGAGTTCCGGTACGGCGTTAGCCACCATCACGCCACTGGACCCGCTGGAGGTGCGTTTCCAACTGCCGCAGCGCGACGCTTTCGAGCTGCGCCATCAACTGCGCGAGCAAACGCTCGAGGAGATCCAGGCCGTATTGCGGGTGCCCGGAGCGGGCGCTGCCGAGGGCGAGATGCTGGAAGGGCACCTCGATTTTCTCGGCTCACGGGTGGATGAGGCCACCAGCACCGTACAAGCCAGCGCCACGTTCGCCAATCCGGATGGCCGCGTGCTGCCGGGTCAGTTCGCCCGCGTCAGCCTGGTGGGGCTACGCCGCTTCGATGTGCTGGCGGTGCCCGAGATCGCCATTACCCAGGGTCTGATGGGGCCCCAGGTGTTCGTGCTCGACGAGGACGACGTGGCGCGCGCCCGCACGGTGGACTTGGGCGAGGTGGCCGGGCCTTGGCAGATCATCCGTGATGGCCTCGAGCCAGGCGAGCGTGTCGTAGTCGGCGATCCCGCCGGCATCGAACCCGGTACGCCCATCGAGCCGCAGCCGTTCGATGGCGATGCCGAAGAGTTGGGCGAAGAGGTCGAGCAGGCCGAAGCCGAGGCTGAACGAGAAGCCGCCTCTGCCATGGATGAGGGCGCGGCACCTGCCGAGGCCGGCGAGGACGACGCCACATGAGTTTCTCCAATTTCTTCATCAAACGGCCGATCTTCGCCACGGTGCTGGCGATCATCCTGACGTTGATCGGGGTGGCCAGCATGCGGGTGTTGCCGATCGAGCAGTATCCCAGCGTGGTGCCACCCACTGTCTCGGTACGCGCCCAGTTCCCCGGTGCCGATGCCGAGACGGTGGCCCAGACGGTGGCCGCACCGCTCGCGGAAGCCATCAACGGCGTCGAGGACATGCTCTACATGACCTCGACCAGTGCCGACAACGGCTCCATGAGTATGGACGTGGCCTTCAACATCGGCACCGAAGGCGCCATCAACACCATCAACGTCAACAACCGGGTGCAGGGGGCCCTGTCGCAGCTGCCAGAGGCGGTGCAGGCCCAGGGCGTAACGGTTGAGCTGCGCTCCAGCTCGATTCTGATGCTGGTGGCGCTGATCTCCCCCGAGGGCGACTACAACAACGTCTTCATGCAGAACTACGCGACCCTCAATATCCTCGACGAACTGCGCCAGGTACCCGGCGTGGGCGAGGCCGAGGTATTGGGTGGCGGCGAGTTCGCCATGCGCATCTGGATGGACCCGGACAAACTGGCTCAGTACGACCTGACCCCCACCGAGGTGGCGAGAGCCATTCGTGCCCAGAACACCGAGGTGCCGGCGGGCAGCCTGGCGGCCACGCCGCAGCGCGATCCGCGCGCGTTCAGCTATACCATCACGGCGGGTGGCCGGCTGAACGATGTCGACGATTTCCGCAATATCTTCCTGCGTACCAACCCGGATGGCTCGGCGCTGCGTCTGGACGACGTGGCACGCATCGAGCTGGGGGCCTCCTTCTACGGTGTGGAAGCGCGGTTGAACGGCGCCTCCATGACCCCGATCATCATCAACCAGCAGCCGGGCGCCAACGCCCTGGAGACGGCGCAGGCGGTGTACGACACCATGGACGAGCTGGAGGGGCGTTTCCCGCCGGGGCTCGAGTACGTGGTGCCCTACGACACGACCCTGTTCATTGATGCCTCGGTGGAAACCGTTACCCACGTCTTCATCGAAGCCTTCCTGATCGTCGGCGTGATCCTGTTCATCTTCCTGCAGAACTGGCGCTTCACGGTGATCGCCATGTCGGTGGTGCCGGTCTCGGTGCTGGCCACCTTCGCCGGTTTCTACTTGTTCGGCTTCTCTATCAACCTGCTGACGCTGTTCGCGCTGGTACTCTCGATCGGTATCGTGGTGGACGACGCCATCCTGGTAGTGGAGAACGTCGAGCGGGTACTCAGCGAGGACGACGAGATCACGGTCACCCAGGCCACCATCCGCGCCATGCGGGAAGTAGGCGGGCCGGTCATCGCCACCTCGCTGATCATGGCCGCGGTGTTCGTGCCGGTGGCCTTCCTTGGCGGCTTCACCGGCCAGATCTACCAGCAGTTCGCCATCACGGTAGCTGTCTCGGTGGCCTTCTCCGCACTGATGGCGTTGACCTTCACCCCGGCGCTGTCGGCGATTTTCATCAAGCACAAGCCCAAGCTGGGCCAGTCGAAGCTGATGCGGGCGATCAATACGCCGCTGCGTCTGTTCGACAGCCTGTTCGCCGGCATTACCGCCGCCTACATGTGGGTGGTCAAGGCGCTGGTGCGCTTCTGGGGGCTGGCGCTGCTGCTGACTGCCCTGGTGATCGGCGGATCGTGGTGGCTCTATCAGATCACACCCTCGACCCTGGTGCCTGAAACCGACCAGGGGGTCGTGCTGGCCAGCGTGCAACTGCCCGATTCGGCCTCGTTGGCGCGGACCCGGGCCTACATGGCCGAGCTGAGCGAGCGCATCGAGGAGATCCCCGGTGTGCGCTACTCTTCCGCGGTGGCCGGCTACGACATCCTCTCCAGCGCGGTGAACACCGCTCGCGGCATTATGTTCATCAACATGGACCCGTGGTCGGAGCGTGAGCTGACCGCTACCGAGTTGGTGGGGCGGATCATGCAGCTGGGGGCGGAAGTGCCCGGCGGCTCGGCCATGGCCTTCAACGTGCCACCGATCATGGGGCTATCCACCACCGGCGGCTTCACCGGCTACTTGCAGTCCTTCGGGGGCGCCAGCCCGCGGGAGCTTTTCCAGGCCTCGGTGCAGGTGATGCAGGCGGCCAATCAGCACCCGGCGCTGCAGCAGGTATTCACCACCTTCAACGTCAACGTGCCGGGCTACCGGGCGGAGATCGACCAGCAGAAGGCGCTCAGCTACGGGGTGGCGCTAGAGGACCTCAACGCTGCCCTGTCTAACACCTTCGGTAACGGCTTCGTCAATTACTTCAGCTACCAGAACCGCAACTTCCAGGTCTACCTGCAGAACGAGGACGAGTACCGCAAGACACCGGACGACATCAGCAAGGTCTCGGTGCGCGGCGGCAATGGCGAGCGGATTCCCCTCTCCGAGTTCGTGACGCTGGAGCGCCAGGCCAAGCCGGCGGTGGTGTCGCGCTTCGGCGTCTACCTGGGCGCCCAGTTCCAGGGCGGGCCCGCTCCGGGCTACAGCTCGGGTCAGGCCATCGCCGCCATGGAAGAGATCGTCGAGGAGACGCTGGGCGGCGGCTGGGGCATGGGCTGGACCGGCACCGCCTACCAGGAGAGCCAGCTGGGCAACACCGCGATGCTGGCCATCGTGTTCGGCATCGTGATGGTGTTCCTGATCCTGGCGGCCCAGTACGAGAGCTGGTCGCTGCCGCTGGCGGTGCTGACCGCGACGCCTTTCGCCTTCCTGGGGGGGATCGGTGGCATCGCGCTGCGCGGGCTCGACACCAGCGTCTACGTGGAAATCGGCATGCTGGTGGTGGTGGGGCTGGCGGCCAAAAACGCCATCCTGATCGTCGAGTTCGCCGAGCTGCAGCGCAAGGAGCAGGGCAAGTCGATCCGCGAGGCAGCCATCACCGCTGCCGAGCTACGCTTCCGCCCGATCGTGATGACTTCGCTGGCGTTCATCTTCGGCACCCTGCCGCTGGCGCTGGCCAGCGGGGCCAGCGACGTCAGCAGCCATCATATCGGCACCACGGTGGCGGTCGGCATGGCCTCTGTGGCGGTGCTGGGCAGCTGCTTCGTGCCAAGCTTCTACGCCATGATCGCCGTCATTTCCGACTGGCTGCGGCGCAAGCTGCGCGGTAGCGATACGACGCATGACCAGGCGTCGGCGGAGGGCGAACGGGGCTGACCGGCCGCGACGCCTTTATCAAGCCAGGCACCACCCCTCGGGGTGGTGCCTTTCTTTTCGGCTGGTGATTTTTCCTGAGCGCTTTTCATGAGGCATGCCGCCCTGGCATCTCCAGCCGTTCGCGCCTTGGTCTATGCTGGAGGTACAGGTCATTTGCCGGCTAATTACCGGTGTAGGAGGCTGTCATGGAAACCATCCGCCAGCTCGCCGTGAGCTTTCCCGTCGTGATATTCAGCGTGCTGCTGCCGCTGGTGGCGCTGTATTGGCTGCTGGTGGCTCTGCGTCTGGCGCCGCTGGAACTCTTCGAGCGTGACAGCCTGAAGGGCGATCACCTGGCCAGCAGCATGGTAGCGCTGGGATTCGCCGGCGTGCCGGTCGCCTTCGCGCTGAGCGTACTGGTGGTGCTGGCGGGGGGCATCACCCTGGCGCTGGAGTGGTTCGTGCTGCGCGGGTTCTCCCTGGGCCTGTTTCGAGTACCCCTCGGTCTGGCGGTGCTGTGGGCCGCCTTTGCGGTCGCCTCGCCGCTAGCCGCCGGGCTATGCCAGGCGCTGCACCGCTGGTTTCACCGGCACTTCAGCTCGCAATGTCGCAGCTTGCTGGGAGAATGCGTGGAAGTAACGGCGGAACCCGATGACGAAGGCTGGACTCGGGCCGTGCTCGTCGACGATCCGGAGTGCGAGGTACGCCTACATGGCAAGCCATCGAACATGCCCCACGCCGGCGAGCGGCGTGTGCTGGTCAAGCACATCGCTGGCGAAGCGGCGTATCGCAGCGTGGCGGAGGGTGATTTCCTTGATGCGCGCACCCGGCTGAGCCAGCTGCGTCTGAAACAGGGCAAGTGCCGCGGTGGGTCGACCAATGACGGACCGGTGAGATCAACGTGACGACGGGGAGGAGCGTGCTAACAGGCGGAGCTGAGCCTCGACCAGCGCCATGCCGTCCTCGCGCAGGGCGAAGCGCTCATGGTTACGCAGCCAGTCGTGGAACAGACCGCCGAGCATGGCCTGCATCAGTCTGGCGGCAATTTCCGGCGAGATGTCCTCGCGCAGCTGGCCCAGCCGGGCGGCACAGGCGAAATACTCGCGCAGGGCGCCGAGGGCATCGTCGGCCATCTCGTTCTGCATCGCCAAGGGATCGATCTCGGCGAAGGTCTCGCAGTGATGAATGAGGATGGCATGCACGCGGCGGTAGCGGGGCAGTTCCAGCCTTTCGAAGCCACGCTGACAGGCCTGACGGATGGCCTCCAGCGGTCTCTCGGCCAGGCTGGGGTCGCCGATCTCCTCGACCAGTTCCTGAAAGGGCATCCTTACCCGCTGCAGCATGGCCTGGAAGAGGTCGGCCTTGTTCTTGAAGTGCCAGTAGACCGCGCCGCGCGTCATGCCGGCGTGGCGCGCAATCTGCTCCAATGACGTCCGCGCGACCCCGCGTTCGAGAAAGATCGCCTCGGCGGCATCGAGCAGCGCTTCGCGCGTCGCGGCGGCTTCCGTCTTAGTGCGTCGGGCCATTTTTGACTGCCTCCTCGGGGTCCGGTCCGAGATCATTTTACCGCAGCACTGCCCAATTTACCTACACGAGTGTATGGAAGCGCACCTGGGACGTTGAGACGGGCCTCTCGTCATACACGGCTTAGCCCTGTATAACGAGACGAACACTGTTTCGTTTCAGGAGCCTTCATGCCTCGCACCCCCTTCGACCTTGCAGGTGTCCGAGTCATGCCGGGTAGCCGCAAGCAGATCGACGTGCCGGTTGCGCGGCTTTATACCCACGCGCCACTGCATATTCCTGTCGAGGTGGTTCACGGCCGGCGCCAGGGGCCGGTCATGCTGGTCTGCGGAGGCATCCATGGCGACGAGATCAACAGCGTGGAGATCGTGCGGCGGCTGATGCGCTCGAAGCAGATCCAGGGGCTACATGGCACCCTGGTGGCGGTGCCCATCGTCAACGTATTCGGCTTCGTGCAGCACACCCGCTACCTGCCCGATCGGCGCGACCTCAATCGTTGCTTTCCCGGTAGCGAGACGGGATCGCTAGGGGCGCGAGTCGCGGCGCTATTCCGCGAGCAGATCGTCGATCACGCGACCCACATCATCGACCTGCACACTGGCGCCATTCACCGGACCAATCTGCCGCAGATCCGTGCCCAGTTCAGCTCCGGCAGCGAGACCGAGCGCATGGCCAACGCCTTCGGTGCGCCAGTGATCCTCAATGCCGAGCTGCGCGAGGGCAGCCTGCGCCACTACGCACAGACCCGCGGCATTCCGGTGCTTACCTATGAGGCCGGCGAGGCGCTGCGCTTCGATGAATGGGCGATAGCACCAGGGGTGCGTGGTGTACTGCGCGTGATGCGACGGCTGGGTATGCTCGCGGGAGAGCACCGCCGCCGGCCGCCGCCGGCGGCGGAAGTCGCCAACGGCTCGAGCTGGGCGCGAGCCCCGATCGACGGCATCCTGCGGCCCAAGGTGCGCCTCGGTGCGCGGGTGGCTCGCGGCGATGTGCTGGGCAAGGTGGCCGACCCCTTCGGCAACGCCGAGGCAGCGGTCAGGGCCATGGCCGACGGCATCGTGATCGGCATGAGCCGGCTGCCGCTGGCCAACGAGGGCGAGGCGCTGTTCCATATCGCTCGCTTCGACGCCATCGAGGAGGCTGAGAGCGCCATCGAGACCTTCCACTCCAGCCTCGAGCCATTGCCCGATCCGCTTTACTGAGCGGATCAGGCCGTGGCGACGGGTTCCCGCTCCGGTACCAGGCTCAGCGCGTCATCGAAGACCCGAAGGCAGGCGCCGTCCAGATGGCCGTTCTCGGAAAGGTGACGTCGGAAGCGGCGACCGCCCGGCTGGCCCTGGAACAGGCCCAGTAGATGGCGGGTAATGTGGTTGAGTTTCGCCCCTTCTTCCAACCGGCGGGCAATGTAGGGACGCATCATGCGCGCCGCCTCGTGCCGGGTGGCGGCCGGTCCGGGTTCGCCGTAGAGCGCCTCGTCGACGCCGGCCAGCAGCCAGGGGTTCTGATAGGCCTCGCGCCCGACCATCACGCTGTCGACCCGGGCCAGCTGCTCGCGGCATTCGTCCAGGCTCTTGATGCCGCCGTTGATACCGATGTGCAGCTCCGGCCGGTCGGCCTTGAGGCGATGCACGCGCGGGTAGTTCAGTGGCGGGATGTCGCGATTCTCCTTGGGCGAGAGTCCCTGGAGCCACGCCTTGCGTGCGTGCACGATGAACGTCTCGCAGCCGGCATCCGCCACCTGGGCGATGAAACGCTCGAGGTCGGCGTCCTCATCCTGGTCGTCGATGCCGATGCGACACTTCACCGTCACCGGGATCGACACCGCATCGTGCATGGCTCGCACCGCGTTGGCGACTTTCTCGGGATGACCCATCAGGCAGGCGCCGATCAGGTTGTTCTGTACCCGATCGCTGGGACAGCCGACGTTGAGGTTGACCTCGTCGTAGCCCCACGCCTCGGCGATGGCCGCGCATTCGGCCAGCTCGCCGGGGTCGCTGCCGCCTAGCTGCAGCGCGATGGGGTGCTCGACCTCGTCATAGCCGAGGAAGCGCTCGCGCGGGCTGCCGTGCAGGATGGCCCCAGTAGTGACCATCTCGGTGTAGAGCAGGGCTCGGCGCGTCAGGGTGCGGGCGAACACACGATAATCACGGGTCGTCCAGTCCATCATCGGCGCCACGGAGAACCGGCGAGCCCGTGCCAGAGGATCGTGTCCAGTCATATCGCTCAATCGATGGCCTCCAGGGTCGTGCCGTCATTACCGTTTGATCCGCCTCGTATCGCCTCACCGTGCACGACTGCCAAGCTGTCCATACGGTGACGATTCACCGGGTGCGACGCTTGATCGCGCCTCCATGACGAAATGCAGGAAGCAGGGACGGAGATGGCCGGTCATTGTACGCAAGAAGAGACAGCGCGCCCAGAGAAGGCCTTGCGAAGAGCGACGCAACAAGTGCATGTGGCGCCTGGCAGCTGGCTCACTGGGCATGTGCGCCTACAGTACGCATCGGCAATCTCTTACAAGCCGATCTATCCCAGGTTAATCTCTTGCCGCCTTTCATCTGGCACAGTAAGCACATCGGGCAGGAGGCCCGGCAAGGAAGAACGAGTCAAGGAAGGCTCACGCACCAAGGATGCTCGGGCAGGATGCCTGAGGGAGTGGAAAGGAAGCAAAAATGCAGCCCGGCCTCATGGCCGGGCTTTTTTGTTGCATCGCCGGTCGTCGACTCATTCCTTCCAGCACGTTGCGCCGGGTGAGGCGGGCACAGCTTCCGACGTAAGCATTGCCTTGGGAATAAACGCTTCTATAATCCCGTCCCGGGAGGACGACCTCCCCCCATCCCGGGCATACATTTCGGGACGACCCGAGAGATGAAAAGGGACATCTATGTCTTGGGTGCTTCTCGGTCTGGCCGGCCTGCTTGAAGTCGTGTGGGCCTTGGCAATGAAGCAGTCGCACGGGTTCACGCGCCTGTTGCCGACCACCGTGATGCTGGTGACGATGGTGGGCTCGTTCGGGTTGCTGGCGGTCGCGATGCGAAGCCTACCGTTGGGTACCGCCTACATGATCTGGACAGGCATCGGTGCCATAGGCACCTTTATCGTCGGCGTGTGGCTCCTGGGGGAAGCCGTATCGCCCCTGCGCGTCTTTGCCGCTCTGCTGATAGTCGCCGGCATCGTGACGATGAAGGTGGCTACCTGACCAGGCCGAAACGGGCCCCCGAGGGCCCGTTTCGGCAGGGGGCCTGGCGGCCCAGTAGAGTCCGGTACTCAGACGGTCCGGAATGGAAGGCGACCCCTACTCAGCGTTCTTTCGCAGGCGTCGGGCCCTGGCGTGCAGACTATTGACGGCCAGCGTCATATGGCGTGAGTGGTCACCCATGGCCTCGATGGTGGAAATGGCTGCCCGCAGTTCCTGCCACCGGGCTGTCGTCTGTAGCCGGGACAGTGAGGCATCAGTGATGCGATAGCCCGCTTTCAGGCATTCAACTTCCAGCCCCACTTCGGCAATCGCCAGCCTCAGGGCCGCGACTTCCGCTTCCAGGGTTTGGATGCTGGCGATCTCGATCTCGGCAGGGACGGTCATGAGCGGGACTCCGCTATGGCCATCCCTACGTCGCTCGCTGCGGGAATTGGGCCCTCGTCTTGTTCGATCCGGTCGCTCATGACGGCTTCTTCGGTCTCGTCTTCTTCCCTCCATGGCTCTCTGGCCTTGATCGGATTGCCGCACTGGGTGCAGCGGTGCTCACAGGTATAGCTGCCAAGCCACCGTCCTTTGCAGATTGGGCATACGAATTCGGTCATTACGTACACCTCAGGTTGCGAGCTGTCGTTCAGCTCTGCGTTATTGTTGCCTAACGTTACATGAAGATACATGGTTCCCCACGGCTCCAATTCTTTTAATCGAGCCATGTAGGTGGGTCTAATTCGGCTTTTAACGGCGACCTGGCCAGGGTTCTATTCCCTTTATTTCGCCTGGGAATAAGACATGTCAAAGTCATCTTGAAATGAAGCGCTTCTTTATTAGACTTAAGTATGTATCCAAGGCATGGATGCTTTTTCAAGGCGGGATGCCTTGTTGGGTAGGAAACCCACGCAAAGGAACAGGAAGGCTGAACGAGACAGGATGTCCCAAGGCCACGGTGTTCCATAGCCATATCTGCATGTAGCAGCCTGTCAGCCCCCTCACTTCGGTGAGGGGGCTGCCTCTTTGCTGGCAGGCGACGACGCAAGGATCGGCTCACGCCTCGAACGCTCTCCGGAGGACGCATGAATCATGAACTGACGGACCATCAGGTCGAGATAATATCGTACGCCTTACAGCACGGCGGTGTGCTGGCCGCTCCTTTCGGTCACTTTGGTGATGATAGCCTTGTCGATGAACTGCCGGCGCAAGTCGAGGCCTTGGAGGCCGACGGCCTGGTCACGGTGACACGTGACGAACGCGGTGACCTGCAGCGAATCGAGCTCACCCCACAAGGCCAAGCAGCGCTCGGTGTCCGTTAGGCGTCGCCTGATGTGAAAGCGTATTACGCGCTCCATGCACGATCTCCTACAAGCACTACCGCTTAGAGAGACTGACCTGCCCATCTGGCTCTGGCAAGCTATCCCCATCAGAGCGAGGGAGCGCTCGACAAGGAAGACAGGGCCAGGATGGCTCAAGTTCCAGGAGGGGCGGGCAGGAGGGGCGGGCGGGAAGCCCGCGTTCTATCGAAGGGAATCGACCCCAGGAAAGCCCGGCCAAGGCCGGGCTTTCTTCGTGTCGGAGAGTACGCAATGGCTCGATCCTTCGTAGGCAGCCTTGGCCGTTGGCCCGATTGGTGACGCTCTCCTCGCCGCATAGCGGCACCCTTATCGATGCGTCATACGCATCGAGGTGAGCAAGCGGGAGGTGTCGTTTTCGTGCGATGGGTCTCCTTCACGCAAGCGTTAAATTGGCAAGCAGTCGAGATTGATGAATTTGCGTATCTCCGCGTGAGCCCATGAATTTTTGCCATTTGTCACGTAGCGGCTTGGCACCTAGGCTATGAGTATCTCGCAAGGATGCGGGGACGAAGGAAGGCCGAGCAGAGGAGCGCTCGATGACGCCAGGGATGCACGACAGGAATGTCGTGGTGAGCGGGAAAGGAACCACAGATTGGAGCCCGGCATCGGCCGGGCTTTTCTTTTTGCCTGTCGGGGGTGCCTGTGAAGCAGCGGGGGCGCCATCAGGCGGGGTAGGGTACGCACAGCCGTCGCTTGGCCCATGATCTATGTCATTCTGCAAAGGTAACATTACGTTTCTTAAGTGTGGATCATGACAAATTTCCTGCTCTTATTGTTAACGCAGGTTAAATCGTTTGCTTGCGAAAGATGGCAAGGTATTGGAGCTCAGGGAAGCGCGACAAGGAAGGCCGGGCCAGGATGGCCAATGCGACCCAGGGAGGCGCGGACAGGAATCCGCAGTGGTGAGCAGCGGATGCGGAGATCGAAGCCCGGCCTGACGGTCGGGCTTTCTCTGCCTGATTCGGGCTTGACTGGTGAGGGCTGCGGTGAATATTCCCCTGCCACTCTCAGGAGTGAATGCTTGAAATGCAACAATACGTAAAGCGGACCTGAGCTATGCTGGTGTTTTTTAGATAGCTTGGGCAGCGGGCTGGGTCGATGGCGCTAGGCGTCGTTCCGTGGTCAGCGTGGCAGGGCTCAGCCAATGAGTTGGAACAAAGGAGAAGGTAAAGAGCGAAAGTCTCTATTAGTAGAAGTCGCTATCCATAGGGCTCACAACGCAGGAGAAGAAGAATGATCGCGCTAACATGGAAGGCAGGATCAAAATTTCTTAGCGATAAAGGTCCTAGCATCGCAATTGTTGTCTTTTTGCTTTTCGCTTCAGGGATACTTTTCTGGCCGCACGGCTTGACGGTCAATATGGCCGTTGGGAAGGAGCCGGAAGCGATACGATATGAAAAAGTCAGTACTTCCTATTCGGAAGATGCCGCGGACTTGATGCGAGTCAATGGCGAACTATTCACAAAATCGCTGAGCATCCTCGATAATCAAAAATATTACTGCTTGATGCAGCACCATCTTGGTACCGGCGAAGCTGCAGTGAGCCGGCCTTCCGCCTTGCCTCGTTATGAGAGGCTTTGCGGTATTTTTACCGATGCCGCTGCCATGGTTGATACCTATGCCGATCGCCTGAACGGCTGGAGTCGTTTCCACCCTGAACTCTACGAGTTCATCTATCTGGACAAGGCTGCCGAACAGCGTATCGGACCTTTCCTTACTCTGGAAGAGTGCGCCGAGATAGCACAGCGGCTGGCAAGCCTAGGGGAGCGAACCACAGGCTGTCTGCCCTATGACGAGTCTCAGCGGGTCTCTCTCTATCCTCAGCGTGTCTAGCTCTATGGTTCGAGAAAAGAATCGGCATCGATGCCGACCATACTGACGGCTTGGTCGGCATTTGGTTCTTCAAGCGCATGAGGCGACAGATATTGGGGCTGGTATCAGGCGGATTTGCTCTGCTTGGAGCGAAGTGCCTGGGGCCTGTGACGATTGGCGATAAGGAAAAGAAAAATGAATAAGAAAGTAGGGAACCTGTCGGATCTATTCTATCGATACAGCATCATGATCATGCTGGCTGCTTTTTCCGTACTTATGTCCTGGATGCTGATTTGGCCAGAGGAGTGGGAAAGAAGTTCATTTAAAGAGTATCAAGTCGAAGCGAGTGAATACGATAGAATCGAAAGACTCTATTCAGATGGTATTGCGGAACTCATGCGCCGTCATCCTTACTTCTACGAGCGTTCCCTGAGTCTTCTTCAGCAGTATAAAGTCAATTGTTTCATGGCGGAGTACGCACAGGCGCGCGAAAGGGAAGAACTCAATCTTGCATTGAAAGTGAGACGAGAGAATCTTTGTGATGTCTTCGCTGATGCTGCCGCCATGGTGGATACCTATCCGGACAGACTCGGGGCGCTCGAGGGCGGGCGGCCGGCGTTACTGCACTTCACCTTCCTCGAAGGAGAAGAGGAAAAAGCCATCGGTCCCTTTCTCTCCCTGGAAGAGTGTTCGATGATCGCGGCGCGGTTGGCGCAGCTCGGTGAGCGGGTAACATCCTGCCAGCCTTACGAAGAGTGGCACTACTCACTTTTCTTCGCCAGCAGCGAGTAGCGCCCGGCCCGCGATCCGAGGCGATATCGTCGGCATATGCTATGTAGTAGTCATGTGCCGTCATCGCTGGAGGTGCGAGATGCAGGAACGACAAGACGTACTGGAAGCGCTGCGCGACGAACTGGTCGAGCGTGTGGACCAGTACAAGCTCCATAAGCTGAGGCAGGACGAGCCTCTTGATCGCGACCTGGAGGAGCAGGCAATCGAACTGGAGAACGAGGATGTCATCGATGCCCTCGAGAGCGAAGCGGAGGAGGAGCTGCAGCAGGTTCTGCATGCGCTTGAGCGTATCGAGGAAGGTGAAGGGGATGTCTGCGAGCGCTGCGGCGAATTGATCGATCCGGCGCGCCTCGAGGCCCTGCCGTATGCGACGTTCTGCTTCGATTGTGCCGAACTCGAAGGAATGCCCTGATCCCTCCGCTTGCCGGGACGGACTGCCCTTGCCAATGAATGGTAGTCTTGTTGCTTAGCTACCGGTCGGGAGAAGGGCATGATGGCATGGCGTCGGCTGACCTGCGCAGGTCTCTTGGCATTGATGGGGCTGGTGGGCTGTGGGGGCGACGATGATAACTCCCGGGGAGAGGGCGATACGGAAGGCGCCCAGCAGAGCGAGAGCACTGCCGACATCGCTGCCGAGCCGGCGCCGGACGCGACGCCGCCGAAGCCACTCTCCGTCGAGATCGAAGCAGGCGCCACGCTACGCAGCGATCGCCGCCTCGTCGTGGAGGGAAACACCAACCTGCCGGATGAGACGCGGCTAGTGGTAATGGTTGAGCGTGAAGTGAGCGGAGTGCGGTGGCAGACGCGTACAGGTGTCACTGAGGGGCGATTTACCGCCGGGCCCCTCGGGCCGGGCAGTGGTCTTCCCGATGGTGGCTATCGCATTACCGTGAACCTGTCCGAAGCCAGCGTTCAGCCCGCAGGCGTCCGCGAGCGAATCGGCGACCGAGGAGAGGCGCTCGAAGGTCCGCTGGTAAAGGCGTCAGGTCACGGCTTGGGACAGGTTGCCAGCTATTCTCGGCGCTTCCTGATAGGCAACGAACCCCGGCGAGCAACCGATCGGGTGGAGGTGCTGGAAGTCGATTGAAACACGCTGTCGCTCAAAGTTTTTCGTGCTGCCGCCAGCGTGCCAGCAGTCTGCCGACGACACGGTCTCCTTCCTTCAGGCCGACGTCCACTTCCAGCTGGTCGATATAGAGACAATTCTCACCCTCGATTAAATAATGGCCAGGCTTGTCGTAGGCGTCGGTCGGGCCGAAGGCGGCAAAGTCGCCTGAATCGAGAAAATCGAAGTGCTCGCCGGGGGCCGGCGTGACCAGGTAACACTCGCCATGCCAATCGAAGCTGGAAATGAGATCGCCAGGGAGTGCGACGCGGTTGGCGCTCGGTGCAAGCCAGGGAGCGGGCGGCTTGCCATACAGGTATAGCGCGGAAGATGATTCCTCGTCCTCGTTCGCCAGCAACTGGCTCAGCGAGCAATCCAAGGCCTCAGCCAGGGCCACCAGTCGGGCGTGACCGATTTGCTTGATGGCGCCTGATTCCCAGTAAGAGATCGTGACATCAGAGACACCGACTTTCCGTGCGAGGGCGGCCTTGTTGAGGTCCGCCTTCAACCTCAGCTGTTTGATTTTAGGGCCCAATGAATCCATCTCGTCAACCTGTCGACAGTCGAATAAATAGGGACGAGGATGTTCGATTATCCTCGCTGACTGTGCAAATTTAACGCGTCAACGATAAAAAGACACTTATTGAGCGGCAAAAAGGAGCAGGGGGAGAGATGAGGCGGCTCCCAGGCGTCTTGCCGAGGCGGCTGCCGCTATGGGCCCAGGTGCGTATAATGCCGCCATATGCATGACAACCGGATAAGGACGACATGACCGTACGAACTCGCATAGCGCCATCTCCTACTGGCGATCCCCACGTAGGCACCGCATATATCGCCCTGTTCAACTTATGTTTCGCCCGACAGCATGGCGGCCAGTTCATTCTGCGTATCGAGGATACCGATCGCGTTCGCTCCACTGCCGAGTCCGAACGCATGATTCTCGACTCGCTGCGCTGGCTGGGCCTCGAGTGGGATGAAGGCCCCGACGTGGGAGGACCGCACGGCCCCTACCGGCAGAGTGAGCGCGGCGACATCTATGCTCAGTACGCGCGGCAGCTGATCGAGGCAGGCCATGCCTTCAAGTGCTATCGCACCAGCGAGGAGCTCGATGAGTTGCGTGAGGCGCGCAAGGCGGCCGGCATGCACCTGGCGCTCAAGCCTTCGGATCTGGCCCTGGAAGAAGAGGAAGAGGCACGTCGTGAGCGCGAAGGCTGGCCGTATGTGGTTCGCATGAGAGTGCCTTCCACCGGTACCTGCGTGATCGACGACATGCTGCGCGGCCCCATCGAAGTCGATTGGGCGCAGGTGGATGCACAGGTGCTGCTCAAGTCCGATGGCATGCCCACCTATCACTTGGCGAACGTCGTCGACGACCATCTGATGGGGATCACCCATGTACTGCGGGGTGAGGAGTGGATCAACTCGGCGCCAAAGCACCAACTTCTCTACGAGTATTTCGGCTGGGACATGCCCGCACTGTGCCACATGCCGTTGCTGCGCAACCCCGACAAGTCGAAGCTCTCCAAGCGCAAGAACCCGACCTCCATCAATTATTACCGTCGCATGGGGTTCTTGCCGCAGGCTGTGATCAACTACCTGGGACGCATGGGTTGGTCGATGCCCGACGAGCGCGAAAAGTTCAGCCTCGACGAGATGATGGCGCACTTCGACGTTCAGCGTGTCTCGCTGGGTGGGCCGGTTTTCGATCTAGAGAAGCTGACCTGGCTCAACGGCCTCTATATCCGCGAGGATCTCGATGACCGAGCCTTTCTCCAGGCCCTGATCGAATGGGCCTTCAACGAAGAGTACGTAGAGAAGATCCTTCCTCAGGTGCGCCCCCGGGTGGAAACCCTGTCTCAGGTCGCGCCGCTGGCCGGACACTTCTTCTCGGGCTTGCCGTCGATCCGTGAAGAGGACTTCGCAGGCGTCAAGCTGGATCGCGAGGAGCTTGTGAAGCTGCTCCAGTTCCTGGTCTGGCGCTTCGAGACGGTGCCGGCATGGAGCAAGGAGATCCTGCTCGACGAGGTCAAGGCCCTTGCCGGTCACTTCGACCTCAAGATGAAGGATTTCCTGGCACCGGTCTTCGTGGCCATCACGGGTTCCGCATCGAGCACCTCCGTCATGGATGCCATGGCCATTCTCGGCTCCGATGTGACACGAGCGCGTTTGCGTCACGCCATTGAAGTCCTTGGCGGCGTTTCCAAGAAACAGGCCAAGCGCTTCGAGAAGGAATTTCGAGAGCTGTAAATTGCGAGCCGCGGGCTAAGCCATTGGCAGCAGACGTGTCACTATACAGACTGCTGCCAGCCCGAAGCCCGAAGCCCGAAGCCCGAAGCCCGAAGCCCGAAGCCCGAAGCCCGAAGCCCGAAGCCCGAAGCCCGAAGCCCGAAGCCCGAAGCCCGAAGCCCGAAGCCCGAAGCCCGAAGCCCGAAGCCCGAAGCGAAATTCAAGTTGACGAAGACGAGTCGAATCAGTAGTATACGCCTCGTCTTCACGAGACGTGTGGGGCCTTAGCTCAGCTGGGAGAGCGCGACACTGGCAGTGTCGAGGTCAGCGGTTCGATCCCGCTAGGCTCCACCACTTCGTTTCCGTGACGTCTTGCGTCCCATTCGTCTAGTGGTCCAGGACACCGCCCTTTCACGGCGGGAACAGGGGTTCGAACCCCCTATGGGACGCCACTCACGTATTCCTGTCTTCGCATCCTGTCGCTTATTAGCGACTTTTTTTGTTCTCATTAATTACATTCCCAAGCACCCTTCGGGTGGTCTTCTCATGCGTGGAAAGTGCATTGAAGCATCGGTTTTTCCACCATTTCAGGCTTGACTTGTCCACTTGTGCAGTGTCTCGCTGGCTGGCTGTGCGAAATCTATGCGTTAGCATCGCCAAGAATGTGCAGTCGCAAAAAATGATAAAATTCAATGAGTTATGATTGATCAAAAAATAAACAATCTAAGGCCAACCCCCTTGTCATGCCGATTTGATGGCGTTTTCTAAGGGTTGTAAACAGGGTTATCCACAGAATGTGTGGAAAAAGTCGGAGGCCGTTTAAGAGCGTTGGCTGAAAAGGCTGTCAAGACTTTTGTGTTACTTTTCTGATACTGTCAGTTACGAGGCGTCGCGGGTAGGCGACGCCTCGTGCGGCTCAGTTACGGCCTGCGGATCTCAGACGCCGCAACAATGATGAGGTATCCCAGCGTCCCCCGCCCATCACCTGTATGTCACCATAAAACTGGTCGACCAGCGCCGTGACCGGCAGGCGGGCTTGCAGGCGCCTCGCCTGCTCGAGACAGATCCCCAGATCCTTGCGCATCCAGTTCACGGCAAAGCCGTGCTCGTACTCATCGTCGATCATGGTCTTGTGGCGATTCTCCATCTGCCATGAGCCGGCGGCTCCCTTCGAGATGACGTCGACTACTCGCTGCTGGTCGAGACCGGCCTGCTCGGCGAAGTGAAGCCCCTCGGCCAGGCCCTGCACCAGTCCGGCGATACAGATCTGGTTGACCATCTTGGTCAGTTGCCCGCTCCCTGCCGGGCCCATCAGGGTCACCGCGCGGCCATAATGGGCGAGCGCAGGCTCGGCTCGGGCAAAGTCCTCGTCGTCGCCACCGCACATGATGGTCAACGCACCGTTCTCCGCGCCTTGCTGGCCGCCGGAGACCGGGGCATCAAGAAAACCGATGCCGCGTGCCCGGCAGGCGGCGGCGAGTTCCTCGGCCAGGTCCGCCGAGGCGGTGGTGTGGTCCACCAGCAGGCTGGCCTGGCTCATTCCGTGCAGGACGCCGTCCTCGCCCTGGGTAACCTGTCGGACGTCGTCGTCGTTGCCCACGCAGACCAGGACCAGGTCGGCGTCTTGGGCGGCTTCGCGCGGGGTGGCGTGGTGCGTGCCGCCATGCTCGGCGACCCACGCCTCGGCCCTGACGGCGGTGCGGTTGTAGACGCGAACCTCTAGCCCGGCGCGGGCCAGGTGGCCGGCCATGGGATAGCCCATGACGCCCAGGCCAATGAAGGCAACGGTGGATAGGCTCTGGCTCATCGGAGACTCCTCTTGTCTTGCATGCTGTCATGCTACCGAAAAGCGGAAAGCCGCCCGGAGGCGGCTCTCTGCGAAGGGTGGCGCTGCGGCAGGGCCGCTGCCTGCCGGACTACTTGGCAGGATAGTCGCGCTGGGTGTGGCCGGTGTAGAGCTGGCGCGGGCGGCCGATCTTGTAGTCGTGGGAGAGCATCTCGTGCCAGTGGGAAATCCAGCCGATCGTGCGCGACACGGCGAAGATTACCGTGAACATGTTGGTCGGGATGCCCATGGCCTTGAGGATGATGCCGGAATAGAAGTCGACGTTGGGGTAGAGCTTGCGTTCCACGAAGTACTCGTCTTCCAGGGCGATCTGCTCCAGGCGCTTGGCGATCTTGAGCTGCGGGTCGTCGATACCAAGTTCGGCCAGAACCTCGTCGCAGGTCTCCTTCATCACCTTGGCGCGTGGATCGAAGTTGCGATACACGCGGTGGCCGAAGCCCATCAGCTTGAACGGGTCGTCCTTGTCCTTGGCCTTGTCGATGAAGCGCTGGATGTTCTCTTCGGAGTCATCGCCGATCTCGTCGAGCATCTTGAGCACTGCCTCGTTGGCTCCGCCGTGAGCTGGCCCCCATAATGCGGCGATGCCGGCGCTGATGCAGGCGAAGGGGTTGGCGCCGGTAGAGCCGGCCAGCCGCACCGTGGAGGTCGAGGCATTCTGCTCGTGGTCGGCGTGGAGCATGAAGATGCGGTCCATGGCCTTGGCGTAGACCGGATTGACCTTGTACTCCTCGCAGGGGTTGCTGAACATCATGTAGAGGAAGTTCTCTGCATAGCTCAGGTCGTTGCGCGGGTAGTTGAACGGCTGGCCGACGTTATACTTGTAGGACATCGCCGCGATGGTGGGCATCTTGGCGATCAGGCGGATGGCACTGATCTCCCGGTCCTTCTCGTCGGTAATGTCCATGTGGTCATGGTAGAAGGCCGCCAGGCCGCCGACCACGCCGCACAGGATCGACATCGGGTGGGCATCGCGCCGGAAACCCTTGAAGAAGTTGTTGATCTGGTCGTGAACCATGGTGTGGTTGCGGACCCGCGACTCGAAGTCGGCGTACTGCTCGTCGTTGGGGAGTTCGCCGAACAGCAGCGTGTAGCACAGCTCGACGAAGTTGGACTCCTTGGCCAACTGGTCGATAGGGTAGCCACGGTGCAGCAGCACGCCCTTGGCGCCATCGATATAGGTGATGGCCGATTGGCAAGAGGAGGTTGCCATGAAGCCAGGGTCATAAGTGAACAGGCCTTCGGCGCCGAGACCACGGACATCGACCACGTCAGGGCCCAGGGTGCCTGAGTAGACCGGCAGCTCGATCGTCTTGTCCAGGCCGTCTACCGTCAGTGTCGCTTTCCTGTCAGCCATACTGGCCTCCTCTGAAGTCGAAATGTGCGTTAACTCATTCATTCGCAAACCGTGTTGCAACGCCTGGCCCACGAAAAAGGTTCGCCCACTATAGAAGCGTTCCCGGGATTGTCAATTAGGCCAAAGTGACCGGGTAGTTATGCAGGAGTTCTTGTGCTGTATAATTATCTGTAGAGGAAATGATGCTTTGCATCATGAGCCATCGTGCCAAGCATACTTCGAGAATAGAGTGGTTTCACTAACTGTCGTCGGGATACGAACGGGCTTGAACCATGGTCGAGTCGCAGCGGTGCGCATTTGTCACTGGGGGTTCATGTCCCTATAATCCACACCGCGCGACTGGCAGGTACTCGTTGTCATGCCCGTCTCGGCAGCGGCGAGCCCCCTACCTCAAACCACCGCCCGCTCACGCCTGGTCCCACTGGTGGCAGAGCGAGCCAAGAGAGTGTGTATAGAGCCGTGAATAGCAAACGACCCGTCAACCTCGACCTCACCACGATACAGTTCCCACTTCCCGCCCTGACGTCGATCACCCATCGCATCACCGGCGTCATCCTGTTCATTGGCCTCATCTTTGCCTTCTGGGCGCTCGACAAATCCCTGTCGTCGCCGGAAGGATTCGAGGCCGTGAGGGATGCGCTGGCGCATAATTTCCTGGCGAAGCTGATCGCCTGGGGTCTGCTGTCGGCCCTGGCATTCCATTTCGTTGCCGGTATCAACCATATGCTGATGGATGCCGGTTACGGCGTAACCCTGGAAGGGGGCGTCAAGAAGGCACAGGCCACCGTGGTCCTCAGTGCCGTCCTGGTCATTCTGGCGGGAGTCTGGGTATGGTAACCAACATCACCAATCTGGGTCGCAGCGGCCTTTCCGACTGGCTGCTTCAACGCGTCACGGCGATCATCCTGGCGCTCTATACGGTCTTCATCGTCGCGTACCTGCTGTTCAACCCTGGGCTCGACTACGCCACCTGGAACAACTTATTTGCCCAGACCTGGATGCGGATCTTCTCTCTGTTGGCCTTCATCTCTCTTGCCGCGCACGCCTGGATCGGTCTGTGGACCGTGACCACCGACTATCTCAAGTCGACGCCCATCCGCCTCGGCACCCAGGTCGTCATCATCCTGGCCATTTTCGTGTTCCTGGTCTGGGGCATCCAAGTTCTGTGGGGAGCCTGATTCATGCCTAACATGCGTACCTTGTCCTACGATGCCATCATCATCGGTGGCGGCGGCTCCGGCCTGCGTGCCGCGCTCGAGCTGGCCAAGTCCGGCAAGAAGACAGCCGTGCTGTCCAAGGTCTTCCCGACTCGCTCGCACACCGTCTCCGCCCAGGGCGGCATTACCTGTGCCATCGCTTCCGCCGATCCCAACGACGACTGGCGCTGGCACATGTACGACACCGTCAAGGGTGGCGACTACATCACCGATCAAGATGCGGCCGAGTACATGTGTTCCGAGGGGCCCAAGGCCGTCTTCGAGCTGGAGCACATGGGACTGCCGTTCTCGCGATTCGATAACGGTCGCATCTACCAGCGTCCGTTCGGTGGTCAATCGAAGAATTTCGGCGAGGGCGGCCAGGCGGCCCGCACCTGTGCGGCGGCCGACCGTACCGGCCATGCCCTGCTGCACACCCTCTACCAGAACAACCTGAAGAACAACACCACGTTCCTCAACGAGTGGTTCGCGGTCGATCTGGTGAAGAACGCCAACGGCGACGTGGTGGGCTGCATCGCCATGTGCATCGAGACCGGCGAAGTGGTGCACGTCCAGTCCAAGGCCACCGTCATGGCCACCGGCGGTGCCGGACGTATCTACGCCTCCACGACCAACGCCCTGATCAATACCGGTGACGGCATCGGCATGGCGCTGCGTGCCGGCTTCCCGATGCAGGACATGGAGATGTGGCAGTTCCATCCCACCGGCATCTACGGTGCGGGTGTGCTCGTGACCGAGGGTTGTCGCGGCGAAGGCGGCTACCTGGTCAACAAGGACGGCGAGCGCTTCATGGAGCGCTATGCGCCCAACGCCAAGGATCTCGCCGGACGCGACGTGGTGGCGCGTTCCATGGTCATGGAGATCCTCGAGGGCCGTGGCTGCGGCGAGAAGGGCGACCATGTCTTCCTCAAGCTCGATCATCTGGGCGAAGAGGTGCTCAACAAGCGCCTGCCGGGCATCAGCGAGCTGTCGAAGATCTTCGCCCACGTCGATCCGACCAATGCGCCGATTCCGGTGGTGCCGACCTGCCACTACATGATGGGCGGTATTCCGACCAACGTGCATGGCCAGGCGATCATGCAGGACGCCGACGGCAACGATCACATCATCAATGGCCTGTTCGCCTGCGGCGAGGCGGCCTGCGTTTCGGTGCACGGTGCCAACCGCCTGGGCGGCAACTCGCTGCTCGACCTGGTGGTGTTCGGCCGCGCGGCCGGCATATTCATCGAAGGCGCACTCAACGAGGGTATCGATTACCTCGGTGCCACCGATTCCGATATCGAAACGGCCATGAAGCGCATCACGCGCTGGAACGAATCCACCGGCGGCGAGTCTGTAGCCGATCTCAAGACCGAGCTGCAGAGCATCATGCAGAACTCCTTCGGCGTGTTCCGCCAGGAGGAGCACATGCAGGAGGGCGTCAAGCAGTTGGCCGACCTGCGCGGTCGCATCGGCGAGGCGCATCTGGTCGACAAGTCCGGTGCCTTCAACACCGCTCGCGTCGAGGCGCTCGAACTCGACAACCTGATGGAAGTGGCCGAAGCCACCGCCATCGCGGCCCTGGAACGCAAGGAGAGCCGTGGCGCGCATTCCCGCTACGACTACCCGGATCGCGATGACGCCAACTGGCTGAAGCACTCCATGTACTTCCCGGCCGAAAAGCGGGTCGGCAAGCGCGACGTCAACTTCAAGCCGAAGACCGTCGACACCTTCGAGCCGAAAATCCGTACTTACTAAGGGGAGTCACGAGATGCTTCAGGTATCTATTTACCGCTACAACCCGGAAACCGACTCCGCGCCCTACATGCAGGAGTATCAGCTGGACACCCAGGGCCGCGACCTGATGGTTCTGAACGTGTTGGAGATGCTCAAGGCCGAGGACACCACCCTGGCCTTCCGTCGCAGCTGTCGCGAAGGTGTATGCGGCTCCGACGGCATGAACATGAACGGCAAGAACGGCCTGGCCTGCATCACTTCGCTGTCCGATGTGGTCAAGGACAACAAGCTGGTGCTGCGCCCGCTGCCCGGCCTCCCGGTGGTGCGCGACCTGGTTGTCGACATGGGGCTGTTCTACAAGCAGTTCGAGCGCATGCAGCCGTATCTGCAGAACGATACCCCGGCGCCGGCGATCGAGCGCCTGCAGTCGCCGGAGGATCGCGACAAGCTCGACGGTCTCTATGAGTGCATCCTGTGTGCCTGCTGTTCGACTTCCTGCCCGTCGTTTTGGTGGAATCCGGACAAGTTCGTCGGCCCGGCCGGCCTGTTGCAGGCCTACCGCTTCCTGGCGGACTCGCGCGATACCGCGACGCGAGAGCGCCTTGCCGGACTGGAGGATCCGTTCAGCGTGTTCCGCTGTCGCGGCATCATGAACTGCGTCGCGGTATGCCCCAAAGGGCTCAACCCGACCCGCGCGATCGGAAAGATCCGCGACATGCTACTCGCGAATGCCACTTAAATCGTGGCGCGGGGCTTGCTATCATAGCGGCCCATGCCAGACCGCGACGTCGTGTCGCGGTCGGCTCGCGATCAGCAGGACGAGAGCCGGTGCCACAGGTACCGGCTCTCGACCATGGATTGCAAGGATTCCGGCCTCACGGCTGGAACCGCCGGGAAGAGAAGACGCCCTTCCGGCAGGGCACCAGCCAAGCCGTCGCGGCTGGCCCGTGACGGCGCCGACAACACCCCATCAGTGTAGGGTGACCGAGAGATGCAACAAGGCATAATGGAGTTGATGTGGAACAGCTCCCATGTGAGCGGCAGCAACGTTCACTATGTGGAAGCGCTCTACGAGCAATACCTCGCCGACCCAGGTTCCGTGCCCAATGAGTGGCGGACCTACTTCGATCAACTGCCGAGCGTCGATGGCGGCGCCGGTCATGATGTCCCCCTAAGCCCTGTCCGCGATCAGTTCCAGCAACTGGCGCGCGCACGTCGTACCGCCGCCACCGCCGGTGGTACCGACAGCGGCGAGAGCAAGAAGCAGGTCAAGGTGCTGCAGTTGATCAACGCCTACCGCTTCCGGGGCCACCAGAAGGCCGACATCGATCCGCTCAAGCTGCGCAGCCAAGCCCCCATACCCGACCTCGACCTCTCTTTTCACCAACTGTCAAAGGCCGATCTGGATACCGAATTCCAGACCGGCTCTTTCTTTCTGGGGATAGACAAGGCGCCGCTGCGCGAGATCGTCGAGGCGCTGGAGCAGACCTACTGCCGCTCCATCGGCTGCGAGATCATGCATATCGTCGATACCGAGGAGAAGCGCTGGCTGCAACAGCGCTTCGAATCGGTTCGCTCGGCACCCAAATACAGTGACGAGGTGCGTAAGCACCTGCTCGAGCGCCTGACCGCGGCCGAGGGGCTGGAGAACTACCTGGCCTCCAAGTATCCAGGTACCAAACGCTTCGGTCTCGAGGGCGGCGAGTCGTTCATTCCGATGATGGACGAGCTGATCCAGCGAGGCGGTGGCTACGGGATCAAGGAAATGGTCATCGGCATGGCGCACCGCGGTCGCCTCAACCTGCTGGTCAATATCCTCGGCAAGAATCCCTCCGAACTGATCGACGAGTTCGACGGCAAGAAGCTGATCGAGCGTGGCTCCGGTGACGTCAAGTACCACCAGGGTTTCAGCTCCAACGTTATGACGCCGGGCGGCGAAGTTCATCTGGCGCTGGCCTTCAACCCCTCCCACCTGGAGATCGTCTCGCCAGTGGTCGAGGGTTCGGTACGTGCCAGGCAGGATCGTCGCGACGATTACGAAGGCACCAAGGTCTTGCCGATCAACGTGCACGGCGATGCCGCCTTCGCCGGGCAGGGCGTGGTCATGGAAACCTTCCAGATGTCCCAGACCCGGGCTTACAAGACCGGCGGCACGGTGCACATCGTCATCAACAACCAGGTCGGTTTCACCACCTCGCACCCGCAGGACACACGTTCCACGGAGTACTGCACCGATATCGCCAAGATGGTCCAGGCGCCGATCTTTCACGTCAACGGCGACGACCCGGATGCCGTGCTGCACGCCACCCAGGTGGCGCTGGACTACCGCCAGCAGTTCAGGAAGGACGTGGTAATCGATCTGGTGTGCTACCGCCGTCGCGGCCATAACGAGGCCGACGAACCCTCCGGCACTCAGCCGCTGATGTACCGCAAGATCAAGGAGCATCCCTCCTCGCGCTCCCTCTACGTTCAGCGACTGGTCGAGCAGGGCGTCGTCACCGAGGACGAGGCTCAGGCAATGATCGAGACCTATCGCGAGGACCTGATGGCCGGCAATCACGTGGCCAACGCCCTCGTGCAGGAGCCCAATACCTCGCTGTTCGTCGACTGGAAGCCCTATCTCGGCCATGAGTGGAGCGGCTATGCCGATACCGGTGTCGAGATGAAGCGCCTGCAGCGCCTGGCGGCGCGCATGTGCGAGATTCCCGACGGCGTCGAAGTGCAGCGACAGGTGGCCAAGATCTACGAGGACCGTCGCAAGATGCAGGCCGGTGGCCTGGGCCTGAACTGGGGCTTCGCCGAGACGTTGGCCTACGCCACACTGCTCGACGAGGGCCACCCGGTGCGCATCACCGGCCAAGACGTGGGGCGCGGCACCTTCTCCCACCGTCACGCGGTGGTGCACAACCAGAAGGACGGCACGACATACGTGCCGCTGCAGCATATGTCCGACGGTCAGCCGCGCTTCACCATCCACGACTCCTTCCTCTCCGAGGAGGCGGTGCTGGCATTCGAGTACGGCTATTCCACCACGGCCCCCAACGACCTGGTGATTTGGGAAGCGCAGTTCGGTGACTTCTTCAACGGCGCCCAGGTGGTGGTCGACCAGTTCATCTCGTCGGGTGAGACCAAATGGGGTCGCCTGTGCGGTCTGACCATGCTGCTGCCCCACGGCTACGAGGGACAGGGGCCCGAGCACTCCTCAGCCCGTCTCGAGCGTTTCCTGCAAATGTGCGCCGAGCACAACATGCAGGTCTGTGTACCGACCACCCCGGGGCAGATCTTCCACCTACTGCGCCGTCAGGTCATTCGCCCGCTGCGCAAGCCGCTGGTAGTGATGTCGCCCAAGAGCCTGCTGCGCCACAAGGAGGCGGTTTCGAGCCTCGACGATCTGGCCAATGGCCATTTCCACATGGTGCTCCCGGACCAGGGCAACCTCGATCCCCAGCAGGTCAAGCGCGTCGTCATGTGTGCCGGCAAGGTCTACTACGACCTGGCGGCCTGGCGTGCCGAGAACGAGCGCGCCGATACCGCCATCGTGCGCATCGAGCAGCTCTATCCCTTCCCCAAGGAGGAGCTGTTCGAGGCACTCAAGGCCTACGTCAACCTCGAAACCGTGGTCTGGTGCCAGGAGGAGCCGCTCAACCAGGGCGCCTGGTATTCGAGCCAGCACCACATGCGGACCGTGGCCGACATGCTCAAGAACGGCCTGGGTGGCGAGCTCAAGTTCGCCGGACGCCCGGCATCGGCGGCACCCGCAGCGGGCTACATGTCCGTGCACACCGAACAGCAGCGCCAGCTGGTGGAAGACGCCTTCAATATCTGAGGCACCCCACCGGGACGAGAGAGAACATACAAGGGAAACGACATGGCTACCGAGATCAAAGCGCCCACCTTTCCGGAATCCGTTGCTGAAGGCAGCGTGGCTGCCTGGCACAAGAAGCCGGGAGACAGCGTCGAGCGCGATGAGCTGATCGTCGAGATCGAGACCGACAAGGTGGTGCTCGAGGTGGTGGCGCCGGAGGCGGGGACGCTGTCCGAGGTACTGGCCGAAGAGGGCGACACCGTGCAGTCCGAGCAGGTGCTGGGCAGGATCGGGGAAGGCGGCGCCAAGGGCGACGAGAAGAAGAGCGAGAAGAAGAACGATAAGGCCGGCGCCCAGGCCGAACAGAAGAGTGAGGC
The DNA here is from genome assembly GCF_002930105.1 of Billgrantia saliphila. Taxonomy (GTDB): domain Bacteria; phylum Pseudomonadota; class Gammaproteobacteria; order Pseudomonadales; family Halomonadaceae; genus Halomonas; species Halomonas saliphila. Next base: position 226,233 of record NZ_PJRN01000003.1, on the reverse strand, counting down.
CAAGAAGAGTGAGGCCAAAGCGGAGCCCGAGAGCGCACCGGCAGCCGGCGGCCAGAGCCACGAGGTGAAGGCGCCGACCTTCCCGGAATCTATTCAGGAAGGCACCGTGGCCACCTGGCACAAGAAGGTGGGGGAGGCGGTGAAGCGCGACGAGGTGCTGGCCGACATCGAGACCGACAAGGTGGTGCTCGAGGTGGTTGCTCCTGCCGATGGCGCAATTGCCGAGATCAAGGCGGAAGAGGGCAGCCAGGTCGCGTCCGAGGCCGTGCTGGCGATCTTCACCGAGGGGGCCGGAGGTGCCGATACGGCAGCCGATGAGACGCCGGCGGCTTCCGCCGACGACGGTGCCAGTGACGAGAAGGTCGGTGACAAGATCTTGGCCCCGGCTGCGCGCAAGCTGGTGGCCGAGCACGATCTCGACGTCAACAAGATCGAAGGCACCGGCAAGGGTGGACGTATCCTCAAGGAGGATGTCCAGCGCGCCGTCAATGAGGGCAGCGCCAAGAAGGCCGCGAAGCCGGCCGCTGCCCCCAAGCAGGCTGCGGCTGCCGCGCCGGTCGTCGAGGGCGAGCGCCCCGAGAAGCGCGTGCCGATGAGCCGCCTGCGTCAGACCATCGCCAAGCGCCTGGTCCAGGCCCAGCAGACCGCCGCCATGCTGACCACCTACAACGAGGTGGACATGGGCGCGGTGATGGAGCTGCGCTCGCAGTACAAGGACACCTTCCTCAAGGCCCACGACGTCAAGCTCGGCTTCATGGGCTTCTTCGTCAAGGCGGCGTCCGAAGCGCTCAAGCGTTTCCCCGACGTCAATGCCTCCATCGACGGCACCGACATTGTCTATCACGGCTATCAGGATATCGGCGTGGCCGTCTCCACCGACCGAGGTCTGGTGGTGCCGGTGCTGCGCGATACCGACAGCATGAAGATCGCCGACGTCGAGAAGGGCATCGTCGACTTCGGCAAGCGTGCGCGTGACGGCAAGCTCGGCATCGACGAGATGCAGGGCGGCACTTTCACCATTACCAACGGCGGCATCTTCGGCTCGCTGATGTCGACGCCGATCCTCAATCCGCCGCAGACCGCCATCCTGGGCATGCACAAGATCCAGGAGCGTCCCATGGCGGTGAACGGCAAGGTCGAGATCCGTCCGATGATGTACCTGGCCCTGTCATACGATCACCGCATGATCGATGGCAAGGATGCGGTGCAGTTCCTGGTCACGCTCAAGGAGCTGCTCGAGGATCCGGCGCGCCTGTTGCTGGACATTTGAAGGCGCCCCGATTCAACGGACTAAACGCGAACCGATCAACAGGAAAACCACATGGCCGATAAATTTGATGTGATCGTCATCGGTGCGGGCCCCGGGGGCTACGTGGCCGCCATTCGTGCTGCACAAATGGGGCTGAAGACCGCCTGCGTCGAGAAGTGGGTCAACAAGGAAGGCAAGACCGTTCATGGTGGCACCTGCCTGAACGTGGGCTGCATTCCCTCCAAGGCGCTGCTCGAGACGTCCCACAAGTTCGTCGAAGCGCGCGATCACTACGAAGAGATCGGCATCGAGGTGGGCGAGCCCAAGCCCAACGTCGCCAAGATGCTGGAATTCAAGAACTCCGTCATCGCCAAGAACGTCGGCGGCATCAGCGCTCTGTTCAAGGCCAATGGCGTCACTTCACTGGAGGGCGCCGGCAAGGTGGTAGCCTCCAAGCAGGTCGAAGTCACCGGCCACGATGGCGAGAAGACCACCTATGAGGCCGACAATATCGTCATCGCCGCAGGTTCTGTGCCGGTGGAGATCCCGCCGACCCCGCTGCACGAGGACATCGTCGTCACTTCTACCGGTGCGCTGGAGTTCACCGAAGTGCCGAAGCGCCTGGGCGTGATCGGCGCCGGCGTCATCGGTCTCGAGCTGGGCAGCGTATGGAGCCGCCTGGGCGCCGAGACCGTCGTGCTCGAAGCCATGGATACCTTCCTGCCGATGGTCGATACCGCCATCGCCAAGGAGACCCAGAAGCTGCTCAAGAAGCAGGGCCTGGACATCAAGCTCGGCGCGCGGGTCACCGGCTCCGAGGTCAAGGGCAACGAGGTGGTGGTCAAGTACAGCGACGGCAATGGCGACCAGGAGCTGACCTTCGACAAGCTGATCGTCTGCGTCGGACGCCGCCCGTACACCAAGGGCGTCATCGCCGACGATGTGGGCGTCGGTCTCGACGAGCGCGGTTTCATCCACGTCGACGACCAGTGCCGTACCAGCGTGCCGGGTATCTACGCCATCGGCGACTGCGTGCGCGGGCCAATGCTGGCGCACAAGGCCTCCGAAGAGGGCGTGATGGTGGCCGACATCATCGCCGGCCATAAAGCCGAAATGAACTACGACGCCATCCCCAGCGTGATCTACACCTCGCCCGAAGTGGCCTGGGTCGGCATGACGGAGCAGGACGCCAAAGCCAAGGGGATCGAGGTCAAGACCGGCTCCTTCCCGTTCTCGGCCAACGGCCGGGCTCTGGCCAACAATGCCCCCGAGGGCATGGCCAAGATCATTGCCGACGCCGAGACCGATCGCATCCTGGGTATGCACATCGTCAGCCAGCATGCCGGTGAACTGATCGCCCAAGGCGTGATCGCCATGGAATTCGGCTCCAGCGCCGAGGATCTGGCGCTGACCTGTTACGCGCATCCAAGCACCGCCGAAGCCATCCATGAGGCGGCCCTGGCGGTCGACGGACACGCGATCCACATGGCCAACCGCAAGAAGCGCAAGTAAGCCAGTTCGCCAAGAGGGACAACAAGCGCCATCCAGCGGATGGCGCGTCGTGCCCGGCCATGTATCGGGTGCGAACGGGGGTAACCCGACATCGACCGCCGCCGGCGGTCATTCGCGGTTGCCATTCGAGTCACATGCAACCAATGGCATGAATCGATGAACCTTCACGAGTATCAAGGCAAGCAGCTGTTTGCTGATTACGGTCTGCCGGTATCCAAGGGCTTCGCAGTCGATACCCCCGAGGAAGCGGCGGAAGCATGCAAGAAGATCGGCGGCGACATGTGGGTGGTCAAGGCCCAGGTCCACGCCGGTGGCCGCGGCAAGGCCGGCGGCGTCAAGCTGATCAAGAGCCCCGAGGAGGCCAAGGCCTTTGCCGAGCAGTGGCTGGGCAAGAACCTGGTGACCTACCAGACCGACGAGAAGGGACAGCCGGTCGCCAAGATCCTGGTCGAGAACTGCACCGACATCGCCAATGAGCTCTATCTGGGCGCGGTGGTCGATCGTGCCACACGTCGCGTGGTGTTCATGGCTTCCACCGAGGGTGGCGTCGAGATCGAGAAGGTCGCCGAGGAAACTCCCGAGAAGATCCTCAAGGCCGAGATTGATCCGCTGGTCGGCGCGCAGCCGTATCAGGCGCGTGAGCTGGCCTTCGCCCTGGGACTGAAAGGCGACCAGGTCAAGCAGTTCACCAAGATCTTCCTGGGCCTGTCGCGCCTGTTCCACGAGAAGGACCTGGCGCTGCTCGAGATCAATCCGCTGGTGATCACCGACGAAGGCAACCTGCACTGCCTCGACGCCAAGCTCAACCTGGACAGCAACGCCCTGTACCGCCATCCGGACCTGCAGGCGATGCGCGACCCGTCCCAAGAGGACGAGCGCGAGGCCGAAGCCGCCGCGTGGGAACTGAACTACGTGGCCCTGGAAGGCAACATCGGCTGCATGGTCAACGGTGCCGGTCTGGCCATGGGCACCATGGACATCATCAAGCTCAACGGCGGCCAGCCGGCCAATTTCCTCGACGTGGGCGGCGGTGCGACCAAGGAGCGTGTGGCGGAAGCCTTCAAGCTGATCCTCTCCGACGACTCCGTCAAGGCGGTGCTGGTCAACATCTTCGGCGGCATCGTGCGCTGCGACATGATCGCCGAGGGCATCATCGGGGCGGTCGAGCAGGTCGGCGTGAACGTGCCGGTGGTGGTGCGTCTCGAAGGTAACAACGCCGAGCTGGGCGCCGAGAAACTGGCCTCCAGCGGTCTGAACATCATCGCTGCTACCAGCCTGACCGATGCGGCTCAGCAGGTCGTCAAGGCAGCGGAGGGCAAGTAATGAGCATCCTGATCGACAAGAACACCAAGGTCATCTGCCAGGGCTTTACCGGTGGGCAGGGGACCTTCCATTCCGAACAGGCGATCGCCTACGGCACCAAGATGGTCGGTGGCGTGACCCCGGGCAAGGGCGGCCAGGAGCACCTGGGCCTGCCGGTGTTCAACACCGTCAAGGAAGCGGTCGAGAAGACCAGTGCCGAGGCCAGCGTGATCTACGTCCCGGCTGCCTTCTGCAAGGACTCGATCCTCGAGGCCGCCAACGCCGGCATCAAGCTGATCGTGTGCATCACCGAAGGCATTCCGACGCTGGACATGCTCGACGTCAAGGTAAAGTGCGACGAGCTGGGTGTGCGCCTGATCGGCCCGAACTGCCCCGGCGTGATCACCCCGGGCGAGAGCAAGATCGGCATCATGCCGGGCCACATCCACAAGCCGGGTCGGGTCGGTATCGTGTCGCGCTCCGGCACCCTGACCTATGAGGCGGTCAAGCAGACCACCGACCACGGCTTCGGCCAGTCCACCTGCGTGGGCATCGGCGGCGATCCGATCCCGGGCTCCAACTTCATCGACATCCTCGAGATGTTCGAGAAGGACCCGAAGACCGAGGCGATCGTGATGATCGGCGAGATCGGCGGTACCGCCGAGGAAGAAGCCGCGGCCTTCATCAAGGCCAACGTGACCAAGCCGGTGGTGTCCTACATCGCCGGTGTCACCGCGCCTCCGGGCAAGCGCATGGGCCATGCCGGTGCCATCATCTCCGGTGGCAAGGGTACGGCTGACGAGAAGTTCGCCGCGCTGGAAGACGCCGGCGTGCGTACCGTCCGCTCGCTGGCCGAAATCGGCGATGCGCTGAAGGACGTGACCGGCTGGTAAGCCGACAGGCGAACCGCCGAATGCAAAGGGCGCCCTTCGGGGCGCCCTTTTTCATGGCTTCGTGTGGCTTTTGCGCGTCATGCTCAGCCGAGCAGGCCGAGATCACTGCCATCGTGCATGCCGAGCAGCGCGACGTCCTGGCCATCCGAGGCGGCGATGGCATCGGGCGTGGGCTCGTCGCCATAGGCGCGGTAGGCGAAGCGCCATGCCTCCCCGGGAGCTAGCTCGCCCGTGTCGTCGTCGCGGATGTGGTAGGCATCGCCGTCGCGGCTCAGCTCGCCGTTCCACAGGGTGTCGATCGTGTCGTCGGTCTCCAGGCGCAGCTCGGGGGCCGCAATAGACTCATCAGTCACGTTCTCGACGAAGATCTCGGCGACATAGCCGTCATCCCAGCGCCGCTTCGTGCTGCCCGCGACCAACAGTTCGATGCCATCGCCCACCAAGCCGGTGGGGATGGCGTTGCCGTCGAGGATGCGATCGGCTTCGGGAACCTCGAGTGCGGTGGTCTGAAAGGTACCGCGCGATGCCGTGTGCAGCACGGTGCCGTCATCGAAGCTGACGAACTCCACGTCCTCGAGCGTATCGACCGCTCCCTTGTCGCTGCGTATCGTGACACGGTCGCCGTCGAAATCGACCTGGTAGGCATCGATCGCACGGGCGTAGCGCACCGTATCCATACCATCTCCACCCACCATGCGATCGTCGCCGTCGTACCAGTCGTCCCCGGGGCCGCCCTCCAGCACGTCGTGGCCGGCGCCGCCGAACAGCGTGTCGTGGCCCAGCCCACCATTGAGATAGGCGCCGTCGTCGCTGCCTTGAAGCGCATCGCTGCGCCGCGAGCCCTGCACGTAGTCGAAGCGCACTTCGTTGGCGTCGGGGTCGGTGACGGCGCCGAAGCTCTCTCCGCCGGCATTGACCCAGAGCGTGGGGGAGAGTTCGTCGGCATCGGCATTGCGGACGGCTTGCGCCACCCTGACCTGATTGTCATGGTCGCGTCCGCCGTGGAAGTTGATGTCGCGGTCGGTGAAGTCGACCTCGATCTCATTGCCCACCGAGGAGCGCCAGGAGGCAAACAGCACGCCATGCCGCATGCCGCTGTCCTCGAGATGGCTGAAGCTGCCGTCGTAGCTCTCCTTCAGCTCGAAGCCGTAGCCGTTGCCGCCGCTGCCCTTGTTGAGGGCTCCCTCGGCACGTAGCGAGTCGGCTTCGACATCCAGTGAGCGGGCGAAATGGAAAGCCGTCGAGGGCCCGTTCTCGACCGCGACATCCTTCAGTCGTGCATCGAGAGTGCCATCCAGGCGGATGGCCTGATAATCGGTCAGGTCGCTTCGGGTGTTCGAGAATGCCGAAGCGTCGGGAGTGCCCAGTTCGTAGTCGACGGTAAATCCCTCGAGAGATACGTCATCCACAGGCACGAGTCGTTCCAGCTTGGCCTGGCCTCCGGCAAAATCGAAATGCGCGCCGCGATCAAGCGTGATGGTATCGCCGTTCACGGCATCGACCTTGGCCATGCTGGTACGCAGCTCGGCATGTGCCTGCTTGCGCCAGGAGGTGTCGCCGATCGCATCGAGAAACGCCGTGTCGTTATCCTCCCAGATCCGCACCGTATCGCCTCGCTCCAGGCCATGCTCGGCATCGAGCCTGACGTTCCGCTCGCCTTCGTCAAGGTCGGCGGCGAGCGTGCCGAGCGTCACGCCTCGCATATCGCCTTGGACGCTGATGCCGAAGCGGTCGCCATCGTCGAGAGCCGCATCGGTAAACGTCAGCGTGGTGGAGTCGGCACCCGCTCCCTTGAGGGTGACATCGGAGCGCTGGATGCGCAGGGCCTGGTCGAGCCGGTAGCCGCCTGACGCCAGAAGCAGAGTCGATTCGCTCGGGGCGGTATCGATCAGCTCCTGGAGTTCTCGGGCCGATGTCCCGCGGGCGACATCGATGGTCGGCATGTTGGTTCCTCCTGTGAGTAATGCCCGGCCCCGTGGCGGCAGTCGTTGCATGACAACGTGGCGGACGCGTGGGGCCATACGATCGTGCAAAGGCGATGCCGTCGCACGCTTCGCTGCGCATGCTAATGAGCTTGGAATGAGTAACAAGAGCACCCGATCGAGGTTCGCGGGGAAGAGCGCCGCTTTTTTACATTTAATCGGGCGACCGAATTCGTCGGTTTCGGTATTCAATTGAATCGTAGGAGATTTTCATGCCGGGGCTCGGGAACGGCTTTTTGCCTCGCTTACGCTTCTCTATCGCCCTGTAACAAAAAGAATAATAAGTTAGCCGATAGCCCCACGGACGGTTTGCTAGTGTGTCGTTTCGCAAGCTAAGCGAGACGGCTTGCGGTGTCCCATCATTTCGACGCAGTGAACATCATGTCCCCAAAACCTCGAAGCGACTTCCAGCACGCGCTGAGTCTCTGTCGTCCCGCTCTGCTATGGGTTGCCGCCTTCAGCCTGTTCATCAACCTGCTGATGCTGACACCGGCCCTGTACATGCTGCAGGTCTACGACCGGGTCATAACCAGCGGCAGTAAGGAAACCCTGCTCATGCTGACCCTGGTGGCGGGCTTTCTGCTGGCGGTCATGGTGGGGCTGGAACTGGTGCGTTCGCGGTTGCTGGTGAGGGTGGGCAATCATCTCGATACCCTGGTGAGCGGCCGCCTGTATCGCGTCATGTTCGCCCGAGGGCTGGCATCGCCGGGAGAGGGGAGCGGTCAGCCCCTCGATGATCTCAGGACGGTGCGCCAGTTCATTTCCGGCAATGGCTTGTTCGCCTTCTTCGATGCGCCCTGGGTGCCCATCTATCTGGCCATCCTGTTCGTGTTCAACGTGTGGTTCGGGGTCTTCGCGACCGGTGCGGGACTGCTGCTGCTGGGGCTGGCGATCATCAACGAGAAGGTTTCCAAGCGTCTGTTGGCCGAAGCCGGACACGAACACATTCAGGCCCAAGCGCAGGCCGACAGTAACCTGCGCAACGCCGAGGTTCTGCACGCGATGGGAATGCTGTCTTCGATCATGAGGCGCTGGGAAGCCCGGCACGTGGCGGCATTGGTCAAGCAATCCCAGGCCAGCGATCGCAGCAGCGGGCTGAGCAACCTGTCCAAGGGGCTGCGCATCCTGGCGCAATCGTTGATCCTCGGATTGGGCGCGCTGCTGGTGCTGGATGCGAGCATTACGCCGGGCATGATGATCGCTGCGTCGATCATCATGGGACGTACGCTGGCGCCTATCGACCAGATGATCGGCAGCTGGAAGAGCTTCGTCGGCTGTCGGGACGCCTACTACCGGCTCGACGCGCTGTTTCTCGACATGCCGACGGAGACGCGTCGCTTGTCGTTGCCCGCGCCCAAGGGGGAAATCGCGGTCGAAACCCTGACACTGGTGCCGCCGGGGGCCGCGAAACCGGCCCTGCGCGAACTCGACTTTCGGATCGCGCGTGGCGAACACGTGGGAATCATCGGGCCGAGTGCGGCGGGCAAGACCACCCTGGCGCGCGCCCTGCTGGGCATCTGGCCGCCCGAGTCGGGCGCGGTTCGGCTCGACGGCGCCGACCTGAGGCACTGGAATCGGGACGAACTGGGGCCCCATGTGGGCTATCTGCCCCAGGACATCGAACTCTTCGATGGCACGATCGGCGAGAACATCGCTCGTTTCGGGGAGGTCGACGACGCGCAGGTCGTCGCGGCCGCGAAGAGAGCGGGCGTGCATGAGATGATTCTGCGCCTGCCTGAGGGCTACGAGACGCGTATCGGCGCCGTCAGCGGTGCGGTCTCACGTGGCCAGCGCCAGCGGATCGGCCTGGCGCGGGCGCTGTATGGCAGGCCCGTGCTCGTCGTTCTCGACGAGCCCAATGCCAATCTCGACGATGCCGGCGAGCGGGCGCTGGCCGAGGCGCTGCGTCAGCTCAAGGCGGAAGGCACGACGCTGTTCGTGATTAGCCACCGGCGCAGCGTACTGGCCGAGGTCGACAAGCTGCTGGTACTGGGCGACGGAAAACTCCGCCTGCTGGGACCTCGCGAAGAAGTTCTGGCACGCCTCGCTCCGCCAAGGCGCAAGCAGGCGGCGTCCGGCAAGGCGTCCCAGTATCGAGTGCCCTACGAGGGGCTGCCCGCAGGAGTCGGTGCGCCATGGAGATGAATCGGAACATGTCGCGATCCGCAACGGCCTTGCCGATCGATGGGCGTCGTTATCGCCGCCTGGGGCTGCTCATCCTGCTGGTCGCCTTGGGCGGATTCGGGGGTTGGGCACTGGCCGCCAACCTGGCGATTGCCGTCGTGGCCCCGGGCAAGGTGTCGGTCGCCTCGTTCAAGAAGACGGTACAGCACTATGAGGGCGGCATCGTCAGGGAGATTCGCGTCACCGACGGCGATCATGTCGAGGCCGGCGATGTGCTGGTGGTGCTCGACAATACCCGCGCCGCGTCGCAGCTTCAGGTGGCGAGGACCCAGTACTTGATCAATCGGGCCAGCGAAGTGCGTTTGACCGCCGAACTCGCCGAGGAGACGACCCTGTCGTTTCCCGAGGAGCTGCTTGAGAGCGATTCCCAGCGTGTCAACGAAGTGCTGGCGGTGCAGCACGGCCTGTTCTTCTCGAGGCGGCAGTCGCTGCTCAGCACCCTGGAAACGCTCGACCAGCAGACCCGCCAGTTCGAGGAGCAGCGTGAAGGGTTGCAGGCCCTGGTCGAGTTCAATCGCCAGCAGATCGACTCGCTGCGCGAGGAGGCGGGTGACCTGCGCAACCTGTTCGAGCGAGGCCTGGGAGATCGCCAGCGATTGCGCGAGCTGGAGCGGGACATCCTCGAGCTCGAGGGGGAAACCGCCCAGCAGCAGTCGGTCATCGCCCGCATCGCGGCTCAGATCAGCGAGAACGCGCTGCAGAAGCAGATCCGTCGGCAGGAGTTCCAGGCGGAGGCCGGCGAACAGCTGCGCGAGGTGCAGGAGCGCATCACCGATGCCGAGGAGCGGATCACGGCGCTGTCCGACGAAGTGCGCCGTACCACGGTAACCGCACCCGTGACCGGGACCGTGGTCGGCCTGCAGCTGCATACGCTCGGGGCGGTGATCGGCGCTGGCGATCCGATTCTGGACATCGTGCCCAGCGACGAGGGCTTCGTGGTCGAAGCGCGGGTACCGGTCAGCGATGTCGATAGCCTGTATGTCGGCCAGCCGGCCGAGGTCCGTTTCAGTGCCTTCAACCAGGGACTCACCCATGCCATCGGCGGTGAGGTGATCCATGTCTCGGCCGATAGCTTCGAGGACGAGAGCACCGGGCGTGACTACTATCGGGCTCGGGTACGCGTCACTGAGGAAGGTCGCGAGGAGATGGCCTCCGACATGCGGTTGCTGGCGGGCATGCCGGCCGAGGTCATGATCCATACCGGTGAGCGCACGTTCGCCAGCTATCTGATCAAGCCGATCGGCGATGTGCTGGCAAGGGCCATGCGCGATTAGAGAGACGCACCGAACGTTGAGGCCGCGGTGAGCGGCTGGGACGACATGGGTTACGCTGAAGGGAACGTTCTTGAAGGAGGCTCCCATGCCCCAGGTTCCTGCCGCTTACCAGGCGACCCGAGGTTCGATCCTCGATGTCGATCGAAGTTTCTACGCTCGCTTGACCGACCCGGATGCTCGGGAGCGGGTCGATTCGCTGGTCGTGCCGATCCGCGACGGCCGCGCCTGGAAAGTGCCGGCTGGGCACGTGCTACGGCTCTCGACGCTCGAAGGCCCTCAGGTCGGCGATTTCAACCTTTGGCACCTGCATAACCCGCGCGAGCGTTTCTGGGCCTCGCGAACCCGCCAGCTGCAGCGCGCCCATGTCTCCACCTTCGATCGGTTATGGTCGACGCTGCCCTATCTGCGGCCCATGGCGACGATCATCGACGATACCCTGGCCGGCTATGGCGTGAACGGCAGCGGTGTCGACGAACAGGGCGGCCGCGTGCACGACCTGCTGGGTACGCGCTGCGATCCCTACGTCAATCGCCTGCTCACCGGCGAAGACTTCGACCATCACTGCCACTCCAATCTGGTGCGTGCCGTGCGCCCCTTCGGTCTCACCGAGTTCGACGTGCATGACGTGCTCAATGTCTTCCAATGCACGGGGCTCAACGAGGACGACCAGTACTTCATGAAGGCGTGCCCGGCAAGAGAGGGGGACTACCTTGAGCTGTTCGCCGAAATCGACCTGCTCTGCGCGCTTTCGTGCTGTCCGGGAGGGGATCTCTCGGTGGATCTATGGGGTCCCAACGCCGGTGATCCGCTGATGACCTGCCATCCCATTGGCGTTGAGGTGTTTCGCCTGGTTCCGTCCCTGCTCGAGGGCTGGCAACCACCTGAGTATGCCCCCTATCAGGGTGGGCATGGACTGCATGGCCCCGACATCGACTGGGCATCAGAGAAACGCCAGCGCGGCTTCTGAGCCATCTTGCTCCCAGCGCCCTTGTTGACGGCCCGCCTTATGGTGGGTCGTTTTCGTTTGCTCGCGCCTTGACGCTTCCTAAGTTTGGCCTGTACCATCCACATAGATGGTGTATGGATTACAGAAGGATGGTTAGGTGCGCCTAATCTCGTACTCCTTTACTTGAACAACGAGGCATAGCCCATGAGCGTGCATGAACTGCGCCGCAAGACCGGCGACACCAGCGAGAAGATCACCATCAACCTGGGGGTCGTCGACCTGGGGCAGATCGATCTGCTGGTCCAGGAAGGGTTCTATTCCAATCGCACCGATTTGATCCGCACGGCCATCCGCAACCAGTTGACGACCCATGCCGAGGTGGTCAAGGAAACCGTGACTCGCAAGGCATTCGTGCTGGGGCTCGAGCATTACAGCCGTGCGGATCTCGAGGCTCTGCAATCGGCCGGTGAGACGTTGCAGATTCAGGTCCTGGGAATGGCCAGCATTGCTGACGACGTTTCACCGGAGCTTGCCCGCGCCACCATCGAATCGGTGGTCGTGTTGGGGGCCCTGCATGCCAGCGCGGCGGTCAAGGCGGCCCTGGCGGATCGAATCCACTGAAGTACTCAATAGGGACATTGACGATGATCGACGCCACCACGACGCGACGAATGGAAGAAGCGACGCGGCTCACCCGCGCGGGTAAGCTGCACGAGGCCATGGCCATCCTCCAAGGTGCCATGCCGGATGGGAAGAGCGGAAAGAGGGGCGAGGAAACGCCGGATGAAGCCAACTCCGCGGGCAATACCTTCGAGGGGAACACCTTTGAGGGGAGCTGGCAGGTCGTTGACGAGGAGGTATCGGCGTCGAGGCCGGCGTCTGTCGAGTCGGGTTCGCACCGGACAGGCGAGTCATCAGCCGGAGCGGCATCATCCGCTGCGTTCGGCCACCCCCGTAGGGCGACCACCGGGGCGATCCCAGGCAGTGACCTTGGGCTTCCTTCTGCGTGGCGCGACAAGTGGCGCCAGTTGCGTGAGGCCGTGACGCAGCCCGAGCAGGCGCGCGGCGCCAACGAGGCAGCGGAGCCCGGCGCGTTCACCGTGGGTCGCTTTACCGATTATGCCGGCACGCGGGATTACAAGCTGTATCTCCCCAGCGGCTATCACGGCCAGGCATTGCCGTTGGTGGTCATGCTGCATGGCTGCACGCAGAATCCCGATGATTTCGCTGCTGGGACCAATATGAACCGGCTGGCCGAAGAGCAACTGTTCTGCGTGCTCTATCCGGCCCAGCCGATGAGTGCCAACAGTTCGAAGTGCTGGAACTGGTTCAAGGCGGAAGACCAGCAGCGCCAGAGAGGCGAGCCGGCCATCATTGCCGGCATGACCCGTCATGTGATCGATACGTACGAGCTCGATGCGAACCGGGTCTATGTCGCAGGGCTGTCGGCCGGTGGCGCCATGGCAACGACACTGGCGATGACCTATCCGGACCTCTATGCGGCGGTAGGCGTGCACTCCGGGCTGCCTCACGGCGTGGCCCAGAGTCTCCCCGATGCATTGGGGTTGATGAAAGGAGGCTCCGGTCCGCTGGCCGCCGCCTCATCGGTACGTGGGTCAACGCGGGTGTCGCGAGTGCCCGCCATGATATTCCACGGTGATCGCGACACGACGGTGCATCCCAGCAATGCGGACCGCGTCGCCGCTCAGTACGCCGCCTGGCGTGCGGCTGGCAAGACGGCGAGCGACCGAGAGGGCAGTACCGGGGTGAGCGTGGAACGGGGGCAGGTCCCCGATGGCTACGCCTATACGCGGACCAGTCATCGTGATGCGAACGGGCAGTCGTGCCTTGAGCAGTGGGTGATCCACGGTGCCGGCCATGCCTGGTCAGGGGGGGATGCTCACGGCTCTTATACGGACCCCAGGGGACCCGATGCGGCCAAGGAGATGCTGCGTTTCTTCTTGTCGCATGCCAATACCGTGGACCAGGCAGGTCCCAGCACGGCCTGAGGGCTAGCATTACGGAAGGTCATCAGCAAGACAAACGCCTCGACACTTGTCGAGGCGTTCTAGTGCTGCCACCAGGAAACGGCTTTACACCGCGGGGCGAGCCACCAGCGAGCGGGTCTCCTCGCGCGCCTCGACCAGCGCCACGCGGATGACGTCACCCAACTTGTAGCGCTCTTCACCCTCGATCTGGATGCGGCCTTCCTTGTCGTCGATGACCACCTTGTCGCGGTCGCTGTGCAGCATCGGTGCCGGTACGAACGCCGTGGCGCCATTGGCGAGGAGGCGAACCCGCATGCCGCCGCGGCTGATGCCGAAGACTTCTGCCTCGAAGGTCTCCTGGGCTTCGGCGGCCGGGCTCAGATAGCGCACATAGAGCCAATCCTTGACGTCGCGTTCGGCCATGCGATTGAGGCGCCGGCGCTCGGTGAGCTGCTCGGTCAGTGCCTGGGTCGCCTCGGCCGGCGCCTGTTCACCCTTGAGCACGCGCTTGATCAAGCGATGATTGACCATATCGCCGTACTTGCGGATCGGCGAGGTCCAGGTGGCGTAGGCGGCCAGGCCCAGACCGAAGTGCGGGCCGGGGCGGGCCGACATGCTGGTGAACCCCTGGAAGCGGCGCAACCGGGCATCCAGCCAGGCATCGTCGCGGCTCTCCAGCGCGCGCTTGAGCTCCTTGTAGCGGGGCAGCTCCGACAGCGCTTCGAGCTCAATCTCGATCTTCTGAGCGGTAAGAAACTCATGGGCGGCCTCGGCCTTCTCCGGATCGAACGCTCGGTGCACGTTGAAGATGCCGTGACCCACGTGCTCGGCAAGAAAATGCGCGCAGCAGGCGTTGGCTGCGATCATCGACTCCTCGATCATGCGGTTGGCGATGCGCCGCTGCTCGATCCGCACGCCGAGCACGTTGCCGGCCTTGTCCAGATCGAACACGTAATCGGGACGATCCTTGAACACCAGGGCATGCTCGGCGCGCCAGGTGCTGCGCGCCTCGGTCATGTCCCGCAGAGCGCGTAGCTGCGGCGCGATCTCCTCCGTCGGTACCCATTCGTCCTGACCGTCCAACCAGTCAGACACGCGATCGTAAGCCAGCTTCGCCTGCGAGCGAACGGTAGCGGCGAAGAAGCGGTAGTCGCCAAGGCTGCCGTCTGGTTCTACCTCGAGAGCGCAGGCCAGCACCGGGCGCTCTTCGCCCTCGCGCAGCGAGCAGAGATCGTCGGCGAGCTGCTCGGGCAGCATAGTCACGTTCTGGCCCGGCAGGTAGACGGTGAAGGCACGGGTGCGCGCTTCCAGGTCGGCGGCGTGCCCCTCCTCGACGTAGGCCGTGGGGTCTGCAATCGCCACCGTCAGCCGCCAGCCGCCGCCCTCGCGCGGCTCGATGCGCAGGGCATCGTCCATATCGCGGGTCTTTTCGCTGTCGATGGTGAAGAACGGCTCGGCGGTGAGATCCTCACGCGTTAGCCCCTCGTCGCGCAGCGGCCAGTCATTGCCGGCTTCGGGGCATTCCTGCTCCAGGGCATGGCGCGCCAGTGTCACCCGCCACGGCACCGCCGGGTCGTCGGCTTTGGCTACCAGCTCGTCTATCTGAGTGAAGAAGGCGCGATCGTCGGGCTTGAGCGGGTGGCGTACCAGCCGAGCCACGACCCAGTCGGCGTCGCCGATGCTCGCCTCGTCGAGGCTGTTCTTGATGCGTGCCTTGAGCGCGTTCTTGATCGAGGGGTGGTCAGGGACCACTGCCAGGCGCCCTTCGCGCTTCTGTACTCGGGCGATGAAGCGGTCCAGGCCCGCTTCGATGAGCGTGTCGGGTTCGACTGAGGTCTTATCGCCGTTTTCGTGGATGACGGCTTGAACGCGATCGCCGTGCAGCACCTGCTTCATGGCCGGTGGTGGCACGAAATAGGACTGGCCGTCGTCGGTTTCGAGAAAGCCGAAGCCTTTGTCGGTGGCCTTGATCACGCCCTCGGCGCGGGGCGTGGTCTTGCGGATCTGTTGCTTGAGCTGGGCGAGCAGCGGGTTGTTCTGAAGCATGGTCACGAACGTGTGGCGGGGTAGGAGGGCCACTATACGGATTCCCGCAGCCGGCGCCAAACGCTCGCGCTGCGGTAGCGAAAAATCAAAGCGCTAATTCACCGGAAGAGCTGGCCCCGCTCTAGCCTGCCGGATTGTTCTGCGACCAAAGTTGCGGAAAATTGGTATTTGATTGGTATCTATGTGGGTCTATATTGGTACTACATTGGTTAGACGACGAGATACTCATGGACACTCGTTTTCAGCAGTTGCGGCTCGATCCCGCAGGGGCCACGCCGCTCTATCAACAGCTTGCCCGGCAGCTGGAACAAGCCATCGAGGCGGGAGCCTGGCAGGCGGGGGAAGCACTTCCCTCGGAGCGCAGCCTGGCCGAAACGCTCGCCGTGTCGCGCATCACGGCGCGCAAGGCCCTGGATCGGCTGGCCGAGCTGGGGCTCATACGCCGTAGCCGCGGTTCGGGCACCTTCATCACGCCACGCCTCAACCAATCCCTCACGCGGCTGGTGAGCTTCACCGAGATGCTCACCCAGCGCGGCTTTACGCCAAGCTCCCATTGGCTCTCCCGCAGCCTGGCGACTCCGAGTGCCGAAGAGAGCATGCGGCTGGGACTGGGTGCCGACGCGCGGGTGGCGCGACTCCGGCGGCTGCGCCTGGCGGACGACGTGGTGATGGCGGTGGAGGAGAGTTGCCTGCCTGCCTCGGTGCTGTCCGATCCGATGGCGGTGGAGACCTCGCTCTACGCCGTCATGGAGGCGGCCGGCAAGCCGGTGGTACGAGCCTTGCAGCATGTCACGGCGATCAACGCCGATGCCGAGCTGGCCGAGCTGGCCGAGGTACCCGGCGGTCAAGCGCTGCTGAAGATTACCCGCCTGGGGTATCTGGTCGACGGAACGGCGGCGGAACTCACCGTTACCTACTGCCGTACCGATTACTACGACTTCATGGTCGAACTGACTCGCTAGGGGTCAATATGTTCTATGGCAACATCCTGACGCCCGACGGCTGGCGCCTGGGCGAGGTCGAGTGGGAAGCAGGGCGCATCAGCCGCATCTCGGGCAAGCCGGTCGATCCGCAGGACAATGCGCATCCGCGCATCCTGCCGGGCTTCATCGACCTGCATGTCCATGGCGGCGGCGGCGCCGATACCATGGAAGGGGGCGAGGCGCTGGCGACCCTGGCCCGTACGCACGCACGCTTCGGTACCACCAGCCTACTGGCTACCACCATGACCGCACCCGAAGGGGAAATTCGCCGGGCATTGACGGCTGTTGCCGATTACATGGAGGCGCCTGCCGTCGATGCCACCCGCGTCCTGGGGGTGCATCTGGAGGGGCCTTATATCAACCCCGGCAAGCTAGGCGCCCAGCCTCCCCATGCGCGCCCAGGAGAGATTGCCGAGGTCGACGCATTGTGCGAACTGGCACCGATCCGACTGGTGACCCTGGCGCCGGAGCTGTGCGGTCACGGCGAATTGATTCGTCACCTGACGGCCCGCGGCATTCGCGTGCAGCTGGGGCATACCCTGGGCAGCTACGAGGAGGGCGTCGCTGCCCTCGGTCATGGCGCCTGTGGCTTCACCCACCTGTTCAATGCCATGACCGGGCTGCATCACCGCAAACCGGGCATGGTGGGGGCCGCCCTGGCCCACGCCGACTATGCCGAACTGATCCCCGACCTGCAGCACGTGCATCCCGGTGCCATTCGCGCCGCCTTGCGCTGCATTCCCTACCTCTATGCGGTCACCGACTCCACGGCCGCCGCCGGCATGCCCGACGGCGACTACCGCCTCGGCGAGCAGACCGTGACCAAGTGCCTGGGTGGCGTGCGCCTGGCCGACGGCACTCTAGCCGGCAGCACGCTGACCATGGACCAGGCGCTACGCAACCTGGTCCAACTCGGCCTGTCGCTGGCCGATGCATCCGCACGCCTGTCGCGCTTCCCTGCCGATTTCCTCGGCCTGGTCGAACACGGGCGGTTGACGGAAGGGGCCGTAGCGGACCTGGTCATGCTGGATGCTCGCCTCGACCTGCAGGCGGTCGTGATCGAAGGCCGCACCATCGAAGGAGGCCACTGATGTCCCTGATGCTCGAGGAAGCTCGCAATGCGCCCGAGCGCATTCGTGGGCAGTTGCCGCGCAACGCCACGATCCTGGCCGAACTCGGCGAGCGGCTGCGCCGCGACCCACCCAGGGCGGCAGTGACCGTGGCACGCGGCAGTTCGGACCACGCGGCCAGCTACTTCGCCTATCTGTGCATGCAGAGCCGCGGCATACCGGTGGCCTCGCTGCCGCTATCGCTCACCACCCTGGCCCGGGCGCCCTGGCGGCTCGAGGGGCAACTGGCGCTGGCGGTTTCGCAATCGGGGCAGAGCCCCGACCTGGTCGCCACTCAGCGCGCGCTCGGCGAGGCCGGCGCGCGCACGCTGGCGCTGGTCAATACCGCCGAATCGCCGTTGGGGGCGGTCAGCGACCTGGAAGTACCGCTCTACGCGGGCAACGAGAAGAGTGTCGCCGCCACCAAGAGCTACCTGGCGACACTCGCCGCCATGGCCCAACTGTTGGGCCACTGGAACCGGGATCGCGCCCTGCTGGACGCCCTGGAAAGCTTGCCCGAGCACCTGGGCCAGGCCCTGGCGCAGGATTGGTCGGCCGCGGTCGAGGCGCTGACAGGCTGCGACCGGTTGATGGTGATCGGCCGCGGCGCCGGACTGGCCGTGGCCCAGGAGGCGGCGCTCAAGTTCAAGGAAACCTGCGCCATCCAGGCCGAGGCCTTCAGCGGGGCCGAGGTGCGCCATGGCCCAATGGCGCTGATCGGCCCGGGCTACCCGGTGCTGGTGTTCGCCCCGCCGGGCACCGAACAGGCCGGGCTGCTGGAGCTCGCCGAGCGGCTCGAGAGCATCGGTGCGCAGGTGCTCCTGGCGGCGGACGAGTACGTGGCCAGGCGGCAATTGACGCTGGTCGATGCCGGCCATGATGCGCTTCAGCCGCTCTCGGCGATTCAGAGCTTCTACGTGATGGTGGCCAAACTGGCTGCGGCGCGGGGCAGCGATCCCGATCGACCCCGCCACCTCAACAAGGTGACCCGCACTCTCTGACGACGGCCGGGAGCCCCGGCGCACGCATAACAACAACGGAGGTCTTCATGACCACATCTCCTCTGATCCTGCACGCGCCCGTCGATGGCGTTGTGGTGCCCCTCGGCGAAGTGCCTGACCCGGTGTTTGCCGACGGCATCCTGGGCGAGGGCATCGCCCTCGATCCTCTCGGTGAGTGTCTTTACGCCCCCTGCGATGGCGAGGTGGTTCAGTGCGCTCGGACCCGCCACGCCGTGACGCTCAGGACCGAGGCCGGCGTGGAGCTGCTGATTCACCTGGGTCTCGACACCGTCGAGCTGGCCGGCGAGGGCATCGAGCTAGTCGTCGCCGTGGGCGACCGGGTGACGACCGGCGATCCGTTGTGCCGCTTCGATGCCGACCGGGTCGCGCAACGGGCACTCTCCCTGATCACGCCGCTGGTCGTGACGGCCGCCGACGGCTGGCGACTGTCGAGGCCCGGCCACGCTGGTGGTGCTCGCGTCGACCTTGGCGAGCCCCTGCTCGAACTGGTGGCCGAGGCGCGTGATGTCGTGGCACCGGCGGATTGTGATGCGGCACGTCCCACCGCGACCCGGCGCATCACGCTGGCCCTCCGTGCAGGCCTGCATGCACGGCCGGCGGCAAAGCTGCGGGATATCGCACGGCGTCACGCTGTGAGCATGACGGTGGCGCATGACAAAGCCACGGCCGAGGCCGACAGCATCAGCGCCCTGATGAACCTGGGCCTGGGCGAGGGAGACGAGTTGAGCGTGACGGCCAGCGGTGAGCGGGCCGAGGTCGCCCTGGAGGCGGCCGTGGCGCTGCTGGCCACCGCCGAGGCCGATGACCACGCCGCGCCACGCCAGGCCACGGCGTCCTCTGAGCCATTGGGCGAAGGGGAACTGGCAGGTCTGGTGGCCAGTAGCGGGATGGCCGTAGGCCCGCTGGTGGCGTATCGCCCGCCACTGCCCCGAGTGCCGCGGGACGGGGAGGGCGAGACGGTGGAGTGGCCTCGGCTGCAGCAGGCCCTGAGCCAAGCGGGTGAGGACCTGGCGCAGGCCGAGGTCCAGGCCGTGCAGCGAGGCCAACACGGCGAGGCGGAGATATTCGGCGCCCACCGGGCCTGGCTCGAGGATCCTGCCCTCGGCGACGCCGCGCTTGCGTCGATACGCGCCGGGCGCAGCGCCGGCCAGGCCTGGCGCGAGGCGCTCGATGCCGAGGCAGAGCGGCTCGGCAAGAGTGGCAACTCGCTGCTGGCGGGCCGTATCGCTGATTTGCGCGACTTGCAGCAGCGCGTCATGGCGCTGCTGGCCGAGCCCGGGGAGCGCGAAGAAGCGGTAGTGCCGGAGGGCGCCATCGTCGTGGCCGACGAGCTGACACCTTCGCAGTTCGTCGCGCTGGCCGAACGTCGCCCCGCCGGCCTCTGCCTGGCGCGCAGCGGCACGACGGCGCATGTGGCGATTCTCGCGCGGGCGCGAGGCATTCCCTGTTTGGTATCGATGGGCGCCGCGCTGGAGCGGGCGCGAAGCGAGCGGGCTGTGCTGGATGGCGAGCGTGGCCGGCTGGAGGTTTCGCCATCCACTGAGCGCCTGGCCGAGGTGGAAGTCACGCTGCTGGCACGTCAGCGCCAAGAAAAGGAAGAGCGACGGGCCGCCCACTTGCCGGCCACCACGCTTGACGATCATCGGGTCGAGGTATGCGCCAACGTTGGCTCGTCCGCCGAGGCCGAGCTGGCTGTGCAAGCCGGTGCCGACGGCATTGGCCTGCTGCGCAGCGAATTCCTCTTCCTCGAGCGCTGCACCGCCCCCAGCGAGGAGGACCAGCACCGCGAGTACCAAGCCAGCATTCACGCCCTGGGTGGCAAGCCGGTCGTCGTACGCACCCTCGACATCGGCGCCGACAAGCAACTGCCGTACCTGACACTGCCTGCGGTCGCCAATCCGGCGCTGGGGGTACGCGGCGTGCGCCTCTGGCAGCGCCTGCCGGATCTGTTGGAAACCCAGCTCAAGGCACTGCTGCGGGTCGAGCCGCTCGAATCGCTGCGCATCATGCTGCCGATGGTGAGCGAGGTTTCCGAGTTGGTGGACGTGCGGCGGCGCCTCGACAGTGTGGCGCGAGAGCTCGGTCTCGCCGAACGGCCCCAACTGGGCGTGATGGTGGAGGTGCCGAGTGCCGCCCTGTGCGCGGCCAGCCTGGCCGAGGAGGCAGATTTTCTCTCCATCGGCACCAACGACTTGACGCAATACACCCTGGCCATGGATCGCGAGGATCCGGACCTGGCGTCGCGGGCAGACGTGCTGCATCCTGCGGTGCTCAGGCTGGTCAAGGCAACCGTGGAGGGGGCCGCCGGACGTTGCCCCGTCAGCGTCTGCGGCACTGCCGCCGGCGACTCCTTGGCATCACTGGTGCTGGTTGCCCTGGGTGTTGATGAGCTTTCCGTCGAGCCTGCCCGAGTGCCTGCCATCAAGGCTGCCGTCAGGCGACTCGACGCCGGGCGCTTGGCCGCGGAACTGCCGGCGTTGATGCGCCTGGCGGATGCCGCAGCGGTGCGTGAGCGCCTGAGGGGCTGGCAGGCGAGCGAGCGAGATCTCACGACAACGACTATCGAGAGGTTGCCGTCATGAAGATGAACGATATGGGGTCCTGGACCATGGCCGGGCTGCAGAAGCTCGGACGCTCCCTCATGCTGCCCATTGCCGTGCTGCCCATCGCCGGTTTGCTGTTGCGGCTGGGTCAGCCGGACCTGCTGGACATCGCCTTCGTCGCCAGCGCCGGCGAAGCCATCTTCGCCAACCTGGCGCTGATCTTCGCCATCGGCCTGGCGATCGGCTTCGCCGACGACAGCAATGGCGCCGCGGGCTTGGCCGGCGTGGTCGGCTATCTAGTACTCGATGCCGTCTTGATGTCGCTCAACCCGGATATCGACATGGGGGTGCTGGCCGGCATCATCATCGGCAGCGTGGCTGGGCTGCTCTACAACCGCTACAAGACCATACGGTTGCCCGAGTATCTCGCTTTCTTCGGCGGCCGACGTTTCGTACCCATCGCCACGGGGCTGGTCGCCGTCTTGCTGGGAGTCGTTTTCGGCATGCTCTGGCCGCCGGTACAACAAGGCATCGATGCCCTTGGCCAGTGGCTGATCGATGCCGGCGAGCTGGGCCTGTTCGTCTATGGCACGCTCAACCGCCTGCTGATCGTGACCGGGCTGCATCACGTGCTCAACAGCCTGGTGTGGTTTGTGTTCGGCAGCTTCGA
Organism: Billgrantia saliphila; assembly: GCF_002930105.1. Lineage (GTDB taxonomy): Bacteria > Pseudomonadota > Gammaproteobacteria > Pseudomonadales > Halomonadaceae > Halomonas > Halomonas saliphila. Next base: position 204,530 of record NZ_PJRN01000003.1, on the reverse strand, counting down.
GGCGGCCTCCGGCACGGTGGCCAGCGGCGACCTCAACCGCTTCTTTGCCGGTGATCCGACGGCGGGAAGCTTCATGACCGGCTTCTTCCCGGTGATGATGTTCGGTCTGCCGGCGGCGGCGCTGGCCATGTACCATGCCGCCCCCAAGGAGCGCCGCGCCCAGGTGGGCGGCCTGTTGCTGTCGCTGGCGCTTACCGCGTTCCTGACCGGGGTCACCGAGCCCATCGAATTCACCTTCATGTTCTTGGCCCCGCTGCTCTACCTCATGCATGCGCTGCTGACGGGAATCTCGATGGCACTGATGCACTGGCTCGACGTCAAGCTGGGGTTCACCTTCTCGGCGGGCGCCTTTGACTTCGCGCTCTCCTATGGACTTTCCAACAACGGCTGGATGCTACTGCCGGTGGGGCTGGCCTACTTCGTGCTCTACTATGGCGTGTTTCGCTGGGCTATTGCCCGCTTTGGTCTGATCACGCCGGGCCGCGAGCCCGAGACGGCGACGCCTTCCGTCAGCGGCCCCTCCGCGACCGGCGAGCGCGGCCCCGCGTTCGTCACCGCCCTGGGCGGGGCGCGCAACCTGAGCAGTATCGGCGCCTGTACCTCCCGCCTGCGACTCGTGCTCGACGACCCCGAGGCTATCGACGAGGAGGCGCTCAAGCGCCTGGGCGCCCGCGGCGTGATGCGTCTGCGCGGTGGCGGTGTGCAGGTCATCCTGGGACCCATCGCCGATGGTGTAGCCGATGAGATCCGCGCCGCCGCGGCCCATTCCGAAGGCAGGGTGTCGATGAACGGCAAGGCCGAGGAAGCTACCCCCTCGGCGCCTGCCGAGACATCCGGCGCGCCGCTGTCGGCCGAACATAGCTCACGTTGGGTAGCCGCGCTGGGCGGTGAAGAGAATCTGCACCGACTCGAAGCCACGGCCCAGACCCGCCTGCGCGTCGAGCTGGCCGACGGCGAACGCCTCGACGATGCGGCGCTCCTGCAACTGGGGTGCCGAGGGACACAGGCGCTGGGCGGCAACGTCTGGCATCTGGTAGTCGGTTTCCAGGCCGCCTCCCTCGCGCAGGCGCTGGGGCGGTAGCGCTAGCCCCTGTCCGCTGCCCGACGGTGGAGGGGTCGGGCAGCGTAGCCGGCCGCTACGGAGCGAACCGATGATCCTGACGGATGCACATCGCTATCCCGCTTGCCGCGAACGAAGTGCATTCGCGGGATGGCTGCGTTAGCCTGTATCGGGTCCCCGAAGCGCCAGGATGCCCATGACACCCCACCTGATCGTCTCCGACCTCGACGGCACGCTGCTAGATGCCAACCACGACCTGCACTCCGAGACCATCGAGACCCTGCGCCTGTTGGCCGAGCAGGGCCATCATCTGGCATTCGCCTCGGGGCGGCATTATCGTGACATGCTTGCCTTTCGCGATCGACTCGGGGTGCCCATCCACGTGATCAGCACCAACGGCGCCTATCTGCACGATCCCGCTGGCGAGCTGCTGACTTCGCGCCATTTGGAAACCGAGCTGGCACGCGAGCTGATCGCGCTGGAACGCCACGCCAGCGTGCGCCTGAATCTCTACCTCGAGAACGAATGGTTGATCGACGCTCCCGAGCCACGGCTGCTGGCGTACCATGCCCATACCGGCTTCGGCTATCGCGTGGTCGAGCCTCACCGGCTCGACGGCGAGGGCGTGGGCAAGGTGCTCTACATAGGCGATCCACAGCGCCTGGCAGGTCTCGAGGCATCGATACGTTCGCGCCACGGAGAGCGGCTGCACGTCACCTATTCCACCGTCAACTCGCTGGAGATCATGGCCGGCGGCGTCAACAAGGGCTCCGCGCTGAAAGCCCTGCTGGCGACGCTGGGAATCGACCGCGAGCGCTGCCTGGCCTTCGGCGACAACCTCAACGATACCGAAATGCTCGCGTTCGCCGGTGAGGCGCACGTGATGGCCAACGCTCACCCCGAGCTGGCAGGTCGCGTGCCGAAGGCACATCGCATCGGTCACCATGCCGAAACCGCCGTGGCGAGGCATCTTCGCGAACGCTTCGTTCTCTAGGGGGTAGGGGAGAAATCCACCGGTATTCGGGGCTTTCCGGACATGACACGGTGCTCTGCGACCTTGGTCGCAAGGCCCTTGTCGTGCCGCTGCCGGACGCCCATCATCGAAGCCGATAACGACAACGATTCATTGGCGCTGCCCCGGTATCGCCCCTTACCATCGGACAACGATGACGATTACGCCCGCCACCCTGATCGTGGTCGATGACGACCCCGAGATCCGCGAACTGCTGGTCGATTACCTGGGCCGCCATGGCTATCGCGCCCTGGCCGCCGAGGATGCCGAAGCGCTGCATCGCCTACTCGCGAGCGAAACGCCCGACCTGCTCATCGTCGACATCATGCTGCCCGGCGACGACGGTTTCACCATTTGTCGCGACATTCGACGCGACAGCGAGGTGCCGATCATCATGCTCACCGCCAGCGCCGACGCGACCGATCGCATCCTCGGCCTGGAGCTCGGCGCCGACGATTACCTCGGCAAACCGTTCAATCCGCGCGAGCTGCTGGCCCGCATCAAGGCGGTACTGCGTCGGGTTCGTGGCGGCGCGGCGACCGACCCGGCCCGGGCGCGACTGGTCGCCTTCGGCGTTTGGCGCCTCGATCGCATGACCCGTGAGCTGATCGACGACAGGGGCGAGCGCATTCCGCTCTCCGGTGCCGATTTCCAGCTGCTCCAGGTCTTTCTCGAGCATCCCGAGCGGGTGCTCACGCGCGAGGCGCTCTATGAGTTGACCCGTGGCCGCCCGGCGCCGCCGCTTGACCGCTCCATCGACGTGCATGTCTGTCGGCTGCGCCAGCGTCTCGGCGAGGATGCGCAGTATCATCAGCTGATCCGTACCGTGCGTGGCGCGGGTTATGTCTTCACCGCCCGGGTCGAAGCGCTGACGTGATAAAGGCGCACTGGCAGAGGTGGCGCCGCAACCTGGCACGCTTTCTGCCGCGCACCCTGCGCGGCCGTTTCGTGCTGATCATGATCGTCGGCGTGCTCACGGCTCAGCTCGCCAGCTACACCATCTGGACCTCACAGGTGCGCTCGAGCCAGCTCGAGCAGCTCGACGAGCTGTCGCGCAACGTGGCCTACAGCGTGGCCTCGACCATGCGTTTCTTCCGCTCGCTGCCCTACGAATACCGCCACATCGTGCTCGACCAGCTGCGCAACATGGGTGGTACGCGCTTCTTCGTCAGCGTAAACGAGCGGCGCATACCGGTAGAGGACATCGGCTCGGGGCCGGAGAAGGCGCTGGTGGTCGACAATTTCCGCGAGATCCTGACGCGCGAGCTGAGCATCGACGACGTGCTGGTGGAGTTCTCGCGCCCCGAGACGCTGCGTGTCTACAACAACGAGGTGCTGCTTCACGACCTGCCGCCGCGCTGGGGGCAGCACAGCCTGCTGATGGAGCCGCTGTCGCCACCCATCCTGGTGGTGCAGATGGAGCTCGGCCCCGAGACCTGGCTCTACGTGGCGACCCTGCTGCCGGTACCGGACCTGTTCAACGAGAATCGCTGGATCTCGGGTGAGCGCCTGCTGGCGGGATTCATGGTCCTGCTGACCGTGATCGGCCTGTCGCTGCTCGGCATCCGTAGCGTCACCCGGCCGCTGGCCCGACTGGCCAGGGCGGCGCGACAGCTCGGCGACGACCTCGATGCACCGCCGCTGCGCGAAACGGGGCCGCGAGAGGTGGCGGCCACCGCGGCCGCCTTCAACCGGATGCAGGAGCGCATCTGCGAGCAGGTCGACGAGCGCGAAAGGCTCTTCTCGGCCATCTCCCACGACCTCAAGACGCCCATCACCCGGCTGCGGCTACGCGCCGAGATGCTCGACGACCCTCAGCAGCGCGAGCGATTCTGCGCTTCGCTCGACGAGCTCGATCTGCTGGTCAAGGGCGCGCTGGCTTCGGTCAAGGGATTCGACCTGCACGAGGCGGTGGAGGCGGTCGACCCGCGCCGGGTCGTGGAGGAGCTGGCCGAGGAACTGGCCCTGCAGGGCGGACAGGTCGCCGTCGAGGGACACGCCGAGCCGCTGCCGGTCAAGCCGCTGGCCTTCAAGCGCTGCCTGGCGAACCTGCTGGAGAATGCGATGTTCTATGGCCGGCACGCCGAGGTCACGCTGCACGAGGGGCGCGAGCACTTGACGATCCTCATTCGCGATCACGGTCCCGGCATTCCCGAAGCGCAGCGTGAGCGTGTGTTCGCGCCCTTCGTGCGCCTCGAGCCCTCGCGCAGCCGCCATACCGGGGGCAGCGGTCTCGGACTCGGAATCGCCCGTCACATCGCCCGTGCCATGGGGGGCGAGATCGCGCTCGCCAACCATCCCGACGGCGGACTGCTCGTCACCTTGACCGTTCCCCGGCGGGACGAGTGCAATACTTTGCAGCACTAGGAAACATGGCGAGGCGGAAGCGATCGAGTAGGTTATAGCTTTCCAAGCTTTCAAGGACTCGACCATGGACGTCTACGACACCGCGTGCCTCGAAGCTCACGTCCGCAAGACCATGGCGTTCTATCATCCGCGGGCGATCGACCCTCAGGGTGGCTTTCACCACTATCTGCGTGATGATGGCGAGACCTACGATCGGCGCCACCGGCACCTGGTCTCCAGCGCTCGTTACGTCGTGACCTACGCTCGCTACGCCGAGCACTTCCAGCAACCGGAATACCTGGACTGGGCGCGGCACGGCCTGGACTTCCTCGAACGCTTCCATTTCCAGCCCGACTACCAGGGATACGCCTGGACGCTGGTCGACGGACGGGTAGAGGACGATACCAACCACTGCTATGGCCTGGCCTTCGTGTTGCTGGCCTATGCAACGGCGCTCAAGGCGGGTGTCGAGGAGGCGCGCCAAGGCCTCTACCGCGTGCATGAGCTCCAGACGAGTCGTTTCTGGGAAGCGGAGTGGCAGCGCTACGCCGATGAGGCGGACCGCCACTGGCAGGTGTCTGACTACCGTGGCCAGAACGCCAACATGCATAGCTGCGAAGCGCTGATTGCCGCTTACGATGCCACGGGCGATCGAGCCTTCCTTGAGCGTGCGCTGCAGCTGGCCCGCGCCTTCTGCCTGGAGTCAGCGCAGCATGACGCGACGAGCGAGCGCAAGCCCGAGCAGGGAGGCTGGATCTGGGAGCATTACGATCGCCAGTGGCGGCGCGATCTGGACTATCACCGCGACGACCCGCGCCACCTGTTCCGGCCTTGGGGCTACCAGGTGGGCCACCAGACCGAGTGGGCCAAGTTGCTGTTGCTGCTTGAGCGTCGCGCGTCCGAAGCCTGGCTGCTGCCCACCGCCAGCCGACTTTTCCTGAGCAGCGTGGAGGCCGGCTGGCACCCCGAGCACGGCGGGCTGGTGTATGGCCTGGATCTGGAGGGCAATCTCTTCGATGAGGACAAGTACTTCTGGGTACAGGCGGAATCCCTGGCCTGTGCGGCTATGCTCGGTCAGCGTACCGGGGAGCCGGTATTCTGGCAGTGGTACGAGCGGCTATGGGACTACAGCTGGCGTCACATGATCGACCACCGCCATGGCGCCTGGTATCGCATCCTGACGCCTGACAACCGTCGCTACTCCGACGAGAAGAGCCCGGCGGGCAAGGTCGACTATCACACCATGGGGGCCTGCTACGACGTCATCGAAACCCTGCGGAATGTTTCAAGCGTGCAATGACCACGCAACACTATCCATTACTAGGTAACCCCGTGCTGGACCCGGATGGGCTAGCGTAGTCCTTGGCCGTCTCTTTGCGGCCGCTGAACTCTAACAATATGGAGACACGCCTCATGCATGCACTCACGCCATTTCCCCTGTTCCGCAAGACGCTACTCGGCCTGACCGTAGCCGCTGCCATGTCCACCGCCCAGGCCGGCGAAGTGGAAGTGCTGCATTGGTGGACCTCAGGTGGCGAAGCTCAGGCCGTCGGGGTGCTGAAGGACCTCGTCGAGGCGGAAGGGCACTCCTGGGAGGATTTCGCGGTGGCCGGCGGCGCCGGGGACAGTGCCATGACGGTGCTCAAGTCGCGCGCCATGTCGGGCAACCCACCGTCGGCGGCGCAGATCAACGGGCCGGAAATCCAGGAGTGGGGGGAGCTGGGGCTGCTCGGCAACCTCGACGAAGTGGCGGAGCAAGGCGACTGGGATGAGCTGTTGCCCGACGTCATCGCCGACATGATGCGCTATGAAGGGAATTACGTCGCGGTACCGGTCAACGTGCACCGAGTCAACTGGCTGTGGGCCAATCCCGAGGTGCTCGAAGATGCGGGGGTCGAGCTTCCCACCAGTTGGGACGAAATGTTCGATATCGGGGAGCAACTGCGTGAAGCCGGCTACGTTCCGCTCGCTCACGGTGGCCAGCCCTGGCAGGATGCGACCGTCTTCGAAAGCCTGGTGTTGAGCCTGGGAGGCAGCGACTTCTATCGCAAGGCATTCGTCGACCTCGATGTCGAGACGCTCGAGAGCGACACTATGATCGAGGCGCTCCAGACCTTCAAGCGCCTGCGGGACCTGATGGACGAGGGCATGCCGGGGCGTGACTGGAACCTCGCCACGTCCATGGTAATCAACGGCGATGCGGCCATGCAGCTGATGGGTGACTGGGCCAAGGGGGAATTCATCGCCGCCGGTCTGGAGGCGGGAGAGGACTACGTGTGCTCGCCCGTGCCGGGTACCGAATCGGACTTCATCTTCAACATCGATAGCTTCGCCATGTTCCGTGTCACCGAGCCGGAGGCCCAGGAGGCCCAGCAGACACTGGCTCGCCTAGTGCTCGAGCCTGAGTTCCAGGAGGCCTTCAACAAGGTCAAGGGCTCCATTCCGGCACGCCCCGACCTCGACATGAGCGAATTCGACAGCTGCGCCCAGCAGTCGCTGGAAGACTTCGAGCAAGCCCGCGACGGCGACACCCTGGTGCCGAGCATGGCGCATCGCATGGCCATGAACAGCGATGTGCAGGGGGCCTTCTTCGACATCATCACCAACTACTTCAACTCCGCGGAGATGACCGCCGAGCAGGCCGCCGAGCGACTGGCCCGGGCAGCCGAGGCGGCTGGCTGAGGCATTGACACGCCGCGCTGCGCAGCCCGTCATCAGGGCGGGCTGCCGGCTTCCCGTCTCCCGTAGTCGAGGTAACCCGCATGAAACCCGCATCGACACCCGCGGCTCGGCCCGGCGTGATTGTCCCGCGTGCCGGTCGCCCCTCGCCGGCCGCCCGGTTCCAGGATTGGCTGCCGCGGCTGGTGCTTTCTCCGTCCATCGCCATCTCGCTGTTCTTCGTCTACGGCTTCATGCTGTGGACCTTCATTCTCTCGCTGACCAGCTCGCGCATGCTGCCCAGCTACGAGTTCGTCGGCTTCGCCCAGTACGCCCGGTTGATGACCAGCGATCGCTGGTGGGTCGCCTCCACCAACCTAGTGGTGTTCGGCGGCCTGTTCGTGGCGATCTGCCTGGTGCTGGGACTGCTGCTGGCGATCCTGCTCGACCAGCGCATCCGCCAGGAAGGGGCGCTGCGAACCCTCTATCTCTATCCGATGGCACTCTCGTTCATCGTCACCGGTGTGGTGTGGAAATGGCTGCTCAACCCCGGGCTCGGCATTCAGGCGATGGTACGCGGCTGGGGCTTCGAGAATTTCAGGTTCGACTGGCTGGTCGACCCCGACATGGCCGTCTATACCCTGGTGATCGCTGCCGTGTGGCAGGCCTCCGGCTTCGTCATGGCGCTGTTCCTCGCCGGTCTGCGCGGCATCGACGACAGCATTCTCAAGGCCGCCCAGCTCGACGGGGCCAGCCTGCCGCGAATCTATTGGCGCGTGGTGATTCCCTGCCTGCGCCCGGTGGTGTTCAGCGCGGTGATGATTCTCTCGCATATCGCCATCAAGAGCTTCGACCTGGTGGTGGCGCTCACCGGCGGGGGGCCGGGCTACGCTTCCGATCTGCCGGCGACTTTCATGTACGCGCACGCCTTCACTCGGGCACAGATCGGCCTGGGTTCGGCCAGCGCGATGCTGATGCTCGGCGGTGTACTGGCCATTCTGGTGCCCTATCTCTACTCCGAACTGAGGAGTCGTCGCCATGGATAACGTGATCCGGCGTCGTACGATCGGCGCCCGTGTCGCTCGTTTCTCGCTCTACGCCGTGCTGATTTTGGCGGCCTTGTTCTATCTCATGCCGCTGGTGGTGATGCTGATCACGTCGGTGAAGCCGTTGGAGGAGATCACGCCGGGTACGCTGCTCTCGCTGCCTCGCGAGCCGACGCTGGCGCCCTGGGTCAAGGCTTGGGGGGAGGCCTGCACCGGCATGCGCTGCGAAGGGGTGGGCGGCTATTTCTACAATTCCATCGCCATCGTCGTGCCGGCCGTGCTCATCTCGACCGCCATCGGTGCGCTCAACGGCTACGCGCTCACCAAGTGGCGCTTCAAGGGTTCCGAGCTGGTCTTCGCGCTAATGCTGTTCGGCTGTTTCATTCCCTTCCAGGTGGTGCTGCTGCCCATGGCGCAGACGCTGGGCTGGCTGGGGCTGTCGAGTTCGCGGGCCGGACTGATCCTGGTCCATGTGGTGTTCGGCATCGCCTTCACCACGCTGTTCTTTCGCAACTTCTACGTGGCGGTGCCCACCGAGCTGATCTCCGCGGCCAAGCTCGACGGCGCCGGCTTCTTCCGCATCTTCTGGCGCATCCTGCTGCCGGTCTCGGCGCCGATCGTCGTGGTCTCGGTGATCTGGCAGTTCACGCAGATCTGGAACGACTTCCTGTTCGGCGTCGCGTTCTCGGCCCACGACACCCAGCCGGTGACGGTGGCACTCAACAACCTGGTCAATACCTCGACCGGGGCCAAGGAGTACAACGTCGACATGGCGGCGGCGATGATCGCCGCGCTGCCCACCCTGGTCGTCTACGTGCTGGCCGGCAAGTACTTCGTCCGTGGGCTCACGGCCGGGTCGGTCAAGGGCTGAGCATCCAACAACAAGAGGTTATCGACATGGCAGCTTTGGAAATTCGTAACGTCTGCAAGGATTTCGGCAGCGAGCAAGTGCTCAAGGATGTCAGCCTGGCGATCGACTCGGGAGAGTTTCTGATTCTGGTGGGGCCGTCGGGTTGCGGCAAGTCGACGCTGATGAACGCCATCGCCGGTCTGGAGCCGGTCACCTCCGGAGAGATCCGCATCGCTGGCGAGGAGGTCACCTGGCAGACCCCGGCGGAGCGCGATATCGCCATGGTCTTTCAGTCCTATGCGCTCTATCCGAGCATGACGGTGCGCCAGAACATCAGCTTCGGACTGGAAATGCGCAAGGTGCCCAAGGCCGAGCGCGAAGCCGCCGTCGAGCGGGTCGCCGACCTGCTGCAGATCTCGCATCTACTCGATCGCAAGCCGTCGCAGCTCTCCGGTGGCCAGCGTCAGCGGGTGGCGATGGGCAGGGCGCTGGCGCGTGAACCCAAGGTCTACCTGTTCGACGAGCCGCTCTCCAATCTCGATGCCAAGCTGCGCGTCGACATGCGCACCGAGATAAAGAAGCTGCACCAGCGCCTCGGGACGACCATCGTCTACGTCACTCACGACCAGATCGAGGCCATGACGCTCGCCGACTGCATCGCGGTGATGCGCGACGGCCGCATCCTCCAACTCGGCTCTCCCGACGAGGTCTACAACGACCCGGTGGACATCTTCGTGGCCGGCTTCATGGGCTCGCCGTCGATGAACTTCATCGCCGCAACGCTGGAGAGCGAGGCGGGCAAGTATCGGCTGCGCGTCGATACACCGGGCGAGGAGACACTGCAACTGCCCTGGCCGAACGCACGACAGACACCGGCCATGGCCGAGCGAGTCGGAAAACCGGTGATCTTGGGACTGCGACCCGAGCATTTCACCGAGGACGATGCGCGGCTGAGCGACTACGACGAGGGCGTGCTGCTCACGCCGCGTATCACCGTGGTCGAGCCCACCGGCGCCGACATCCTGCTGCAGCTGCGGCTGGGTGAAGGGGAGGCGACGGCCCGGGTCGGGCCCAAGTGTCGGGCCACCGCGGGTGAGCGCCTGGCGCTGCGCATCGACATGGCTCGCGCGGTGCTGTTCGACAGCGAGACGGAGAAGCGTTTGGCCTGAAGAGGAGACGCACATGACGCTAGCCAACCCATTCGGAATCGGCGACGACGATCTGCCCGACGCCATTCGGCAAGTGAAGCGAACGCTGCGCGGGGCGCTGCCGAACTACCGCCAGGCCTTTCTGGAAGTGGAGACGGATCTGCTGAGGCAGGTCGACGCGATACGCGCCTGTCGCGAACGGGGGGGAAACCCGATCCCGCGCATCGATATCGACGACATCGTGTCGGGGCGGATCGACGACGCTCGGCGTCACCAGGTTAGGGTCACCGGCGCATGCGTGATCGCCGGCGTGTTCGAACGCGGCCTGGCGAGTCAATGGAACGCTGACATCGGTCGCTACCTAGAGACGAATCGCTTCGAGGAGCGCCTGGCCCACGCCGCTGAGGACAGCTACTTCGGCAACCTCGCCCAGGGAAAGCCGCAAATCTATGGTGTCTACTGGTCGCAGCCTCAGGTCCAGGCGCGTCAAAGCGAGCGCCTGCAGCAAGCCCAGGTCTTTCTCAACCGGCTATGGAAGACCTCGAGCCACGGACACCAGCATTTCGATCCCGAGCGCATGGCGACCTATGCCGATCGGATCCGCCGCCGTCCGCCGGGGTCGGCGAGCCTGGGTCTATCGCCGCACGTCGATGGCGGCTCGGTCGAGCGCTGGCTGGATGCGAACTTTCGCTACGTGTACCGCCATGTCTTTGCCGGTGAGTCGGGGCGCTTCGATCCTTTCGACGGCGAAGGCAGGACACAGGTCCGCGAGTTTCCTTCGCCCGCGGTATGTTCGATGTTTCGTACCTTTCAAGGCTGGACCGCCCTGACGCCGCAGCGCTCCGGAGCCGGAACGCTGAATCTGGCGCCAATCGCCAACGTGATGGCGTACCTCCTGCTGCGTGCGCTTCAGGACGATGTCGCCGAGGACGACCTGTGTGGCGCCCGGCCGGGGCGCGCCCTCTCGGCGGATCCCTCCTGGCATGCGCCGCTGATCGAGGCGATGACGCCGATTCCCGATCTCGAACCCGGCGATACCGTGTGGTGGCACTGCGACGTGGTACACGCCGTCGACCCCGAGCACGACGGTGAACACGACAGCAACGTGATGTACATCGGCTCGGCCCCTTGGTGCGAGAAGAACGCGGCCTACCTGCGCGGACAACGCGAGGCCTTCGAGGCGGGGCGCACGCCGCCGGACTTTGCCCCCGACCACTTCGAGGTGGGATTCGAGGGGCGCGCGACATCCGACCTCCTCACGCCCCTCGGCCGTCAACAGATGGGCTTCAGCGCTAGCGAACCGTGATCACGCTGCAGTCGGCCACATGGCTGACCTTGTGGGAGACGCTGCCCACCACCAGCCCTCGCAGGTCGCTGAGGCCGCGGCTGCCCATGACGATGGCCTCGACGCCGCGCCGTCTGGCCTCGCTGACGATGGCGCGGGCGGGGTCGCCCTGACCGATGACGGTCTCGATCTTGGTGACGCCCAGGTTACGGGCCGACTCGGCGGCCTTGTCCACCACCTGACGCCCGACGTCCTCGAGTTCCTGGCGCGAGGCTTCGATGGCGATGGCGCCGATCCCCCAGACCAGCGTCGTCTCATGGGAGAGTTCCTCGGGAACGTGCAGGATATGCAGGGTGGCGTCGGCCCGGTCGGCCAGTTGACAGGCGACCTCGAGGGCCTTCTTGGCGCCTTCGGAACCGTCGACGGGAACCAGGATGGAGTGGAACATGGTGAGACCTCCTGCGGGGTGAGCGAACTATTCCCCGAGACTAGCGCCTCCCGTGCAGGACGTCATGACCGGGGTCAAGTCGGCGCCAATCCCGCTCAGCCCTGCTTGTCCTCTAACCGGCGTAGCTGCTGCCACAGCTCGCGACGCAGGTCGGCCATGCGCGGCGCTTCGCCTTCGGCGAACACCAGCGGCCGAGTGAGACGCAGGGTACGCAAGCCGAGACGCGCCGTGAGCAGACCCACTCCCATGCCCTGGCCGGCACGCGCCGAGAGCCGACTGGCCAGATTGAGCGACAGCAGCTCCACCCCGGCGTCGCTGGCCATCTCGGTGGCGCCGGCGAAGGCCATGTTGGAGAGCACCGTGCGCAGCAGGCGCAGGCGACTGGCGTAACCCAGCTCGAGGCCGTAGAGGCGGCAGAGGCGATCGATCATCGCCAGGTTGCGCCACGCCACCACGGCCATGTCGACCAGTGTCAACGGGCTCACCGCCACCATCACGGCAGTCTCGCCGGCCATGCGCGAAATCATGCGGCGGGCCTCGCGGTCGCGCGGCGCGAGCAGGTGGTGGGCCAGCAACGCCTGCACTTCCGCGCCGGCGTGATGCGGCTCGCGGGCGGCGAGGAAAGCCTGCCAGTGTGGGTGGTCGTCGTCGAGCCGGAGCTGGCGCTTGAGCACCTGGGCTAAATCGAGCGCCTGCTTGGTATTGGCCTGTGGCAGTTGGGCCAGGCGCTGGCGTAGCGCGTCGTGACGCTTGAGACGGCGTAGCCGCCAGGCCTCGCGCAGCAGTGCCCCCGCACCCAGGGTGATGGCGCCGAGCCCCAGCAGGTGCCAGCCGCTGGAGAGCCAGTCGCCGCCGAGCAGGGCTTGGGGCAGGCGCAGGGCGAGCTCCGCCGTGCCCAGGGCCAGGCCACCAGCGAGCAGGGTCAGCAGCCCCCAGCGCCGCTTGCGCGGGCGCCCCAGGCTGACGTCGAGGTCGCGTTCGGCGGCATTCGGTAGTGGCTCCTCCAGAGGGCGAGCGGGCAGCTGCCTGTCGAACTCCTGGCGCGGGCGCGGAACCTCGCCAGCCGACAGGGGAGGCGGCTCGTCGAGGGTAAAGCGGCGGGCCGGGCGCGGATCGTCGTCTGGCGTGCCTTGGCGTTGGGGGTCGCTCATTGCAACTTGTCTCCGATCAGCCAGTCGAGCGCGGCGTCGAGGCGGATATGGGGCAGGGCGCCATTGTCCCGCGGGGCGGGGCGAAAGGCGCGGAATTCGAAACCCTGTCGGGTCCAGAAATCGGCCTCGGGTAGCCGTCCTGGTACCTCGCCCGGGAACATGAGCACCTCCTCGCCCTCGAGCGTGGTGCCGCGCAGCGCCGGCGTGCGTTGATTCTGGTGAGTGACTTCCAAGGCATCGGTGGCGCGAATCGCGGCGAGCGAAAGGGCCTTGACCGGCACGTCGGCGTAGCGCAGGTCCTGAAGCGGCTCGGCCAGCAGGGCCTCGAGCAGCGCGGTCAGGTTGGCGTGCTGTTCCGGCGTGACGTGGTCGGCCTTGGTCGAGGCGATCGCCAGGCGATCGATGCGCGGCGCGAACAGCCGCGAGAGCAGGCTGCGCTTACCGTAATCGAAGCTCTGCATCAGCGTGCCAAGCGCTCGGGAAAGATCCTCGAAGCGCTCCGGCCCGGCATTGAGGGCGCCGAGTACGTCGACGAGCACTATCTGCCGGTCGAAGCGGCGGAAGTGATTGCGATAGAAGGGTCGCACGATGTGTTGCTGATAGTGGCGAAAGCGCGCCGCCAACGTGGCATAGACGCTCTGCGACGGCAGCTTGGCAAGCTCGGCGTCGTCGGTCTCGCGCAGCGCCGGCAGTGGGAAGAACTGCAGCACCGGCGCCCCTTCCAGGTCGCCTGGCAGCAGGAAGCGCCCCGGCTGCAGGTTGGCGAATCCCGCCTCGCGGGCGGTCTGCAGGCTGCGGGCGTAGAGCGCGGCGATGTCGGCGAGCTCGGCTTCGTTGGCTTCGGCGGCGGGGTCGAGCCCGGCGGCGGCGGCCTCCCATTCGCCCAGCAGGGCGCGGCGCTGCTCACCGGCGCCTGCCAGCATGCTCCGGCTCCAGTCGAGGTAGTTATGGCCCAGCAGCGGCAGGTCGAGCAGCCACTCGCCGGGGTAGTCGAACAGGTCAAGACTGAGCTCGGCGGTCTCGCTGCGCAGCAGCCCCCGGCGTGCCGGACGGTAGCGGATCGTCAATCGCAGTTCGCTGATGCCGCGGGTGGGCTCGGGCCAGCGAGGCGGGTCGGCATCAAGCGCCGCTATGGCCTGGTCGTAGGGAAAGCGCGGTACGCCCAGGTCGGGCTGGCTGACCCGCCGGGCACCCAGCAGCCGCCCCTCGCGGGCCGCCGGCATCAGGTCCAGTCGCGCCTCCAGGCCGGCGTGGCGCAGCTGGTTGACCAGCGAAGTGAGAAAGGCGGTCTTGCCCGAGCGGGAAAGCCCGGTGACCGCCAGGCGCAGCTGGCGGTCGCGGCCGCGTTCGATCAGATTGGTCAGCTCCCGGGTGAGCGACTGGCGCATCGGCGAGGAATCCCTTCACAGCAGTGTCAGCCGCTAATGTGAGGGTCTTGGCCGCGTCTGGCAAGGCGTTGCCAGGCGAGCAGGACGATCGGCACCAGCGACATTGGCACCAGCAGGGCGTTGAGCAGGGACCAGCCGAGCAGGTTCACCAGCGGCCCGGCAAGCAGCGCGGTGGCGGCCACCGTAGTGAACACCAGAAACTCGTTGGCGGCCTGGGTGCGGGCCTTCTCCTCTGGCCGGTAAGCTTCCGTGAGCAGGCCGGTCGCGGGCAAAAAAGTGAAGTTCCAGCCCAGCCCGAGCAGGATCAGGGCGACATTGAAGCCGGTCACGCCGGCCTCGACCTGTGACGCCAGGCCGCTCACTGCCAGCAGCGCACAGCCGAGCGCGATCATTCTCGGTGCACCGAAGCGAGCGGTCAGATGACCGGTAACGAACGAAGGCAGAAACATCGCCAGCACGTGCCACTGAATCGTGGTGGCGACGTGATCGAAGTGATGGCCAGCCCCCGCCATGGCCAGCGGTGTGGCGGTCATCGCCAGGTTCATCACCCCGTAGCCGATCAGCGCCGACAGCGCTGCGACCAGGAACGCCGGCTGCCGCACGATCTCGCCGAGCGGTCGCGGTTGACCCTGGCCATGGGTCGCTTCCGGTGGCGGCAGACGAATCGCCAGCAACACCATCAGCGCTACCAGGTAGAGTGCCCCCAGGCCGAGGAAGCTGCCGAGGAAGGGCGTGGTGGCGGCTTCACGGCTGATACGGGCCAGCCATGGGCCGAAGAAGGCGGCCAGCACGCCACCACCCATGACCAGCCCGATGGCCCGGTCGCGCAGGGCCTGCGGGGCGGCCTCCACGGCGGCGAAGCGATAGAGCTGGCCGAAGCCGATGCCGATGCCGATCAGCCAGGTTCCCAGCATGAAGGGCAGAAAGGCTTCGGCAACCAGCGCCTGGGCCGCCACCGCCACGCCGACGAGCCCCATCAGATTGCCCAGTACGAAGCCCCGCTTGCGCCCCAGGCGCGCCATGATCAGCGACGCGGGAATGGTGGCGCACATCAATCCCAGCCACTGGGTGGCGACCGGAGCGGTGGACCAGGCCGGGTCGGGAGCGAGGCGAGACCCGATCAGCGGCGAGACCGCGATCAGCAGGATATTGCCGCTGACCAACAGCGCCTGGCACAGGGACAGCAGCGTGACACTAAGAGGCATGGTGGGCTCCTGGGCGGACTCGTTCGACTTGGTGGGTTGTCGGCTCGCTGCACGGGCCGAAGCGCTGGTGATATAGCGTAGGGGAAATGCCGTAATGACGCTGGAACAGGCGTCGCAGCTGCTCGGCGCCGCCCAGCCGCCACTGCCGGGCCAGGCGTTCCAGCGGTGGTGGCCGGTGGTCGTCGATCAGCGCCAGGCGGGCCTGCTCCAGGCGCAGCCGGGTCAGGTAAGCGCCCGGGGTGGTGTCGAGCTGGCGTCGGAAGAGCCGCGACAGGTGGCGCGGCGTCACGCCCACCGATTCGGCCAGTTCCTCTAGACGATGGGGCGCGGCGGGGTCGGCGTGGAGTCGGTCGAGCAGTCGACGCAGCGCACCGCTGACGCGGCCATGACTGGCCAATACTTCGCTGAACTGCGACTGCCCACCGGGGCGTCGCAGGAACAACACCAACTCACGGGCGACCTGACCGGCCAGGCCACTGCCGTGATCCGCTTCGAGCAGCGACAGGGCCAGGTCGATGCCGGCGGTGACGCCGGCGCTGGTATAGCGTCCGGCCGATTCGACGTAGAGCGCATCGGGTACGACGCGAACCTCGGGGTATTCGTGGGCAAACTGGGCGCAGTGGCGCCAATGGGTCGTGGCCCGGTGGCCGTCGAGCAGCCCCGCTGCGGCGAGCAGGAAGGCACCGGTGCAGATCGAGCCCAACCGGGATACCCGCTCGGCCTGCTGACGCAGCATGGCGAGCAGTTCGGCGTGGTTGCGCTGGGCCATCACCCCTCGGCCCCCGGCGACCAATAGTGTATCCAACGGGCCGAGCGCATCCAGCGCGGACCAGGCCGTATCCGCCTGCAGCGGCAATCCGCCGTTGGTCGGCAGGCTGCCCGGCGCATCGGCGGCCAGATGGAGCCGATAGAGCGGGTGGCCGCTCAGATCGTTGGCCGAGGCGAACACCTGCCACGGCCCGCTGACATCCAACAGTTGGCAGTCGGGGTAAGCCAGAAAGACGACGGTGCGGGGCATGACGGCTCCCTCCGGGTTGAGAGGCCAGTTTCACCTCGGCGACGCATGTCCGCAATGACCAATGTCCCACCGAAACAGACATCATCGCACCGTTCCCGACACCCGGGCGGTACGCCACCTTCACCCAGCGTGGCGCTGTCGCTCAAAGGTTGGCCAGCAGCTGCGCCCAGAGCGGCGTGGCAGCGATGACGAAGCCCACGCCGGCCAGGGTATAGCCCGGCCAACGCTTCGGCATGCGCTGGGCCAGGGTCAGCCCGACGATGCAGATTATCAGCCCGACCAGATTGAAGACGAAGGCGAACATGCCCAGCATGTCCAGAGGCGCCATGACGACTCCTGTAGCGAATGCAAACGAAAAGGTGCTAAACCTTGAGCGATGATACCAGTCGCTGTCCGACCGCGAGGAAACGTATGAGCGCGATGCTGCCGCTGCAGGACGAAGTGATCGCCTTCTGGTTCGAGGAGCTCCAGCCCGTCCACTGGTTTCGCAAGGATGCCGAGCTCGATGCGCACATTCGCCAGCGCTTCGGTGCGTTGCATGCGGCGGCCGCCGCCGGCGAGCTATGGCAATGGCGCGACACGCCTCAGGGCCGGCTTGCCGAGATCCTGGTGCTTGACCAGTTTTCGCGCAACCTTTACCGCGACGACCCGCGGGCGTTCGCTCAGGATCCGATGGCGCTGGTACTGGCCCAGGAGGCCGTGGCCCTGGACATCGACCGTGAATTCGGAGTGCTTTGGCGTAGCTTTCTCTACATGCCTTACATGCACAGCGAGTCGCTCAAGGTTCACGACGAGGCATTGCGACTGTTCGATCAGCCGGGGCTGGAAGAGAACTTGCGTTTCGAGCGCCTGCACCGGGACATTCTGCTGCGTTTCGGCCGCTACCCGCACCGCAACGCCATTCTCGGCCGGGCATCCACGACCGAGGAGCTGGCTTTCCTAGAACAGCCCGGCTCGTCATTTTGAGCTACCCTTTTTTTAAAGGATGCACCGGGGCATCATTGGAGCTGCCTCGAACGATAGTATCGACCACAAGGAAAGGAGAGACGATATGGGATTCATCGCCTGGCTGATCATCGGTGGCCTGGCCGGCTGGATCGCCGGCAATATCATGCGCGGCGGCGGTTTCGGCATTCTTGGGAACATTGGTGTGGGCATTGTGGGCGCGCTGATCGGCGGCTTTATGTTCAGTCTGCTGGGACTCGAGGCCGGGGGCTTCATCGGCTCGCTGGTCACGGCGACGGTGGGCGCGGTCGTGCTGCTATGGATCATCGCCAAGGTTCGTAAGACTTAGCCGTTCAACTCTCCTGACACCACTCGGCCCGGGCTTGCCCGGGCCGAGTCGTTTGCGTCTATTGCCAGCGGGCGCGAGCGGGCCCCTAGAACGTATAGCTCACGCCCAGCACGGCAACGGGATACACCGGCCATTTTTCGGCCTCGTCCTTGAGCCGCTTTTCCTCCTGGCGGATCTCCTCGCGCAGCTGTGCCGAAATCGGATTGTCCCAGTTTTCGTATCCTTCCGATGTTCTCAGCGAAACGTCCGGATCGGTGGGGATCACGCCGACCTCGGCGAAGATCCCGAAACCGCTGCGGTGCGATTGGCGCCAGCCGAGCCCCGCGTAGGGCTGGACGCCGTCGGCGAGGGTGACCTTGCCATTCAGAGTGCCGAGGGCATCGACCGGGTATTCCTGGCCATTGAACCGGTAGGTTGCATTCCGAGGACGACCCACGATGTCGGCGTCGATATCGGGCAACATAAGGCCCGCGCTCAGAAAGAAGCCGGTCGTGAAGGGGTAGTAGTCCAGCGTCAGCTTGCCGCCCGCCAGATTCACGTCACCATCGTAATTGACGTCGTCGGTGCTGTAGTCGGTATTCCATTCGATCCCGCCGGTATAGCGGGCGGAGACACCGAAGCGTTCGTTGTAGCGCCAGGCCAGGTCCACGCCGAGTCCGGTGGTACCGGCTACCGCCCCCAGCGTCATACGGCCATCGTCGGCCTGGACCAGCGGTGTGCCCAGCAGGCATAGGGCGAGGGCAAGTCCGGTCGTCGTCTTCTGCTTCATGTCAGGGTCCCTTGATCACCATGCTCGGATGAGGCAGCTAATGCCGCCCCGCTTCGCTCCCCGAGTATCGGTCGACGCTAAATGAAGTGAAACGCGATAAATGTTTCCTTTTGTACCCATAGTTTCGGTTGATTGGCACCCCTTGAGGGCGGAACTACCTTTCAGGCGAAGCGCAAACCATCGCCTCCGCCTAACTGTCTTCGACCGGCGGGGGAGCGAGGGAGGAAACGAACCGGCCGAAAAGGAATGCGATCATGGCGAACAATCCCCACACCACGCCCAACAGCGGAAAGCCGAACGACACAAGCTTCAAGACCACCGAACACAGCAAGTCGGAAAACCTGGAGAAATACCGCAGTGACGCCGAGGGGCACGACCTGCGTACCAACCACGGCACACGGATCGCCGACAACCACAACTCGTTGAAAGCGGGTGAACGGGGCTCGACGCTGCTCGAGGACTTCATCTTCCGCGAGAAGCTCAACCACTTCGACAACGAACGTATCCCCGAGCGCATCGTGCACGCCCGCGGCGCGGCGGCTCACGGCTACTTCCAGCCCTACGACAACGCCGCCCAGTACTCCAAGGCCGGCCTGTTTCAGGATCCCGGCAAGAAAACGCCGGTCTTCGTACGGTTCTCCACGGTACAGGGCTCACGTGGCTCCAACGATACCGTGCGCGACGTACGCGGTTTCGCCACCAAGTTCTATACCGACGAGGGCAACTGGGACCTGGTGGCCAACAACATGCCGGTATTCTTCATTCAGGATGCCATCAAGTTCCCCGACTTCGTGCACGCGGTGAAGCCCGAGCCGCACAACGAGATCCCCCAAGGTCAGTCGGCCCACGACACCTTCTGGGATTTCGTCTCGCTGATGCCGGAGTCGACCCACATGGTGCTGTGGACCATGTCCGACCGCGCCTTTCCCCGGCATTATCGCAACATGGAAGGTTTCGGCGTGCACACCTTCCGCTTGATCGACAAGCAGGGCAAGTCGCGCTTCGTGAAGTTCCACTGGAAGCCGCTGGCTGGCACCTGCTCGCTGATCTGGGACGAGGCGCAGAAGCTCTGGGGACGCGATCCCGACTTCAATCGCCGCATGATGTGGGAGGACATCGAGAACGGCGACTACCTCGAATACGAATTTGGCATTCAAGTCGTCGAGGAAGAGGACGAGCACAAGTTCGACTTCGATCTGCTCGACCCGACCAAGATCATTCCCGAGGAGCAGGTGCCCGTCACTCCCATCGGCAAGATGGTGCTCAACCGCAACCCGGATAATTTCTTCGCCGAGACCGAGCAAGTCGCCTTCAATCCGGCCCACGTGATTCCGGGCATCGACTTCACCAACGATCCGTTGCTGCAGGGGCGGCTGTTCTCCTACCTGGATACTCAGATGCTGCGTCTGGGCGGGCCCAACTTCAACGAGATCCCCATCAACCAGCCGGTATGCCCGGTGCACAACAATCAGCGCGACTCGATGCACCGCCAGACCATCAACAAGGGCCAGGCGTCCTACGAGCCCAACTCGATCGACGATGGCTGGCCCACCGAGACGCCGGCGGGCCCCGAGAACGGCGGCTTCGAGAGCTATCACGAGCGTATCGACGCGCGCAAGGTCCGCGCCCGAAGCCCCTCGTTCGGCGATCACTACTCCCAGGCCACCCTGTTCTGGAACAGCCAGACCGAAGTGGAGAAGGAGCACATCATCGCCGCCTATACCTTTGAACTCTCCAAGGTGAAGCGTCCCTGGATTCGCGAGCGCATGATCAAGGAGATACTGCCCAACATCGACCTGGAACTGGCGCGCCGCGTAGGCGAGAACCACGGCCTCGAAGCGCCGACGAGCAAGCCGGCCGCCCCGGAGGAGCTGGGCACCAGTTCACAGCTGGACTCTCCGGCGCTGAGCCTCATGGCGCGCCTGCCCGGCAACATCAAGTATCGCAAGGTTGCCATTCTGGTGGCCGAGGGCGTCGACGCCGGTCAGGTCGAGGCGATCAAGAAACGGCTCGAGGCCGAAGGCGCCCAGGGCATGGTGATCGCTCCCAGCATGGCACCGGTGAAGGCGGCCGACGGCAAAAGCGTGACGCCCGACGCCATGCTCAATGGCATGCCGTCGGTGGCCATGGATGCGGTATTCGTGCCGGGTGGAAGTGCGAGCGTCGATTCGCTGGCCCGGTCGGGGCAGGGCCGCTACTACGTCCAGGAGGCCTACAAGCACCTCAAAGCCATCGCCGCGGTGGGCGAGGGCAAGGCGTTGCTGGACGCTGCGGGCGTGCCCACTGCCGAGGAGGGCATTCTGTTGGGCGCCGCAGTGGACGATGTCTTTACCCCGCTGCGCGATGCCATGGGGCAGCATCGGGTTTGGGCGCGGGATCCGAAAGCGAACGATATGCCTGCATAACTTCCTGCGCGACGATATGGCGCAAACGGAAACGCCCGCCGGCAAGAGCCAGCGGGCGTTTAGCGACGGGAAGAGATCAGGCGGTAGCCGTGGTGCCGACCAGTTCCTTGAGCGCGGCCTCGACGATGCCGAGGCCCTCCTCGAGCACCTCGTCCTCTATGGTGACCGGCATCAGGAAGCGGATGGTGTTGCCGTAGAGACCGCAGGAGAGCAGGATCAGACCCTTCTCGCGAGTCTTCTTGCACAGTGCGGCGGCAAGGTCGGCATCCGGGGTGTGGTTGGCCCTGTCGGTGACCAGGTCGATCGCCGCCATGGCGCCCAGGTTGCGGCCGTTGTCCACGCAGTCGAACTCCTGCTGCCACTGCGCGAAGCGCTTGGCCAGCTTGTCGCCGAGCGCCTGGCTCTTCTCGAGAATGTTCTCCTGCTCGAAGACCTCGAGCACGGCGAGCGTTGCCGCACACGAGACCGGGCTACCGGTGTAGGTGCCGCCCAGCGAGTTGGGGCCCGAGGCGTCCATCACCTTGTCGGTGCCCACTACGGCGGAGATCGGCATGCCGTCGGCCATGCTCTTGGCCATGGTGATAATGTCCGGTTCGACGCCGCTGTGCTCGATGGCGAACATCTTGCCGGTACGGCCGAAGCCGGACTGCACTTCGTCGACGATCATCAGCATGCCGTGCTCGTCGCAGATCTCGCGGATCGCCTTGAGGAAGCTGGTCGGGGCGGGGTAGAAGCCACCTTCGCCGAGCACCGGCTCGAGCACGATGGCTGCAGTGTCGTGCGGGTTGGCGTCGGTCTTGATGGCCATCTTCAGGCCACGCAGCGCCTCGTCCTCGCTGACCCCGTGATAGGGCACCGGGTAGGGCGCGCGGAAGACGTTGCCCGGCATGCTGCCGAAGTCGGTGGCGTAGGGCGCCACCTTGCCGTTCATGGCCATGGTCATGAAGGTGCGGCCGTGATAGCCGCCGTCGAAGCAGATCACGTTGTTCTTGCCGGTGGCGGCACGGGCGATTTTCACCGCGTTTTCCAGCGCCTCGGCGCCGGAGTTGGCCAGCATCACCTTGGCGTGGCCACGCACGGGGGTGATCTGGCTCAGCTTTTCGGCGACCTTCACGTAGCCTTCGTAGGGCATCACGGTCTGACAGGTGTGCATGACACGGTCGAGCTGGGCTTTCACCGCCTCCACCACCTTGGGATGGCGATGCCCGATATTGAGCACGCCGATGCCGCCGGCGAAGTCGATGATACGATTGCCGTCGGCATCCCACACGAGGGCGTTCTCGGCGCGATCGGCGAACTGGGTTGCTGGGCTTGCGGCACCGTTGGCCACGTAGCGCTGCTTGAGTTCGTTGAGCTGTGCGTTAGTCATCTAGCTACCTCCATGCAAGAACGTTGCGGGCGATCACAGGCCGCCGACACAGACGTATTTTAGTTCAGTGAATTCATCCAGACCGTGATGCGACCCTTCGCGACCCAGGCCGGATTCCTTGACACCGCCGAAGGGCGCTAGCTCGGTGGAGAGAATCCCTTCGTTGACTGCCACCATGCCATACTCCAGGCCCTCCATGACATGCCAGATACGCCGATAGTCGCGCGCGTAGAAATAGGCCGCCAGGCCGAACTCGGTGGCGTTGGCCATGGCGACGGCCTGTGCATCGGTGTCGAAGCGAAAGACCGGCGCCAGGGGACCGAAGGTCTCTTCACGGGCCACGCGCATCTCGTCGGTGACGTCGGCGAGCACGGTGGGCTGGAAGAAGGTGCCGCCCAGGGCATGGGGCTCACCGCCGCATACCAGGCGCGCACCCTTGCCCAGCGCGTCGGCGATATGCGAGCGCACCTTGTCGACCGCGGCCGGGTTGATCAGCGGCCCTTGCATCACGCCCTCATCGAGGCCGTTGCCTACCTTGAGCTCAGCCACGCGGGCGGCCAGCTTGGCAACGAAGGCGTCGTAGACGCCTGCCTGCACCAGCAGGCGGTTGGTGCATACGCAGGTCTGGCCCGAGTTGCGATACTTCGAGGCCACCGCGCCCTCGACGGCGGCATCCAGGTCGGCATCATCGAAGACGATGAAGGGGGCATTGCCGCCGAGTTCCATTGAAGCTTTCTTGACCGTTGCGGCGCACTGGGCCAGCAGGCGTTTGCCCACCGGGGTGGAGCCGGTGAAGGAGACCTTGCGCACGCGCGGGTCGGTGGTCAGCACCTCGCCGATCACCGCCGGCTGACTCGCCGTGATCACGTTGAGTACGCCGGCGGGGAAGCCGACGTCCTCGGCCAGCTTCGCCAGCGCCAGGGCGGTCAGCGGCGTGGCCTCGGCCGGCTTGATCACCACCGGGCAGCCGGCCGCTAGTGCCGGGGCGCACTTGCGGGTGATCATCGCCAGCGGGAAGTTCCACGGCGTGATCGCTGCCACTACGCCGATGGGCTCGCGCAGCACCAGGATGCGCTTGTCGGCACCATGGCTTGGCAGCGTCTCGCCTGCCATGCGCTTGGCTTCTTCGGCGTAGAACTCCACGAACGACGCACCATAGGCGACTTCGCCTCGGGATTCCGCCAGCGGCTTGCCCTGTTCGCGCGTCATCAGTCGGGCCAGCGGCTCCTGATGGGCCATGATGGCGTCGTACCACGCACGCAGCAGGGTGGCGCGCTGCTTGGCGGTTTGCCGGCGCCAGGCCGGCCAGGCTGCTTCGGCAGCGGCGAGAGCGTCGCGGGCGTCGTCTGCGGTAAGGTCGGGTACGTTGGCCAGGGTCTCGCCGGTGGCGGGGTCGGTCACGGCGAAGCGGCGCTCGCCGCCGCGCCACTGGCCCGCGATGTAGGCCTTGTCGATGATTTCCGCTGAGAAGGGCATGGGGGCTCCACTGTGTTGATTATCTTGTCAGCTGAGTGTGCATTATTTAAAACATTTCGCCAAGCTTCCTCACCCTGTGCCATGCGGCTTTTTTCCACCGGCCAGCCATCGGCGTACGCTACGCTTTCCGCTACACTAGGCGCCGATTTCTCGGTACGGCGAGTCCGTATCCTTCCCGTGTTTGAACGTCGAGGTGAGCCTTGGTCGATCCCCTTTACGCCTGGTGGGCTCAACAGCTGGTGTTGTGCGGCTGGGCCTTCGAGCCCGAACCCATCGCGATCGAACCCGATGCGGCCCAGGCCAGGCTGCGAGCGTTGGACGTGGCCGATCGCGGCGAGTTGGGCTGGCGCCTGGTCGAGACCTTCGGCGTCGGCCCGGCCGACCCGGCCAAGTTGTTGGCAGCGCTCGAACTGCTGGCCTTGGCGGGGGCGGCCGGCTGGCTACCCGAAGCGCGCGTGCGCAGCTGGCTGCTGCGGTTGACCGATGAGATCGTTCGTCAGCACGCGAGCCTGGAAACCTGGCTCGAAGCGCTGCGACGCGCCCGGAGCGCGGAGGGTTGGGTGCGGGGCGACGATGGCTTTCATGAAGCGTGCGAAGCCTTGGCCGCCCTAGAGCGCGACGGCGAGGGAATTACCTGGCAGACGTTGACCGAATGGATCACAACCCATCGCGAGACGGCGTCGCTATGGCCGGATGCCCCCGAGGCGCGTGCCTGGCGCCTGCGCGCGGCTTTTTCCCCGGTGCTGGTCGCGCCGGCGGGCGCGGTCGACTGGCCGGACGCACGCGAATGGCTGGGGAGCCACTGGCAGATCAACGATCGCACCGGGCTGATTCAGAGCCTGCTGTGGCTGGCCGGCCACGGGCACCGTCAGGGGTGGGATCTCGATGCCACACGGCTGTTGATGGAAGACGAGCGCGGACGACAGGAATGGCTGACAGGGCTCGCCGGTGCCGAGCGCGAGTATGGCCAGGTGCTGCTCGCCTTCGTCGAGCGCGGCGAGCCGTTGGAATGGGCCGCCTGGGACTGGCTGCGACTGGTCGACCTGGCCTGGGCCGGTATCTGTGCCGGCTGGCTCGAGGCCGTCGAAGCGCAGGCGTTTGCCAATCATGGGGCAGATCTGGTCCTGCGCCGCTATAGCGACTGGTCCGCGGTGGCGCGCGCCTACCAGCGGGGATGCAGCCTGTTCGAAGGGCGCGATCGTCTGGGCGAGATGCAGCGCGACTGGGGGCTATTGTTGCAGTCGCCGGTCAGCCCGTGGCGTACCCCGCTGCCACAGCTCTTGAGCGACGAGGAGCGTGACGCATCGCGCCGGGCGTTGGCGGACTGGCGACGTTCGCCGCGCCACTGGGTGCTGGCGCTGGCATCGGTACGCGAACCCGAATTCGGCATGCGCCAGGGTCCGGCCGCTCCCCTGGCGCCCGAGCGGCGTGCCGATGCGCTGCGCTATCTCGACGAGACCCTGGGACTGCATCCCGACGAGGGGACGGAGGCACTGGCGCGCTATTGGCTACCCGCCCAGGCGCACCATCTCAATCAGCTGGCAGCGGATGCCGTTCACGGCGCCTTGCCATCGCCGAATACGCCGTTCGGACGCCCCGAGGCTGCCGATCTCGTCAGCCTGGAGGCGCTGAAGCAGGGCTCACGCCATGCCGCCACCATTCATATGGCCGAGAAGTACGCCTTTTATCTGCAAATGGCGATGGATAGCGAAGCCTTCGATGACGCCGCCCTGCAAGCGTTGGCCGAGGCGTTGCGCGGTACCTTGTGTCGCTTCTATCCCGATTCGCGCCGCCTGCTCGAGGCCTGGGCCCAATGGGAGACGCTGCTGCCCGAGGGCGAACATCCATCATTGGTCAACGAGATCCGCTGGCATCTCGAGGACCCGGGCAGCCCGTTCCATTGGCTAGACTGGCGTAGCACCCAGTGGCAGGAGCCGGGGCCACGCCCCACGTTGTCGCGCTTCACCGCCATGGCACTGGTCGGGCCGCTCAATAATGCCGCCTGGAGCGAGCCGCACAGGGAGAGCGAGCGCGAGTCGACCGCCATACATGAGTGGATCGATGGTCACTATGGGCTGCACGGACGCGCCGAGCTGGTTGAGTTTCTTGACTTCCTGCTCGAAGCCGGCGATCGGCAGGAGTATCAGATTAACTATGCTCCCTATACATTGAATAGCCAGCGGCTGGGCTCTGAAATCGCCGTGCTGGAATCGGGTGACTGCAGCGAAGATGATCGCAACCACCTGCTGCGCCTGCAGCGCGTGCGTGACAATACCGACGGTTGCAACGAACTGGACATGACCGCCTGGGACGTGGCCCAGGCCGTGGACCTGGCCATCGCCGGACGTCAGCTCGGCTGGCTGGACGGCGCGGCGTTCAGCAGCGTGCTGGAGCGGGCCTATACCTTAGCTGCCGAGCACTACGGCAGCTGGGAAGAGTACGCGCGTGGACTATACGCCGGGTTCTCGTTCTTCATGGGCGAGACGCCCGAACGGGAGGCCTTTCTCGGTGGCTTCCGCCAAGCGCTGGTGGCCTGGCTGTCCGGAGCGCCGCCGCTGGCCGGCCCTTGGGCGAGCCTCGATTTTCCCGGCGCCAGGCCGCGGCATTGGGCACCGCTGCATATCGATACATTACCGGGTGATATAAGAACGCTACATTAGGCATCGCCATGAAACTTAGATGTAGTTTATAGTCGGCTTGTTTCGAGATCGGCTCCCGATTAACGGAGCCTTCACCATGTCACGAGTCGCCGCAAGGCCGCTCTGGCAGTGGTACGGACAGCGGTGCTGTCAGCATCACTCCCACAGCGATCCTCTCGGGAATGTCAGGTAGAGCCATTGCTCCACCCGAGTATGCGTGCGGCTCAGAGAACGAGGAACCTCGCAAGATGGTTGCCACGGGATCGCGTCGTATCGCGTTGCTGGGTTTTTTGCTCGCCTTGCTGTCCGGATGTGCCGGAACCTCGTCCTCTTCATTGGAAGCACCCGACGACTACTTCGCACGACAGCTTCCCGGCATGTCGTCGAATCCCATGATGTCGCCGGTGGATAACCCCATTTCGCGCGTCAGCAGTCTGCACAACCCGCCGCCCGAGCTGGTGCGCGAGGCATTGCTGGCACAGCACGAGCGCTGGGCGGGGACCCCTTACCGGCTGGGGGGAACCTCCCGCCGCGGCATCGACTGTTCGGCGCTGGTACAGAACGTGTTCAGTGAGACCTTTCGCCTCGAGCTGCCGCGTTCAACCGGCGAGCAGGTTCAGCAAGGCACGCCGATTGCCCGTGACGAGTTGCAGGTCGGCGACCTGGTCTTCTTCCGTCCTCCCGGACGTTACGATCACGTGGGCATCTACGTCGGCGATGGCTACTTCCTCCACGCCTCGACTTCTCAGGGCGTAATCATCTCCGAGCTCGACAACAGCTACTGGCAGCGCTACTACTGGCAGGCCCGCCGGACCCTGGAGCCGACCACCCTGGCGCTGCGCATTACCGAGCCGGACCAAGGTTGAAGCAAGGCTGACATTTCCAATCCCGTGGCTTGAGCGCAGGCACTTTATCTCCGACAGGTCTTTTACCAGCTACAAGACTTCGCGGTGGGCGACGACGTACTCGACAAACGCGCGCTCGGCGCGCGAGAGATAGGCATTCCGCGCCCAGGCCAGCGACAGGTCGAGCCAGGCCGGGGTGTCGAAGGAGACGGCGGCCAGCTCCGATTCGTCCACGACCCGGCGCAGGAAGGTAGTGATGCCGAAGCCTTGACGCACGATCGCCTTGGTCAACGGGATCAGGTTCGACTGAAAGGCCACGTTGGCGACGAAGCCGGTTCGCTGCGATAGGGTGTCGACGAATTCCCGGTGGAAGTAGCCATCCTGGAACAGCACCAGCGGCTCTCGGAAGAACTCCTCGGCGCTGACGCTGGACCGCCCGGAAAAGGGGTGTGCTCGCGGCACGCAGACCACCATCTCCTCGCGGAGCAACCGCCGCCGCTCCATGGGCTGGCTCTGCTCGTCGTCGATCACCACGCCGAGATCCAGCTCACCGTCGGCGATCATACGCTGCAGGCGGCGCGCGCCGGCTTCCACCACGGTCAGCCGGATGCCGGGGTGCTGCGCCTTGAACCCCATCAATAGCGGCGGGAAGTAATAGGAGCCGAGCATCGACGGAATACCGATGCGAACTTCCCCCTTCACCAGGCCGTGCAGCTCGCGCATGGCCAAGTGGGTGGCTTCGGCGCGCTCAATGAGTTCGTGCGCATGCGCATAGAGCGCCTCGCCTTCGGGCGTCAGGCCAATGCGCCGTTCATGCCGATGAAACAAGGTCAGTTCGAGCTGACGCTCCAGATTGGCCACGGTCTGGCTGACGGCCGACTGCGCCACGTGGAGGTTGCGGGCGGCGGCGCTGAAGCCGCCGCGGTCGGCGACGCAGAGGAAAACCCGCAGCGCACGCAGATCGAAGGGGAGGGCCATGTGTGGATATCCATAAGAAATCAAGATGGCTGTGATCGTTTTATCCTGTTTGGCTTATCATACAGCACAGGCGAACATGCAAGGCAAGTTTCCCGCTCAGGTTGCCTGAATGATCACATTGCGTACGCGAGCCTGGTGGCGCGCCACCCTGGCGCTCTGCCTCGGCTCCATCCTGGTGTTCGTCAATCTCTATGCCCCACAGCCGCTGCTGCCTGACTTGCGTCACGCCTACGGGGTTTCGACGCTGGGGGTCAGCCTGGTCATGTCGGTCGCCACCCTGTCCCTCGCAGGCGCGCTGCTGGTCTTCGGACCGCTGTCGGACGCCATCGGTCGCGGCGCTATCATGCGCGTGACGTTGCTGCTGGCGGGGCTCTGTTCGCTGGCCCTGGCCCTTGCGCCCAATTTCGAGACGCTGCTGGCAGTGCGTCTGGTTCAGGGGTTCGTTCTCGGTGGGCTGCCGGCGGTGGCGATTGCCTGGATGGGCGACGAATTCGATCGGCCGGCGCTGCTCTCGGCCGTGGGGCTTTATATCGGGGCCAACACCCTAGGCGGCATCGGAGGTCGCCTGATCGGAGGGGGCGTCGGCGAGATCGGCGGCGCCAGCGCTGGCTTCCTGGCGGTGGGGGGGCTGACCCTGGCCGGAGTGGCGCTGTTCTGGAAACTGCTGCCAGCGCCCCGACAGTTCACCCCGCGCCGCTTCGAACTGCGCGCGGCGCTGGCGGACCTGGGAGGGCATCTGCGCCATCCGCCACTGCTTGCGGCCTACCTGCTTGGCGGTGTCAATTTTCTCATTTTCATCAATCAGTACAGCTACATCACCTTTCGCCTGGCCGACGAGCCGTTCGGACTCGGCGCACGCTGGCTGGGCATGATCTTTCTGACCTACCTGGGCGGGACCCTGAGTTCGGCGCTCTCGGGGCGGCTGGCGCGCCGCCTGAGCCAGCCGGCCTGCATGCTGCTCGGCATCGCGATCCTCATGGGCGGTACCCTGATCACGTTGTCGAACTCGCTGGCCTGGATCGTCGCGGGCCTCACCGTCAATGCCGTTGGCTTCTTCCTCGCTCACTCCATGGCGTCGAGCTGGGTCAGTCGTCAGGCACAGCGGGCCCGGGGCAGCGCCTCCGCGCTCTATCTGGTGTTCTATTACATGGGAGCGAGCCTGGGCAGCGTCTGGCTGGAGCCGTTCTGGCAGCGTGGCGGCTGGCTCGGCGTGGCCATCGGCTCCTGGCTACTGCTGACGGTGACACTGGGTATTGCGCTGCGGCTATGGTGGGGCGAGTGCGCCTCGCAGCGAGGGGCGCCAGCGGCTTCAGGTAAACCGACCCATTGACTATCGGGTGCGAGCGGTAAACGCCGCCCGATCCGGCCGTGTCACGCTGGGGAAGCTCAGTGCGCCTTCCCACCTCCGGCTTCGTCGCCCCACACTTCCTCGAGACGATCCTCGCGGCCGCAGGCCGACTTGTAGAAGTTGTAGCGCACCGGATTCTTGCGATAGTAGTCCTGATGGTACTCCTCGGCGGGATAGAACGTCTCGAAGGAAGTGATCTCTGTGGCGATGTCCCGATCGAAGCGCTCGACGAGTTCGTCTCGGCTGGCCTCGGCCAGTTCACGCTCCTCATCGCTGGCGGTGTAGATCACGCTACGATAACTCTCGCCCTCGTCGCAGAACTGACGATTCTCGGCGAAGGGGTCGACATTGCGCCAGAACACGTGCAGCAGTTCCGCGTAGTCGACCTGTCGGGGGTCGTATTCCACCTCGACGACCTCGACATGGCCGGTACCGCCGGCGACGACTTGTTCGTAGCTGGGATTCTCGACATGGCCGCCGCTGTACCCCGAGGTGGTCGAGACGACACCCTCCACCTCGTCGAACGCCTCCTCGACGCACCAGAAGCAGCCGCCGCCGAAAACCGCAGTGGCCGTACCCTCAGCCTCCTCCTCGGCACTGGCCGCGCCGACCGACAGGGCTATCGATATCAAACTGACGAGCGAAGCGTTGCGTAACAGGGCCATGGGGCTCTCCTCGTGACAGGCTTCAGGTTTGAGGCTATTACGAGACCCAGGTTCCGTATAACCTCTGTTTAATATCTTCGGAACGCCTTCAACTCGGAGTCGCCCCTTGTCTCGCCACCGCCTGTGGATCGTTGCGCTTATCGTTGTCCTGGTCGTCGCTTTTTTCCTGAGCGGCGTCGACGAGCTGCTGACCCTGACCAACCTACAAGCGGAGCAGGCGCGTTTCCAGGCCTGGCTGGTGCGTGATCCGGTCACGGTCATCGGTGGATTCTTCGCCATTTATGTGCTCATGGCGGCGCTGTCCCTGCCCGGGGCCACACTGTTGACGGTACTGGGTGGGGCGCTGTTCGGCCTCGGCTGGGGGCTTTTGATCATCTCCTTCGCCAGTTCCCTGGGGGCGACCCTGGCCGCGCTGATCGCTCGCACCCTGCTGCGCGGTCCGCTCGAGAGGCGCTTTGCTCCCCAGCTCGAACGCATCAACGCCGGCATCCGACGGGAGGGGGCCTTCTACCTCTTTACGCTGCGACTGATCCCGCTGTTTCCCTTCTTCGTCATCAACCTGGTGATGGGGCTGACGCGCATGCGCCTGTGGACATTCTACTGGATCAGCCAACTGGGCATGCTGCCGGGCACGGCGGTATACGTGAACGCGGGGCGCGAACTGGGTGAACTTCAGTCGCTGTCCGGCATCCTTTCGCCGGGTCTGGTCGGCTCTTTCGTGCTGATCGGTCTGTTCCCGTGGATGGCGCGCGCCCTGGTGGCCGTCGTTCGGCGACGTCGCCTGGCTCGGCGCTTTCACCGGCCGTCACGCTTCGATTATGACATCGTGGTGATCGGCGCCGGCTCCGCCGGGCTGGTGGCGAGTTATATCGCCGCGGCAGTGAAGGCGAGGGTGGGGCTGGTCGAGCGCGACCGCCTGGGAGGGGATTGCCTCAATACCGGCTGCGTGCCGTCAAAAGCGCTGATTCGCGCGGCAAGGGTGGCGGAGGAGGTTCGCGGGGCCCGTCGCTACGGTATTCATGCGGGTGAGCCGCGCATCGCGTTCGGCGAAGTCATGGCTCACGTGCGACGCGCCGTAGGCGAGGTGGAGCCCCACGACAGTCGCGAACGCTACGAAGAGCTGGGGGTCGAGGTCGTGCCGGGCGAGGCGAGGCTCGACGATCCCTGGCGCATACGCGTAGGCGGCGCCGAGGGCGAACGCGTGTTGACCACGCGCCACGTGATCATTGCCAGCGGCGCCCGGCCACGCATGCCCGACTTGCCGGGGCTCGAACGGATCGAGGCGCTGACATCGGACAACCTATGGCAGCTCGACGCGCTGCCCGGGCGCCTCGTGGTGCTCGGTGGCGGCCCCATCGGCTGCGAGATCGGGCAGAGCTTTGCGCGTCTGGGCAGTCGTGTCAGCCTGGTGCAGAAGGGCCCCCAGCTGTTGCCGCGCGAGGATTCGGATGCGGCCGAAGCCCTGCGCGAGCGATTCGAGCGAGAGGGTATCGACCTTTGGCTCGAGACTCGCGCCGTGCGCGTGGAGCCGGGGGCCGACGAGGATGGCGCCGATGTCCTGGTGGTGGAGCGACGCCGGGCGGGCGGCGAACTCGAAACCCAGCGACTGGCTTTCGACCGTTTGCTGGTGGCGGTGGGGCGGCAGGCCAACGTCGAGGGCCTGGGACTGGAGGCGCTGGGCGTGGAAACGCGCGAGGACGGCACCTTGGCGGTGAACGAACAGCTGCAGAGCGTATTGCCCAACGTCTGGGCCTGCGGCGACGTGGCGGGGCCGTTCCAGTTGACCCATGCCAGCGCCCACCAGGCCTGGCATGCCACGATCAACGCACTGTTCGGTGAGCTCAAGCGCTTCCGGGTCAGCTATCGGGCGCTGCCGTCAGTCACCTATACCGAGCCGGAAGTGGCGCGGGTGGGGCTAAGCGAGTGCGAAGCCCGTGCCCAGGGCATCGACTTCGAGGTGACCCGCTATGCATTGTCCGACCTGGATCGGGCCATTGCCGAGGGTCGTACCGAAGGCTTCGTCAAGGTGCTGACCGTGCCCGGCAGGGATCGTATTCTCGGCGCCAGCATCGTCGGGCAGGGTGCTGGCGAAATGCTCGCCGAGTTCACTCTGGCGATGACGCGAGGCATCGGTCTCAACAAGCTGCTGGGCACGGTACACCCCTATCCGACCTGGTCGGAGGCGACCAAGGCAACGGCCGGGCGCTGGAAAAATGCCCATAAGCCCGAACGCCTGCTGGGCTGGATGGCACGCTATTTCCGTTGGCGCAGGGAGGGTCGTCGGAATGCTTGACCGCTGGACCATGCCGATGACCCAGCCGCCCCTCCGGTGGCTGGCGAGGCGACTCGACGCCTGGGGAGTGCAACCCGACCAGGTAACCGTGGTGGCTTTCGCCGTCGGTATGCTGTCTCTACCGTTGCTGGCGCTGGAGTGGTACCTCACCGCGCTGGTCGCGATCTTGCTCAATCGCCTTGGCGATGGCGTGGATGGCGCCGTGGCTCGCCACAGTGGCCGAGCCAGTGACGCGGGAGGCTTCCTCGATATCGGCCTGGACTTCGTCTTCTACGCCGCGGTGGTCCTGGGCTTCGCTCTGGCCGAGCCCGAGACCCATGCGCTGCCGGCGGCCCTATTGCTGTTCGCCTTCATCGGCACCGGCACTTCGTTCCTGGCGTTCGCCATCATGGCGACACGACACGGCCTGGAGCGGCCGCATTTCCAGAAGAAGGCCTTCTATTACCTGCATGGGCTCACCGAAGGCACCGAAACCATCCTGGCCTTTGTGGTCTTCTGCCTTTTCCCGGCCCACTTTCCGCTGCTCGCCACGCTCTTCGCCGTGGCCTGCCTGATCACTACGACCATGCGACTATGGGGTGGCTATCGCACCCTGCGCCAACTGGAGCGATAGAACGCCAGGAAACGAAAAGGGCAGCCTCTTCGGCTGCCCTCGGTGTCGTGTCGAACGGGGATGTTCAGTGCTCGACGCCACCTTCGCCGTGCACATGGCCGTGCTCGAGCTCTTCCTGGCTGGCTTCGCGCACATCGGCGATCTCGACGTCGAAGTTGAGCTTCTGGCCGGCCAGCGGATGATTGCCGTCCACCGTCACGGTGTCGCCTTCCACCTTGGTCACGGTGACCATCAGCGGGCCGCCCTGGGTCTGGGCCTGGAACTGCATGCCCGGCTCCACGGCTTCGACGCCCTGGAAGGCATCGCGCGGCACTTCCTGCACCAGCTGCGGCTGCACTTCACCGTACCCCTCTTCGGGAGAGACGGATACGTTGAGCTTTTCGCCGACTTCGTGGCCTTCAAGCTGCTTCTCCAGCCCAGGAATGATATTGCCGGCGCCGTGAAGATAGGTCAGCGGCTGACGGCCTTCCGAACTGTCCAGCACCTCACCTGCGTCGTTGGTCAGGGTGTAATGGAACTTGACGACGGAATTCTGCGCAATCTGCATGAAGGAACCTTTCGGTGAGTGCATGTAGAAACCATGGTAACGCGCGATGCCGGGACTGTCAGGGGTTGGGAGAAATTTTCAGGCAGGCCAGGCAGCACCTGAATGTCATTCACGCCTTTTCGCGCGGTTGCGCCCTTGGAGCCCCGCGACTACCCTAGCTGAATTCACTTTACATCCCTTATCGAGCCAACCCTTTGCTTGGAGTGTGCCCATGACCGTAACTGTGCTCTGGCTGATCGCCTTCGCTCTGATTTTCTACTTCAGCTACATCAAGTGGGAATCGTCCGTCAGCCCGGGGCTTAACAAGATCATGCCCCGGGTCCTCAAGAGCGGTCACGACAATCGCTGGGTATGGAGCCTGGCGCTCGCGGTGATCGGTGCCACCACGCTGGTACGCCCCATCGACATGTTGCTGACGGCCATCGTCGTGGCGGTCCTGCTGCTGGTCGTCAAGAAGCTGGCGGACTGGGCGCTGGGCAGGGCCAATTTCCACTGAGGGTGATCTTGCCGGTGACGGAATGAAGAAGGCCCGCGGCAGTGCCGCGGGCCTTTCCGTATCGATAGAACTGAAGCGATGGGGCTCTCGCAGGGGGCCGCTCAGTAGGGCGCAACGCTAACGTTGGCACCGCTGCCGATGAGGCGCACGCGCTGGCCTACCTGGAAGTCGCGATCGGCTTTCTGTACCACCACGACGTTCTGGCCGTCATCGCGACGGATTTCCATCTCCCAAGCGCGTACCCGGTTGGCCGACTCTTCGGCCGAGCTGCCCGCCACGGCACCACCGATGGCCCCGGCCGCGGTTGCCAGGCGCCGACCGGAACCGCCGCCTACCTGGCTGCCGAGCAGGCCGCCGATCACGGCGCCGCCGCCGGTGCCGATCAGCCCGCCCAGGCGGCTGTCGGCCTGGATCTGAACTGGGCGCAGTGCGGTGATGGTGCCAAAGGTTACGGTCTGGGAGGTCTGGGCCTGGCTGCCTCGGTAGACTTCGCCACCCATGGTGGATGTGTTGGCGCAGCCGGCCAGGGTCAACATACCTAGGGCCACTACGGGGAGAAGACGCTTCATGAACACCTCCATGGTCGAGTCGAAGCCGCGTTTGCGGCTCATCCTGTCGTGTTAGGAAAACGCTGTTTGCAAAGCAGCTTAATCAGTCGTGAATCGTTTGACCAGCACGGGGCGGCTTCGTTGCCACGCGAAGGGAAGAAGAGGCGTCAAAAAATGAGGAAATTTCTTGAGCTGACAGTGAGGTACCGGACAGCGGCCGTGACGTAAAAGACACAAAAAAGGGAGGCGCAAGGCCTCCCAAGGGTTCCAGTCGTTTACCGCTTCGCCATGTCAGCCGAACTGATTCATGGTGTTGTCCTTGCCGCCGGCCTTGAGCGCCGCTTCGCCGTGGAAGAACTCCTTGTGATCGTCGCCGATGTTGGAGCCGGCCATGTCCTGGTGCTTGACGGTGGCGATGCCTTCGCGGATCTCGCGGCGCTGCACGCCCGCCACGTAGGCCAGCATGCCCTCGTCGCCAAAGTAGCCCTTGGCCAGGTTGTCGGTGGACAGGGCCGCGGTATGGTAGGTCGGTAGCGTGATCAGGTGGTGGAAGATCCCGGCCTCGCGGGCAGCGTCGCGCTGGAAGTTGCGCGTCCACTCGTCGGCCAGCTTGCCAAGCTCGGTGTCGTCGTACTCGGCGCTCATCAGGTTGGCGCGGTCATAGGCGGAGACGTCCTTGCCTTCCTTCTCCCAGGCATCGAATACCTGCTGGCGGAAGTTCAGGGTCCAGTTGAAGGACGGCGAGTTGTTGTAGACCAGCTTGGCGTCCGGCACCACTTCGCGGATGCGATTGACCATGCTGGCGATCTGGCCGACGTGGGGCTTCTCGGTCTCGATCCACAGCAGGTCGGCGCCGTTCTGCAAGCTGGTAATGCAGTCGAGCACCACGCGATCCTCACCGGTGCCCGGCTTGAACTGGTAGAGGCCGGAAGCCAGGCGCTTGACCTTGACCAGCTTGCCGTTCTGCTTGATGACCACGTCGCCGTTGTCGATGTCGGAAGCCGAAGTGATCTCTTCGCCGTCGAGGAAGCTGTTGTACTGGTCGCCCAGATCACCCGGCTCCTTGGTCACGGCGATCTTCTGGGTCAGACCGGCGCCCAGGGAGTCTGTGCGAGCAACGATTACGCCATCTTCCACGCCGAGCTCGAGGAAGGCATAGCGTACGGCATTGATCTTGGCCAGGAAGTCTTCATGCGGCACGGTGACCTTGCCGTCCTGGTGACCGCACTGCTTCTCGTCGGAGACTTGGTTCTCGAGCTGGATGCAGCAGGCACCGGCTTCGATCATCTGCTTGGCCAGCAGGTAGGTGGCCTCAGCGTTGCCGAACCCGGCGTCGATATCGGCAATGATCGGTACCACGTGGGTCTCGTGATTGTCGATCTTGGCGATCAGCTCATCGGCCTTGGCCTTGTCGCCGGCCTTCTGGGCCGCTTCCAGGTCGCGAAACAGGTGGTTGAGTTCCCAGGCATCGGCCTGGCGCAGGAAGGTGTAGAGTTCCCCGATCAGGCTCGATACGGAGGTCTTCTCGTGCATGGACTGATCGGGCAGCGGGCCGAACTCGGAACGCAGCGCCGCGACCATCCAGCCGGAGAGGTAGAGGTAGCGGCGCTTGGTGGTGCCGAAGTGCTTCTTGATCGAAATCAGCTTCTGCTGGCCGATGAAACCGTGCCAGCAACCCAGCGACTGTGTGTATTGGGAACTGTCGGCGTCATAGGCGGCCATGTCCTCGCGCATGATCTTTGCCGTATAGCGGGCAATGTCCAGGCCGGTCCTGAAACGGTTCTGGGCGCGCATGCGGGCGGCATTCTCGGGGCTGATGCTCGCCCACTTGCCCTGCTGGGCTTCACGCAGTTGAGCCAGTGCCTTGATGTCGTCTTTGTATGACATGGTGCCATCCTTCCGATCAGAGGTTGGGACGTCGGCTTTGATTGCCTGCGGCGGCGCTCGCTGCCTTGTCGATCGCTCGCTGGTAGCATTCAGCCGGTCGAGCCGGAGTCATGCTGCAACTGCGAAGTAATGTCAGGTTCAACCAGAACGAATCGCTTGTCTCTACGGCGTTGGTCGAATCCGGTGCGATGTTCGAACGGCTCATGTGCTCAATTTTTTCGAGCATTATCGAACGGCCGTTTTAACGTCGTCTTGGGTTCACTATGCCCATGAAGACTGGCCTTCACAATCATCACTTGGGGGGAAGAAGGGTTGTAGTTCGACTACAAGATGGAGGTTCGGGCCTCCATTCCTGTAGTCGAATTTCGTGATCAGAAGGTGGCGGAGAGGTTCAGGCGCTCAAGGAAAGGCGCATATTGCGGTGCGGAATGCCGGCGTCCATGAAGGTGTCGCCAACGGCGGTGAAGCCGAGATTCTCGTAGAAGGCGAGAGCGTGGGTTTGGGCGGCGAGTTCGACCTGAGCATGGCCGAGCCGGCGTGCCGACTCGATGGCGGCCTGCATCAGCGCCGCGCCAATGCCCACGCCGCGTGCTTCCTCGAGCACGGCGACACGGCCGATATGTCCGTCGGGTAGCAGCCTGGCGGTTCCCAGCGCTTTTTCTCGGTGCCAGGCCAGGAAATGGCGGCATTCATCGTCGCGACCGTCCCACTCCTCTTCCAGCGGGACTTGCTGCTCCTCGATGAATACTATCCGGCGGATCTCGCTGGCCTCGGCGCCGAGCTCGGCCCAACTGCCTTCGCGTATTTCGATGGAACCGGTCATGCGCTACTCCTCTTCGTCATCGGGCCAGGTCAGGCTGCCGGCATCGAGCAGCGCGGCCAATAGCTCGGCGGCGCCGGGGAATTCCAGGAGCTCGACATCCAGCGGCGTATCGGCAGCGACGGCACGAGCCAGCGGTGACGGACACTCGATGCCGTCGCCATCGACGAACAGGGTGGCGTTCTCGTCGTCCAGCGCGCGCCAGGCGAAACGCGAACCGGGGCTCCTCAGCAGTTCTTCACCCTCGTGTAGTAGAGCGACAAGCTCATCGACGTCGGTAGGGGTCTCGCTGGGTACGAGCTGGTCGACATATTTGGGCTGGGTCATCACGCGACCGAACCACTGGGCGAGCTGGGCCGGTTCGTCGAGGGTTTCGAGGATAAAACGGCGCATGCGCTCGAGTGCGGCGTCGTCCAGCTCCGTGGGGTCGGCCGGCGGGGTCATGCCGGCATCGGCGTAGCGCAGCGACGGGGGCAACTGCTCGCCTAGGTAGTCGGCGAAGGAAGTGATCGCTTCGTCCGCAGAGGGGGCGCGGAAGCCGACCGAGTAGGTCATGCAGTCTTCGGACTGACTGACACCATGATGCGCCCAGCCCGGCGGCAGGTAGAGCATGTCGCCGGGCTGCAGCACCCAGTCGTCGCCCGGCTCGATCTCGAAGCGCTCGAGGATGCGCAGATCGATGCCGGCAAGGATAGGAGCATCGTCGGTCACCTTTCCGCCGAGCTGCCAACGACGCTGGCCGCTGCCCTGTAGCAGGAAGACGTCATACTGATCGACATGGGGGCCGACGCTGCCGCCGGGCGGAGCGTAGCTGACCATGATGTCGTCAAGGCGCCATCGCGGCAGAAAATCGAACCGGTCGAGCAGTTCGGCCACTTCCGGCACGTAGTGGTCCACGGCCTGCACCAATAGCGTCCAGTCGCGCTCGGGCAGTTCACCGAACACGGCCTCGTCGAAGGGCCCGTGACTGACCTGCCAGGGGCCATCGGGGCCGTCTTCCTCCACCAGCCTGGCCTCGACGCCCTCCTCGCAGGCGAGTCCCGCCAGTTCGTCGGGCTCGAGCGGGCTCTCGAAGTCGGGCAGCGCGCCGCGGATCAGCAAGGGCTTCCGCTGCCAATAGTCGCGCAGGAACTCGGCGGCGCTTAGGCCGCCGAGCAGGGGCAGGGGCGTGTCGCTCGCCATGGTGTTCTCCTGAGAAAGCTCATCGATTGGCGCCGGGTACCCATAGCACGTCGCGTTCGCCGTTGCCGTTGGCCCGGCGCGCGAGGACGAACAGCAAATCGGAAAGGCGGTTGAGGTAGCGTAGCACGTCGGGATTGACCGTCTGCTCGGCCATCAGCGCCGTCACCAGCCGCTCGGCGCGGCGGGTGACGGTACGCGCCAGGTGCAGATGGGCGGCCAGCGGCGTGCCTCCCGGCAGGATGAAGGAGCGTAGAGTGGCGAGTTCCGTGTTGTAGGTGTCGATTCGCCGCTCAAGGTTTTCGACCTGCGCCGGCGTGACTCGCAGCGGCGGGTACTCCGGCGCTTCCTGCTCCGGTGTGCACAGGTCGGCGCCCACGTCGAACAGGTCGTTCTGTATGCGGGCCAGGACCTCATGCAGTTCGCCTTCGGCATGCAGCTGGGCCATGCCGATGACGGCGTTGGTCTCGTCCACCGAGCCGAACGCCTCGACGCGCAGATCGTGCTTGGCCACCCGGCTGCCGTCGCCCAGGCCGGTGTCGCCCTTGTCGCCGGTGCGGGTATAGATCTTGGTCAGCTTGACCATCCTGCCTCCCTCCTCGAAGCGTCGGGATCAGAGCCGGCGGGCCTGGTCCGCGGCGTTGCCGATGTAGTTGGCCGGCGTCAGCGCCTTCAGCTCGTCCTTCACTTCGGCCGGCAGCGCCAGTGAATCGATGAAGGCGGCAAAGCCGGCCTGGTCGATACGCTTGCCGCGGGTCAGCTCCTTGAGCTTCTCGTAGGGCTTCTCGATACCGTAGCGGCGCATCACCGTCTGGATCGGCTCGGCGAGTACCTCCCAGCTATTATCGAGATCCTCGGCCAGGCGCGTCGGGTTGGCCTCGAGCTTGCCGATGCCTTTGAGCGCCGCGTGGTAGGCGATCAGACCGTAGGCCAGACCCACGCCGAGGTTGCGCAGCACCGTGGAGTCGGTGAGGTCGCGCTGCCAGCGCGAGATGGGCAGTTTCTGTGCCAGGTGGCTGAGCACGGCGTTGGCCAGGCCCAGGTTGCCCTCGGAGTTCTCGAAGTCGATCGGATTGACCTTGTGCGGCATGGTCGAGGAGCCGATCTCGCCGGCCACGGTCCGCTGCTTGAAGTAGCCCAGCGAGATATAGCCCCAGACATCACGATCGAAATCGATCAGTACGGTGTTGAAGCGGCACACGGCGTCGAACAGCTCGGCGACGTAATCGTGGGGCTCGATTTGCGTGGTATAGGGGTTGAAACTCAGGCCCAGGCCCTCGACGAAGGTGCGCGCGTTGGCTTCCCAATCGACTTCGGGGTAGGTGGCCAGGTGGGCGTTGTAGTTGCCCACCGCACCATTGATCTTGCCCAGCAGCTCGACGCTCTCGATCTGCTTCAGCTGACGGCGCAGGCGATAGGCGACGTTGGCCATCTCCTTGCCCAGGGTGGTGGGGCTTGCCGTCTGGCCGTGGGTGCGCGAGAGCATCGGCAGATCGGCATGCTCGTGCGCCAGGCGCGCCACTTCGTCGGCCACCTGATGCATCACCGGCAGCAGGGACTTCAAGCCGTCACTCAGCATCACGCCGTAGGAGAGGTTGTTGATATCCTCGCTGGTGCAGGCGAAGTGCACGAATTCGGTGATCGCATGCAGCTCCGGCTGAGCCGCGATCTTCTCCTTGATGAAGTACTCCACCGCCTTGACGTCGTGGTTGGTGGTGCGCTCGATCTCCTTGATGCGCTCGGCATCGACCAGCGAGAAGTCCCGTATCATGGCTTCGAGGAAGGCGGTGGCTTCGGCGGAGAGCGGCGGCACCTCGACGATGCCGCCCTGCTCGGCAAGGCGCTGCAGCCAGCGGACCTCGACGATCACGCGGGCGCGAATCAGGCCGAACTCGCTGAAGTGCTCGCGCAGCGCCTCGGTCTTGTTGCCGTAGCGACCATCGACGGGTGAGAGGGCGGTGAGAGCGGTGAGGGGCAGGGAAGCGGCTTGCATGATCGGTATCCGGTGCGTGGTGGGAAAGGCGTGTAAAAGCTATCAGCCCAGTTGATCCAGGGCTTTCTTCAGGGCGCCGCGCTGAAACACCAGCTTCCAGCGGCGTCCGCCCTGCTGGTGCCAGAGCAGGGCGAAGCGGATGCCGGCAAGAAGGATGGCGCGCACCCGTTCGGGCATCATTCGGCTCTGCAGCATCGAAGGATCGCCCTGGACCACGATGCGTGTCTTGAGCGTGGAGAGCGTTTCCTGGTAGGCCTCACCGAGGCTCGCGATGACGTTCTCGTGAGTGGCGCCGAACCGCTCGGCCTGGCCCTGGATGCGGTTCAAGTGTTGGCCGAGGGCGGTCATCATGGCGTCGTCGCCGCGCAGCCGATTCATCAGCAACAGCAGAGTGAAGCCGTAGCGCAGCACGGCGGGGTTAGCCTGGCGACGTCCAACCACGCCCTCCAGCGTTTCCAGGCCGCGGCGCAGATTGTTGGGATGACCGCCGTAGATCGCCTCGAAGCTTTCAGGATCGGTGTCCAGTGTGGCGCGGATCAGCGTCTCCCAGGCGCGCGGCTCGACCTGTCCGGTGCGGGCCAGTTCGTCGACCAGGCTGGCGGCCTGGAATACGCCGGCCAGGGCCAGCGCCTGGCGCGCCGTGGAGGAGTCAGGAGCGCGATGGATGGGAGTGGTATTCATGCGCCGGTCTCCGTGGCGTTCCAGGTATCGCGAATCACGCCGCCGCCGAGGCAGATATCACCATCGTAGAGCACCAGCGACTGGCCTGGAGTGACGGCGCGTTGGGAGGCATCGAAGCGGACCTCGACGCCGCCATCCGGAAGGGTGCGCATGTGGCAGGGCACGTCGGTCTGGCGATAGCGGGTCTTGGCGGTGAAACGCCCTTCGCTTGCGGGCGGCTCGCCGGCGACCCAATCCATCGCCTCGGTGGCCAGCGAATCGGTATAGAGAAGCGGATGGTGCTTGCCCTGTACTGCGATCAGCACGTTGCGCTCAAGATCCTTGGCCGCCACGTACCACGGGGCCTCGGGGTGATTGGCGAGCCCGCCGATGCCGAGCCCCTGCCGTTGGCCCAGGGTGTAGTACATCAACCCCATGTGCTCACCGATGACCTCGCCCTCCGGAGTCTCGATCACGCCCGGCTGGGCCGGCAGGTACTGCTGCAGGAAATCTCGGAAGCGTCGCTCGCCGATGAAGCAGATACCGGTGGAGTCCTTCTTGCGCGCCGTGGCCAGGCCATGGCGCTCGGCGATGGTGCGCACCCCGGGCTTGTCCAATTCACCGACCGGAAACAGCGTACGGGCGATGGCGGCCTCCGGCACGGCGTGCAGGAAATAGCTCTGGTCCTTGTTGGCATCGAGCCCTTTTAACAGCCGCGGTCGCCCGCCGCGCTCGCCGCCACGAACGTAGTGGCCGGTGGCGATCTTCGCGGCGCCGAGCATCTCGGCATACTCGAGGAATACCTTGAACTTGATCTCGCGGTTGCACAGGATGTCCGGATTCGGCGTCCGCCCGGCCTGGTACTCGGCCAGAAAGTGCTCGAACACGTTGTCCCAGTACTCGGCGGCGAAGTTGGCGGTGTGCAGCTTGATGTCGAGCTTCTCGCACACGGCCTGGGCGTCGGCTAGATCCTCCTTGGCGGTGCAGTATTCGGTGCCGTCGTCCTCGTCCCAGTTCTTCATGAACAGGCCTTCGACCCGGTAGCCCTGCTCGAGCAGCAGCAGAGCGGAAACGGAGGAGTCGACGCCGCCGGACATGCCGACGATCACCTTGCCTGAGGTGGCGGTCATGGGCGCTCTCGGATTGGATGGGTCGCAAATGGGCGGGGATTATACCGCATCTTGCCCGAGGGCTTCATCCTGTGGCGTGGCCGCACCATGAAGGCGACGCGAGCGAACGGTCTCAGAGGCGGAACAGCTTATTGACCGGCCGGCCAGTTAGGGCTATCGTCGTGATATGACCAACCGAATCCAGACCCGAGATCCCGAGCTGACCCGCGTCCGTATCCTTGACGCCGCGGAGGCGCTGTTCATCGAGCAGGGCTTCTCCGCCGTCAAGCTCAGCGCGCTGGCGCGTTCGGCCGAGGTGACCAAGAGCCTGATCCATCACCACTTCGGCAGCAAGGAACAGCTGTGGGAGGCGGTCAAGGACCGCGCTTTCGAGCGTTACTTCACCGCGCAGATGGCCATGCTGGAAGAGGCGGGCGAACCCGATGCCGCCTTGCTGCGCAGCTCCGTGGAAGCCTATTTCCACTTCCTGCGCGACAACCCCGGCGTGGTGCGGCTTTTCGCCTGGACGCATCTGGAAGGCGACAGCCATTGTGGCGAACTCGACAACCAGCTCGTCGGGGCGGGGGCAGAATGGGTACGCCAGGCGCAGCAAAGGGGCCTGCTGCGTCAGGATATCAACCCTACCCACGTGATCGCCTTGTTCGTGATGACCTGTACCCAGTGGTTCGAGGCCAAGTGCCACCATCAGCACTGGCCGGGCATGGGGACCGACGAGGCGTTTCTCGAGGATTTCCTGAAAATCTTCATGGAAGGGGTCACGCCCCGCGACTGACGCGGGGATTCGTTTATCTTGCTAACTGACTGGTCGACCAGTTCGTTGAAGTTGGTTCGCCATGGCAATGCCGAGAGGAGAAGAATCATGGGAAGGGGGGTGAGCTGGTTACGGGGAGGCGCTTTGGCGGTGGCGCTTGCATGGCTGGTGGGCGGCGATGGGGCGGCCGCTCAGGCCGAGCCGGATGTGGCCGCCGAGCCCTTGGTGCGCAGTGCGACGGTGCGCATGGCGAACGGCGAGGCGCACTACCGTTTCCCCAGCACGGTGCGGGCAAGCGAGAGGGCCGCACCGGCCTTCCTGCATGCCGGCGTGCTCCGCGAGCGGCATGTGGTGCGTGGGCAGCGAGTGGCGCAGGGTGAGCCGCTGGCGACACTGCACAACCCGGCAATGGCGCCTACGCTGGCGGCGGCCGAAGCTCAGGTAGCCGAGTGGGATGCCCGCTTGCGCCAGCTGGGGCGTGACGTGGAGCGTTCGC
Organism: Billgrantia saliphila; assembly: GCF_002930105.1. Classification (GTDB taxonomy): domain Bacteria; phylum Pseudomonadota; class Gammaproteobacteria; order Pseudomonadales; family Halomonadaceae; genus Halomonas; species Halomonas saliphila. The sequence goes on along the minus strand of NZ_PJRN01000003.1, from coordinate 160,714 downwards.
GAACCCTGCGCGAGCGCAACCTCAGTGCCGAAGAGGAGCTGGATCGCATGACGGCGGAGCGCGACGCCGCCGTTCAGGCTCGCGAGCAGGCTCTGGCGCGGCGTGCCGATGCCCACGCGCAACTCGAGGAACTGACCCTGCGAGCGCCCTTCGACGCCGAGGTCACCGACCTGCTGGTCGAGCCCGGCGAGTTCGTCACTGCCGGCCAGCTGGTGCTGCGCCTGGCGGGCATCGGCGAACGAGAGGTGGAGATTAACGTGCCCGCGGCCTTTGCCGCTCGGTTGGCCACGGGTCAGGCGGCGAACCTGTTCGCGACGTCCGGTGCGCAGCGCTTTGCGGGAACGATTCGCGACATCGGCCGCGCGGGCGAAGGCCTGGCGCCGGTCATCGTCGGGATCGACGCCGATCCCGGCCCGGCGCTGGGCGAGCCGGTCAGGGTGCAGCTGGCCGTCGCCGCGCAGCCGGCCCTGCAGGTGCCATTGGCGGCGGTGGTCGATCCCGGCGGACATGATCCCCATGTACTGGCGTTGCGCGACGACATCGTTCAGCGGATAGCGGTGACCCCGGGCCGCTTGGCGGGGGGCTGGGTCACGGTCACGGCATCGCTCGAGCCCGGCACGCAGGTGGTGACGGCTGGGCAGGGGCGTCTCGAAGCGGGGATGCGGGTGAGGGTACTGCCATGAGCTGGCTGCTCGCCTCGCTGCAGTACAAGCGGCTGCTGCTGACCGTTACAGGGCTGCTGGCATTGCTGGGGTTGGCGGCCTGGGTGGCCATGGACCGTCAGGAGGACCCCTTCTTTCCCTATCGTTTCGGCCAGGTGCTGGTGCCCTATCCCGGGGCGGAGCCGGAGCAGGTCGAGCGGCTGGTGCTCAATCCGTTGGAAGAAGAACTGGCGCAGGTCGAGGAGGTCAACGACATCATCGGCACCGCCCGGCTGGGCGTGGCGCACGTCACCCTCGAGATGCACGAGCACGTCTACGATACCGATGCCGCCTGGGAGCGCGTGCGTATTGCCGTCGACCGGGCGAGCCGAGAATTTCCCGACGGTGTGGGCGAGGCGGAAGTCAACGACCGCGACTCCGATGCGCATGGCGTCGTGCTGGCAGTGACCGGCTCCGATGACCTGCTCGAGCTGCGTGAAGCGGCCAAGCGGCTGCGGCGGGACCTCTTTCGGCTCACGGAGATCGCCCGCATCGATCTGCTCGCCGACCCAGAGCCGCAGGTGGTGATCGCTTGGGACGATACCCTGGCGGAACTGACCGGGCTCGATGCGCGCGCGCTCGGTGATCAGCTTGCGGCGCGCAACCTGACCTCGCCCGGCGGCAGCCTGGCGATCGGCGGGCGCTCGTTGGTTCTCGATCCGCATACCGAGTTCGGCTCCCTCGACGAGCTCGCCGCCGCGCCGATTCGCACCGTCCAGGGCGACCTGGTGCCACTCGGCGAGCTGACCGACGTTCGTCTCGCTGCCCAGGAACCGCCCACCGAGCGCTTCTGGCACGACGGTAGCCCCGCCGTGGCACTGGGTCTCGTGCTCTCCAACGACCGGGTCAACGCCGTGCGCTTCGGCGAACGGCTGCGGGCGCTGGTGGAAGAGCTGCGCCCGGCCTATGCGCCGCTCACGATAGAGGAAACCTTCTACCAGCCGCGCTGGGTCGAGCGGCGCCTGGCCGAGCTCGGCGCCTCGCTGCTGCTGGGCATCGGTATCCTCGGCGTGCTGCTGTTTCTGTCCATGGGGCTGAGGCTGGGGCTTGCGGTGATGGTGATCGTGCCGCTGGTGACCTTCTCTTCCCTGGCGCTGTATGCCATGGGAGGCGGCGTGCTGCACCAGATTGCCGTGGCCGGCATGGTGATTGCGCTAGGCATGCTGGTGGACAACGCCATCGTCATGGTCGAGAACATCCAGTGGTACCGCGACCAGGGCCGCTCGGCGGCCCAGGCCGTGATCCGTTCGGTGCGTGAACTCGCCACCCCTCTGCTGGCCGCGACCGGGACCACGTTGGCAGCGTTCGTGCCGCTGCTGCTCTCCAGCGGCAACACCGCCGACTTCACCCGCGCCATCCCGGTCATGGTGATGCTGACGCTGGCGGTGAGCTACGTCTATGCCGTGTTCGTTACGCCGGTATTCGCCGCGGCCATTCTCAAGCCGCGCGCCACGACAGGGCGCGAACGCCTGCAGGCAATGGGGCATCGCATCGGTCGGGTCGCCGTGGCCTGGCCGGTCTGGGTGCTGCTGGGAGCCGGGGCGCTGCTGGCCGGAGCGATGGCGATGATGCCGCTGCTCAATCATGATTTCTTCCCCGATACCGATCGCAACCAGTTGATCGTCGACCTCAATTTTCCCGAAGGCACCCATCTTGAGCACACCGCCCATGAAGCCGAGACGCTGGCCGTGGCATTGGCCGAGCGACCCGCGGTGCATGCGGTGCACCGCTTCGTCGGCTTCAGCGGGCCGCGCTTCTACTACAACCTGGTCGAACAGCCGCGTCAGCCGCATCTGGCCCGTCTCGTCGTGGAGGCTAAATCGGCCGACGACCTGGGGGAGTTGATGGCGTGGGTGCGGTCGGTGGCGCCGGAGCGATTGCCGGAGGCCGAAGTGGTGGCGAGACGGCTGGGGCAGGGGCCGCCGCTGGAGGCGCCGGTGGAAATTCGCGTCTTCGCCGAGGATCGGGCGGCGCTGGCCGAGGCCGCTGGGCGCATCCTTTCGGTGGTGCGTGCCGCCGAGGGTGCGCGCGATGCGCGTCATCGTCTCGGGGAGGGGCTGGCGACGCTGCGGGTCGCCACCGACGACGCTCGTGCCGCCGAATACGGCCTCTCACGCCGCGATGTCGCCGTGGCGCTGGCCGGGGCCAGTCGGGGTGTCGAGGTCAGTACCTGGCGCGCCGGCCGCGATCCCGCACCGCTGCTGGTGCGAGCCCCGGAGGGAGAGCGCTTTCCGACCGAGGGGTTGGAGGGGCTGCGCCTGAGCGCCGACGACGGGCGCACGGTGCCGCTCGGTGAAGTCGCCGCGCTGGAAGTGGGCTGGCGTCCGGCGGTGATTCAGCACCGCGGGTTGCGCCGGATGACCGCGGTGTTGGCCGAGGTGGCCGACGGCTGGACCTATGACGGGGTGCTTGAGGAGGTGCTGCCACGGCTGGCCGAACTCGAGCTGCCCGCCGGGGCGAGCTATGTCGTGGGCGGGGCGGCCGAATCGGCGGGAGACGCCAATACGGCACTGTTCCAGACGCTACCCTTCGGTGGCCTGCTGCTGGTGGTGTTCCTGCTGGCCCAATTCAACTCCTTCCGCCAACTGTTTATCGTGCTGACCACCGTGCCGCTGGCGATCGTCGGCGTGGTGCCGGGATTGTGGCTGACTGGGCAGCCGTTCGGCTTCACCGCGATACTCGGTGTCGTGGCGCTGGTCGGCATAGTGGTCAACAATGCCATCGTGCTGATCGATCTGATGAACGCCAATCGTCGCCAGGGGCTGGTGGTAGGGGAGGCCGTGACCGCCGCGGTGGCGCGGCGCACGCGACCGGTGCTGCTCACTACAGCGACCACCGTGGCCGGCCTGGTGCCGCTGACCCTGACCCAGTCGACCCTGTGGCCGCCGATGGCCTGGGCGATCATCTCGGGGCTGGTCGCCTCGACGCTGCTCACGCTGCTGGTGATTCCGGCGCTGTACCGGCTGCTGATGCGGGATTAGCGTTCGTGCAGCACATCCATGGGATAGAACCGGCTGGCCAAGGCATCGCGCACACGTCGAAGCACCAGCGGGCTGCGCAGCCGGCCCTGGCGGTCCAGTGCCTCGAGTTCGTCGAGGGTCAGCCAGTGCACGGCAACGATGGCCGGGTCCAGCGGGGTGCCGAGATGCGCCAGTGCCATGCCGAAGAAGCCATGGCTGTGGAAGGTCTGGCCGTTAGGCGTCTCGTAGATGTAAAGCCCCAGATAGTCGGTAATGCCGACCTGCCAGGCGGTCTCCTCGCGCAGCTCGCGCAGCGCCGCCTCCTTGATCCGCTCGCCGGGCTCGAGATGGCCGGCCGGCTGGTTGAGGACGGTGTCCCGGCTGCCCCTCGGCGCCTCCTCCACCATCAGGAAGCGACCGGCGCGTTCCACGACGGTGGCCACGGTGACCTGCGGATGCCAGCGGCTCATCGGCGACCTCCTTTACGGCGCGTCGGGCGCCTTATTGTACTGCGCGGGGCGTGCAGCGTTTCCCTGCGCCATTCTCCCGGGGCCAGTCCATCCAGCCGCCAGGGCCCGATGGCCACGCGAACCAGGCGCAGGGTGGCATGCCCGACATGGGCGGTCATGCGACGTACCTGACGGTTGCGACCCTCGCTGATGGTCAACTCCAGCCAGCTTGTCACCGGATGGCGTCGCGGGTCCAGCGGCGGTGAGCGTTCCGGCAAACCGCTCTCGTCGAGGCGCCGCACCTTGGCCGGACGGGTCGGGCCGTCGCCCAGCTCGACGCCGAGGCGCAGCGCCTGCAGCGCGGCATCGTCGGGCACGCCCTCCACCTGCATGCGGTAGGTCTTGGGCTGCTTGTGGCGCGGGTCGCTGATGCGGTGGATCAGTTCGCCGTCGTCGCTCAGCAGCAGCAGCCCCTCCGAGTCGTAGTCCAGCCGTCCCGCGGGGTAGATGCCCGGGACGGCGATGACGTCGGCCAGCGTCGCCCGCCGCGTCTCGCCGGGGGCCGGGCGGTCGGTAAACTGGGACAGCATGCAGTAGGGCTTGTGCAGCAGGTAGAGTGCGCTCATGCGACCAAGGTCTTGCTACCATAGATTGTCGACAAATGTGGGGGCAAGCCTACTCCGAGAGTCCGGGTGAATGCTATACTCCGCGCTCCACTGAACAGACCAGACAGGGGAGTTCTCAATGGGGTTCCAGAAAATTGTCGTCCCTGAAGGCGGCGAGAAGATTACCGTCAACGCCGACAACACCCTGAACGTGCCGAACAAGCCGATCATCCCGTTCATCGAGGGTGACGGTATCGGCGTCGACGTGACGCCGGCCATGAAGATCGCCATCGATGCCGCCGTGCAGAAGGCCTACAACGGCGAGCGCAAGATCCACTGGATGGAAGTCTACGCTGGCGAGAAGGCCACCCAGGTCTACGACCCCGACACCTGGCTGCCGGAAGAAACCCTCGAAGCCGTCAAGGACTACGTGGTCTCCATCAAGGGGCCGCTGACGACTCCCGTGGGCGGTGGCATTCGCTCCCTGAACGTGGCCCTGCGCCAGAAGCTCGACCTGTACACCTGCCTGCGCCCGGTGCGCTGGTTCGAGGGCGTGCCGAGCCCGGTCAAGAAGCCCGCCGACGTCGACATGGTCATCTTCCGCGAGAACTCCGAAGACATCTACGCCGGCATCGAATGGAAGGCGGGTACCGCCGAAGCCGACAAGGTCATCAAGTTCCTGCGCGAGGAAATGGGTGTGACCAACATCCGTTTCCCCGAGAACTGCGGTATCGGCGTCAAGCCGGTCTCCGTGGAAGGCACCAAGCGCTTGGTGCGTCAGGCCCTGCAGTACGCCGTGGACAACGATCGCGAGTCGGTGACCCTGGTACACAAGGGTAACATCATGAAGTTCACCGAAGGTTCCTTCAAGGATTGGGGCTACGAGCTCGCCAAGGAGGAGTTCGGTGCCGAGCTGCTCGACGGCGGCCCGTGGATGCAGTTCAAGAACCCCAAGACCGGCAAGAACATCGTGGTCAAGGACGTCATCGCCGATGCCATGCTGCAGCAGATCCTGCTGCGTCCGGCCGAGTACGACGTCATCGCCACGCTGAACCTCAACGGTGACTACCTGTCCGACGCTCTGGCGGCGGAAGTGGGCGGTATCGGCATCGCACCGGGCGCCAACCTGGCCGACGCCGTGGCCATGTTCGAGGCCACTCACGGCACCGCGCCGAAGTATGCGGGCCAGGACAAGGTCAACCCCGGCTCGCTGATTCTCTCCGCCGAGATGATGCTGCGTCACATGGGTTGGGTCGAGGCTGCCGACCTGGTGCTCAAGGGCATGGAGAAGGCAATTTCCAAAGGCGAGGTCACCTACGACTTCCATCGCCTGATGGACGATGCCAAGCTTCTTAAGTGCTCCGAGTTCGGACAGGCCGTCGCGGACAATATGTAAGCGGGCCGATGAACCATCCGGGGCCCCCGTTCGCTTGGCGGACGGGGGCCTTTTGCGTGCTAACCTGAACCCAGTCGACCGCACGGCGTCTAAGCGATGCAGAGACGCCTGGTGTGGACGGCTTGTCGAGACGGTGTGTGGCTTTTATGTTCAAGAAAGACGACCCGAGCGAGTGGGAGTCGGTCGGTATCATGTCAGGCATGACGCGGCCGACACGCCCCGAGGAGGAAGACGACGGCGATCTGTCGGTACAGTCGTCGGATCCCGAGGTGGCACGCCCGCCCATGTACAAGGTGGTTCTGCACAACGATGACTACACCCCCATGGAGTTCGTGGTGGAGGTGCTGCAGAGCTTTTTCCACATGGACAGCGAGACCGCGGTCCAGGTAATGCTGACGGTACATACCCAGGGCAGGGCCACCTGCGGCATCTTCACGCGTGACATCGCGGAAACCAAAAGTCATCAGGTCAATCAATATGCAAGAGAGTGTCAGCATCCGCTGCTCAGCGATATCGAGGCGGCGGACTGATTCCCGGTCATGCTCGAGACGGGGTAGGAATGGCAGTCGTTGAGGAAGAGGACTTGCAACGGCAGCGTTTGTGCCCGATGTTGAAGATGCCGGACCACGAAAGATCCGATGCAAGCCCTAAGCGGCGAGAAGGGGACTGCCATGCTGAGCAAAGAACTTGAACTGACCCTGAACACGGCATTTACCGTGGCACGCTCCAAGCGCCACGAATTCATGACCGTGGAGCACCTGCTGCTGGCATTGCTCGATAACGCCTCGGCGGCAGACGTGCTGCGAGCCTGTGGGGCCAACCTCGACAAGTTGCGGTCCGACCTGCAGGATTTCATCAACTCCACCACGCCTCTGATCCCCGAGGATCAGAGCGATCGCGAGACGCAGCCGACGCTGGGCTTCCAGCGTGTGTTGCAGCGGGCTGTGTTTCACGTGCAGTCCTCCGGCAAGAGCGAAGTCACCGGGGCCAACGTGCTGGTGGCGATTTTCTCCGAGCAGGAGAGCCAGGCGGTCTATTTCCTGAAACAGCAGAATGTGGCCCGGGTCGATGCCGTCAACTACATCGCCCACGGTATCTCCAAGGTGGCTGGCCATGGCCAGAACCCCTCGTCGTCGCCCAGCGATGCCGAGGAGGCCGAGGAGGGCGGCGGCGAGACCAGCGCCAACCCGTTGACCGGATACGCCACCAACCTCAACGAGCAGGCTCGCATGGGCAAGATCGATCCGCTGATCGGCCGCGAGCATGAGCTTGAGCGTGTCATCCAGATTCTGGCACGGCGGCGCAAGAACAACCCGCTGCTGGTGGGCGAGGCCGGTGTCGGCAAGACCGCCATCGCCGAGGGGCTGGCCAAGCGCGTCGTCGAGGAGGACGTCCCCGAGGTGATCGGCGACGCCGTGGTCTATGCACTGGACATGGGCGCGCTGCTTGCCGGTACCAAGTACCGTGGCGACTTCGAGAAGCGCCTCAAGAGCCTGCTGGCGGAGCTCAAGAAGCAGCCCAACGCGATCCTGTTCATCGACGAAATCCATACGGTGATCGGCGCCGGTGCGGCTTCCGGCGGCGTGATGGACGCCTCCAACCTGCTCAAACCGCTGCTCTCCTCGGGTGAGCTGCGCTGCATCGGTTCCACCACCTTCCAGGAGTTCCGCGGCATCTTCGAGAAGGATCGCGCGCTGGCGCGCCGGTTCCAGAAGGTAGATGTCATGGCTCCTTCGGTGGACGACACCATCCGCATCCTCAAGGGGTTGCGCTCGCGCTTCGAGGAGCACCACAGCCTCAAGTACACCGATGCCGCCCTGGAAAGCGCCGCACGGCTGGCGGATCGCTACATCAACGATCGCCACCTGCCCGATAAGGCCATTGACGTGATCGACGAGGCCGGTGCCCATCAGCGGCTGCTACCGCCGGAGGTGCGGGTCGACACCATCGATGTCGATCAGGTCGAAGCGGTAGTGGCATCGATCGCGCGGATTCCGCCGAAGAGCGTCTCCAGCTCCGACCGTAAGCTGCTCGAGAACCTCGATCGCGACCTCAAGATGCTGGTGTTCGGTCAGGACGAGGCCATCGACAGCCTGTCAGCCGCTATCAAGCTGTCGCGGGCCGGACTCAAGTCGCCCGACAAGCCGGTGGGCAGCTTCCTCTTTGCAGGCCCCACCGGGGTGGGCAAGACCGAAGTGGCCCGTCAGCTGGCCCGAAACATGGGCATCGAGCTGGTGCGCTTCGACATGTCGGAGTACATGGAGCGGCACACCGTGTCGCGGCTGATCGGCGCCCCCCCCGGCTATGTCGGTTACGACCAGGGCGGTCTGCTGACCGAGGCGATCACCAAGCAGCCGCACTGCGTGCTACTGCTCGACGAAATCGAGAAGGCGCATCCCGAAGTCTTCAACCTGCTGCTGCAGGTGATGGACCACGGGCGCCTGACCGACAACAATGGCCGCGAAGCGGACTTCCGCCATGTGATCGTGATCATGACCTCCAATGCCGGTGCCGAGCAGCAGGCGCGTCGTTCCATTGGCTTCCAGACCCAAGATCATTCCACTGATGCGATGGAAGTGATCCGCAAGACCTTCTCGCCGGAGTTCCGCAACCGCCTGGATGGCATCATCCAGTTCCACTCTCTGCCCACCTCGGTGGTACGCAGCGTGGTGGACAAGTTCCTGGTGGAACTGCAGGCGCAGCTCGACGAGAAGCGGGTCCAGCTGGATGTCGACATGGACGCTCGCGACTGGCTGGCCGAGCAGGGCTACGACCCGAGCATGGGCGCACGCCCCATGGCCAGGTTGATCCAGGAGAAGCTCAAGAAGCCGTTGGCAGAGCTGATCCTGTTCGGAGAGCTATCCGAACACGGTGGGGTGGTGCACGTCACGGTGGAGGACGGCGAACTGCATCTCTCCACGGAGTCGGAGATGGCCGACGCGCCCTGATCCGGTGCTCCCTCGGCCTAGACACAGCGCCCTGTCTCCGGACGGGGCGTTGTCTTGTCCGGGGTATGCCCCGGCGGGGTCGCTGCGATGCTCGAGGTAGGATCAGCGCGAGCGGTAGACGATGCGGCCCTTGGTCAGGTCGTACGGAGTCAGCTCGACCTTGACCTTGTCGCCGGTGAGGATGCGGATGTAGTTCTTGCGCATCTTGCCCGAGATATGCGCGGTCACGACGTGGCCGTTCTCCAGCTCGACGCGAAACGTGGTGTTGGGAAGGGTATCGACGACGACGCCTTCCATTTCGATATGGTCTTCACGTGCCATATAGGCGGTTCCTCGCTGATGATGTCGATGCAACGTCGCCCTGCGCGACGTCAGGCATGCAAGAAAGGGGCGTGAAAAAGCGACGCCCGTTTATACGATAGCGCGATATTGTGCCGCAAGCCGAGCGTCAAGGCAAAGCGCGCCTCGCTATGCCGGGGCGGTCATGGGTAGAAGGCGGCGCCAGTGGCGGCCTTCGAGCACTTCCAGCGGCCGATAGGCTTCCTTGTAGGACATCTTGCGACACTCTTCTATCCAATAGCCCAGGTAGACATGAGGCAGCCCCTGTCGATAGGCCTCGTTCACCAGGCTCAGCACGGCGTAGGTACCGAGCGAGCGACGTTCCCATTCGGATGATGGATCGAAGAAGGTATAGATCGCGGACAGGCCGTGTTCCAGCCGGTCGAAGGCGGACACCGCCAGCAGTCGTTCGCCGAGACGAAACTCGAGCAGGCGGGCGTAAGGCTCGTCGAGGGTCAGGAACGTGCGGTACTGCTCCTGGCTCGGCGGGTACATGTCGCCATCGCTGTGGCGAACCTCGATGTAGCGCTCGTAGAGTGCGTAGTGCTCGGCATCGAACAGCGCGGGACGTTCGACCAGCCGCAAGTCGCCGTTGCGTTTGGCAACGCGTCGCTGGCTGCGGCTGGGATGAAAGTCGTTGACCGGTATGCGTACCGACAGGCAGGCGTTGCAACCCTCGCAATGCGGTCGATAGAGGTGGCGCCCGCTGCGCCGAAAGCCGAGCAGGGCCAACGAGTCGTAGACGCCCTGACCATGGGACTCCTGGGGGTCGAGAAACAGCGTGGTGGCCTCGCGTTCCTCCAGATAGCTACAGGCGTGGGGCACCGTCAGGAAGAAGCGCAGGTCCCGAATCGGATGGTGAGGCGCATTGCTGCTCACGTGGATCGCCTCCTAAGTGAGTGCGGACAGGGTCTCGATTCGCGCGGGATCGTCGGGCAGCGGCCAGCAGGGCAGCGGATGGCCGTCCGTCGAATCCCGTGTCGCCAGGCATTTCTCAAGATAGTTGATGAACTCGGCGCGGGCGATATCGCGCGCCCCGAGGCTGGCCAAATGGCGGGTATGCATCTGGCAGTCGATCAAGCGGCCGCCGCCGGCGCGCATGGCCGTCACCAGATGGACCAGGGCAACCTTCGAGGCATCGCTCTCGTGCGAAAACATCGATTCACCGAAGAACATCGGGCCCATGGCCACGCCGTAGAGCCCTCCCACCAATCGCGTGTCGCGCCACACCTCCACCGAGCGGGCATAGCCCAGGCGATGCAGCGCAGCGTAGGCGTCGCGCATCTCGCCGGTGATCCAGGTGCCAGGCTGGCCCTGTCGCGGCGCGGCGCAGGCCTCGACCACGGCGTCGAAGTCGCGGTTGAAGGTAATTCGAAAGGCGCCGTTGCGCAGCCGCTTGCCCAGGCTGCGTGATACGCGTAGCTCATCGGGAAAGAGCACCATCCGCGGATTGGGGCACCACCACAGGATCGGCTGGTCGTCGCTGAACCAAGGAAAGATGCCGTGCCGGTAGGCGGCCAGCAGCCAGTCCGGCGTCAGCTCGCCCCCGGCGGCCAGTAATCCCTCGGGATCGCGCAGGGCCTGCGAGACGGGTGGAAAACGCACCGGGCGCTCGGGAAGCCAGGGCAGCATACAGGGGCGCTCCTCGTTGGCTTGGGTGACATTAGTCTGACGCTGGAGTCGCTTCGGCTCAACTGCCTTCGCGGCCACTGTGCCGGTGGCTCCACTCCCGGTATGATGGCGGCTGAATCCATTTCGGATGGCAAGTTCAGAAGAGGCACCGTCGCGTACGGTGCGAGGGGGTTGGCGAGTTGAGTGCAAAGGAAAAGAGCGTGTCGGGACGCGAGTCGGCGGAAGACGCCCAGCAGCCGACCGAACGCCGGGGACTCCACCTGCACGGCGCGGCTCGAGAAGGGGCCACCATTTTGCTGTTGGCGGCGTGTGTGTTTCTGCTGCTGGCACTGTTCAGCTACCAGCCGTCGGATCCCGGCTGGTCCCATCGTGGCCCGGAAACCGAGGTGGCCAACTGGATGGGACCCTTCGGTGCCTGGTTGGCCGATATGCTCTATTCGTTGTTCGGCGCCAGTGCCCTATGGTGGCCGGGCATGCTGGGCTTTGCCGGTTGGTGGTTGATCCGCACGCGCAAGGTACGCCTCGAATGGGATGCCACGGCCTTGGCCGTGCGCTTGGGTGGCCTGGTGCTGCTGCTGCTGGGCACTACCACCCTGGGGGCGCTGCATTTCTACCATCCCGACAGCGTGCTGCCCTATGCCTCGGGCGGCATTCTCGGCGAGGGATTGGTCGGCGCGTTGGTGCCGCTGGTCGAATCGGGGGGCACGGGTCTGCTGGCCGTCGCGGCCATGCTGTGCGGCTTCCCGCTCTTCACCGGTCAGTCCTGGCTGACGGTGATGGATGAAATCGGCCATCGTTCTCTGCGTCTGTGGCGCTGGGCGGCAGCCCCGTTCGGGCTGGCACGCGGTCGCCACGAACCGCATTGGGACGATGAGGAAGACCTGACGGAGGAGGGGCCGAAGGAGGAGTCGGTCACCGCCGCGCCGCGCCGTCGCTGGCGTTTCTGGCGTCGTCGCGACGCCGCCGCCTCCCCGCAGCATGAGCCCGGCCTGGCCTCGGAATTCGGCGACGACGGCAATACCGATATTCCCTGGGACGTGCCCGAGCGAACACCGTCGGCGAAGCGCCCCGAGGCGGCCTACAGCGCCCGTCAGGCCGAGCCGAAGCTCTCACGGCCAGAGGTCGCCTCGCAGCGGCCGACACCGGCTTCGGTGGCGCCGCCGGAGCCGAGCCTGGGGGCCGAGCGCGACACAGTGCCTGTGACCGTCGCCGGTGCGCTCACGGCCAGTCGCCACGACGAGCCGACAGCGACCGGCGCCATGCCGCTCCGGGCGACGGATGACGAAGATGCCCGCGCAGCGACGCCTGCCGCGGCGCGCCCGGAAGCTCGGTCCGAGGAGCCGAGGGCATCTGCCGAGCCGGCTCCGAGGCAGGGTGAGTCGCATGCGGCGGTGTCAGGAAAGCGCGAGGCAACACGTCGCGAGCCGGGTCTTGGCGACTTGCAGCCCGCGGAACCGGCCGATGCGCAGGAACCTCGCCTGAGTTGGGGCGAGATCGGCGGCGAGTCGCACGAGCGCGCCGACGCTCGCCAGGACGTCCAGCCCGAAGCCGACGAGTCCGAATCGCAAGCGAGCGCGCCGGAAGAGCCTGCCTCGCGGCATTACGCCGATCAAGCCGAGGGCCTGCGCTCTTGGCGCGAAACGCCGGCTGCGGCTTTGCCTGATTCCGATGGCGACTTCGATGCCGATGGCGACTTCGATGCCGAAGGCGAGCCGCAGCATGGGCGGGTTGCCACCGCCGAGCAGGCTCGTGCCGCGGCTGCCGAGCCGGATGGCCCCGCGCTGTGGACGGTGGAGCATCTGCAGAGCCAGCGTCCGGTGCTCGACGACATGCCGGAGCCGGATGGCGAGCTGCCCAGCCTGCGCCTGCTGACGCCCCCGGAGCCGCATCAGCAGAACTACACCGAGCAGCAACTGACCGACATGGCGGAACTGCTGGAGACCCGGCTGCGCGAGTACGGGGTCAAGGCCGAGGTGGTGCACACCTGGCCGGGGCCGGTGATCACCCGCTTCGAGATCAAGCCCGCCGCTGGCGTGAAGGTGTCGAAGATCAGCAACCTGGCCAAGGACCTGGCGCGCTCGCTGATGGTCAAGAGCGTGCGCGTGGTGGAAGTGATCCCCGGCCGGCCCACGGTCGGCATCGAGATTCCTAACCCGCACCGGGCGATGATCCGCCTGCGCGAGGTGATCGACTCCGACCGCTACCAGCAGGAAGCCTCGGCGTTGACCATGGCGCTGGGTCAGGACATCGGTGGCGGTCCCGTGGTGGCCAACTTGGGCAAGATGCCCCACCTGCTGGTGGCCGGCACCACCGGTTCGGGCAAGTCGGTGGGCGTCAACGCCATGTTGATCTCGATGCTGCTCAAGGCCACGCCCGAGGAGCTGCGTCTGATCATGGTCGACCCCAAGATGCTGGAACTGTCGGTCTACGACGGCATTCCGCACCTGCTGGCGCCGGTGGTGACCGACATGAAGGAGGCCGCCAACGCGCTGCGCTGGTGCGTCGCCGAGATGGAGCGTCGCTACAAGCTGATGGCGGCCATGGGGGTGCGCAACATCGCTGGCTTCAACGGCAAGCTCGACGAGGCCGAGCGCGCCGGCGCGCAGGTCGCCGATCCGCTGTGGGAGCCGCAGCCCTGGGAAATGCACGAGCCGCCGCCCGTGCTGGAGAAGCTGCCCTACGTCGTGGTGGTGATCGACGAGTTCGCCGACATGTTCATGATCGTCGGCAAGAAGGTCGAGGAGCTGATTGCCCGCCTGGCGCAGAAGGCGCGGGCGGCCGGTATCCATCTGATCCTGGCGACCCAGCGGCCCTCGGTGGACGTGGTCACCGGCCTGATCAAGGCCAACATTCCCACGCGCATGGCTTTCCAGGTGTCGTCGAAAGTCGATTCGCGCACCATTCTCGACCAGGGCGGCGCCGAAAACCTGCTGGGCCACGGCGACATGCTCTACCTGCCGGCCGGCTCAGGGCTGCCGACTCGCGTACACGGTGCCTTCGTCGACGATGACGAAGTCCACCGGGTGGTCGAGGACTGGAAACGTCGTGGCGAACCGGAGTACATCGACGAGATTCTTGCCGGCGGCGTCTCGGCCGAAGCCTTGACCGGGCTCGAGGCCGACGGCAGCGAGGGTGGCGGCGATGCCGAGCAGGATGCGCTCTACGACGAGGCGGTGCAGTTCGTTACCGAGAGCCGGCGCGCCTCCATCTCGGCGGTACAGCGGCGCTTCAAGATCGGCTATAACCGTGCCGCCCGCCTGGTGGAAGCCATGGAAGCGGCCGGCGTGGTCTCCTCCATGGGCACCAATGGGAGCCGCGAAGTGCTGGCGCCGCCGCCGGTAGGAAACTGATGGCGGCGTCGGCTGCGAGCGACAACCATGCAGCAACCGTGAAAGCACCGGCGGGAATGCAACCCGCCGGCACGTAACGGGTCCGAAGGACAGGATCCAACCGGAACCCGCCCAGGGAGTGATAGATGAGCGTGATGAGCGTTAAAAAGACCCTAGCCGCACTGGCCCTGACGATCGCCGTGCCCGTTGCCGCCTTGGCCAGTGAAGGCGCCGACCGTCTGGCGCGTATCCTGGAGCCGCTGGAAACCTACGAGGCGCGCTTCGAGCAGCTGATCCTCGACGCCAGTGGCGAGCGCCTGCAGCAGGCCAACGGCCGGATGTGGTTGTCGCGGCCCGGCAAGTTCCGCTGGGAAGTGGATGCCCCCTACCAGCAGGAAGTGGTCTCAGGCGGTAACGAGGTCTATCTCTACGACCCCGACCTCGAACAAGTCACCGTGCAGGAGCTGGACCAGCGCGTTACTCATACCCCCGCGCTGCTGCTCTCCGGCAGAACCGGCGAGCTGACCGAGAGTTACGAGGTGTCGCACCAGCAGCAGGGCGACAACGAGACGTTTCGGCTGGTGCCGAAGTCGAACGACACCCTCTTCGAGGAGCTGCAGATGACCTTCCGCGGTCAGCAACTGGCGGCACTGCAGATGACCGACAGCACCGGCCAGCAGACCGTCATCGAGTTCAGCGACGTACGCATGAACCATGACCTCGACGACGGCCGCTTTGCTTTCCAGATTCCTGACGGGGCCGACGTCATCCGCGACACGCACTGATCGTGCCCTGACATCGCGTCTCTTGCTTCACCCAGCGCCGCCCTCGGGGCGTCGCTGCCGTTTTCGGCAGGTGGCTACTCGTCCGTGCTGCCTTGGTCGGCCCGGGTATCCAGTTCGGTGCGCCACGCCATCAGCTGAGCGTAACGCTTTTCCTGGCCGTGCTCGCTGGGCCGGTAGAAGGCCTCGCGCGGCAGTTCCTCGGGCCAGCAGTCGTGGGCGCTGCCCGCCGGATAGCCTTCCGGCTCGTTGTGGGCATAGCGATAGCCATGGCCATGACCCAGCGACTCCATCAGCTTGGTCGGGGCGTTGCGCAGATAGGTGGGAACCTCCAGGCGCGGCTGGGCGGTGACGAATGCCTTGGCCCGTTTCCAGGCCTGGTCGATGGCATTGCTCTTGGGGGCAATGG
The DNA here is from genome assembly GCF_002930105.1 of Billgrantia saliphila. Lineage (GTDB taxonomy): Bacteria > Pseudomonadota > Gammaproteobacteria > Pseudomonadales > Halomonadaceae > Halomonas > Halomonas saliphila. The sequence continues at coordinate 145,164 of NZ_PJRN01000003.1, read as the reverse complement.
AGAGATGAATGGCGGCGTGGGCGATGGCGCGCTGGCCTTCGTAATCACCCAGCCGCAGATAGGCATCCCAGGCCGCCATCACCAGGGGCAGGGCGCGCGGATCGGCGTTGCCGACATCCTCGGAGGCGATCGCCGCCAGTCGGCGGACGACGTCGAGCGGATCGCCCCCGCCCTGGATGAAGCGGGCAATGTAGAGCAGGGCGGCATCCTGGCGCGACGAGCGCACCGACTTGTGGATCGCCGAGAGCAGATCGTAGTAATGGTCGCCCTGCTTGTCGAAGGCGCTGGCCTGATGCCCGATCACCGCTTCCAGCGCATCGTGGGTCAGGCGTTCACCGTCGGCCTCGGCCTGGGTGAAGTCGCAGGCGGTTTCCAGCAGCCCCAGGGCGCGGCGGGCATCGCCGGCCGCGGCGCGGGCAAGCGTGGCCAGGACGTCATGCTCAACGGCGATATGGCGTTCACCGAGGCCCCGCTCGCGATCGTTCAGTGCGCGACGCATCACCTCGATCAGCTCGGCTTGCTCTAGCGATTGCAATACATAGACCCGGGCGCGCGAAAGCAGTGCCGAATTGACCTCGAAGGAGGGGTTTTCGGTGGTGGCGCCGATCAGGGTCAGCAAGCCCGACTCCACATGCGGCAGCAGAGCGTCCTGCTGGCTCTTGTTGAGGCGGTGAATCTCGTCGAGGAACAGCAGGGTGGGGCGGCCCTGAGCCTGCAGGGCACGGGCCCGGTCCACGACGGCGCGAATATCCTTGACTCCCGCCATGACCGCCGAGAGCCGCTCCAGGTGGGCGCCGGACTCTTCGGCCAGAATTTCGGCCAGGGTGGTTTTTCCGGTGCCGGGTGGGCCCCACAGGATCATGGAACGCACGGTGCCGGTCTCGGCCATGCGCCGCAGCGGTTTGCCCGGGCCCACCAGGGCTTGCTGGCCCACGTAATCCTCCAGGCGACGGGGGCGCATGCGATAGGCCAGCGGTGCGGAAGCGTCGGACGCCTGGCCGAACAGATCCATGAGGACTTTCTCCTTTACAGCTTTGGGATGCCGTTGGTCGTCAATACGACCTTGGGCGATGTGCGGGATCGGATCAAAGGGTCTACGGTGGATACAGCATCCTGCCTTTCGCGCCGCATCATTGCATCGGCAAGACTGAACCTGCTTCTGTCCCGCGAATCCAACCACTATAACCGCTCATCGCATAGAGGAGGCCTCGACATGCCCATGCTGACTCAGCTGCGTCAGGATCATGCCAATATGGCGCGCATGTTGCACGTCCTTCAGCTCAAGCAGAAAGCCCTGGCTGCCGGTGAACGGCCCAACTTCCAGCTCGTTCGGGAAGTGGTCGACTACATCCTCGGCTACATGGAAGATTTCACCGTACCGCTGGAGCGCGTCTGTTCGCAGCGCCTGCAGGAACTGGCGCCGGAGTGCCGGGACCTGACCGAGCGTCTGTCAAGCGACTATCAGGCCCTGCGCAAGCGCCTCAAGCGTTTGTCCGACGACATCGACATGATCCTGATGGATGCCGTGATCCCCATGGATCGCTTCGCCGATGACCTCCGGGCCTATCTCACCGCACATCGCAATTATCTGCGTGACGAACGTGAACTGCTGTTCCCGCTGCTCCGCGAGCATTTCGACGATCACGACATGGAGTTGCTGACCAGCGCGCTCCCCGATGGGGCCTCGGCCAAACTGGAGCGGCTCCAGGAGGCCTATCCCGAACTCTACGCCGAACTTCGCGAGACCCGAGCCCCCGAAACGGCGGCGTGACCCCCTCAAGACGAAGGCTTCAGGTCGCTCGGCTAGCTGCTAGAATGACGGCTTTTCCCGCAGCAGCCGAGCGATTCCCATGAGTGCCGTTTCGTCATGTCCGGCCCGATACTGATCTTCGATTCCGGCGTCGGCGGCCTGTCGGTCGTTGCGCCGATGCGCCAGCGGCTGCCCGATGCCGCGCTGGTCTATGCATGCGACAACGCCATGTTGCCGTACGGCACGCGTCCGGACGCCTGGTTGGTGGAGCGCATCCTCGCGGTGTGCGAAGCCGCTGTCTCCGTTAGCGGCTGCAGCGTGCTGGTGGTGGCCTGCAACACTGCCAGCACGCTGGCGCTGGATGCGCTGCGGGCACGACTGGCGGTCCCCGTGGTGGGTACCGTGCCGGCGATCAAGCCGGCCGCCGTCTTGAGCCGCAGCCGACATATCGGCTTGCTGGCGACCAGCGCCACCGTGTCGCGCCCCTACACCGACCGCCTGATCGAGGCGTTCGCCGCCGGTTGCCGAGTCACCCGAGTCGCTGCCGACCCGCTGGTCAGGGAGGCCGAGCGTGTACTGGCCGGCGATGCCCCGGACCCCGACGTGATCCGAGCGGTCACCGCGCCGCTATGGCAGCAGCAGGATCTCGATACCGTGGTGCTCGGCTGTACCCACTTCCCCCTTCTGAAAGAGCGAATTTCCGCCGCGGCCCCGCGAACGATCCAGCTGGTGGACTCAAGCGATGCCATCGCCAAGCGCACGGTTCAGGTGATGGGCGTGGCGGCACTGCGCCGGGAGAGAGACCGCTGCCTGGCAACGGGGCCCGATGCCCGGCTGGTGCGGGCCGTCGCCGCCTTCGATTTTGCTGAACCGCAGCTGCTGACGGTCGGCTGAATACCTTTTCCACCCACGCATGCGACAGGAGCCGCCGTGTCCATTCCCGTTGTCGAACCCGCTCGCTACGACGCGCAGCTCGAGGCCAAGCGTGAGCGCATCGTCCGCCAGTTCGAACGCTTCTCGCCGCCGGCATTGGAGGTCTTTCCCTCCCCCCCGAGCCACTATCGTCAACGCTGCGAGTTTCGCCTGTGGCACGAGGGCGATGATCTCTACTACGCCATGTTCGAGGTCGACCCCGACGATCCGAAGAAGAAGCGAGTGATTCGTCTCGACGACTATCCGGTGGCCAGTCGTCGCATCAACGAACTGATGCCGCGACTGCGCGAGGCGTTGCTCGAGAGCGATGTGCTGCGTCGGCGGCTGTTCCAGGTCGAATTCCTGACCACGCTGGCCGGCGAGGCGCTGGTCACCCTGATCTACCACCGCCCGCTGGATGACGCCTGGGAAAACGAGGCGCGGCGGCTGCAGAAGCGCCTGGACATTCTCGTTATCGGCCGCTCGCGCAAGCAGCGCCTGGTACTCGAACGCGACCACGTCTGGGAGCGCCTGGAGGTCGATGACCGCACGCTGCACTATCAGCAGGTTGAGAACAGCTTCACTCAACCCAATGCCGAGATCAGCCGCGCCATGCTGTCCTGGGCACGCGACGTGACGCGTGGCAGCCAGGCAAGCGACCTGGTCGAGCTCTATTGCGGCAACGGCAACTTCACCATCGCCCTGGCCGAGAACTTCCGCCGCGTGCTGGCCACCGAGATCTCGCGCACCTCGGTTGCCAGCGCGCGCGAGAACCTGACGGCCAATGACGTCGACAACGCCGAGGTCGGGCGCATGTCGGCGGAGGAATTCGCCGCTGCGCTGCGTGGCGACAAGGGTGGGCGTCGAGTGGCGGACATGGCGCTCGAGGACTACGACTTCTCCACCGTGCTGGTGGACCCGCCCCGCGCCGGTCTCGACGAGGTGAGCTGCCGCCAACTGAGCGAGTACCCACGAATCGTCTATATTTCATGCAACCCGGATACGTTGGAGCGCAACCTGGAGACCTTGTGCCGCACCCATCGGATCAACCGTTTCGCCCTGTTCGACCAGTTTCCCTGGACTCACCATTGCGAGTGCGGGGTGCTGCTGGAGAGGAAATTCGCCTGAGTCGTCGCTCGTCAGACCGTTTCATTTTCCCGTTCCGCGAGAAATGTCAAGTGACAAAACGTCGAGCCTCGATGCACAACCGACATGCTCCATGAGAAGACTGGCAAGTCGATGGGGTGCGGCGCGAGGCTACAGTAAGCTTCCCGTCACGTGGCCCCGGGCCACGCCGATTTTATTCCCAGGGCCGAGACGGGCCCCAGGCAGCCGAGGTGAGGGATGCAATACGAGACGATCGAAGTTGGCCGACAGGATATTCTCAAGCAGTTGCGCGAACGCCTGGACAGCCGACTGGAGAAGGAGCGGGCGGAAGAGGTGGAAGCCTTCGCCCGGCATTTCTACGCCACGGTGCCGTTGGAGGACCTGATCGACCGTCGGCTCGACGACCTCTACGGCGCCACTCTCTCGGTATGGCACTTCATCCAACACTTCGATCATGCCGAACCCAAGGTGAGGGTTTTCAATCCCGACTTCGAAGAACACGGCTGGCAGTCGTCGCATACCTTCGTTGCCGTGCTGCACGAGGACATGCCGTTCTTGGTCGACTCGGTGCGCATCGAGCTCAATCGTCGCGGGCTGACCGTGCACGCCATTCACAATGCCGTCCTGGCGGTGGAGCGCAATCGCAGCCATGAACTGGTACAGGTCTGCTCGCCGCGCGATACGCAAGCCCCGGAGAGCCGAGAGTCGCTGATCGCCATCGAGATCGATCGCCACTCCAACCCCGAGGTGCTGGCCGATATCGAGCGGTCGTTGCACGAGGTGCTGCGCGACGTGCGTATCGCCGTGGGCGATTACCAAGCGATGAGCGAGCGCGTGCAGCAAGCGATCGATGAGCTCAAGGCGGGCTGCCCCGAGCAGATCGAGGCCGGCGACCACGAGGAGGCCATCGCCTTTCTCGAATGGCTGCGGCGCGACAACTACACCTTTCTCGGCTACGACGCCTATACCGTCGAATCCGGCCCCGACGGCGACCGGCTGGCCAAGATGGAGGGCAGCGATCTCGGCGTGTTCCGCCTGGATCTGCCGCGCTATCAGGAGCGCATCCGCACCGAGCTCGGGATCGAGGGCAATCGCTTCGTGCTGGTACCTCAACTGCTCTCCTTCGCCAAGAGTGCCCACCATGCCCGGGTGCATCGGCCTACCTATCCCGACTACATCTCCGTCGACCGCTACGACAAGCAAGGGCGGGTGATCGGTGAGCATCGCTTCCTGGGCCTGTTCACCTCGAGCCTCTACAACGACTCGCCGCGCAACATTCCGTTGCTGCGACGTAAACTTCGCGCGGTGATGGAGATTGCCGGCTTCAACCCCAAGGGGCACAACGGCAAGCAGTTGCTGCAGATCCTCGAGGTCTACCCGCGCGACGACCTGTTCCAGATCGATACCCAAGAGCTCGCGCGCACGGCGCTCGGCATCCTCGACATTCGCGAGCGACGCCGGGTGCGCCTGTTCATCCGCACCGACCGCTCCGGGCGTTTCCATTCCTGCCTGGTGTTCGTGCCGCGCGACGTGTTCTCCACCGACCTGCGCGTGCGTATTCAGAACCTGCTGTGCGAAGAGCTCGACGCCACCTTCGGCGACTTCAACACCTATCTCTCAGAGTCGATTCTGGCGCGCATCCAGTTCATCCTGCGCTTCCGCGGAGAGACGCCCCGCGAGGTCGATCTCAAGCGTCTGGAAGCCAAGGTGGCCCAGCTCGCCCGGAGCTGGCGCGACGAGCTGCACGAGGCGCTGATCGAAGGCTACGGCGAGGAGCAGGCCAACCGGCTGATGGATCGCTTCCGCGACGCTTTCCCGGCCAGCTATCGAGATGACTTCGGCTCTCGCACGGCGGTCTTCGACCTGCAGTACCTGGCCGAGCTCGACGAGGGCGAGCCGCTGGCGCTGACACTCTATCGACTGGTCGAGGAGGAGGGCAGCGGGGTCAACCTCAAGCTGTTCCAGCGCGACCGCCCGATTCCGCTCTCCGACGTCCTACCGGTGATGGAGAACCTGGGGCTGCGTGTCATCGGCGAGCGCCCGTACGAGATCGATACGCCGGAAGTGCGCTACTGGCTGCACGACTTCGACCTGGAGCATCACACCACCACCGAGGTCAGCCTGCAGCAGATGCGCGAGCCATTCATCGAGGCGTTCAAGCGTATCTGGGGGGGCGAGGCCGAGAACGACGGCTTCAACCGGTTGGTGATCGCCGCCAACCTGGACTGGCGCGAAGTCGCCATGTTGCGCGGCTATGCGCGTTACCTGAAGCAGATCCGCTTCGGCATGTCCCAGGATTACATCGCCACCACGCTGACCAATTATCCCGAGATCACCCACGAGCTGGTCACCCTGTTTCGCATGCGCTTCGATCCGGCCCGGCGCCCCGAGGAGGGCGAGGTCGACGCCTGCGTGGAGCGCATCCATCGTCACCTCGAGGGTGTGGCCAGCCTCAACGACGATCAATTGATGCGCCGCTTCATGGAGCTGATCCAGGCCACGCTACGTACCAATTACTTCCAGCCCGGTGGCGACGGACGACCCAAGGACTACATCGCCTACAAGCTCGATCCTCGCCAGGTTACCGGCATACCCAAGCCGCGCCCGGCCTACGAGATCTTCGTCTGCTCGCCGCGCGTGGAAGGGGTGCACCTGCGCGGGGGCAAGGTGGCCCGCGGCGGCCTGCGCTGGTCCGACCGCCAGGAGGACTTCCGCACCGAGGTGCTGGGGCTGGTCAAGGCGCAGCAGGTCAAGAACGCCGTGATCGTGCCGGTGGGCGCCAAGGGCGGCTTCATCTGCAAACGCCTGCCCGAGGGCGGTGATCGCGACGCCATCCAGCAGGAAGGTATTGCCTGCTACAAGACCTTCATCCGCGCGCTGCTCGACGTCACCGACAACCTGGTCGCCGGGGAGGTGGTGCCGCCGCGGGACGTGGTCCGCCACGACGATGACGACGTCTACCTGGTGGTGGCTGCGGACAAGGGCACCGCGACCTTCTCCGACATCGCCAACGAGATCTCCGCCGAGTACGGCCACTGGCTGGGCGACGCCTTCGCTTCCGGCGGGGCCAACGGCTACGACCACAAGAAGATGGGCATCACCGCGCGCGGTGCCTGGGAATCGGTGAAGCGCCACTTCCGCAATCTCGGTCTCAACACGCAGCAGGAAGAATTCACTGTGCTCGGCATCGGCGACATGGCCGGTGACGTGTTCGGCAACGGCATGCTGCTATCCGACAAGATTCGCCTGGTTGGCGCCTTCAACCATTTGCATATCTTCGTCGACCCCAACCCCGATGCGGTCGCCACTTTTGCCGAGCGCGAAAGGATGTTCAAGCTGGCGCGCTCGAGCTGGGAGGATTTCGATGCCTCGCTGATCTCTGAAGGGGGCGGCGTGTTCAAGCGCAGCGCCAAGTCCATCCCGATCTCGCCGCAGATGAAGGAGACCTTCGGCATCGAGGAGGAGCGGCTCTCGCCCAACGACCTGATTCGCGCCATGCTCAAGTCGCACTATGACCTGTTGTGGAACGGTGGCATCGGTACCTACGTCAAGGCCGGCGACGAGACCGATGCCCAGGTCGGCGACAAGGCCAACGACGCGCTGCGCATCAACGGCTACGAGCTGAACTGCCGGGTGGTCGGCGAAGGCGGCAACCTGGGCCTGACCCAGCGCGGACGGATGGAAGCCGCCGCCAAGGGCGTGCTGGTCAACACCGACTTCATCGACAACGCCGGCGGGGTGAACTGCTCCGACCACGAGGTCAATATCAAGATCCTCATCGACGAAGTGGTCAAGCGCGGCGACATGACCGACAAGCAGCGCAATCAGCTGCTGGCGGACATGACCGAGGAGGTGGCCGACCTGGTCATTCTCGACAACTATCGCCAAACCCAGGCGCTCGACCTCTCGCTGAGGCTGTCGCGCTTCGGCATCGCGCCTTTCCGGCGTTTCATCAGCGAACTGGAGGCCGCCGGCCAGCTCGACCGGGAACTGGAGTTCCTGCCTTCTGACGAGGTGCTGCAGGAACGGGCCAACGCCGACCAGGGCATGACCCATCCGGAACTCTCGGTGCTCATCTCCTACGCCAAGAGCGTGCTCAAGGGCGACGTGTTGGCCTCGGACGTGCCCGACGACCCGTATATCCAGCAGTACGTGGAGCGGATCTTCCCGCGCGTGCTGGTCGAGCGTTTCCGCGACGAGATGTACGAACACCGCCTGAAGCGGGAAATCGTCACGACCCAAGTGGCCAACGACCTGGTCGATCACATGGGTATCGTCTTCGTGCGTCGGCTCATCGATTCCACCGGTGCCGATCCCGCCGACATCGCCCGCGCCTACATCGTTGCCCGCGACAGCTTCCAGCTCTCCACGCTGTGGGAGCGCATCGAGTTGCTGGACAATCAGGTGCCGAGCGAGGTGCAGTATTCGATGATGCTCGATCTGATGCGCTTGATCCGGCGCACCACGCGTTGGTTCCTGCGCCAGCGTCTGGGGCTCTCGACGCGGGACGCGATCGAATACTTCGCTCCGCGTGTCGCCCAGCTGCAGGAGGATATCGGCGAACTGCTGCGCGGCGAGGAGCACAGCCGCTGGGAGCACAAGCGCGACGAGCTACTCGACGCCGGTGTGCCCGAAGAGCTGGCCGCCACGGTAGCGGCATCGGGCAGCCTGTACGGGGCGCTCGGTATCATCCAGGCGGCACGCCAGACCGACGAGAAACCGCAGCGCGTGGCCGAGGTGTTCTTCGAAATCGGCAACCGCCTCGAGCTGCCCTGGATGATCCAGCAGGTGAGCGAGCTACACGTGCGCGACAGCTGGCAAGCTCAGGCCCGCGAGACCTTCCGCGACGACATCGATCGCCAGCAGCTGGCGCTGACCATCAGCGTGCTCAAATCCGAGGTCGGGCGTGAAGCCGATGAGCGGGTCGACAACTGGTTGTCGACGCACGCCTCGCTGCACGACCGCTGGTGTCGCCTGCTCGCCGAGGTGCATAGCGGCGGTACTCAGGCGAGCTTCCCGCTATTCGCCGTGGCGGTGCGCGAGCTGGTTGATCTGGCCGAGAGCAACGGCGAGACCTGATCGCGCGAAGCAGCATATGCGATAGACGAACCCCGCCGATGGCGGGGTTCGTCGTTTTGGCTTCGCGGCGCTGGTATAATCCGCCCGCCTCGTTGCCAGCCAACCGCCAGGAGTTGCCATGTACGCGCTTGCCCGCTCGATCCTGTTTCGCCTCGATGCCGAAACCGCCCATGGGGTTGCGCTCTCGGCCCTGGACCTGGCGCATCGGCTGAAACTGTCGGGGCGGTTCGCCGCCGCGCGGGTCGACGATCCCGTGGAGCTGATGGGGCTGCGTTTTCCCAACCGGGTGGGCCTGGCTGCGGGGCTGGACAAGAACGCCGATCACCTCGATGCGCTGGGAGCGCTCGGCTTCGGTTTCGTCGAGGTCGGTACCGTCACGCCCAAGCCCCAGGACGGCAACCCCAGGCCGCGCCTGTTTCGTCTGCCGGAGCGCGGCGCGATCATCAATCGCATGGGCTTCAACAACGCCGGTGTCGACCACCTGGTCGAACGGGTGAAGGCGGCGCATTTCGACGGCATCGTCGGCATTAATATCGGCAAGAACCTCACCACGCCGGTGGAGAATGCCGTCGATGACTACCTGGCCTGCCTGGAGAAAGTGCACGCCCACGCCGATTACGTGACGGTCAACATCTCCTCGCCCAACACCCCGGGGCTGCGCAATTTGCAATTCGGCGAACATCTCGACACTCTGCTGGGCGCCCTGCGCGAGGCGGGTAGCCGCTTGGACCAGGCTACGGGGCGGCGGGTGCCGCTGGCCGTCAAGATCGCCCCCGACATGAGCGCTGAGGAAGTGGGGTTGGTGGCAGAGAGCATCGCCGGGAGCGGGATCGACGCGGTGATCGCTACCAACACCACCGTCTCGCGCGACGCCGTGGCCGGGTTGCCTCATGCCGACGAGGCGGGCGGACTCTCGGGGCGGCCGGTGTTCGAGGCGTCCAACACGGTGATACGCGAGCTACGCCAACGCCTGTCGGGGCTGCCGATCATCGGCGTGGGGGGTATCGACAGCGGCGAGGCGGCAGTGGCCAAGCTCGAGGCGGGCGCCGACCTGGTGCAGCTCTACTCGGGCTTCATCTATCGCGGACCCGCGCTGGTCGACGGGTGTGCCCGCGCGATCAGGGCCGCGTCAGGCAAGTCGCGAGGCGGCTTGTGAGGAAACTTGGCGAGCGCTGGCGTCGGGAGGGCTAAACAAGAAAGCCCGTGCATGCACGGGCTTAGCTCAACTGCGCCATCTTGTCGATGACGGAGGGACGTTGATGAGTGGCGGGTTCGTTACAACACCATGGGGTTCTTGTGAATGCCGGAGACGCCGGTCATGCCGGCCCATTGGTCGCCTCGACCTTCACGCCAACCACTCATCCAGTATTCACGTATGTTGACATCCTGACTGGGACAGTCGTCGCGGGAGCGCCCGGAAATTCCGGCCTTGTAGCCATGGACATAGGCGCGTTGGTAGCGATCACGTTTCTGTCTTTTCATCGGATGACCTCTTTAAAAGGTACCAATTGGGGACGCACGACATGCGCATCCCGGCGTTCCACCGTTCGTTCGCCAGCCGTACCCAGTCCATTACGACGGCAGAGCGAGGTCATGCGGGGCATAAGGGCCCGCGAAGTGAACGCATGCGTCTTTCCAGTAGCTACCATGACTAGTCTTAGCCCATCATGGGGCTCATTGTCGACCCATGTTTCGTCATAAGACCGAGACAAATTTGTAACGAAAGGAATATGCCCGCCGTACGGGCGGGCACGACCCATGAACGAGCCATTTCAACATCGCACCCTGACCTTCCTGGCCACCTGTCCGAAGGGGCTGGAAGAGCTGCTTGCCGACGAGCTGCGCGCGCTCGGCGCCGAGCCGCATAAGACCACCGTGGCCGGTGTGCATTTCCAGGCCGACCTGGCGGCGGCCTACCGCGCTTGCCTGTGGTCGCGGCTGGCCAATCGCATCGTGCTCAGCCTGCTGCGCGAGGAGGGCATCGAGCGCCCCGAGGCGCTGCTGCTCGCGGTGTCGGGCGTCGACTGGACGCGCCACCTGCGGCCCGGCGCCACCCTGGCGGTGGACTTTCATGGTCGCAGCGAGCAGATTCGTCATACCCGGTTCGGTGCTCAGACCGTCAAGGACGGGGTGATCGATGCCTTGCAGGCGGCCGGCCAGGCGCGTCCGAGTGTCGATCTGGAGCGTCCCGACCTGCGTCTCTACGCCCATCTGCACCGGGGGCGGCTGACCCTGGGCGTGGACCTCTCGGGTGAGAGTCTCCATCGGCGTGGCTATCGCCGCGATGTGGGCCATGCCCCGCTCAAGGAGAACCTGGCGGCGGCCCTCTTGATCCGTGCCGGCTGGCCGCAGCGCCTGCGCGACGGCGAGGCGCTGGTCGATCCGCTGTGTGGCGCGGGCACCCTGCTGATCGAGGCGGCGCTGATGGCCGCCGATATGGCGCCCAACCTTAATCGGGGGCGTTTCGGCTTCCATGGCTGGGCACAGCACGACGAGGCGCTGTGGGCCGAACTCAAGCGCGAGGCCGAGGCGCGCGCCAGCATCGGGCGCAAACGCTGTCGCAACCGCCTGTATGGCTTCGACGAGAGCCCGCCGGCGCTGGCTGCCGCGAAGTCGAATGCCATGCGCGCCGGCATTCCGGCACTGATCGAGTTCTCGGGGGCTTCGCTCAACCAGTTGCAGCGGCCGGCCGAGCTGGACGATAAGACGCGCGGGCTGATCGTCACCAACCCGCCCTACGGCGAACGCCTGGGGGAGTTGCCTGAACTTGTGACGCTCTACGGCGCGTTGGGCGAGGGTGTGCGCCATGCCTTTCCCGGCTGGCGCCTCGCGGTGTTCACCGCCAACCCGGATCTGGGTCACCGCATCGGGCTGCGCGCCGACAAGCAGTATTCGCTGAGAAACGGGCCACTGGAGGCCAAGCTGCTGCTGATGGATGTGCCAGCTACCGGTGAGGTGCGAGCCACGGGCGAGCGAGAAACGCCGGCCGCATCGCGCAGCGAAGGGGCGCAGATGTTCGCCAATCGCCTGGAGAAGAACCGCAAGCGGCTGAAGAAATGGCTCAAACAGAGCGGCGAAACCTGCTATCGGCTCTACGACGCCGACATGCCGGAGTATGCGCTGGCGGTAGATGTCTATGACGGTCGCGTACACGTGCAAGAGTATGCGCCGCCGCGCTCGATCAACCCCGCCCAGGCGCAGAAGCGGCTGTACGATGCCCTGCAGGTGATTCCCGAGGTGCTTGGCGTCGATGCCGGCCAGGTGGTGATCAAGCGACGCGAGAAGCAGAGCGGCAAGGCGCAGTACGTCAAGCAGGCCGCCACCGGTGAGCGCTTTCAGGTACGCGAGGGGCGAGCCCGGCTATGGGTCAACCTGCGCGACTACCTCGATACCGGGCTGTTTCTCGATCATCGCCCGGTGCGCCGCATGCTTGCCGAGATGGCGCCCGGCAAGCGCTTCCTCAACCTGTTCTGCTACACCGCGGCGGCCACCGTGCAGGCGGCGTTGGGCACCGAGGAGGCCGGCGGGACCAGTGACAGCGTCAGCGTGGATCTGTCCAACACCTACCTGGAGTGGGCGCGCGACAACTTCGCCCTGAACGGGCTCGACCCGGCGCGGCATCGCGTGGTGCGCGACGATTGCCTGCGCTGGCTGGAGACCGCCTCGGCGCAGTTCGACCTGATCTTCCTCGATCCGCCGACTTTCTCCAATTCGAAGAGGATGGAGGGAACCCTGGACGTGCAGCGCGACCATGTCCGCCTGGTCGAGCTGGCCATGGCGCGGCTGGCCCCGGGCGGCATCCTGGTGTTCTCCAACAACCAGCGGCGCTTCAACATCGACGCGGGGCTGGTCGAACGCTTCGCCATCGAGGACATCTCGGCGCGCACCTTCGACCCCGACTTCCAGCGTCGCCCCGATATTCATCACGTGTTCCTGATTCGCCACCGGGAGGCCGCATGACGCATCTGACGCTCTACACCACCCTGGGCTGTCACTTGTGCGAACGGCTCGAGGCGCTGCTGTCGCAGCTGCACCGCGGCGAGCTCAAGCTGAGCAGGGTTGAGATCAGCGAAGACGACGACCTGATGGCACGCTACGGGGTGCGCATCCCGGTACTGGTCGACGAGGCGGGGGAGGAACTCGACATGGGCTTCGAGGCGCCGCGCCTGGCGGCCTGGCTGGCCGAGCGAGACCGGCTCGACGAGGCTGCCTGGCAGCAGCTGAAGACTGGCGAACCAGAACCCCGGGACCTAAGGGAAGAGGAGGGTGGAGCGCCTGCACGGCGGCCAAGCGGGCGACGGTACTTGCTTTAGAGAAGTACTGCAGTGTTTCCCTAGGCGTTGTCCAGCAGGGAAAGCTGCCGTACGGCAGCCCGTCCCTCGTCGCTCTCGGCGTCCACCTCGAGCACCTTGTGCAGTCCGCGGGACGATTGAATGGTGGCCTCGTCGCCGAGCCACATCATCGCCTGATCGTGATCGTCGGCCAGCCTATGTTTCAGCCCACCGAACTGGGTGCCGATCTGCCCCCAGGCGCGGCTGAAGATCCAGTCGCCGAACATGTCCTGGTGGATATGCACCAGCACGTAGTCATGGTCACTTTCCCAGCGGACGATCACGAAGGCTCCCACAAGCGTCAGGCGCCGCCCCGGGCGGCGCGAAGAATCGGGTCGCGGTATTGTAAGGCATCGAGCCGGCTGGACAAGCCATGGCCGAGGGTTCGCGGGATGCCGGCTTCATGAGCACACCGCGTGCATGGAACACTGCATGGAGAGGGAATCAGCGTGAAGATACTGGTCGATGCCAACGTGCCGGGAGCAGAGGCCTGTTTCGGCCCGCTGGGCGAACTCGTCCGGTTGCCAGGGCGCGAGATCGATGCCGCGGCGCTGGCGGATATCGATATCCTGGTCATTCGCTCCATTACCCGGCTGGATGCGGCGACGCTCGACGCGGCCAGGGCGCTGGGATCGCCGCTGCGCTTCGTCGGTACCTGCACCATCGGTACCGACCACGTCGACCAGGCGGCGCTGGCACGACACGGCATCAGTTTTGCCAGTGCGCCGGGCTGCAACGCCGAGGCGGTGGTCGACTACGTGCTGGGCAGCCTGCTCACCCTGGCCGAACGCCAGGGCTGGCGGCTCGCCGAGCGGCGTATCGGCATCGTCGGGGTGGGCAACGTGGGTGGGCGGTTGCGGGCTCGTCTCGCCGCCATGGGTCTCGACTGCCTGGCCTGCGATCCGCCCCGGGCTGAGGCGGAAGGCGGCGAAGGCTACGACGACCTCGACACCTTGGTCGAGAAGTGCGACGTGCTCTGCCTGCATACGCCGCTCGTTCGCCAAGGCCCGCATGCCACCCATCATTTGTTGAATGCGCCGCGCATCGCCCGGCTGACCCCCGGCACGGTGCTGCTCAACGCCGGGCGCGGCGACTGCGTCGACGGCCGGGCTCTGGGGCAGCGCCTGGCGAACGCGGGCGACATCAGCGTTATTCTCGACGTCTGGGAGAACGAACCGGACATCGACCCGACCCTGCGCGGTCTCGCGGAGCTGGCCACGCCGCACATCGCCGGCCATAGCCTCGACGGCAAGCTGCGCGGCACTCACCAAGTCTACACGGCGCTGTCACGCTGTCTGGGGCTTCCGGCGCGGCTCGCCCTGACCGACCTGCTGCCGGCTCCGCCCGTGTCGCTGCTGGCGCTACAGGGCGGGCTGGCGCCGGAGGAGGCGCTGCGGCTCTGCCTGCGCACGGTCTACGACGTGCGTCGCGACCATGACAGCTTGTTGCGCGAGAGCCATCGGCAGGGCATGGCCAAGGGCTTCGACGCCTGCCGAGCGAATTACCCGCTGCGTCGGGAATTCTCGACGCTCGCGGTCGAGCTGGGTCACGATGGCCAGGCCTTGTCGACATGGCTGCAGAGCGCGGGGCTGAGGCTGAGCGTGAGGTGAAGCTCAATGAGAAGGGCCCGTCATCCGACGGGCCCTTTCTGGTATACAGCACCGGGTTCACAGCAGCCGGGCTTACCGGTAAGCGGCTTCCTTCAAGGCCCGAATCCGGTCGTCCAGCGGCGGGTGGCTGGCGAACAGGCGTTCCATGATCTTGCGCGTCTGGCCGGCATTGATACCGAAGGCGGTCAGGGTTTCCGGCATCTGGTTGGGCATGTCGCTCTCGGCCTTGAGCCGCGCCAGGGCATTGATCATCGCGCCGCTGCCGGCGAGCTGGGCCCCCGCGGCATCGGCACGGTACTCGCGAAAGCGCGAGAACCACGCCACGATGGCCGAGGCTACCAGGCCGAACACGATCTCGGCGACGATCACCACGGCGAAGTAGCCCATGAAGCCGAGTCCGCCCTGGCCGTCGCTGCGAGAGCGCAGGAAGTTGTCCACCAGATGCGCCACCACCCTCGCGAAGAACATCACGAAGGTATTTACCACGCCCTGGATCAGTGCCAGGGTGACCATGTCGCCATTGGCCACGTGGCCGATCTCGTGGGCCAGCACCGCGCGCACTTCCTCCGGGCGCATGCGATTGAGCAGCCCCGCGGAGACGGCCACCAGGGCGTCGTCCTTATTCCAGCCGGTGGCGAAGGCGTTGGATTGCTGTGCGGGGAAGATGCCCACTTCCGGCATCTTGATCCCGGCCTGCTGCGAGAGTTCGGCCACGGTATCGAGCAGCCACTTCTCGGTGGCGTTGCTCGGCTGCTCGATCACCACCGTGCCGGTGGAGCGCTTGGCCATCCACTTGGAGATGAACAGCGAGATCATCGAACCGGCCATGCCGAAGATGAAGCAGAAGATCAGCAGGGCGTTGAAGTTCATGCCCTGCTCGGTCAGGTAACCCTCCACTCCGAGCAGGCGCAGCGTGATGCTGGCGACGATAATCACCGCCAGGTTGGTGCCCAGGAAGAGCAATATTCGCATCATCGTCGGAAAACTCCGGTCGTCATGAGAGTCGGGGGCCGTGGAAGCTCGGCCTGTAATCTGCTGATTAGATACGGCTCGTTAAGGGAGGTTTCAAGGGCATAACGTCATTTCGGCTCGCGGCGGCGTCTCTGGCGGTTCATTGGCGATAGCGCGACAGGAAGTGAGCGAAGCGATCCAGGGCGTCGCCGAGCTGGTCGGCCCAGGGCAGGGTGACGATGCGCACGTGGTCCGGCTCCGGCCAGTTGAAGGCCGTGCCCTGCACCAACAGGATCTTCTCCTGCAACAGCAGGTCGAGCACCAGTTTCTGGTCGTCCTGGATGGGATAGACCTTGGGGTCGAGCCGCGGGAAGGCGTAGAGCGCACCCTTGGCCTTGGTGCACGACACCCCTGGGATGGCGTTGAGCTTCTCGTAGGTGATGTCGCGCTGGGCCAACAGCCGCCCACCCGGCAGGATCAGGTCGTTGATCGACTGATAGCCGCCCAGCGCTGTCTGGATGGCGTGCTGGGCCGGCACGTTGGCGCACAGGCGCATCGAGGCGAGCATGTTGATACCCTGTACGTAGTCGCGTGCGCGCTGCATGGCGACGCTGCCGGAGAGGATCATCCAGCCGGAGCGGAAGCCGGCGCAGCGGTAGCTCTTGGACAGCCCGTTCATGGTCACCACCAGCTGGTCCTCGTCGGCCAGGGCGGCGGTGGAGACGTGCTCGGTGCCGTCGTACAAGATCTTGTCGTAGATTTCGTCGGAGAACACCACCAGGTCGTGCTCGCGAGCCACCTCTAGCATCTCGCGCACCACTTCGGGCGGGTAGACCGCGCCGGTGGGGTTGTTGGGGTTGATGATCACCAGGGCTCGGGTATGGCTGGTCACTTTGGAGCGCAGATCGGCGATGTCCGGCGCCCAATCGGCCTGCTCATCGCAGCGGTAGTGCACTCCGCGTCCGCCGGCGAGGTTGGCGGCGGCAGTCCACAGAGGGTAGTCGGGAGCGGGAATCAGCACTTCGTCGCCGTCATTGAGCAGCGCCTGCAGCGCCATCACGATCAGCTCGGAGACGCCGTTGCCGATGAAGATGTCCTCAATGCCGACGCCCGGAATCTCCTTGCGCTGGCACTCCTGCATGATCGCCTTGCGTGCCGAATAGAGCCCCTTGGAATCGCAGTAACCCTGAGCGGTGGGCAAGTTGCGCATCACGTCCTGGAGGATTTCCTCGGGCGCTTCGAAGCCAAATGGCGCCGGGTTGCCGATGTTGAGCTTGAGGATGCGCTGGCCTTCGTCTTCCAGCCGCTTGGCGTGCTCGAGCACGGGGCCGCGGATGTCGTAGCAGACGTTGTCGAGCTTATGCGATTTCCTGAATAGGGAGGGCGTGTCCATGGAGATGTCCGAATTCCTGTGATGTCCGGTGGCTCCGGTCAGGCGGGTTGCCGGAGCTCGTTGATTATGCGGGCTCGGCGCCTTCGCCGCTATCGCCATCAGCCGCAGCCGATGCGGTATCTTCAACGGCTTCGGGGGCGGGCACGTCGGCCGGGGTCTCCAGCGTCAGGCGGCCGAGCTTGCCGTCGCGTAATTCATGCAGCAGCACCTCGGCACCGCGGTGCAGATCCACCTCGCCGCCGGGGCGCAGGCCGCCGCGACGGCTGGCGATCTCGCTGAGAATCGCATGGCCGTCGAAGCCGGCCACGGCCAGCAGGTCGATGCGCTGGGGGCCGTCAGCCTCGACCCGTTCGGCCTCGGGATGGGGGATATAGCGCGGCAGCTCGCCGAGCTTGTAGCGCTCCTGTAGCGCCTCGGGGTAGCGGCGGGCCAGCTCGGCGGCGGTGACCACCGCCACGTCGACATAGTCGATGGCGGTGTCGCGAATGGCGCCGGTGGCGGCCAGGCGATAGGCGCTGGCCTGATCCTCGATCTTGGGCCACAGCACTCCGGGAGTGTCGATCAGCGCCACGCGGCCCTGGATGCGCACCTTCTGCTGACGCTTGGTCACCGCCGGCTCGTTGCCGGTCTTGGCGATGGCCTTACCGGCCAGGCCGTTGATCAGGGTCGACTTGCCCACGTTGGGAATGCCCATGACCATTACACGCACGTCTCGATCGGCGCGCACTTGCCCAGCCAGCTCATGGCACAGCTTGGGAATGCGCTTGAGTTCTCGGGCGTTGGTGGTGGTCACGGCCAGCGCGCGGGTATCGGGCAGCGAATCGAAATGCGCCACCCATTCACGGGTGCGCTCCGGGTCGGCCAGGTCGGCTCGCGAGAGAACCTTGAGCACCGGCTTATGGCGCGTCAGTCCGGCAAGCATGGGGTTGGCACTGGAGTAGGGCAGGCGGGCGTCGAGCACTTCGATCGCCACGTCGATTTCCGGCAGCGCCTCCTGAATCTGGCGGCGCGCCTTGTTCATGTGTCCCGGATACCAGCCGAGCATGTGCCACTCCTGCAAACGTACGAGGCCGCCCATCATAGCAGAAGGGCGGCCTTGGCAGGGCAGAGGGCGGGCTATTCGCCGGGGTGGAACGAGATGGCCACCGAGTTGATGCAGTAGCGCAGTCCGGTGGTCTGAGGCGGGCCGTCGGGGAAAACGTGACCCAGGTGGGCGTCACAGTGTGCGCAAACCACCTCGGTGCGGCGCATGCCGTGTGATTCGTCGAAGCGCTCCTCCACCGCGGCCTGGCCGAGAGGTCGGTCGAAGCTCGGCCAGCCGCAGTGGGCCTCGAACTTGTGCTCGTTCTCGAACAGCGGGGCATTGCAGCAGACGCAGTGGTAGATACCGTGCTCGTTGCTGACCTGGTAGTCGCCGGAGAAGGGCGGCTCGGTGCCCTGCTGTCGCGTCACGCGGTACTGCTCCGGGGTGAGCTGGGTGCGCCATTCGGCGTCGCTCTTCTCGATCTTCTTGCGCATGGCCTCTCTCCTGCTGATGCGACTCGTCATCTGACACCGAAAGTCTGGCTGCTTTCCATTCCTTCGGCCAACCCAGGCCGACTGTTGACAGCCCCGAGGGGCTTGAGTAACATTCGCGCCACCTCGTTGAGGCGAGAGCGAGACGGCTGCGTCCCATTCGTCTAGTGGTCCAGGACACCGCCCTTTCACGGCGGGAACAGGGGTTCGAACCCCCTATGGGACGCCACTCGTTTTCACCTTCAGCAAGGTACCGGAGTGCGGGAATAGCTCAGTGGTAGAGCATCGCCTTGCCAAGGCGAGGGTCGGGAGTTCGAATCTCCTTTCCCGCTCCAAATCCTGCTTCGGCAGGTGAGCAGGTCAAGGTGAGGGTCGGGAGCTGGTGCGCCAGCCCGGCGACGGCAGCCCCGTCGATCTCCTTTCCCGCTCCAGCTGCGTCCCATTCGTCTAGTGGTCTAGGACACCGCCCTTTCACGGCGGGAACAGGGGTTCGAACCCCCTATGGGACGCCATTTTCCGGTTGCAGCAGCGATAGCGGTTGCGTCAGTGATAGCATAGACTGTCGTGCATGCGGGAATAGCTCAGTGGTAGAGCATCGCCTTGCCAAGGCGAGGGTCGGGAGTTCGAATCTCCTTTCCCGCTCCAAATCCTGCTTCGGCAGGTGAGCAGGTCAAGGTGAGGGTCGGGAGCTGGTGCGCCAGCCCGGTCGATCTCCTTTCCCGCTCCATCATCTTTTCAGGTGATGTTGTCATGCCTGTCTTTTGCGTCCCATTCGTCTAGTGGCCTAGGACACCGCCCTTTCACGGCGGGAACAGGGGTTCGAACCCCCTATGGGACGCCACCTCGACGTACCGTGTCGATAAGCGGGAATAGCTCAGTGGTAGAGCATCGCCTTGCCAAGGCGAGGGTCGGGAGTTCGAATCTCCTTTCCCGCTCCATTTCCTTATCCATTTTCCAGGGTGCCATGGCTCGGGTCGTGATCTGGTGCGCCAGCCCGGTCGATCTCCTTTCCCGCTCCATTTCCTTATCCATTTTCCAGGGTGCCATGGCTCGGGTCGTGATCTGGTGCGCCAGCCCGGTCGATCTCCTTTCCCGCTCCATTTCCTTATCCGTTTTCCAGGGTGCCATGGCTCGGGTCGTGATCTGGTGCGCCAGCCCGGTCGATCTCCTTTCCCGCTCCATTTTCTCCCCCAAAAAAATTTGCTTACCTTGCCCATGGGCGAGGTCACGCTGCGTTTTTCCTGGGTCAGGCTTGAAAAATTCCTTCGCGCCCTAATGTCCTGAACTCGTTTTCCATCTAAACCAAGGATGTCCCATGGCCGAACCGGCGCTGTCGATCCGTGGCCTGACCAAGGTCTACGGCAACGGCTTTCACGCCCTGAAGGGCATCGATCTCGACGTCGAGCAGGGCGATTTCTTCGCCCTGCTGGGCCCCAACGGGGCCGGCAAGTCCACCACGCTGGGCGTCGTGTGCTCTCTGGTACAGAAAACCGCCGGCGCGGTCTCGATCTTCGGCATCGACATCGACCGAGACTTCGCACGCGCCAAGTATCACCTGGGCGTGGTGCCGCAGGAATTCAACTTCAACCAGTTCGAGAAGGTGATCGACATCGTGCTGGCGCAGGCGGGCTACTACGGCATGCCGCGGCGCGAGGCGCTGCCCCGTGCCGAAACGCTGCTCAAGGACCTCGGCCTGTGGGACAAGCGTAACGGCAGCGCGCGCATGCTCTCCGGCGGCATGAAGCGCCGCCTGATGATCGCCCGCGCGCTGATGCATCGGCCCAAGCTATTGATTCTCGACGAGCCCACTGCCGGGGTCGATATCGAGCTGCGTCGCAGCATGTGGGAATACATGCGCCGCATCAATCGCGACGAGGGCACCACCATCATTCTCACCACCCACTATCTCGAGGAAGCCGAGAGCCTGTGTCGCAACGTGGCGATCATCAACCACGGCGAGATCGTGCGTAACACCAGCGTGCGCGGCCTGCTGGCCGAACTCGATACCGAGACCTTCCTGCTCGACCTGGCTCATCCGGTAGAAGATGCGCCGGCGATCGAGGGCTTCGAGGTAAGGCAGGTGGACAGTGCCCAGCTTGCCGTGGTGGTGCACCGCGGCCAGCGCCTTAATGATGTATTCACCGCCCTGGGCGAGCGCGGCATCGAGGTCGTCTCCATGCGCAACCGGGCCAACCGGCTGGAGGAGATGTTCGTTTCCATGGTGGAGGAGGGGAATCGCGCCAATCCGGTCAAGAAGGCGGAGGTGAGTCAATGAATCCCACTCAGGTCGCCATCGCTCTCTGGACCGTGGTGTACAAGGAGGTCAAGCGCTTCACGCGCATCTGGCCGCAGACCCTGCTGCCGCCATCGATCACCATGACCATGTACTTCATCATCTTCGGCAGCCTGATCGGCTCGCGTATCGGCGAGATGGATGGCTTCAGCTACATGGACTTCATCGTGCCCGGGCTGATCATGATGGCGGTGATCACCAACAGCTACTCCAACGTGGCCTCATCGTTCTTCTCCAACAAGTTCCAGCGCAGCGTGGAGGAGATGATGGTCTCGCCGATGCCCAACTGGGTGATCCTCGCCGGTTTCGTGCTCGGCGGCATGGCCCGCGGCCTGGGTGTTGGGCTGATCGTCACTATCGTGTCGCTGTTCTTCACCCGCCTCAGCGTGGCGCATCCGTTGCTGACCGTGGGCGTGGTGGTCCTCACCGCGGCGCTGTTCTCCATCGGTGGTTTCATCAATGCGCTGCTGGCCGACAAGTTCGATGACGTCTCCATCGTTCCGACCTTCGTGCTGACGCCGCTGACCTACCTGGGCGGGGTGTTCTACTCGATCTCGCTGTTGCCGCCGTTCTGGCAGGGCGCTTCGCTGCTCAACCCGATCCTGTACATGGTCAATGTATTCCGTCACGGCTTCCTGGGGGTTTCCGACATCCCGGTAGGCTGGGCGTTGGCCGCCATCGTCGCTTTCATCGTCGTGCTCTTTGGCATCGCCCTGTGGATGCTGGAGCAGGGCAAAGGTATCCGATCATGAGTCATCATCGTCCCGATACGCTCGAACATGCCCCGCTGGGGCGCGAGTCCGCCTACCCCGAGCACTACGATGCCGGGCTGCTCTATCCCATTCCCCGCGCCGCCAATCGTGCGCCGC
Source organism: Billgrantia saliphila (assembly GCF_002930105.1). Taxonomy (GTDB): domain Bacteria; phylum Pseudomonadota; class Gammaproteobacteria; order Pseudomonadales; family Halomonadaceae; genus Halomonas; species Halomonas saliphila. Next base: position 123,354 of record NZ_PJRN01000003.1, on the reverse strand, counting down.
TGGGCATCGAGGAGGGCAAGCTGCCTTTCATCGGCGAGGATGAGTGGCACGCCTTCGAGATCAGCTGGCTCAACGCCCGCGGCAAGCCGCTGGTAGCTGTGGCGCGCTTCCGGCTGCCGGCCGAGTCGCCCAACCTGATCGAGTCGAAGTCATGGAAGCTCTATCTCAACGGCTTCAATCAGACCCGCTTCGAAAGCCGCGAGCAGGTGATCGACGTGCTCGAGCGCGACCTGGCCCAGGCGGCCGGGGCGCCGGTCACGGTGGAATTGTTCGGCGTCGATGACGAAGCGCTCGCTGCGTGCCGGTTGCCCGGCGAGTGCCTCGACGAGCTCGATGTCGAGATCGACGACTACACGCCCAGCGCCGAGCACCTGCGGGTGGGGGAGGAGATCGTCGAAGAGACGCTCTACTCGCACCTGCTCAAGTCCAACTGTCCGGTGACCGGCCAGCCCGACTGGGGCAGCGTGCTGATCCGCTACCGTGGCCCCAAACTCGACCGCGAGGGCCTGCTGCGCTACCTGATCGGTTATCGCCAACATCAGGACTTCCACGAACACTGCGTGGAGCACATCTTCACCGACCTGATGGCCCGCGCTCGCCCCGAGCGGCTACTGGTGCTGGCGCGCTACGTGCGTCGCGGCGGGCTCGACATCAGCCCCTGGCGTGCCACGCCCGGCGAACGGCCGCCGGAGCCCCTGCGCTTGGCGAGACAGTAAGCCCCGGCACGACAGTCTTCGCAGCAACTGGTAAAGTTTGATCGATCTTTGTCGAAGACTTAGAGGAAACGCTGAACAAATCGGCGAGCGAAATGAAGCACAAGGCGCACGGAGCGCAGCACCGAGCGAAGCGACAAACACCCGCAGGATGGCCCCGAAGGGGCGAGAAGCCGTAGGCTTCGAGTCTACCGGAGCATATGGGGTATATGTGATGATTCCGACGGTCCGCCGCTTCGGCACCGCGCAACGCAGTGATTCGCGCGCGCAGACATTTGTGCAGTGTTTCCTTAACAAGGGAAACCGTATGGACGCAATTACCCTATTGCACCAGCGTAGTTCGATGGGCAAGTTGACCGGCCCGGCACCCAGCCCCGAGCAGATGGAGGCGATCTATCGGGCGGCCCTGCGTGCGCCGGATCACAAGGAGCTGCGCCCGTGGCGCTTCATCGAGTTCTCCGGCGAAGGCCTCGAACGTCTGGGGGAACTCTTCGCCGAAGCCGAATATCGTGAAGACCCCAGCATCGAGGACGCCGAGCTGGATGCGGTGCGCAAGAAGCCGTTGCGCGCCCCCATGATCATCGCGGTGATCGCCAAGGTGGCTCCCGATGTGCCCAAGGTGCCGAAGATCGAGCAGGTGCTCTCCGCTGGCTGTGCCGCTCACGGTATCCTGCTCGCCGCCCACGCCCAAGGGCTCGGTGCCATGTGGCGCAGCGGCAAGTACGCCTTCGACCCCACCGTGCGCAAGGGGCTCGGCCTGGAAGAGGAAGACGAATTGATCGCCTTCATCTACCTCGGTCAGCTCGGCGGGCGCCACAAGTCGATCGCCGAGCATCGTATCAGCGATTTCGTCGAACGCTGGGCCTGAAGCCATGCGTAAAGTCGGCGTTCCCCATCCGCGCCTGCCGCTGCCCGACCCCGGCCAGAGAGACGATCTGCAGGTCTTTCTCGCCTGGCTCGGCGACGCCATCCCCATGGTCGAGCACCTGGGCATACAAAAGATGCGTCGGGAAGGGGAGCGGTTGGTCTGGGAGCTCGCGCTTGCGCCCAATCTCAACGACAAGGGCACTGGCTTCGGCGGCGCACTCACCGCCCAGACCACGCTGCTGGGCTGGTGCTGGACCACCCTCTGGCTGCGCGAGCGCGGCTACGTCCGCGACGTGGTGGTGGCCGAGGCCGGTCAGTGCTTCCTGGCTCCCGTTACCGGCGACTACCGTCTGACCTGCGAACCCGAAAGCGGGCGGGGGCCCGAGACGCTTGCCGAGCGCCTGGCGAGCCGGGGGCGTGGCCGTATCGGCCTGGCGCAGCAGCTCTGGTGCGGCGATACCCTATGCCTGGAAGCCCGCGGCGACTACGCCGTGCTGCCTGCCGGCTGATCCTCGAAGCCGAAACCGGCTTGCAAACGCATACTTAAGCCGTTAGACTTTGCGCCGTTCTGACGCACAAGGCATAGCCAAAAGGCGTGAGGACCACAATGTGGAGGGGTGTCCGAGTGGTCGAAGGAGCACGCCTGGAAAGTGTGTAAGTCGAAAGGCTTCGAGGGTTCGAATCCCTCCCCCTCCGCCACAGCATTTTAAAGGGAAATCAAGCGGTGAGCTCGATTTCCCTTTGTCGTTTCTGGCCTTTGGGAGCGGTTTTGAGAACAAAGCTGTGAACGCTTAAAGATTCAGGATTCTCAACCTTTTGCGGAACATTCTGCCCAGCGATTCGAATCCACCTTCCAAGCGACGCTGAATCAAGCTGATCTATAGGGTATTGCCAGGTTGTGGGTCAAGAGCGACGTGTCGTCTGCCAAAAATATCTTGATAGACCACCTCGATTTGAAGGCTTTTCTTCTCTGTTTCCTCTTTGATAGCCCCCACGTTTGGCCGGCTCTCGTTGAAGAATCGAAATTCAACAAGGCGGATCGTTTCATCTCTACCTATTGGGTAACCTCTCTGGTACTCATAATTACGCGTTACCACAAGAGGGGCTCCGGAAGTATCTCCTATCGTGTGGATGGCCTCTTCACATGCTTCCTTTAATATCCCTTCAAACTTTTTTCCCCCAAGAAAAATGTTTATTTCCTGGAGCAGTGCAGGACCCAGCCCGCTATTCGTCAAAGTAACCATTCCGGGCCTAACACCTGGAAAGTGAAAGTCACTCTTTACTATCGGCGTATTTTCCTGCCTATGCGCTTTTTGTGATGAGCGCCATTGGCCAAGGGCGGCTGCTGCGATAACGAAGGTGAGAAGGGACGAAAACAACGAAATCCAGTTATCGACAGTGAAGCTTTGCCAAAAACCTTGATTTGCGGTGGCTGGGACAATGAGCAAGGTGTCCATCGGTTTCTCCTTTCTGTTCAGAACACCTTGCCCGAAAACGCCCGCACTGGGAAAGTGCTGTCACTCCAGTTACTTCTTTTTCTTCATAAATGGGAACACTTTACCCATTGCGTCAGCGAGCACTTGGTCGAGCGGTTTATGATGCAGGCTCACAGCGGCTCTGGCTGCGGTATATGTCCCTTTGTATTCCTGAGCTATTTCGCTATCCGTCATGCTGTCAGGTAGCTGCTCTTTTTTCCGTATTGCGTCGATGACGGCCTTGTCCATGTCGCCCTCCTTAGAAGCCACTGGCACTTCGAGCATAGTGCAGAATCGCCTTGGCTGCGGAAGGCCAACAGCGCCCGACCAGGTGGGTCGGGCCGTGAACGGGGTGAAGTGTTTACACCACGCCCTGGTCGATCATGGCATCCGCCACCTTGCGGAAGCCGGCGATGTTCGCACCAAGCACCAGGTTGGTGGGATCGTCGAATTCCTCAGCCGTGCTGGCACATTGTCGGTGAATATCCGCCATGATGGTTTGCAACTTGGTATCGACCTTTTCCAGTGACCACTGTTGCATGCTGCTGTTCTGCGCCATCTCTAACTGACTGGTGGCGACACCACCGGCATTGGCGGCCTTGCCGGGGCCATAGGCGATCTTGGCTCCAAGGAAGCGGTCCACGGCTGTTGCGGTGGAGGCCATGTTCGAGCCTTCGCTGATGCAGTGCACGCCGTTCTGCAGCAATGCGATGGCATCCGCTTCGGTCACTTCGTTCTGGGTGGCGCTGGGGAAGGCGACGTCACCCTTGAAACGCCACACGGCATGGCCGTCGGAAGGGTAGTCACGGGCATCGATGTAGTGTGCCTCGGGGTGGTGCTCGACATACTCACGCAAGGAGGCGCGCTTGACTTCTTTGAGCAGCTTGAGCGTATCGAGGTCGATGCCTTCCGGATGGTGGATCGTTCCGCGCGAGTCCGAGCAGGTTACGGGGCGGGCGCCGAGCTGATAGAGCTTCTCGATGGTATAGATGGCCACATTGCCCGCCCCCGACACCAGGCAGGTCTTGCCCGCGATGCTGTCACTGCGTGCTTCGAGCATGTTCTGGGCAAAGTAGACTGCGCCGTAGCCAGTGGCTTCCTTGCGACCGAGCGAGCCGCCCCAGTTGAGGCCCTTTCCGGTGAAGACTCCTTCGTAGCGTCCCGTGAGGCGCTTGTACTGGCCATAGAGGTAGCCGATTTCACGTGCCCCTACGCCGATATCCCCTGCCGGAACGTCGATGGTTGGGCCAATGTGGCGGTATAACTCGTTCATGAAAGACTGGCAGAAGCGCATGATCTCACCGTCGGATTTACCCTTCGGGTCGAAGTTGGAGCCGCCTTTGCCTCCCCCTATGGGCAAGCCGGTCAAGGCGTTCTTGAAGATCTGCTCGAAGCCAAGGAACTTGACGATGCTGGCGTTGACGCTGGGATGGAAGCGCAAGCCACCCTTGTACGGCCCCAGTGCCGAATTGAACTGGATTCGATAACCCTTGTTGACTTGAACCTTGCCGGCATCGTCGACCCAGCAGACCCGAAACAGAATCTGCCGCTCCGGCTCAACAATGCGCTCGATGATACTGTGCTGATGGTAACGCGGAACGGTTTCGAGCAGTGGTCGCAGGCATTCGAGGACTTCCTCGGCGGCCTGATAGAACTCTCCCTGAGCCGGGCTGCTCTTCCGGAGTCCTTCCAGAGTGTCGTGTACGTACGTCATATGGCGTGGCCTAAGATTAATTGGGTTCGCTCACTATACTTCGCTGCACCAATATGCAGCAATTGCATAGCTCATGTGCGTAATAGACATGGATATGAAGCGAAATCGCTTTTAAAAGGCAAAAAAATGTGCACCGTGATGGCGCATTAATTAAGTTTCATAGATGGTTATTCAACGATTCGAACCCATTCAAGGTGATCTATGATTCGCTGGGCCATGAGGCGGGAGATCGTCCTCTTCAGAAATCACCATCCTTTACCGCTTGGTGAGTGAAACTACACGGCCACTATGGGAGAGGAGTCGGATTGAGGATGCCGGATTCATCCTCGCGGAATCACAGCCCCAGGATGATGATCACCAGCCCATAAGCTGATACTCCGGCCGCTACCGGCCAGCCTAGCGAGCGCAGGCGCCACCAGACGAGCAAAGTGATGGCGACACCGCACGCGGTCGCTGACCAGTAGAGGAGAATGGAGGGGCTCGGCACCAGGGAGCTGCCTAGCACCGCAGCGATCAATACAGGGCCGAGGATGCCGAGCCACTGGGGCATGGCGTCGAAGTCGTCATCGCGCTCGCGGCGCTCGAGACGATGTCGCATCCATAGCAGCGGCAGTATACGCATCAGCAGCGTGCCTGCCGCAGTGGCCAGGACCGCGAGCCAGAGTGCGCTACTCATCTCGCTTTCCTCCTGCTGTTGCGTTGAACCTGACCACGTAAAAGCACAATGCGCCACAGGCGGCGGCAAGCGGTATTGCGGCGTTGGACAGTCCCTTCTCGGTGAGTAACGCCGCGACGATCACTGCGCTGCCCAGCGCCAGCGACCAGCGGAGTCCAGTGAAGCGTGGTGCCAGAAGTACCAGAAACAGGGCGGGCAGGGCGAAAGGCATGACCTCGCCGAGCAGCGGCCAGCGGCGGGTCAGCTCCTCTCCGGCCACGGCACCGACTGCCGTGCCGCCGATCCAGCTCACCCAAGCCAGCAGAGCGGCACCGGCGAACCAGCCGAGCCGCTGCGACTCCGGTAACTGAGGTAGACGCGTATGGGCCAGAGCAAAGATCTGGTCGGTAAGTCCGTGCATCAGCCAAGGCCACCAGCGCCCCTGGTTCAGCCAGGGAGCGAGATTGGGGGCATAGACCACATGGCGCATGTTGATCAGTAGCGTCATTAGCACCACGAGCCACAGCGGTGAACCAGCGGCGACCATGCTGACGAAAAGAAACTGCGAGGCGCCGGCATAGACGAGCGTCGAGATGAGGGTCGCCTCCCAGGTGCTGAAGCCAGCCTGGGTGGCGACCAGCCCGAAGGAAATGGCGACCGGTACGTAGCCGCTCATCAACGGGATGGCCTCGCGCAGCCCCGTCAGCCAGGCGCGCGGGGCTGCGTGCACGATGGGTTGGGTCATGGGTTCTCTCCCGGCGCGGCGTAGATCACGCTGAGCATCAGCGTTGCCCAGTTTTCCCGCGTGACGTAGGTGTGCGGCTGGTCTGCCGCGAAGGTCAAGGTGTCCCCGGGGCGCAGCGCGTGCGTGTCACCTTCGGGGCCGGCCTTCAGCCAGCCGCTGATGAGAGTCAGCGACTCCCGAGCGCCGCGTGTGTGGGGTTCGGCGCGACGTTCTGTGTAAGGCGCGCAGCGCATCCAGTAGGCATCCACGCGTGGCTTGTCCTGCCCTTGATCGATGAGCATCACCTGCACGCCATCCTCGCCGAGCGGCGCGCGAATCGGTGCCACCAGGGTGCCGAAAGGTACTTCAAGCTGCACCGCCAACCGCCATAGCGTATCCAGAGTCGGGTTGCCGCAGCCCTGCTCGAGGCGCGAGAGGTTTGACTTGGCAATGCCCGCGGCAGCCGCCATCTGCGAGAGCGACCAACCCCGTTCGCGACGCAGGTTTTGCAGGTGGTGGCCTAGGGTGTCGAGCGAAAGAGGGTCCATGGAGATGCCGCCTGGTTGTTCCTTTTAACGAACGTTCTATATAAGGAACAATGGTGTGTCAAGCGCTAGCTGGGGTAGGAATCGGATGAGGCGTGGGCGCCCTTGACAGTCGCTCGGTTTCGCGCGGAAGAGGTTGGTGATGAAAGCTCGTAAAAGATCGGCGGGTATGCCATGAATCCTTGTACCGCACAGCGCCTTGCCAGTCCTGTACAATCCGATAGAGTCGATTCGCCAGGTATTCCCGCTCGGTGTTTCCGGCCCCCCACGTCTGGTAGGAGCCGCCATGGATCTTCCCTATCGGGGCGAGCCCCTCTCGGTCGGCTTCGTCCTGCTGCACCGCTTCACCCTGATGCCGTTTGCGGCTTTTGTCGATTGTCTGCGCCTCGCGGCCGACGAGGGCGATCGAAGCCGTCAGTTGCGCTGTCACTGGACCTTCATGACCAGCACGGGGGAACCGGCCACCTCCAGCTGCGGGGCTGCCATCTCGCCATGCGCACCCTTTCAGGCGCCGGAGGCCTTCGACTACATCGTGGTGATCGGTGGCGTACTGGACACCGCCGAGCAGGCCGATGCCACCGCGCTGGCCTACTTACGCCGGGCGGCGGCGGCCGAGGTTCCGCTGGTGGGAGTCTGCACCGGTGTCTTTGCCCTCATCCAAGCGGGTCTGATGGTCGGCCGGCGCTGTTGCGTGAGCTGGTACCACCACCGCGACATGATCCAGCGCTTTCCCGCCATCGAGCCGGTGGCAGATCGCCTTTTCATCGACGACGGCGATCGCTTGACCTGTGCGGGTGGCGCGGCGGGGGCGGACCTGGCCGCCTACCTGGTCGAGCGGCATCTGGGCAAGGCATGGGCCATGAAGAGCTTGCGCATCATGCTGCTCGAGGAAGCCCGCATCGGCGCGCATCCGCAGCCGCAGCCGGTCGTGTTCGGCAAGATCGAGGATCGTCTGGTGCGGCGTTCCATTGCCGTGCTAGAGCAGCATCTGGGCGAGCCGATCTCGATGGATGCGCTGGCGGAGCGGGTCGGAACGTCTCGACGTCATCTTGAGCGCCGTTTCCGCGAGACGCTGGGGGTGGCACCACAGAAGTTCGCCCGTGATCTGCGCCTGCGTTATGGGCTTTGGCTGTTGCACTACACCGGCAAGAGCATCACCGAGATCGGCGAGCGTTGCGGCTTCGCCGACACGGCTCATTTCTCGCGCCACTTCCGCAGCGCCTTCGGCATGCCGCCGTCGGAAATGCGCAAGCGTGCCGGTGACCCGGACAGCGACCGGGTCGATCCTTTCTTCCTGCATATCGAATCGCGCCCAGCCATCTGAGCGCTGTGTCGCTCCCTCACGTATCGCGCGCATTCCAGCCATGCGGGTTTCACTGCCGATCGGCGCTCGCCAACGGAAGCGCGTTGTCCTCGGCATCCTGGCCGTTCAGGAAAGCTGTCGCATTCGTTCAATCTTTCGCCTGCGGTCTCCGCTATTAATTTCAGCGTGAGCCGGCGCCTCCGCGCGACGATTATCCAGGCATAAGGATTACAAATTTTTTACCCCTGCGGGTTGCCGATAGATTCGGGGGAAACCCTCCGTGCCGTCAGCCGCATTCCTGACAACGCCATAACGCCAGGCATAACAACAGGAGCCAGACATGAACCAAGCAGATCTCGCCTCGTTCGACTCTCAGATCGCCGCCGCCATCGCCGAGGAAGTGGCGCGCCAGGAGGCGCACGTCGAGCTGATCGCCTCGGAGAACTACGCCAGTCGGGCGGTGATGGAGGCCCAGGGCACACAGCTGACCAACAAGTACGCTGAGGGCTACCCGGGCAAGCGCTACTACGGCGGCTGCGAGCATGTCGACGTGGTTGAAAAGCTCGCCATCGAGCGCGCCTGCGACCTGTTCGGCGCCGACTACGCCAACGTCCAGCCGCATTCCGGTGCCCAGGCCAACGCCGCCGCCTTCATGGCGCTGGTCAAGCCGGGCGACACCGTGCTCGGCATGAGCCTGGCCCACGGCGGCCACCTGACTCACGGGGCGGCACCCAACTTCTCAGGCAAACACTACCATGCCGTGCAGTACGGCCTGAACGCCGAGACCGGCGAGATCGACTACGCCGAGGTCGAGCGCCTGGCGCGCAGCCACAAGCCGAAGCTGATCATCGCCGGATTCTCCGCCTACTCGCGAGTGGTGGACTGGCGGCGCTTCCGTGATATCGCCGACGAGGTGGGCGCCTGGCTGATGGTCGACATGGCTCACGTGGCGGGTCTGGTGGCCGCCGGGCTCTACCCGAGCCCGATTCCGCATGCCCACGTGGTCACCACCACCACCCACAAGACCCTGCGCGGTCCGCGCGGCGGCCTGATTCTCTCGGCCCATGGCGACCCGGAGCTCTATAAGAAGCTCAACGGCGCGGTCTTCCCCGGTCAGCAGGGCGGCCCGCTGATGCACGTAATCGCGGCCAAGGCGGTGGCCTTCAAGGAAGCCATGAGCCAGTCCTTCGTGAAGTACCAGCAGCGGGTGATCGACAACGCCCGCACCATGGCCGGCGTCTTCGTCGAGCGTGGTTACGACGTCGTCTCAGGCGGCACCGACGACCACCTCTTCCTGGTCTCGCTGATCCGCCAGGGTGTCACCGGCAAGGATGCCGACGCGGCGCTGGGCCGCTCGCATATCACCGTCAACAAGAATGCCGTCCCCAACGACCCGCAGAGCCCCTTCGTCACCTCCGGTCTGCGCATCGGCACCCCGGCGGTGACCTCGCGTGGTTTCGATGTGGACGACTGCGGTCGGCTTGCCGGCTGGATCTGCGACATCCTCGACGTGCTGGCCGAGCAAGGCAACACCGATGCGGTGGAGGCCGAGGTGCGCGAGAAGGTCGCCGCGCTCTGCGAGCGGCATCCGGTCTACGGCGCCGCCCCCGCAGCAGCGGCGCACGAAAACGCCATCGCCTGAACCCGTATGGGCCGGCCCTGTCGAGCGGGGCCGGTCGAGGAGAGAGAACATGCAACGCTATTCAGGTTTCGGGCTGGCCAGGCACGCCCTCAGTCACCATGAGAACTGGGAACGCCAGTGGCGCAATCCCACCCCCAAGAAGCAATACGACGTGATTATCGTCGGCGGCGGTGGCCACGGCCTGGCCACCGCCTACTACCTGGCCAAGGAGCACGGCATCACGAACGTGGCGGTGCTGGAGAAGGGCTGGCTGGGTGGCGGCAATACCGCGCGCAACACCACCATCGTGCGCTCCAACTACCTGTGGGACGAGGCCGCGGCGCTCTACGAGCACTCCATGAAACTGTGGGAAGGGCTGTCGCAGGACCTCAACTACAACGTGATGTTCTCCCAGCGTGGCGTGATGAACCTGGGGCACACCCTGCAGGACATGCGCGACATCCAGCGCCGAGTCAATGCCAACCGGCTCAATGGCATCGACAGCGAGGTGCTCACACCCGCGCAGATCCAGGAGATCGTACCGATCATGGACTGCTCGAAGAACGCCCGCTATCCCATTCTCGGCGCCTCCTGGCAGCCGCGAGCCGGCGTGGCGCGCCACGACGCCGTGGCCTGGGGTTTCGCCCGTGCCGCCGACGCGCTGGGCGTGGACCTGCTGCAGAACACCGAGGTCACCGGCTTCAAGATTCGTGACGGGCGCGTCTACGGTGTGCATACCAACCGCGGCGACATCGAGGCCAAGACCGTCGGCTGCGTGGCAGCGGGCAATTCGGGCGTGCTGGCGCAGATGGCCGGTTTCCGCTTGCCGCTGGAATCTCACCCGCTGCAGGCGCTGGTTTCCGAGCCGCTCAAGCCGATTCTCGATACCGTGGTGATGTCCAACCACGTGCACGGCTACATCAGCCAGACCGACAAAGGCGACCTGGTGATCGGCGCCGGTATCGACGGCTACAACGGCTACGGCCAGCGCGGCAGCTACCCCACCGTGGAGCACACCCTGCAGGCCATCGTCGAGATGTTCCCGATCTTCTCGCGAGTGCGCATGAACCGGCAGTGGGGCGGCATCGTCGACACCTGCCCCGACGCCTGCCCGATCTTGTCGAAGACGCCAGTCAAGGGGCTGTTCTTCAACTGCGGCTGGGGCACTGGAGGCTTCAAGGCCACCCCGGGTTCGGGGAACGTGTTCGCCTGGACCCTGGCCAAGGGCCAGGCCCACCCGATCGCGGCACCCTTTTCCATCGACCGTTTCCATAGCGGAGCCCTGGTCGACGAGCATGGCGCCGCGGGCGTTGCGCATTAAGGAGGTTCGAGCATGTTCCATATCTACTGCCCCTACTGTGAGGAGCTCCGCGAGGAAGAGGAGTTTCACCCCAAGGGCCAGGCGCACATCGCGCGACCGGCGGACCCCGAGGCTTGCAGCGACGAGGAGTGGGGCGACTACCTGTTCTTTCGCGACAACCCGCGCGGCATCCACCACGAGCTGTGGGTTCATGCGGTCGGCTGCCGCAAGTTCTTCAACATCACGCGCCACACCGTGACCTACGAGATTCTCGAAACCTACAAGATGGGTGAACAGCCGACGATCACCGCCGAGAGTCTGGCGAACCGCGAAGCGCAGGGCAGCGTGCAGGTCGCCGGCAGCGGCCAGCAGACCGTGGGCGCCAGCAACGCCTCAGTGGCATCGGTCAAAGGAGTCAAGGCATGAACAAGTCCTTAAAACAGCCGAACCGGCTCAAGGAGGGTGGGCGCATCGACCGCTCTCGCAAGCTGAGCTTCACCTTCAACGGCAAGCGTTACCAGGGCCACGCCGGCGACACCCTGGCCTCGGCGCTGCTGGCCAATGGGGTCGACGTCGTCAACCGCAGCTTCAAGTACTCGCGCCCGCGCGGCATCGTCGCCGCCAGCGCTGAGGAGCCCAATGCGCTGGTCCAACTGGGCAGTACCGAAGCGGCCCAGGTGCCCAACGTGCGCGCCACCCAGCAAGCGCTGTTCGAGGGACTCGTAGCGCGCAGCACCAACGGCTGGCCCAGCGTCCAGCGCGACATGATGGGCATGATCGGCAAGCTGAGCGGCTCGCTGATGCCGCCGGGCTTCTACTACAAGACCTTCATGGCCCCGGCTTCCATGTGGATGACTTATGAAAAGTACATCCGCAAGGGCGCGGGCCTCGGGCGCAGCCCCATGGAGCCGGATCCCGATATCTACGATCACCTGCACCAGAATTGCGACGTGCTGGTGATCGGCGCCGGCCCGACCGGGCTGGCGGCGGCGCTGACGGCGGCGCGCAGCGGTGCCCGGGTGATACTTTGCGACGAGCAGGAGGAGTTGGGCGGTTCGCTGCTCGACAGCCGCGAGCTGCTCGATCACCAGCCGGCCGCCCAGTGGGTGGCGCAGGTGCTGGAGGAACTTGCCGGGCTCGACAACGTCACTCTGCTGCCGCGCACCACTGCCAACGGCTACCACGACCATCATTTCGTCACGCTGCACGAGCGGCGCACCGAGCATCTCGGCGAGACCGCCTCATTGAAGGGCGGCCATCGTACCGCCCGGTCGCGGATGCACCGCGTGCGCGCCGGCCAGGTGCTGCTGGCGACCGGCGCCCACGAGCGCCCGCTGGTGTATGCCGGCAACGACGTGCCGGGCAATCTGCTGGCCGGTGCCGTGTCCACCTATATCCGTCGCTACGGCGTGGTGCCGGGCCGCCGATTGGTGCTCTCCACCACCAACGACCACGCCTACCGTGCCGCCCTCGATTGGCAGGACGCCGGCCGCGAGGTGGTGGCCATCGTCGATGCCCGCTCCGCGCCGACGGGCGATCTGGTGGCGCAGGCCCGCGAGCGCGGCATTCGCATCATCGACGGTGCGGCGGTGCTCGAGGCCAAGGGCGGCACGCGGGTGACCGGCGCGCGCGTCGCGACCATCGACGCCGAGGCATTCAAGGTTACCGGCCAGGCCGAGACGCTGGATTGCGATACCATCGCCAGCTCCGGCGGCTACAGCCCGGTGATCCATCTGGCCTCCCACACCGGCGCGCGGCCGACCTGGAACGAGGCGATTCTCGGCTTCGTGCCCGGCCTGGTGAAGGGCGTGCATGCTGCCGGCAGCGCCCGTGGCATCCACGACCTGGCGGAAGGCTTGGCCGACGGCGTCGCCATGGCGGCGCGGGCCCTCGAGACGCTCGGCCTGTCGGCCAGGGCCATCGAGCTGCCCCAGATCGATGCCAGGCATGAGGGGGCGGCTTGCGCGCTCTACCAGGTACCCCATGAGAAGCCCACGCTGCGAGCGCCCAAGCAGTTCGTCGACCTGCAGAACGACGTCACCGCGGCGGCTATCGAGATCGCCACCCGCGAAGGCTTCGAGTCTATCGAGCACGTCAAGCGCTACACCGCCATGGGCTTCGGTACCGACCAGGGCAAGCTCGGCAACATCAATGGCATGGCCATTGCTGCGCGCTGCCTGGGCAAGTCGATACCCGAGGTGGGCACCACCGTGTTCCGCCCCAACTACACGCCGGTGACTTTCGGCGCCATCGTAGGCCGCCACTGCCGCGAACTGTTCGACCCGGAGCGTTACACCGCGCTGCACCAGTGGCACGTGGAGCACGGCGCCGAGTTCGAGGACGTCGGCCAGTGGAAGCGCCCCTGGTACTTTCCGCAGACCGTGAATGGCAAGCAGGAGACGATGCACGAGGCGGTGGCCCGCGAGTGCCTGGCAGTGCGCGAGAAGGTCGGCATCCTCGACGCCTCCACGTTGGGCAAGATCGACATTCAGGGCCCGGACGCCCGCGAGTTCCTCAACCGCATCTACACCAACAAGTGGCTGAAGCTCGAGGTGGGGCGTGCGCGCTACGGCCTGATGTGCAAGGACGACGGCATGCTGATGGACGACGGCACCACCAGCTGCCTGGGCGAGAATCACTTCCTGATGACCACCACCACCGGCGGTGCTGCTGGGGTCATGGAATGGCTTGAACTGTGGCACCAGACCGAGTGGCCGGAGCTGCAGGTTTATTTCACCTCGGTGACCGACCACTGGGCGACCATGACCGTGACCGGTCCCGAGGCGCGCAACCTGCTGGCCGAGATCACCGACATCGATCTCTCACGCGACACGTTCAAGTTCATGGACTGGCGCGAGGGCAAGGTCGCCGGTGTGCCGGCCCGGGTGTTCCGCATCTCCTTCACCGGCGAGCTTGCCTACGAGATCAACGTCCAGGCCAACTACGCCATGCACGTCTGGAAGATCCTGTTCGAGCACGGCGACAAGTACGGCTTGACGCCCTACGGCACCGAAACCATGCACGTGCTGCGTGCGGAGAAGGGTTTCATCATCGCCGGCCAGGACAGCGACGGCTCGGTCACGCCAGAGGATTTGGGCATGCAGTGGGCCGTCGGTTACGACAAGCCGTTCTCGTGGGTCGGCAAGCGGGCGCTGTCGCGTTCCGATACCCGTCGCACAGACCGCAAGCAGTTGGTGGGCCTCAGGCCGAAGGACCCCACGGTGGTGCTGGAGGAGGGCGCCCAGATCGTCTTCGATCCCGACCACGCCATTCCCATGCCCATGGTGGGGCATGTGACCTCTAGCTACTACAGCCCGACGCTGGGCAGCGGCTTCGCCCTGGCGGTGGTCAAGGGCGGCCACCACCGTATGGGCGAGACTGTCTACCTGCCCATGGCCAACGGCCAGACCCACGCCGCGGAAATCGTCGGCACGATCTTCTACGACCGTAAGGGAGAGCGCCAGCATGTCTGAACACACTGCGACCTGGGCCAACGTGTACGACGTGCGACCCAAGAGCGATGTCCCGGCCGAGTCCCCGCTGGCCTGGTCCTATCATGACAGCGGCCGACCGAACGTCGGCGCCAACAGCCGCGTGGTGATGCGCGAGCGGGCCATGCTCGGCCACCTGATCCTGCGCGGCGGCGCCATCGTGCTCGACGATGTCGTGCGCCAGGTGCTCGGCCTCCCGCTGCCGGCTCGCCCCAATAGCCTGAGCCTGGATGAGAGCGGCGAACGCTCGATCCAATGGCTCTCGCCGGACGAATGGCTCGTGATCGTGCCCGGCGGCGAGGAGTGCGAACTGGAAGGCACGCTGCGCGAGGCCCTGGGCGACGCCCACTACGCCATTGTCAATGTCAGCGGCGGCCAGACGTTGCTCGAACTCGAGGGCGACAAGGTCTGCGAGCTGCTGATGAAATCGACGCCTTACGACGTCCACCCCATGGCCTTCCCGGTAGGCAAGGGCGTGACCACGGTGTTCGCCAAGAGTAGCCTGATCCTGCGTCGCGTCGGTGAGACGCGTTGGGAGCTGGTACTGCGACGCAGCTTCGCCGACTACCTCTATCGCTGGCTGCTGGATGCCGGCGAGGAGTACGCCATCGGCGTCGAGGCCTGACAGGTCGGGGCCGGCTGGCGCCGGCCCCATCCGGGAGAGACATCACATGCAAGACAGCCCCAATCGTTGGATCCTGGCGGCCCAATGCCCGAGCCGACTCGGCACTGTCGACGTGGTCACGCGCTTCCTCAAGGAAAGCCGCTGCTACATCACCGAACAGCACTCCTTCGACGATGAGCTGAGCGGCCGTTTCTTCATTCGCACCGAGTTCCGGCCCGAGGCGGAGGACTTCGAGGCCGAGGCCTTTCTTACCGGTTTCGCCGAACGTGCCGTCGAATTCGACATGAACTTCGAGCTGACACCCCCGGGGCGGCGTATGCCGGTGGTGATCATGGTGTCCAAGGCCGACCATTGCCTCAACGACCTGTTGTATCGCTACCGCACCGGCCAGCTGCCGATCGAGATTCGTGCCATCGTCTCCAACCATCCCGACCTGGCGTCATTGGCGGAGTGGCACGGCATTCCCTATCACCACTTTCCGATCACGCCCGAGACCAAATTCGAACAGGAGGCCAGTGTCGAGGAGGTGATAGAGGCGAGCGGCGCCGAGCTGGTGATCCTGGCCCGCTACATGCAGGTGCTGTCGAGCCGGATGTGCACCCGGCTCGCCGGTCGCGCGATCAATATCCACCATTCGCTGCTGCCCGGCTTCAAGGGCGCGCGCCCCTATCACCAGGCGTACGAGAAGGGTGTCAAGCTGGTCGGCGCCACCGCCCACTACATCAACGACGACCTGGACGAGGGGCCCATCATCACCCAGGGCGTGGCGTCGGTGAGCCATGCCGACTACCCGGAAGACCTCGTGGCCAAGGGGCGTGACATCGAATGCCTGACCCTGGCCAAGGCAGTCGCCCTGCACGTGGAGCGGCGGGTCTTCCTGCATGCCAGCCGCACGGTCGTCTTCGACCGCTAGCATGGCCAGTAGCTTCGGCCATGTAAGTTTTATCCTACATAAGTCACAGCAATTTCTTACATGGAAGTTTATCCTCGGTTAACACTGGATCCGTTCATCTGTGCCACGCTGTAGGCATCGGGCAATGGATCGCCCAACACGGAAGGTCGAGCGACGGAACGCTCATACCCAAGGACGCTTGGGCAGGATGCCCAAGGTTGGTTGGATAGGGAAGCGTCGATAGAAAGCCCGGCCTTAGTGGCCGGGCTTTTTCTTTGGCGGGCTCGACTCGATGCAGCGGTACTCTTCAGTGCTGGGTCATGCCGAGACGGCCATACTGATGCGGGAGATGCTGTGGTTTCGCGTTCCCTGCGGGTTCGCCAAAATATCGCGTCTCATCGCACCTGACCCCGGCCATCGGTCGGGGTCCTTTCGTTTGCGTGACACGTTCAGGCCTTTTTCAACGACGCCATGTCGATCACGAAGCGGTAGCGCACGTCGCCTTTCTCCATGCGCGCGTAGGCTTCGTTGATGTCGTGAATATCGAGCATCTCGATGTCGCAGCGAATGTTGTGCTCGGCGCAGAAGTCCAGCAGCTCCTGGGTCTCCTGGATGCCGCCGATCAGTGAGCCCGCGAGCACGCGGCGCTTGAACACCAGGTTGAAAGCATTGATGGCGGGCTCGATGGGATCGAGCAGGCCGACCAGGATGTGGGTGCCGTCGTACTTCAGGGCCGCCAGGTAGGGGTTGAGGTCGTGCTGCACCGGCACGGTGTCGAGCATGAAGTCGAAGGTCTCGGCCACGGCATCCATCTGGGCGAGGTCGGTGGAAACGACCACGTGGTCGGCACCATGCCCCCTGGCTTCATCGACCTTGCTTTCGGAACGGGTGAAGACGGTCACTTCGGCGCCCAGCGCCTTGGCCAGCTTGACCCCCATGTGGCCAAGCCCGCCCATGCCGATCACCCCAACCTTGTGGCCGGCCTTCACGCCGTAGTGCTTGAGCGGCGAGTAGGTGGTGATGCCGGCGCACAAGATCGGCGCGGCGGAAGCGAGATCGATGCCTTCAGGCATGCGCAGCACGAAGCGCTCGCTGACCACGATGTTGTCCGAGTAACCGCCCTGGGTCAGCGTGCCGTCCTGGTGATCGTCGCTGCCGTAGGTCATGGTGAAGCCTTCGAGGCAGAACTGCTCGACACCGTCGCGGCAGGGCTGGCAATGGCGGCAGGAGTCGACCATGCAGCCCACGCCGACCAGGTCGCCCGCCTGGAAACGCGTAACCTGGTCGCCCACGGCGATGACGCGTCCGACGATCTCGTGCCCGGGGACGACGGGATAGCGGCTCATGCCCCAGTCGTCGCGAGCGAAGTGAAGGTCGCTGTGGCAGACGCCGCAATAAAGGATTTCGATGGCAACATCGTCCGGTCGCGGCTGGCGACGCTCGAACTGGAAGGGGGCCAGGAGCTGGTCGGGGGCGTAGGCCGCATAGGCGCGAGTTTGGCTCATGTCACACTCCTCTTGATGTTTAACGTGCGCCCAGTATGGTCGAGGAGACGCGGGCGGTGTTGCAGGTTCCTCCGGCATTTTTGCTCGTTTCTCCGGAAGGCTGCGCTCTTCTTCCTCCTGAGACGAAAAAAGCCGTCATAATGTCTGGCAAGAGAGATAGAGGGTGCTGTCATGGCGATACCACCGACCCCGGTCGACGAGCTGGTTGGCCTGCTTGCCCCGCTGGCCGAGCGGGAGGGCTTCACCGCGACTTCGCTAGCCGGCGTGTCGTTGATGGCCATGCATCGCCCGCGGCCGCGTACGCCGCTGATCTACGAGCCGGGCCTGTTTGTTATCGCCCAGGGCAACAAGATCGGTTATCTCGGCGATCGCGAGATCCAATACGGGCCGGGCCATTACCTGGTCCAGACGCTACCGCTGCCCTTCGAGTGCGAGACGTTTGCCACTTGCAACGCGCCCATGCTGGGATTGGCCGTGCGCCTCGATCCGGCGCTGCTCGGCGAGATGGTGGCGGCAATGGAAGAGGCGGGGCCGGTGGAGAGCGGCCCGGATCCGGTGCCCATGGCTTCGGTGACGATGACTGAGGGCATGCACGGGGCGGTGGTCCGACTGCTGCGAACCCTGCACGATTCTGCCGAGACGTCGATCATGGGCGAGAGCCGAGTCAGGGACGTCGTCTTCGAGGCGTTGAAGGGGGAGCAGGGGCCGGCGCTGCGCGCCCTGGTGCGTCATCAGGGTAACTATTCGCGTATCGTCCGGGTGCTCTCCCGGCTGCACGCCGACTTCGCTGAAGAGATATCGGTGGAATCGATGGCCCGTCAGGCCAGCATGAGCCCCTCGACTTTTCATCAGCACTTCAGGCAAATCGCTCAGGCTTCGCCGCTGCAGTACGTGAAGCGATTACGCCTGATCAAGGCCCAGCAGTTGCTCAGCCAGGAGGCGTGCAACGTCAATCAGGTGGCGATTCGCGTTGGTTATCGCAGCGTGTCCCAGTTCAGCCGGGACTACAAACGCTACTTCGGAATTTCGCCGCTTCGGCACCGACGGGAGGAGCGGGCGCTGGACGCCTCGTGAACATCGAGCGGAGCCGCTCCGGCAAGGGGGCGTGCTGGATGACACCACGTGTCGGCGATCTCTTACGCGTCCACTTATCACAGGTTAGGTACAGATGCCGCTATAGCTGCCAAGCTACACACATGAGCCAGGGAGGCTCATCAGGGAAGACCGAGTCAGGACGACTCAAGCCCCAAGGATGCTCGAGCAACCAGGACGCTCGAGGCAGAAGGAAGGGAAGCGAAGATTTTGCCCGGCCGCAAGGCCGGGCTTTCTTTTGTCCGCTTCCGGCTCCTCAGACGACTCACGCCCGGGACATCTTGTCAGCCTTCAGGAAACCGGCCAGCAGAGTACCGATTCGCTCCGGTGCCTCATGATGCAGCCAGTGTGTCGTGCCAGGCACGATCTCCAGCCGGGCATCGTCGCAGAGTTCGAGTGCGGCGCGGGCCAGATGGGCTTCGAGGAAGCGATCCTTCTCGCCCCATAATATGAGTGTACGCGGCTCGATTCTCGCCGCGTGGTCGAACGAAGTACGCTCACGTAGCGCGCGGTAGTAATTGAGCATGCCGGTGAGAGCGCCAGGCTGCGACCAGGCTTCGGCATAGCGAGCCAGGTCGTCCGACGAGAACGTGCTCGGGTTGGCGCTGCCAATCAGGGTGGTGCGCAGGCTGGCGAAACCGAAACCCTGAAGCAAGGCTTCGGGCAGCCAGGGAAGCTGGAACAGGGCGACATAACTGCTGCGCACCAGTTGGGTGGGGTGTTTGAAGACCTCACGGGTCCACTGGCCAGGGTGCGGCGCCGCCATGACGACGAGACGTGTCAGACGCTGCGGATGTCTGGCTGCCACACTCCAGGCCACCACGCCGCCCCAGTCATGCCCCACCAGTTGGAAACTCTCTGCACCGTGATGGTCGGCCAACGCCACCACATCAGCGACCAGGGCATCGAGCCGATAGGCGTCGATTTCCTGTGGCGCGTCGCTGAGGTTGTAGCCTCGCATGTCGAGGGCAATCACGTGAAAGCCCTGCTCCGCCAGCGGGGTTATGTGATGATGCCAGCCCCACCAGAACTCGGGAAACCCATGCAGCAGAATGAGCAAGGGCCCTTTTGGCGGGCCAGCCTCGACCCAATGCAGGGCCAACCCATTCACGTCATGACGAGTGTCGTTCCAGTCCGATTTCACTCTTCATCCTCCTGGGACCTGTCCGCGCCATTCCAAGGCAAAGCCGCGAAGACGATGCCTTGGAGGAAGGCAGGATAGGGGTGGGCGGGATGGAGTGCATCGGGACGCGTTGGCGGGAATCGCATGCAACCTCCTTGTCGCAAACGTCATTATCCTGTCAACCAGCATGGCACCAAGGCGGCAATCGCAAAGTTATTCTATGTGCCCTTAGGTGAGCTTTCTTTGCGGTGCCTTTGTCTTCGGCTTGGCATGGGCGACGTTGCCAAACCGCATGCTCAGTCGAGTTCGTCTAGCGCGTCGCCAAGAACGTTGATCAGGCGGTCGATCTCGTCGCGCTCGACGATGAAGGGCAGGCCGAGCTGAATGGTGTCGCCGCCGTAGCGTACGTAGAAGCCTTTCTCCCAGCACTTCATGGCGATCTCGAAAGGGCGCCGGGCAGGCTCGCCGGGGTAGGGTTCGATCTGCAGGGCGCCGGCGAGACCGTAGTTGCGGATATCGGTGATGTAGCGAGTTCCCTTGAGGCCATGAAGCGACTCCTCGAAGACCGGGCTCATCTCCCGCACGCGCTCGATCAGGCGATCGTTCTCGAGCACATCCAGGGCCGCGAGCGCCGCGGCGCAGGCCACCGGATGGCCAGAGTAGGTGTAGCCGTGGGGCAGCTCGAGCATGTAGTCGGGGCCGCCCTGTTCCATGAAGGTCTGGTAAATCGCGTTTTGCACGATCACCGCGCCCATGGGTACCGCGCCGTTGGTCAACTGCTTGGCCACGTTCATGATGTCCGGTACCACGCCGAATTCCTCGGCACCGGTCATCGCGCCCATGCGGCCGAAGCCGGTGATGACTTCGTCGAAGATCAGCAGAATGTCGTGCGCATCGCAGATTTCGCGCAGGCGCTGCAGGTAGCCCTTGGGCGGTGGGATCACCCCGGCCGAACCGGCCAGGGGCTCGACGATCACCGCAGCGATGTTGGAAGCGTCGTGCAGGGCGATCAGCTCCAGTAGCTCCTCGGCGCGTTCGGCGCCGCGCTCGGGCATGCCCTTGGAGAAGGCGTTCTCGGCGAGCAGGGTATGGGGCAGGTGGTCGGCATCGACGCCCTGGCCGAAGATGGTGCGATTGGCGGCGATGCCGCCCAGGCTGAAGCCACCGAAGTTGACGCCATGATAGCCCTTGGCACGACCGATCAGCTTGGTCTTGGTCGGCTTGCCCTTCTTGCGCCAATAGGCGCGCGCGATCTTCAGCGCGGTGTCGGCGCTCTCGGAGCCGGAGCCGGTGAAGAACACGTAGTCGAGCCCTTGCGGGGTCAGCCCGCGCATGCGATGCGCCAGTTCGAAGGCCTTGGGGTGGCCATACTGGAACGCCGGGGCGTAGTCCAGCTGCTGCAGCTGCTGATTCACGGCTCCGGCGATCTCGGGGCGACAGTGACCGGCGCCGCAGGTCCACAGGCCGGAGAGGGCATCGAAGATGCGGCGACCGTCGGCGTCGGTGAAGTAACTGCCTTCGGCGCTTACGATGATGCGCGGGTCGCGCTTGAACTGGCGGTTGCCTGTATAGGGCATCCAGTAGGCATCCAGCTGTTCCTGGCTCAGGCCGGCAGCCCCTGGGGGTTGTTGAACTGTCATGGCAGCGCCCTCTGATGGCATTGCTGTTATTGGTGACTATATGAAGACAGGCTAGATCGGGGTGACGATAAGTTAAATCCAGAAGTTTTTAATCTCACGCAACCCATTGCTTAACTTTCTTCTCTGGCAGCGATACCCTCGAAGCCGAACGTCATGACGGAAGGAAACGCCCATGTCACGCCGCAAGGAGGCCCTGTCGGCCCAGCCCAGCGATGCCGATCTGCGCCTGCTGAAGATCTACCGAAAGGTGGTCGAATGCGGTGGTTTCTCCGCCGCCGAGGTGGAACTGAACATCAGCCGCGCCGCCATCAGCATGGCGATGAACGATCTCGAGACGCGACTCGGTCTGCGGTTGTGCCAGCGCGGGCGCAGCGGTTTCTCCCTGACCGATGAAGGGGCGGAAGTCTACGAGGCCACCATGCAACTGCTGGCTGCGGTGGAGGGGTTTCGCACCCGGGTCAACGGACTGCATGCCTGGCTCAAGGGCGAGCTCAATATCGGCATCACCGACAACCTGGTGACCATGCCCGAGATGCATATCACCAACGCCCTCAGCGCGTTGAAGGAGCGCGGCCCGGAGGTGCGCATCAATATCCGCATGATCCCACCCAGCGACATCGAGTTGGCCGTGCTGGATGGACGCCTGCATACCGGCGTGATCCCGGCATTGAAGAGCCTGCCCGGGCTCGATTACCTCCCGCTATACGCGGAGACCTCGCAGCTCTATTGCGCCTCCGGCCATCCCCTGTACGATACCGAGGAGGTGGGCGAGCGACACTTGGCGAACTGCGACGCCGTGGTCCCAGCGTACGCCCAGACCCCCGAAATCAAGGCGCTCCACGAGCCCCTCCGGGCCGCCGCCTCGGCGACGGATCGGGAGGGAATCGCCTTTCTCATCCTATCCAATCGCTACATCGGCTACCTACCGACCCACTACGCCGAGCGCTGGGTGAGCAGTGGTCGCATGCGTGCCCTGAACCCCGAACGTTGGCACTACCTCACCCACTACAGCGCCATCACGCGTAAGGGGGCTCCGCCCAACCTGGTGCTGGAGAGCTATCTCGAGGAGCTGGATCTCAGAGTGAAAGTCGCTGATGGCGCAGAAACGCAATCGGCCTCTTCTAAAGATTGCTTGTTCGTAGCCAATGGCTGACGTTCTTTGTAGCCGATTTCCTACAAAGCCGCTTATCCCAGGTTAAAGGCGCTTCAGCCTTAAGCTGTCAGAGTGGCCCCATGAGCATGGAGGCTTATCAGGGATGATCGAGTCAGGACGACTCAGCTCCAGGGATGCTCGAGCAAAGGACGTTCGAGGTGAATGTAGGGAAGCGAAGATTTTGCCCGGCCGCAAGGCCGGGTTTTCTTTTGGGCGCCTCATAGAGTGTATAGCAGAGCCTTGGCTCTGCTATACGGACAGGCATTACGCTTTCGCGTACGAGCGGGTCTGGCTCGACGGTCTTGCGTTTTTATGGCATTGCTGAAGTAAATCCCCGAAGTGGCATCTCCTACGTTCGATGTAGCAAATATCGTACAAAGCGGCTTATCCCATGTTACGTACAGTCTGCCCCAAGGCTGTCATTCTACCTCCATGGGCAACGGAAGCTCATCAGGGAAGACCGAGTCAGGACGACTCATGCCCAGGGAGGCTCGAGCAGGAGGCTCGAGGAGGTTAAGCAAGGAAGCGAAGATGCAGCCCGGCCGCAAGGCCGGGCTTTTTTTGTATGAGTACGAGCAGTGGCCTCGCGCCTTTATGACCGAAGGCATCGAAAGTCGCGACGATGCGGCCGGACTCGATGGGCCAGTTCGTCGAAAGTCATCCACCCGAACGGCATGACAAGGCAGGGAATGCTATCCCTCCCGTGCTGACATTTGGGAAAGGAAACCCATGAAAAGCCGCCAACCTTGGCGCAATTTTTTGCTTTCGCTTCGCCATGGCAAGAGAGATGATGGAACGTCGGGTGCCATGGGAAGGCAGAGTGGTAGCCGATGGAGCAGGTAATCATTGGTTGCATGGGCGCGCCAAGAAGCTCGACGCTAGTCCTGCGGTTAATTTAGCATTATCTGCTATAAAGTGACGTACCATTCGAACAGGTGACGGGATGTCCATTTCTGACTGGCTGTGGAGGGCTTGTCGGTTTGCGTACGCAGGGATACTGGCTGGTCTGCCATCGATCACTTCCGCCTCCCCGAGCGGCATTCCGCCAACGCCTGCCTTCGGCTGGGGCTTGTCAGCACTTGCGATAGTACTCGTGCTTGTCGTGGCATGGGCACGTCGCCATCGGCGCCGATTCAAGCGTGAGGCGGCCTATCAGCGGGCCGCCAAGGATGAACTGGCGACCATCCTCGACAATGTGGACGCCTGCATCTACATCAAATCGGCCGATTATCGCTATCAGTATGTCAATCGACGCGTTACCGAAGTACTGGATCGACCTGCCGAGGTCATTCTCGGCAGCACCGATGCCGAGCTCTTCGATGCGAGCGTTGCGGCGGAACTGCACGTCGACGACCGGCGCGTACTCGAGCAGGGCGAGAAGGTCGTAGCTGAAGAGGAACGCTTCCTGGGGGCCGACGACCGTCTTGGCCCTTTCCTGACGGTCAAGCTGCCGCTGCGTGATGCCAATGGAGTAATCCAGGCGCTCTGCGGCATTTCTACCGATATCAGCGAATTCCGCGACATCCAGGAGAGCAAGTACCGGCTCACTTTCTATGATCCCTTGACGGGGTTACCCAACCGCCGCCTGCTGTTCGACCGGCTCGAAATGGTCGTGCGGGGCACTCGACGCAGTGAGCGCTATGCGGCGCTGCTGTTCATCGATCTTGACGATTTCAAAGTCATAAACGAGACCCAGGGATTGCAGCGCGGCGACCGATTGTTGCGACGGGTGGCCCACAGCCTGGAGGAAACGGTGCGCGAAAGCGACACCCTGGCCCGTCTGGGAGCCGATGAGTTCGTGCTGTTGATTCATGACTTGGGGCTGGACGTCGAACGGGCGGCTCACGCCGCCGAGCGCGTGGCCGAGAAGCTGCTGGTACAGATCGCCAGCGCCCAATCCGATGACAACACGCTGCCGCTGCCGGTTAGCGCCAGCATCGGCATCACCCTTTTCGCCAATGGACAAGCTAATGTCGACGGCGCCATGCGCCAAGCCGATATTGCCTTGCAGCAGGCCAAGGCTGCCGGAGGCAATACGATGCGGTTCTTCAACTCCGACATGCAAGCCGACGTGATGGCACGCGTTCATCTCGAGGCCGATCTGCATCAGGCCATCGTCCGCGACGAGCTGCGTCTGCACTACCAGATTCAGGTCGACGAGCGGTCGCGGGTGACTGGGGTCGAAGCGCTGATACGCTGGGAACATCCCCAGCGCGGTCTGGTCCCGCCGAGCCAATTCATTCCCTTGGCGGAGAAGAATCGAATGATCCTGCCGATCGGTTACTGGGTACTCGAGCGGGCGTGCCGACAGTTGGCGACGTGGGCCGGCGATCATAACCGACAGGCGTTGACCATCGCGGTCAATGTCAGCTCGGTTCAGTTCCATCAGACCGACTTCATCGCCAGGGTGCAGCATACGCTCGAGTCGACAGGAGCCGACCCCAGTCGTCTGGTGCTCGAAGTCACCGAAAGTCTGTTGATGGAAGATCCCGAGCGGGTACGCAACATCATGCTGCGTCTGAGCAAGCTGGGCATTCGCTTCGCTCTGGACGATTTCGGTACCGGATACTCGTCGCTGAACTACCTCAAGCGGTTGCCCCTGCATGGATTGAAGATCGACAAGTCGTTCATCGACGGGGTACTCGAAGATCCGGTGGATGCCGCCATCGTGTCGACCACGATCACCCTGGCAGCCAGCCTCAAGCTCGGTGTCACGGCGGAAGGGGTGGAAACGGAGGCGCAGCATCAATGGTTGTTGGAGCACGGCTGCGGGGCGTTCCAAGGCTACCTGTTCGGCCGTCCGATGCCTATGGATGAACTCGTGCTTGATGCTCACGCGAGCCCAATGACCACCTGAGCACGAAAGATATCAGGCACCGGTCGTCTCCTTTTCTCCGCTGGGGTGCGGTAAGCTGAAGTCGCATCGAATGCGTGCACGATGAGGTTATCCTCGCCATTGCCTACCGACACAACGGAGCTTTTCATGTCTTTTCGTCCCTTTCTTGCCGCCGCCGTGCTGATTCTGCCGCTCACGGCCATGGCCGAATCGCCCAACATCGTGCCGGGGCAATGGCAATTTACCAGTACTACGTCCGTCAAGGGCGATGTGCCGATTCCCGACCAGACCGAGAGCCATCAAGAGTGCATCGTCCAAGGCGATCTGGACGACGCCGATTTCCAGTTTCTCGAGGTGGAGGAAGGCTGCGAACTGCTCGAGCACAACGTCTCGGAGGATGGGGTCGATTACCAGATGGTCTGCCATGCCGAGGGTGGCGAAGCCAATATCGATGGTCGTATGGATTTTCTGGGAGAGCACGTCGAAGGCAACGTGAATATCGATACCGAGTCGCCGATGGGTAAGATGCGTCTCGAGACTACCATCGAGGGCGAACGCATCGGCGACTGCTGAGTAATTCCGAGCCGGTTCGCAGCGGGGCCACCCTTTGGGGTGGCCCTTGTCGTCTGGCCTCGTCGGCTCGGGGTGATGCGAGCGAGTGAGTTCACTGCGTTTGCTGGGTGGCCGCACTCAGTTCATGAATGAGGAATATCTCCTCGGCATGGCGCGCGGCGCCTTCATAGTCAGGGAACAGCGTGGCCGCCGAATGTCCATGTCGGTCGCACTCCCGCATCAGAGCGGGAATTCGACATCTTCGTGTTAGATTTCGCGGGGTCCCATCAGTGCGCCTCCCCGTACCGCTTGGCTTGCCAAAGCAGCGGCGCAATCGCAGTCGGTAGGCGAATGGTTGACGGTGGTGCCGTTTCGAGCTCGATCATGGCGCTTCTCCACTTCCTTGTCGCTCGTTGGGTAGCCTTGGCTCAACGCCCCTCGTCGCTGCGCTCCTGTGCCGGCCCCTTATGGTCCGGCATATCCTTGCTGAGGTTATGGGCACTGTTGATCAGTCCTACATGGGAAAAGGCCTGCGGAAAATTGCCCAGCTGGCAACGCGTGATGGGATGATACTCCTCGGCGAGGAGACCGAGATCGTTGCGTACGCTGAGCAGCTTGTCGAAGAGATCGCGCGCCTCGTCGTGCCGACCGAGCAGCTCGAGCGTATCCACCAGCCAGAAGCTACAGACCAGAAAGGCGCCTTCCCCTTCCGTCAGGTGGCGTTCCTCGTCGCCGTGGGAATAGCGGTAGACGAAACCGTCGTGCACCAGCTCGGCTTGTATGGCTTCGATAGTGCCGCGAATGCGCGGATCCTCGATGGGAAGAAAGCCGACCTGTGGTAGCAGCAACAGCGAGGCGTCCAACGCATCCGCGCCATAGTACTGGACGAAACTGTTGCGCTTGCGATTGAAGCCGTGAGTGCAGACGTCGTCATGGATACGCTGACGCAGCTCTCGCCAGCGCTGAACGTCGCCGGCGAGGCCGAAGTGCTCGGCACCCTTGATGACCCGATCCACCGCGACCCAGGCCATGACCTTGGAGTGGGTATAGTGGCGTGCGGGCTCGCGGCTCTCCCAGAGGCCGGCGCCTTTCTCGCTCCAATGTTGTTCGAGAAAATCGATCATTTTGCATTGGATGTCCCACATGTTGTGGGAGGGCTCGATATGATGGACGCGAGCGAGGTGCAGACCATCCATCACTTCGCCATAAACGTCGAGCTGGTTTTGCCGGAAGGCATCGTTACCGATGCGTACCGGCCAACAGCCGTTGAAGCCCTCCAGCCATTCGATTTCATGCTCGTAGAGTCGCCGCTCACCGGCCAGGCCGTACAGCGGCTGTAGCTTGCCGGGGTCGCCAGCCACCGCGCGCAGCAGCCATTCCCTCCAAGCGCAGGCCTCATCCCGGTAGCCCGAGGAGAGCAGGGCATAGAGGGTAAAGGTGGCGTCGCGCAGCCAGGTGTAGCGGTAATCCCAGTTGAGGCCGGCGCCGGGTTGTTCGGGCAGGGAGGTGGTGGCGGCCCCCACCATGCCGCCGGTTTCGATATGGGTGAGCGCCTTGAGCGTGATCAAGGATCTCACCACCGGCTCCCGATAGCGTTCGGCAACCCGACAGCGCGAACTCCATTCGCTCCACCAGCATTCGGTCTCTTCGAGCGAACGTAGCGCATCCCAGTGGTTAGGGGCGTCGCGATAGGGGGGGTACCACGTCAATACGAATGGCACGCTTTCGCCCGCACGAATCTCGAAGGTAGCGATGATGTCGCTGCCTCGAGTTTCCATTTCGATGGGAGCTTCCAGGCGCAGGCCATCCGGGCCGGCCACAGCGGATACGCTATTCGCATCCTGGCTCAGCCAAGGCTTCAGACGGCCATAACCGAAGCGAAAAGCCGCATATGAGCGCATCGTCACGCAGCCGCTTCGCCCCTCGACGATACGCATCACGTTCTCTTCGTTGTCGCTCTTGCTGGCGATCGGCATGAAATCGATCACGGCGACGCTGCCATGTGTCGTCTCGAAGAGCGTCTCCAGCACGAGCGTCTCGCCGCGGTAGCGACGCGAGCGGGTTCGGACCGTCTCGGTGGGGCGAATACACCAATGGCCGTTGTCGTCATTCCCGAGCAGCGCCGCGCAGCAGGCATCCGAATCGAACCGTGGCAGGCACAGCCAGCTCATCGAAGCATCGCGGTCGATGAGGGCGGCCGTGCGCATATTGCCGATGAACCCGTAGTCTTCGATCTTCCGTGTCGTGTGATCCACTTCGACCCCCTTCTGTGCGCTTCCATGTCGTTACGAACTGCGATGTTCCGGATCGTGCAAGTCGTGGCGTTAATGGCAAAAAGGAACAAAAAATCTCTTTTCTTTACACCGCAGGGAGCAGTTAAACAGCCTTCGCATTCTCTATTCCTGGGCACGTGTGGTTCCGCTCGAGGTGCGCTGTTGGACATCTCCTGCTCGAAAGTGACGTATAGCGCATATTCGTCCTAAGTCATGGTTATTCCGATAAATTCCTGACTTGGTGAAGCGAGTAAACGAAGCGAAGCCGTCCCGCCAGGACACATTGACCATCCTAATACAGCTGACTATAGCTCTAGTGATTTCCATGGAAAGCGTGTGCTTTGGGAATGTCGAATCCGAGCACTGAAATGCTAGGGGAGAGCCAAACATGAGCGAACAAGTCGGCGACTTTATCATCAGGCGCCTGGGGGAATGGGGCGTCAAGCGCATTTACGGCTATCCGGGCGATGGCAGCAACGGCATCATGGGAGCCCTGAACCGGGCGGACGATCGCTTCGAGTTCATCCAGACGCGTCACGAGGAGATGGCGGCGTTCATGGCCTGCGCCCATGCCAAGTTCACCGGCGAAGTGGGGGTCTGCACTGCCACTTCGGGACCGGGCGCCATCCACCTGCTCAATGGACTCTACGACGCCAAGAAGGATCACCAGCCCGTCGTCGCCATCGTCGGTCAGCAGGCCCGGGCTGCCATGGGGGGCGAGTACCAGCAGGAGGTGGACCTTATCTCGCTGTTCAAGGACGTTGCTCACGAATTCGTTCATATGGCGACCAGCCCCGCTCAGGTCCGTCATCTGATCGACCGTGCGATCCGTATCGCCCTATCGGAACGCACCGTAACCGCCGTCATCGTGCCCAACGACCTGCAAACGCAGCCGGCTGTGGATACGCCGCCGCATGCCCATGGCACGATCCACTCCGGGGTTGGCTATGCGCGTCCGCGCGTGGTGCCCCATGAGGAGGAGTTGCGTCGGGCCGCCGCCGTGCTCAACGAGGGCGAGCGTGTGGCGATCCTGGTGGGCGCCGGGGCGCTCGGCGCGACCGACGAGGTGATCCAGGTCGCCGAGCGACTCGGCGCCGGCGTGGCCAAAGCATTGCTCGGGCGTGCGGCGTTGCCCGACGACCTGCCCTTCGTGACCGGCTCGATCGGATTGCTGGGAACCAATGCGAGCTGGGAACTGATGGCCAATTGCGACACGCTGCTGATGATCGGCTCGGGGTTCCCGTACTCCGAGTTCCTTCCCGAGGAGGGTCAGGCCCGCGGTGTGCAGATCGACATCGACCCACGCATGCTCAGCATCCGCTATCCGATGGAGGTGAACCTGGTCGGCGACAGCGCGGGTACGCTGCAGGCGCTGTTGCCGCTGCTGGAGGAGAAGCGCGATCGCTCCTGGCGTGAGCATATCGAGAGCAGCGTTGCGCAATGGTGGAACGTACTCGAGGAGCGCGCCATGGCCGAGGCCGAGCCGATAAACCCGCAGCGCGCCTTCTGGGAGCTCTCTCCCCGCCTGCCCGATAACTGCATCCTGACCAGCGATTCGGGGTCGGCGGCCAACTGGTATGCCCGTGACCTCAAGATTCGCCGTGGCATGATGGCATCGCTATCCGGGGGCTTGGCGACCATGGGTAATGGGGTGCCGTATGCGATCGCCGCCAAGTTCGCCTATCCGGACCGTGTCGCCATCGCTCTGGTCGGTGACGGGGCGATGCAGATGAACGGCAGTGCGGAACTGATCACCGTCGCCAAGTACTGGCAGCGCTGGAGCGACCCGCGGCTCGTAGTCATGGTGCTCAACAACCAGGACCTCAACCAGGTGACCTGGGAGATGCGTGTCATGGAAGGTGATCCGAAATATGAGGCATCACAGAACATCCCTGACTTCCCGTACGCGGAGTACGCCGAGCTGATCGGGCTGAAGGGAATCCGGGTCACCGAGCCGGACGCGCTGGCCGGTGCCTGGGACCGGGCGCTGAGCGCCGATCGTCCCGTGGTGCTGGAAGTCGTCTCCGACCCCGACGTGCCGCCGATTCCGCCGCACATCAAGCGCGAGCAGGCCCAGGCCTACATGTCGGCGCTGCTGCATGGCGACCCGGATGCGCTGGGTATCGTCAAGGCTTCGTTCAAGCAGTTCGCGCGGGAGTTCGTGCCCAAGGTCCGCAGGCATTGAATGCAACCACGGGAGGAAGGGCATCATGCAGCGCCACGTGCCCATCGAAGCCCTATGGGTGAGCGTCTATTGCGTGCCCACCGACGCGCCCGAAGAGGACGGCACGCTGGCCTGGGAGGACACGACGCTGATCCTGGTCGAACTGGCCGCTGGCGGAGAGACCGGAATCGGCTATACCTACGCCCATCAGGCCTGCGCGACGTTGATCGAAGACAAGCTGGCCGCTCTCATCCTGGGTCATGATGCCTTCGATGTGCGCGCGGCCTGGCTCGGAATGGTGGGAGCCATACGCAACCTGGGTCGCCCCGGGCTTGCGTCGATGGCCATTGCCGCGACCGATGTGGCGATGTGGGATCTCAAGGCGCGCCTGCTCGACGTACCGCTGGTCAGCCTGCTGGGGGCGGTGCGCCAGACGGTGCCGGTCTACGGCAGCGGTGGCTTCACCTCCTACCCTGACGAACGCCTCCAGCGGCAGCTCGCCGACTGGGTGGCATCGGGCATGTCGCGGGTGAAGATGAAGATCGGCCGCGACGCTCGGCGCGATCGCGAGCGCATTCGCCTGGCCCGCGAGGCAATCGGTGCCGAGGCCGAGCTGTTCGTCGATGCCAATGGCGCCTACACGCGCAAACAGGCGCTGGCCATGGCCGAGGTCTTCCCGCGTTATGGCGTAAGCTGGTACGAGGAGCCGGTCTCATCGGACGATCTCGAGGGCCTGCGAATGCTGCGCGATCGCCTGCCCGCCGAGGTGGCGGCGGGCGAGTACGGCTTCGACGTGCCCTATTTCCGGCGCATGCTTGCCGCCCAGGCGGTCGACGTACTCCAGGCCGATATCACCCGTTGCGCCGGTCTCAGCGGCTTTCTCGATGCGGCGGTGCTATGCGACGCCTTCCAAGTGCCGTTATCCACGCACACCGCTCCGGCCCTGCACCTGCACGCCGGTTGCTGCGCGCCCTCGGTCAGGCACCTGGAATACTTCCACGACCATGCTCGTATCGAGTCGCTGTTCTTCGATGGCGCCGTGGCGCCGGGCGCAACGGGCGAGATGGAGCCGGACCTCGCCCGGCCCGGCCTGGGGCTGGAATTCAAGGCCGATGAGGCCAGGCGCTACCGAATCGCATCGACAAGAGCATAAGGAGCCGAACATGGAATCATCGCTGCATGTCGCCCGCTCCGTCGATGTCAGGGATGGCTATCATCGCCTGGCCGAGGAGCTGTCCGCGGCCATCGCCGGTGAAGTGCGTTTCGATGCCGGTAGCCGGGCGCTCTACGCCAATGATGCGTCGAACTATCGCCAGCCACCCATCGGCGTGACGATCCCACGCTCGGTGGAGGATATCGTTGCCATTCATCGCATCTGTCAGGCGCATGACGTGCCGATCCTGTCGCGCGGCGCCGGTACCAGCCTGTCGGGGGAAACGGTCAATCACGCGGTGGTGATCGATCATTCCAAGTACCTGGACCGCGTCGTCGATATCGACACCGTGAACAAGCGAGTCACCGTGGAGGCCGGGGCGATCAACGACAAGGTCAACCAGGCGCTGGCACCCTATGGCCTGGTCTTCCCGCCCGACCCCTCCACCCATGAGTGGTGCACCATCGGCGGCAATATCGGCAACAACTCCTGCGGTGTGCACTCCGTCCAGGCACAGTGCCACGGCCATGGGCCGCGCACATGCGACAACGTGCAGGCGCTGGATATCCTGACCTACGACGGTGTGCGCATGACACTCAAGGATGGCTACAGCGAGGAGGAGGTCGACGCGATCGTCGCCGAGGGCGGCCGCCGGGGCGAGATCTTCGAGCGCCTGCGCCGGCTTCGTGATGCCTATGCCGAGCGCATTCGTCAGGCCTACCCGCAGGTCGAGCACATGCCGCGTCGAGTCTCCGGTTATAACCTCGACGACCTCTTGCCGGAGCGCGGCTTCAACCTGGCCAGCGCTCTGTGCGGCACCGAGGGCACCTGCATGACGGTATTGAATGCCACCCTCAAGCTGACCGAGGACGTGTCGCATCGCACGCTCGTGGTGGTGGGCTTCGACAGCGTCGAAGAGGCCGGCGACCATGTGCCGCTGATCATCGAGACGCGGCCGATCGCCCTCGAGGCCATCGACAAGCGGCTGCTCGAGCATGAAATCCGACAGTACATGCATGAAGAGGCCCTCCAGCGGATGCCCCGCGGCGATGCCTACTTGCTGATCGAATACGGCGGCTCCGACGCCGACGCCACCTGCCGCGAGGCGCGCGAATTGGTCGAAGGGCTGCGCGGTGCCGGCAGCCGCATCGTGGATTACCGGATCGTCGACGATCCGGCGCAGGCGGCTGAGCTATGGGAGGTGCGCAAGGCAGGGCTGGGGGCGACGGCGTTTCCACCGCCCGAGCGCACACCGCACTGGCCCGGCTGGGAAGACTCCGCGGTGCCGCCGGGGCGGGTGGGCGACTACGTGCGTGACCTCAAGGCGCTCTATCGCAAGTACGGCTACGTCGGCGCGTTCTACGGCCACTTCGGGCAGGGTTGCATCCATTCGCGCATCGACTTCGACCTGCAGTCGGAGGAGGGCATTGCGAAGTACCGGCGCTTTGTCGAGGAGGCCGCCGATCTGGTGGTCTCCCATGGCGGCTCGCTGTCCGGCGAGCACGGCGATGGCCAGGCACGCGGCGAGTTGTTGGAGCGCATGTACGGACCCGAGCTGACCGAGGCGTTTCGCGAGTTCAAGCGCATCTGGGATCCGCAATGGAGGATGAATCCCGGCAAGGTCATCGATCCCTACCGCCTGGATGAAAACCTGCGCATGATCGACTACACGCCGCGACAGGTAGAGACGACCTTCACGTTTCCCGAAGACGAGCGCAGCTTCGCCAAGGTCGCGTTCCGCTGTGTCGGCGTCGGCAAGTGCCGCAGCGACAACGGCACCATGTGCCCCAGCTACATGGCGACTCGCGAGGAGAAGCATTCGACACGAGGGCGGGCCCGGCTGCTGTTCGAGATGATGAACGGCGACCTGATCACCGACGGCTGGCAGTCCGACGAGGTGCGTGAATCGCTAGACCTGTGCCTGGCCTGCAAGGGGTGCGTCAACGACTGTCCGGTGAACGTCGACATGGCGACCTACAAGGCCGAATTTCTGTCGCACTACTACGGCCCCGGTGGGCATCGGCGTCCGCCGTTCCACTATGCCTTCGGCTTCATCGACCGCTGGTCACGGCTGGCGTCGAAGGTGCCGGCCCTGGTCAACTTCGCCAGCGGCGCGCCATGGGTGAGCGCGGTGACCAAGCGCCTGGTCTCCATGCCCCCGCAGCGCCCGGCGCCACGCTACGCACCCGAGACGTTTCGCGACTGGTTCGCCAAGCGTAGGGAAGTCAATGCTCACGCGCCGGCCGTCATGCTCTGGGCCGACACGTTCAGCAACCACTTCTATCCCGAGACGGCCCAGGCCGCCACCGAGGTGCTCGAGGCGGCGGGCTATCGCGTCACCCTGCCTCCGGTAGGGCTGTGCTGCGGGCGGCCGCTGTACGACTTCGGCATGCTCGGGCACGCCAAGTCTTACCTGGAACGTGTCATGACCGCCCTGGACGACACCTTGGCGGCCGGTACGCCCATCATCGGGCTCGAGCCGTCATGCATCACGGTCTTTCGCGACGAACTGATCAATCTCTTTCCGGACGATGCCCGGGCGCGGCGTCTGAGCGACAACAGCCTTATGCTCAGCGAATTTCTGATGCAGCGCGCCGAAGATTATCGGCCGCCGCGCTTCGCCCGCAAGGCGCTGGTTCACGGACATTGCCATCACAAGTCCGTGCTTCATCTGGAGGCCGAGAGGGCGCTGCTCGAGGAGATGGGACTGGATTACGAACTGCTGGATTCGGGCTGCTGCGGAATGTCCGGTTCCTTCGGCTATGAACGTGACAAGTACGACGTGTCGATGGCCATCGGTGAGCGGATCCTGCTGCCGCGCGTTCGAGAGGCCGAACCGCAGACGCTGATCGTCACCAATGGCTTCAGTTGCCGCCGGCAGATCGCCGACGCCACGCCGAGGCGCGCGCTGCATATCGCCGAGGTGCTACGCCTGGCCCTCGAGGAGGGCCGCGGCATTCCCACCGATGCGCCGCCGGAAAGGGCGCTCGAATGGCGGCGCGTCCAGGCGCAGCGTCGGGCCAATCGGCGCGTCGCCGCCATGGCCGGCGCCATGGCCGTGGGCGGCTTGGCGGCTTGGGGTTGGCAGCGCCGAGCCAGACGATAGGCAACGAATGCCGAAGCAGGCAAGGCAAAGGAGGTGCATATGCAAGACCGTCAGGAAGTGGTCGTCGTCACCGGCGCGGGCGCCGGGCTGGGGCGTGCCATCGCACGAGAATTCGCCCGCCATGGGGCCGCATTGGGGCTGATCTCGCGCAGTCCGGGCCGGCTGGAGGCGGTGAAGAGCGAGATCGAGGCCCTCGGCGCACGCGCCGTGACGATGAGTGTCGACGTGGCCGATGCGACCCAGGTCGAACGTGCCGCCGAGCGCATCGAGGCCGAACTCGGCCCCATCGACATCTGGGTCAACGGTGTCATGACCACCGTATTCTCACCTTTGCACGAGATGAGTCCGGACGAGTTTCGCCGCGTGACCGAGGTCACCTACCTGGGCTACGTGCATGGCACGATGGCAGCGCTCAAGCGCATGCGCCCGCGCAACCGCGGCACCATCGTGCAGGTCGGCTCGGCCCTGGCCCATCGCTCGATACCGCTGCAAAGCGCCTACTGTGGCGCCAAGCACGCCATCAAGGGAATGACCGAGGCGCTGCGCTGTGAACTGATGCACGAGGGCAGCGCCGTACATGTCACCCAGGTCGAGATGCCGGCGCTCAATACGCCCCAGTTCGACTGGTGTCGCAATCGTATGCCCCGGCGCGCCCGTCCCATGGCACCCGTGTTTCAGCCCGAGGTGGGGGCAAGAGCCGTCTACTGGGCCGCACATCAGCGTCGGCGCGAACTCCATGTCGGCTCGTCGACCGCGGTCACGATCTGGGGCAACCGGCTACTTCCCGCGCTCATGGATCGGTGGCTGGCGCGCTCTGCCGTCGACGGACAGCAGACCGCAGAGAAGGAAGACCCCGAGCGCCCCGACAACCTGTGGCAACCGATCAAGGGCGACATGGGGGCCCGCGGCCGCTTTGGGCGCGAGTCGAAGCGTCATAGCGGACAGTTCTGGCTGACGACGCATCGCGATCAGGTTGGGCTGATCGCCGGGTCGCTGCTGTTGGCCGGGATGGCCTGGTGCGCCGCCCGGCACTCGCAGCGAACTCGGCATCTCGTGGCGGACCAGCGCAGGTCGTGAGTCGAGTACCGTAATCTCACGAGGAGAGCATCATGGACGAGACGAGTGTCGGACGTAACCGCTGGGCCATCGCCGAGGGGTACATCCCGAGCGAGAGTCATGGCCCCGCGCCGCAGATGACCAGCCACGAAACGGCTTGTCTGCTCAACGCCTCGTCGAGCGAGGCGCGGGTTAGGATCACGCTATTCTTCAGCGACCGCGAGCCGGTGGGGCCCTATGAGGTCCGTGTGCCTCCTCGGCGTACCCGTCACCTGCGCTTCAACGAGCTGGAGGATCCCGAACCGGTACCGCGCGACACCGATTACGCCAGTCTCATCGAATCCGACGTGCCGATCGTCGTGCAGCATACGCGCCTCGATTCCCGGCAGAGCGAGCTGGCGCTGCTGAGCACCATGGCCTTTCCCGTCGAGAGCTGACTCAATGCCCGGCACCCGGCGGCTCGGCCATTTCCGCCTCGAGGCGCCGGCGTACGTCGCCGGGCGAGCCGGTGTGGCGTGCCAGCAGGTCGTAGGCCACCGGCACCACGAACAGGGTGAAGAAGGTGGCGGCCGCGACACCGGCAAGAATCACGGTGCCGATCACCATGCGTGACTCGGCGCCGGCGCCGGTCGAGACGATCAGCGGGACGGAACCGGCCATGGTGGTGACCGCCGTCATCAGGATCGGCCGCAGCCTCGTCACGGAGGCTTCCAGCAGGGCGTCGCGAAAGGCGATGCCCTCGTCGCGAAGCTGGTTTGCGAATTCCACGATCAGGATGCCGTTTTTCGAGGCCAGCCCGATCAGCATCACCAGGCCCACCTGACTGTAGATATTGAGCGACTGGCCGGTGACGTAGAGCCCCAGCATGGCACCGCTCATGGCCAGGGGCACGGTGAGCATGATCACGAAGGGATGGATGAAGCTCTCGAACTGTGCCGCCAGTACCAGGAAGACCACTAGGCCGCCCAGTATCAACAGGGTGAGGGTGGCACCGCTGGCGCGATCGTAGTCGCGCGAAGCGCCGCTGACGTCGGTCTGGGCCTGGCCCGGCAGGACCTCGTCGGCTGCCGCTTCAAGGTACTCCAGCGCATCGCCCAGCGCGTAGCCGTTGGCCAGGTTGGCCTCGATGGTGATGGCGCGCAGACGATTGAAGCGATTGAGCGTGCTGGCGCCGGCCTCGTCGGAGAAGCTCACCAGGCTGGCCAACGG
Organism: Billgrantia saliphila; assembly: GCF_002930105.1. Taxonomy (GTDB): domain Bacteria; phylum Pseudomonadota; class Gammaproteobacteria; order Pseudomonadales; family Halomonadaceae; genus Halomonas; species Halomonas saliphila. Next base: position 86,567 of record NZ_PJRN01000003.1, on the reverse strand, counting down.
AATCAGCTCCCCGGTACGCGCCGAGCGCACCTGGATGTTGTCCAGGGCGCGCGGACTTGACTGGTTGGCGCGATCGCCCTCGACGATCACGTCGTACTCCTGGCCATTGTCGAGATAGCGGGTCACGTTGCGCCCGCCCAGCATGACCTCGAGGGTCCGTCCGATCTCGGTCACGGTGACGCCCAGGTCGGCGGCCCGCGTATAATCGATCTCGACGCGCAGCTGGGGCTGGGTTTCCTTGTAGTTGCTGTCCAGACCGATCAGGCGCGGATTGTCCTCGCGAATATGCGCCATCAACAGATCGCGCCACTCGGCGAGCTCTTCATAGGTGCCGCCGCCAAGCACGAACTCCACCGGCTTGCTGATGCGCTGGCCGAACCCTTGGCGCATCACCGGGAAGGCCTGCACACCGGGCAGGTCGGCGAGTTTGCTCCGCACGTCGTTCATGATCGACCATGCGTCGCGCCGCTCCCCCCAATCGGCCATGCTGACGATCACGAAGCCATTGTTGAAATTCTCGATATTGCCGAATCCACGAGGCGCCCGGACCACGACCCGCTGCAGCTCGCCGCTGTCGATAAAGGAGGCGAGGCGCGTCTCGATTTCATCCATGTAGTCCATGGTGTAGTCGAACGTCGCTCCCTCCGGGCCGTTGACCAGTATGATGAAGCTGCCGCGATCCTCCTGCGGGGTGTATTCGCTGGGCAGACGGTCGGCGAGCCATGCGGTGGCGGCGGTCAACCCGACGAACACTCCCAGCACCAGCAGCCGTGTCTTGAGTACACCGACCAGCAGCGTGCGGTAGAGGCGCTGCGAGAACTCCAGCAGCCACTGCACGCCGTGGGCGATACGGCTGTCGTGCATCGAAGGCTTGAGAATCTTCGACGCCATCATCGGCGTCAGCGACAGGGCCAGTACGCTGGAGATGACCACCGCGGCAGCCATGGTCAGGGCGAATTCGGAGAACAGGCGACCCACATTGCCCTGCAGGAAGCCCAGCGGCACGAATACCGCGACCAGCACCAGGGTGGTGGCGATAACGGCGAAAGCGATCTGGCGGCTGCCGCGAAAGGCCGCGACCAGCGGCGTCTCGCCGTAGTCGTGCATGCGCCGATGGATGTTCTCGAGCACCACGATGGCGTCGTCGACGATCAGGCCGATGGCCAGCACCAGGGCGAGCAGGGTGAGCAGATTGATCGAGAAGCCCATCAGCGTCAGCGCCATGAAAGAGCCGATGATGGCGATCGGTACGGTAACCGCGGGAATCAGCGTGGTGCGCACGTTGCCGAGGAACATGAAGATCACCACCACGACCAGGCCCATGGCGATGAACAGGGTGAGCACGACCTGCTCGATAGCGCCCGAGACGAACACCGAGGCGTCATAGTTGAGGCGCAGCGACATGCCGTCGGGCAGGCTGTTCTGTACCCGCTCCAGCTCCGCCTGGACCCCCTGCGATACCCCGAGCACGTTGGCGGTGGACTGTTTCATGATGCCCAGGCCCACCATCGGCACGCCGTTGGCGCGGAAGATCGAGCGATCCTCCACCGAGCCGATCTCCACTCGCGCCACGTCGCCCAGGCGCACCAGGTAGCCGTCATCGCCGCGGGCCAGGGCCAGGCGCTCGAAATCCACTGGCTCGGCGAAACTGCGCGGCAGGCGCACCACGAACTGTCGATCGCTTGACTCGATGGCGCCCGCGGGAAGCTCGACGTTCTCGGCGCGCAGGGCGCTCTCCACGTCGCCGACGGTTAGATCGCGGGCGGCCAGGGCGTTGCGGTCGAGCCACACGCGCATGGCGTACTCGCGGCCACCGCCCACGCGCACGCGCGCCACCCCGGGTTGCACGGAGAAACCATCCACTAGGTAGCGCTCGGCGTAATCGGTCAGCTCGGGAATGGTGTAGCCGGCACCGGAGAGGGACAGCCACAACACGACCTCTTCGCTAGAATCGGTCTTCTGCACTTCCGGTGGGTCGGCTTCGTCGGGCAGGTTCTGCATCGCTCCCGAGATTCGGTCGCGCACGTCGTTGGCCGCCGCGTCGATATCCATGTCGAGGCGAAACTCGATGTCGATACGCGATTGGCCATCCTCGCTGGTGGAAGTGATCAGTTCGATGCCTTCTACCCCGGCGATGCGGTCCTCAAGGACCTGGGTGATACGGGTCTCGACTACGCTGGCCGAGGCACCGGGGTAGCGGGTTTCGATGCTGACCACCGGCGGATCGATTGAGGGATACTCCTGCAGCGGCAGGCGCTGCAGAGCCAGCAGGCCGAAGGCGACGATCAGCAGGGCCAGCACGGTGGCGAGCACCGGGCGCTGGACGGAGATATCCGAGAGCCGCATCAGACGTCTTCCTCGTGACGATTGGCCTCGAGAATTTCGCGGACCGAGGTGTCGTCATCGGCGATACCCAGCACCCGCACCCGATCGCCTTCTTGGGCGCGCTGCAGGCCGTGGCTGACCAGAAGCTCTCCGCCTGCGAGCCCTTCGAGGATCTCGGCCTGACCGGTACGGCGCTCGCCGACTCTCACCTGGCGCCGCACCAGGCGGTTGTCATCCGCCTCGTCGATCATCAGCACGTACTGCTTGTCGCCGCTGGGAACCAGTACCGACTCGGGGACCACCACCGCCTGGCGCGGATTGCGACGTAGCACCACTTCCATCAGCATGCCGGGGCGCAGGCGCAGTTCGGAATTGTCCAGCTTCGCCCGCACCGCGACGCTGCGGCTGACCGGATCGATCCGCGAACCGATGCTGGCCACCTCGCCCTCGAAGCGCTCGTCGGGAAAGGCCGCACTGCGGGCGGTCAATGGCAAGCCGGGGGCGAGAATCGACAAGAAGGACTCCGGCACGCTGAAATCGAGCTTCATCTCGTCGAGCTTGTCCAAGGTGACCAACTCCGTACCGGGCGTGACCAAGCTCCCCAGGCTGATGTTTCGAAAGCCCACCCGGCCGGCGAACGGCGCGCGAATCCGGTAATTGGTCAGCCGCGCCTCCAATGCCTGAACCTCCGCCTCGACCTGGCGCAGCTGCGCCTGGCTGTCCTCCACGTCGGCGCGCGGCGCCATGTTGCGGCTCTGCAACTGGCTCAAGCGATCCACTGTGCCTCGCCGCTCGTCGCGCAGTGCCTGGGCGGCGCGAAGCTGAGCGCGCTCCTCGGCATCGTCCAGGCGAATCAGTAGCTGGCCCGCCTCCACCATTTCACCGTCCTGGTAGTTCAGCTCGGCCACCAGCTCGGTGACCGTGGCCGAGAGTGTGACGCTTTCGTCGGCGCGTAGCGTGCCGAGCGCTTCCAGGGGATCCGACCAGGGCTCGACGCCGGCGCGGGCGCCGATCACGGCGGGGCGCTCCTGGGCGGTCAGCAGGCTCGGTACTAGAACAAGGCTGGCGATCAGGCACAGTGGGCTGAGCAACCTGGCCAGCCGGCGGGCCAGCGCGAGAGGGGTGGGGCGCGATGGGGTCATATGGGCTCGTTATCGTGATTCGGCAGTTGCGTGGACACCGCTCCCTGGGCGCCCCATACCAGCCTACTTATTTTTCTCGCCACGCATGTGACAAAAAAAGCGCAAGATAGATCGACATTAGTCTCAGATCGTACAGCTTTTGTATAGAAGTCCAGGCTCACCCCGTCGATTGGAGGGTGTCGCTGCATGGCTCGGGGGTGGCTCTGATAGAATCGACGCCCTCGAGTTCCAGGGTGAAACGCGATGCCATCTTCCTTCGATGTGGTAGTTATCGGCGCCGGCGCTGCCGGATTGATGTGTGCGCTGACTGCCGGCTACGCCGGACGCCGCGTGCTGGTCGTCGACCACGCCAACAAGCCCGGCAAGAAGATCCTGATGTCGGGGGGAGGGCGCTGCAACTTCACCAACCTGGCGACGGGACCGGCCAATTTCTTCTCCGCCAATCCGCACTTTTGCATATCCGCGCTGAAGCGCTATCGCCCGGAGCATTTTGTTGAGCTGGTGGAGCGCCATGGCGTGGAGTACGTCGAGAAGGCGCCGGGACAATTGTTCTGCGCCCACTCGGCCAAGGAGCTGCTCGGGGTTCTGCTTACCGAGTGCGACTGGGCCGGCGTGACGCTTCGGTTGAACTGTCGGGTGGAGCGGCTCGAGCGTCGCGGGGAGGGCATGCGGCTGACGTCATCCAGCGGTACCCTCGATACCGGCGCCGTGGTGATCGCCACCGGCGGGCTGTCGATTCCCACCATGGGGGCGAGCGGCTTCGGCTATGACATCGCACGTCAGTTCGGCTTGGCGGTAACGCAGACGCGGCCGGCGCTGGTGCCCTTCACGCTGACGTCCCAGTGGAAGTCGCGTGCGGCCGACCTGGCCGGTGTGGCCTGCGACGTGGCGGTCGGTGTCGTGCGCGACGGGCAGCGCCGGGGACCGGGGCGGGAGAGGCGCTACCGCGAGCCGATGCTGTTTACTCATCGCGGCCTCTCCGGCCCGGGCATGCTGCAGATATCGAGCTACTGGGAGCCCGGCGACGAACTCGAGATCGACCTGCTGCCGGGCATCGATCTCGCCGATGCCCTGGCCTCGGCGCGCCGCGAGACGCCTCGTCGTCAGCTCTCCACCTGGCTCGGTGAACGCTTACCGCGCCGCCTGGCTCAAGCCTTGGGCGAGTGGTATGGCGAGGACCCCACCCTGGCCGAGCTGTCCAATGCGCGTATCGGGGCATGGCGCGAACGTCTCGGTGCCTGGCGCCTCAGGCCCGCCGGCACCGAAGGCTGGCGCACCGCCGAGGTCACTCTGGGTGGCGTCGATACCGGTGCGATCTCCTCTCGGGATTTTTCCGTTTCAGGATTGCCCCAGCTGCGCTTCATCGGCGAGGTGCTCGATGTCACCGGAGAGCTGGGCGGTTACAACTTCCAGTGGGCGTGGGCCTCTGGAGTCGCCTGCGGCTCGGCGCTTTGAAGGCCCCTGTGGCGCGGTGATGCCTCGCTGGGCGACAAAGGATTACGCTTCGTAACCTGACGTTGGAAAGAGCGTTGCTACGCTTGTGGAATCGGTCCGCCACGCCGTGGCCCGTCACAGGAGAGCAACATGCCCCCCTTCGCCCAACAGCTCGAAACGCCCGACAACCTGCACGCCAAAGAGTGGCTGAGACGCTACCAGCGCATACGGCAGGCATCCGAAAGGCTCTGCGCACCGCTCTGCACCGAGGACTTCGTCATACAGAGCATGGATGACGTCAGCCCGCCGAAGTGGCATCTCGCCCACGTTACCTGGTTCTTCGAAGCCTTCATTCTCGCTCCCTTCCTGCCCCGCTACCGACCGCTCGATCCCGTCTACGACTTTCTCTTCAATTCCTATTACGAAACGCACGGGGTGCCGTTTCCCCGTCCTCGCCGAGGCACGCTGTCGCGTCCTACCGTGGCCGACGTTTATCGCTTTCGCGCCCATGTCGATGCCGCCATGGCGGAGCTGCTCGAATCGCTGCCCGCGGAGCATGGCGGGGAGATCGTCCGACGACTCGAGCTTGGGCTGCATCACGAACAGCAGCACCAGGAACTGCTGCTCATGGACATCAAGCACATCCTGGCCCAGAACCCGCTGTGCCCCGCCTACCGCGAGGATCTCGTTCCGCCCTTGCATCAGGCGCCCGTTGCACTTGCCTGGTTCGACCGTGCGGCCGGTATTCGCACCATCGGCCACGACATGGCCAGCGATGGTTTCGCCTACGACAACGAGAGCCCACGCCATCGCCAGTTCCTCGAAGCCTTTCAGCTCGCCAATCGTCCCGTGACCAACGGCGAGTTTCTCGCCTTCATGGAGGATGGCGGCTACGAGCGGCCCGAGCTGTGGCTTTCGGACGGTTGGCGGCAGGTCGGCCAAGGGAGCTGGCACGCACCGCTGTACTGGGTGAAGCGTGACGGCGACTGGCATCACTTCACTTTGGGCGGACTGCGCCCGGTGGATTCGCATGCGCCTGTGGTTCACGTCAGCTTCTTCGAGGCCGATGCCTACGCCCGCTGGGCAGGGGCTCGCCTGCCCAGCGAGGCGGAGTGGGAAGTCGCCGCCCGCGACGTCACCATGAGCGACAACTTCGTTGACGCCGATTGCCTCCAGCCGGTTGTCGCCGCAGCGCGGGACGAGGAGCCCATGCAGCTGTTCGGTGACGTCTGGGAGTGGACTGGAAGCGCCTATCGGCCCTATCCGGGCTTTCGGACCCTGCCGGGCACGCTGGGCGAATACAACGGCAAGTTCATGTCGGGACAAATGGTCCTGCGTGGAGGCTGTTGCGCCACGCCGGCCGAGCACATTCGTCCGACCTATCGCAACTTCTTCCCACCGTATGCGCGCTGGGCGTTCTCCGGCTTCCGGCTGGCCAGGGAGGCATGACATGGAGCCGTTCGTTCGTTTCCACGATCAGCATCCGCCGGCCGCGGCGGTTTCGCTGAGCGAAGAGCTGTTGGCGGGGTTGGCGTCCACGCCCAAGTTCACGTCGCCCAAGTTCCTCTACGACCGGCGCGGCTCGGAGCTTTTCGACGCCATCTGTCGCCAGCCGGAGTATTATCCGACCCGCACCGAGGAGGCAATATTGAGTGCCGCGACGGCCGAGATCGCCGAGGTGGTCGGACCCCACGCCGCGTTGATCGAGCTCGGCAGCGGGGCCAGCCGCAAGGTGCGTCTATTGCTCGAGGCGCTGCGTCCTGCTTGCTATCTGGGAGTGGATATCTCGCGCGACTTCCTGCTGGAGAGTACCCGGCAACTTGCGAGCGACTACCCCTGGCTGGAGGTGCATGCCGCCTGCGCCGACTTCACCTGCCCGATGGCCTGGCCGGAGGGATTCGGCGGGGAGCGGCCGGTGGCCTTCTTCCCCGGTTCGAGCATCGGCAACTTCACCCCCGACGAGGCCGAGGGGTTCCTGCGCGGCCTGGCAGAGCTGCTGCCCGTCGGCGGCGGTCTGCTGATCGGCGTCGACCTGATCAAGGATCGTGCCGTGCTCGATGCCGCCTACAACGATGCGGCAGGCGTCACGGCGGCCTTCAACCTCAACCTGCTGGAGCGCTTGCGCCATGAATTCGACGCTGACGTCGAGCCGCGCCACTTCAGTCACCGCGCCTTCTACAACGAGCGTGATTCGCGCATCGAGATGCATCTGGTGAGTCGATGCGACCAGTCGATTCGGGTGGCGGGGGAGCGCATTCGTTTTACCGAGGGTGAATCGCTGCACACCGAGAACTCCTACAAGTACAGCATCGATGGCTTTCAGTGCCTGGCCGCCTGTGCCGGCTTCGAGCCGCGTGCCCAATGGACCGATCCCGACGCGTTGTTCTGTATCCACTACCTGGAGCGGGGAGGGTAAAGCTCGAACGAGGGATCATGTGTCGATTCCGGTCTATGCTCCATAGCAGGAAAACGCTGCAAGTCGGGGCCCGCCATGACCATGATCGCCATTCACGACTCATCCGAGTCCAGCACGTCTCCCTTCGTCGACGGTATCGTCGACGAAGCCGTTCGTCAGGCCGAGGAGCGGGGATGGCGAGCGGTACGTTTGAGTGAAGTCGCCCGAGGCCTCGGGTTGCCCATGTCGGTCGTGCTGGAGCGCTTCCGCGACATGGACGACGTGGCCAACGCCTGGTTCCAACGCGGCTGGCGCGCGATGCTGGCCGACAAGCCCGATACCTTCGACGACTGGCCCGAGCGGGTGCGCATCGAGCACTGCCTGCTGGCCTGGTTCGGTGCCTTTGGTGCGCATCGCCGGGTGACGGTGGAAATGCTGCGCACCAAGGCGCACCTGCCGCATCTGCATACCTGGGTCCCGATGGTGTTCGACCTGTCGCGCACCGTGCAGTGGCTACGCGAAGCAGCGCGGCTCGAGGCTCGCTACGGAACCCGCCGCGCCCAGCTCGAGGAAATCGCTTTGACCCAGCTGTTCATGGCGGCACTGGCGGTCTGGTCGATAGATACCAGCGAGGGGCAGCGACACACGCGGCGCTTCGTCGAGCGTCAGCTCAAGCTTGGCGAAAGCTGCATGAAGTGGGTGCCGGGAGCGGCTAAGCGGCGTGAGCGCCACGCCGACGCGCAACTGTAGGACTTTAGGATTGGCGATATGAGTTATGCCGTTCAGGCTCGCCCGGCGTCAGCGAAGCTGGCGTAGGAGGAGCCGCGCCCGATTGAGCAGTAGCCCTCCCGCGGCGAGTCGCCTGGCGAGGCGAGCCAGCGAGTGAGGTCTTCGGGCACTGCCCACCAGCAGAGCCCCACCCGCCACGTACAGCAGCCCACGGTAGCGCGCCAGGCGCTGCCAGCCCTTATCGAGCGATCGGCCTGCCTGCTGCCAGCGGCTCGCCTCGACCAGCATGTCGATGCGCTGCTGCTCGATCATGGCGATCAGCTCGGCCTTGCGCTCGGCGCGTGCCCGGCGCGAGTCACGAGTGCGGCGTGTCACGTTGGCTCTCCAGCAGATGACGATCCAGGGCCAACTGGGCCAGGGTTTCCTTCAGCAGGCTGCGGCGGCGTGCCAAGCGCATCGCCTGCAGGGCGACGAGCAGACCGCCGCCCAATAGCACTGCGGCACTGATGCCGATGGCGGCCAGGCGATGGGTCTCCCAGAACAACACCACCACAAGCAGCATCAGCATGCCCAGGCCGAACATCACCAGTACCAGACTGATGCCCAGTAGCAGTATCAGGGTAGCGAGACGGGCACGCTCCTCTTCCAGCTCAAGCACGGCGAGACGCATACGCGTCTCGCCGGAAGCCATCAGGCTGGATAACAGGCGCCTGCCGGCAGCGATCAGGCGCTGCGTGGGGCCTTCGCCAGACGCCATCAGCGTCGCCCGATCAACATGCCGATGATCATGCCCAGGATGGCGCCGATGCCGATACTGGTCCATGGATTCTCGTGGACGTAGCGGTCGCAGCTATCGACCTGATGGCTGATCGAATCACGGGCCTCGCCGTAGAGTCGCTCACCCCGGGCTTCGAGGCGTTGGCGAGTTTCCTTGAGCCGCTTCTCGGCGCGTTCCCTCAGTTCCTTGATGTTGCCGCGGGAGTCGTCGGCCGTCGCGCTAACCAGCTCCTCGATGGTATGGGACAGGTGCTGGAGATCCTCTTTCAGCTGGCGGGTGGTTTCGTCCACGTGCGGTGTGCGTGAGGCCATGACAGTCTTCCTTTGACAATGAATGACTCGTTCAGCATAACAGCCGTAACAGCGACTTCAATGCCGCCTCGCTGCATCACGGAACGGCGTCATTCGGCAATAAGCGAACTGCTACCCGAGAAAATGGGGTTGAGGCTGAAGCCGATACCGACGCGTTGGGTACGATGATCGTAGTCGATCATGCTGTCGCCGTAGCCGTAGAAGTACTGCAAATGGCCACGGATATTGCCATGCAGCGGCCAGGAATAATCCACTCGGGTACCCATGTGACCGGCGCCAGGATTGCCGTGCCATTGCACGGCCACCTCATTGTCGCCCATGCGATGGGCGACCGTGATCTCGCCATAGCCCAGATAGCGCTCGATATCGGGATTGTCGTCATCTCCTGCCGACTCCGGCACTCGCCAATGGGGCGCCACGCTGACCAGCCAGTCGTCATTGATGAAAGTCGACTCGAGAATGACGCGGTTCCAACTGCGCGACATATCCCCCGAGCGACCGTTGGATTCGTGATTGAAGCTCAATCGGTTGTTGACATTGGTCCAGCCCAGCAGCGACAGGCGGTTCTCGAAATCGATGAAGAATTCAGGTTCGTAGTTGGTCTCGCGGAATGGCGAAGAAGAGTCGGTGTTATAGGCCTGCCACCAGCTGCGTTGGGTATAGGCGAAATAGAGATCGCCACCGTAGTCGCCAAAGAGCTGTTCGATCAGGTTGAACTTGGCACTGAACTGAAACTTGACCTCGGCGCGATCGGGCGTCCCATCCCTGTCGACGTCGCCGAAGACTTCCTCGTTGGGACGACGGTCGTAATTCAACGGCAAGAGATAATTGCGCCGGTGTGCGGTGATGGAAAAGGGGTTGCGCATGGACTCGCGTTCGAGCTGGCGGCGTTCTTGCACCGACTCGAGCTCCTGTTCGGAGGCGATGGTCAGCACCTCATCCAGACCGAGACGCCGTTCGTCCGGCTCGAGCCGATCCTCCGCGAGTTGCCGGCGCAAGGTATCCAACTCCTCGCTCAGGGTTTCGACGCGGGCCTCGATGGCGGCGCGCTCCGCCTCTGTAAGAGGAGGCGCCTGTGCTGATACGCTATCGGCGGTGCCGAGCATAAGCAGAAGGAAAGCCGGCGTAACGAGGCGGAGTGGCAGCATAAGGGCGGAACCGAAAGCGGAGGTTGAACGCCGTTTCTACCATGCCCTTGTGACAAGTCAACCATAAGAATGGCTTACGCCCATTGCCTTGCCGTGCGCGGAGGCCGAGAATCGGCCCTGGGTCAGGGCCAGTCCAACCGAGAGTTAGTGTGAGCAAACTGTACAACCTTCTCCCTTGTTACCGACGGCGAGTCGATCCTTCGATGGACCTCGTCGGCTGGTGCTTTCTGCTGATGCTACTGCTCCTGGCTGGGTTCCCGGCCATGGCCGATGACGACCTGCCCGATCGCGACGCGATCGAGGCGCGTCTGGCCGAGCTGCGCCCCGAGGAGGGGCAGAGCGTCGGCGACGCGGAGCGGCGCGATATCGAAGCCCTCGAGGCGACCCTGACGGCACTGGAGCAGTTGACGAGCGTCGAGGAGCGGTTCGAGGCGCTGGAACAGCGGCTGGAGGCAGCGCCCGGTGAGCTGCTTCGCCTCGAACGAGAGCTGCTTCAGGAGGAGGAAGCCGCGCTGGAGCGCTCGGCCTCCGACCTGGACGACGTGCCGCTGGACGAGCTGGAGTATCGCCAGCAGGAAGCGGTGTTCGAGCTGCAGCAGCTGCAGGACCGCCTGGCCGATGTCAGCGCCCAGCTGCTTTCCGCCCAGACCCTGCCGGAGCGGGCACAGCAGGCGATCTCCGATGCCATGCAGGCTGCCGAGCGCACGCGCCGGTCGCTGGATGCGCTGGAGGGCCAGGGGGCCAGCGAGGAGTCGCCGCGGCTGTTGCAGCTGCGCGTCGAGCGGCGCCTGGCCGAGCGCACCCTGCGGCTGCATCAGCGAGAACTGGGCAGCAACACCCGGTTGCGCGAGCTGGCCCAGCAGCGCCGCGACCTGCTGACTCAGCAGATCGCGCGCCAGGAAGCCGAATTGACCCTGCTGCAGAGCGTGATCGACCGTCAGCGCCGTATCGCCTCGGAGCAGGCGATCGCCGACGCCGCCCGGGACGATCCGCTGCTCGAGGCGGGGCATCCGGTGCTGGAGCGTGCCCAGCAGATCAACCGCGACCTCAGCCTCGAGCTGCTGCAAGCCAATGACCGCCACAACGGGCTGGTCCGCGAAAGCCTGGCGACCCGAAGCCAGTTGGATTACGTGCGCCAACTGCAGCGCAGTTTGAACGAGCAGATCGAGGCGATCCGCGGCAGCCTGCTCCTGTCGCGCATCCTGCGTGAGCAGCGCCGCTCGTTGCCGCAGGTGGACGCCCGGGGCAACCTGCAGGATGAGATCGCCGACTTGCGCCTGCGCCAGTTCGATCTGGTGAGACAGCGCGACGCCCTGCGCCAGAGCGAACGGCTGGCCAGCCAGCGACTCGAGGAGGCGGGCGTCGAGGTCAGCGAGGCGCTGGTGGAGTCGCTGCAGGGCCTCTACCAATCGCGGCGTCAACTGGTCGATCAGCTCGAGCAGACTTATGGCGGCCTGCTGAGTGCCGCCATCGAGCTGCAGCTCAACCAGCAGCAGCTCCTGGAAACCTCGCTCGATCTGCGTACCACCATCGACGAGCAGCTGTTCTGGATCGCCAATACCCGGCCGTTGGATCTGGCCTGGTTCCGCCATCTTCCCAACAATCTGGCTTCCGAGTGGCAGCAGGGCGAGTGGCGCGAGGTATTGCCGGTGCATTGGCGCAAGCCGGGGATCGAGGCGATTGCCGGGTTGCCTTTCGTACTGGCTGCCCTGGCGCTGCTGGGCCTGCGCCGCCGCATCCAGCGACGGCTGGCCGTGCTGCACGACCAGATCGGTCGACTGCGCAGCGATTCACAGGCGCATACGCCCCAGGCGGTGGCGCTCAATGCGCTGCTGGCGCTGCCGGGCCCGTTGACCCTGGCCGGGTTCGGCTCGGCGCTGGTCGCCGCCGGTCAAGGCATTGCTGTCGGGCTCGGCCAGGCCTTCTGGCATCTGGCCCTGGCCTGGGCTTTCATTGCCTGGTCGCGGCGGCTGCTGGTGCGCGATGGGGTGGCAACCAAGCATTTCTATTGGCCGGCAGGCTACGTCGCTCGGTTGCGCTGGCTACTGGGCTGGCTGGGAGTGGCGCTGATACCGGTGCTGTTGATCGCCATCCTGGCCCGCGACGGTGAGATCAGTCTGACCCAGCGGCCGCTGGCGCTGGGCCTGCTGGTGGCCGGCCTGCTGTCCATGAGCGTATTGCTGGCGCGTCTGATCCTGGCACACACGCCATTCTTCGGCGTCAAGCTGTTCCGTCTGGTGCTGGGGCTGATCATGGCGGCGGTGCCCGTGGCGCTGGTGGGCCTGATCATGTCCGGCTACGAATATACCGCGCTGAGCCTGGTGGGGCGCTTCGTCATCACGCTCTACTTGATGGCGATGTGGATTCTGGTCGAAGCCTCCCTGGTGCGCGGCCTGGCGGTGGCGGCCAGGCGGCTGGCTTTCAAGCGGGCGCTGACGCGTCGTCGCGCCCAGGCGCAGGAGGGCGCCGAGGGTGCCATCGAAGTGGTCGAAGAGCCGCCGCTGGACATGGAGCAGATCAACCAGCAGTCGCTGCGTCTGTCCAAGCTCATCCTGTTGATCGGCTTCGCCGTACTGCTCTACCTGGTGTGGTCGGACCTGCTCACCGTGCTCGGCTACCTCGATGACGTGGCCATCTGGGAGGCCAGCGACGGGGTGGGCTCGGAGCTCGTCACCAGCGCGCTGTCGGTGGCGGATATCTTCACGGCGCTGTTGATCTTCGTCCTCACGGTGGTAATGGCGCGCAACCTGCCCGGTCTTCTGGAGGTGATGGTGCTGTCGCGGCTGGAATTGAAGCAGGGCAGTGCCTATGCCATCACCTCGCTACTCTCCTACACCATCATCGGTACCGGGCTGGTCGTCTCGCTGGCCACCTTGGGCGTGGCCTGGAGCCAACTGCAATGGCTGGTGGCGGCGCTGGGCGTGGGACTTGGCTTCGGCCTGCAGGAGATATTCGCCAACTTCGTCTCGGGCTTGATCATCCTGTTCGAGCGGCCGGTGCGTATCGGTGACACCATCACCCTGGGCAACCTCACCGGTACGGTGAGCCGCATCCGTATCCGCGCGACCACGGTGACGGACTTCGACCGCAAGGAAATCATCATTCCCAACAAGACCTTCGTCACCGACCAACTGATCAACTGGTCGTTGTCGGACACCATCACCCGGGTGGTGCTCACCTTCGGTGTCGCCTACGGCTCGGATCAGCGTTTGGTGCACCGGCTGCTGCGTCGGGTTGCCGACGAGAACCCGCGGGTGCTGGGCGATCCGGAACCGCAGGTATTCTTCATGAACTACGGCGAGAGCACGCTCACCTTCGAGTTGCGAGTGTTCGTCAACTCGCTGGGCGATCGACTCTTCGCTACCGACGAGATCAACTGCCGAGTGGGTGAGCTGTTCCACGAGCACGGTATCGACATCGCCTTCAATCAGCTCGACGTCTGGCTGCACCGCGCTGGCGACGAGGCGAAGAAGAAGGTGCAGACGGTGACGCCGACGGATGGCTGCGGAGAGCAGTTTCCTCCCCCCGGCGCCGCGGGCGATCCCGGAGAGATCGAGATCGGCAGTAGCGGCGACGGTGACGGTGGCGGGGGTGACGGCCGCTGAGGTGGCCGCTATCCCTTCATCGCGTAGAGCAGGAATTCGCGATTGCCGTCGCCGCCCTGCAGCGGGCTTTCCTGCCAGTGCATCACACGCAGACCGGATGCCTCGCAGACATTGCGAATGTTGACTTCGACCTCGGCGTAGCGGGCCGGATCGGCCACGATGCCGCGCGCATTGACGCCGCCCGGACCCACCTCGAACTGCGGCTTGACCAAGCTCAGCAGCTCGGCACTCGAGGGCAGCAGAGCGGCCAGCTGTGGCAGGATCAATGTCTGCGAGATGAACGAGACATCCATTACCGCCACATCGGGACCCGTGGCGCCGCGGGCCGCCAGCGCCTCGTGCAGGCGCAGCTCGTCGGTCATGGTCCTGGCGTTGAGTCCCTCCAGGCAGGTGACGCGAGGGTCGCCGCGCAGTTCGGAATCGAGCTGTCCGTGGCCCACCTCCACGCCGATCACATGGCTGGCGCCGAAGGCCAGCGCGCAATCGGTGAAGCCGCCGGTGGACTGGCCGACGTCGAGCACCAGCTTGCCTTCCAGCGATAGGCTCAGGGCGTCGATCAGTGCTTCGAGCTTCAGTCCGGCGCGCGAGACATAGCGTTCTTCGGGGTCGTCCGTCACGTTCAGCCGCACCTCTTCGGGGAGTTTCTCGCCGGGCTTGGCCAGTATCCGCCCCGTATCCGCCAGGCTGACCCGGCCATGGCGAATCAGCCGTTGTGCACGAGTACGCGAGCGGGCCAGGCCCTGGGTGACGAGCAATTGATCGAGGCGGAGCATGGAACTCACCGGCGGTCAGAGGGACAGGGCGGCATTATGGCATAATCAGTTCGTTAGCCCGTTAACAAAGGAGATCGCGTGAGTCGAAGAGAAACCAAGCTGCTGGTCCGGTCGCTGGCCACCGGGGCTGTCGGCGGCGTGGTGTTTCATCTCGTCGGTCTGCCGTTAGCATGGATGCTGGGGCCGCTCGTGGCCAATCTCGTCATTTCGGCCCGAGGGATTTCAGTCGGCGTGCCGGAGCCGCTGCGCGAAGGCTTTCTCGGCGTGCTCGGCCTGGTACTGGGCAGCCGTGTGACCCCACAGTTGGCCGAGAGGATGCTCGACTGGCCGCTATCGGCCCTGTTGCTGCTCGCCGGTGTGGCGCTATCCACCGCCGTGGCCGCGGCCTGGTATCGGTACCGCGGTTTCGATTCGGTGAGTGCCTGGTTCGCCTCGGCACCCGGGGCGATGACGGCGATGATACTGATGGGCGAGAAATGCGGTGGCGACGCACAACGTATCGCCATCGCCCAGTCGCTGCGCGTGGTGCTGGTGGTGCTCCTCCTGCCGCCGCTGTTCTGGTTTTATGAAGGGGCGAGCGGCGCCGAGATGGAAGCGGCCGTCGATCAGGCCCTCTCGGCACCCTGGATGCTGCTGTTCCTGCCGCTGCTTTTCCCGCTCGGGCGCTGGCTGCGTCTGCCCACGCCCACGCTGCTTGCGCCGCTGCTGTTCGCCGCTCTGCTTTCCGGCTTCGACATCGCCAGCCTGCGGCTACCGGAGTGGGGCATGAACCTGATGCTCTGGGTGCTGGGCTGCGCCATCGGTTCGCGCTTCCGCGGGCTCTCTTCGGCACGGCTGGGGCGCTATCTGTTCGAGGCCCTCGTCGCCACGCTGGCGGCCTTGGCGGTGCTGGCCGTGTTCGCCGAACTGATCCACCTAGGGGTGGGCGTGCCGCGCGACGTGGCGCTACTGGCGCTGGCGCCGGGCGGCATCGGCGAGATGGCCATTCTGGCCGTGGCGCTGGAACTCGATCCGGTCTTCGTGGCCTTTCACCACCTGCTGCGCATGGTGGCGCTGATGCTCTTCGCCCCGCTTTGGGCGCGCTGGCTGTTACGCCACGATGAGCGGGGCGGAGGGTAGAGGCTCAGCCGTGTCCGGGCCCCGCCCCGGCATCGGCCTGGAGATCGGACGCAGGCACTCGGTCGGCGCCCCAACTGCGGTAGAGATAGACGGTGACGCGGTCGATCTCCTCTTGAGTGATCTGGGCCAGCTCGCCGCGCTCGAGCGGGTCGTAGTGGAAGATATATAGGCGTGAGGCGAACTGCTCGAAGGGCAGCGAGGCTTCACCGAAGCGTTCGCCGTGCCCTGCCGTGCTTACCTTGATGCCGTCACCCCAGTCCTGGCCGCTGTCGTTGTTGGGATTGTAGAAGTAGACCCGCATGACGTCCGTCGGATCCAGTGACACCCGCAGCACCGTAATCGCATGCCAACCGATGAAGCGGGCCGCACTGTCGGTCACGGCGATACCGGCCGGCTGGGGGTGAATCAACGGCTGGTTGCCGTTGTAGTAGGGGTGGTAGCTGGCATAGAAGTGACGCAGGAAGGTATCGACCTCATGCAGCATGCCGGTGGCCACGTCGACGTTGATACGAAAGCCACGACCCGACCACCAGCCGTGAAATTCGGGATTGACCCAGCGGTGCGGATCGCCTTCGCGATCGACGCAGCGCCGTCCCATCTCGGCGTAGATTCTGTCCAGGTGGGGGACCACGATCAACGATACCGGATCGAGATCCATGGGCAGGCTGTGGGCCACGCCGCCCAGGCTCTCCATCGAGGAGATGGCTTGGCCCTCGAAGTGCATGATGATCTCGTCGTCGCGAGCCGCCCAGGCGACCATCTGCAGCAGGTAGTCGGGATCGTTGTAAGCCCACATGGAGAGGGCGCGCGCCGATTGGCAGGTCGGGTTGTTGCCCTGGCCGACACCCAGGGGCTGGCCAAGCATGCACAATACCCCTTCCAGCAGCCGCGCCCTTGGGGAAATCGTCTCGCCGAAAGCGAGGTTGAGACGCGCCTGCGACCACTCCGAGAGCGGCAGGCCCAGCTGGCGCCACATGGCCGGAGCCACCGGAGGTTGATAGAGAATGCCGCGCTCGAGCATCAACGCCAGACCGTAGACGGCTTGGGGAGTGGGCGGGTGCACTGCGCTGCGGATCAGCGCATGGACCAGCTCGCGATAGCACAGCAGACAATCTCTGCCGGTCGAGGAGAGGCCCAGGGCCTCGGTCAGCAGATGGTCACTGTGGTCGAGCAGATGGCGTAGCAGTACCGGGTGATAGGCCGAGACCAGGCCGGTATCGTGCATGGCGCGGGCGAAACCGGTGGCCTCGCTCTGCAGGGCGGCGTTGTCCATGCTGGAGAGCCGTTCGCGATAGACCTCCAGCCCTGGATCTTCGCGGCAAGCCTGGGTGGGCCCGAACAATGAACTGACCAGGCGATCGGCGCCCTGGCCACTGACGCCCAGGTCGATCTCGGGATTGGCTTGGCAGATGGCTATCTGGGTGATCATCTGCTTGACGGCATCCACCTGGATGGGACGCTGCTGCAGGATTCGCCAGATCTCCTCGATCAGCTTGTCGATGATATGTTCGTAGCCGATACGCTCCGCCAGGTGATGGAACAGGTGGCGGGGAATCTGCGCCAACCGGCCCTGGGTTTCCCGCTCGGCCTCGCTGGGGGCGCCGAACAGCAGCCAGAGATTGAGCGCCATTGCCTGGGTCAGGTAATGATGGGCCTGTTCGGTCGAAATCAACGGATGAACGTAGTCGCCCTTGGCCACCGCCAACAATCGCAGCTCGCTTAATGCCTCGATCACTACAGTATTGGCGTTGGGGCTCTTGAGCGCATGGGTGGTCAGGGAGGGCAACAGATACTGCGGCGTCTCCCAGTCCGAGCCCTGAAATACGCCGGCTTCCTCCAGTGCTTTGGCGCGAAATTCCAGCGCCGACGCACCACCCGGTTGCAGCAGCACGCGGCGGGCGGTGTCGAGTACGCGGGGTAGCTTTCCGGGTTTGGCGAAGTCACGAGACTCGCCCAGCAGGGCGGTGGCCTCGTCGAACTTCGCCAGCAGGCCGGGAAGCTTGTCATCGCCTGCCAGAGTCTGGCTGGCGTCCTGCATTTGCCCGTTCGTGGTCACGCCGGCTCCTCTTGATCAGGCTGTCATGACCATGACGCCTTGCTCAGATATAGAAATCAAGTTCTTCCTGGTGCTTGAGCAAGTCTCTCAGTCGATGCGGATCCTCGCCCTTGAAATAGATCAGCCCCCAGTGGGTGCCGAATGCCGTGCGCTTGGTGACCGTCTCTTCCATCGGCGTCGTGAGCTCATGCGACTCGAAGTAGGGGTCGTCCTCGACCTCTTCGGGAATCTCCAGGCGGCTGACCACCCGACGACGAGGGTAGACACCGAAGCAGCCGGCGTAGCACTTGGCGTCCTCCACCTCCTTGGGGAAGAAGGCCTTGACCTCCTCGATAGTGCTCTTGGGGTCGAAGACCAGCATGCTGGCCTGGTAGGCATTGAAGCCGTAGACCCGTTCGAGCAGTTCGAAGACCTTGAAGCCCGGCGGTCGATAGGCTACCTCGCCGAAGTACATCTCGCCATCGCTGGTCACGAAGTACTCGGGGTGGATCAGGCCGAATTCGATATCGAACGTCTTTATCAGTTTCTCGATCTGGGCGGTTATCTGCGGGCGGTACTGCTCAAGCTCCGGCGAGGCGGGCACGAAGACCGAATAGCCCAGCGTGACGTATTCCGAGATGTTGAGGAAGGCGATCTTGCCGTTATGAATCCAGGCCTCGACGGCGAACTCCCAGCCGTCCAGGTGCGATTCCATCAATACCGGAAACTCCTCGTCGGGAATGGTATCGACTTCGTCGGGGGTGCGGATCACCCGGTGGCCCAGGCAGCCGGCCTTGTCGAAAGCCTTCAGGTGAATAGGGTCGTTGGGGTCGCCGTCGAGCTTGAGCAGGGTTTGGTTGACTCGCTTGAGAAAACGGATGACGTCGCCCTTGTCGTGGGCTTCCTCGAAAATGCCCACGCGAATGCCGCCAAGCTGGGCGCGACGCTTCATCAAGGCCTTGTCGCGCAGCAGCAGCGATTGCCCGTAGAGACGCGGGTTGTCGAGCAGCAGCGAGTTGATGGCGCCGGCCCATTCCACTGTTTCCTCGAACAGCGGGATCGCCACGTCGACGCCCATTTCCTTGAGGGTTTCGGCGATCTCCATCGAGCGGTCATTCAACCGTTCGAAATTCCACGAAACGTGGGGGATGTCATGTTGCTGGCAATACTCCTCCGCCCATTCGGGGGCCACCACAATATAACGGCGATCAAAGTTCTCCGCGGCTTCGATAGCGTTCAGGCTCCAGCCTAGCAATGCGATATAGCCCTTGTCGGGATTCTTGTTCATTGGAACGTCTCCTGTTGGGGGTCCTTCCTTTTGCGACCAAAACCGTTCCTTTACCCTAGCTGATTCCTCGCTGCCTTACAGGGCAAACACGCCGGGGCTCTGCCCTTGCTGCTCTCCGGCACCGCTGGTATAGTGCTCGCGCACTCGTCAAGCCCTTGATGCTACGTCGAGTTCGATGCCTGTCTGCGCCCGGCAGGAATCGTGTCGTGGTGGCCCCGTCGGTCCTCCCGCAACGCCAAACCGCAAACCCCGCCAGGCCCGGAAGGGAGCAACGGTAGCGGTGGCCGCGTGTGCCGGGATGTGGCTGTCGGGGCCGCCTCCATTCGAGGCCTTCTTCCCCGCGTTTCCTCTTGTTCTGCCTGACTAACATGACGTACGGCACGGCTAGGCGCGATGCCTGGAACCGTGATGTCACCACGTTCAGCACCTGCCCTGTGTACTGGGAGCTCAGCAGCACGAGCCAATTGCTGCACCAGCAGCCTGGCTGTTGCGAACTGCTCGAAAAGATTTACGCCTAAAGTCTGATTAGACCTTGGTATAATGCCGTCTCGCTGGTATCATGCAATGCAGCAAATACCACGAGAGGAGGGTGCCATGCATACCGACACGCCGGACGATGCTATTCAGCGCAGCTTGCGCCAGTGCCTGTCGAATGCTGCCTTCCTGCTCTACCAGCACGGCCACGTGCTGGAAACGATCACCGTTCCCTTCCGCGGGCTCGACAGCCGAGCCTTGCGCCAGTTGCGTGAGGCGTCCAAGGAATGGCGAGCCTGTCAGCGAGTGCTCGAGAGCAGCGAAGCCGCCGTTTACAACGAGCAGGGCCGCTTTGTGCTGACCGGCATGGGGCGCGAGCTGCTGTTCGACATGTTCGGTGAAGGCGCGGCGGACTGCGCCTGACAGGACGTTCAAGGATAAAGCAAGCGGGGAGGCCAACGGCCTCCCCGCTGCGTTTCAGGCTCCGGTTCGCAACAATGCGAAATATCGCGGCGGGCAACTAGGCGCCGATCACCTGGGTGACAGGGCGACAGGGCGTCGTCGCGGGTCGTGGCCCGGGCGTTCATCTCCGACTGCGGCGGACGAGTGCGAAGACACTGCAGGCATAATCGATTAGATGGCGTCTTTTATATGCCGCTTCCTCCGGATTCGGCCAACCGCGCCCAACGATGGACGAATAGCGCATAGGTGGTCAGCACGTGACGGATCGAGTCGATCTCGACACACTCGTCGACGCCGTGGATGCGCTGGGCCACGGGGCCGTAGCAGGTGCCGTTGATTCCACCACTGACGTGGAAGGCGCGCAGGTCGGTGGTGCAAGTGGAGAGGTAGCGGGCCGGCGTTACGCCGAGCAGGTCCTGGTGGCATCTCGACAGCAGCCGGATGCCGGGTGCCTCGAGATCGACCAGCAATCCCTCGGAGCGGAAGCCGTGGAATTCGACCCGAGGTGCGGGATTGCCGGTGCCGAGTAGGGCATGGCGCTTCTCGACCGTCTCGCGGACCCGGTGCATGACCTCGGCGGGCGTCATGCCTGGCGGGAAACCGACGCGCCCTTCGATGACGGCGTGCGCCGGCACGCTGGAAGCCCAGTTACCGCCCTCGATACTGCCGATGCTGAGATTGAAGGGGTGATCCAGGTCGTCGTAGGGAGGCTGGCGCGGCAGGTCATTGATCTCGGCTTCCAGTGACTTGAAGGCAGGCAGGTAGTCGAGTATCGCCTCGATGGCGTTGCTGCCGGCGCGGGTGTCGAGCACGTGGGCCGGCACGCCATCCAGGCGCATGCGAAACCACAGCACGCCCACCTGGCCGGCATAGATCTGTGCACCGAAGGGCTCAGGGATCAGTACGAAATCCCCGCTGTAGCCTTGGTGTAGGCAGGCGAGCGCGCCATTACCGGTACACTCCTCCTCGATCACCGTCTGCAGGGTCAAGGGGAAGTCGATAACCACGCCGGCTTCGCGCACGGCATGCACGGCCATGATCATGGCTGCGATGCCGGCCTTCATGTCCCCGGCGCCACGTCCGTAGAGCCAGCCGTCCTTTTCCCACGGCTCCCAGGGTGGGCGACTCCACATGTCGATGGGCTCGGCGGGCACCACGTCGAGGTGGCCGTTGAACACCAAGTGCGGCCCCGCTGCATCGGCGTTGAGTCGGGCCACCAGATTGTAGCGGCCGGCGTTGTCCCAGTACGTTGGCGCCCGGTGGTGATGGTCGGCGAAGCCCGGCGCATCCAGTGGTACCCTGACTGCCGGCATGTCCAGTCATTCGAACCAGCGCTGCATGGTTTCCAGGGCGCCATGCTCCCGGCCCAGCACGCTGTAGTCGCGCACCAAGTCGCGGGTCAGTGCCAAGGTATCGTCCATCAGCGCGTCGCACTGGGCGACGATACGCTTCTCGATGCTATCTAGCATCACAATCTCCCAGTCGATACTCGTCGAGGTTGGAATGCGAGGTTTGGCTCATCGAATCTGCCCGTTTGTTTTTTATGTTACGAACGGTTGTCTGCAGTCTATGGCACCGGCAAGGTTGCCAACCACAATTGCCTCATGGTCATGCGCCCATTCATTCCGGCGATGACGTTCAGTTTCGAGCTGGTCTATCGTGACAACTGGAAGCGGGCCAGGGCGCTCGAATTCATTCGCGAGCGGGGCAGGGTGCTGCTTCGCGACTATCGTGACGGCATCGGCTGACGCGGCTTTGCGCCCCTGACCTTAGCCGGTAGAATGAGCAGTTATTTTCCAGACCGTCATGGCCAGGCGTTCCCTGCCCATGACGACGCTTCCAGGCCGGCTGCCAGCCAGCCCAGCTGCAAGGATTTCATGCCGCATGAGCTATCAGGTCCTGGCCCGCAAGTGGCGGCCGCGCACGTTCCATGAGCTGGTGGGCCAGGAGCACGTCCAGCGCGCCCTGGTCAACGCCCTCGATCAGGGACGCTTGCATCACGCCTATCTGTTTACCGGCACGCGGGGGGTAGGCAAGACCACCCTGGCGAGAATTCTGGCCAAGTGCCTCAACTGCACTGCCGGCGGGCGCGGTGACGATGGGGTGACCTCGTCGCCCTGCGGCGAGTGCGCCAGCTGTCGCGCCATCGACGAGGGGCGCTTCGTCGACCTGATCGAGGTCGACGCCGCCTCACGTACCAAGGTCGAGGATACCCGCGAGCTGCTCGACAACGTGCAGTACGCGCCCACTCAAGGGCGCTACAAGGTGTATCTCATCGATGAGGTGCACATGCTTTCGACCAGCAGCTTCAATGCACTATTGAAGACGCTCGAGGAACCGCCGCCCCACGTCAAGTTCCTGCTCGCCACCACCGACCCGCAGAAACTGCCCGCCACGGTGCTGTCGCGCTGCCTGCAGTTCACGCTCAAGAACATGCCGCCGGAGCGCATCGTCACCCATCTGGCCAAGGTGCTCGAGGCCGAGGGGATCGACTTCGAGGAGAGCGCGCTCTGGTTGCTGGGGCGCGCCGCCGACGGCTCGATGCGCGACGCCATGAGCCTCACCGATCAGGCGATCGCCTTCGGGCAGGGTCAGATACGCCATGCCGACGTCGCCGCCATGCTCGGCACCCTGGACCATCGCCACGTGCTGGCACTGGTCGAGGCACTTGCCGACATCGATGCCGCGCGCGTGCTGCGCGAGGTGGCCCAGCTGGCCGAGCAGGGTCCGGACTTCGCCGCCGTGCTCGACGACATCAGTGCCGTGCTGCATCGTCTGGCCGTGGCCCAGATGGTGCCCGATGCGGTGGATAACGGTCATGGCGATCGCGACACGGTGCTGACGCTGGCCTCGCGTTTCACCGCCGAGGACGTGCAGCTCTATTATCAGATCGGCGTTCAAGGGCGCGGCGACATGGAACATGCGCCCGACCTGCGTACCGCGCTGGAGATGACTCTGCTGCGCATGCTGGCTTTTCGACCACAGGGCGTGCCGCAGCCGGCCACGACGCCCCTGCCGTTGCGCGGTGAAAATGGTGGTGGTACGTCATCCCCCGCTCAGGGCGAATCTGGCGCCCCGCCGACACCACCGGCAGAAGCGGCGGCCAGTCCGGCCCGGCGACCGGAAGCGCCCGAGCCGATTCCGAGCCAACCGGCATCCGCGGGCGAGCCTGTGCCGACCTCGAATTCGTCAACTGCGGCCGAGGCGAGCCTCGCCCATGAGCCGCCTCCGCCTTGGGAGGAGGCCTCGCCTGTTCACGGGCCGGTGCCTGGGGATGCTTCCGTGCCGTCCGAGTCCGCTGCGCCCCGCCATGCCATGCCGAGCCGCAGCGAGCCGCAGGATGAAACAGCGATGGTCTCCAAGGCTCGGCCGGGCAGTACGAGCCAAGAAGCGGACGATACCGATGTTGCGGTACTCGAAGCACCCGAGCCGGCTTCGGTCTACGAATCGGTTTCCGTCGACGAGTCCCCGGCCCCGGAGGGGGAGCGCGTCACGGCTCATGTCGCACCCCCGGTGGCCGATGCTCCGTCCGGAGGGCGCTGGGATCATGCGCGTTGGCTCGCCAGCTTCGATTCCCTGGGACTTGGGGGGCTGACGCGCAACCTTGCGGCTCATTGCGTAGTCGAAGCCGACGACGGCAACCGTTTGACCCTGCGTCTCGACCCCTCGCAGGAGGCCATGAACGCCGAGATCCATGTGCGCCGCGTGCAGCAGGCGCTCGCCGCGATAGGTGTGACCCGTCAGCTCGCAATAGTGCCGGGGCCACTGCCGACGGACGTGGAGACACCGCGACAGCAGGCCGAACGGATAGCCGCCGAACGCCATGCCGAGGCCGTGGCGGCCCTGGAGCGGGATCCTCGGGTTCAGCAGCTACAGGAAGCCTTCGGGGCGCGATTGATCGCCTCGACCGTCAAGCCGGCGGATGTCGCTCCCCGCGCCTGACACCCAGCAGTTTCGACTTTGCCTAGCGAGAGGAACGGACATGATGAAAGGTGGAATGGGCAACCTGATGAAGCAGGCCCAGGAAATGCAGCAGAAGATGCAGCGCGTGCAGGAGGAAATCGCCAAGGCCGAAGTGACCGGCGAGGCCGGGGCCGGCATGGTCAAGATCACCATGAACGGGCGCCACGACGTGAGCAAGGTCGATATCGACCCGAGCGTCATGGAGGAGGACAAGGAGCTGCTCGAGGATCTGCTGGCCGCGGCGGTCAACGACGCGGTGCGCAAGGTAGAGACGACCTCCCGTACGAAGATGGAGGAAGCCACGGCAGGGCTGAATTTGCCGCCGGGCTTCAAGATGCCGTTCTAAGGCACGCTGAGTAGCGCTCGATCAAGCCGCGTCGAAGATCCTTTCGAAGGTACGTTTACCTTGGGTAAGCGCTGCGCTCGCGAGGATCTCTTGCTTTGCCTGTTCTTCGCTCGCCCGAGCTTCGGCCAGCGTCAGCCAGAGGTGCTTAATGAGCTTTTCCCCCCTTGTCGAGCGGCTGATGGAGTCGCTGCGTGTATTGCCGGGCGTGGGGCCCAAGACCGCCCAGCGCATGGCCATGCATCTGCTCGAGCGCGATCGCGATGGCGGCCGGCGTTTGGCCGGCGTGCTCGAACAGGCGCTCGAGCAGGTGGGCTACTGCCGGCGTTGCCGGACCCTTACCGAGGAGGAGGTGTGCATCCTCTGCACCAGCGGTCGGCGCGATGACGTCCTGCTGTGCGTGGTAGAATCACCTGCCGACCAGCTCGCCATCGAAGAGGCAGGGGGCTATCGCGGTCGCTATTTCGTGCTGCATGGTCATCTATCGCCGCTCGATGGTATCGGCCCCGAGGACATCGGGCTCGACCAGCTGGAAGCGCGCGTGGCAGAAGGCGGTGTTGCCGAGGTGATCCTTGCGACCAACCCCACCGTGGAGGGCGAGGCCACGGCGCACTACATCGCCGCCCAGCTTGCGCCTCATGGTGTCACGCTCTCGCGACTGGCGTACGGCGTGCCGATGGGCGGCGAGCTCGAGTACGTCGACGGCGGCACGTTGAGTCGCGCCTTCAATGGCCGGCTGCCGTTTCGCGGCGAGTGATCGCCGCTCAACCGAGACCCTGCTGGACGAAGCATGACGCTAACCCCTGACATACGCTGGATCGATACGCCCGAGGCGCTGGATGCCGCTTGTGCCGAAGTCGCCCAGGCGGAGGTGATCGCGCTGGATACCGAGTTCTTCCGCGAGAAGACCTTTCATCCGGTGCCGGCCCTGATCCAGTTTTCCGCTGGCGGCCCCGCCTGGCTGGTCGATCCGCTCGCCGTCGACTGCACGGAAGCCTTCCGACGCCTGCTCGGCGAGGGCCCGCTCAAGCTGCTGCATGCCAGCAGCGAGGATCTGGAGGTTTTGGCGCACTGGGCCGACATGGCGGTGGCCCCGCTGGTGGACACCCAGGTCGCCCAGGCCCTGCTGGGTGAAGATCCGGCCATGGGTTATCAGCGTCTGGTGCAGCACTGGACCGGCGAGGTCCTGCCCAAGGACGAGACCCGCTCTGACTGGCTGCAGCGTCCCCTGAGCGATGCCCAATGCCTTTACGCCGCGCTGGACGTGGTGTTCCTGCTCAAGGTATGGGAGCACCAGCGGGAGGCCCTGGATCGGCTGGACCGGCGCGGCTGGCTCGAGGCCGACTGCCGCGAGCTGCTTGCCCAGGCACTGCGCAGCGAAGAGACGGACGGGCAGTGGTATCGTCGCCATCGTCAGCTATGGCGACTTTCACCCCGACAGATCGAGGCCTACCGACTGCTGACGACCTGGCGCGAGGGCGAGGCGCGGCGGCGCAACCTGCCCCGAGGCTGGTTGGTCAACGACCGGGTGCTCTTCGGCATCGCCGAGCGCATGCCCGAGAGTCGCTACCAGCTCGCCGAAGTCGAGGATATCAAGCCGAGCCTGATCAAACGTGACGGCGATACGTTGATGGAATTGGTGAAACAGGCGCGCCAGTGTGAGGCCGAGTCGTTGCCACCGGCGCTGCCGTCGCCCATGGCGGGGGAGTACAAGCGTCGCATGAAGGCGCTCAAACGTGTGGTGAACGAGCACGCCGAACGCCTGGGGGTGGCGCCGGAGGTGCTGATGCGCCGGCGCGACCTGGAAGCTCTGGTCGCCGCCGATCTGGCAGATGAACCTTTGCCTCTGCCGGAGGGCTGGCGTGGTGAATGCCTGGCGGCTCCGCTGCAGCAGGCACTCGAAGAGGTGGAAGTCGAATGACCGACGATCGAATGCAAGGCGACAAGGTGTTGTGCGAGATCTTCAAGAGCCCGCGCAAGGAGGAGATGTACCTCTACGTCGACAAGCGGCAGGGATTGGCCGAGGTACCCGAAGCCTTGTTGGAGCGCTTCGGCAAGCCGGTCTCGGCCATGACGCTGATTCTGACGCCCGAGAAACGCTTGGCGCGCGCCAACGTCAGCGACGTCATTGCGGCGATCCGCGAGAAGGGGTACTACCTGCAGCTGCCCCCGGTCAAGGATGAGTACTTGCTGGACTTGTACCGTACGCCCACTGAAGCGCGCTACTGATCATGCGAGAGCGTTTCTGGGAACGCTTCGACCTCGAGGAGCTCACCGCCGAGGAGTGGGAAGCGCTGTGCGACGGCTGTGGACAGTGCTGCCTGCTCAAGTACCAGGATGACGAGACGGGCGATCTGGCCGTGCTCGGCGTCGCCTGCGAGCTGCTGGATACGCACAGCTGCCGCTGCAGTGACTATACCAATCGCCAGGCAAGGGTGCCGGACTGTTCCCGACTCACGCCGCAGCGGATCGACGAGTTCCGTTGGCTGCCAAAGTCCTGCGCTTATCGACGCGTGGCGGAGGGGCGCAAGTTGGCCGGCTGGCATCCGCTGATTTCGGGCGACCCCGAGCGGGTTCACCGCAAGGGCATCAGCGTGCGCAGCTTTGCCGTCTCCCAGCGCGATGTGCCCGAAGAGGAACTGGAAGACTATATTATTGCCATCCTGCCGATCGACGGCTGAAGCACCGATCACGCACGTGACGATGTCGAGCGTGCTCCCCTACCAAAGACCCGGTCGACACTGGGTCTTTTCATTGCCTGCGCGAGTTACGCCTCCCTTTCGGCGAGCCCCAGCGCCCAGAGGATGAAGGCATCCTGACGCGCATTGTCGTGCCATGCCTTGAATCGCCCCGAAGCGCCTCCGTGGCCTGCGGCCATGTCGGTGCGCAGCAGTATCGGGCCCCGCGCGGTCTCCATCTCCGTGAGCCGGGCGTAGAGCTTGGCGGGTTCCCAGTAGGGGACGCGGGAATCGTGCCAGCTGCCCTGCAGAAAGAGGGTGGGGTAGGCCTGGGGCGACAGATTATCGAGCGGCGAGTAGGCATGGATGCGCCGGCGGGCGTCCGGTTCATCGGGATTGCCCCATTCGGTGTATTCGGCGGTAGTGAGCGGCAAGTCGGGGTTTTCCATGGTGCGCAGCACGTCAACGAAGGGCACGTCGAGCACGGCGGCGCAGAAGGCCTCAGGGGCGAGGTTGAGGCTGGCGCCGACCAGCAGTCCCCCGGCGCTGGCGCCGTAGGCGGCAATACGCTCACCATTGCTGAAGCCACCCTCGACGAGTGCGTCGCGGGCGGCCAGGAAGTCGCGGAAGCTGTTCTCCTTGTGCTCCAGCTTGCCGGCCAGGTACCAGGGTTCGCCGCGGTCGCCGCCGCCGCGCACATGGGCCACGGCAAAGGCCATGCCGCGGTCGATCAGCTCGAGTCTGGCCACCGAGAACCAGGGGTCGAGCACTTCGCCATAGGCACCGTAGCCGTACAGCAGCGTGGGCAGTGGCCGGCCGGACAGATCGGCGCGCATCACTACCGACACCGGTATGCGTTCGCCGTCGTGGGCTCGTGCCCAGACCCGCTCGCAGCGCAGGTCGCCGGGCTGCAGGTTGCCATGCAGCGGCTGGGTCTTGAGCACGCGCCGCTCGCCGTTGTCCAGGTCGTGCTCCAGCCAGCGCACCGGCATGACGAACGACTCCTCGCGAAGTAGCAATCGGCGTTCGTCGAAGTGGGGCATATCGCCGAGCATTACGCTGCAGGGAGATTCGGGCAAGGCCAGCCGCTCGTCTCGCACGTGCTCATGATCCGCGTCGAGCTCGACGATGCGAATGCGCACCTGGGCCTCGTGGTGGTCGCGCTCGGTCAGTGCCAGCCCCCAGCTGAAGGCCTCCACGTCTTCCAGCGTATGATCGTCGCGGTGAGAGATGAGCGTTCGCCAGGTGTCGTCGGTATCGGTCTCGTGCACCCAATCCAGGCGGAAGTGTGGCGCTTCGCGATTGTGAACGACATAGAAGGCACCGGGGCGATGCTCCAGGCCGTACTCCACGCCTTTCTCTCGCGGGCGGAAGCAGCGTGGCGGCTCGTCCGGTGCATGAGCGGGGAGCAGATGGCATTCGCTGGTGTCCTTGGAGGCGCTCTCCAGCACCAGCCACTGGCGCGAGCGGGTCTTGCCGAGCCCGAGCCAGAATTCGGGGTCTTCCTCACGCAGGACCAGTGACGCCTTGCCGGCGATCCCTTCGCGTACCGGCAGGCGCCAGATACTGTCGGGGCGCTGCGTGGCGTCATAGCGGGTGAACAATAGCGTAAGGTTGTCCTCGGCCCAGGTCAGCTCCGGGCCGATCTCGTCCAGGAGCAGGCGCGGTTCGCCGTCCGGCAGCGATTTGATATAGAGCGTGAAGCGTTCGTCGCCGCTGGTGTCTTCGGTCCACGCCAGCCAGCTTTCGTCGGGTGACAGTGCCATGTCGCCCAGCTCGAGGAAGCGATGCTCCGACGCGCGGGCCTGCAGGTCGAGAAAGGGGATCGCCTCGCCCGGGCATCCGTTGGGATGTCGCCACCAGACCGGATAATCGGCTTCGGCGGCGGTCTCGCTCCAGTAGGTGAAGTGGTCTAGCGCGGTGCGCAGGCCATGTACGGCCAGCTCCCGGCGCGACAGGTGGCCTTGGTAGAGCCGTTCCACCAGGTCTTCCAACGGGGCCATCCAGGACTTCGATTCCCGGTTCGCCGCCTCGAGAAAGGCGGTGACCTGGGGGGCGTCGCGGTCCTCCAGCCAGTGCCATTGGGGATCGTCGGCGCGGCGGAAGCGTGCAACGGGCGAGCGGACCTGCCCGCCGACATTTTCAGTGGGGGACGTGGAATGTGGCGGCTGTGCTTTCATTGACTCGCGTGTACCATACTGACTGTGACTTTCCATCGTGTACGATCCGTTCGTCGGCGAATCGTAACGCAAGATTGAGGTAGTGATGCTGACCACCGATTCGATGTCCCTACTATGGCTTACCTATCTGGGTTTGTCGCTGGTCGTGCTGCTGAGCGGTTATCTGGCACTGGCGTTCTTGCCGCGCATGCTGCGACTGCCGATCACCTGGGCCGTAGCCGGCATCCTGTGGATACCGACGCGCTTTCGATTGCCGTTGGTGGAAGAAGGGGAGTTCTATACCGGATTGGCGCCGGCCGTGGTGGTGGCGTCGGTTGCCTTTCTCGAACGCAACGCCTCGACCCTGCTCTCGGCGGGGTTGCTGGTCGCCGCCGGGGCGGGTCTGGGGGCCGCCCTCGGTCTGCTGCAATGGTGGTGGTTCCGCTCGGACGGAGAGTCCGAAGAGCGAGAAAATGACAATAACGCAAGGCGCGATGGCCGCAACGGCGAGGGACCCCGTGAGCCGCGCGAGCGCCGGGAGCCGTTGATCGGCTAGGGAGCCCCGATGGGGAGGGTATGCAAGAAGGGTTGGCACTGGCTGGTTGGACTGGCCGGTGCGCTGTTGCTAAGCGGCCATTTGGGTGCCGAACCCGCCGAGGAGCGGCTCGAGGTGCCCGAGGTAAGGCTTGTCATCGATGTTTCGGGCAGCATGCGCCGCAACGATCCCGACCAGCTCGCTGCCGAGGCCCTGGACCTGCTCGTGGCTCTGATGCCCGGCGGTATTCGAGCCGGTATCTGGACCTTCGGCGAACGGGTGGCCAATCCGCTGCCGCCAGAGACGGTGAACGCCGCCTGGCGCGAGCGTGCCCGAGCCCTCACATCCCGCCTGAGCGACTATCAGCAGTACACCGATATCGAATCCGCTCTCTTCGAAGCGTCAGTCGTCGAAGCCGAGGGGCGGCGCCATCTGGTGCTGCTGACGGATGGCATGATCGATCTACCCAACTGGCGCGGCACCAAGCCGGCGATCGATGCCGCCTCGCGCCAGTCGCTGCTCGAGGAGCTCGGCCCCCGGCTGGCCAACGAGGGCACCGTTGTGCATGCCATCGCCTTCTCCGACGAGGCCGATCTCGACCTGGTGGAGCGTCTCGCCCAGATGACAGGCGGCCTGTCCGCGCCGGTGAAAAACCCCGACGCCCTGCTGGGAGCCTTTCTCGATATCGCCGATCGTATCTTTCCCAGCGACCAGGTACCGGTGACCGATCAGCGCTTTCTCA
Organism: Billgrantia saliphila; assembly: GCF_002930105.1. GTDB lineage: Bacteria > Pseudomonadota > Gammaproteobacteria > Pseudomonadales > Halomonadaceae > Halomonas > Halomonas saliphila. The sequence continues at coordinate 56,129 of NZ_PJRN01000003.1, read as the reverse complement.
TCGAACCTGGGCTGGAGGGATTCACGGCGCTGCTGTTCCGCGGCGAGGAGGCACCGGTACTGGTGGCGCCGGACGGGAGTCGCTTCAGCGCGGAAACGCCACCCGAGGGTGCCGAGTGGCGTAGCGAATCTCGCTACGACCTGGTGCGGGTACCCAATCCTCAGCCTGGGCAATGGCGTCTGGAGGGCGAGCCCGGACAGGCGAGCCGTATCACTGTCGAGTCGCCGCTCAGCCTGCAGACCGACGGTGTGCCGGCGACCCTTTACCTGGGCTTCGATGTCCCCGTGGAAGCCTGGCTGAGCCGCGATGGTCAGGCACTGGACGAGCAGGCGTTGCCCTCTCACCTGCGCTTGACGGCGGAACTGCAGGGTGAGGCGGGAACCGTGCAGTCGGCCGTGGTGCTCAAGCCGCAGGGCGAGCGCTTCGTCGGCCGGCTGCCGGCGCCGGCGCTGACGGGCGCTTCCCAGTTCGTGGTGCGTGCCGAGGGGCAGGGATTTCGCCGCCAGCGAAGCCAGCCGGTCAATGTGCAGCCGGCCATCGCCGCGCGCCACGACGCCGCCAACGAGCGCGTGCTGCTCGCGGCCGAACATCCCAGTCTCGACCGTGACAATACCCGGGTGCTTGGCCAGCTTCAGGGCGCACTGCTGGAGGCCGAGCCGACCGGCGAGCGGCGTTGGACCATGGCCCTGCCTGAACTGGATTCGGCGCTCAGCGTGCCGCTGGTACTGCGTGCCGAGGTGTCAATAGACGGCGAAACCCGCGAGCTAATGCTGCCGCGCCTGGTGCTGTTCCCGGGAGTGGACACGGCCATCGACCAAGTCGATGCCCAGACCGCCCTAGAAGTGACGCGCTTCCATGATGCACTGGCGCCATCGCAGGGTAGCCGTGAGGCGACGACCCTGCCGGAGAGGGTCGAACGTGTCGTGCAGCGGGTGCAGGCGCTCCCCCGGCTCGCCCAGGAGCGCTGGGGTGAATGGCACCCACTGTTCTCCACTTGGTTCGACGAGGCGATGCGCGACCCGCGAAGCTGGGCGCTGGTTGTCGTCCTGCTGCTGCTGCTGGGAGTATGGCGGTTGAGGGTGCTGCGTCGGCGCCCCACGCAACGGGAGGAGCCGCATGTGTGAACTGCTGGGCATGAGTGCCAACGTGCCCACCGATATCTGCTTCAGCTTTACCGGTTTCCTCCATCGTGGCGGGGGTACCGGTCCTCATCGAGATGGCTGGGGCATTGCCTTCTACGAGGCCGGCGGTTACCGCGATTTTCGCGATCCCCACCCCTCTGTGCGCTCGCCCATCGCCCGACTGATCACCGACTACCCGATCAAGTCGCACATCGCCATCAGCCATATCCGCCAAGCCAACGTGGGCGGGGTGAGGCTGGCCAATACGCACCCTTTCACACGCGAGATGTGGGGGCGCACCTGGTGCTATGCCCACAATGGTCAGCTCAAGGACTGGCAGGCGCTGCCGCTCAATTTCTATCGCCCGGTGGGGGATACAGATAGCGAGCACGCCTTCTGCTGGCTGCTCGCCACCCTCCGCGAGCACTACCCCGAAGCGCCTGAGTTGCCGACCTGCAACGATGCATGGGGCGAGTCGCACCGGGTGTTCTGGCGCCTGGTGCATCGGCTCTGCGAGACGCTGCGCGACATGGGCGTGTTCAACATGCTGCTGGCCGATGGCGAATTCCTCTACACCTACTGCTCGACCAAGCTCGCCCATATTACCCGGCGCGCTCCATTCGGGGGTGCGGAACTCTCCGATGCCGAGCTGACGGTCAATTTCGCCGAGCACACCACGCGTGACGACATCGTTTCGGTGATAGCGACCGAACCATTGACCAGCAATGAAGCCTGGGCGCGCATGGAGCCGGGAGAACTGCTGGTGTGGCGACAGGGCAGAATTCTGGCCAGGGTCACGCCCGAGTGAGTCATGAGCTTGCGCGCCGTAGCGTAGAAACGCATGGCTTGCCTTTGTGTGGCGCATTGACCAGTTTGAAGGCACGTCGAAGCCTTTGGAGCGTTTGAACGAACGTTTCAATCGCTTGTTTTACAGTGACGTTGCGCCTGGTATATCGTACTGGGCTAGCCACAATAAGAATCGTCGCTGTCGAAAATGGACGACACGTCGACGCTGCTGCGGAGAAAGCACCAATGAGTGAGCACGCCAACGCCCACGTTCTGAACGGGCCCGAGCTGAAGGGCATGGATGAGTACCGGTCGCTGATGGATGTCTTTCATGCGGCCGTCAAGCGTTATGCCGGCAATCCGGCATTCACCTGTATGGGCCAGACGCTCACTTTCAACGAGCTCGACCGTCTCTCGGCCGATTTCGCCGCCTGGTTGCAGCACGAAACCGAGCTGCAACCAGGCGATCGCATCGCCATTCAATTGCCCAATGTGTTGCAATTCCCGGTGGCGGTATTCGGTGCGCTACGTGCCGGGCTGGTCGTGGTCAATACCAATCCGCTCTATACCGAGCGTGAAATGGCCCACCAGTTCAAGGATTCGGGCGCACGCGCGATACTCATCCTGGCCAACATGGCGCAAAAACTCGAGAAGGTGCTGGACCGTACCGACATCGAGCATGTGCTGGTGACCGAGCTCGGCGATCTGCACGGTTTTCCCAAGCGCTTCCTGATCAATGCGGTGGTCAAGCACGTCAAGAAGATGGTGCCCGCCTATTCGCTGCCGATGGCGGTGCCGTTTCGCAAGGCGCTCAAATTGGGGGCCTCGCGCCAGCATCGTGAAGTCGAGCGTCAGCTCGACGATATCGCCGCCTTGCAGTACACCGGGGGAACCACCGGCCTGCCCAAGGGCACCATGCTGACCCATTGCAACCTGGTGGCCAACATGCTGCAGGCGCGTGCGGCCATCGGTCCGGGCCTCGACGAGGGCAAGGAGGTGGTGATCGCGCCGCTGCCGGTCTACCACATCTATACTTTTACGGTGAACTGCCTGTTCTTGATGGAGACCGGCAACCACTCGATCCTGATTACCAATCCGCGGGATCTGGACAACTTCGTCAAGGAATTGAAGAACTACAAGTTCACCGCTTTCATCGGGCTCAATACGCTGTTCAATGCGCTGTGCAACCGCGAGGATTTCCGCCGCCTGGACTTCTCCCGCCTGCACCTGACCATCTCGGGGGGCATGGCGCTGACCAAGGCGGCTGCCAGCCGCTGGGAAGAGGTCACCGGTTGTCCCATCGCCGAAGGCTATGGCCTGACCGAGACCTCGCCGATCGTCAGCTTCAATCCGGTCGATGCCATCCAATTGGGCACCATCGGCAAACCGGTAGCGGGTACCGTGGTGAAAGTGGTCGATACCGACGGCAATGCGCTGCCGTTCGGCGAGCCCGGCGAGCTGTGCGTAAAGGGGCCGCAGGTGATGAAGGGCTACTGGAAGCGTGACGATGAAACCGCCAAGGTCCTCAGCGACGATGGCTGGTTCCACACCGGCGATATCGCGGTTCTGCAGGAGGACGGCTACATCAAGATCGTCGATCGCAAGAAGGACATGATCCTGGTGTCGGGATTCAACGTCTATCCTAACGAGGTCGAGGATGTGGTCGCGGCGCATCCGGGCGTGATCGAAGTGGCCGCCGTGGGAGTTCCCGACGAGAATAGTGGCGAGGTGGTCAAGCTGTTCGTCGTGGCCAGGGACGAGAGTCTCGATGAGAAGAGTCTGCGCGAGTGGTGCAAGAAGGAACTGGCCGGTTACAAGGTGCCCAAGCACGTCGAGTTTCGTGACGAGCTGCCGAAGACAAACGTCGGCAAGGTGTTGCGTCGCCAGTTGCGTGACGAGGAAACCGCCGGCCGGGCATAGCCTCGGCATTGGCCGCCACCAGGCTCCCGGCGTTACAATGACCTGCCCGCTCCGGTATTTTCCGGAGCGGGCAGGTTTTTGCTTGGCAAGAGGCTTGGCTAGAGGAGAGTGGTGAGTATCGCATCCGGTTCCGTCGCCGCCGGCGACAAGGCAGAGTTCGAGCGCCTGCAGCTTGCGTTGGGCGAGGTCATGCTGCGCGATCGCGCAGCGCTCGAGCGCAGGCTGAGCGGGCTGCACCGTCGTATCCGCGAGGGCAAGCCCGTAGATCGCGGCCTGGCCGACGTGATGCGCGGCATTGAACGCTCTGCGGCGCTGGCGGCTAGGCGCGGCGCCCAGCCGGTCACCTTGAACTATCCCCCCGAGCTTCCGGTTGTCGAGCGCCGTGAGGACATTCTCGCCGCGCTGCGCGAGCATCAGGTGGTGGTGGTGGCCGGCGAGACCGGTTCGGGCAAGACGACCCAGTTGCCCAAGTTGTGCCTGGAGCTCGGCCTGGGGCGCCGCGGCCTGGTCGGCCATACTCAGCCGCGGCGTCTCGCGGCGCGTTCGGTGGCGGCGCGGTTGGCCGAGGAGCTTGAGGTGCCTCTGGGCGATCAGGTGGGCTATCAGGTGCGCTTCACCGACCAGACCGGCGACGATACGCTGGTCAAGCTGATGACCGACGGCATCCTGCTGGCCGAGACCCGCCACGACCCTGAGCTTTCGCGCTACGAGGCGATCATCATCGACGAGGCTCACGAGCGCAGCCTCAATATCGATTTCCTGCTCGGCTACCTCAAGCGACTGCTGCCGCGCCGCCCCGACCTCAAGCTGATCATTACCTCGGCGACCATCGACGTGGAGCGTTTCGCGCGACATTTCGCCCTGCCCGGTGAGGATGGCGAGGCTGTGCCCGCCCCGGTGGTGGAAGTGTCGGGGCGCACCTACCCGGTGGAGGTGCGTTATCGCCCGCTGGTACGCGAGACCGACGACGAGGCCGACCGTACCCTGCAGGAAGGCATACTCCACGCGGTGGAGGAGATCGAGCAGATCGAGCGCGACAAGCGCTGGTTATACGGACCGCGGGACATCCTCGTCTTCCTGCCCGGAGAGCGCGAGATCCGCGAGGCCGCCGACACATTGCGCCGCGCCGATCTCAAGGGAACCGAGATCCTGCCGCTCTATGCACGGCTCTCGAATGCCGAGCAGAACCGTGTCTTCGCTCCGCACGCGGGGCGGCGCATCGTGCTGGCGACCAACGTCGCCGAAACCTCGCTGACCGTGCCTGGGATCCGCTACGTGGTCGATCCGGGCCTGGTGCGCATCAGCCGCTACAGCTATCGGGCCAAGATCCAGCGCCTGCCGGTGGAGCCGGTCAGCCGGGCCAGCGCCGATCAGCGCAAGGGGCGTTGCGGTCGCGTCGCGGAGGGGGTTTGCATTCGCCTCTACGATGAAGAGGATTTTCTCTCCCGCCCCGAGTTCACCGATCCCGAGATTCGCCGCACTAACCTGGCCTCGGTGATCCTGTCGATGCTGTCGCTGGGACTCGGCGACATTGAACGTTTTCCCTTCGTCGACCCGCCCGATTCGCGCTTCATCAAGGATGGCTTCCGCCTGCTGTTCGAGCTCGGCGCAGTGGATGAGACCGATCGGCTGACGCCGGTGGGGCGCCGGCTCGCCCGTTTGCCGATCGACCCGCGCTTGGCACGGATGGTGCTGGCCGGTGCCGAGCAGGGCGGCCTGCGCGAGGTGTTGATCGTGGTCTCGGCGCTGGCCGTGCAGGATCCGCGCGACCGTCCGGCGGAGAAGCGCGAGGCCGCCGACCAGGCCCATCGGCGCTGGCAGGACCCCGATTCCGACTTCGTTGCACTGCTCAATCTATGGCACGGCTTCGAGGCGGCGCGCGACGAGCTCTCGGGCAATCGCCTGCGGCGCTGGTGCAAGGAGAATTACCTCAACTACCTGCGCTTGCGCGAGTGGCACGATACCTTTCGCCAGCTGCGCCAGCTGCTGCGCGAGATGGAGATCGAGGTGCCGCCACCGGCACCGTTGCCGCAGCCCCCGGCAGGAAGAGACCAGTCTGCTGCAGGAGAAGAGCACGACCAGGCGCGGCAACAGGCACGCCGGCAAAATGCCGTGCAATTGCACAAGGCATTGCTCACCGGGTTGCTGTCGCACCTGGGCTTGCTCACCGAGAACCGCGAATACCTGGGCGCGCGCAATCGCAAGTTCGTCATTCACCCCGGCTCGGGACTGGCGAAGAAATCGCCCAAGTGGTTGATGGCCTTCGAACTGGTGGAGACCACCCGGCTGTTTGCGCGAACGGTAGCTAAGATCGAACCGCAGTGGATCGAGCCGCTGGCGGGGCATCTGGTCAAGCGCAGCTACAGCGAGCCCCACTGGGAAATGAAGCGCGCCCAAGTGGTGGCCAAGGAGCAGGTGACGCTGTTCGGCCTGCCCGTCGTCTCGGGGCGCAGCGTGCACTACGGGCCGATCGCCCCGCGCGAGGCACGCGAGCTGTTCATCCGCCGCGCTCTGGTCGAAGGAGAATTTCGTACCAAGGGTGAGTTCTTCGACTACAATCGCGCTCTGATAGCGGAAGTCGAGGACCTCGAGGATCGCGCCCGCAAGCGCGACATCCTGGTCGACGAGGAGACGCTGTTCGCCTTCTACGACGAGCGGATTCCCGGAGATATCCACAACGGCAAGGGCTTCGAGGCCTGGCGCAAGAAAGCCGAGCGCGACGACCCTGGCCTTCTCAAGTTCAATCGTGCCGCGCTGCTGGCCCGCGAGGCCGAGGAAATCACCCAGGCCCAGTTTCCCGACGAACTGGTGCTGGGCGGCGTACGCTATCCGCTCAACTATCGTTTCGAGCCCGGCGCACCCGACGACGGTGTGACCCTGACGGTACCCGCGGCCATGTTGCCGCAGCTGCCGCGAGCGCGCCTGGAGTGGCTGGTGCCGGGACTTCTGCGCGAGAAGTGCATCGCTCTGCTCAAGTCGCTGCCCAAGTCGATCCGCCGTCAGGTAGTACCTATTCCCGACTGGGTCGATGCCGCGCTGGAGACGCTCACGCCCGACGACGTTCCCCTTACCGAGGCACTGGGCGAGTTCCTGCGTCGCCGCACTGGGGGCCGCTTGCATCCGGACGATTGGCGCACCGACCAGCTCGAGCCGCACCTGATCATGAACTTGCGCGTCGTCGACCACGAGGGACGCGAACTGGGGCAGGGGCGCGACGTACGCGAGCTCGAGCGACGCTTCGAGGCGGCGGCGGGCGAAGGGGCCCGGGCACTGGCCGCCGAGATCAGCGATGCGCCCAGCGTGACCGACCTGCCCGAGACGGTGCTGCCGGACTCGCGCGTGACGACCCAGGCCGGCATTCGCGTCGAGGCCTATCCGGCGCTGGTGCCCGAGGGTGAGTCGTTTCGCGTCGAGCTGTTCGATCACCCCGGCAAGGCCGAGCAGGCCCACCGCCGGGGCGTGGTGCGCCTGGCCATGGCGCGGCTTCCCGACCAGGTGCGCGAGATTCGTCGGATCCGGGGGCTCGACGCCTGCGCCCTGCTGTTCACCAAGGTGGGTAGCAAGCAAGTGCTGGTAGAGGACGTGGTCGAGGCGGTCTTCGCTTGCACCGTGGCTCAGTCGCCACTGCCGCGCTCCGCCGCGGAGCTGTCCGCGAGGCTGGAGGCGACGCGTGCCGAGCTGGTGCCCAACGCCGAAGTATTGGTATCGACGCTCAAGAAGGCCCTGGAGGGACACCTGGCGGTGACCAAGGCGCTGAAGGGCAATCTGAATCTGGCGCTGGCGCTGGTTTACAGTGACGTCAAGGCACAGATGCAGCGGCTGGTTCACCCCGGTTTCGTACTCGAGGCGGGCGCCTGGCTCGAGGAGTATCCTCGCTACATGGAGGCGGCCTCGATCCGGCTGGAGAAGGCGCCACGCGAGCGTATGCGCGACCAGATGAACATGCAGGCGGTACAGGACTTCGAGGCACGCTTGGCCGCGCGCAGAGAGAGCCAGCGCCGTGGTGGCCACGAGGATCCCGAGCTGGTGGAGTTCGGTTGGTGGATCGAGGAACTGCGGGTATCGCTGTTCGCTCAGCAGCTCGGCACCCGCATGCCGGTCTCCGTCAAACGCCTCGAGCGCCGCTGGGCGGAGCTGGCGGGACACGGTCAAGCATGACCGCGATGCGCCGATAAGAGATATGAGCGTCGGTACGCCGACGTACAGTCAGCGGTCCTGCGGCCGCACGAGGGAGACGAACATGACAGATGTGCTGATTACCGGTACGGGACTCTTCACGCCGGAGCATGCCATCGACAACGAGGCACTGGTGGCTTCGTTCAACACCTGGGTGGACGCGGAGAACGCGCGGCATGCTGCCGCCATCGAGGCGGGCGAGCGCGAGCCGCTGCAGCACTCGAGCAGCGAATTCATTGTCAAGGCCTCCGGCATACACAGCCGCTACGTGCTGGACGCTGCCGGTATCCTCGATCCCGAGCGAATGCGTCCACGGCTGCCGTCGCGCAGCAACGAAGAACCCTCGATCCAGTGCGAAATGGGCATGGCCGCTGCACGCCAGGCGCTTGAGACGGCCGACGTCGAGCCCGGCGACATCGATATGGTGATCGTGGCCTGTTCCAATCTGGAGCGTGCCTATCCGGCGGTTGCGGTCGAGTTGCAGGCGCGGTTGGGGACCCAGGGGCACGCCTTCGACATGAACGTGGCGTGCAGTTCGGCGACCTTCGCCATCGACCTGGCCGCCAGTGCCATTCGTGGCGGCAATATCCGGCGCGCCCTGGTGGTGAACCCCGAGATATGCTCGGCGCATCTCAACTTTCGCGACCGGGACAGCCACTTCATCTTCGGTGACGCCTGTACCGCCATCGTGCTGGAAGACGCCGAGCTGGCCACGGCCGAGGTGCGCTTCGAGATCCTCGGCACGCGTCTGGCCACGCGATTTTCCAATGCCATCCGCAACAATGCCGGGTTTCTCAATCGCGTCACGGACAGCGACCCGCTGGCCAGCGACAAGCTGTTCGTGCAGGAGGGCAGACGCGTCTTCAAAGAGGTCTGTCCCATGGTGGCGGCATTGATCAACGAACATCTGGAGAGCCTTGGGCTCGACGGCAACCAACTGTCGCGTCTGTGGCTGCACCAGGCAAATCATCACATGAACGACCTGATCGCGCGTCGCGTGCTGGGGCACGATCCCGAGGCCGGCCAGGCGCCGATCATCCTGGATCGCTATGCCAACACCAGTTCGGCGGGGTCGATCATCGCTTTCCACCTGCATCATGCCGATCTGGCGTCGGGTGACGTGGGGGTGGTCTGCTCGTTCGGTGCCGGGTACAGTGCCGGCTGCGTTGTGGTGCGTCGGCAGTGATGCCTCGCTTACGGTAACCTGCAGGAGACTCAGTCGATGGTCGTTAAGCAGACCGGCTTTCTTTCCAGGGCCCTGGTCGCCCTGGCGGCGGTGGCCATGCTGGCCGGCTGCGCCGGACGAGTGGCAGTCGAGGAGCGTCACCCCGACGACCCCTGGGAGGGCTTCAACCGCCGCGTATTCAGCTTCAATGAGGCGCTCGACCGTGCGGTGCTCAAACCTGTGGCACGCGGTTACCGCACCGTCACGCCCGAACCGGTGCAGACCGGGGTCGGCAACTTCTTCTCCAACCTGGGCGAGATTCGCACCGCACTCAACAGTCTCTTGCAGGCCAAGCCCGCCAATGCGGGACTTTCCACCTCGCGCTTCCTGATCAACACCACGGTGGGGATCGGCGGTTTGTGGGACTTCGCCACTCCCATGGGGATTACCGCCGAGGAAGAGGACTTCGGCCAGACGCTTGGCGTCTGGGGCTTGGGGGAGGGGCCTTATCTGGTGCTGCCACTCCTCGGGCCCAGCACGGTACGGGATACGTCCGGGTTGCCGCTGGACATGTACACCTATCCGCTGACCTATGTCGAAGACGACGCGGTGCGCTACGGCTTGACCGCATTGCGCATCATCGACATGCGTGCCGGACTGCTCGATCAGGAGGAGCTGATCCGAGGCGACCGCTATGTCTTCATTCGCGATGCCTATCTGCAGCGGCGTCGCTTCGAGGTGAGCGACGGCGAACTGGGCGACGATCCGTTCGCCAGCGATGAATTCGACTTCGACGATGCCGACTTCGACGATGCCGATTTCGACGACTCCGCTCTCGACGAAGCCGATCCCGCAGACTGAGGCCTGAGCCGATGGATGTACCCAAGCCGTTGATTGGTGTGCTTGACGAGCCGGGCGCTTACCGCGACGCCCTGGCCGATACCATTGCCCGGGATGGCTTGGCCGTATTTGCCGCGGAGCGTCTGGAGGAGTTGCCGACGGAGACGGCGCTGGTTGTGGCCCACGCCCAGGCCATCCCCAGCTTGGCGTGGTCAAGCCTGACCGAACGGCTGCCCACCGTCGTGGTCAGCGATTCTCGCCTCGATGCCGACCTGTTGACGGCGGTCGACGTGGGCTTGGTGGACTACGTCGTCGAACCGATGCGGCATGGCCAGTTGCTGCGGCGGATGATTCGCAAGGCGATCGAGCTGCGTCGGCTGGAGGAGGAACGCGAGCGCGATCGCGAGCGACTCGCCCAGCTCAACGCGCATCTGGAAGAGCTCAACGAGAGTCTCGAGACGCATCTTGCGCTGCTGCGCCTGGACCAGCAGGCCGGGGGACACATCCAACGCAAGCTGCTGCCGCCCCATCCGCAGTCGATCGGCGGGGTGACGTGTGACTACTGGTTGATTCCTTCACTCTACCTATCGGGTGACTTTCTCGATTTTCAGCGCTTTGACGAGCGTTACACCCTGTTCTACTTTGCCGATGTGTCCGGTCACGGGGCCTCATCCGCGTTCGTCACGGTCTTGCTCAAGTACCTGAGCAATCGCTGGCTTGTCGAATGGAACGCCGAGCGGCCCGAGCGCCTGCCGTCACGCTGGCTGGCGGCGCTCAATCGCGAGCTGCTCGATACCGGCATCGGCAAGCACGCGACCTTGTTCGTCGGGGTCATTGACCATGAGGAACGCTGTCTTCACTATTCCTTGGGCGCACAGCTGCCGAAGCCGCTGTTGGTGGCCGATGGCAAGGTGACGGAACTGCCGGGCGAGGGGATGCCCGTGGGGCTGTTCCCCAACGTGGAGTATCCACGTTTGACGTATAGGTTACCGGCGAACTTCCGGTTATGGTTGTGTTCGGATGGAATACTGGAGTGCCTGCCGGGCGACACGCTCGACATGCGGCTCAGGGACCTCGAGCAACGTGTACTGACCTGTACGTCGTTGGAACGGCTTCGCGATAGCCTGGCGCTGGGCATTCCCCCCGACATCGATACCGAAGGGGAGGGTGGCGGTCAGGACTTGCCCGATGACCTGACGATCATGTTGTTGAGCGGATTTGGCAATGATCACGAATGAGGGCCGCGTCAAGGCGGCGTTCGACTCCGGTGTCTTCATGCTCAAGCTGTGCGGCGACGTTCGCTTGACGCTGTGTGCGACGCTGGATACCCAGGCTCAACAGCTCGCTCGTACCCCTGGGCTGCAGTCCCTGATAATCGATTTGCGCGAGGCGACCAACGTCGACTCCACCGCGCTGGGTTTCCTGGCCAAGGTGGCCATGGCGGTCAAGGATCGGATCGTCTACAAGCCGACCATCGTGGTCGACAACCCCGACGTCAGACGCATGCTCGAGGTGATGGGCTTCGCCCAGTTCTTCGCCATGGTGAAGGCCCCGCTCACCGAGACTTGTGAACTCTGCGACCTGCCGGAGATTCCCGCCGATCTCGAGGAGACGCGTCGGCGCATCCTCGAGGCGCACCGTATCCTGATGCGCATGAACGAGCACAACCGCGAAGAGTTCCAGCCGCTGGTCGAGATGCTCGAGGCGCAGGAAACGTCCCACCCCGACCACTGAAGCCTCGACGACCAACGGGCGATGACCCGCCGGCCGTTCGCATTCAGCCCCGGCGAAGCTCGCCCAGCAATTTTTCCAGCTTGCGCTGATCGTCGGCAAACTTGCGGATGCCCTCGGCCAGCTTCTCGGTGGCCATGGCGTCCTCGTTCATCTCCCAACGGAACTCGGCCTCGTCCAGGGGCTCGGGCGGTGAGGTCTCGGCACCGGTGGCGACCAGTCTGCGCTCGAGGCGTCCCTCGGTCTCGGCCAGTTCGCCCAGCAGAGCGGGGGAGATGGTCAGCCGGTCGCAGCCGGCGAGGGCCAGGATCTCGCCCGTGTTGCGGAAACTGGCGCCCATCACGATGGTGCCGTAGCCGTGTCCCTTGTAGTGCTCGTAGATGCGTTTGACCGACTTGACCCCCGGGTCGTTGTCGCCCATGAAGTCGGCGTCCGGCCACTCCGCCCGGTGCCAGTCGAGGATGCGCCCGACGAAAGGGGAGATCAGGGTTACGCCGGCATCGGCGCAGGCTTGTGCCTGGGCGAAGCTGAACAGCAGGGTCAGGTTGCAGTGTATGCCTTCACGCTCAAGTTGCTGGGCGGCGCGAATCCCTTCCCAGGTCGAGGCGATCTTTATCAGGATCCGCTCGGGGCCGATGCCGTGGCGATCGTAACGCTCGATCAGCGAGCGCGCCCGCGCCAGGGTCGCCTCGGTATCGAAGGAGAGCCGGGCGCTCACCTCGGTCGATACGAAGCCCGGGACCAGGCTGCTGATCTCGCTGCCAATCTCCACCGCGACGGCATCCAGCGCGTCGTCGATATCGGTCGCCTGTCGGGCGATATCGGCCAAGCGCTCACGACGCCCTTCGTGCTGGGCGGCCTGCAGAATCAGCGAAGGATTGGTGGTCGCATCGGTGGGCTGAAAGCGGCGGATGGTCTCGATGTCGCCGGTATCGGCCACCACGGTGCTCATCGCCTTGAGTTGAGTCAGCAGGTCCTCTGCCATGATGCCTTGCTCCTGAGTATCGGGTAGGCCGTCACTTTAGCAAGCGGACAGGGACGGGAACAGCCGCACAGGGCCGGGCAGCGGTGGGCGACTTGGGCTATCATTAGCCGCCTAGCTTTCTCTTGCCGAGGTTGAAACGGAGTTCTCTTGACACTCACTCCCCGACGCGTGGCCTTGTTGGTGGCCACCAACACGGCGCTGGCGCCCTTCGCCATCGATGCCTATCTCCCCGCCATGTCGTCCCTGGCCGACAGCATCGGGGCCAGTATCCACCATACCGAGCTCTCCTTGAGCGCTTTCCTGGCCGGCTTCGCTCTGGGCCAACTGCTGTTCGGACCGCTTTCCGATCGAATAGGGCGCAAGCCAGTGCTGCTGGGCGGCCTGGTGGCCTTTCTCCTGGCCAGCCTGGTGATCACCACGGTCGACTCGCTGTCGGAGCTGCTGGCCTGGCGTTTCGTGCAGGCGTTGGGCGGCGGGGCCACGGTGGTCAACTCAGCGGCCATCGTGCGGGACTGCTTCAGCGGACGAGAAGCCGCCAAGGTGATGTCGACCATGGCGATCATCATGCTGCTGGCGCCCCTGGTGGCGCCGGTGGTGGGCAGCGGCCTGCTCTACCTTGGCGACTGGTGGCTGATCTTTGTCTTCCTGGCCTGCTATGCCGCCTTCCTGATGTGGCTGATGGGCACTCGGCTGCCGGAAACCCGTGCCCCCGGGGCGCCTGCCGCTTCGCCACGCCAGATGCTGGGCAACTACGCCAGCGTATTGCGACACCGCGAGGCCATGGGTTACGTGTGCGCGGCTTCCATGTCCTTCGCCGGGCTGTTCGCCTTCATTACCGCCTCGCCCTTCCTCTATCTGGAGCACTATGGGCTGAGTCCGGGGTTCTATCCCTTGGTGTTCGGGGTCAACGTGGTGACCATGGCGGCCTCCAATCGCCTCAACATCCGCCTGTTGCGCCGACGCAGTCCGCAGCAGAACCTGCGCCTGGGGTTGGCCATACAACTGGCAGCGGCGGCCGGTCTCGCCCTGCTGGTCGCCACCGGACTGGAATCGCTGTGGACGGTGGTGCCGCTGATCATGCTGTTCGCCGGCACCATCGGCCTGGTGGCGCCCAACGCCATTTCTTCGCTACTCGATCACTTCCATCACATGAGCGCGACGGCGGCGGCCCTGCAGGGCAGTATCCAGTTTTCCTGCGGGGCATTGGCCGGTGTGCTGGTGGGGGCTTTCCAGATCGACAGCGCCTGGCCCATGGTGGCCACCATGTTGGGGGCGTCGCTGGCCGGCAACCTGGGTTTGCGCCTGCTGTCGACTCGGGCCGAGCATGGCTGAGGACTGGCTGGCGTGGGTCGACATGTCCCTCGGCGCCTGGCTGGGCTGTGCCCTGGTGCTCGCGTTGGGCGCCTTCGTGCAGCGTGCCACAGGGTTCGGTTTGGCGGTGGTAGGTGCGCCCCTGCTGCTGCTGATCGAGCCACGGCTGGTCCCGGTCGTCCTGGTGCTGTTCGGCTTTACCGTGTCGCTGCTGATGATGCGGCATTACCGCCACGAGGTGCGCATTGCCGAACTCGGCATGGCCCTGGCAGGGCGGCTGCCCGGCAACGGGCTGGGGCTGTGGCTGCTGCTCGCGGCACCCTTGGCGATGCTGGAGAAGCTGATCGCCGCAAGCGTGTTGTTCGCCGTGGCGGTCACGTTGTTCCGCCTGCGCCTGCCGGTCAACCGAGTCACTCTGTTCGGCGCCGGCGTGCTATCGGGAGTCTTCGGGACCGTGGCCGCTATCGGTGGTCCGCCCATGGTCCTGCTGATGCACGGCCTGTCACCGGACCGCCTGCGCGGCAACCTGGCCGCATTCTTCCTGATCACCTCGAGCCTGACCCTTGCCACCCTGGCGCTGGCCGGGCAGATGCGCCTGTGGCACCTGGGGCTGGCGCTGACCCTGCTGCCGTCCGTCCTGCTCGGTAGTGCCCTGGCCAATCGCGTGGCGCATCGTCTCGATCGACGGCGGCTGCAGGGCGCCTCGCTGACGCTGTGCACGCTGGCGGCCATGGGGCTGCTGATCTGACCCTCTCCCTCCCTGCGTGCGGGTAAACTTCGTTCACACTGTCATGAAGTTGTCATGGAGCTGCGGCATCGTGTGTCGTGCAAAGGCCAGACACCTTTCTCATCGACAGGAGTGACACGCATGAACCGCACCATCAAGAGCCGTGCCTTCAAAACAACGATCGTCGCCGCCGCCGTGATGGGCGTGGTAGGCGTCGCACAGGCTCGCGATCAGATCCGTATCGTCGGGTCCAGCACCGTCTACCCGTTTGCCAGCTACGTGACCGAGGAGTTCGGTGCCGTTACCGACTACCCGACGCCGGTGATCGAGTCGACCGGTTCCGGTGGCGGGATTCGCCTGTTCTGCAACGGCGTGGGCGAGGGCACTCCGGACATTTCCAACGCCTCTCGTCGCATCAAGTCTTCCGAGCTGGAGCGCTGCGAAGAGAACGGCGTGACTGACGTGACCGAGGTGAAGATCGGCTCCGACGGCATCGTCTTTGCTCAGTCCAGCAGCAACGAAGCGCTGGACCTGAGCCTCGAGCAGCTGTTCCTGGCCGTTGCCGCCAAGGTGCCGCAGGATGGCGAGCTGGTCGACAACCCGTATGAGAAGTGGAGCGACATCGACGCCTCGCTGCCGGATCGCAAGATCTCCATCTACGGCCCGCCCAGCACCTCCGGTACGCGCGACGCTTTCGAAGAGCTGGTCATGGAAGCCGCTTCGGGCGAGATGGAAGAGTACGGCGAGGACGGCTATACCGACATCCGTGCAGATGGTGCCTATATCGACGCCGGCGAGAACGACAACCTGATCGTTCAGCGTCTCTCCGAAGACACCGAGGCCTTCGGCATCTTCGGCTACTCCTTTCTGGTCGAAAACCCTGATGCCTTGATTGCCGCGAGTATCGATGGCGTCGAGGCGGAGCCCGAGGCGATCAGCGCCGGTGACTACCCGATTGCCCGCTCGCTGTTCTTCTACGTCAAGAACCAGCACGCCGAAGACGTGCCGCCGCTGTATGATTATGTCGAGATGTTCGTGACCGAAGAGATGATCGGCGAGGATGGCTACCTGACGGATATCGGCCTGATCCCGCTGCCCGAGGAAGAGCGTGATGCCACTCGGCAGAAGGTGCAGGAGCGTACCGGCCTGCAGGCTTCCGACCTGAATTAAGGACGGAAGCGGGCAGGGAGGCCTGATCGGCCGGCAGCCTCTGGCTGTCGGCCGTCGCACGTTCCGGCAGCCGACCTGCCGTCGTCAGTCACCCGAGAGAGAGACATGCAGACCAACCACCTTCTGACCCTCTTCAGCGGCGGCCTGGTGCTGCTCGGCCTGATCGCCTTCACGCTGGGCCGGAGCAAGGCCACGCGGGTTCGCGCCTCGGGCCGGGCCATGTATGCCCAGCCCGACCAGTACGCCTGGTTCACGGTGATTTCGACCGCCGGACCGGCTCTGCTGGTCGGCGTCGTCGGTGCCTTCGTCATGCTGCTGCTGGGGGCCGAGATCCCGACTTTCCTGCTATTGGCCGGCAGCCTGGCGGTAGCCGCCGTCGGGGCTGTCGTCGGCATCGCCTGCATCCGCCCCGAGTTCCATGCCCGCCAGGCGATCGAACGGGTGATACGCTGGCTGCTGGTGGCGGCCGCGCTGATCTCGATCTTCACCACCTTCGGTATCCTGTTCTCGATCGTCTTCGAGGCGCTGCGCTTCTTCCAGATGCACAGCTTCTGGGAATTCATCACCGGCACGGTGTGGAACCCCGGGGCGAGTTTCCTGGCCGCGGCCGGCCGAGCCGATGACGCCGCCAGTGCCGCCCAGTTCGGCTCGGTACCGCTGTTCGCCGGCACTTTCATGATTACCGGCATCGCCATGCTGGTGGCGATTCCCATCGGCCTGCTGGCGGCCATCTATATGTCGGAGTTCGCTCCGCGACGTGTCCGCACCCTGGCCAAGCCGACACTGGAAGTGCTGGCGGGCATTCCCACCGTGGTCTATGGCTTCTTCGCCGCCATCACGGTGGCACCTATCATCGTCAATATTGCCGGTTTCCTCGGTCTGGATGCCTCCTACAACAACGCCGTGGCGCCGGGTGTGGTGATGGGCATCATGATCATTCCCTTCATCTCGTCGCTCTCCGACGACGTGATCAATTCGGTGCCCGACAGTATGCGCCAGGGCTCGCTGGCACTCGGCTTGACTCAGGGCGAGACCATCCGCGACGTGGTCATCCCGGCGGCGCTGCCCGGCATCATCTCCGCCTCGCTGCTGGCGGTATCGCGTGCCTTGGGCGAAACCATGATCGTGGTGATGGCGGCGGGAATGCGGCCCAACCTCACGGCCAACCCGCTCGAGGACATGACCACCGTGACGGTGCGCATCGTGGCGGCCCTGACCGGCGATCTGGAGTTCGAGAGCGCCGAGACGCTCTCGGCGTTCGCGCTGGGCCTGGTGCTATTCGCCGTCACCTTGAGCCTGAATCTGGTCTCGGTACTGATGATCCGCCGCTTCCGCGCCAAGTATCGCGTCAACAACCTGTAACGCCGAGGAAACGACCTGATGAGCCAATCCTTCGACGTCATCAGCTCCCAGCTGAAGAAACGTCACCGCCGGTCGGCGCGGCTGAAGTGGATTTCGATGAGCGCACTGGGGCTGGCGGGCCTGTTCCTGGTGCTGTTCTTTGCCGACATGCTGGGCAAGGGTCTGCCGGCGTTTCAGCAGACCTACGTTCAGGTCGAGCTGGAATACACCGAAGAGGCGAGCCGCATGGGCCGCGCCGCCATGGATCCCGAGGTGGCCAGGCTGGTCAGCCGCACCTTCGAGCGCCTCATACCGCGAATGATCCGCGACAATCCCGACTTGCTGGGTACCAGCGAGACGCGCTGGGTGCTGGCCAAGAGCGAGGTGGATCAGTACCTCAAGGGGCACGCCAACAAGCTGCGCGGCAACGAACCGGAGTTGGTCGACGAATTGGTCGAGGCCGGCCGCGTGGATCTGCGCTTCAACACCACCTTCTTCTCGCGCGGCGATTCCAAGATGGCGGAGAGCGCGGGCATACTGGCCGCCGCCGTGGGCACGGTAATGACACTGCTGGTGACGCTCGCCATCGCCTTTCCCATCGGGGTGATGACGGCGGTCTATCTCGAGGAGTTCGCCCCCGACAATCGCCTGACCCAGTTGATCGAAATCAACATCAACAACCTGGCGGCAATCCCTTCGATCCTGTTCGGCCTGCTGGGCCTGGCGATCTTCATCAATTTCTTCGGCGTGCCCCGTTCGTCGCCGTTGGTGGGCGGGATGACGCTGGCGCTGATGACACTGCCGGTGATCATCATTGCCACCCGCACGGCGCTGCGCAGCGTGCCCGACTCGATCCGCCACGCCGCTTTCGGTGTCGGTTGTTCGCGTTGGCAGGTGGTGCGCGATCACGTGTTGCCGCTGGCCATGCCGGGCATCATGACCGGCTCGATCATCGGGCTGGCGCAGGCCATGGGCGAAACGGCGCCATTGATCATCGTCGGCATGGTCGCGTTCATTCCCGACGTCTCGCCCTCGTTCACCCAGGCGGCCACGGTGCTGCCGGCACAGATATTTACCTGGGCCGGCGAGCCGGAGCGCGCCTTCGTCGAGAAGACCGCAGGCGGCATACTGGTGCTGCTGGCGATCCTGATCTTCCTCAACGCCAGTGCGGTCCTGCTGCGCAAGAAGTTCGAGCGCCGTTGGTAGGCCAACCGAGGTCACGAATCGATGAACATCCAAGTTTCCGAGCGGAGTATCACCCCCATGTCTCGATCCCAGACCGGCCAGCCGGTGACTCGCAACCCGGATGCCAACCATGAATTGAGCATCCGCGTGCGCGACCTCAGCCTCTGGTATGGCGACGCTCAGGCATTGAAGAGCCTCAACATCGACCTGTACCAGAAGAACGTCACCGCGCTGATCGGCCCGTCGGGCTGCGGCAAATCCACCTTCCTGCGCTGCCTCAACCGCATGAACGATCTGATCCCCGGCGTTCGCGTGGAAGGGCTGGTGGAAATGGACGGTCGCGACGTCAATGCCCCGAAGATGGACGAAGTGGCCCTCAGGCGTCGCGTGGGCATGGTGTTCCAGAAGCCCAACCCGTTTCCCAAGTCGATCTACGAGAACATTGCCTACGCCCCGCGCATGCACGACCTGGTCGGACGCAAGGCCGAGCAGGACGAGCTGGTGGAGCGGGCGCTGCGCGACGCCGGCTTGTGGGAAGAGGTCAAGGACAAGCTGCACCAGCCGGGGACGTCGCTCTCCGGGGGGCAGCAGCAACGCCTGTGCATCGCGCGCGCCATCGCCGTGCAACCCGACGTGATCCTGATGGATGAGCCGACCTCGGCGCTGGATCCCATCTCCACGGCTACTATCGAAGACCTGATGGACAAGCTGAAGAAGCAGTACACCATCGTCACGGTGACCCACAACATGCAGCAGGCCGCACGGGTGGCGGACTACACCGCCTTCTTCCATCTGGGCGAGATCGTTGAATACAACGACACCAAGGCGATGTTCTCCAACCCGGCCACCAAGAAGGCCGAGGACTACATCACCGGGCGATACGGCTGAGGTAAAATGGGGTCAGGCTTCATGACCGCGAGCGTTGACTTGACCCACCTGACCCCGATCCGTCTGTTCAAGTGCCTGAGCGATGAGACCCGACTGCTGGTGACCCTGCTGATCCGGCTCGAGGGCGAGCTCTGCGTGTGCGAAATGACCCATGCGCTCGGAGAGTCCCAGCCGAAGGTCTCGCGGCACTTGGCGCAGCTGCGCGAGTGCGGCCTGTTGCAGGATCGCCGCGATGGGCAGTGGGTCTTCTATCGCCTGGCCGACGAGCTGCCGGCCTGGGCGACAGTGGCCTTGGCCGCTGCCGAAAGTGGTGAGTCTTCCCGCCTGGAGGTGTCGAAGGCTCGCCTGGCGGCCATGGGCAACCGCCCGGAGCGCCGTGAAATCTTCTGCTGATACGCCATTCGCTTCCCTGAATTGTCATCTACGCCTGTTACTCATATAGCGGCGAAGCGGCAGCCATAGGCCGCGCGCCCGATGACAACCACACGCGCGGGGAGCGTATGAACCGATTTAACAGCATTACGGTCAGGCTCAGCTGGTCGCTGGTACTGATCGCCTTCAGTGTACTGATTCTCGGCACCGGCATGCTGGGACTGATCTCCAATCACTCGAGCCGCGATGCGTTCGGCACTCTTGATCGTCTCAACGTGGAGCAGGCCGGGGCGCTCAACCGCACCTATACCAGTGTTCTGCGAGCGCGACTGGAAATGGATCGGGCCGCCGAGCTGATGCGTATGCCTGCCTTCGAGCGGCCGCAGCCGCTGATCGAGCGCGCCAGAGGGCTGCTGAGCGAAGCCGAGCAGGCGTTCGAGACCTTTCTGGGCATCCCGGCCACAGCGGCGCAGTCGACGGAAATCGAGGCGCTGACCGAGCGCTACCGATCACTGGTGAACAGCAATCTTGACCTGCAGATGCAACTGCTCGAGGAGGGGGATCATGCCGGTTATCGTTCGGGACAATCCCGCGTGGGGGAGAGCAGCCAGGCATTCGCGCTGGCGGCCGATGCCTTCCTCGACGATTCCGCTCGGCAAGGCGAGGCGTTGACGTCTCGCTTCGAGCGACTTGCTGACTGGATGGCTCGGGCCATGCTGGCGGCGCTTGCCGTCGCTGCGCTGATGGTGGCCGGCGTCATGTGGGGCGTGACGATCAACGTCATTCGTCCCCTGCGTCGTATCGTCGAGCATTTCCAGCGCATCGCACGGGGCGATCTGTCTCAATCGGTCGAGACCCGGGGCAGCAACGAGATCGGCCAGCTCTATACCGAGCTCGCCACCATGCAGCGTGAGTTGATCGAAACGGTGAGGCACCTGAGCAGCGGCAGTGACGGCGTCTATCAGGGCAGCCGCGACATGGCCGGCCACAACCAGTCGCTGGCGGCCCAAGCCCGACAGCAGGCGGTGGCGCTGGAACAGACCGCCGCGAGTCTGGACCAGCTCACCGCGGCGGTGGCGAGCAACGCCGACAATGCACGACGTGTCGGCGAATCCGCCGATGCCGCCACGCAGCGTGCCCGCGAAGGCGAGGAGGTGATTACCCGCTTCGTTGCCACCATGGAAGAGATTCACGGCCACTCCGAGGAGATCGCGACGATCATCGGGTTGATCGAAAGCATCGCTTTCCAGACCAACATCCTGGCGCTGAACGCCTCCGTCGAGGCGGCTCGCGCCGGCGAGCAGGGGCGTGGGTTCGCCGTGGTCGCCAACGAGGTCCGTGCGCTCGCGTCGCGCAGTGGCGAGGCGGCCCGGGAAATTCGTCAGCGTATCCAGGCCTCTCATGCCAGCGTCGCCGAAGGTAACGCGCTATCGCAGCGTGCCGCCGAGCGCACCCGCGAGTTCATCGAGGCGATCGAGCGCGTCGACGCCCTCATGGGGCATATCGTGCGGGCCTCCGATGAGCAGCGACTGGGGATCGAGGAAGTGAATGCCGCCATGGCGCAGATCGAGCGCGCCACGCAAGATAGCAGCCGGCTGGTGGAGTATGCCGTCGATGGAGCGCACGAGCTCGAGAGGCAATCGCTGCGCATGCGGGAACAGGCTCGTCGCTTCGCATTGCCACTCGGTGCACCGCGGAATGCCGGCGATGGGCAGGCCACTGTCATGAGCGAGTCGGCTCGGGACGAGGCGAAGGAAGGCACTGTCAGCGACCTCCTTGCGTCTCCTCGCATGGCGCAGCAGCGTCCGGCGCAACGCGTGCTGGAGCCGGCGTAGCGCTCAGCCCTGGCGGGCCGGGGCGGATGCGGGGTGGGCCGGGTCGGCGAGACCGAGCAGCGACCAGAGACCCAGGAGCGGCCCCGGCAGCAGCCACCACAGGACCCAGGTGCCTTGTAGCGACCATAGCGTAGTGGTCAACGAGATGGCGGGAATCGTCAGGGCGAAACCCACCGCATTCATCACGGCCAGCGTTGAGCCGACGCGCTCACGCGGCGCCGTGGCCGCTGCCAGGGCCGAGAACTGGGGGGAATCGGCGATCACCGTGAGACCCCACAGGAATAGCAGTGCCAGCAACAGGCCGGGCGGTGCCCAGGCAAGCAAGGGGTAGGCGAGGCAAATGGCACCGGAAGCCGAGAGTGCCCGGCGAGCCACCCACAGGCTGCCCAGGCGGCGGCTGAGTGCGCCGCCTCCCACGCAGCCGATCAGGCCCAGCGCGATGATACCGAACGACAGCCAGGCGACCAGGTCGGTCGATGCCGCGAGCCGCTCGATTTCGCGCATGACCAGGAAGGGGGTGAGCATCCACAGAGCATAGAGTTCCCAGCAATGGCCGAAGTAGCCGCCGGCCACGGCCCGGAAACGCCGCTCGCCGAGGGCGGCGAGGCCTTCCGCCAGGCGTACCCGGCCGGCGGGCGGCGGCAGATGCGGGCCATCGCCCAGGAAGTTGATCATGGCGCCGCCCAGCAGCGCCAGCGTCGAGGCGCCCAGCAGCGGCCACTCCCAGGGGAGTTGCAGGGTGGAGCCGCGCAGCAGGTGGGGCAGGGCGGTGCCCAGGGTCAGCATGCCCACCAGCCAGGCCAACGCCGCCCCGGTATGCCTGGGAGTCCAGCCGATCACCAGCTTCATGCCCAGGGGGTAGATGCCGGCCAGACAGAGGCCGGTCGCAAAGCGAAACGCTAGCGCCGGTACCGCCTGATCGGCCACCAGGACGAAGCCGGCGTTGACGAGCGCGCCCAGCAGGCAGGAGATGGCGAAGATACGGCTGGCGCGGAAGCGATCGGCGAGGCCGGTCACGGCGATCCCCAGGGTGCCGGCAATGAACCCCGCCTGCACGGTCAAGGTCAATCGGCCCAGATCGACCTCGGTTAGGCCCAGGTCGAGCGAGAGCGCCAGGCCCACGCCATTCACGCTGAACCACAGCGAGGTGCCGCAGAGCTGGGCCAGGACGATGACGACGAGAGGGTGGCGCTGCCACATGGATGCGTTCATTGCGTCATCCTTACCGCAGCCGTGCCGCGGTGCAAGCCGTCATTCGTCGTGTCCTTCAGCCCTCTATAGTCAGGAAATCGAGAAAGACGGTAGTGGCGCTGGCTGTCACAAATTACATGTTGGATTTGTATATATGTAATTCCATATATTGTGCAACCTGATCATGACCAAGCAGCGAGTGTTTTTTCTGTGCAATGCCAATTCCGCCCGCTCCCTGATGGGGGAAGCGCTACTCCGGCACAAATCTGATCACTATTTTCGCGAGCCGCTAACCCTCTCTACCGGCTCGGCGTGGAGTCATTCAAATGGAAGCGAAACCATGGCGCTGCGAGCAACGACCGCGACAGCAGGATGTATGGGAGAGGTCCTCAAGGCTTTTCTATTGCTGGGCCTGACTTCCTTTGGTGGCCCTGTTGCCCATCTCGGCTACTTTCGCACAGAGTTCGTGGCGCGACGTAAATGGTTGGACGAGCAGGCATATGCCGACCTGGTGGCGCTATGTCAATTCTTGCCTGGCCCGGCCAGCAGCCAAGTGGGGTTCGCCCTCGGGTTGCTGCGTGCCGGCCCTTGGGGGGCTGCCGCCGCGTGGCTGGCATTCACTTTGCCCTCAGCCCTCATATTGATGCTGTTCGCCCATGGCGCTGCGGTAATGGAGGGCCCGGTGGGGAGGGGTATCATTCATGGTCTCAAAATTGTGGCCGTCGCCATCGTCGCGCATGCGGTATGGGGCATGGCACGGAACCTATGTCCAGACCGGCAGCGGGCTACCATTGCTCTGGTGGCGGCACTGATCGTGATGCTGGTAAGCGGTCCACTGGGCCAGGTGGCGGCTATCGTGGCAGGCGCGCTGGCCGGCATGTGGTGGTGTCGCGGGCATTCGGTGAGCGGCGCGAACCATCGGCATTTTTCCGTCTCGCGCACTGCCGGTGGTGTTGCCCTAACGCTTTTCGTGGTTTTCCTGGGCGGTCTGCCGCTTTTGACTTGGATCACCGGGAGCCAGACGCTGGACGTGATCGATGCTTTCTATCGCGCCGGGGCGCTGGTATTCGGCGGTGGCCATGTCGTGCTGCCGTTACTCGAGGCCGAAGTGGTGCAGTCCGACTGGGTGAGCTCGGACGCCTTTCTGACCGGCTATGGTGCGGCCCAGGCGGTCCCCGGTCCGCTTTTCACCTTCGCCGCTTATCTTGGTGCCGTATTAGATACAGTGCCAAATGGCTTGACCGGCGCGACCATTGCGCTACTGGCCATATTCCTGCCGGGGATGTTGCTGTTGGTTGGAATCTTGCCGTTCTGGAACACTTTTCGCCAACTGGCTGGCGCCCAGGCCTTGATGCGGGGTGCCAACGCCGCCGTTGTCGGTATATTGGGCGCCGCGTTGTACCAACCCGTGTGGACGAGCGCCATTCTCGGCCCCTACGACTTCGCGCTGGCACTGACGGGCTTTGGACTGCTGACCGTCTGGAAATTGCCGGCCTGGGCCGTGGTGATGTTAGTGGGTTCGGGAGGACTCACGATCAGCTTGATGACGACAGGTCTTTGAAGGGAAATAAACCAGACGGATGGCAGCGTCAGTACCTATCGAAGCAATGGTGCCGTCGCCGGGGTTCGGACAATTCCAGTCGATCCTGAAAAAGGCTTGGCGGTTCGTCAGCTTAGGCAGACGCGCAATAATAGACAGCACCACCATACGAAGAGAAGGCGCTCGAAGAGGCCCATGCCCTCGGTAGAAGATGGGGATTGGGTATATTGAGGAACCGTCATGAGGAGCATTCCTGGCGAGGCAAAGTAGCCTTCGGTGATGCGTCATATATCTCAATCATGAGAATGTCTCATCCATTAGCAGTTGCATTACGCTGCTGCGCAACTCGTCTGGCTGCGGCGTGGCAAGCTTATTCGTCTACCTCTCCTTTCACACAACGGGAGAAACTCCTTGACCCGTGACATGTTGCGCCTGGATGCGCTCGCCATCGGCACACTTGATGCGATCGATCTGGAAATCGGGTTGGGCGAGATCGTCTGTCTCTCAGGTGCCAGCGGTTCCGGCAAGAGCCGTCTGCTGCGCGCCGTGGCCGACCTGGAGCCCCACGATGGGGAGGTATGGCTGGACCGGCAGGCCCAGTCGGCGACGCCGGGGCATGTATGGCGACGACAGGTGATGCTGGTACCGGCCGAAAGCCACTGGTGGGCCGAGCGGGTAGGGGATCACCTGCCGACTCCGAGCGATGAGGATCTCGCCGCGCTGGGGTTCGAGCCCGAGGTGCTGGAGTGGGAAGTGGCGCGCCTTTCAACGGGGGAGAAGCAGCGCCTGGCGCTGCTGCGTGCCGTCGCTCGCGAGCCGCATGCGCTGCTGCTCGATGAGCCTACTGCCAACCTGGATGACGCCACGGCGCAGGGCGTCGAGGCCTGGCTGACCGAGCGCGTACGGAAACGTGGCTGGCCGACGCTATGGGTCGCTCACGACCGGGCGCAGATTCGCCGGGTGTCGGATCGCCACCTGCATATCGACACGGGTCGCCTGAGGGCGAGAGAGGTCGGCTCATGAATGTGATTGTGCTGAGCTGGTGGCAACTGGCGCTGGCGGCATCGATGGTGGTGGCGCTTGCCGGCTGTACCGCGCTGGCGCGCCTGGGCATGAGCCGCAGTCTGCTCGTCGCGGCGCTGCGTACTGTCATTCAGCTGGCGCTGGTCGGTGTGGTGCTGGAGGTGCTGTTCGCCGCCGAACGGCTGGTCTGGGTCGCGCTGATGGCGTTGGTCATGCTGTTGATCGCCGGGCGCGAAACAATGGCACGCCAGAAGCGCCGCTTGCTGGGCGGCTGGGCCTTCGGCATCGGCACGCTGTCGATGTTCTTCTCTTCGTTCACGGTGACGATCCTGACCCTGACCGTGATCATCGGCCCCGATCCCTGGTATCGGCCCCAGTACGCCATCCCGTTGCTGGGTATGATGCTCGGTAACACCATGACAGGGGTGGCCTTGGCGCTGGATCGCTTGACCGATACCGCCTGGCGACAGCGCGACGTGATCGAGAGCCGCCTGATGCTTGGCCAGCCGTGGCGTGAAGCCATCGGCGACATTCGGCGGGAGGCGATGCGCAGCGGCCTGATGCCGATGATCAACGCCATGGCCGCCGCTGGTGTGGTCAGCCTGCCGGGCATGATGACCGGCCAGATACTCGCCGGCACCGCGCCGGCACTGGCGGTGAAATACCAGATCCTGATCATGTTCACTATCACGCTGGGGACCGGCTTCGGTACCCTGGCTGCGGTGGCGGCGGGCAGTCGACGGCTGTTCGACTCGCGCGAGAGGCTGCGTCTAGATCGGCTTTCCCTACCCCGCTCATGAAGACACCCGCTTCCGGAGGAAGCGGGTGTCGCCTACGGCTCTATGACTTTCAGTCGATCAGTTCCACCGCTACCGCCGTGGCCTCGCCGCCCCCGATGCAGAGGCTTGCGATGCCGCGCTTGCCGCCCTTGGTGCGCAGGGCGTGGATCAGGGTGGCGATGACACGCGAGCCGGTGGAGCCGATAGGGTGACCCTGGGCACAGGCGCCGCCGAAGACGTTGACCTTGCCGTGCGGGATGTCGAGTCCGTCCATGGCCAGCAGGGTAACCACGGCGAAGGCCTCGTTGATCTCGAACAGGTCGACGTCGTTCACGCCCCAGCCGAGCTTCTTCATCAGCTTATCGATGGCGCCCACCGGTGCGATGGTGAACTCGCTGGGGTGCTGGGAATGGGTGCTGTGACCGAGCATGCGGGCCAGCGGCTTGGCGCCGAGCCGGTCGGCCGCAGCCTGGCTCGACAGGATCAAGGCCGAGGCGCCGTCGGAGATCGAGCTGGAGTTGGCAGCGGTGATTGTCCCGTCCTTGGCGAAGGCGGGGCGCAGCGAACGGATCTTGTCGAGCTTGGCCTGGAACGGCTGCTCGTCGTGCTCGACCACGCTTTCCCCCTGGCGACCGGTGACGGTGACCGGCGCCATCTCGGCCTTCAGCTGGCCAGCGTTGGTAGCTTCCATGGCGCGTTCCAGCGAGGCAATGGCAAAGTCGTCCAGGCGCTCGCGCGAATAGCCACGTTCGGTGGCGATATCCTGGGCGAAGACACCCATCAGCTTGCCGGTTTCGGCGTCTTCCAGGCCGTCGAGGAACATGTGGTCCTTCAGTTCGCCGTGGCCCAGGCGGTAGCCGGTGCGTGCTTTGGCCAGCACGTGCGGCGCGTTGGACATCGACTCCATGCCGCCCGCCAGGATCACGTCGCCACTGCCGGCGCGAATCAGGTCATGTGCCATCATGGTGGCCTTCATGCCCGAGCCGCACAGCTTGTTGATGGTAGTGGCACCGATGCCGTCCGGAATGCCGGCCTGGCGCATCGCCTGGCGGGCCGGACCCTGCTTGACACCCGCAGGCAGCACGCAGCCCAGGATGCCTTCATTAATGCTCGACGCCTCGATGCCGGCGCGCTCGATGGCGGCGCGAATCGCCGTGGCGGCGAGTTCGGGAGCCGTAAGGCTGGACAGGCTGCCCAACATTCCACCCATCGGGGTGCGGGCGGCGGAAAGGAAAACGATATCGGTGGGGCTGCTCATGGCATCTCTCCTGACTTGTGGTTGTCGGCGTGAGGACGGCGAGGCCGGGGGCTTCGCTGCGTACCTGCCGTTGGCGGGAATGCGCCCGCGCCGCGTTGACCTGTCGGCGTCGCTGTGTTCTTCTCAAGATCAACCAAGCAAGCGCTAGTGTAAACCCGATGAATGCCGTTAACGAGTCCCCACGCCGCAAGGAATTGACCCGTCTGGCTGCCCAATTGTTCGTTCAGGAGGGCTTCGACCGGACCACGGTGCGCATGCTCGCCCAGGAGATGGGCATCAAATCCGGGAGTCTTTTCCATCACTTTCGCGACAAGCAGGAAATCCTCGCCGCGGTGATCGAAGAGGGTACCCAGAACGCCCTGAGTCTTGCCCGTCAAGCGCTCGAGAACTGTGGCGATTCGGCGCGCGAACGCCTGCACGCCATGGCCCGGGCCCACCTGGAAACCCTGCTGACCGATCGCAACGCTCATGTGGTGGCACTCTACGAGTGGCGGCGGCTCGATGCTGCGGCTCGCGACCATCTCAGCCACCTGCGCGATGCCTACGAAACCCTCTGGGAGCAGGTCATCGACGAGGCGCTCGAGGCCGGGCTTGTCCACGGCGATCGTTTTCTGGTCTCGCGCTTCGTCATGGGCGCGCTGAATTGGACGGTGCGCTGGTACGACCCCGAGGGAGCGCGCAAGCCGGAGGACCTCGCCCATGAGTTGGTCGCCATGATCGCGCCTGCCACTCAACGGACGGCAGCGGAGTCGACCAAGGTCTAGCCCTCGGTTTTCCTTCTGGGGGTTGCCCTGCCCCGCCTTTGCTTCTAGCTTGTACCGAGCGCTTGCTAGGTTGACGCTTACGTCAACTACCTCTAAGCAGAGAGAACGAATCGCGAGCCGGCTACGGCATGACGCCGACCGACGACGGGTTCCTTACAACAAGCACAAACCGGTACAAGAGGGCAGTCCAGCCATGAGCACCCATACCCTTCCCGAGTATTCCGCCTACCTCGAGCGGTTCTCCATCGACGATGTCATCGCCCGACTCGACGACCATGGCGACGCCAAGTTCAACGCTTACGAATCCTGCTGCGGTCGTCATCTGCGTGCCGGACGAGGCGAGGTACTCGCGCTGGTGCACGAGGATGGCCACGGCAACGTCAATCGTATGACCTACGCCGAACTCGAGGCCGAGAGTGCCAGGCTGGCAGGCTGGTTCGCCGAGCGTGGCCTGGGCGTGGGGGATCGCATCGCCTGCATGTTGCCGCGCTCACCGGAGCTGTTGGTGGCGGTGCTGGCCACCTGGCGCATCGGCGCGGTCTACCAGCCGCTGTTCACCGCCTTCGGTCCCGATGCCGTGGATTATCGCCTGGGGCGTGCCGATACCAAGCTGGTGATTACCGATCACGCCAATCGCTTCAAGTTCGACGGTTTGACTCAATGCCCGCCGGTGCTTGCCGTGGGTGGCCCTGGTGAAGGCCACGATTCCGACCTGGACTGGGCCGAAGCAATGGCTCATTCGCCCATCCAGGCCACGCCGCCGCGACTGGGTCGCGACGAGCCCTTCCTGCAGATGTTCACCTCCGGCACTGTGGGCAAGCCCAAGGGCGTGGCGGTACCGCTCTACGGCATGCCGGCCTTCGCACTCTACATGGAACTCGCCATCGACCTGCGCGAGAGCGACCGCTTCTGGAACATGGCCGACCCGGGTTGGGCCTACGGCCTCTACTACGCCATCGCCGGGCCGCTGCTGCTGGGCGTGACCACCCATTTCTGCGAGGCGGGCTTCAGTGCGGAAGGGGCGCTGGAGTTCATGCGCCGGCACCGCATCACCAATTTCGCCGCTGCGCCCACCGCCTATCGTCTCATGAAGGCCTCGGGCCTGTTCGACAATGCCCATGAGACGCTCGAGCTTCGTGTGGCCAGCTCCGCCGGCGAGCCGCTCAATACCGAAGTGGTGACCTGGGTCGAGCGTTCGCTGGGCTGCCCGGTCATGGATCACTATGGCCAGACCGAGACCGGCATGACCTGCTGCAACCACCACGCCCTGGAACATCCCAAGCACATCGGCGCCATGGGCGTACCGATGCCGGGCTATCGGCTGGCCATCCTCGATGCCGAATACAACGAGCTGCCTCCGGGTGAGCCGGGCGTGCTGGCGGTGGACATCGCGCGCTCGCCGGCGCACTTCTTCGCCGGCTACACCTGGCAGGAGAAGCATCCGTTCGCCAACGGCTACTACCTGACCGGCGACGTGGTGATCCGCAACGAGGACGGCACCTTCCAGTTCGCCGGGCGCGACGATGACATCATTACCACTGCAGGCTATCGCGTGGGACCCACCGACGTGGAGAACACCGTGATGACCCATCCGGCGGTGGCCGAATCCGCCGCGGTGGGCCAGCCCGACGAAATCCGTGGCGAGATCATCAAGTCCTATATCGTGCTGCGCGACGGCTTCGAAGCCAGCGATGCGCTTGCCGACGAAATCCGCCAGCGGGTGCGCGAGCGTCTCTCTACCCACGCCTTCCCGCGGGTGATCGAGTTCGTCGACACCCTGCCCAAGACGCCCAGCGGCAAGATCCAGCGCTTCAAGCTGCGCGCCGACGCCGCCGAGAAGGCGGAAGCCGGTGCGTCGGCAGCGAAATGAACCGGGAGAACCCATAGATGCAAGTGAAGGACCGTACGTTTCTGATTACAGGCGCCGCCTCCGGCCTGGGGGCGGCCACCGCCGAGCGCATCGTCGCCGGCGGTGGCCGGGTGGTGCTGTGCGACCTCAGCGATGCCGTCGAGGCGCATGCCGAAAAGCTGGGTGACGCTGCCCGCGCAGTGCGCGGCGACGTCACCTCGGCCGATGACATGCAGGCGGCGGTCGATGCGGCCGTGGCGCTCGACGGCGAGGGTGGTCTGGCCGGCGTGGTGCACTGCGCCGGAGTGGTGAGCGTGGCCAAGCTGGTCGATCGCGAGGGCAACCCCGCCGACCTCGATGCCTATGCCCGCACCGTACAGATCAACCTGGTCGGTACCTTCAACGTCATGCGTCTGGCGGCGGCGGCCATGGCCCGGAACGCGCCGGGCGAGGATGGCGAGCGCGGGGTGATCGTCAATACCGCTTCCATCGCCGCCTTCGACGGCCAGGTAGGGCAGTGCGCCTACAGCGCTTCCAAAGCCGGCGTGGTGGGCATGAGCTTGCCGGCGGCGCGCGAGCTGTCGCGTCATGGCGTGCGTGTCATGGCCATCGCGCCCGGCGTGTTCCAGACACCCATGATGAGCGAGATTCCCGACGAGGCGGCCAAGGCGCTGGCTGCCGCGGTGCCGTTTCCCAAACGCCTGGGCCTGCCCGATGAGTTTGCGCGGCTGGCCGAGCAGATCATCACCAATCCCATGCTCAACGGTGAGGTGATCCGTCTGGATGGCGGCATTCGCATGCAATGAACGGCAGCGGGCTTGGCAGTGACTGGCTGGCACGCTACGTTACCGTGCACGAGAAAACGGGGGTTCGCGCATGGCCAGCCAGGACACTACCTGCTCCGAGCTACGGCTCGATCAGCAGCTCTGCTTCACGCTGTACTCCACATCGCTGTTGATGACCAAGTTCTACAAGCCCCTGCTCAAGGGGCTTGGCCTGACTTACCCGCAATATCTCGTCCTGCTGACACTATGGGAGGAGGATGGGCTCAGTGCCGGAGCCATTAGTCGACGGCTGAGAACCGACACCGGTTCGCTGACGCCGGTCTTCAAGCGGCTGGCGACGGAGGGGCTATTGCAGCGCGTACGCAGCGATGAAGACGAAAGAGTCGTGGAGATGTTTCTCACCGAGCAGGGCAGGGCGCTGCAGCAACGGGCCCGGGAGATTCCCGACTGCGTGGTGATGGCCAGCGGTCAGTCCTGCGACGAGCTGGAGGAATTGAAGGCGCGCCTCGAGGCGCTGCGCGACAGACTGCAGGACGCCATACCCTGAAAACACCGGCCGCCTGCCATGATTATGGCGTGGCCCTGCCGGTACCCTGGCTTCCCTTTATCCTGCTCATCGATCGCTGCCCAGCCCTGGTAGCTCGGGGCTCGATCAGCGCTTCAGCCGCAGTCTCGGTCCATGACGAAGCCGCTCCGATCGCGCTGACTGCGTGCCATTCACTTCTGTCGAATATATGAACTGGGCGGTTTGCTATAAACTTCCTTGTGCACAATATTCTCCCAGACTAATTAGTTTAGCGCTAAAAAGTTGGGCGCTTGAAGCGATCGGTCTTTGAGCGGCGTTCCTCCGCGACCAGCCCTACCTCCGCGCGAGGAACGCGATTGAAGCCGAGCGACAACACCGCAAGCCACGGTCCGTTCACTGCGGCTGGAAGCGGCATGAAAATTGAAACGGGCGCTTGACTCGACACGTCTTGCGGGCTAGTTTCAAACACATGTTTGAAAGCGGTCGCTGACTTCACGCGCCCGAACTCAAGCGACCCCTTGAGTTGTAACGTTCCCTAATGTGTAGCGACCCTCTGTGGCGACTTTCTGTGGAGAGTAGAGATGCCCGACTATCAGGCCCCCCTGCGTGATCTGCGCTTCGTGATGGATGAGATGCTGGATTTCCCTGCCCACTACGCCCGTCTGCCGGCTGGCGAGGAAGCCTCTCCCGACGTGGTGGCCGCGATCCTCGAAGAGGGAGCACGCTTCTCTCGCGAGGTGCTGTTGCCGCTGAACCAGAGCGGCGATCAGGAGGGGTGTTTGCTTGAGGGTGGTGAGGTCAAGGCACCCAAGGGCTTCAGGGACGCGTATCGGCAGTACGTCGAAGGCGGCTGGCCGAGCCTGGCTGCCGAGCCCGCCCACGGTGGCCAGGGACTGCCCCACTCGCTGGCCTTGGTGCTCAACGAGATGATCTGCTCTACCAATCTGGCCTGGGGCATGTACCCCGGCCTGTCACATGGCGCCGCCGACGCCCTGCGTCACCATGGCACCGAGGAACAGCAGGCCACCTACCTGACCAAGCTGGTCGAGGGCGTGTGGACCGGCACCATGTGCCTGACCGAGCCGCACTGTGGCACCGACCTGGGCCTGATCAAGACCCGTGCCGTACCGACCGCCGACGGCGCCTTCGAACTCACCGGCACCAAGATCTTCATCTCTGCCGGCGACCACGACCTGGCTGAGAACATCGTCCACCTGGTGCTGGCCAAGCTGCCGGATGCGCCCGAAGGCTCCAAGGGCATCTCGCTGTTCGTGGTGCCGAAGTTCCTGCCCGATGCCAACGGCAATCCCGGCGAGCGCAACGGTGTGGCCTGTGGTTCGCTCGAACACAAGATGGGCATCCACGGCAACGCCACTTGCGTGATGAACTTCGACGCCGCTCGCGGCTTTCTCGTTGGCCCGCCCAACAAGGGTCTGGCCTGCATGTTCACCATGATGAATGCCGCTCGTCTGGGGGTGGGCATCCAAGGGTTGGGCCTGACCGAGGCGAGCTTCCAGAACGCCCTGGCATATGCCCGCGATCGCCTTCAGATGCGCGCGCTGTCGGGACCCAAGGCGCCCGAGAAGCCCGCCGACCCGATCATCGTTCACCCCGACGTGCGACGCATGCTGCTGACCCAGAAGGCTTTCGCCGAGGGTGGCCGCATGCTGGTGCTCTATACCGCCCAACTGCTCGACCTGGTCGAGCACGGCCAGGATGCCGCCGAGTGCGAGCGTGCCGAAATCCTGCTCGGCCTGCTGACACCGATCGTCAAGGCGTTCCTCACCGAGGTGGGCTTCGAGGCCACCAACGAAGGGGTGCAGGTCTTCGGCGGGCATGGCTTCATCCAGGAGTGGGGCATGGAGCAGCTGGTCCGCGATTCGCGTATTACGCGCCTCTATGAGGGCACCACCGGCATCCAGGCCCTCGACCTGCTGGGACGCAAGGTGTTGATGAGCCAGGGTGAAAGCCTCAAGCTCTTCACCAAGGAGATCCACAAGTTCTGCAAGGCGGAAGAGGGTAGCCCCGAGCTGGTGGAATTCGTCAGCCCGCTGGCCAAGCTCAACGCCGAGTGGGGCGAGCTGACCATGGGCATCGGCATGAAGGCCATGAACGATCGCGAGGAGGTGGGCGCGGCCAGCGTCGACTACCTCATGTATTCCGGCTATGTGACCTTGGCCTACCTTTTCGCTCGGGCGGTCAAGCAGGCCCGCTCGGCCTTGGCCGCGGGCAGCGACGATGCAGCCTTCTACGAGGCCAAGATCAAGACCGCACGCTTCTATTTTCAGCGCTTGCTGCCGCGCACGCAGGCGCACGCGCGCGCCCTGCAGGCCGGCGCCGAGTCATTGATGGCGCTTTCACCGGAGGACTTCGGACTCGGCTTCGAGATCTGACGGCAGCCGAGCATCTCTCTCGGTCGGACGACCGATCGGTGGTTTGCGGCGGGCCTTGCCCGCCGCTTTTTTTGTTACCGCACTTGTTGCTCACCGCACTGGGTTGGCCCGCTTTCCCACGTTTTGTTCATCGCCCATGTTGCGCCCACGTCGGTCGGTTCAGGCATCGCAAAGGCTGCGTTGCGCCGATTCCGGTTCGATCCCGTTGCCCGAGGGGAGCGCGGCGTCATTGTCGAGCAGCCAAGCTATCAGGTCGCGCTCGGTGCGGAGGCGTTGGGTATAGCGGGTGAGCATGTGATAGCCACCGGGATAGAGCGCCATGCGGACGCCTTCGTGCCGTGGCAGGCGTTTGAGCAGGGCACAGAACGCTTCGGCCGGTACCACCTCGTCCGTATCTCCGTACATCACCAGCGTCGGTGACGGCAGTTGCGAGGCCGCCGCGAGCGCTTCGTCCATGGCCTGGGTCAGGCCATGGAGCGTATCGACCCGTGCGCTGCGTAGAATCAGCGGATCCTTGGCCAGCTTGCGCTTGATCCACGCGTCGTCGGTAGGCTCGATGCCCAGGCGATGCGCGTTGCTCACCGAGAACGTCGCCTGAGGAATCAGCCGCACTCCGAGCCATAGGCCGAGACGCTGGTACCAGGGCATGGTGCTCCGGGACCAGGTGGCCGGAGCGATCAGCACGCTGCCGTCGACGGGAGGCGGATCGGGCGTGGTCATGGCGAGAATTGCGATCGCGCCACCCATGCTTTTGCCCACCAGGTAGAGCGGCGTGTCGGGATATCTCGCGCGCAGCTGGCGTGCCAGCAGCGTTGCGTCCCTGCGCATGCGCTCGTGCCCGGCCCACACCCGGCGCTGCTCGGTGGTGCCGAAGCCGCGCTGATCGTAGGCGTAGACTTCGATGCCGTGGGGCGAGAGGGCTCGGGCGAGCACGTCGAAGCTGCCGGCGTGGTCATTGAAGCCATGTACTGCCAGCACTACGGCGTTGCGGTTTCCTTCAGCGGGCCAGTGGCGCAGCGGGAGGCGATAGCCATCGTCAGCGACGAAATGGAAATCCGCCAGGCGGGGCTCGGTCGCGCTCGGCCCCGGCGATTGCAGGGCGGGGGCGGCACACCCCAGCAGCGGCAGCAGCCAGACCAACCCGATGAGCCGGATCCAGCGGCATCTCATACCAGCGGAGGATAGCCCAGCGCGACGCGAATCCGGTCGACATGCCGTGCCACCCAGGACGGATCGATAGGGCCCCAGTCGACGATCGCATAGCGGCCGCTATTGTGACGCTCACCCGGCGTGGGTCGAAACTCGCAGCGCACGTCCAGTTCTTCCAACGCCTTGAGCGTATCCTGCGCGGTGCGCCGAGGCATGCCGGTGGCCTCGACGAGAGCCGGCACGCTGGCGATGCCATGCTCGATCAGGTGGGCCAGGTAGAGGCGTCGGTAGAAGCTGGACTGTGTCTTGCTGAGTGTCATGCGGATTTTCCTGGAATCGGGGCGCAGCCGACAGCATAGCGTCCGCCGCCGGGCAATCTCCATCTCGACCTGTCCTGTGTTTGGCGTCGCCATCTCCTACAGTGAAGGAGCGACCCTGGAACCGAGAGAGGAAGGAGAGCGATGACGACCAAGCAAATGGAAGTGAGCAAGCAGGAGCTGAAAGAACAGGTTGGGCGCTGCATGTTCGGCGAGCGTCTGGTGGTCGAACGCGAAGGCAAGCGCTTCTCGGCACGTGTGCAGCACGTCGGGGTCACCGGAGTGAAGGTCGTCCCCGAAACCAATCTGCTGGAGCACGAGGGAGAACCGGGCGACATCAACGGCGTCACCGTCTCCTACGACGACATTCGCGAGGTCGAGGTGGGTGACGTCAACTACCAGCTGAAGTAGCGGCGCTACTCGTCTCGCTCGGCGTGCGAGGCGAGTCGCTCCAGTGCATGCTTGAGTCTTGGATCGTCGACGTCGGCAGCGCAAGCGGATATCTCGTCGGCGGCCGGGGCCGGGAGCCGGCGAACCTGGCGAAGGGGTGCCTTGACGGGGCGCACCGGCCGCACCTTGAGGGTGAAGCCGCTTACCGGAGCGAACTCGGGCAGGCGATGCAGCAGTTCGAGCAAGCGGGGCTGTTCGTAGCGCAGCCAGGTCAGCCATACGGCGCGATCGGTGAGCAACGTCAGCTTGCCATCACGAAATCCGCCGACGAAAACATGATCGCGAACTTCTTCGGGCAGGTGGTCGCGCAGGTGCTGCTGGGCATGGGCGATCGACTTCGCGATGCGCATCAGCGGAGCCAGTTCGCCGCGGCCATCGAGCAGGCGCGACATGGGCTGGGCTCGTGAACGCTTAACCTTTATACTCATGGGCTTGTTTCTCGGGGCGGAAGCCTTGTCCGGATGACAGCGGGCAGGCCGGATGACACCGTCTGCCTCGGAACGTACTGACCGGCGTTCACCGCCGGCGCCCGACATGTCACAGCCTATCACGCTCGGAGTTCGTCGACAGCATGACCGCCGCCCCGATCACGCACCAGCGCACCGACAGCCCGCCCTCGGGGGCGGTGACACGCTGTCGATTGCGTTCGCGCTGGTGGCTGGCGGGTCTGTTGGTGAGCTGTCTGTTGCCGGCGGGGCTGTCCCAGGCGGAAACGCTGCGGCTCGCCGAGCGGGTGGTGCAGACCTGCATTCTCGCCCCGACGATGATGCGTGCGCGCTGCCGCTACGTGGCCCGCCGGCGCGCTTCGTCCCACTGGCCGCCGCGTCGCTTGTCCGTTTGGGCGCATCGGACGCGTCCTCCACGTCGACCTCGTCCGTTTCGTGCCCGCTGGGCGGCTGCGCATGACGTCCTGACGCGCCGTGGCCCGCCCGGCGCGTGTCGCTTCCCCTGAATCACGATAGCGCCGGCGGGGCTGGCATGGGCCAGCCTTTTGCGTCGGCTGAATGCGACACGCAGAGATGGACATCTCATGATCAATACATTGTTACGCAAGGTCGTCGGCTCCAAGAACGACCGCGAAGTCAAGCGCATGCAGCGCCAGGTGGCGCAGATCAATACGCTGGAACCGCAATTCGAAACGCTAGATGACGACGCTCTCAAGGCGCGCACCGAGGAGTTTCGCGAACGACTGGCCAACGGTGAGAGCCTCGACGCCCTGCTGCCGGAGGCCTTCGCCACCGTGCGCGAAGCCAGCAAGCGCGTAATGGGTATGCGCCACTTCGATGTGCAGATGATCGGCGGCATGACACTGCATCGCGGGCGCATCGCCGAAATGAAGACCGGCGAAGGCAAGACCCTGGTCGCCACTCTGGCGGTCTATCTCAACGCACTGCCCGGCAACGGCGTTCACGTGGTCACGGTTAACGACTACCTGGCGCGTCGCGATGCCGAGTGGATGCGGCCACTCTACGAGTTCCTGGGGCTTTCGGTCGGCATCATCTTTGCCGGACAGAGCGGCGAGCAGAAGCGCGCCGCCTATGCCTGCGACATCACCTACGGCACCAACAACGAGTACGGCTTCGACTACCTGCGGGACAACATGGCCTTCTCCCTGGAGGACAAGGTCCAGCGCAGCCTCAGCTTTGCCATCGTCGACGAGGTGGACTCGATCCTGATCGACGAGGCGCGCACGCCGCTGATCATCTCCGGTGCCGTGGACGAGAATACCGAGCTGTACAAGGTGGTGGACCGGCTCGCGACTCACCTGGTCAAGGGTGAGGTCTCGGAGGACCCCGAGGCGCCGGTCAGCGGTGACTTCGTGCTCGAAGAGAAGCACAAGCAGGTCGAGATCACCGAAGCCGGCCACCACAAGGTGGAGGAGCTGATGCGCGCCGAGGGACTGCTGGGGGAGGACGATTCGCTCTACGCCGCGCAGAACCTCAACCTGCTGCATCACATGCATTCGGCCCTGCGTGCACGCCACCTCTACCATCGCGACGTCGACTATATCGTCGTCGACAACCAGGTTGTGATTGTCGACGAGCACACCGGTCGCACCATGCCCGGACGCCGTTGGTCCGAGGGGCTTCATCAGGCCGTGGAAGCCAAGGAGGGCGTGCCGGTGCAGCGCGAGAGTCAGACGCTGGCCTCGACCACCTTCCAGAACTACTTCCGTCTGTATGACAAGCTGGCCGGGATGACCGGTACCGCCGATACCGAGGCCTTCGAGTTCCGCCAGATCTACGGCCTCGACGTGGTGGTGATTCCCACCAACCGGCCGCTGATTCGACGTGACCTCAACGATCTCGTCTATCTCTCGGCGGAGGAGAAGTTCGAGGCCATCATTCAGGACGTCAAGGAGCAGACCGAGGCAGGGCGTCCGGTGCTGGTGGGTACCGCGTCCATCGAGACCTCGGAGTACCTGGCCGGGCTGATGAAGAAGGAGGGGCTCGGCTTCAACGTGCTCAATGCCAAGCAGCACCAGAGCGAGGCCGAGATTATCGCCCAGGCGGGGCGCCCCGGAGCCATCACCATCGCCACCAACATGGCCGGTCGCGGTACCGATATCGTGCTGGGCGGCAACTGGGAGGCCGAGGCGGCCAAGCTGGAAAACCCCACCGAGGAGCAGCTCGAGCGGCTGCGCGAGGAGTGGCGCGAGCGCCACGAAGCGGTACTCGCTGCGGGGGGGCTGCACGTGGTCGGTTCCGAGCGCCACGAGTCGCGGCGTATCGACAACCAGCTGCGCGGCCGCGCCGGGCGTCAGGGCGACCCGGGTTCGACGCGCTTCTTCCTGTCCATGGAAGACAGTCTGATGCGGCTGTTCGGCTCCGACCGCGTGCAGCGCATGATGAAGGCGCTGGGGCTGGAGCGTGGCGAGGCCATCGAACACAAGATGGTGACCAACGCCGTCGAGCGCGCGCAGAAGAAGGTTGAGAGTCGCAACTTCGATATCCGCAAACAGCTCCTCGAGTACGATGATGTAGCCAACGATCAGCGCCGCGTGATCTATGAGCAGCGCAACGAGATCCTGGCGGCCGACGACGTCTCGGCCAATGTGATAGGCATTCGCGAAGAGGTGCTCGACCAGGCGATCAGCGAGTTCGTGCCGCCCCAGAGCCTGCCGGAACAGTGGGAACTGGCCGGGCTGCAGGAGCACCTGAAAACCGAATTCAATCTCGATGTGCCGGTGGTGGGTTGGGCCGAGCAGGACGAGCGTTTCAGCGAGGAGCAGCTGCGCGAACGCCTGCAGGAAATGCATCGCAACATCTATCGAGAAAAGGTGGAAACCGCGGGCTCCGAACTGATGCGCCGCTTCGAGAAGCAGATCATGCTGCAAGTGCTCGATACGCGTTGGAAGGAGCACTTGCAGTCGATGGATCACCTGCGTCGGGGCATCCACCTGCGCGGCTATGCGCAGAAGAACCCCAAGCAGGAGTACAAGCGCGAAGCCTTCGAGCTGTTCCAGGCCCTGCTGACTAATATCAAGGCCGATATCACCCGCATCACAAGCCACGTGCACGTGCGCAAGCCGGAGGAGGTCGACGAACTGGAGCGGCAGCGTCGGGAGGCGCTGGAGCGCGAAAAGGCCGCCGCGGCCAGTCGTCACGATGCCCCCGAGCTCGACGAGCAGGAGGCGGGCGGCCAGCGGCCGGCGGCGGCGACCGCCGAAGGTCGCCCGGTGCGTCGCGAGGGTCCCAAGGTGGGGCGCAACGATCCCTGCCCGTGTGGCTCGGGGAAGAAATACAAGCAGTGCTGCGGTCAGCTGAGCTGATTCAAATGCCGGAGCGAATCTTGGACTCCTGCGCTCCGTGCGCCTTGCGCTTCATCTGGGGCTCCGCTCGGCAATTTGAACGTCCCAAATAAATGAGGAGTAAGCTTTCCATGGCAGTGGGTGATACACATTTTCCGGCGATGCCGGTCATCGAGGGGCTGCGCCTGGGCACTGCCATGGCGGGTATCAAGAAGCCGGGACGGCGTGATCTGGTTGTGGTCGAGATTCCCGCGGGAGCTCGGGTGGCGGGTAGCTTCACCCTCAATGCCTTCTGCGCCGCGCCGGTCACGCTGGCCAAGTCGAATCTGGCAGCATGCCAGGCGAGAGGCGAAGCGCCGCGCTACCTTGTGGTCAACACGGGAAATGCCAACGCCGGCACCGGTGAGGCCGGCCTGCGCGACGCTCGGGCTACCTGCGCCGAGCTGGCCAGGCTCGGCGGCGTGACCGAGGAGGGTGTGCTGCCGTTCTCCACCGGTGTGATCGGCGAGCCGCTGCCGATGGAGCGCTTGCTGAGTGGCCTTCCGGCTGCGCTGGAGTCGCTGGATGCCAGCGACGCGGCGTGGCGCCAGGCCGGGGAGGGAATTCTCACTACCGATACCCGGCCCAAGGGGGCAAGTGTGACGCTGGAGCTGGGCGATCGCACGGTCACCATCAACGGCATCAGCAAGGGTTCGGGCATGATCAAGCCCAACATGGCGACCATGCTGGCCTTCGTCGCCACCGATGCCGACATCGAGCAGACCCTGCTCGATACGCTACTGCGCGAGACGGTGGATCGCTCGTTCAACTGCATCACGGTGGACGGCGACACCTCGACCAACGACGCTTGCATGCTGATCGCCACCGGGCGTGGGGCGCAGGTGGTCGATGACGAGGAGGTTGCGGTCTTTCGCAACGGGCTGCAGCGGGTCATGACCGAGCTGGCCCAGGCGATCGTGCGCGACGGCGAGGGCGCCACCAAGTTCGTGACGCTGCAGGTCGTCGACGCCGCGAGCCGCGAAGAAGCGCTGGATGTCGCCTTCACCGTGGCGCACTCGCCGCTGGTCAAGACCGCCCTGTATGCCTCCGACGCCAACTGGGGGCGCATCCTGGCCGCGGTGGGCCGGGCGCCGCTTGCCGATTTCGATGTCGCGCGGGTGACCATCGACTTGGGCGACGTGCGTCTGGTGGAACACGGCGGGCGCGCTGCCGGCTATACCGAAGAGCAGGGTAGCCGGGTCATGGGGCAAGAGGAGATCACCATTCGCATTGCGCTGGGGCGCGGCGAGGAGGGAGCCACGGTGTGGACCACCGACCTGTCCCACGACTACGTCAGTATCAATGCCGACTATCGCAGCTAGGCAGCATGGGTGCGGCCTGAGCCAGAAGAACACGACCCTGCGCCGAGTAACTGGCGCAGGACAAGCGGGTAGGAGTCAATGAACGTAATGGTGAAGAGAAGGGTGCACGTGGCGGCGGCCGCCATCATCAGCGGTGACGGCAAGAAGGCGCTGATTGCCCGCCGTCCGTCCAACGTCGACCATGGCGGGCTGTGGGAATTTCCCGGTGGCAAGTTGGCGCCCTACGAGACGGGGCTGGAAGGCCTCAAGCGTGAGCTCCATGAGGAGCTAGGGGTGGAGATCAAGCGTGCCCAGCCGTTGATTCGGATCCACCACGAGTATCCCGACAAGCATATTCTGCTCGATGTCTGGCAAGTTCACGAATTCAGCGGCGAGCCGTTCGGTCGTGAAGGGCAGGCAGTACGCTGGGTACCGCTCGACGAACTGGTCGCTTACCCGTTCCCGGCTGCCAATCTTCCGATTCTGCAGGCGGTCATGCTGCCGACCGAGTATTTGATTACCGGCGAGGAGCGTGACGAAGGAGTATTCGACGCCTGCCTGTTGCGGGCACTGGAGCAGGATGGGGTGCGCCTGGTGCAGTTGCGAGACAAGGCCCTCGACGAAGCCTCCTACCTCGCCCGCGCCGA
Organism: Billgrantia saliphila; assembly: GCF_002930105.1. Taxonomy (GTDB): domain Bacteria; phylum Pseudomonadota; class Gammaproteobacteria; order Pseudomonadales; family Halomonadaceae; genus Halomonas; species Halomonas saliphila. Next base: position 14,814 of record NZ_PJRN01000003.1, on the reverse strand, counting down.
GCGGGCGCTGGCGTTGTGCCGGAAGTTCGGCGCGCGCCTGCTGCTCAACGGTGAGCCCGGGTGGCTGGAGCATGTCGATGCCGATGGCATTCACCTCACCAGCGAACGGCTGATGGGGCTCGAGCGTCGGCCCATCTCGGAGACCAAGTGGCTGGCAGCATCCACCCACGATCAACAGCAGCTTGGCCAGGCGGCCCGGATCGGCTGTGATTTCGTCACCCTGTCACCGCTGCGTACCACGCCGTCGCACCCCGAGGTCGCGCCGATGGGCTGGCACGACTTCCAGCAACTGGTGGAATGTGCCGCTATGCCGGTCTTCGCGCTGGGTGGCATGACCCGTCATGACGCCAACCACGCCCGCGCCGTCGGTGCCCAGGGCATCGCCTCGATCCGCGATTTCTGGAAAGCGCCGGGCGCCTGAACCTCTCCGAAAGCAGAAACCCACCGGGGCTTGCCGCGGTGGGTTTTCTTGATTGGCCTGCCCCGAGTGCCGCTTGGGTCGGCAACTTCGCTAGCTCAATCCCGATAGCGCCGGGTCAGGTCGCCATAGGCGTCGATGCGACGGTCGCGCAGGTAGGGCCAGATCCGTCGCACGTCCTCGCCGCGGCTCATGTCGAGCGTGACCAGCAAGCGCTCGGCCTCGGTACCCGCGTGTGCCAGCAGCTCCCCCTGGGGGCCCGTGATGAAGCTGCCCCCCCAGAAGTCGATGCCGGCGCCCACCCCGGAGTGATCCGGCTCGTGGCCGATGCGGTTGGCAGCGATCACCGGCAGACCGTTGGCCACCGCATGGCTGCGCTGGATCAGGGTCCAGGCTTCCTTCTGACGGGCCTTTTCGGCGTCGTCATCGGGCGGGTTCCAGCCGATGGCGGTGGGGTAGAGCAGCACCTCCGCACCGGCCAGCGCCATCAGGCGGGCCGCTTCGGGGTACCACTGATCCCAGCACACCAGCAGCCCCAGCCGACCCACCGAGGTGTCGATGGGCTGGAAGCCCTGCTTGCGGCTGTCGTCCTGATCGCCCGGGGCGAAGTAGAACTTCTCGTAGAAGCCCGGGTCGTCGGGGATGTGCATCTTGCGATAGACGCCCACCTGGCCGCGGTCGCGGTCGTAGACTACGGCGGTGTTGTGATAAAGCCCCGGGGCGCGCCGCTCGAACAGCGAGCCGACCAGCACGATGTTCAGCTCCGCGGCCAGGGCGGCGAGACGCTGCCCGGTGGGGCCGTCCAGGGGCTCGGCCAGATCGAACAGCTCAGTGTCCTCGTACTGGCAGAAGTAGTGCGTGGCATGCAGTTCCTGGAGCAGCACCAGCTCGGCGCCGGCGGCGGCCAGTTCACGCACGCCGGCCTCGCTCTCGGCCAGGCTCCGGCTCTTGTCGGGCCAGGCGGGTTGCTGAACCAGGCCGGCCTTGAGGGTGCGGGTCATGACGTTTCTCCTTGGGTTGCGGCGGCGGCGGCGAGGCTGCCACGAGGAAGCTGCATGGTCAGACAGTGTAGGCTGCCGTGCTGGCGGATCACGCTCAGACAGTCGATGGGCACGATCTCTCGCCCGGGAAAGGCCTCGGCGAGGGCGGCCAGGGCTCGGCTGTCGGCGGCATCGCCATAGACAGGCACCAGCACCGCGGAGTTCACGATCAGGAAGTTGGCGTAGGTGGCCGGCAGGCGATGTCCGTCCACGGGATCGAAGCAGGGCCGCGGCCAGGGCAGCGGTACCAGGCGGTAGGGCTCGCCGTCGGTGCGGCGAAACGCCTTGAGTTCGGCTTCCATGGCGGCGAGGGCCGCGTAGTGCGGGTCGGACGTGTCGTCGCAGTGCACGTAGGCGATGGTGGCCGGGTCGCAGAAGCGCGCCAGGGTATCCACATGGCTGTCCGTATCGTCGCCCTCCAGATGACCGTTGGCCAGCCAGAGGACCCGCTCGATGCCGAGATCCGCCTTGAGCGCCGCTTCCACGGCGGTGCGGTCAAGCTGCGGATTGCGATTGGGGTTGAGCAGGCAGGCTTCGGTCGTGAGCAGAGTGCCTTCGCCGTCGGTGTCGATGGCACCGCCCTCGAGCACAAGACTGCGGCTCTCGACCGGGCAGGCATAAACGCCGGCCTCGGCCAGGCGTCGGGTCAGGCGATTGTCGCGTTCGGCCTCGAACTTGCCGCCCCAGCCGGTGAAGACATAGTCGAACAGCATCGGTTTACCGTCGCGCTCCACGGCGATCGGGCCGTGGTCGCGGGCCCAGGTGTCATCCGCTTCGGCCACCGCCAGACGCAAGCGCGAGGCGTCGACGCCCAGCTTGGCGAAGCGTATCTGCAACTGGGTGCGGGTAGCGTCGTCGGGCACGGTGATCAACACGCTCTGGTAGCGCGCAATGGCAACCGCCATCGCTTCCATGGTGGCTTCGATGCGTTCGATCAGCGGCGCCCAATCGCTCGTGGGACTGGGCCAGGTTAGCTGTACGGCATCCTGGGGGTGCCATTCGGGAAGCAGGCGGTTGGCCATGGACGTGAGCCTCGTCAGTTGCATCAGCGGCCGGTGGGTGCACCGGGTCGGCGCAATGTAGGCTCAGCACGTCAATGTTGCAAGTCTCGGGGAAACCGGGCGGCACCCGATGCAGCGGCGCGGAAAAAACCGTACCATGACCCCCCTCTGACAAGGAACGCGACGATGCTCGACCGCCTGCCATTGCTGATCGGCCTACGCTACGTGCGTGCCAAGCGCCGCAATCATTTTATCTCCTTCATTTCCCTGACCTCCATGCTGGGGCTGATGCTCGGCGTGGCGGTACTGATCCTGGTGCTCTCGGTCATGAACGGTTTCGACCATGAACTGCGCACCCGCATTCTCGGCATGGTGCCGCATACCAAGATCGAGTCGCGCAGCGGCCTGGTCGAGTGGCAGCCGTTGGCCGAGCGATTGATGCAGCGCGAGCGGGTGATCGGCGCGGCGCCTTACGTCGAGCAGCAGGGTATGTTCTCCGTCGGCGGGCGCAACGAAGGGGCCATGGTCAACGGCATTCATCCCGAGTGGGAGGATCGGGTCTCGATCATCGGGGCTCATATGCGTCAGGGCAGCCTCGACGATCTGCAACCGGGCGAATGGAATATCGTGCTGGGGTCGCTGCTGGCACGCCACCTCGGCGTAGGAGTTGGCGACCGCGTCACGCTGTTGGTACCCGAAGCCTCTATCACGCCCGCGGGTGTCTTTCCGCGGCTCAAGCGCTTCACGGTCAGCGGCATCTTCAGCGTCGGCGCGGATCTCGATGCCAGCCTGGCCTACGCCAACATCGAGGACATGCAGACCCTGGCTCGGCTGGGGGATGCCGTGGGCGGGCTGCGCCTGGAGCTGAATGACCTGTTCGCCGCTTCCAGCGAAACACGCGCCATCATCGACGAACTCGGCTCGGGCTACCGCGGGATCGACTGGACCTACTCCCACGGCAATCTGTTCCAGGCGATCCAGATGGAGAAGCGCATGATCGCGCTGCTGCTGACGGTCATCATCGCCGTGGCCGCCTTCAACATCGTCTCGACCCTGGTCATGGTGGTGACCGACAAGCATGCCGACATCGCCATCCTGCGCACCATCGGTGCCACGCCGCGCTCGATCATGGGTATCTTCGTGGTGCAGGGTCTGGCGATCGGTGTGATCGGTATCGCCGTGGGAGTCGGCCTCGGCATTCTGTTGGCACTGACCGTTTCCGACCTGATCGGCTGGGTGGAGTCTACGTTCGGTATCCAATTCCTCGACGCGGGGGTCTACTTCATCAGCGATTTGCCGTCACGGCTGCACTGGGAGGATGTGCGCAATATCATTGCCGCCGCCTTTGGCCTGACCTTCCTGTCGACGCTCTATCCGGCCTGGCGCGCGTCGCGGGTCCAGCCGGCAGAGGTGCTGCGCTATGAGTGAAACGACCTTGAACAAGGAAAGCCTCGTGAACCAGACGGCGAATGGCAGGATCATGCTGGCCTGTCGCGACCTGACGCGGATCTACCGCGAGGGGCCGCAGGACGTTACCGTGCTCGACGGTCTCTCGCTCGAAGTGCGAGCCGGGGAGCGGGTTGCCGTGGTCGGCAGTTCGGGGTCGGGCAAGACTACGCTGCTCAATCTGCTCGGCGGGCTCGATCGCCCGACGCGCGGCGAGGTATCGATCGCGGGGGAGTCGCTGCTCGACCTGGGCGAGGCGGCGCTGGGCAAGTTCCGCAATCGCCATATCGGCTTCGTCTATCAGTTCCATCACCTGCTCGCCGAATTCACCGCGCTGGAGAACGCCGCACTACCGCTGATCATCCGCGGTCAGCGCAAGAGAGCGGCCGAGAGCCGGGCCAGGGAACTGTTGGCCAAGGTAGGCATCGAGCACCGCGCCGACCACAAGCCGGGCGAGCTGTCGGGCGGCGAACGCCAGCGCGTGGCCATCGCTCGGGCGCTGGTTACCGACCCGAGCCTGGTACTGATGGATGAGCCGACCGGCAATCTCGATCAAAGTACGGCCGCGAGCATCCTGGCGCTGATGGATGAACTGGCGCGTACGACCGACTGTGCCTTCGTGGTGGTGACTCATGATCCGGCGTTGGCCGCCCATCAGGATCGCGTGATGAAGCTCGATGGCGGGCGCCTGAGCGAACAGCGCTGAGGCGGCACCTCGCCTACCGAACCTACCCCATGGTCCGCAAAGCGAGGCTAGATTTCCCGCTCCAGCCGTTTGCGGCGGCGCTTCAAGGCGCGCCGCTTCCAGCTGCGCGAGACATGCCACCGCCATAGCAGCCGAATTACCACGTTGGCCAATATGGCCATCAGTACGGCCGAGACCACCGATCCGAGGGCCAGGGCCGGCAGGATGTCGGCCATGCGCTCGGCGATCCAGCGCGTCGAGATGCGTGTCGGGGCTTCCCGGGCCGGCATTTCCATCAACCAGGCGCCGAGGCGATAGTTGCCGTAGAAGACCAGCGGCATGGTCAGCGGGTTGGTGATCCACACCAGGCCAACGGAGAGCGGCAGATTGCAACGCAGTAGCCAGGCGCCGAAGGCAGCGATGGCCATTTGGCAGGGAATCGGCAGCATGGCACTGAACAGGCCGACCGAGAAGGCGTTGGCCACGGTCCGCCGTGACAGCGCCCAGAGCCCGGGATCGCCGATCAAATGGCTCAGGAAGCGCAGCGAGCGCTGGCGCTTGAGCGTTTCGGGGTTGGGCATGTAGCGCTGCAGTAATCGGCGCGGCATGTCGAATGGCTCGCTGCTTCGTGACCCGGTTATTATCCATGGATGGCCGTTGACCCGCCATGTCATGCGTTGGCAGGAAGTTGTCCGCTGCATGCCAGGCACGCCGGGCCGAGGCGCAAGGGATGGCAGACGGGAGGCAAGGAAGTGCGAATGGGAGTGGCGATGCCGCTGGCGCTGGCGGCGCTGGTCGGCACGGGGCTAGGCTGGTGGGCGCCGCTCGGGTTGGTGGAGTCCTGGGCGCTGGCGCTGCTCTATTCGCTGGCAAGCAAGCGCTGGCGAATGGCTGGGCTCGCCATGGTGGTCGCCGTGACGGCGACTCAGGTGCTGCTGGCCAAGGGGGGCGAGCTGCCGGCGGGGCTGCTGCGAGCCGATCTTGCCCTGGAAGGGCGGCTCGAGACGGTCGAGGACGAAGGCCGCCTGACTCGTCTGCTGGTACGGCTGAATGACTGCCGGCCGCTCGAGGCCGACAGGCTACCGTGCCACAGGCTGCGACGGGTGCGCCTCAGCCTCTACGAGGCGCCACCGATGCAGCCGGGCGAGCGCTGGGCCCTTACCGTGCGGCTACGCCCGCCTGCCGGCTTCGCCAATCCCGGCACGTTCGACTATCGCGCCTGGCTATGGCGCGAAGGTATTCAGGCTACCGGCTACGTACGCGATGAACCGGCTCCCCAGCGGTTGGCACCGGCGCCATACTCCCTGCGCCGCCAGGCCCTGGCCTTTCTCGATGCGCAGTCGCTTGCTCCTCTGACGACCCGCTGGCTGGCAGCCCTGACGCTGGGAGCCGGCGACAGGCTCTCGCGCGACGACTGGGAGCGGCTCAACGCCACTGGCACCACCCACCTGGTAGTGATCTCGGGTCTGCACGTGGGCCTGGTCGCCGCCTTCGTTCTGCTGCTGGCGCGGGGCGTCTCGCGCCTGCTGACCCCAGCGCACTGGCGCATGGCGATCTGGCCCTGGTGGTTGGCGGGGTTGGCGGCGGCTGGCTATGCCGGCCTGGCGGGTCTGCAGCCGCCGGCCATGCGCGCTCTGATCATGACCGTGGTCGGGCTGTGGGTCGCCAGTGGACGCCACGCTCCCGGCCCCTGGCAGGCCTGGTGGCTGGCGTTGGGGCTGGTGGTGCTGCTTGATCCGCTGTCCGCTTGGCGCCCGGGGCTGTGGCTTTCGTTCCTGGCTGTGGCGGTGCTGATCCTGATCTGGCAGGGACGGCCACGGCCTCGAGGCTTGCACGGCTGGGCATGGGGTCTGATGCGTACTCAGCTGCTGCTGGCGCCGCTGATGGCAGCGGCAGTGCTGCTGGCCTTCGCTCGGCTCGCGCCGGCCGCCCCGCTGGTCAATCTGGTGGCGGTGCCACTGGTGAGTTCGTTACTGGTGCCGCTGGGACTGCTGGGCTGGTTATTCGCCCCGCTGGCGCCGCTCGGCGCCACCTGCTGGTGGCTGTTCGAACGCATCACGCTGCGTTTGACGCAGCTGCTCGACCTCGCCGTTTCCCGGCTTCCGCTGTGGTGGCCCACCAGCGAACTCGTCGTACCGCTCGCCCTGATGCTCGGACTGATGGCGCTGCTATGGGCGTTGCCCGGACTCGCCATGCGTCTACGTGTCGGAGGGACGCTACTGCTGGTACCCGCCATGCTGGGGCTCACCGCGCCCGCTCCGGAGCCGGGCAGCCTGCGGGTGCGAATACACGACGTCGGCCAGGGGCAACTGATCGAGCTGCGCAGCGCCGGCTTTCGCATGCTCTACGACAGCGGGCCGCGCTTCGCCTCCGGCTTTGCCCCGGTGAGTGCGCTATGGCCGGCGGGTCAACGCTTCGACCGGGTCATGGTCAGTCATGGCGACCTCGATCATGCCGGTGGCGTGGCCTGGCTGGCGGAGCGGCATGATGTCGGCGAATTCCTGGCGCCGGCGGGAGAAAGCCTCGATGTCCCCTTCGGCACCTGTGAGGCAGGCCAGCAGTGGCGGCGTGATGGCGTGAGCTATCGGGTGCTCTGGCCGCCGGCGGACACAACGCCTTTGTCCAGCAACGACCGTTCCTGTGTGCTCGAGATAACGGCGGGTGAGGAACGCCTGCTAATCACCGGCGATGTCGGCAGTGACATCGAGCGGGCCTTCCTTCAGCGGCTCGAACTGCCGATTACGGTACTGGTTGCGGGTCATCATGGCAGCCGTTCCAGCTCCGGCCCGCATCTCGTCCAGTGGGCCACGCCACGGCATGTCGTGTTCAGCGCCGGTCGTCACAACGCCTTCGGTCATCCCAGCGACGCGGTGGTGCGACGCTTTCGTCGCGTCGGTAGCTGTCAATGGAGCACCGCCCTGGATGGCGCCGTCACCTTCTGGCTCGGCCGCAACTCGGATGTAAGCCTCGACGCCGCACGCGCCATGCCTTGGCGGCGCGGCGGTGTCGAAGGGGAATGCCATGCGGTAGAATCGCGCCATTGAACGCGGCAGCCGTTGCGTGAGGAGGGGAACCGATGGACATGATGGATGCGCTGGTTGCCGGGGGCTGGCTGATGGTCCCGCTGCTGGGCTGCTCGCTACTGGCCACGGTGATCATCATCGAACGTCTCTGGACCCTGCGTGCCAAGCGTATCGCCCCTTACGGCCTGGGGCAGGAAGTCTGTTCGCTGGTGGCTCGTGGCCAGGTCAACCTCTACTGGCTCGAGAGTCATTCGCCGCTAGGCGCCGTGTTGGCGGCGGGGCTGCGCAATGCACGCCTGGGTCATGAGCAAGTGAGGGCCAGGCTGCAGGAGGCCGCCACCGCCGTGATTCATGACATGGAGCGCTTCCTCAGTCCGCTGGGCACCATTGCCGCCATAACGCCGTTGATCGGCCTGCTGGGCACCGTAGTGGGAATGATCGAGGTATTCGCAGTGATCGTTTCGGCGGATGGGGCAAGTCGGACCGCCGATCTCGCCGGTGGCATCTCGCGCGCCCTGGTTACCACCGCCGCAGGTCTCACGGTGGCAATTCCGGCGCTGATGTTCCATCGTTACTTCCTGCGCCGAGTGGAAGACATCACGGTACGCATGGAGGAGCAGGCGGGCCAGGTGGTGGAGTTCCTGGCGCACTACCAGGGCGAGCTGGGCTTCAGCGAGCAGCGTGAGAGCGAGCGGGCCCGTTCACAGGGGCAAGCTGCGTCGGAGGTCGGCAGGCCGTGAAGTTTGCGCGCCGTCGTCGTGATCCGGTGGAGGTCAATCTCACGCCTCTCATCGACGTGGTTTTTCTGCTGCTGATCTTCTTCATGGTATCCACCACGTTCGAGACCCGGCAGGCACTGGAGCTGGAGCTGCCCGAGAGTGCCGCCGGCACGACGCTCGAGGCGTCACCGGTGACCCTGGTCGTCACCGAGCGGGGACGCTACCGACTAGGCGAGCGTGAGCTCAGTGCAACGGAGTTAGGCGAGGCGCTCGCCGCAAAAGCCGACCAGGCTCGCCTCCATGGGTTGGTCCTCGAGGCCGATGCGCGTGCAGTCCACGCCGACGTAGTACGGGCACTGGATCAAGCGGGCGCGCTCGGCGTTCGTCAGGTGCGCATCGCCACGCGCGCAACTCAGGCAACACCCACGCAAGCGGAGACACCGTGACTCAAGATCGGACCCAACATACGGGCTGGGCCCTCTACAAGCGGCTGCTGGCCTATGTGAAGCCCCACTGGGTTTCGTTCTCATTGGCGATCGTCGGCTACGCGCTCTACGCGGCCTCGAGTACCGCCCTGGCGGAAATGATGAAGCGCTTGATCGATGGCATTCAGAATCCCGATGCCGCCTTTCGCTTGATGTTGCCGCTGTTCGTGGTCGCCATGTTCGCTGCCCGCGGCCTGGGCACCTTCCTCGGTACCTACTTCATGAGCAACGTGGCACGCAACGTGGTGCACGCGCTGCGCTGCAACGTGTTCAACCACATGCTGCACCTGCCGGGACGTTTCTTCGACGCTCACTCCAGCGGCCATCTCATTTCCCGCGTCACCTACCATGTCGAGCAGGTGACCGGAGCGGCGACCAATGCCATCACCATCCTGCTGCGGGAAGGCCTGTTCGTGATCGGCCTGCTGACCTACCTGCTTTGGACCAACTGGATGCTGACGCTGCTGTTTCTGGGCGTGACACCGCTGATAGCCGGCGTGGTGAGATATGCCAGCAAGCGCTTCCGGCGTATCTCGCAGCGCATCCAGCACTCCATGGGCGATGTCACCCATGTCGCTTCCGAGGCGCTCACGGGCTATCGCGTGGTGCGCACCCACGGGGCGGAGGCGTACGAGAAGGCGCGCTTCGCCAAGGCCAGCGAGTACAACCGCCAGCAGAAGATGAAGGAGGCGCTGACCAAGGCGATCAGCACGCCGGTCATCCAGCTGATGATCGCCGTATCGCTGGCGATACTGGTATGGTTGGCGATGTCGCCGGCTATGATGGCGAACATGACCCCCGGCGAATTCGTGGCCTTCATTACCGCGGCCTCGCTGATGGCCAAGCCGGTGCGCCAGCTCACCGAGATCAATAGCGAGATACAGAAGGGCATCGCCGCCGCCGACGAACTTTTCGGCCTGCTGAACGTGCCGGCCGAGCTCGACGAAGGCACTCTGGAACCGCAGAGGCTCGAAGGGCGGGTCGATTTCGAAGGGGTGCGTTTTCGTTACGGCGAGGACCAGCCCGAGGTGCTCAAGGGTATCGACCAGGTCATCGAGCCGGGCGAGATGGTGGCCATCGTCGGTCGCTCGGGAAGTGGCAAATCCACCTTGGTAGGGCTATTGCCACGCTTCTATCGCCCCACGGACGGGCGAGTGCTGATCGACGGGGTACCGATCGACGACTATCGCCTGGCGCCACTGCGCCGGCAGATCGCCCTGGTCTCGCAGCAAGTGACGCTGTTCAACGCCAGCATTGCCGACAACATCGCCTACGGGGTTCCGCAGGCCGATCGTGACGCGATCGAGGCGGCGGCGCGCGCCGCCTACGCGCACGAGTTCATCGAACGGATGCCCAAGGGATACGACACCCTCGTCGGCGATAACGGCGTGATGCTCTCCGGTGGCCAGCGCCAGCGGCTGGCCATTGCCCGCGCGATCTTCAAGGACGCGCCGCTGCTGATCCTCGACGAGGCCACGTCGGCACTGGACACCGAGTCGGAACGTTACATCCAGGCGGCCCTGGAGGTCGTCTGCCGCGGTCGCACGACGTTGGTCATCGCCCATCGGCTGTCCACCATCGAGCGCGCCGATCGCATACTGGTCATGGAGCAGGGGCGGATCGTCGAGCAGGGTACCCATGCCGAATTGGTGGCACGTGACGGAGCCTATGCCGCACTGCATCGACTGCAGTTCCAGGAGGCCTCGACGGCATGACGCGCGGGGTCGGGGAGCGCTGGCTCATGGCCGCCTACGGCAACGCGGCCTGGCTCAAGATGTTGCGACCGCTGGAGTCGCTCTACCGTTGGGTGATGAAGCGTCGCGCCGCTGCCTACCGCCAGGGCAGGCGTGCGGTATGGCACGCGGACGTTCCGGTGATCGTAGTCGGCAACCTCACACTCGGCGGTACCGGCAAATCCCCCTTGGTTGCCTGGCTCGCGCGTCATTTATCCGAGCAGGGCTGGCGGCCGGGCATCGTGTCGCGCGGATACGGCGGCACTGCCGAAGCGGCGGGCGGCTATCCTCTGCACGTCACGCCGACGACGGCGGCCGAGCATGGCGGCGACGAACCGCGAATGCTGGCACGCCAGACCGGGTTGCCCGTTGTGGCGGACCCCGATCGGCCGCGGGGAGCGCGAGCCCTGATCGAGCTGGGCTGCGACCTGGTGATCAGTGACGATGGCCTGCAGCACCTAGCGCTGGGGCGCGACATCGAACTGGTCGTGGTTGACGGTAGGCGTGGCTTCGGCAATGCACGCTGCCTGCCTGCCGGGCCGCTGCGCGAACCGCTATCGCGTCTGGACGAGGTGGACGCGGTGCTGATCAATGGCGAGCCTTCCTTCGAACCGCCCGCGGGGGCCTGGTTCTTCCGGTTGGTACCGGTACGCTGGCGATCGCTGGACGACGACAGCGCCTGTTCCGTGACTCCAGCTCCCTTCGACGGGGCGGTGCACGCCGTGGCGGGTATCGGCAACCCCGAGCGTTTTTTTGCCACCCTGCGCGAACTGGGCGTCGAGGCAAGACCGCATGCGTTCCCCGATCATCATCGCTTCACGACGGTGGACTTGGCTTTCGATGACGGTTTGCCGCTGGTGATGACGGCCAAGGACGCCGAGAAATGTCGGCGCCTGGCGCCACCAAAGAGTTGGGTGCTGGAAGTCGAGGCCGAACCCGAGCCGGCTTTCGTGGCGTGGTTGGACCAGCGTTTGGCAGGAATGCGATAACCTAGACAACAGTGGCGGCGAAAGCGGCCGCTGGCGAACACAATGTTTTCTGCGGAGGTGAACGATGGACAAGGAGCTGTTGGCGATGCTGGTCTGTCCGCTATGCAAGGGCAAGCTAAAGTACGATCGCGAGGCTGGTGAGCTGCGCTGTCATTACGACGGACTGGCCTATCCGGTGCGTGACGGTATCCCGGTCATGCTGCCCGAAGAGGCGCGACAGATGGATGTCGACGAGAAGCTGCCGGCATCACCTGGCCGTACCGGGGAAGCGTGATGACGCGGGAGCAGGGCTTCATCGCGGTGATTCCGGCGCGTTTCGGTTCCACACGCCTGCCGGGCAAGCCGCTGCTCGACATTGCCGGCGAGCCGATGATCGCCCACGTCTGGCGGCGTGCCAGTGAAAGTGCCGCCAGCCGGGTCGTGGTGGCCACCGACGACGAGAGAATCCGCAAGGCGCTCGCGCCGATGGGCGCGGAGGTGGTGATGACCCGGGCCGATCACCCCTCGGGAACCGATCGCCTGGCAGAAGTGGCCGAGCGGCTGGGGCTTGCCGACGACGAAGTGCTGGTCAACGTACAGGGAGACGAGCCGCTGATTCCCCCGCGGCTGATCGATCAGGTGGCGGCCCGTTTGCTCGACGATCGGGGTGCATCCATCGCTACGCTCGCCGAGCCGATCAGCGATGTGGAAACGCTATTCAATCCCAACGCGGTCAAGGTGGTGCGGGCGCTCTCCGGCCGTGCCCTCTATTTTTCTCGGGCGCCTATCCCCTGGGATCGCGAAGCTTTCGCCGCGCGCCCCGCCTGGCTCGAAACCGATGGCTGGCTGCGACATATCGGCCTGTACGCCTACCGTGCCGGTTTCCTTTTCGAGTATCGCGACTGGACGCCATCGGCGCTCGAGCAGCTCGAGCAGCTCGAGCAGCTCCGTGCGCTGCACTATGGCCATGCCATCCAGGTGGCGCTGGCAGCCGAGCCCAACCCTGCCGGGGTCGATACGCTCGAAGATCTTGAGCGTATCCGGGACCTCCTGACCCCTGAGTCATGAAAACTGTCGCCACGAAAAAGCGTAAGCCGTGAGAAACCGCTAGGAGTGATCATGCGCGTACTGTTCGTCTGCCTGGGCAATATTTGCCGTTCCCCGACCGCCGAAGGGGTGTTTCGCCGCGAGCTGGAAGCCGCCGGACTGGCTGGCTGCGTCGAGGTGGATTCCTGTGGCATCGGCCCCTGGCACGTGGGCAAGGCGCCGGATCCGCGTGCCTGTGCGGCGGCCCGGCGGCGTGGCATCGATCTTGGCGACCTGCGAGCACGTCAGCTGAGTAACGAGGATTTCCAGCGCTTCGACTACCTGTTGGCCATGGATCACGACAATCTCGCTGTCCTGAAACGCCAATGTCCCAGCGGCTGTCGAGCCCATGTCGGGCTGTTTCTCGATTTTGCCGGCCATCAAGACCGTCCGGTTCCCGATCCCTATTATGGTGGCGAGCAGGGTTTCGAAGAGGTGCTTGATCTGATCGAGGAAGCCTCCCGAGGGTTGATCGAGGATATCGGAAGGCGGCTCGAGGCCTCGTGAAATTGATCGAACCGATCCTGACGAACCACGACCTGACGCATGCCAACACCCTGGGTTTGCCCTGCAGGGCCGAGCGCTTCGCTGCGCCCGCCGGCATGACGGTACTGCGCCGCTTGCTGCAACAGGCATGCGCGCAAGACTGGCGTTTGACACTATTGGGTGGCGGCAGCAACCTGATTCTGCCGACGAGACTCGAAGGGCTGGTGATCCAGCCGGCTCTGTCTCATTGGTGGCTGGAGCGGCAGGGCGATAACGTGCGTGTACATGTCGGGGCGGGCGTGGAGTGGCACCCACTGGTGTTGGCGCTGGCCCACCGTGGGTTATGGGGTACCGAGAACCTGGCGCTGATTCCGGGGCGCTGTGGCGCCGCGCCGATCCAGAACATCGGTGCCTATGGCGTTGAGCTATGCGAAGTGCTGGAGGCGGTGCATGTGTTGTTTCTCGACGACGGCCGCTTGGCGACGTTGACCCCTGCCGAGTGTGCCTTCGGCTATCGCGACAGTATCTTCAAGAGTGAGCTGGCGGGGCGCGTTGTGATTACCGGATTGACGCTGCGGCTGACGCGCCAGGCGCGCCCTCGCTTGGATTACGGCGATCTGTCGGCGCGCGTGGGCCCTCGGCCTAGTGCACTCGACGTGGCCGAGGCTGTGTGCGCCATACGTCGGGAGAAGCTGCCCGACCCGGTGCAGCTGGGCAATGCCGGCAGTTTTTTCAAGAATCCGATAGTGGCGCGCGACGTTGCCGATCGCTTGCTGGCCCGCTGGCCGGATATGCCGCATTTCACGCTGGACACAGGGCGCGTCAAGCTGGCCGCGGGCTGGCTGATCGATCGCTGTGGACTCAAGGGTTGGTGCGACGGTCACTTCGGCGTGCATGAACGCCAAGCCTTGGTACTCGTGCATTTCGGAGGAGGCGATGCCGACGAGCTACTCGCATTTGCGGAACGCGTGGCGCAGTGCGTGCAGTCCCGGTTCGGCGTTGCGCTGGAGCTTGAGCCCAGGAGAGCTTGAGCACACCAATGACGCTGGGAAGAAAAAGCCCGCGCTAGGCGCGGGCTTTTTGTAGCGAGCCGTTAAAGAAGGGCGGTCAGTTCTTATTGCCCTTCTGGGCTTCCTGCTCACGGCGACGGATCTCGCGCGGATCGTTATGCGCGCGACGCCGGCGCCGAGTGGCGGCTGAGGTTTCCGAGACTACGGGGTCTTCCGTCGCCTTGGCTGGCTCAGCGGCTTTTTCCATCGGCTTGGGGGCTTCCGTCCTGGCCTCGGTTGCCTTGGCTGGCTCGGCAGGCTTCTCCGCCGGCTTGGGCGCCTCGGTCTGAGGCTGCTGGGCCTTGGCCGATTCGGCGGGCTTCTCTACGGGCTTGGGAGCTTCCGTCCTGGCCTCGGGTGCCTTGGCCGACTCGGCAGGCTTCTCCGCCGGCTTGGGAGCATCGGCCTTGGGCTGCTCTGGCTTCGGCTGCTCGGCCTTCACCGGTTCGGCAGGCTTTTCGACCGGCTTGGGAGCGTCGGCCTTGGGCTGTTCCGGTTTCGGCTGCTCAGCTTTGGTCGGCTCGGCGGCTTTCTCGACCGGCTTGGGAGCATCGGCCTTGGGCTGATCTGGCTTCGGCTGCTCGGTCTTCACCGGTTCGGCAGGCTTTTCGACCGGCTTGGGAGCGTCGGCCTTGGGCTGTTCCGGCTTCGGCTGCTCAGCTTTGGTCGACTCGG
>NZ_PJRN01000039.1 GCF_002930105.1 Billgrantia saliphila | reverse complement strand
GCGCGCAGCAGCGTCAGTACGGCCGACGCGGCCAGCATGATCGACATCAAATAAATGAGATAGCCGTTGGGGATACGCAGGAACTCGGTCACGTCACCCCACTGCATGGCGCGTTCGCCCAGCGCCCAGACCCGCCGGGCCATCACCCACAGCGCGCCGGTGACGATCAGGTTGACCAGCACCTGGCGAATCCAGATCAGGCGCGGCGGAAACACGGTGTCGAGCAGGTCGACGCTGACGTGCTCCTCGCGCCAGCACACCACCGGCAGCGACAGGAACACCAGCGCCGCCAGCATCAAGCGGGTCAGCTCGACGGTGCCGAGAATCGGTGAATTGAAGAAGTAGCGTCCGGTAACGTCCGCCGTGGTCAGCAGCATCATGGCGAAGAGGGTGGCGCCCGCCACCCCCTCCAGCCCCAGCTGCATGACCCGACCGATTTGAGGCCAGTACGACCGGGTTTGCATTATCGCTCTCGATGTGAGGTTTTATTCAATGAACTCTTGCGGCACTTGTGAGGACACACTCTCTTCTTCCACTGCAAGGGCCAGTTGCTCATGGAAATACTCCATGGCTGCCCTAGCGTCGACGCCCCTGCTCTCGGTAACCGAGTCTGCCCACTCCTGTACCAAGGAGTCGCTGACATTGCGAAGGACCTCGAGATCGCTGTCGTTGAGCTCGGTAAAGGTATGGCCGCGCTCCTCGGCAAATTGCACGCCGCGTACGTCTACGACATCCATCATGTAGCCGAACAGACGCGACAGCTGCTCACCCGATACGCTCTCGATCGCTTCCCGATCCTCGGGAGAGATTCGATCCCAAACCATGGGATTCACCACAATCGTGAAGCTACCGCGATAAAAACCACCGTCCACCTTGAGGGTGTAGGGGAATATCTCAGCTACCCGGAAGCTGCGCAGCCCCTCCGGTACAAGCATGGCGCCATCGATAACGCCCTGAGATCCCGCTTCGTAGACGCTGGTGGGCGGTAGCGCCACGCCGGTCAGCTCAAGCGCATTGGTAAGGTCACCCATAACGCCGCCGCCAACACGGATGCGCTCACCCTGCAGATCTTCCAATGTTTCGTAATGCTCGCTGCTGAAAATCCAGCCCGGGCCGTGCACGCCCGCTGCTACCACATCGACGCCTTGGTGTTCACCGGCTTCGGCCAGGTATTCCTGATGAGTCCGCCAGTACGCGGCAGAAGCGTGCTCAGAGGAGAAATCCTCAAAAGTTGGGAATTCGGGTAATTTTGTCAGCTCGAAGCGACCAGCATTGTAACCATGAAACACCCAGGTCGCATCCGCGATACCGTCAGCTACGATCTCCATTTGCGAGGCTGGCGGCCCCATATCGTGAACCACATCCAAGGTGACGCGTCCCTCGGTGGCCTCTTCGATCCACGCCTTCCAGGTCGGCCAGACGATGGTATTGATACCGTGGTTGGGTCCTGCCCAGGTGCTGACGGTAATGGTTTCCTGGGCCAGAGCAGAAGTGCTCATGATAGCTGCAGTCAGGGTGCCGATTACCAGGCCTGTCTTCTTGTACATTGTTTGGTCCTCGATTGCCTCAGGTGGGGCCGAGCCCCAAAGCGATACAATAATATCTCGAAACTCAGAGTATTGGAAACACGTAATAGATGCAATGCCTCCACCCAAGCCTAAAGCTCAACGCAACCCCGGCAAGCCGCCCCCACCTGAAAAACAGTCAATTAGTCCTTATAATTCATAGAATTATAGAATTTCCTGGAATGACTGGTCGCTCTTTCAACAGCGTTTCTCCAGCTTTTCGGACCTGTTACACAAATCCTTTGACCAAAAAAAACCGACAACCCATTGGCGTCGGTTACTAACTCAGGATAGACGCGAACGCTAGCCGATCCGCTCCAGCTGGCGCTCGAGCTTGCGCATCACGTTGAGCAGGTCGCGATATTCGCCGGCGGTAAGGGTCGCCACCAGTTCCGCCTCCCAGGCCTGGGCCTCGGGAATCAGTTCGGCGAGCAGGGTCTGCCCCGCCGCGGTGAGGTGCAGGTCATGCAGGCGCTGATCCTTGGGCGACGGCGTACGGTGGATCAGGCCGCGATCTTCCAGCGCCTGGATCGCCCGCGAGACGCGGGCCTTGTCCATGTTGGTGTAGGCACAGATCTTCTTGGCGGTCAGCTCGTCGCAATGGCTGAGCCAGGCGAGCACCCGCCACTGCGCGATATTGAGCTGATAGCGTTCCTCGTAAAGCTCGGCGAGGGCCTGGCTGATGCGATCAGCCAGGCTGTTGAGCCGGTAGGGCAGAAATTGGTTCAGATCCAGCTCGGGCTTCGCCGGCGGTGCCTCCCGCTCGTCATCGTTCCCGGTGGCGAAGCCGGCCCGGCCCTCATCCATGTTCATCACGGCACTCCTCGGCTCGAGTCAATACAGCAGTTGCGGCAGGAACAGCACAATACTCGGCAGCAGCAGCACCAGCAACGCGCGCACCATGCCCGCCACCCAGAACGGCGTCACGCCGCGAAAGATCGTGCCCGTGGAGACGTCCGGCAGTACCGCACGCAGCACGAACACGTTCATCCCCACCGGCGGCGTGATCAGGCTGATCTCGATCACGATCACCACCAGGATGCCGAACCACACCAGGTCGTAGCCCAGCCCCGCCACCACCGGGAAGAATACCGGCACGGTGAGCAGCAGCATCGACATGCTCTCGAACACGCAGCCCAGCAGCACGTAGATGGCCAGTAT
>NZ_PJRN01000038.1 GCF_002930105.1 Billgrantia saliphila | reverse complement strand
GCGAGGCGCTCGACGAAGGCGAGGTCGGTCTCGCGGTATTGCACGCAGTACTCCCGCGTCTCGGGCTCGCGGGTGGCGGCGAAGGCCACGTCACGCAAACCGCGCTCGTCGCACAGGGTATTGAGCACGGTGAGCGGCGAGACCTGCTGGAAGATACGCGAATTGTGGCGAAGGCCCAGGCGCCACAGCGCGGGGCGAACGACCATCGAGTAGAAGGTACGCCGATGGCCGCGGTCGCCACGGCCGAACTCGCTCACCACGCCATGGAGGCGGCGCAGCGCCTCGCCGTCCTGCCAGATCGTCAGGGTCGCGGGGCGATCGAGGACCTCCGTGACGGCGAGGCCGCCGTCGCGGCTGGCAAAGCGCACGCGGAGGGTGAAGGGGGCGGAGAGCGCCTCTTCCAGGGTGAAGTCGATGACCGCCAGATCGAGGTCGTCGGCCCCGGCGAGCTGCAGGGTGAATTGTAGTCCGGTCATAATCAGAGCCTCGCTGAATTTGATATTGCCAAGGTTGTTTTTCTATACATCCGAGACTCTCTTTGTTCGATAGAACCACCCATCGTAAAACAACCAAATTTCGTCATTTACGATCTCGAAAGAATAGCGCGGCCCCTCTTCCGACGTGGGGATGACATAAAGCAA
This sequence comes from Billgrantia saliphila, assembly GCF_002930105.1. Taxonomy (GTDB): domain Bacteria; phylum Pseudomonadota; class Gammaproteobacteria; order Pseudomonadales; family Halomonadaceae; genus Halomonas; species Halomonas saliphila. The sequence continues at coordinate 2,562 of NZ_PJRN01000038.1, read as the reverse complement.
CACGATCACTTGCCTGTCCATGCCAAAGCCATAGAAATTCCCCCATCGTTCAGTTGGCAAGGGCACCTCTCCTTCCTCCCTTTGAACGGGATGACAAATCACTTTGTAGTAAGGGTTTGCATATCGAACCTCGTTCCAAAGCCGGAATAACTCTCGGGAAATCAGCAGCCTCTCCCCCATGTGCCCCATGGCGTCTTCACGAGTTGTCATTCCTCCCCGAAAGCGCCTCACTTCAATGACCTCGTACTCACCAACTTTTTCCTGCCACCCTGGACAATCGCAATCAGCAAACAAGCTAGGCGAAGTAAGAAATGAGATGCTTATCAACACTAATGAAAATAAAAACCTCACCATCTTTCATAGACCCCGCTATTAAAGATATTCCACTCGGCAGATCGCCTATTCACTAACCCAGGACTGACTCTTCCTTGTGATTTATTCCATGCTTTCCACGCCTCTTCAAGGCTGTGGTAAGGAGTCACTGCTTCATGATCATTTATCAATTTCACAGCGGATGACGAGGCAAACGCCATTCTTCCAATGTTGTATGCCAAGATAACAGCCGCATCGAATTGATTCTGAGCCAAAGGGACTTCGATCACTTGATTTACCACATCCTCATAAGAAACCACCCCCTCTTCTAAGAGACGTTCGGCAGTTTCGAGCTCGATCCCGTTCTGGAAAATAGGCCATTCGGAGTTCGGAATGAGATATCCATAACCAATTGTGGCCCCTTCCACCCATGAGGTAATCTCACGCCCGGTCTGATCGTCATAGGGCATCAAGCGAAGCTGTTCGACCTCCATCAGCCACTGTTTCCCGGCTTCGCTCATGGTGAGTGCCGTTGGCTGCCCTCCAGCTATGCCAGCGGCATCAAGTGTTGTCTCAGCTGCATTAACGGCCGATGAAGTGGAAGCCTGTGAGACTGTTGAGGCCATTACCGCAACAGTAGAGACAAACGAACCACCTACCGATTCTCCACCTACTGCACTGGCGGAGCCGATCACCACGCCGCCACAGTCCACGGCATGCCCGGTGAGCGCCGCCGGCTTGCCGTCGATCAGGATGCTGCCCGAGCCTTCGGCGATGACACGCGGGTGCGGTGAATGCTTGGGCTTGTCGTGCGGGGCCAGGGGATCGCCCAGGCGCGCCGCCGGCTTGCCATCGATCAGCACCGTCGGGCTGCCGGCCGTCACCGGCGTCGGCGGAAAGCCGTCATGATCGGTGCCGAGGTCGCCCACGAGTACGAATTTGCTGCCCATCCTGGTTCTCCTGGTATCGGGTGACGGCCTAGTGCCACTCGGCCGCAGCCTCGAAGCTGGCTACTTCCAGCGCGTTGACATGCATGCGCTTGAAGCCCGCCCGTTCCAGACTGCGCACGGCGGCCTGGCAGGCTAGCGGCAGCCGGCTCCGAAGCGGCATGCCGCTAAGGGTCCGCCTTGCGGCCTGCAGCAGGCGGGCACCGTGACCGCTGCCCTGCCATTCCGGCTCGATGAAGAAGAAGCGCAGCTGCCAGGCCGCTTCGTCATCCGGTCGACAGGCCAGCACCATGCCCAGCACGGGCCCCTCGCCATGGCGCAGCACCAGCAGCTGTCCCTGCCAATGAGCGACACGGCCGTCGTCGCGCTGCAGCCACTGGCCACGATGAACGGTGAACTCCAGCGCGCGACGCAGCGTCGCCAGACGCGACGGGTCGCGCAGCACCCAGGGCGAATGACCCTGCGCATCGGCACGCCGGGCGGCCTCTAGGAAGCGTTCGATGTCCTCCGTCGAGGCCGGCTCGAGGCACTTCACTTCGCTCGGCTCGGCCGCCGATATTGCCGCTTCCTGGCGCTCGGCGCCGAACAAGCGCTTAAAGGCTGCCAACATCGAGACCTCCTTCGGCATACAGCGCGGTGGGGAGCTGGAAGCCGGCGACCAGCGGTCGGGTGAACGGGTTGCGCGAGCCGGTGGCGTGGAGCCGGTAACGCATCGACCCGCCGTCGACCTGGAAACGCAGCTCCAGGTCGCGCTCGCTGGCACTGGTGATCTCGGCCTCGTCGAGCAGACGGAACCAGGCCCAGGCACCGTCACGACTGAGGCTGCGCGGCGAGCGATTGACCTGGCTCGGCACCAGCGTGACCCGGCTCTCGTTGCCGCCGCGCAGCGCGTTGGGCCAGATCATGGAGACGCGCGAGCTCGCGCTGTGGGCGTAGTCAATGATCTGGCCGTCGATGTTGATCACGCTTCGACGCTTGTCGGGACTGAGGCTCAACGGCTCCAGGGCGAACTCCACGTCGAGCACGCCGTCGCGGCCGAAGTAGGCCTGGCGGATGCGCTCGCCACGCTGGATGGCGGTCAGCACACTGCCACGCAGCAACGAGTTGCCTTCGGCATCGACCAGCTCTTCCGGCGCCTCTTCGATGAAGGGGCGCAGGTTGTCCTGATAGAAGCGGTCGAGAATGCCGCCTGCTGCGAAGAAGGATTCGAAATCGCTAAGGGCGACCTCGCGGGAGGCGCTGGGCACCAACGGGTAGCGTCCCGCCAGGCGCTCCTGGTAGGGCGCCACCACCTCGTCGAGCC
>NZ_PJRN01000036.1 GCF_002930105.1 Billgrantia saliphila | reverse complement strand
TGAGGTTGTGGATGGGGTCGCCGCCGCGTAGCGCAAGGCGATCGCGGGCGTTGACGAAGGCGGCCCGCCCCGGATCGCTGGCGCCCTGCACTTGGCGCAGGTAGTCGCGCAGCTCGCCGATGGCGATCTTGATCTCGGCGATGTCGGCTGGATTGTCGCCGCGCGCGTCGAGCAGGCCGTTGAGTTCGCGGAAGTTACGCTCGATTTCGCCTGCCAGGCGATAGCGCGGCGAACGCTCCAACGCCTGGCGCGCCACCTCGTCGTCAGCCGGCAACTCAGGATAGAGCCGGGTGTGGTGCGCCACTTCGCCGAGCAGGCGATCCAGCGGCCGGCTGGCACCGAGCAGGGTGTCGGCCACCACCACGGCCTGGTCGATGTCGGGAATGGGCACCAGATGGAGATCGTCCAGTACCTGCCGCCAGGTCACGTGATAGTCGCTGACATAGCGCTCGTGCAGGGCGTCGCGCAGCTGGCGTTCGTCGGCGGCGCTGAAGGCGATGTCCTCGCGTTGCCCCAGCACCCAGAGATCGATAAGTGCCAGCTCGGTTGCCTGCTCGATCTCTTTGAGGAAATAGCCCTCGAAGCCGTCGCGGGTCACCAAGGTGGGCAAACGCAGACGCTCCAGCTCGTCGTCGCGCGCCATGAACACGGCGTTGAAGGAGGGACCCACACCCTGGCGCAGGTCGAGCGCCGCTCCACTGCGACGGTCGCTGGCCGCCTTGAGGGTGGCATAGACGCGCTCGGCCATTGGCTGGCGCGAGAGCTCTTCCTGGGCGGCCTGCAGGCTGCCGCGCAGTGGCGCCATCGCCAGCTCAGCGTTGTGATCGCCGGCCGTCACCCCGCTCTCGAGATCGGTATGCGCCATGGCATAGGCGAGGTGATCGAGCAGGCGCTCCTGCACGCTGCCGCGCTGGGGGAAGTCGCGCTGCCAGCGTCGCGCCATGAACGCCTCGACTCGCTCGGGTTGGCGCCCGCTGGCATCGGACATCATGCGCAGCACGCGCAGCAACGCCAGCTTCTGGTTGCTGCCCGCCTCGGCGCGGTTCATGTCGTCCATGATGCCGATCATCAGCGAGGGCAGGAAATGATAGCTCAGCATCGCCAGGTAGGCGTTCTCCACCTCGCGCCCCAGCGAGTGTCCCTGGTAGAGCCCCATGTCGGCCAGCCACGGTAGCTGCTGACGATAGTCGCCAAACTCGAGAGTCGCGGCCCGCAGTCTGTCGAGCGGCTCCAGCAGCGCGTAGCCGGTGGGGTCGTCGCTGCGCAGTTCGTCGGGCCGGGTGGCGAGGAAGGTTTCGGCCTTCTCCTCCACCGCCGCCAAGGCGGTGGCATTTTTCTGGTAAAAGTGGCTCCAGCCGCTTACCAGTGCCAGGCCGGTCACCACGCAGGCCAACGCGCTGGCACGCCGCACGCGACGGCGGCGCCGGGCGGCGCGGGCGTTGTCGCCGGCCAGCCCCGCCTCGGGATAGATCACCTTGTCGAACAGCTCTTCGGTGAAATAGAGCGCGCTGCGCGCCGCTCGATGGGCGGGCTGAATGCTGTCGTCCATGCCGTAGCGGCGGGCGGCGGCATCGACGAAGGGGTCCTCGGGGACACCCTGCTGGTAGACCGAGGTGAAGTAGGTGCCGCGCACCATGGCCGCGGTGGAGAAGCGATCGCTGGAGAGCGCCTCGCGCAGGAAGCCGAGCAGCACGTCGCGCAGGCCGGCGAGCTGGCGCACGAAGCGGAATACCGCCTCGCGCTCCTCGCGGTCGCGGCATTCGGCGAGCAGTGCGGGCAGGCTGCGGTTGAGCCGCTCGAGCATGTCGTCGTAGGCATCGGCGAACTCGTCGGCCCAGCGGTCGGCGCGTTCAAGGCTCTCGGCGCTGAAGGTGAAGCCGAGCGGTGCGCGGCGCGCCGCACGGGAGTAGTGGCGGAAGAAGTCGTCGAAGCCGTGCAGCAGGTCCATCTTGCTGAAGGTGACGTAGATCGGCAGGCGCGCGCCGTGGCGCTCCATCAGCTCGCGCAGGCGTGCCCGCAGCAGCGAGGCGTAGGCCTTGCGCACCGCGACCCGGGCGTCGCTCAGGCGCGCCAGGTCGAGCACCAGCACCACGCCGTCCAGAGGGCGCTGGGCGCGGTTGCGCTCCAGCCAGCCGACGAAGTGATCCCACAGGCGGCTCTGCAGTTCCTGGGGCTCGCCTCCCTCCAACGCGCCCTGGGTGAGCAGTTCGCCGTCGGGATCGATCAGCACCGCCTTGTCGCCGATCCACCAGTCGAAGCCATACTGGCCCTTCTTGCCCTGGCCGGAAGCCTTCATCACATGGGTGAGGGCGAAGTTCTGCCCCGAGCGATTGATCAGGCTGGTCTTGCCGGCATTTTCCACGCCCATCACCAGGTACCAGGGCAGTCGATAGCGCGCCCCGGGGCCGGGCCCGACATTGTCGATCAGCTCCTGCAGCGTGGCATTGAGGTTCGCCTCCTGCTGCTCGACCTGCATCAGTACCGGATCGAACTGCAGCCGTTCGGCGTGTCGCCGCTCGGAGTCCACCTCGCGCAGCCGGCGTGCCAACTGTATGCCCCAGATCAGGGCCGCCAGCGTGGCCAGGGCCAGGGTAGCGAGCAGGCGGTTGAGCCAGGGGGCCAGCGGGTAGCCGTCGCGCACCTGCCACATCGGCCCCAGCCACCAGATGGCGACCACCAGCCCACCCAGCAGCAGCCACCACAGCAGTGCGGTGAGCCGACTGGCCTGCTTGCCGAGGCCCTGCGCCTTGTTGCCATGCGCCTTGGCCAGATTGGCATTGCTTTGTGCCCGTGAGACGCCGGGAACCCAGCGACTCAGACCCGACTTCATACTTTTCCACATGAGCCTTAGCCCTCGTCCCTGTTGATAACGTTGTCGGTCACGTCGTCGTGCCGGTGATGTCGTAAGCGGATCGTATTCATGCGCCCTTCTCCGACGCCCGCTCGAGGCGCGTCAACAGCGCGGGTTCCCACTGCTCCAGGCTCAGCCCCGCCAGCGATTCGCGCACCGCGCGATAGTGCTGGGCGGCGAGCGCGACCAGGCCGGCATCGCGCAGCAGATCGGCGCTGGCCAGACGCCAGTAGGCGATCTCGCGCGGCGAACGCGCTTCCGCCAGGCCACGATCGAGGCGCGCCAGGGCAGCTTCCAGGCCATCGGCCGCCAGGCTATCGCGAGCCTCGGCCAGCCCTTCCTGCCAAGGGTCGCCGCCACCTTCCTGGCCGCCTGCGCCGGAGGTGCCCGAGGCAGCCTGGAGCCACTGGTGGGTGTCGTCGTCGACGAACGGGCTGCCGTCATTGAAAGTCAGCGACTCGCTGCCGGGCAGGCGCTCGACGAAGCGGCTCGCCTCGTCGCGAATGGCCACGGCGCAGCGCGGATGACCGAGACGTTCGGCGACACCGGCGCTGAGCCGGTGCCCCTCCAGCCAGTAGGGGCTGACGGCCAGGCTGTTCTCGATGCGCTGCCACAGCTCGGCATCGCCGCCGCGACCGAGCGCCTCGCGATACTCCGCCACCCGGTCGGCGGAAGGTGGTGCCAGTTCGGTACGCCCACCGTCGCGGCTGGCCGGCAGCGCCTGGATGGTGCCCCAGATGGCGTGACGGCGCAGGCGGTAGCCCAGCGGCTCGCCGGGATGCTGCTCGTTGAGAAAATCGGCCATCTTCAGCAGCGCCTGACGGTTGCCACGTTCGTTGCCGGCCTCCAGGCGCAGTTCGGGTACCTTGGCCGCCGTTGCCGCTCCGCCGCTCGATGTGGCGGGCTCCGCACGTGCCTCGCGCTCCGGCGCGGCGGATGACGATGCCTGGCACGGCCGCGCCTGGTGCAGCTGTCGCTCGAGCGCGACCAGGGCGTCATCCGGCAGCTCACGTGCCTGGGCCGCGGCCAGCAGGGCCTCAGTCGCGGCCTCGCAGGCCTGATGCTCTTCAGCGGCATTGTCGAAATCGAGCGCCTCGGCCAGCGCCAGGGCCCGCTGGGTGAACTGGACAAACAGCCGGGGCCGCAGCCGCTCGCCCTTGGGGCCGCGGTAGGGATGAGCCTGGTCCCACCACTGCTCCAGGCTTCCGGCCAACAGGCGCAGCGAGAGCGCGAAGCGCACGCCATTGCCCTCGCGCTGCAGGCAGTGCAGCAGGTGGCCGAGTACCCTGAGATCCTTGCCCGTCTCGCTGAGCAGGCGCACGGCCCGGGTCTCGGCGCCCTCCCAATCGACGGCGCCATGCTGCAGCGAGCCGATCTTCATCATCTCCTCGTCGAGCCAGGCGTAGTCGCCGCTGTCGTCGAGGGGCCGACCGGCGCCCTCGGGGGGCAGTGCGGCGAGCAGGTCGTTCAGCTGTGTCTCGTTGACGATGCGCATCACCACCTCACCAGCGACAAGCGTCGCGCAGCGGCTGGAGCGCCTGGCGCAGCCCGGCGATCTCGAAACGCAGCTCGTTCAGCACCGCCTGGTCGCTACCAAGCACCAGTTCGTCGGCACCGAGCAGCTGCTGCAGCGTGGCGATGGCCGGCAGCCCGCGCCCACCGCTGACCACGTAGCCGCCGTCGCGTGCCTGCCAGGCCTGCTCCAGCTCGTGCCCACCGGCACGCAGGCGTACCTGAACCCGCGGCACGTCGAGCGCCTGAGGCAAGTGAACCTGGAAGCGAGTGATCGATTTCTCGCAGGCGATCACCAGCTGCGGGCGTGGCGGTACGCTGCCCAGCGCCGGCGCCGTGATCAGCACGGTGTCGCCGCGCTCGCGCACCAGCAGCCCCATGGCGTCGCCGTCACGCTCGGTCTCCTGAGCATTGACGGCGTACCACAGCGCGGGCCGGGGGGCGCCCTCTTCCGCCGCGCTTTCGCGGACCTGGAACAGGGCGTCGTAGCAGCCCAGCCGATCCAGGCGCGACGCCTCGGACGCGCACTCACGGGCCTGGGTCACCAGGGCATCGGCCGCGATGTCGCCCCAGACGGCTCCGCTCAGGACAAGGCCCGCGGCCAGCGCCAGCCAGCGCACCGGGCGGAAAGTCGGGATCGAACTCATTTGGCATCCAGTTCCAGCAGTCGGCACTTGTGTGCCAGGGTGCGCTTGGGCAGGCCGAGGCTCTCGGCCGCCAGAGCGCGATTGCCGCCGAACAGCAGCAGGCGTTGGCGGATCAGCTCCGCCTCGTAGTCGCGCAGGGCACGCCGCAGGTCGTGCACCGTATCGGCGGCCATGGCGCTGCTCGCGCTCGCACCGGGCTCGGCACTCGCTTCGGCTTCCGGCAGCCCAGGCAGTGCCGCGGGGACGATGTCGTCGCCCGGACGCGTCATGGCGCAGGCGTAGTCGACCAGGTTCTTCAACTCGCGCACGTTGCCGGGGTAGTCGCGCTCACGCAGCTGGCGCAGCGCCGCCGGCGTGATGCCCATGTCGCCACGCCCTTCACGGGTACAGAAGTCGGCGACGAAGGCTTCGGCCAGCTCGGCGATGTCCTCGCTGCGCTCGCGCAGCGGCGGCAAGGTCAGCGGGAACTGCCCCAGCCGGTAGTAGAGGTCGGCACGAAAGCGCTGGTCGCGAATGCGCTCACGCAGCGGCTGATGGGTCGCCGCCACCAGCCGCAGGTCGGCGCGGCGTTCTTCGCTCGCCCCCAGCGGCCGGTAGCGCCCGCTCTCCAGCACCCGCAGCAGCTTGGCCTGCAGCGGCAGCGGCATGTCACCGATCTCGTCGAGGAACAGGGTGCCGCCGTCGGCCTGGCTGATCAGGCCTTCGCGTGCCTGATCGGCACCGGAGAAGGCCCCCTTGGCGTGACCGAAGAGTTCCGATTCGAGCAGCGACTCGGGAATCGCCGCGCAGTTGATCGCCATGAAGGCGCCTTCGCTGCGCGACGAGAGGCGATGGATGGCGCGCGCCACGCGATCCTTGCCGGTGCCGGTCTCGCCCTGCAGCAGCACCGCCAGGTTGGTTTCCGCAGCCCGCACCACTTGACTGCGCAGCGCCTGCATCGCCGCGGAGCCCCCCAGCAGATCGCCACCGAGTCGCTCGGCCAGGGCTTGGCGCCGTGCGCCGTCGTTGAGCTGGGCCAGCGACTGACGCAGGCTCGCCTCGCGCTGCCGCTCGCCCTGGTGGCGGGTGAAGCCAGCCCACAGCCGGCACAGCAAGGCCTCGAAGGCGGCGTACTCGGGGTCCGCCTCGAGCCGGGAGAGCATGGTGGCCTCGCCGGCCAGGGCCAAGGCTCCGAGCCACTCGCGCTTGCCGTCGTGAGCGCGCAGCGGGCGCGCGACCAACTGCAACGCGCCGGAGAGCTCGGACACCTGGGCCTGGAAGTCGGGATGGTCGAGTCGTGAGCGCGCCTCCACCAGACCGAGGCGCAGCGGCTTGCCCTGACGAATGGCGTGGGCGTAAGGGTGACGGAAGTCGTCGCAGTCGAAGCGCGCCTCGGCGGCATCGCGCCCCAGCCAGCGGCCGCTGCCATCAAGGTAGAGACAGTCGACCCAGGCCAGGCCATGGCCGGCCCCGAGAATGCCGCACGCCCGCTGCCGCAGCTCGACCGGCGAGGCACTCTCGACCAGCGCCAGCGCGCGGGCCATACCGTCGAGGCCGGGCCCCGTCGGCAAGCCGCCCTCGCACCAGCGCATGTCGATCGCCTTCGCCGTCATCGCCTAGACCACCTCCGCGGTGAAAGCGCCATCCGCGTCGACGCCCAAGGCCACGCGAGTCACCGGCTCGTGCCGCGCCAGGCGGTCGAGCAGCGCCCGCGATACCGGCGGCAGCAGCTCGCCGTCGATCACCGACTCGAGCATGCGCGCGCCGTTCTCGCTGCGCGTGGCGCGGACACAGATGGCGTCGCGCAGCGCCTCGTCGAGCACCACCTCGGCCCGGCGGTGGCGCGAGCGGATGCGCTCGGCCAGGGTATCGAGCTTGACCGCCACGATATCGCGCAGGGTATCGGCCCCCAGCGGGAAGTAGGGCACCACCTCCATGCGCGCCAGCAGGGCCGGTTTGAAGAAATCGGCCAGCACCGGATAGAGCGCGTCGTCGAGCGCCGCGGGAGCGTCGGCGTGGGTGACGATGGCCTCGTAACCCAGGTTGGAGGTGAGAAAGAACACCACGTTCTTGCAGTCGATCAAGCGGCCTTCGCCGTCGGCCAGCTCGCCCTTGTCGAAGGCCTGGTAGAACAGGTTGAGCACGTCCGGGTGGGCCTTCTCCACCTCATCGAGCAGCACCACCGAGTAGGGCCGCTGACGAATCGCCTCGGTCAGCAGGCCGCCCTCGCCGAAGCCCACGTAGCCCGGCGGCGAGCCGATCAGCCGCGAGACGGTGTGCTTTTCCTGGTACTCGGACATGTTGATGGTGGTGAGGAACTGACGACCGCCATAGAGACGCTCGGCGATCTGCACCACGGTCTCGGTCTTGCCCACGCCGCTGGGGCCGACCAGCAGGAAGGCTCCCAGCGGGCGGCCGGGGCGGCGCAGGTCGGCGCGGGCGGTGAGCAGATGGCGGTGCACGCGCTCGATGGCGACGTCCTGGCCCTGAATCAGCCGACCGAGATGCTCGGGCAGTTCGGTGAGACGGGTCAGCTCGTCGCTGGTCATGCGCTCCACCGGCACCCCGGTCCAGTCGCCGATAACCTGGGCGATCTGCGCCTCCTCGACGCTGGCGTTGACCAGCGCGAACTCCTGCTGCAGCTCGGCCAGACGCGCTTCGTGGACGGCCAAGGTCGCCTGCGGATCGTCCACGATGCCGATGTCGCCGGGCTCGTCCGCTTTCGCTACGCCATCACCGCCGGGTTCGCCGGATGCCTCTGCAGGGTCGGCGACGACGGGTTTCGCATCGAGCAGCTGGCGATGCAGGGCGATGATGGCATCGACGCACTCGCGCTGGTCGGCCCATGCCGCCTCGAGCCGTTCGACCTCCTCCTCGAGCCGCGCCAGGCGGGCGTCGAGCTCGGCCTCGCGGGTGGCGTCGGGGCTGCGTCCCAGCAGGCGCTCGCGGTCGAGCTGCTCGCGCTCGCGCTGGGCAGCGATATGCTCGCTCTTGAGGTGGCTTAGCCGGCGCGGCGGCGTGTCCAGCGCCTGGGAGAGCCTCGCACAGGCGGTATCGAGCACGTCGATCGCCTTGTCGGGCAGCTGGCGGCCGGCCAGGTAGCGCGCCGAGAGTTCGGCGGCGGCCCGCAGGCCGCTGTCGCCGACCAGCACGCCATGGGCGTTCTCGTAGACATCGCGCAGGCCGCGCAGGATCACCAGCGCCTGGTCGACGCTGGGCTCGGCCAACGCCACCGGCTGGAAGCGCCGCGACAGCGCCGGGTCCTTCTCGAAATACTTCTTGTACTCGCGCCAAGTGGTGGCGGCGATAGTACGCAGCTCGCCCCGGGCCAGGGCCGGCTTGAGTAGGTTGGCGGCGTCGCCGCCGCCCTCCGGGTTACCGGCGCCGATCAGGGTGTGGGCCTCGTCGATGAACAGCAGGATCGGCCTGGGCGCCGTCTTGACCTCGTCGATCACCGCCTTGAGGCGCTTCTCGAACTCACCCTTCACCGCGGCACCCGCCTGCAGCGCGCCGAGGTCGAGGCTCATCAGCTCGACGTCGGCCAGCGCCGCCGGCACGCGGCCTTCGACGATACGCGCGGCA
>NZ_PJRN01000035.1 GCF_002930105.1 Billgrantia saliphila | reverse complement strand
GCGCGCAGCAGCGTCAGTACGGCCGACGCGGCCAGCATGATCGACATCAAATAAATGAGATAGCCGTTGGGGATACGCAGGAACTCGGTCACGTCACCCCACTGCATGGCGCGTTCGCCTAGCGCCCAGACCCGCCGGGCCATCACCCACAGCGCGCCGGTGACGATCAGGTTGACCAGCACTTGGCGAATCCAGATCAGGCGCGGCGGAAACACGGTGTCGAGCAGGTCGACGCTGACGTGCTCCTCGCGCCAGCACACCACCGGCAGCGACAGGAACACCAGCGCCGCCAGCATCAAGCGGGTCAGCTCGACGGTGCCGAGAATCGGTGAATTGAAGAAGTAGCGTCCGGTAACGTCCGCCGTGGTCAGCAGCATCATGGCGAAGAGGGTGGCGCCCGCCACCCCCTCCAGCCCCAGCTGCATGACCCGGCCGATCCGCAACACGAACGGAGACGAGGTCGGCATGGTCAAGCCTCCTGGAGATACAACGGGTTATTGCTGCACCACGCGCCCGGCGATGCTCTCCTGCTCGGCAGCCGAATCGAGCTGCTCGCGAAAGTGCGCCAGCGCCGCTTCGGTATCGATGCCACGGCCTTCCACGGCGGCGCTCCACTCGGCGATCAGTTCGTCGGTCACCTCGCGCAGGCGTTCGATGTCCTCCTCGGAGGCCTCGGTGAACGTATTGCCCTGCTCCTCGGCGAAGGCCACGCCGCGCTCGTCCATGGCATCCATCATGTAGCCGAACAGGCGTGAAAGGTTTTCGCCGGAGACGGCTTCGATCGCTTCGCGGTCCTCTGGCGAGACCTGATCCCAGAACATCGGATTCATGACGATGGCGAAACTGCCGCGGTAGAAGCCGCCATCCACCGTCAGGGTATGCGGTAGCACCTCGGCCACGCGGAAGCTGCGCAGCCCCTCGAGGGTCAGCATCGCGCCGTCGATGACGCCCTGCGAGGCGGCTTCATAGACGCCGGTCGGCGGCAGCGCCACGCCTGTCACGTCCATGGCGGTGGCCAGGTCGCTCATCACCCCGCCGCCGACGCGCACCCGCTTGCCGGCCAGTTGGTCGAGTGTTTCGATCTTGTCGCGCGTGAAGATCTGACCCGGCCCGTGCACGCCCATGGCCATGACGTCGACGCCGCGATGCTCCTCCGCCTGGGCCAGGTATTCCTGGTAGGTACGCCAGTAGGCGGCGGAAGCCGCTTCGGACGTGAACGCCTCGAAGGTGGGGAATTCCGGCAGCTGGGTCAGCTCGAAACGACCCGCCATATGGCCGTGAAAGATCCAGCTGGCGTCGGCGACGCCGTCGGCCACGATCTCCATCTGGGCGGCCGGAGGCCCCATGTCGTGTACCACCTCGACGGTGACGCGCCCCTCGGTGGCCTCCTCAATCCACGCCTTCCAGGTAGGCCAGACGATGGTATTGATGCCGTGGTTGGGCCCCCCCCAGGTGCTGACGGTAATGGTTTCCTGGGCCAGGGCCGGCGCGCCAAGTCCTACACCGAGCGCCGCCGCGGCACCGATCATCAGTCGATTTGTCATTTTCATGGTGTGCTCCTAAGTCGTCACGGGTGGCGACTTCGCGCCGAATTGTTGTGTCGGTGACTGAGCTCTCGCCGGGCAGCAGGCGGATGAGAGCGCCTCAGCCATTACGCATTCTGACGCTTTCACCATGCCCGACTGATAATCTCCCCTGCAACTAATTTGAGCGAAGCCGAACTTATACTTAGGTCTTAAAAGCGGGGAAAATCCATGATCTCAGGCAAAAAATCGGCAGTTGCCGCAGGCTTGCCTTGCCACTTGGTCCGTGGTTTGCTGGACATATAGTTTCAATGACAACTATGCTCCGTGAATTGCACGGCCCCGCGCGACCGCTTTTCATCACTAGCGCCCCGACGACAGTGGAGGAACCATGAGCAAGAAATTCGCCTCACATGCCGATACCGAAGAGAAGCAGATCAGCTTCACCCAGCTGGCGGAAGGCCTCTACGCCTACACGGCCGAGGGCGATCCCAACACCGGTGTCGTCATCGGCGACGACAGCGTCATGGTGATCGACACCCAGGCTACGCCGATCATGGCTCAGGACGTGATCCGTCGCATCCGCGAGGTGACCGACCTGCCGATCAAGCACGTGGTGATGACCCACTATCACGCCGTGCGCGTACTCGGCGCCTCGGCCTACGACGCCGAGAACATCTACGCCAGCCAGAACACCTACGACCTGATCGTCGAGCGCGGCCAGCAGGACTATGAGTCCGAGGTCGGCCGCTTCCCACGCCTGTTCAAGGGCGTCGACTCGGTGCCCGGCCTGACCTGGCCCAACATCGTCTTTCAGAAAGAACTGACGGTGTACATGGGCGAGCGCGAGGTGCGTATCATCCACCTCGGTCGCGGCCACACCAAGGGCGACACCGTCGTCTGGCTGCCCGAGGAGAAGGTGATGTTCTCGGGCGATCTGGTCGAGTACGGTGCCACGCCCTACACCGGCGACGCCTATCATGAGGACTGGCCTTCCACCCTCGACCGCTTGCAGGCGATGGCCCCGCAGAAGCTGGTGCCGGGCCGCGGCGAAGCGCTGCAGTCGCCGGAGCAGTGCCAGGAAGCGATCCAGGGCACCCGCGACTTCCTCGCCGACATGTACGAAAGCGTCAAGGCGGGCAAGGCCGCCGGCAAATCGCTCTCCGAGTGCTACTCCGAGACCTACGCCAAGCTCAAGCCCAAATACGGCCACTGGGTGATCTTCGATCACTGCCTGCCGTTCGACATCACCCGCTGCTATGACGAGGCCGGCGGCGAATACCCCGACCCGCGCATCTGGACCGCCGAGCGCGATACCCAGATGTGGCACTCGCTGCAGGAAGCCGTCGAGAACCAGTAACGCTACAACAACCTTGCCGACGCCGTACTTGGCGAGCGGCGCCGGGGCAGGTCGACACCGAGGTTCGGCCTGCCCCGGCCGGAGGAAGCATGCCGACTACTTACAACAATCCCGTCTACCCGTATCGACGCCCGCCGGAGCTCAACCGTGACGACGTCCGCCACTGCCCGGTGGTGATCGTCGGCGCCGGCCCCACCGGCCTGGCCATGGCCATCGACCTGGCCCAGCAGGGCGTCGAGAGCGTCGTGCTCGATGACAACAACACCGTCAGCGTCGGCTCGCGGGCGATCTGCTTCGCCAAGCGGACGCTGGAGATCCTCGACCGCCTGGGTTGCGCCCAGCCGATGGTCGACAAGGGCGTGACCTGGCAGCGCGGACGCGTGTTCTTTCAGGAACGCGAGGTCTACGACTTCGACTTGTTGCCGGAAGAGGGCCACCGCATGCCGGCCTTCATCAACCTGCAGCAGTACTATTTCGAGGAGTACCTGGTCGGTCGCGCCGACACGCTCGCCGATCGCATCGACCTGCGCTGGAAGCACAAGGTGGTCGAGGTCGCCAGCCGCCCCGAGCGCAGCGAAGTGCGCGTCGCCACCGAGGACGGCGACTACCGCCTGACCTGCGACTACCTGCTGGTGGCCGATGGCGCCAACAGCAAGATCCGCGACATGCTGGGCCTGGAGAGCCGCGGCCAGATCTTCCAGGACCGCTTCCTGATCGCTGATGTGATCATGAAGGCGGACTTTCCCACCGAGCGCTGGTTCTGGTTCGATCCGCCCTTCCATCCCAATCAGTCGGTGCTGCTGCACCGCCAGCCGGACAACGTCTGGCGCATCGACTTCCAGCTGGGCTGGGATGCCGATCCGGAGGAAGAGAAGAAGGAGGAGAACATCCGCCCCCGGGTGCAGGCGATGCTCGGCGAGGACGTGGAGTTCGAGCTGGAATGGGCCAGCGTCTACACCTTCCGCTGTCGCAAGATGGATAGCTACATTCACCACCGGGTGTTCTTCATGGGCGACGCCGCCCATCAGGTCTCGCCCTTCGGCGCCCGCGGCGCCAACGGCGCGCTGCAGAGCACCGAGAACCTGGCGTGGAAGCTGGCCCGGGTGCTCAAGGGGCAGGCTCCGGAGGTCTTGCTCTCGACGTACGACGACGAGCGCCAGCACGGCGCCGCCGAGAACATCCTCAACTCGACCCGCGCCACTGACTTCATCACGCCCAAGAGCCGTGTCAGCCGGCTGTTCCGCGACAGCGTGTTGGAACTGGCCGAGCACTATCCCTTCGCCCGTCGCCTGGTCAACAGCGGACGCCTCTCCATGCCGTGCCGCTACGACGGCTCGCCGCTCAACGGCCACGAGGCCGAGGGCCTGCCGCGCGAACTGCGCCCCGGTAGCCCGGCCAAGGACGCCCCGGTGCGGGTGGCGGGCCGCCCGGCCTGGCTGCTCAACCAGTTGGGCGACCGCTTCGTGCTGCTGCTCGACGGGCGCGTCGACAGCGCCCGGGCCGAGGCGCTCAAGGCCGAGCTCGCGCCGCTGCTCGAACGTCGTGACGATCTCGAGGTGCTGATCGTCGGCCCGGCACCTCATGCCCTGACCGAGCTGCCGCGCAGCACGTTAATCGAGGACGCCGAGGCGCTGGTGGGCGAACGCTACGGTCTGACCGGCGGTATCGGCTACCTGATTCGCCCCGATCAGCACGTCACCGCCCGCTGGAATTCGGTGACGGCCGACGCCGTCGACGAAGCGCTGAATTGCGCCCTGGGCCGCCACTTGGATGCCGAGGAGGTGCGTCATGCCACGGCTTGAACTGAACCCCAACTTCACCGATCCGGACGCCTTCTATGCCGCGCTGACCGAACTGCATCGCGAGCGCAGCGAGGCCGAGAGCGAACGCATCAACGCGCGGCTGATCCTGCTGCTGGCCAACCATATCGGCGTCCAGCAGGTCCTCGAGGAGGCCCTGGCCATCGCCGGCACGGCATCCCCAGACAGGCAAACAGGCAAGTAACAAGAGGGATCTTCCATGACGAACGAGACACTCGAATACCAGAGCGGCTTTCGCAACCACTTCGCTAGCGAGGCGCTGCCCGGCGCCCTGCCAGTAGGGCAAAACTCACCGCAGAAGTGCGCCTACGGCCTCTATGCCGAGCAGCTCACCGGCTCGGCCTTCACCGCACCGCGGCACGAGAATCTTCGTAGCTGGCTCTACCGCATCCACCCCTCGGTGGTGCAAAGCGAGTACCGCCCGCTGGGCGAAAACCGCGTGGCCACCGCGCCGCTGGCCAAACCCGCCGCCGATCCCAACCAGATGCGCTGGGACCCGCTGCCGATTCCCGCCGAGCCCACCGACTTCGTCGACGGCCTGCTGACCATTGCCGTCAACGGCGACGCCGGCACCCAGGCCGGCTGCGGCGTTCACGTCTACGCCTTCAACCGCGACATGACCGAGCGCTTCTTCTACGACGCCGACGGCGAGCTGCTGATCGTGCCGCAGCAGGGCGGGCTGCACCTGCGCACGGAGCTCGGCGAGCTCGAGGTGAAGGGCGGCGAAATTGCCGTGATTCCACGCGGCATGAAGTTCCAGGTGCGCCTGGCCCAAGGCAGCGACGCCGCCCGCGGCTATATCTGCGAGAACTACGGCAGCCCGCTGGAGCTGCCCGGCCTCGGCCCGATCGGCGCCAACGGCCTGGCCAACCCGCGCGACTTCGTGAGCCCGGTGGCCTCCTATGAGGACCTCGAAGGCGACTTCGAGCTGGTGGCCAAGTTCTCCGGCCGCTTCTGGGCCACCAAGCTCGGCCACTCGCCCCTCGATGTGGTGGCCTGGCACGGCAATTACGCGCCCTACAAGTACGACCTGGCGCGCTTCAATACCATCAACACGGTGAGCTTCGATCATCCCGATCCGTCGATCTTCACCGTGCTGACCTCGGCCTCCAACACCCCGGGCATGGCCAACATCGACTTCGTGATCTTCCCGCCGCGCTGGATGGTGGCCGAGAACACCTTCCGCCCGCCCTACTTCCATCGCAACCTGATGAGCGAGTTCATGGGGCTGATCCACGGCGAGTACGACGCCAAGGCCGAGGGCTTCCTGCCCGGCGGGGCCAGCCTGCACAACTGCATGTCGCCCCACGGCCCCGACGCCGACACCTTCGAGAAGGCCTCGAACGCCGAGCTGACACCGCAGCGCCTGGATGCGACCCTGGCCTTCATGTTCGAGAGTCGCTATGTCTACCATCCCACCGAGGCAGCGCTGAATGCGGACTTCCGCCAGCGCGACTATGTGGACGTGTGGTCGACCCTGCGCTCGCACTTCGATCCGAAGCAGCCTTGAGCCAATGAACAGCCTTGAGCCATAAACGGCCCTGAGCACCTCTTATCTGAGCACCTATTATTGTGACGGGGCCGCACGGCGGCCCCGCCCCGACGAAAAGGATTCGACGACGATGAAACTCGCCACCCTGAAGAACGGCCGCGACGGCGAACTGCTGGTGGTCTCCCGCGACCTGAGCCAGGCAGCATCCGCCAGCGATATTGCCACTACCCTGCAGCAAGCGATCGAGAACTGGGATGCCGTAAGCCCCAAACTGGAAGCGCGCTACGCCGAACTCAACGACGGCCGCGCCGAGGGCGCCTTCGCGCTGGACCAGAGCCAGCTGCACTCGCCGCTGCCGCGCAGCTATCACTGGGCCGACGGCTCCGCCTACCTCAACCACGTCAAGCTGGTACGCCAGGCGCGCAACGCCGAAATGCCCGAGAGCTTCTGGAACGACCCGCTGATGTATCAAGGCGGTGGCGACCACTTCCTCGCCCCCACCGAGGACATCGAGGCGGTCAGCGAAGAACACGGCATCGATTTTGAAGGCGAGATCGCGGTGGTCACGGACGACGTGCCCATGGCGGTGACGCCTGAGCAGGCCGCCGGCCACATCAAGCTGATCATGCTGGTCAACGACGTCAGCCTGCGCGGGCTGATCCCCGGCGAACTGGCCAAGGGCTTCGGGTTCTTCCAGGCCAAGCCGGCCTCGAGCTTCTCGCCGATCTGCGTCACTCCCGACGAGTTGGGCGACGCCTGGCAGGAGGGCAAGGTTCACCTGCCGCTGACGGTGCATCTCAACGGCGAGAAGTTCGGCGAGCCGGAAGCCGGCCCCGACATGATCTTCAGCTTCCCCGAGCTGGTCGCCCACGCCGCGCGCACCCGTTACCTGGGCGCCGGTGCCATCGTCGGCTCGGGCACCGTCTCCAATCCCGACGCCAATGGCGGCCCGGGCAAGCCGATCAGCGAGGGCGGCGTCGGGTATAGCTGCCTGGCCGAGGTGCGCATGGTCGAGAAGATCCTCTACGACGAGATCAAGACCCCGTTCATGCGCTTCGGCGACCGCGTGCGCATCGAGATGTTCGATCGCCAGGGCAAGAGCATCTTCGGTGCCATCGACCAGCAGGTGGTGAAGTACCAGCCCAAGTGAATGCCAGGGAGGCGACCATGACGACGCTATACGGCTACTTCCGCTCCTCTGCGGCCTACCGGGTGCGCATCGCGCTCAACCTCAAGGGTCTGGATTACGACCAGGCACCGGTGAACCTGGTCAAAGGCGAGCAGAAAGACGGCGACTTTCGCACCCGCAACCCCCAGGGCCTGGTGCCCGTGCTCGAGACCGAGGACGGCACGCGGCTGACCCAGTCGCTGGCTATCTGCGAATATCTCGACGAGCGCCACCCCGAGCGGCCCCTGCTGCCGGCCGATGCCGAGGGCCGTGCGCGGGTACGCTCGCTGGCCCAGCTCATCGCCTGCGAGATCCACCCGCTCAATAATCTCAAGGTGCTCAAGTACCTGGTGCACGAACTGAAGGTGGACGACGAAGCCAAGCAAGCCTGGTATCGCCATTGGATCGCCGAAGGCTTCACCGCGTTGGAGGCGAGGCTCGCCAACGAGCCCGGTACCGGCACGTTCTGCCACGGTAACGACCCGACTCTGGCTGACATCTGCCTGGTGCCCCAGGTATTCAACGCCGAGCGCTTCGAGTGCGACCTTGCGGCCTACCCAACCCTGCGGCGCATCACCGAGCGCTGTCGCGAGCTGGAGGCCTTCCGTCGCGCCGCCCCGGGCGAGCAGCCGGATGCAGGGTAGCTCCCCTTTTCGACAGTTGCTCAACCTTCAGTAAACCGTTTCGCCCCCATCGTCCGATCGATGGGGGCGCTTTTCATTCTGGAATCAAAAACTCGTAGCTTTTCCCAATATGTAAACATTAGAGTTTTGCCGTCCATTGCTTAACTCTCTCGCCGCACAATTAAATTTAAAAAAGAACACAAAAAAGCACTTTCGACACCCCATTAATTACAAACATGGCAGCTAGCTTTACTGACACGGCTTGATTCGTGACGTCGAACTTCGGCGCATGTAAATGGCCTGGCTTTAATTTAAACAAATCTAAAGGAGTTAGACATGTTTAAAAAGCTGCTTATGACAACGGCAATTTCAACCGCGCTGGCTATGACTGGATCCGCCGTGGCCCAGCAATCGGATCAAGATAGCCAGTGGAACGACAACAATCGTTTCTCACAGCAAGGCCAAGACAATCGATGGCGCGACCAGGATCGCAACCGCTACGACCAGGGCGGTATGGATCAGCAGTGGCGCGATCAGGATCGTAACCGCTACGACCAGGGCGGTATGGATCAGCAGTGGCGCGATCAGGATCGTAACCGCTATGACCAAGGCGGCATGGATCAGCAGTGGCAGGACCAGGACCGCAACCGCTATGACCAGGGCGGCCAGAACCAGCAGTGGCGCGACCAGGACCGCAACCGTTACGACCAGGGCGGCCAGAACCAGCAGTGGCGCGACCAGGACCGCAACCGCTACGACCAGGGCGGCCAGAACCAGCAGTGGCGCGACCAGGACCGCAACCGTTACGACCAGGGCGGCCAGAACCAGCAGTGGCAGGACCGGGACCGCAACCGCTATGA
>NZ_PJRN01000034.1 GCF_002930105.1 Billgrantia saliphila | reverse complement strand
TCCAGGACCTCTGATACGCCGGGGCGGGCTGCGTGCCCGCCCATCCCATCGGGGTCCGCCGGGCCCCAGCGAGGAACGCCTATGGATACTTCCCCACAGCGTGCCGAGGGTGAATCCGAGCGCGACGGACAGGAGGTGGTGGCCAGCCTCGATTCCCTGTCCGCGGTACCCAGGCTCCAGGGCCCGCTGGGCCGGGTCATCGGCTGGGTGGACACCTTGTTCATTCTGCTCGCCAACCTGGCGTTGGTCGCGATTGCCGCGACCGTACTGCTGCAGATCGCGGGGCGCCTGTTCCTGCCGTTCACCCTGGCCTGGACCGAGGAGCTGTCGCGCTACCTGTTCATCTACATGGTGGCACTGGCATCGGGGGTGGCGATTCGCCGCCACCGGCACGTCAACGTCGAGCTCTACCATCATCTGCTAGGGCTGCGCTCACGCGCCGCCTACCAGGCCCTGATCTGCCTTCTGATTGGCGGCTTCGCCCTGATGGTGTTGCCCGCCGCCTGGCAGTTCGCCCAGAACGGGACCTGGCAGACCTCACCCACCCTGAGAGTGCCCATGTTCTACATCTTCTTTTCCACCGCGCTGCTGTTCGCCCTGGTGCTGTTCTACAGCGTGATCGGTCTCGTCGAGGGCCTGGCCGCATTGCTGCGATCGCCCGCTGGCGCCGACCGGGAGACCGCGACATGGAAGTGATGGTGCTGTTCGGCGTGTTCCTGGTACTGCTGGTGTTGGGCCTGCCCATCGCCTTTGCGCTGGGCATCTCATCGCTCGCCTACCTGCTGCTGGAGGGCATCTCGCTGACTATCGTGCCGCAGCGCATGTACTCGGGCATCGATACCTTCGTGCTGCTATGCATCCCCGGCTTCGTGCTGGCCGGCAACCTGATGAACGTGGGCAACATCACCGAGCATATCGTGCGTTTCTCCAACGCCGTGGTCGGTCATATACGCGGTGGCCTGGGCCTGGCCAACGTGGGCGGCTCGATGATCTTCGGGGGTATCTCGGGCACTGCGGTAGCGGATGCCGCCAGCATCGGCTCGGTGATGATTCCCGGCATGGCGCGCTCCGGCTACGACAAGCCGTTCGCCGCTGCCGTCACCGCCGCCTCGTCGACCATCGGACCGATCATCCCGCCCAGCGTGCCGATGATCATCGTCGGCTCGCTGGCGGGCGTCTCGGTGGGGCGCATGTTCCTTGCCGGGGCCGTGCCCGGCCTGCTGCTGGGCGTGGCGATGATGATCACCGTCTACCTCTTGGCGGTGAAGCGCGGCTATCCCAAGGAGCGCCGCGCCACCCTGCGCGAGCTGCTGCGCGAAGGGCGCACCGCGTTCTGGGCGCTGCTGATGACCGCGATCATCCTCTACGGCATCATCGGCGGCTTCTTCACGCCCACCGAGGCGTCGATCGTTGCCAGCCTCTACGCGCTGGTGGTCGGCATGTACGTCTACAAGGGGCTGACCTGGCGCAAGCTACCGGCGATTCTCACCGACACCGTGCTGACCTCGTCGGCGTTGCTGCTGCTGGTGGGCCTGGCCAACCTGTTCGGCTGGATTCTCACCAGCCAGCAGATCCCGCAGACGGTTGCCGCCTTGATCATGTCCATCAGCGACAACCCCATCGTGGTGATTCTGATCATCAACCTGATCCTGCTGTTCGTAGGCGCCTTCATGGAGACCATCGCGGCGCTGATCATCCTGTTTCCGGCGCTGCTTGGCGTGGCCACCGGAGTCGGCATGGATCCGGTGCACTTTGCGGTCATGGCGGTCCTCAATCTGATGATCGGCTTGACCACGCCGCCGGTGGGGGTGTGCCTGTTCGTGGTCGCG
The DNA here is from genome assembly GCF_002930105.1 of Billgrantia saliphila. Taxonomy (GTDB): domain Bacteria; phylum Pseudomonadota; class Gammaproteobacteria; order Pseudomonadales; family Halomonadaceae; genus Halomonas; species Halomonas saliphila. Next base: position 9,007 of record NZ_PJRN01000034.1, on the reverse strand, counting down.
GGCATCGGCAAGCTGCAGATGCTCACCGTGGCTCGAGCGATCCTGCCGTTCCTGGCTTGCAATCTCCTGGTACTGCTATTGGTGGCCTATGTGCCGGCCATTTCGCTGTGGCTTCCCGACCTGCTGATGGGGGCAAGATGAACGACGTGACACGTCTAGCGGCCGCCGCGCCTTCCGGGCGCCTCGGCATCGTCCACCTGGGTCTCGGTGCTTTCCATCGCGCCCACCAGGCGGTCTATCTGGAGCGTTATCGCCAGCGCAGTGGCGATGACACCTGGGGCGTGAGCAGCGCCAACCTGCGCGGGGGCGTGGCGCTGGTCGATGCGTTGCGCGACGCCGGCCATCGCTACCATGTCGCCGAATATGCCGACCGCGACAACGTCACCCTGCGCGAGATCGGCGTGATCGAGGAGACGCACTTCACGGGTCAGGACAAGCGTACCGGCCGTGACGGTGCCGTTTCATGGGGGCGCGATCTCGACGCCTTGCTGGCGCGGCTGGTGTCGCCCGATACGCGTCTCGTCACCCTGACGGTGACAGAGAAAGGGTATTTCCTCAGCCCCGCCGAGGGCAGCCTGTTGCGCGACGATCCGCTGATCGCGCATGACATTCGCGAGCCGCATACGCCGCGCACCGCCCCGGGCATTCTGGTCGAGGCGCTGGCGCACCGCCGCGAGGCGGGCCAGCCGCCGTTCACCGTGCTCTCCTGCGACAACATGCCGGACAACGGGAGACGCACCCGTGCCGCCGTGATCCAGTTGGCCGCCTGCCGCGATATCGAGCTGTCGGAGTGGATCGCGAGCGCTGTGGCGTTCCCTTGCAGCATGGTCGACCGTATCGTGCCGGCGATGACCGAGACCGATTTTGCGCGCTTGGCCGAGCTGGGCGTCGAGGATCCCAATGCAGTGGTCGGCGAGGCGTTCAGCCAATGGGTCGTCGAGGACGACTTCCCCCTTGGACGACCGGCCTGGGAAGCGGAGGGGGTGGAGATGGTCGCCGACGTGGCGCCATTCGAGACCATGAAGCTGCGCATGCTCAACGGCAGCCATTCGCTGCTCGCCTACCTGGGCGCGCTTGACGACATCGAGACGGTGTTCGACGCGGTGAGCCGCGACGATCTGCGCGGACTGCTGCGCCGCTATATGCTGGAGGAGGCGGCGCCGACGCTCTCCATGCCCGCGGGAACGGACCTCGACGCCTATGCCGATTCGCTGCTCGCGCGCTTCGCCAACGACAGCCTGCGCCACCGTCTGCAGCAGATCGCCATGGATGGCTCGCAGAAACTGCCCCAACGCTGGCTGCACGGCGCCCTGGCACGGCTCGAGGCGGGAGCCGAGGTGTCGTGCACGGTACTGGGCGTAGCGGCGTGGATCCGCTATACCGCCGGGCACGACCTGCATGGCAACGCCTACGCCGTCGACGATCCGCTGGCAACGACGTACAAGCTGCTGCACGAGGCCCACGGTGAGGATATCGAGGCCCTGGTGCCGGCCTTTCTCGAACTCGATGCCGTGTTCCCACCGGCGCTGGCGGGCGATGCCGACTTTGCGGCGGCGGTGACGGCCGCCTACCGTAACCTGACCCGACGCGGGCTCGGTGAGGCGATCGCCAGCCTGGGTCGGCGCTGATGAATCGGAGCCGATGATTCGGCACTAGAGAGGAGAGAGTCCCATGGAGCACACCTGGCGCTGGTTCGGGCCCAAGGATCCCGTTCGCCTGGAGGAGATCCGCCAGACGGGCGCCACCGGCATCGTCACGGCGCTGCACGATGTGCCCAACGACCGGGTCTGGTCGGTCGAGGCCATCGCCGAGCGCAAGGCGACGATCGAGGCCGCGGGCCTTTCCTGGTCGGTGGTGGAGAGCGTGCCGGTGCACGAGGCGATCAAGCAGGGGCTGCCGGAGCGCGATGAACTGATCGATACCTACTGCCAGACCCTGCGTAACCTGGCGGCCTGCGGCATCGACACCGTCTGCTACAACTTCATGCCGGTGCTCGACTGGACCCGCACCGACCTGGCCTGGCGATTGCCGGATGGGGCCTTGGCGCTGCGCTTCGATCAGGTGGCCTTTGCCGCTTTCGACCTCTACCTGCTCGAGCGCCCCGGCGCCGATGCCGACTACGGCGAGGACGAGAAGGCCGCCGCCCGGGCCTATCTCGACGAACTGGACCCGGCCGGGCGCGACAGGCTGGTCGACACACTGATTGCCGGCCTGCCGGGAGCCGAGGAGCACTACACGCTCGAAAGGTTCCGCGGCGTGCTGGCGCAATACGCCGAGATCGATGCCGAGCGACTACGTGAGCATCTGGTCCATTTCCTGCGGGCGGTGATCCCGGTGGCCGAGGAAGCGGGCGTGCGCATGGCGATCCATCCCGACGACCCGCCGCGCCCGCTGCTCGGCCTGCCGCGGGTGGTCTCCACGCCAGCGGACGCCCAGTGGCTGCTCGATGCCGTGCCCAGCCCGGCCAACGGCCTGACCCTGTGTACCGGCTCCTACGGCGTTCGCGACGACATCGATCTGGCGGCGATGATCCGACGCTTCGGGCCGAAAATCCACTTCGCCCACCTGCGCTCGACTCGGCGCGAGACGCCCGACCCGCGCAGCTTTCATGAGGCGCCGCACCTCGACGGCGACGTCGACATGGTGGCAGTGATCCAGGCGTTGGTGGAGGAGGAGCGACGCCGCGAACGCGAAGGCGGCTCGCGACTGCCGCTGCGCCCCGACCACGGCCACCATATTCTCGACGACCAGCAGCGCGACACGGCGCCGGGCTATCCGCTCTACGGCAGGCTGCGCGGGCTGGCCGAGCTGCGCGGGGTGGAGCTGGCGGTGCGCCGGCTGACGGTCCGATAGCCGCCGCGTCGCTGCGGGTAGCATCGCCAGGAAAACGATACGGCTCCGCCGAACGCTCGGCGGGGCCGTATCGCTTGTCGGAAGAGCCGCTACTGGCCGGAGGCGGCCACCGGACCAGCCGAGAGGGGGGCGTCGGGCACCTGCTCCATGCGGCGGCGTTCCTCATCGAGCATCGCCAGGGCCTGCTCGGGCGTCACCCGTGAAGCCGGCGTCACCAGGCTCACCGCCACCCCGACAACGAGTGCCACCAGGACCGCCGGCAGACTGGGGTTGCCCCAATAGGCGTTCCAGTCGGCGTTGGCGATGATCGTCAGCGATGTCGCTGAGGCGCTGGCCAGGGTCGCTACCGCGCCCTGCCAGTTGTAGCGTGGCCAGAAGCGACCCAGCAGCGCGCAGACGAAGAGCCCGGCCATGATGGTGGCGATCATGCGGGTGATATAGGTAATGACGTTGTCCGAGGTCAGGGCGAACGCCAGGGCCAGGCCGATGGTGGCGACCAGGGCGATGCGTGAGAAGCGCACCACGTTGCGGGCGGAGGGCGTCCGGCCGGTGGCCAGCACGTAGATGTCGCGCATCAGCGTGGAGACCCCGGCGATGGCATCCGAGCTGGCGCTGGACATGGTCGCCGAGAGCCCCGCCACCAGCAGCAGCAGGCCTAGCCCCAGGGGCAACACCTCGGTGGCGAGGAAGGGGAACGCGTAGTTGCTGTTCTCGAGGCCGGGGTTGAGCGCATGGGTGGACATGCCGATGATCGCCGGGATGATCGAGAAGCCCAGGTAGAGCACGCCGGTGATCACGAAGGAACGGCGCACGGAGGAGACCGACTCGCCGGAGTAGATGCGCTGGCGGAACGAGGGGGTGGCGAGCACGCCGATGGCGATCACCGCCGCCAGTGACAATGCCGGCAGGCCGCCGATCGCCCCGATGCCGAGGAAGCTGGCCGCGCCCGCATCCATTCCTGCAGTCAGGCCCGAGAAGCCGCCGACCTCGATCAGGGCGAGCACGGCCATCAGCAGGAAGCCGGCGAACAGGATGACCGCTTGCACGGTATCGGTCCACACCACGGCGAAGTAGCCACCGATCACGCAGTAGACACCGAAGCCCAGGGCCACCAGGACGCGGGCGGTGTTGAGGTCGATGCCCGCCATCCAGGAGAGGTAGAGCCCGCCACCCAGAATGTGCGCGCCCAGCCAGCCGATGCAGGCGATATAGATCAGCACGGCCACCAGGTTGCGCACCAGGCGGTTGGCGCCCACGTAGTAGGCGAGCTCCTCGCTCATGGTCATGAAGCGCAGTTGGCGCACCGGGGCGAACAGCAGCGCCAACAGCAGCACGCCAGTGGCGCCCCCGATGCCGTACAACGCCCCGGCCCAGCCGTTGGCGTAGCCGAACCCCACCGCCCCCATGCTCGAGCCGGTGCCGACCATGGTGGCCACGGTGGTGCCGATGGTGAGGAAGAGCGGCACGCTGCGACCGCCCAGCAGGAAGTCGTCGCCGCTGCCGCGCTTGTGGCGGGAAATCCACCAGCCGAAACCGATCATGGCGACGACGTACACCAGAAAGGTGGCAAGGAATATTTGACTGTTCCTGGTAGCCTCTTGTCGTTGTTTGCCCGGCCGTTGCCGCGGCCGAGGGAAGCAATGTCACGATTGCCGGCGGGACGGTCTTGTCTTGTGAGGCCCCGCCGACGATCCGGTGTCGTGCCCTTGCCGGGGCACGACACCCCCTTTCTTACGTCCGGTCACGCCGGAAGCACTTAACGTCCACCTCCACCTTGCAGTCCACTACCAGGTCCTGGACGCTGCAGATGCGCGCCGGCGGGTTGTCGCCGAACACGTCGCGGAACACCTTGTTGAACGACGAGAAATAACGCGCGTCGGTGAGCACCGCCGTGACGTGCACCACGTCCTCCACGCCGTAGCCGGCCTCGCGCATGATCGTCAGGCAGTTGTCGAAGGCGAGCCGGGTCTGCTCGACGATGCCGCCCTCGACCACCTCGCCGTCTCGCATCGGCGTCTGGCCGGAGACGTAGAGCCAGCCGCCGGCCTCCACCGCGCGGGCGAACGGCAGCTTCTGTCCGCCGGTACCGACGCCGCCTTCGACGCCGTATCGGGTAATGCTCATGGAAATCCTCCAGTTGGGTTATGGAAACTGATTTATCGCGGCGGTCGGCCTCTCATCGCTCGCAACATAAATCAGCGCTTCCTTGGGTCGGTGAATTGGGAATGCTCTGGGTACGGCGCAGCATGCGCCCGGCACGCTCGCCGGTGGCCGCGCCTTGGCGATAGCCGACGACGCCGTTAACCATGACCATCTCGATGCCCCGTGCCGGAGCGATGGGCGTGTCGTAGTCGGCGATATCCGCGAGGGTGGCGAGGTCGAACAGCGTCAGGTCGGCAAAGGCCCCGGTTCGGATCACGCCGCGATCGTCGAGGCCGAAGTTGGCGGCCGACAGACCGGTCATCTTGCGCACCGCCTCGGCCAGGGGCATCAAGCCCAGGTCACGGCTGTAGCGTGCCAGCACGCGGGGAAAGGCGCCCCATAGCCGCGGGTGCGGATGCGGGTCGTTGGGCAGGCCGTCGGAGCCGACCATCGACAGCGGATGGGCCAGCACCCGGCGCATGTCGTCCTCGCTCATGTTGTGGTAGACCGCCCCGGCCGGCTGCAGGCGCCGTGCTGCATCCAGCAGGGACACGCCCCAATCGGCAGCAATTGCTGCGAGCGGCCGGCGGGCCTGCTCGGGATGCGGTTCGGACCAGGTAATGACGATCGCGATCTCGTCGGTGACCTGGCCGAGATCTAGGGTCGAGGAGCCCGCCGTGTAGGGGTAGCAGTCGCAGTGGGCGCACTGGTGCAGTGCCGCCCGTTCGAGCTTTTCCAGGGCATGCGGCGCACCGCCCCAATTGCCGGCACCGGCGCACTTCAGGTGCGAGATGACCAGCGGCACCCGGCCGTGGCGAGCCGTGGCAAAGGCTTCGTCCATGGCCTCGAACAGCCCGGCGAACTCGTCGCGAAGGTGGGTGGTATAGACCCCGCCGGCCCGGCCCACCGCGGCCACCAGCGGCTGCATCCGCCGTGGGTGCATGGAAGGCGTTGCGGTAGGCGAGACCCGAGCTCAACCCCAGGGCGCCTTCGCTCAGCGCCTGGCAAAGCAGACGCGCCATCCCGGCGATCTCAGCACCGTTGGCGGGGCGGGCGAAGTCGTCCATCACCTGGCTGCGCAGGCTGGTATGGCCCACCAGGGCGGCGACGTTGACGCTGGGGGTTGCCGCCTCCACCGCCTCGGCATAGGCGGCGAAGCTCGCATAGCGGAAATCCTCGGCCTGGCCCAGCAGGTTCATGGGATCGGGCACCTCACCCGCGAGGGTCACCGGGCTCGCGCTGATGCCGCAATTGCCCACCACCACCGTGGTCACACCCTGAGAGAGCTTGGGCAGCATCTCGGGAGTGCGAATCACGTTGGTATCGTCATGCGTGTGCACATCGATGAAGCCTGGGGTCAGATAGCGACCGTCGGCGTCGATCACGTCGTCGGCATGGGCGCTGGCCAGGTCGCCCACGGCGACGATGCGGTCGCCGCGCACAGCCACGTCGGCCTGAAAGGGAGCGGCACCGGTGCCGTCGATAACCTGGGCGTTGCGAATCAGCAGGTCGTAGCGCATGTCAGTCTCCCAGCGGCTGGCGGTTATCGCCGCCGCGATGGGCGTCCAGGGTGAGTTTCAGGCGGCGCAGCTTGTCGCGGGAGCGTTCGCGATGGCGCAGGGCGAGCTCCAGGGCCAGCACGTCGATGGCGGCGAGCATGGCGTAACGCGACGCCGAGGGGTGATAGATGAAATCGGTTTCGCGGGCCGCCACCGGCAGCGTCACGTCGGCATTCTCCGCCAAGGGCGAACCCTGCGCGGTAATTGCCACGACCTGGGCGCCGTACTGGCGGGCGATGCGTGCCGATTCCACCATCTCCGGCGTATAGCCGGTCACCGAGAGCACCACCACCACGTCGGCGGGGTCGAGAGTCGAGGCCACCATGCGCGGCAGCAGTGCTTGGGGATAGGCGCAGATCGCATAGCCGAGTCGTACCAGGCGGAACTGCATCTCCTGTGCCAGCATGCTGGAACCGCCGCCAGCGCCGAAGACAAGGATCTGGCGGGCGGCGTCGAGGCGCTCCACGGCGCCGGCCACGTCGGCCTGGGCCATCAGGTCGCGATTCACCGCGAGGGTCTGGGTGGCGATCTCGTAGACCGCCGCGGGGCCGTCCTCGGGGGCGGCTTCCTGGATGAAGCGCCGACCCACGGCCAGCGACCGGGTCAGACGGGTCTTGAGGTCGCGCACGTTGCTGCAGCCCACGGCGCGGGCGAAGCGTGTCACGCTGGCATCGCTCACGCCGGCCCGGGCGGCGATCTCGCTGATGCTGGCCTCGGTGACGAAGTCGATATCGGCGAAGATCAGCTCGGCGACTTTCTTTTCAGCATCGCGCAGGCTGGCGACGTCCGCCGTAATGCGGGAGAGGATGTCGATCTCTTGGCTCACCGAAGGGCTCCTGTGTTGCCTCGCTTGAAAACTATGTTAGTTTCTAACTATTCGTCAAGTGGGTGTGAAAATAACTATCAAGAAGTGCATATCGAGAGGAGACATGACATGCAGGAACCTGGGGGCAGCATCGCGAAGGGGGCCGGCGTCGAGCGGGGAGGCGTCGACAAGGGCACCGTCGAACTGCGGCCCGACCTGTTGAGCGGAGTCAGTCTGCCGGCAGCAGTAATCCATGAGGCGCCGTTGGCGCACAACCTGGCGTGGATGCAGCGCTTCGCCGATGCCCACGGTGCACGCCTGGCGCCGCATGGCAAGACCACCATGACGCCGGCCCTGTTCCGACGTCAGCTCGAGGCGGGAGCGTGGGGGATCACCCTGGCCACGGCTCCTCAGTGTCGCGCGGCCTTCGTGCATGGTGTGCGACGTCTGCTGATGGCCAACCAGTTGGTGGGGCAGGCCAACATGGCCATGGTGGCGGAGCTGATTGCGGCCGGCGCCGATTTCTACTGCGTGGTGGACGGGGTCGAGAACGTGCGCCAGTTGGGACGCTTCTTCGCCGAGCGCAACCTGCGCCTGGCGGTGCTCATCGAGCTGGGCGTACCGGGGGGGCGCTGCGGCTGTCGCGACCAGGCCGCCGTAGAAGAACTGGCCGAGGCCGTCGCAGCCGAACCGGCGCTGGTCCTCGCCGGGTTGGAGGGCTACGAAGGCGTGGTGCACGGCGCGGACCCCGCCGCGGCGGTGCGCGCCTACGCCCAGCGTCTGGTCGAGACTGCGCTGGCGCTGGATGCGGCGGGGAGCTTCGGCGTGGCGGCGCCCATCATCACCGCTTCCGGTTCGGCCTGGTACGACCTGATTGCCGAGGCGTTCCAGGCCGCCTCGCTAACGGATCGCTTCGTGCCGGTGCTGCGCCCGGGCTGCTACGTGGTGCACGATCACGGCCTCTATCGCGAGGCCCAGCGCGATGTGCTGAGGCGGCGCCCCGATCTGCAGCGCGGGCTCGAGCCGGCATTGGAAGTCTTCGCCCAGGTGCAGTCGCTGCCCGAGCCGGGCCTGGCGATCGTTGCCCTGGGTAAGCGTGACATCGGCCACGACCAGCTGCCGGTGGTGCTGCGCCGCTACCGCGAAGGAGGCGATCCAGGCGAAACGCTCTCCGTCGCGGGGTGGCAGGTGGCCAAGCTGATGGACCAGCACACCTTCGTGCATCTGCCCGACGATGCCTGCGATGTGGCCGTGGGCGACATCGTCGCCTTCGGCGCCTCCCATCCATGCCTCACCTTCGACAAGTGGCGTCACTTGCTACTGGTGAACGAGGCATTGGAGGTTCAGGACAGCCTGGCAACCTGTTTCTAGCCGCCTCGGGGTGTAGCGCTTCTCAGGCCTCGCGCTTGCCGTCGACCAGGCGCGACACCTGCCAGGGATTGCCGTCCTTGAGCGGCTCGGGCAGGAGCCCCTGCGGCAGCGCCTGGTAGCACACCGGGCGCAGGAAGCGGAAGATCGCCGCGCTGCCCACCGAGGTGGTGCGGCTGTCGGAGGTCGCCGGGTAGGGCCCGCCGTGCACCATGGCGTGGCACACCTCGACCCCGGTCGGCCAGCCGTTGGCCAGAATGCGACCCGCCTTGCGCTCGAG
>NZ_PJRN01000033.1 GCF_002930105.1 Billgrantia saliphila | reverse complement strand
AGGTGGGCTCGAGGGTCTCGCCGGTGGCGGGGTTGACGGCATTGATGGGCTTGGAACTGCCGCTGACGGCCTCCCGACCGATCAGCATCTTGCCTTCGAGTGTCATGGTGGCTCCTGATATCCGGTATCGCCTGTTCAGGAGAGAGCCGGCGGCTCAGGCTTCCTGATACTTGGCGTACATGGTTCGCGCGCGGTTGAGATGCTGGTACATCATTTCGCGCGCCGCTTCGGGGTCGCGGGCCAGGATCGCCTCGAGCACGTAGGTGTGTTCCTCTTCCACTCGGGCGAGGTACTTGTCCGTGGCCGCGGTATTGATCTCGATACTCATCAGCTTGGCGCGGGGTATCACGCTCTGGCTCAGTTGTTCGTAAAAGACCCTGAAGAAGGGGTTTTTCGTAGCGGCGGCGATCGCATAGTGAAACTCGTAGTCCTCCTCACGTGCCTGAGACTTTGCCGCTCTTGCCTCGATGAAGGCGGCGTGTTTCTCACGCAGGACGCGACGATCCTCATCGTCGTGCCGTTCGGCGGCCAGCGCCGCCGCCGCCGGCTCGAGATTGAGCCGCAGCTCGAGCACATGCAGGATGTCCTCGACGGTGGTCGGACTGATGCGCTCGGCCGGCATCGCTTCGATCGTGGTAGAGCGCAGCACAGTGGTACCGACACCCCGACGCGTCTCGACCAGCCCCAGCGACTTGAGATGGGTGATGGCCTCGCGGATCACCGTACGGCTGACGCCGAAGGCCTCGCACAGACCGTTCTCGGTCGGCAGCTTCTCGCCTACGCTGATACCGCCGTTGACGATCAACGCCTCGAGCTGGTCGGCGACATGCAGGGACAGGCTTCCTTCACGTGAAAGCTTCTGAACTTTCAGTTCCTTGAAGTCGGCCTTGAGATCGGTTCTGCCTGCCATATCGACATCCACCTGTCATGAGTCGTCGTTGAGGAGTGCCTCGCCACCGGATCGTCGTCGTCAGTCGTCGGGGTGCCCGGAGGTGGCAAACGGCCCGCCCTGGTAGATGACTGCCGGATCCGTGGGATCGAGATTCGCATCGAGTGCTTCCATCTCGGCACGCCAGGGTTCCGAGCTGTCCTTCGGCACCCAGCCGAGAAAGGCGGCCTTGCTGTTGTCCCACCAGCGTTCGGCGTTGTCCGAGAAGCCATAGACCACGGTATAGGCCAGGCGCGGCGTGACGATGGCACGCTCCACCAGACTGACGAAATCCTCGGCGCTCAGCCAGATCGCCAACTTGCGCGTATCGGTCGGCTTGGGGTGGCACCAGCCGATGCGCACGCTGAGGGTCTCGACGCCGAACTTGTCATGATACAGACATGCCAGGTCCTCGCCGAAGCACTTGGTCACACCGTAGAGCGAGTCGGGCCGATGCGGCACGTCGGAATCGATCCTCTGCGTACGCTCGTAGTAGCCGGTGGTGTGGTTGGAACTGGCGAAGATCACCCGCGGTTTGCCGTGCCGTCGCACCGCCTCGTACAGATTGTAGGTACCGACGATATTGGCCTGCAGCAAGCTGTTCCATGGCTTCTCCAGCGAGACGCCGCCCAGGTGCACGATGGCATCGCAGCCCTGAACCAATTCATTGACGGCTTCGGCATCGGCGAGATCGCACGGTACGAGCTCCTCGTGGTCAGCCGCCTCGCCGAGGTCGGCAATGTCCGACAAGCGCACCGTCCGGGCCAGTTTCGCCAGGTGCGGACGGATGATGCGGCCCATGCCTCCGGCGGCGCCCGTTACCAATAGACGATCGATCATGCGTTTCCTCCTCAAGCAGACAAAAGGGTCAGAAGCCGTACAGGGCGGCGGGATTGTCGACCAGGATGCGACGGCGTTCCCCGGGGCCGGCCCACTCGAGCAACACGTCGAGCTGCTCGGCATCGTCCGGGTATTGCTCGCGAGGCACGCCGACGTGGGGCCAGTTCGACCCCCAGATCACCCGCTCCGGAGCATGGGCGATGACCCGACGAGCGATCGCTCCCACGTCCTCGTAGCGCGGCCCGCCGGCCACGCTCGCCTCGTAGCCGGCGCAGATCTTGAACCAGGCATTGCCACGGTCGAGCAGCCGCAGAATGGCGTCGACGCGGCGATCGCCTGCCGTCACCGGCGGCATGAACTTGCCGATGTGGTCGATGATGTATTCCCCCTCGATGCGTTGCAGGCCATCGAGATAGTCGTCCAGGTGCTGGCCGTTGAACTGCACCATCAGGTGCCAGCCCAGCGGGCGAATCCGGCGCTCGACCTCAAGCATGCTGGCATGCGTTACTGCACCGCCGGGCAGGTTCATGATCCGAGCCCCGCGCACGCCCTTCTCGTGCCAGGCGCGCAACGCTTCGCCAGGCGTTTGCGGTGTCACCGCCGCCACCCCCCGAGCGGTTGCCGTTCCCAGCTGGGTCAACGCCTCGAGCAGGGCGCCGTTGTCGAGCTGATAGGCGTTCGGCTGGGTGACCACCACCCGCTCCAGCCCCAGGCGCGCCTGCACCTTGGCGTAGTCCTGGGGCGTCGCCAGCTCGGCGATGCCGGGCCCGCCGGGTTGGGCCTCAAAGCCGGGCAGATACAGGTGGATGTGACAATCGGTGGCGCCCGGCGGTGTCTCGAGTCGCGGCGCCGGCCCCTCCAGCGGCCGCGTATTGGCAGGTATCGCTGTCACGTCGTCATGCCTCCTTGAGAGCGAAGCGGCTGAGCGCCTCGCGGTCGATCTCGATGCCGAGTCCGGGCCCATCGGGGATCGTCACCACGCCCTGGTCGTGCTCGATGGGTGTCGTCACCACCGCCTGGCGGAAGGGGTTGACGGTGCGGTCGAACTCGAGAATGGGCTCGATTGGGTTCCGCCGCGGCGGGTTGGGCGGCAGCGCCGCCATGAACTGCAGGCTGGCGGCCAGGCACACGGCGGTGCCCCAGACATGGGGCACCAGGCGTACGCCGTGCAGCGCCGCCATGTCGGCCACGCGGCGAATCTCGGTGAAACCGCCGACACCGCAGATGTCGGGCTGGACGATGTCCACGGCGCGGGTGGCGAGCGGCTCCTGCATGGCATAGCGGCCGTGCCAGGTCTCGCCGGCGGCCACGGGGATCGGCTGGTCGGCGCGCACCGCGCGGTAGGCCGAGACGTGCTCGGGCAGTACCGGCTCCTCGAACCAGTCGATGTCGAATTTCGCCGCCCTGCGGCCCACCTCGACGGCTTCCAGGTAGTCGTAGCCGTGGTTGGCGTCGATCATCAGGCGCAGGTCGGGGCCGATCGCCTCGCGCACCGCCTCGAGCACGCGCAGGTCCTCCTCCACATCGAAGCCGATCTTGATCTTCACCGCATGGAAGCCCTCGCGACGGTATCCTGCCACTTCCCGCGCGATATCCTCGACACGATCCACGCCCTCCCGGCGGAACGAACCGGTGGCATAGGCCCGCACGCTGTCGCGGAAGCGGCCGCCCAGCAGGGTCGCTACCGACACGCCGAAGCGCTTGCCCTTGATGTCCCACAGCGCGATATCGATGCCGCTCAGGGCGGTGACGGTCAGGCCGCGCTGGCCCTGGTCGCGCAGCCGGTTGTAGAGATCGAGCCAGATCTTCTCGGTCTGCAGCGGATCCTGGCCGACCAGGGCGGCGGCGTAGGCCTGCACGACGGCAGCGTTGGGCTTGGCAGGGCCCAGGCATTCGCCCCAGCCCGTGGTGCCGTCGTCGCAGACGACCTCGACCAGGCAGTGCTGACGCCGGGTGAAGTGCATGGAGGCGCTTTCGAACGCGGTCTCCAGCGCATGGTCGAGGATATGGGTATGTACGGCTGCAATCTTCATACGTTGAGTCCGTTGTACGGTTCGGTCGTTAGATGCTCAGCGGAACAGCGCAGGCAGCGACAGCGAGACGGCCGGCACGTAGGTCACCAGCATCAGGGCGACGAACAGCGCCAGGTAGAATGGCCAGATGGTACGCACGGCCTGCTCGATCTTGATCTTGCCGATTACGCAGCCGACGAACAGGCAGGCCCCCACCGGCGGGGTGCACAGCCCGAGCCCCAGATTCATCATCATGATGATGCCGAACTGGATCGGGTCCATGCCGAACTGCATGGCCACCGGCAGGAAGATCGGCGTGCAGATCAGGATCAGAGCCGCCATGTCCATGATCATGCCGAGCCCCAGCAGCAGCAGGTTGAGCAGCAGGAAAATGACGATGGGGTTGTCGGAAAGCGCCATCAGCACTTCGGTCAGCAGCTGCGGCACGTTGTACAGCGCCAGCAGGTAGGAGAACGCCGAGGCGCAGCCGACCAGGATCATGACCAGCGCCGTGGTCCTCACCGATTGCAGTACCGCCGCCTTGAACGACGCCCAGCGCAGCTCGCGATAGACCAGCGCGGTGACCACGATGGCGTAGATGGCGCCGAAGGCCCCGGATTCGGTCACGGTGAGAACGCCCGACAGTACCCCGCCGACAATGATCACGGCGGTCATCAGGCCCGGAAGGGCCGCGGCCAGGCTGAGGATCAGCACGTCCCACCCCGGGAAGGTTTCGCCCTTGTAGCCACGCTTGACCGCCACCAGGTAGGCCGCCACGGCCAGGGTCAGGCACATCAAGATGCCCGGCACGATGCCGGCGATGAACAGCTGCGTGACCGAGATGCCGCCGCCGGCCGCCACAGCGTAGAGGATCATGTTGTGGCTCGGTGGTATCACCACCCCGGCGACCGATGAGGTCACCGTGACGTTCACGGCGTAATCGGCGTCGTAGCCCTTCTCCTTCATGACCGGCACGAGGATCGAGCCGAGCGCCGACGTATCGGCCACGGCGGAGCCCGAGATGCCGCCGAAGAGCATCGAGGAGGTGACGTTGACGATGCCCAGGCCGCCGCGCACCTTGCCCACCGCAGCCGACGCCAGACGCACCAGCCGGGTGGAAATACCGCCGTGCAGCATCAGTTCGCCGGCAAAGATGAAGAACGGGATAGCAAGCAGCGAGAAGACCGAGATGCCCGACAGGATGCGCTGGAAAGCGACGAACAGCGGCAGCCCCTCATAGAGGAAGGTCGCGACGGCGGCCAGCCCCACGGCGAAGGCGACGGGCGCGCCTGCCAGCAGGCCGAGAAAGAAGATACCGAACAGAATGGCAAGGCCCATTGTCAGTTGCCCTCGTCAAAGTCGTTGCCGGAGAGTCGCGACACGATATTGGCCACGGCGAAGAGCACGATCAGTCCGCCGCAGATCACTAGCGGCGCGGCTCGCCAGCTTTCGGAGAGCTTGATCATCGGGATCGCCCGCTCGAGGTTGGTCATGACCAGGCCCCAGCCCTGGTACGCCATGAAGGCGCCGAAGATCACGATGAAAAGATCGGCGATATAGCGAAATATCGTCCTGAAGGGCTCGGGCATCCCCTCGCGCACGAAGTCGATGCTCAAGTGGGTGTTTCCCCTGACGCCGGCCGCCGCTCCCAGGCAGGTGATGTAGACCACGAGCAGCAGGGACGCCTGCTCCACCCAGGTCGGCGTGTTGTTCAGCACGTAGCGACCAAACACCAACCAGCCGAAGATGGCGATGAGAAACACCAGCAGCACGCCGGCGACCGCCAGACAGAGGCTGGCGATGGCGTCCAGTAGTCGGCTTGCCCGCTTGCGCAACTGGGGAGAATTCACGGCGACCTCGTGGTCAGCATAGGTTCTCATGGCGTAAGCCTCCTTTCCCCTCGGCGCACCAGGCGCCGAGGGGGACGTCACGGGGGAGCTCAGTTCGAGTTCCGGATGGCGTCGATCAGGCTCTCGAGGTCAGGGTTCTCCTCGATGAAGGCCGAATAGACGGGTTCCATCTTCTCCTGGAAGGCCGCCTTGTCCTCCACCTCGTTGATCTCGATGCCGGCGTCCAGCACGATCTGCCGGCTCTCCTGAGACCCCTCGACCCACAGCTGTCGCTGCAGCTCGGATGCCTTGATCGCCTCCTCGCGCACGATCTCCTGATCCTCGGGCGACAGCGCCTCCCAGCTCGCCTTGGCGATGCACAGGCACTCGGGGATGATCAGGTGCTCCGTGAGTGAGTAGTAGTCGGCGGCCTCGTAGTGGTTACTGGACTCGAACGAGGGGTAGTTGTTCTCCGCACCGTCGAGTACCCCGGTCTTGAGCGCCTGATAGACCTCGCCGTAGGCCATCGGGGTGGCATTGCCGCCAAGCGCCTCGATCATCTCGACGTACAGGTCGTTGTTCATGACCCGGATCTTCAGGCCCTGCATGTCCTCGGGCGTGTGCACGGGGCGCTCGGTGTTGTAGAGGCTGCGGGCGCCTGAATCGAACCAGGAGAGGGCGATCAGGTTCTTCTCCGCCAGGGCGTCGGCAAACTGCTGGCCGATCTCGCCGTCCATCACCTCGTGCATGTGCTCGATGCTGCTGAAGAGGAAGGGCAGCGAGAGCACGTTGGTTTCCTTCACGATGGGTCCCATCGGCCCCATGTTGAAGTTGGCGAAATCCAGCGCGCCGCTGCGGGTCTGCTCGATGGCGTCTGGCTGATCGCCGAGTACGCCATTGTTGTAGACCTGCACCGTCACGCGCCCCTCTGTCCTCTCGGTCACGCTCTCGGCGAACGCCTCGAGCGCTTCGGTATTGGGATAGCCCGGCGGGTGAATGTTCCAGCCGCGCCAATCCTCGGCCTGGGCCGGCAGCGATAGCAGCATCACGGCGGCGGATGCGGCAACGGCACTCATCGTCTTGGTTGTCGAGTTGGTTGTTTTCACGACGCACTCCTCTTCTTTGTTTTTGGTGTTGTGGCTGGGGTGGGGTTAGAAGCCTCGAGCGATACCGATCAGCGCCTCCAACCGGTTCCGCTCTTCCTGGGTGGGCATGACCAGAGGCGCACGTACGCTTCCGGCCGAACGGCCGATGAGGTCCGCTCCCGCCTTGATCAGACTGACGGCATAGCCCGCTTTCCGGTCCCTGAGATCGACGAAGGGAATGAAGAAGTCGTTGGTGATCTGCCTGACGACCTCCCGATTCCCCTGACGCAACTCCTTGTAGAACCTGACCGCCATGTCCGGCACGAAATTGAACACGGCGGAGGAATAGGTATTCACGCCGATGGAGAGGTAGGCCTCGGCGAAGATCTCCGCGGTGGGCACGCCTCCCACGTAGACCAGTCGGTCGCCCACGGTCTTGACGATCTTGTTGAGTAACTGGATATCGCCCTTGCCGTCCTTCAAGCCGATCAGGTTCGGGCAGGCGCCGGCTAGCTGCTGCACCGCGTCGACGCCAAGTACGCCGTTGCCGCGGTTGTAGTAGATGACGCTGAGCGGCGTCGCATCGCAGATCCTGCGTGCGTACTCGACCAGCCCCTCCTGCGGGCACTCGGTCAGGTAGGGCGGCATGAGCAGGATGCCGTCGGCGCCCGCTTCATCCGCGGCCTTGGCAAAAGCCCTGCCGCTCTCCACGCTCAGCCCCGCGCTGGCGATCACAGGCAGCTTACCGCCGACCGTCTCCACGGCCACACGCACGATGTCCCGGTACTCATCGAGCGACAGGTTGAAGAACTCGCCCGTGCCACCGGCCACGAAGACGGCGGAAATGTCATGGCTGGCGAACCACTCCAGGCGACGGCGATAGCTGTCGGCATCGAAGCGCCCGTCGCTATCGAAATCAGTGACGGGAAAGGACAGCAGCCCATCGCCCACGGCTCGCATCATGGTGGCTCTGGAAAACTCCACGAATCGCTCCTTTTGTCGGCGCCTCACCGGTTCACTCCGAGACAGCTCTGGAAGAAAACGCCAACCCAGAGGGCGGTAAGCGGCACTTGTTTTTGTAATACATCATACAACATACAAGCTAATCGCCCCGCTCCGGTGTTGCAAGCCAGTCCATGGTCGAACTCGACTAAAGTACAAGCGGGGCGCCACGCGCTTCATCCACACCGGCGCCCGTACCATCACGAGATCAGCGCACCAGCGCCGGTCGCTTGGGATCGAACTCCCAGCCGGGGCTCAGGTACTGCATGGCCATGGCGTCGTTGCGCCCGCCAGCGGGCAGCTTTCGATAGAGGCTATTGGCCTCTTCGACGCGGCCCATGTCGAGTTCGATACCCAATCCCGGCGTCTCGGGCACCGACACCTTGCCTCCGACGATTTCCAGCGGCTCCTTGGCCAGACGTGCATCGGACTCCTGCCAGATCCAGTGAGTGTCCAACGCCGTGACGCTGCCCACGGCGGCCGCGCCCACATGCACGAACATCGCCAGCGAGACATCGAAGTGATTGTTGGAGTGGGACCCCCATGTCATGCCGTGGTCCTGGCACAGTTGCGATACGCGTACGGCGCCGGAAAGCGTCCAGAAATGTGGGTCGGCCAGAGGAATGTCCACCGAGCGCAGCATCAAGGCGTGGGCCATTTCCCGCCAGTTGGTGGCCACCATGTTGGTCGCCACGGGCAGACCGGTGGCATGGCGGAACTCGGCCAGAATCTCTCGGCCGGAGAAACCCTGCTCGGCGCCGCACGGATCTTCAGCGTAGGCCAACACGCCGCGCAGGTCACAGCATAGGCTCACTGCCTCGTTCAGCGACCAGGCTCCGTTGGGGTCGATGGTCACCCGTGCCTCGGGAAATGCCTTGGCCAGCTCGGTCACAGCCTCGACCTCCTGCACGCCTGGCAGCACACCCCCCTTGAGCTTGAAATCCTTGAAGCCATAGCGATCCTGCGCCGCCTTGGCCAGCGCCACGATGCTTTCCGGCGTCAGTGCCTCCTCGTCGCGCAGGCGGTACCATTCATGACTCCCGCCGGTAGTGCCGCGCCGATACTCCAGCGGTGTCGCGTGTCCATCGCCGATGAAGAACAGGTAGCCCAGCACCTCCACGCTATCACGCTGCGGCCCATCGCCCAGCAGTTCTACTACCGGCACGCCGAGAAACTTTCCCAGCAGGTCGAGTAGTGCGGCCTCCAGCGCCGCCACGGCGTTGACGCGCAGCTCGAAGGTCCACGAGCCCTTGCCGAAGTCCTCGAAATCGGCACTGCGCCCAGCGGAGTGCAACGAGGCCACCAGGGAACGCAGCTTGCCGATGGGCTGCCCCATCACGAGCGGACGCGCCATCTCCAGCGATTGCCGGATCGTTTCACCGCCCGGCGCCTCGCCCACGCCCACGTTGCCCGAACTGTCCTTGAGAAGGATCAGATTGCGCGTGAACCAGGGCGAGTGCGCGCCTCCGATATTGAGTAGCATGCTGTCGCGTCCGGCCACGGGAATGACCGATACCTCTTCGATGACCGGCGTCTGGGAATACGTCACACGTCACCTCCTGTACCCACGCACATTGCTTGCCTTGAGCGGTGGCGTTGCCACCCGATTTCAGCGCACCAGCGCCGGTCGCTTGGGATCGAACTCCCAGCCGGGAATCAGGTACTGCATGGCCATGGCATCGTTGCGCTGCGTCACGTCGAGCCCTTGGTAAAGGCGATGGGCCTCCATCAGCTTGTCTTCGTCGAGCTCGATACCCAGGCCGGGCGTCCTGGGCACCGCCAGCTTGCCGTCGCGGATGCGGAACGGCTCCCGGGTAATGCGCTGGCCGTCCTGCCAGATCCAGTGGGTGTCGATGGCGGTGATCTCGCCGGGACAGGCCGCGGCCACATGCGTCATCATCGCCAGCGAGACATCGAAGTGATTGTTGCTGTGCGAGCCCCAGGTCATGCCCCACTCGTGGCACAACTCGCCCACCATCACGGCGCCCTGCATGGTCCAGAAGTGACAGTCCGCCAGCGGGATGTCCACGGCGTTGAGCTGCACGGCGTACTGCAGCTGCTTGAAGTCCGTCGCGATCATGTTGGTCGCGGTGGGCAGGCCGGTACGCTTCTTGAACTCGGCCATGGTCTCGCGCCCCGAGTAGCTCTCTTCCTGGCCGCAGGGATCCTCGGCATAGCTCAGCAGGTCGCGGATCGGCGTGAGCACCCGCACGGCCTCATCGAGCGTCCAGGCACCGTTGGGGTCGAGCGTCAGGCGCGCCTCGGGGAAAGCCTCATGAAGGGCGCGAATGCAGTCGGCCTCCTCCTCGCCTCGCAGCACGCCGCCCTTGAGCTTGAAGTCCTTGAAGCCGTAGCGCGCATAGGCCGCCTTGGCCAGGTTGGCGACCGCATCCGGGGTCAGCGCCTCCCGGCAACGCACCTCGTCCCACTCGTCCCTGGGGTTCTCGGGCCGGGGATAGGGCAGGTCGGTCTTGGCCGGATCGCCCAGCAGGAACAGGTAGCCCAGCGCCTCGACCTCGTCGCGCTGACGCCCGTACTGGCCCAGCAGGTCGGCCACGGGCAGTTGCACCGCCTGGCCATAAAGGTCGTACAGGGCCGATTCAATACCGGTGATGACATGCACCGCCACGCGCAGGTCGAAGGTCTGGCGACCGCGCTCCTCTCGCCCGTTCCTGGCCAGCAGCAGGCGCGCCTGGTTCAGGGTCTGCTTGATGTCGTTGATCCGCGACCCTTCGACCAGCGCACGGCACTGCTCGAGCCCCTTGAGGATACCGGCGCTGGACGGTATCTCACCGACACCCCGATTGCCTGCATCGTCCTCCAGAATGACGACGCAGCGAATGAACCAGGGCGCATGGCCTCCGCTGAGGTTCAACAGGAAACCGTCGTAGCCGGCGACCGGGACGATGCGCATCTTCTTGATCTTGGGAAACATGAGACGTTCTACCTATGAGTCTGGATTAGGGTCTGGTCTGTGCGTCACGTCACGGGGGCCGGATTGAACAGCGCCAGATCGTTGTGGATACCCAGCCGGTCGGCCGCGGCCTGCCGGCGTCCGCTCGCCACATCGAGAATGAGCCGGAAGAGTTCCCAACCCACCGCCTCGATGCTGGCGTCGCCGGTGGCGATGCGCCCGGCGTCGAGGTCGATCAGATCGTGCCAGCGCCGGCCCAGCGTCGAGTTGCTGGAAACCTTGAGCACCGGCACCATCGACAGGCCATAGGGCGTGCCGCGACCGGTGGTGAACACCTGCAAGTTCATGCCGGCCGCCAGCTGCAGGGTGCCGCAGATGAAATCGCTGGCCGGCGTGGCGGCGAAGGTCAGCCCCTTGCGACGCAGCCGCTCGCCGGGGCCGATGACGTCGACGATGGGCGAGCTGCCGGACTTTATGATCGATCCCAGCGCCTTCTCGACGACGTTCGATAGGCCCCCTTTCTTGTTTCCGGGGGAAGGGTTGGCGCTGCGATCGGCCTGCCCCTGGGAGAGATAATCGTCGTACCACGCCATCTGCTCGATGAGCGCCCGGCCCACCTGTTCGTCTATCGCCCGGGGCGTCAGCAGGTGGATGGCATCGCGCACCTCGGTGACCTCGGAGAACATCACGCTGCCCCCGGCGCGCACGATCAGGTCGGTGGCAAAGCCCACGGCGGGGTTCGCGGTAACTCCCGAGAAGGCGTCGCTGCCGCCGCACTGCATGCCCACCACTAGGTCGGAGGCCGGACAGGTCTCGCGACGGCGGCGATTCAGTCGTTCGAGGTGGCGCTCGGCCATGGCCATGATGCCCTCGACCATCTCGCCGAAGCCGTGGAAGGAGTCGTCCTGCAGGCTAAGCACATTGGCGTCGGGGTCCGCCGCCTCGGTGTTCTCGTAGATCCTGACGGGGCGGTCGTCGACCAGCGTGGAGGGTTGGAGCTTCTCGCAGCCCAGGCCGATAACCATTACCTGGTTGCCGAAGTTGGGGTTCAACGCGATGTTCTTGAGGGTGCGGATCGGCACGATAGCGGCCGGTGCGTTGATGGCCACCCCGCAACCGTAGGTGTGGTTGAGCCCCACCACGTCGTCGACGTTGGGATAGCGCGGCAGCAGCTCGCGCTTGATGCGCTCCACCACGTAATCCACCGTGCCGGCTACGCACTGCACGCTGGTGGTGATTCCCAGCACGTTCTTGGTGCCTACGCTGCCGTCCGGGTTGCGGTAACCCTCGAAGGTAAAGCCCTCGAGCGGCTCCACGTCCGGGGCCGGCCGTGTGGCGAGCGGCAGGTCGTCCAGCGCCGGTGCCTGGGGCAGCCGCACCCTGGTCTCGTCGACGTGCTCACCCCGGCCGATGGCGACCACGGCGTTACCGATGACCTCGCCGTAGCGCACGATGGGAGCGTCGATGTCGATATTCCGCAGGGCCAGCTTGTGGCCCTGGGGGATCCGGCCGGCCGCGACCAGCCCATCACCCAGCGCCTGGCCTTCAACGAGGCCCCCTGCCTCGACGACGATGGCGACGTTGTCGCCGGGATGGACCTTGATGATCTTGCCTTCGAAAGCGCTCATAGGGTTCCTCTTCGCTATGCCTGGGCCGTTGATCAGCCGAGCAACTCCTGACGATGCTTGGCGCGATTCTTCAGGCTCATCGTGATCGAGAACACCACCGAGGCCAGGATCAGCAGCCACAGCACCACCGCGATGGGGCTCTTGGTGAAGAAGATCGTCAGGGTCCCGGCCGATTCGAGGCTCTTGACGAAGTAGACCTCCGCCTGGCTGCCCAGGATGAAGCCGATGATCAGCGGCGCCACCTCCAGGCCGACCTTCTGGATCAGGTAGCCCAGCACGCCGAAGATCAGCAGTGTCCAGACATCGAACATGATGCCGTAGTTGATGGCGTAGGCACCCACCACGCACATCATGACGATGATCGGGAACAGAATGTGCTTCGGCACCATCACTACCTTGGCGATGTACTTGATGGCATAGAACATCAGGAAGAACATCACGAAGTTGGCGAAAATCAGCGCCGCCATCATGACGTACCAGGTCTCGGCGTTCTCGGGAATGAACAGCGGCCCCACCTGGATACCCTGGAGGGTGAAGGCACCGATCAGCACGGCGGTGGTGGAATCGCCGGGAATGCCCAGCGACAGCAGCGGGATCAGAGCTCCGCCGGTCAGCGCGTTGTTGGCTGATTCGGAGGCGATGAGCCCTTGGGGTGCGCCCTTACCCATCTGGGAAGAGTCGCGCGCCAGGTTCTTTTCCTGGGTATAGGCCAGCACCGAGGCGGCGCTGCCACCGACCCCCGGCAGCATGCCGACGAAGGTACCGATAAAGGAGGAGCGCACCAGGTTGGTCAGGCGTCCCTTGAAAAGGGCCAGCGAGAAGGTGGCGCCCGCTCCCTTGCCGATCTTCACCCGCTCGTCGGTCAGGTCGCTCTTCACTCCCTTCTCGGCTTCGAGAAGGATGGTGGAGATGCCGAAGATGCCGATCAGCACGGGCAGCAGGGAGAAACCTTCGAACAGGTAGGGCTCCATGAAATCGAACATCAGACGGGTCTTGCCGTTGCCGCCGTCCGAAATGCTGTAGTCCCCGATCAGGCTCAGCCAGATACCAATCACACCGCTGAAGATGCCCACCAGCATATTGTTGGACAGGGAGGCGATGACCGTCAGGGCCAGGAGGATGATCAGGAACTTTTCGATATAGGAGAACTTGATGGAGAAGTCGGCCAGCAGCGGAGCGAACAGGAACAGCACGGCAGCACTGATCAAGCCGCCCACAAGGGAAGCGACCACGCTGATCTTCAGCGCACGCTCCCCCTCACCCCTGCGCGCCATGGGATAGCCATCGAACGTCGTGGTGATCGATGAGGGGGTGCCGGGGATGTTGAGCAGCACTGCCGGTACCATGCCGCCCGAGATGCCGCCCACGTACAGGCCGAGCAACAGTGCCAGGCCATGGTTCAGGCCCAACGCATAGGTCAACGGCAGGCACACCGCCACCGCCATGGTGGCGGTCATGCCGGGGATGGCACCGAACACGATCCCGACCAGGGCGCCCAGCGCGGTCAGGAGGAAGAAGGTCACATCGAGCAGTGAAAGGATTTCCATGGTGGCACTCGCTTCGGTCACGGCAGGGTGATCTGGAACAGCTTGGCCAGGATGAGCCAAGCCAGGCTGGGCGCAACGAAGGCATTGAGTGTCACGATAACCAGTGCTTTGCTGGTCCACTCATGCAGATACAGAAGCGACATGAGGAAGACAAAAGGTATCGAGACGAACAGAAACCCGTAACCCGTATAAGGAAACATGTCCCCCACGACCGTCATCAGGTAGAAATAGGTCGCGATCAGCGCAAGCGTGCCGAAGAAGCGCAGGCCATCCATGGACTCTCCCACGATGGGCAATGTGCGCTCACCGCGCTTCACGGCGGCCAGGAAAGGGACGACCTGGGTCGCGACCACGAGGACGAACAGTACTGCCATGATCCAAGTGATCAGGGTCGGGAAGAACAGGTGAGAGGTCCCGAAATCGATCGAGACACTAAGCAGATCTGACAGACCTGATTCCATAGCGGCTCCGTTAGAGACAGGTCGACCTGCCTATCGTCGTTCTGGCGTTTCTTTGCCCGGGCCGGGCGCCGGCAGCGAATCCGCCGGCACCCTGGCGCTGATTTACTGGATGTTCTCGATGATTTCCGCGTAGCGAGACCGCTTCTCTTCCAGGTACTCCGACGCTTCGCCCGACGGCCTGAAGTTGGGGATGAAGAAGGCGCTCTTCTGTGCCTCCTGGATCTCGCCCTCCTCGAAGATCTCGGCGAGCGCCTCATCGATCTGCTCGACGATGCCCGGATCCATGTCCTTGTTGTAAAGGAAGAAGAATTCCTTATCGAAGGTGAAGGTCTCGTCGTCACCCATGGTCACGTGCACGTTGGGTTCGACGTGCTGCAGCAGCTGCTCGCGGGTTGTCTGACCAAGCCCCTCCTCCGGCGCCTGCTGGATGGTCTCCTGGCGGGCCGTCAGCCAGACGAAGCGCATGGCCTTCTGATCCTCTTCCGGCAGGCGGGTGTACTGCTCGTTGGCCTGCACGGAGCCATTGATCAGATCGACCTGGTCATCGAAGAGCAACTGGTTCTTGTCCGACTGGGAGCCGGTGTTGACCGCCACCAGGTTGTCTTCCTGCCCCGGATGCTCGATGGCAATGGCGTTCTTCAGCGCACTGAAGCCGATCTCGGAGACACCGCCAGGCTGGATCGCCACGCGCACGGTCTCGCCCTCGCCCACCGCCGCGATGATGTCATCGAGGGTCTCGTAGGGCGAATCCATGGGCACCAGGTAGGCATTGCCCGGGTTGATGGCCACTGTCGGCCCGATGGTGTATTTCTCGAAGATATCGGCATAGCCCTCCACGCCATACAGGTGACCCAGGTAGGCCTGGTCGTGGAAGATCATCAGCGTATTGCCGCGGGCATCACGATCCAGGGTACGGAATGCCGAACTAGCGCCCACGGCGTCGACCTTCATGTTGATATCGAGCTTCTCGGACAGTTGGTCCACCACGATGCTCGAGTTCTGGTAGGTGTCGCCACCGGTCGAGGTGGAGCCGATCACGACCCGAACGTTGCCCCGCAGCTGGCCCTCCTGGGCCTGAGCCGCGCCGATCCCGTAGGTCAGCGACGTCATCAGGACGGCCGACCCCAGGCCCACGATAGTCTTCTTGGATACTGGCATGCTTCACCTCATCAGCTTCGTTGTTGGTTTATAGTTGCCTGGCCTTCTCTACCAGCGTCTCGAGCTGCTGGCGCTCCTCGGTGGAGGGCATGGTCAGCGGCGCCCGGACGCTGCCGGCCGGGCGTCCGATGATCTCGGCACCCGCCTTGATCAGGCTGACGGCATACCCCGCTTTTCTGTCCCTGAGATCGACGAAGGGAATGAAGAAGTCGTTGGTGATTTGCTTCACCACCTCACGATTGCCCTTGCGCAGCTCCTTGTAGAACTTGACCGCCATGTCGGGCACGAAGTTGAACACGGCCGAGGAGTAGGTATTGACGCCAATGGAGAGGTAGGCCTCGGCGAAGATCTCCGCGGTGGGCACGCCACCGACATAGACCAGGCGGTCCCCTACCGTCTTGACGATCTTGTTGAGCAGCTGAATATCGCCCTTGCCATCCTTCAGACCGATCAGGTTCGGGCACCGGTCCGCCAACGCTTGGACCGAATCGGCGTTGAGGATGCCGTTGCCGCGGTTGTAGTAGATGACGTTGAGCTCGGTGGCGTCGCAGATCCGGCGGGCGTACTCGACGAGCCCCTCCTGAGGGCATTCGGTCAGGTAGGGCGGCATCAGCAGAATGCCGTCGGCGCCGGCCTCCTCGGCCGCTCTGGCGAAGGCCTTGCCGCTCTCCACGCTAAGCCCGGCGCTGGCGATGACCGGCAGCTTGCCGTCCACGGTTTCGACTGCAACGCGAACCACTTCGCGATACTCGTCGAGCGAGAGGTTGAAGAACTCACCCGTGCCACCGGCCACAAAGACGGCGGAGATGTCATGACTGACGAACCACTCCAGGCGGCGACGATAGCTCCCCGCATCGAAACGGCCTTCGCTATCGAAGTCGGTGATGGGGAACGACAACAGCCCATCCCCTATGGCCTCTACCACTGCTGCTCTGGAAAATTTCACGAACACTTCCTCTTCGGTTAACACATATCGCTGGCTCTGGGTCCCGCGGGCGACCGGCTTGCTGGTTCATGACGGTCGATGTGTCTGTTGTCATACATCATACAACTTACAAACTAATGAGCCGTTCCCCACCCCGCAAGACAAGGCGTGAAAAAATAGACCAAAGTCTAAAAGGCATGATGGATTCGAACATACCGATGCGGCGCGCCGGCGCGCGCGGCCCAAGCGCTTAGCCGAGGTCCCCGAAGCGGTACTGCAGCAGCGACAGCGCCACCACCGGCGCGGTCTCGGTGCGCAGGATGCGCGGGCCGAGGGAGAGGGGGGAGAAACCGGTCTGACGGGCGGCGGCGACTTCGCTGTCGGAGAGCCCCCCTTCGGGGCCGATCAGCAGCGCGGCGCTGGCGGGCGCCTCGTCGCGCCCCGAGGCACGCTCGACGCCGGGATGCAGGACGAGACGCAACGATTCGTCGCGATCGCCGAGCCAGACGTCGAGAGGCTGTGGCGGGTAAACAGGGGGAACGGTGGCGCGACCGCACTGCTCGCAGGCGCTAATGGCCACGGCCTGCCAGTGGGCGAGCTTCTTCGCCTCGCGCTCGCCCTTGAGTCGCACGTCGCCGTGCTCGGTGTAGAGCGGTGTGATCGCGGCAACACCGAGCTCGACGGCCTTCTGGATGGCGTAGTCCATGCGGTCGCCCTTGGAGATCGCCTGACCCAGGTGTACCGCCAGCGGCGACTCGCCGCGGCCGGCCTCAATGGCCTCGACGCGTGCCACTACGCGCTTGCGGCTCGCTTCGACCAGTACCGCGCGGGCCTCCTGGCCGGCGCCGTCGAAGAGTCTCACCGGCGCACCTTCGCCCAGGCGCAGCACACGCGCCACGTGGCGCGCGGGCCCCTCGGGCAGAACGACGTCGCCGCCGACGGTGAAGTCGGCGGCGACGTGGATGCGCGGGCTCGTTGCCATGGCGGATGAAACCTACTGCGCGGGCTGCTCGCCCTGCTGCTGGGCCTGCTCGGCCTGACGCTTCTTCTTCTGGGCGTAGATCGCCTCGAAGTTGACCGGCGCCAGCATCAGGGGCGGGAAACCGCCGCGGTTGACCAGGTTGTCGATGCACTCGCGGGCATAGGGAAACAGCATGTTGGGACAGAAGGCGCCCAGGGTGTGTTCGAGCTGCGCCCCTTCGATGCCGCTGATGCGAAACAGGCCGGCCTGCTCGATCTCGGCCAGGAAGGAGGTGGTGCCCTCCTCACTGTGGCGAACCTGCGCGGTGACCTTGAGCGCCACTTCGTAGAGTTCCTCGCCGACCTTCTTGCTGGAGGTATTCAGGTCGAGGCCGACCTTGGGCTTGAACGGCTGCTGGAACACGGCGGGCGAGTTCGGCGCCTCGAAGGAGATGTCCTTGACATAGATGCGCTGAACGGCGAACTGGAGCTGCTGCCGGTTCTGCTGATCGGCGGCCTGGCTGCCGCCGGCGGCGTTCTGGCTGTTCTCTTCGGCCATGGGAAGGTTCCTTTTGCGTCTATGCGTCTTGTGTATTGGCTACTTCTTGACCACCGGCAGGCCGTCGGCCTGCCACTGCATCATGCCACCCTTGAGCTTGTAGACCCGTGGGAAGCCGGCCTTGGTCAGCTTGGCCACGGTCAGGCCGGACGTCTGTCCGCTCTTGCAGACCACGATGACCGGCTTGTCCTTGGCCTTCTCCAGCTCCCCGAGGCGGTCGTCGATGCGGCTCTGGGGGATATTGCGCGCACCGGCGATGTGGCCGGCCTTGAAGTCGCCCGCTTCGCGGGTATCGACGACCACGGCGTCCTCGCGGTTGATCAGCTGGGTGGCCTGGCCGGAGGTCACGCCGCTTGAGGCGCTGTTACGCACTTCATAGGCGATCCAGGCGGTCAGTACCAGCAGGAAGGCGCCCACCAGGAGCGGGTGATTCTGAACGAATTCG
>NZ_PJRN01000032.1 GCF_002930105.1 Billgrantia saliphila | reverse complement strand
GTGGACCTGCAGATGAACGAAGGCAAGACCTGCGTTATCGAGATCATGTGCACGCGCGAGCTGGGTGATCCCTTCCGCCGCGACGCACTGAAGAAGCCGGTGCGACTGCTGGAGAAGTATCAGGACTACGTCTGAGGTATTTGCCGAGACAGCACCAGGATAGCCCCGGTCGCCAGGCGAGCAACTCGTCGGACCGGGGTTTCTTGATTTCGGGGGGAAGAAAACTCATGACGGATTTTTTAATCATCGGCGGAGGCGTCATCGGCATGATGACCGCCTGGCAACTGGCCGAGGCCGGCCACTCGGTGGCCCTGGTGGAGCGGGGGCAGTGTGGCCGGGAGGCCTCCTGGGCCGGGGGCGGCATCGTCTCGCCGCTCTATCCTTGGCGGTACTGTGATGCCGTCTCCCAGCTGTCGCGTTGGTCGGAGCAGGCCTATCCCCAACTGGCGGCACGCCTTCTCGAGGAGACCGGCATCGATCCGGAGTATCGCCAGAAGGGCCTGCTCTATCTGCGCGTGGATGACCGTGACCAGGCCTATACCTGGGCACGACGTCAGCACAAGCCCCTCGAGTCGATCGAGGCCGACTTCATCTACGCCAAGGAACCCTGGCTGGCCGCCGGCTTCCGCTCGGGACTCTGGATGCCTAGTCTGGGCAGCATTCGCAATCCCTGGCTCTGCCGGGCGCTACGAGCCCGGCTGATATCACTGCCTGGTGTGACCCTTGAGGAGGGCGCGACCGTCGAGCGGCTAGGCATTGAGCGGGGCAGAGTGACGGGAGTGGAGACGTCACGGGGTCGCCTTGCTGCGGGTGAGGTGATCCTCTGTGGCGGGGCCTGGAGCGGTGTGCTGCTCGGCAAACTCGGCCTGGCCCTGTCGGTTCGTCCGGTCAAGGGCCAAATGATGCTGTTCCGTACCCCGCCGATGCCCGGCAGGCAACTGCTCGAACGGGTGGTGCTCGCCGACGGTCGCTACCTGATCCCCCGTGGTGACGGCCGTGTGCTCATCGGCTCGACCCTGGAGGAGGCGGATTTCGACAAGACCCCCACTCAGATAGCGCGTGACTCTCTGTGGCAGAGCGCCGTCGCCATGTTGCCGGCCTTGGCCGACTGCGAGATCGAACACCACTGGGCCGGGCTGCGGCCGGCGGCGCCGAATGGCATTCCCTTCATCGGTGCCGTACCGGGCGTGCGAGGCCTGCACGTCAATGCTGGCCATTACCGCAATGGCCTGGTGCTGGCGCCGTCCTCGACGCGGCTGTTGGTTGACCAACTGCTGGGACGCGTCTCACTGATCGATCCCTCGCCCTATCGTCCGGATCGGCGCTTGGCCGTTCATGGCCAGCCGACCTCGCTGATCGGCTGAGCGCTGATGAGAACCTCGCTGGCCCAACGCCTGGTTGCCAACTGGCGCTAAGCGCGCGCGCGGAGGACCAGTACCCTCGTTCACAGGCTCTGGAAAGTGTAAGACGCAGCAATGCAGCCAGAGCGAGTTGGCAATACCTGACAAGCAATCAGTATACGGGAGAGGCAAATGCGCCAGCCGGATGTGGAATTTCTCAAGGCCTTCAGCGACGCCCTGAATCGTCATGATATCGATGCCGTGATGGAAATGATGACGGATGACTGTGTGTTTCATGCCATTGCCGGCCCGGAACTGGTAGGCAAGAGCTTCGTCGGCCAGGCCGAAGTGCGACAGGGTCTCGAGAATGCCTGGAAGGCCGCTCCCGATGCCTGCTGGGTCGATGGTGAGCACTTCGTGATCGGCAACCGCGGCTTCTCGGAGACCACCTACAAGGGCACGACCATCGACGGGGTCCGCTCCGAGGCCCGCATGATCGATGCCTTTACCTTCCGCGACGGCAAGATCGCCGTGAAGAACGCCTTCCGCAAGAACCGGCCGCCGATTGCAGGCAACAAAGGCTAAGGACGGTGCGAGCCGCGGTATCCCGACACACAGGAGTCGATCATGGAGACAATGACCAGCAAGGCGGGAGAAGAGCGACGCAGCGCTACCGCACCATCCCAGCCTTATGATCCGGCTTATGATCCGCTAAAGAGCACCACACCGGGGCAGGGGCGTGACTACGCGCCGACCTACTGGATCGGCACCGCGGGTGAGCCCCCGGCCGATGACGGCCCGGTGACCCAGGACATGGACGTGGACGTGGTGATCATCGGGGCCGGCTTCACCGGCCTGACGACCGCCATCTTCCTGGCGCAGGAATACGGCATCCGGGCGACCGTGCTCGAGGCCAATCGCACCAGCTGGGGCTGCAGCACCCGCAACGGTGGCCAGGCGCAGTGCGCCTCGGGACGCCTCAAGCGCTCCCAGTGGATCGAGCGCTATGGTCTGGATACCGCACTGAAGCTGCATGCCGAGTGTGTCGAGGGAATGGAGACCTTCAAGACGCTGATTCAGGATATCGACTGCGACCCCCAGCCCGGCGGGCACCTCTATATCGCCCATCGCGACAAGGTCATGCCGGAGCTGGAGAAGGAGGCCAGGCTGCTGCGTGACGTCTTCGACTACGATGCGCAGATCCTGGATGGCGACACGGTCAAGCGGGACTGGGTCGGCGATCAGGAAGCCGCCGGTGCCATGCATGAGCCCGAGGGGATCGGCATCCACGCCGGCAAGCTGGCGTTCGGCTATCTCAGGAAGGCCCGGGCCCTGGGGGCCAGGGTGCACCCGTCGAGCCCCGTCCAGGGCTGGGAAACGCGCGACGGTGTGCACTATCTCAAGACCCCGGGTGGGGTGGTCAGGGCCCGGGCCGTGGGCATCGCCACGGGCGGCTATACTTCCCAGAGCCTGCACCCTCAGCTCAAGAATCGCCTGTTGCCGATCCTCTCCAATTCGATCGTCACCCGGCCGCTCACGGCGAACGAGATCAAGGCCTGCAGCTTCAGGACGCATCAGGTCATCACTGATACGCGCGTGCTGCGGCACTATTATCGCCTGCTGCCGGACAACCGGCTGCAGATCGGCAGCCGCAGTGCCATTACCGGGCGTGATGCACCCCAGCAGAAGTACGAGAATGTGCTGGTCAATAACATGGTCCGAAAGTTCCCGGCGCTGAAGGGCATTCCACTGGATTACTCCTGGTGGGGCTGGGTCGATGTCAGCCACGACATGATGCCGCGCATCCACCAGCCGGACCCCAGCGAAACCATCTTCTATGCCTTGGGCTACGGCGGCAACGGGGTCATGTATTCGGCCCAGGGCGGGCGTCGCCTGGCGCAGTGGATCGCTGGCGATAGCAGGCAACTCGACCTGCCGATCTTCAACTCCAAGCTGCCCTTCCCGAATATCCGCGAAATGATCGAGTCCCAGGCCTTCGCTCCCTTCCGGCGTGTCGGCCAGCGGTTTCTCTATCGCTGGTACTATCTGAAGGACGAAGTGCTGTGACCAAGCTGGCGACGATAACAGACCGTTACTGACTGTATAGCGACTAGTCTACCCCTTCCATGGCTCTTGGGATCAATCGAGCCAGGCGCTCGATGCCTGGCTCGATGCGTTCTTCGGGAATGGCGGAAAAGCCCAGGCGCATATATTCGCTGCCAGGACGATCGAAATAGTGCAGATTGCCGCATTCGACCAAGATGCCTTCAGCACGAGCCAGGGCCTGAAGCCGAGTGCAGTCCAGCCCTTCGGGGCCGCGGACCCAGAAGCAGGAACCACCAAACGTTGAGGGGGTATGGAAGGTCGGCAGGTGACACTTCAGAGCCTTGCTCATGCAGTGCCAGCGGTTCTCGAACGTCTGGTGGATCTGCCTGAGCAGCGCGTCGTGATAGCCCCGATCAAGGAAGAGGGCGAGGGCGCGCT
Organism: Billgrantia saliphila; assembly: GCF_002930105.1. GTDB lineage: Bacteria > Pseudomonadota > Gammaproteobacteria > Pseudomonadales > Halomonadaceae > Halomonas > Halomonas saliphila. The sequence continues at coordinate 15,001 of NZ_PJRN01000032.1, read as the reverse complement.
GGTTGTTGGTCGGGGGATGGCGCAACATAAGTCGCCGCAGGGCGCGGGCCTCGCGGATCAGCGCCGGGTGGGCGACCATGTAGCCCAGTCGCAGGCCGGGCGCTAGGGTCTTGGAAAGGCTGCCGACATAGATGACCCGGCTATGCCGGTCGAGACTCTTGAGTGCCGGCGTGGGGTTGCTGAGGTAGTTGGTCTCGCTGTCGTAGTCGTCCTCGATGATCAGGAAGTTCTCGATTTCGGCCATGTCGAGCAGCTGCCGCCGACGCTCGAGTGGCATGGTTACCGTCGTGGGGCTCTGGTGGCTGGGCGTCGTGTAGACCAAGGAACACTGCATCAACTCCTCGACCGGTCGCATGCCCTGCTCGTCCACCGGCAACAGGTGAATATCGTCGGTGAAAATCCGGGCGATATTGTACATATCCACATAACCGGGATTCTCCATCCCGAACCGCCGACCCGGCTTCAACAACAGCATGGCAGCGATCCAAAGTGCCTGTTGGGTGCCGACCGTGACGAGAATTTCCTCGGGCTTGGCCCAGACGCCACGCCGGGGGAGCAGGCGCTTGTGAATCTGCTCGATCAACAGGGGATCATCATCGTTGAGGTGGTCAACCGACCAACTGCGAATGGCCGGCACGCTCATGGAGTCTCGACCACATTCCCGCCAGTGTTGAGTCGGAAAGAGCGCCGGATCGATCTGCCCGTACAGAAAGGGGTAGTCGTATCGATGCCAGTCGCTGGGTTTCTGAATGGTTTCCTGCTGCGAGGGCCGGACCGTGAGTAGCCTTTCCCAAGGCATACGCTCGGCGTCGATATCGTTGAGACGCACCGGTTTTTCGGCTCGACCTTCCAGGATTTCCGGATTCACGAAGTAGCCGCTGCGACTCTTGGCAATCAGATAGCCATCGTCGAGCAACTGCTCATAGGCCAGCATCACGGTGTTACGCGCCACCTGTAGCTCGCGCGCCAGCTTGCGGCTGGAAGGAAGTGCCTCTTCGAGCGGGATATGTCCATCCAGGATGGCATGCACGATCTGTTCACGCAGTTGCTGCTGGAGGCTCGCCGGAAGGCTTGAATCGAGATGAAACAGTAGCTGGCACATGGTTGGCCCACGATGAAAGCCATCCCCGGGAAGGGTCTGGCGAGTCGATGCAAGTGAGTGGGGCTCGGGCGCCGTCACCCACGTTCTTCGAACATGCCAAGAATGTGCCTAAATGTCCAGTTAGACAATCGAAAAATCAATGGGTTGCATCACCCGATCAGCGGCGATGATGGCCTGATAAGTCGATGACATCACCATGCCGGGGGCTGGACCAATCGACGGGTGGTGTCTGGTACTAGTGCCCCGATGACGGGGGGGTAAAGTGAACCTCAGGGAACAGCCCGATTCAGACAAGACGAACCGAGTGGCTGCTCCAGGGTGAGTACAAGTCAATAACAAGACATTGCTGGGAGAGTTGCATGAACAAGATAATGTTTTCCGTTACCGCGGCGGCAGTCAGTGCCGTTATCAGCCAGAATGCATTGGCCGAGACCTGGCGCATGGCGCTGGGAGATGCTCAAGGCGGTACCCAGTATGCTATGGGGGAGAAGTTCGCCGAACTGATCCATGAAAAGACAGATGGCCAGGTAACCATCGATATGTTTCCTAACGGCCAATTGGGTAGCGAACAGGACACGGTCAGCAGCGCCAGCATGGGAATGCTGGATCTGTCGGTCCTGGCGATAAATAACATCACCCCTTTTTCTCCCACAGTGGGTGTTCTTACCCTGCCGTATGTGATTACCAGTCCGGAAGACGCCAAGATCCTCACCCAGGGTGAGATCGGACAACAGCTGGCAGAAAATACCATCCGGGATGCCGGAGTCAGGGTGCTTTCCTGGGCCTATTCAGGGTGTCGTGTGCTGAGCAACTCCAGCAAGCCGGTCGCCACCCCGGATGATCTACAAGGACTTACCATTCGCGTGCCCCGAAACGAGATAATGATTGCCTCCTATCAGGAGTGGGGTGTCAATCCGTTGCCGATGGCCTGGTCGGAGACCTTCACAGCCCTGCAGCAGGGCGTCGTGGATGGGCAGGACAATCCGTACATTACTATCAATGCCATGAAGTTCTACGAGGTGCAGGATTACATCACCGATATCTGCTACGTGTTCTCGCTGGAGCCGCTGGTCATGAGCGAATCCAAGTTCCAGAGTCTGAGCCCCGATATGCAGGAACTCGTGCTGGAAGCGGGCCGAGAAGCCACTGCCTACAGCTATGATTACCTGTTGGAGTCGGAAGAAAGCATCAAGCAGGCCCTGGTGGAAGAGCACGGCATGCAGATCATCGAGCCCGCCAATGGTGAGAGCGAATGGATCGAGCGTGCCTCGAGCATCTGGCCGCGCTTCTATGACAGCATCGGGGGCGAGGAGCGACTGGAAGAGGCGCTACAGGCGCTGGGTCGGGACCTGAACTAACAGCCGAATGTCCGTGAACGCTGCACTGGGTGATGTCAGTGCAGCGTTTGGAATACATCAGACAAGGCATCGGGGGCGACCGTCATGAAACAGCTTCTGAAGGTGTTCGACAATCTGGAAAATTATATTTGCCAGTTCCTCCTGGTGTTCTTCGTGATTTTGCTGTTTGTTCAAATTGTGCTGCGTAATATATTCAATGGTTCATTGTCTTGGGGTGATGAGCTGGCCACTTATGCTTTCGTCTGGTTTGCCTATGTGGGGGCAGTGTACGCAGCCAAAATGTCGGCCCATAATCGCGTGACATTTCAGTTCAAGTTTTTTCCTCGTATTGTCGAGAAAATTTGCAATATAATCTCTGATTTGATCTGGGTGGGGTTCAACCTGTATTTCGTTTATTTGAGTTACGATTTCGTGTTCAATCGCATGAATGTATTCTGGAAATCCCAGACGATGGGAGTACCAATGAAGTACTTTTACCTAATTCTCCCGCTTGCGTTCTTGGTCATGTCTATTCGTATTCTACAGAATATGTATGCCAAACATGTAATGAATCGGAGGGTCGTGGATCCGGAGGATGCGAAAATCGAAGAAATGCAGCGCACAAAAAAATGAAACTCACGAAAAGAGCTGAGTGATCGGAGACAGCCTCATGGATCCCACTATTGTATATGTGCTATTTGGCACCTTCTTCCTGCTGCTATTGCTTGGAGCTCCCATAACGGCGTCTCTTGGTGTATCGGCCCTGGCGGCCTTTCTCTACATTGGCCAGAATCCTGCCACTTTTGTTCAGATCGCCTTTACCTCGGTTGGCTCGTTCCCGCTCATGGCATTACCCGCCTTTATCCTCGCCGGGGCCCTGATGGAAGCCGCAGGGATCTCGCGTCGGCTGGTCGATATTGCCGAGGCGTTCGCCGGGCCAGCAACGGGGGGGCTCGCGGCGGCAACTGTCTTCGCCTGCATGTTTTTCGGTGCTATCTCTGGCTCGGGTCCGGCTACCACGGCTGCCGTTGGCATGTTGATGATCCCGGCCATGGTGCAGCGGCACTACGATCGGGGATATGCATCTGCCATTACCGCCTCCTCCGGCGGCCTGGGCGTCGTGATTCCCCCCTCCATTCCCATGGTCATCTTTGGTATCACCGGCATGGGTATGACACCTCCCCCGGAAGCGGTGGCGGCACACGGCAGCTTCCAGACCTTGTCGATTCCCAAGTTGTTCATTGCCGGTATTATCCCCGGCATAGTGATAGCCGGTTGCCTGCTAATCATGAATTATCTTTTATCGAGAAAACATGGATATCGTGGCCTCACCGATCACTGGTCGACTGAGGCGATAAAGAAAACACTGCGTCGTGGTATCTGGTCGATTCTGGCGCCCATCATCATTCTCGGTGGTATCTACTCAGGGGTGTTCACGCCTACGGAGTCGGCCATCGTCGCCATCTTCTATACGTTGATCGTGGGGATATTCATCCACAGGGAGCTGAAGTTCCGGCCGGCAATGAAGACACTGGAAACCACGACCTGGATAAGTGGGCGAGTGCTGCTTATCCTGTTCACCGCGACGGTTTTCGGTCGGCTTCTGGTCGAACAGCGTGTTCCTGCTTACATTGCGTCGGCCATGCTGGATTTCACCCAGAACATGTACATCATCTGGGCGCTGATCATCATGTTCCTGTTGTTCGTCGGTATGTTCATGGAAACCCTCGCGGCCATTATGATTCTGACGCCCGTCTTACTGCCTATCATGTATATGCTGGGGGCCGACCCCGTCCATGTGGGTATTGTGGTCGTATGTGCACTGGCAATCGGTTTCCAGACACCGCCGCTCGGCGAGAACCTGTTCGTTGCCTCGGGAATTGGCGGGGCCTCCATTGAGGAAATCTCCTACCGCGCCTTGCCGTTTGCCGCTGCATCTATTATCGCGCTCTTCATTGTTGCCTATGTTCCGCAGATTTCTCTCTGGTTGCCGGGAGTGATGGGCTATTAGATTGGGCATTGGTGTGTCGGCTCCAAAAGTTGGCCAGGCGAAGTGCAGTTGTCATCCTAGGTGACGGAGGAAATATGGACAGGTCAATCGAAAATATTCTTTGCTGTGTCGGGCTTCGCAGTGACAGCCATGCGGTACTGGAGCAGGCATTCAAGCTCTCACTCGCCACTGGGGCGAAGCTGCATGTTCTTCATGCCGTCAAGTCGCTGGATGATGACGTCATGAACACGCTGCGCGTCCATATTCGCGACAAGAAGACCATGCAAGAGCTTATCCGTAAGCGTCTGGACGAAGCGAGGCAACAGCTGGAAGACAAGATGGCAAATTTCTGGAGCCTCTATGGCGAGGGAGATGAGTCCGGCGACACCCGGGTTGCTAGCCTAGAAGTGGCTGAGGGCTACCCGGCCAAGGTGATAGTCGGCATAGCCTCGAAACTGGGCTGTGATGTGATCGTGATGGCCTCCAACAAGCACGGTTTTACCATGTCCTATGTGGGCAAGGTGACTCGTGGTGTGCTGAAACGAAGCCCGATACCCGTGATCGTCGTGCCGGTGAAAAGCTGAGGCAACCTCTAAATCGGAAGCCACGAGCCGAGATCTCATTGCCGGTGATTCGAGCTCGGCTGGCGTTCTAGTGTCACGTATAGGGGGTTCCATGGTGATTTGGGCAGGCCTGGGCGCCGCGCTCTATGCCGCGCGTCGTCTACATATCTTGGATGACGAAGCATCAGCTCGATCGGCTGATCATTGCGGTCGATGAAGGCTGATAGCCAAGGTTCGGCTTGTCAACCGGGATGGCTCTTGAGGGCGTTGTGGCAGCGTCCGTGAGGTTCGGCCCGTCAGGCCCACAGGGTTTCCTGCAGTTCCGCCGCGATGCGGCGCATCAGTGGCACCCACTCCTTCAGGCTGTCAATAGAGTGGCGAAGGCGGGGCGCATGGATGGCCAGCGAGGCCTGTATGCGTCCCGCCTGGTCATAGACCGGCACCGCTATGGCGACCATCCCCTGAATGAATTCCTCATCGTCGGTGCTCAACTCGTTATCGGCGATGGTATCCAGGCGAGCCTCGAGCGTCTCGGTTGTGGTGGCGGTGAAGGGTGTGTGAGCCTCCAGGGGAAGATGCTGAAGCAATGAGCGTCGCTTATGGGGGGGCATTAACGCCAGGAACATTTTGCCGCTGGCGGTGCAGTGCAGTGGCAGTCGGGAGCCTGGAGGCAACTGGATGCGAACTGGCCAATTGGTCTCGACCCTTTCGTAATACAGTACTTCGTGACCGTCGAGCAGGGTCAGGTTGCAGGTCTCGCCGACCTCGTCGGCCAGGCGCTTGAGCAGCATGCGCCGGGGGGCCTTGAGGCTCTCATTGGCCAGCACGCCCATGGCGATGCGGTGCAGGAGTTCGCCGGGCAGAAGATGTCGGCCTTCCAGATCGCGCACCACGAGGTCCTGGTCTTCGAGCTGCTTGAGCAGGCGATGAAGGGTTGGTTTGGGAATCTCCAGGCGGCGCTCCAGCTCGGCGGCGCTCACCCCGTGGGGTGCGGTGGCGATGGCCTCGAGCAGCAACAGTCCTCTTTGCAGGGTGGAATTGGTCGTGTTGCGGCGCGAAGTGGGACTGTCGGTAGGCATAGGCGATCCTTGTTTGCGATAGGCGGCACTGGGTCACATCATGATAACGTGGTCAGCCTGGGACGGCTTGCCGCGTTGTCATCAGATGCTGACCAGGAATAGCGAGAGTGCCGGCCACAGGGAGATCGCGATCCAGCAGGCGATCAGAGCAATGAAGTAGGGGATCACGAACTTCACCAGGCGCAGGTAGGGAATGCCGGTAATACTGCTGGCCACATAGAGATTGAGGCCAAAAGGCGGCGTGACGAAGCCGATGGCGGCCCCGACCAAGAAGATCACCGCGAAGTGGATCGGGTCAACACCGGCATTCTGGGCAATGGGGGCCAAGATTGGCGCCAGAATGATGGTGACCGGCAGGCTTTCGAGGATCATGCCCGCCAACAGGATCATTAGCATGCAGGCGCCAAGGATCACATAATAGTTGCCGAGCCCGCTGAGCAGCCCCTCGAGGGCTTGGCCGGCGCCCAGCACCGACAGCAGCTGTTGCATCACTACTGAGATGGCGATCAGCGGTGCCAGCATGCCGGCTATCTGGCCCGAGCGCAGCAGGATGCCCGGCAGGGCGGTGAAGCGGATCTCCCTGGTGATGAGTAGTCCCGCGATCAGGGTGAAGCCCACGGTGATCGCAGCGGCTTCGGTGGGCGAGAACTTGCCCGAGTAGATGCCGTAGAGCACTACGCCGATGGTGGCGAACCCCAGATAGGCGCGGCGTGCGAAACGCGCGCTAGTACCGACCTTGAAGGGAATCAGGGTACCCCAGCCGTGGCGCCGTGCCACTAGGTGGCAAGCCGCCATCATGCCGAACACCATCATGGCACCAGGGATCATGCCGGCGATGAACAGGTCGCTGATCGACAGGTTCATCATGAAGCCATAGACGATGAAGATGATGCTGGGCGGAATGATGATGCCCACGGTGCCTCCCGAGGCGGCGGTGGCCGCGGAGAAGCGGTCGTCGTAGCCGTTCTTGATCATTTCGGGCTGCATGATGGAGCCGATGGTCGCCGTGGTGCCGGCGTTGGAGCCGGAGATGGCGGCAAACAGCCCACAGGCGCACAGTGTGGCCATGCCCATGCCGCCGCGCAGCCAGCCGAGCGCCGAATAGGCGAAGTCGGAGAGCCGCTTGGCGATGCCAGCGGCATTGATCAGGTCGCCGGTCAGAATGAACAGGGGCAGGGCCAGCAACCCGAAGAAACTCAGACCCTGGAACAGGGTGACGCCAATATTGGCCAGGGTAAAGTCGATTACCAGGCTGGTCCCGACGACCCATAGCCCGATGACCAGGAAGATCGGAACGCCGAGCAGGAAGAAGGTAGTACAGCCGGCCGTGACCAGGCCGATCATGAGTCCGTCAGTCATGTCGTGGTCTCCTAGTCCATGATCGAGGGTTGCAGGTCGAACGGCTCATGGCGCCTGAAGCGGCATACGTCGGCGATCAAGTTCTGCAACACGCGGATGATGATCAACACCCAGGCCAGCGGCGTGGCGAGATAGAACCACCACTGCATGACGTTATCGGTGCCGGGCACGATGGCGAAGTTCATGTGCGCCAGCTGTACCTGGTCGATGGTGAAGCGTATGACCAGGGCGCCGAAGGTGATCCACAGCACGGCATCCAAGATCTGGCACAGGAACTGGCCGGTGTAGGGCAGGCGCATGCGGATCTCGTTGAGCGAGAGGTGGGTGCGCTGCTTGACGTTGAGCGAGGCGCCGAACCAGGTCAGCCATAGGAACAGCAGGATTGGAATGCTGGTGCTCCAGGGGGCCTGTAGGCTGAAGAAGAAGCGCCGGATCACCTCGACGAAGATGATGCCGGCCATCCCGCTGTACGAAATCAGAATGATGGCCTTCTCCAGGTTGGCGTCGATCCACCTCAGCGGTGCCCACCACCCCGAGGCCGGACTGCCGAGCGCCCAGGAGGCGTCTCTGGACGCCTCCACGTTGGATCCCCGAGTCGTGTCGTGTCGTGTCATCAGGCCCTCCACCAGCGCTTCGGTGCCACGTTGACCGCGACCATATCACGGGGTATCTCCCGGGCGATGGTATGAATCTCCTGGTAGATATCGACGCCACCGGCCCAGGCGTTCAGGCGCTCACGCCATTGTTCCCAGGGCTCGGGATTGAACTCCGGGGCGCACCTCCGTTCGGCCTCGGCGCGAATCTCGTCCGACAGCGGCGCGACCCTCACGTTGTGCTCGGCAAATACGGTACCCGTGGCCGGGTGCTCGGAAGCGCCGACGATCTGATAGCGTCCGGCCTCGTTCATGCCCTGGGTGAAGATCTGTGCGGCATAGGCCGACTCCATCACCTGCTCCTGCAACTCACTGCCCAGGCTCTCGAATTTAGACAGGTTCATGGCGGTATGCTCAGTGCCGGCGAAGAAGCGCAGGTCGACCGCCTGGGAGATGACCGGCGCCATGCCGGCATAGGCCACCGCGCTCATCCAGGTTTCGGCACCGTCGAGCAGCCCCTGACGGAGGCCGTCCAGGGTTTCTTCCCAGGCCACGGGGACCGGGTTCAGGCCCAACTGCTCCATGGCGATGCGTCCCAGTTGAGTGCCGGTGACGCGGTTCTTGGTGCCCTGTAGCTGTTCAAGGCTCGTGACCAATGGCTTGTCGGCCCAGCTGAGCCCCATCATCAGGCCGCGCAGGTCGCAGTGGGTAAACAAGAACTGCAGGTTATGGCGCTGGCGCAGCGGTTCCCGCAGCAGCGTCTCGCTGCGTGGATCGTAGAAGAAGTGAAACATCGAGGCGACGCTGGGGAACATGTAAGCGAAGTCCAGCACGTTCAGATATGGCGCACCGCCGGCGGAATTCTGGGTGGAGGCCGAGAAGATGTCGACGATGCCCTGCTGGGCCTTGCTGACGCAGTCGAGCTGATTGCAGACCTCATTGCTACCCATGAATTCGACCCGGATGGCGCCGTTGGTTCGTTCTTCCAGGTCGCGAGCGAAGAACAGCTGCCCGGACTTCTGGATGTCGAGATTGCGCGCGTTGAAGCCCGAGGCACCGAAGCGCAGCTGGAACTGTGGCTCGGTTTGATAGCGGCGCTGCTGCTCGGATTCGGCGGCCCGGGCCAGGCTGCTGACCGTGAGGCCGGCACCGAGGCCACCGGCCGCGAGCAGCGTCGAGGTAACGCCGAAGCGTCCGGAGATGTTGAGGAAATCGCGCCGTGAGATGCCGGGACGGTTGGATTGAGTTGGCGACATGAGGGCGTTGCTCCCGAATCTTGTGGTTGATCTTTGAGGGATGCGGCGGGCTTGCAGGGGTGGGGAAGAGCCACCGCGACAATCCGCTGGATCCACCATAGGACGCAGGTGTTCACAGATCAAGAAAAAATGATTCTTTTGGTCTCGATATTGACCATGTGATTTTTAAGCATCAGTATTATCGAGACTGTAAGTCTCGAAAAAATGGTGGTTTTGCAATGAATTCAACAACTCCAACGCAAGGCGCCTACGACTACGTGATCGTCGGTGCCGGCTCGGCAGGCTGCGTGCTCGCCAATCGCGTAAGCGAGGACCCAGGGGTGTCTGTGCTGTTACTGGAGGCGGGGGGCGCCGACTGGAACCCCTGGATTCATGTGCCGGTAGGCTATTTCAAGACCATGCACAACCCGTCCACCGACTGGTGCTACCTGACCGATCCCGATGAGGGCATCAAGGGGCGGCAGCTGCAGTGGCCACGAGGTAAGGTCCTAGGGGGGTCGAGCTCTCTCAACGGACTGCTTTATATCCGTGGCCAGCGTGAGGACTATGACGACTGGGCCGCGGCCGGCAATGTTGGTTGGGACTACGACTCGGTGTTGCCCTATTTCAAGAAATCCGAATGTCAGGAGCGAGGCGCCGACGAGTACCATGGCGCAGATGGCCCATTGCATGTCTCGGATTTACGGCTGCGGCGCGAGATCGCCGAGCGCTTCATCGAAGCGGCCAAGGTGGCCGGAATCCCCGAGAATCCTGATGTCAATGGGGCGACCCAGGAAGGGGTGGGGTACTTCCAGCAGACATCCTACAAGGGCTTTCGCTGCTCGACGGCCAAGGCGTTCCTGCGCCCGGCGCTCAAGCGCCGTAACCTGACGCTGATCAAGCACGCCCACTGTCAGCGGCTACTGCTGGAAGGCAAGCGGGTGGTAGGGGTGGAGTATCGCCAGGGTGGGCAGACGAACCGGGTGAAGGCCAACCACGAGGTGCTGCTGTCCAGTGGTGCCATTGGTTCCCCCCAGATCCTGCAATGCTCCGGGATCGGGGATCCGGGGCATCTCAAGGAGGTGGGAGTCGAGTGCCTCCACGAGCTGCCCGGCGTAGGGGAAAACCTTCAGGACCACCTACAAGTTCGCCTGGTCTTCAAGACTCGCTGCCGAACGCTCAATGATGAAGTACGCCATCCCTTGATGAAGCTTGCGGTGGGCACCCAGTATTTATTGACCCGAACCGGGCCGCTGACACTGGCGGCCAGCCAAGTGTGCGTCTTCACCCGGTCCCGGGAGGGGCTGGAGCGTCCGGATATCCAGTTTCATATGCAGCCCCTCTCCGCCGACAAGCCCGCCGAAGGAGTGCATCCCTTCTCTGCCTTCACTGCCTCGGTCTGTCAGCTGCGCCCCACCAGCCGTGGGTCCATACGCATAATCAGCCCCGATGCAGGTGTCTATCCCTCGATCCGGCCCAACTACCTGAACACCGAGGAGGACTGTCGCGTCGCCGTAGACGCGATCAAGGTGGCGCGCCGCATCGCCACGCAAGCCCCGCTCGCCGAGGTCATCACCGGCGAATACGTGCCCGGGCCGGACTACCAGAGTGACGAGCAATTGCTGGATGCAGCCCGTCAGTTCAGTCAGACCATTTATCACCCCGCCGGCACCTGCAAGATGGGGCATGACCCGCTGGCGGTGGTGGATGACCGACTTCGCGTACATGGTCTGGAGGGCCTGCGCGTGGTGGACGCGTCGATCATGCCGGCGATTGTATCCGGCAATACCAATGCACCAACCATCATGATCGCCGAGAAGGCCGCCGACATTATCAAGGCCTCCCGGGGGGCATCGCGCGGAGCCGCCTGATCCGCCGATTGGCCTCAAGCCTGGCGGACAACTGGTGCTAACCCCGGCGGTGCCCGCGAGGCACCATGCACCAACATAGGCCGAGCGCGGTCCCGTGCCGTGCGTGATGCCTGATGAGGAACCTGTCCGGCCGGCCCGATGTCATGGCCGTGCGCTAATGCCAGCAACGCTCGGGATGCATCGCCAGTGGTGTATCCCCTGTCACCAAGGCGGCGATCCATGTCCGACCCAGCCGCTTGAGGGAGCAACTGTTATGTCCAGTCTCGAAGCCATCCGGCCGCGCCTGCTGGAAGCCTTCCAGCGTAAGATGCCGGGGGTACTGATTTGTATCACTATCGCCCTAGCCACTACCTTCATTGCCGATCACTACGGCGGGCCTACGCTGCTCTACGCCTTGCTGTTTGGCATGACCTTGCATTTCCTCTCTGAGGAGGGGCGCTGCCTGGCGGGAGTGGAGTTCGCGGCCAGGACGATCCTGCGGCTGGGCGTTGCGCTGCTGGGTGTGCGGATCACCATCGAACAGGTAGCCGACTTGGGGGTCGGACCGGTGCTCACTGTAGTTTGTGGTGTCGCCTTCACGATAGCCTTCGGCGCCGTAGTGGCGAGCCTCCTTGGCCTGAACCGTGACATGGGTTTGCTCACCGGTGGTTCGGTGGCCATTTGCGGTGCCTCAGCGGCTTTGGCGCTATCGGCTGTCATGCCTCGTCATGCCACCCATGAACGCAACACCATCATGACCGTAGTCGGCGTTACCACGCTCTCAACTATGGCTATGGTGACCTACCCACTGATTGTCGGTGTGCTAAGGCTTGATGATGGCGAGGCGGGGATATTTCTCGGTGGTACTATTCACGATGTGGCCCAGGTGGTCGGTGCTGGTTACATGATTTCGGAGAGCACTGGCGACGTCTCGACTTTCGTCAAACTGCTGCGTGTCGCCATGTTAGTGCCAACGGTGATGATCTTCATGTTTCTGTTTCGCCGCCATCGCCAGGAGGAGGAGGGCAATCGTAAGGTACCCATGCTTCCAAGCTTCTTGATCGCCTTCGTGGCCCTGGTAGGTATTAACAGTCTCGGCTGGATCCCGCCACTGGTTGCCGAGGGCTTCACCGATTTGTCGCGCTGGTGCTTGGTAACCGCTATCGCCGCCTTGGGCATTAAAACTTCATTCCAGAAGCTGGCTGTAGTGGGCTGGAAACCAGTAATCCTGATGGTGGCCGAGACGCTGTTCCTGCTATTGCTGGTGCTGGCCTTTATCCACTTCGACCTGGCGACTTGGTGATGATGACAGTTCAGGTCAACGGCGCACCCCACCATCTCGAAGAGGGCTGCAGCTTGGATCACCTGCTCGCAGAGCTCGGATTGGCCGGGACACGTATTGCCGTGGAACTGAACGAGGCGGTGGTACCTGCCAGTCGCCATGCAGAGACTTACCTCGCCGCGGGTGACCAGATCGAAATCGTCCATGCCATCGGCGGTGGCTAACACCCCGCTATTCAGGAGAGCCCGCATGACCCTATCCGACCAACCATTACGCATCGCCGGGCGCGAGTTCGCCTCACGTCTGTTGGTAGGCACCGGTAAATACCGGGATGCCACCGAGACCGCCGCCGCTCTCGAGGCCAGTGGCACCGAGGTAGTGACCTTCGCCGTGCGGCGCACTAACTTGGGCCAGGGTAATAATGAGCCGTCGCTGCTCGACGTGGTGCCCCCGTCCCGTTATACGCTACTGCCCAATACCGCTGGCTGTTACGATGCCCGCGCGGCTGTGCGCACCTGCCGCCTGGCCCGGGAGCTACTGGACGGCCACAACCTGGTCAAGCTCGAAGTGTTGGGTGACGAGACGACCCTTTACCCCAACGTCGTGGAGACCCTCAAAGCCGCCGAGACACTGATCGCAGACGGCTTCGATGTCATGGCTTATACCAGCGATGACCCCATCGTGGCAGCGGAACTTGAAAAACTTGGATGCTGCGCGATCATGCCGCTCGGTTCATTGATCGGGTCCGGGTGTGGAATACAGAACCCCCATAACATTCGCCTGATCATCGAACACTCGAATGTGCCGGTATTGATCGATGCCGGCATCGGCACGGCTTCGGAGGCGGCACTGGCCATGGAGCTTGGCTGCGATGCCGTGTTGATGAATTCCGCCATCGCCCATGCGCGGGATCCGATAGCCATGGCCAGCGCCATGAAAGCTGCTGTCCTGGCTGGTCGAGGGGCTTTTCTCGCTGGACGCATGCCGCGCCGTGAACAGGCCGAGCCCTCCTCGCCGATGGATGGGCGTTTGGGCGCTTGAGGCCAGGCCGTTTGAGCCAATTGCATGGCCGGTTTACCTTGAAATTATTGATTTGCGTTTTTCGAATGGCGGGCTGGTGGGCTTTATTTGAGCACGCCGACCTCGGGGCTGGCGTAATAGTCTTGCGGCAGCGTCGTTGCGGTGCTCATACCTCCTTGTAGGGCTCCGCCCCCTGCTCCTGAAACTTTTTTCGCCTACTCCCCCATGCCTTTCATCACTGCCTCTCGATCACCGTCCAGCGTACCGATGGGCACCGGCGAGTTGCGGATGATCCATTCGCGGGTCTCGTGCCGCCGGGGCGGTGTAGGGGCCCGAGGTGTCATAGACCAGTAGCGGTGGGTTCGCTTCGTCGGCGCCGGAGGTCTTGGTCGGTGACAGCGCGATCTCGCGGAAGGGTACGCAGATGACGGGTCGCGAGCCTTCAACGGCACCCCGTCAAGCGTGGTGTAAGGCGATCAAGGATCGCTCGATGGTTTCTTTATTTCCCACCGCTTTTGGCGCTCTTGTTCCCTTGGGTAGCGGACAGAACCATTGCATCCCGATCAATGGCGGCGATGGCATTGGCCGCTCGCTGTAACGCCGGGAGGCACTCCAGCGCTTTGTCCTTGGAGAAGCGCATGATCGGCGCCTGAATCGCGATGCCAAGATTGGATCGGCCACCGTTTGGGTCAGGGGCTAAGACCGCTATGCAAAGCAGGCCCGGAAGGAACTCTTCATTGTCGAAGGCGTATCCTTGCTGACGTACGTCGCTGATTTCTGCCTCAAGGGTATTAAGGTTTGTCAGAGTCTTGTCGGTAAAGGATTTGAGAGAGATTTCTCCAAGCAGCCGCCGTCTCTGGGCGGGGGACATCTGTGCCAGAAAAAGCTTGCCACTGGCAGAGCAGTGGACCGGAACCCTTGAACCTGGGTGAAGAAAGAATCTCAGCGCTTCAGAGGTTTCCACGCGATCGAGGTAGAGCACCTCACTTCCTGAGAGGGCAGTGATATTGCAGCTCTCTCCCACCTCATCCACCAACTGGCTAAGCACGGCATGCCGAGCTCCGTGTACGGTGTCGTTGAGTAGCAGTTTCTCAGCGAGTCGGCGGAGGCGACCTCCCTTTCCGTAATGTCGTCCGTCGGCCTCGCGCTGGAGCATGCCGGAGCCCTCAAGCTGCTGCAGCATTCGGTGCAAGGTCGGCTTGGGCATGCCCGTCTCGTCAACCAAGCTTTGCAAGGTGAAGAACTGGTCTTTGTCAGCGATGACTTCCAGCAGCGCCAAGAGTCGCTGTGCCGGAGTTTCACCTTCCAGTCTGTATGTCTCGGTCTTTTGGCTGGTCATGGCATACCTCCCTTTGCCAATAAGTTACGTTATTTCCAAAAAGAAAGCAATTTGTACCGTTTTCCGAAATCTCTTCTTGACTGCTTTATTGCTACGGCGCTAGATTCACTGCAGGTTTCCAAAAAAAGAAACAATTCGTACCATAAAACGTTTCGGCGATCGCCGAGGAGGACCCCGATGAGCACCCCAGAGAACCAAGACGCCCGCCATGTCGTGCAGGGCAAACAGAAGATGACCCCGTCCGAGGCCTTC
>NZ_PJRN01000031.1 GCF_002930105.1 Billgrantia saliphila | reverse complement strand
CTATTGCTGGAAAGCCGGCCCACGCCCTGCTGGTAGGCGCCGTGGATGCCCGGGGTGAGCATGGTCTGGGCGGCGCTCTGTTTGACGGCATCGGCCGCGGCCTCGACGAAGGCCTCGAGTTCGGCGCCCTTGACCGCAATCACCAGGCCGGGGTTGGTGCAGAACTGACCCGCGCCCATGTTGAGCGAGCCGACGAAGCCTTCGGCGATCTGCTTGCCGCGCGCCTTGAGCGCCTCGGGCATCAGGAACACCGGGTTGATCGAGCTCATTTCGGCATATACCGGGATCGGCTGCGGACGCGACTGGGCGGTCTTCATCAGCGCGGTGCCGCCGCCGCGGGAGCCGGTGAAGCCCACCGCCTGGATGCGCGGATCGGCGACCAGCGCCTGGCCGATCTCGTTGCCCGAGCCGAACAGCAGCGAGAAGGTGCCTTCGGGCAGACCGCACGCTTTCACCGCACGCTGCACCGCACGGCCGACCAGTTCGGAGGTGCCGGGGTGGGCGGAGTGGCCCTTGACGATCACCGGACACCCGGCGGCCAAGGCCGAGGCGGTATCGCCCCCGGCGACCGAGAAGGCCAGCGGGAAGTTGCTGGCGCCGAACACGGCGACCGGGCCCAGACCGATATGGCGCTGGCGCAGGTCGGCGCGCGGCATCGGCTGACGATCCGGCATGGCCGGGTCGATGCGCACATCGAGCCACTCGCCGGCGCGCACCACGGAAGCGAACAGGCGCAGCTGGCCGCAGGTACGGCCGCGCTCGCCTTCCAGGCGGGCCTTGGGCAGGCCGGACTCGGCCATGGCGCGCTCGATCAGTTCATCGCCAATGCCTTCGATCTCGCTGGCGATGGTTTCGAGAAATACCGCGCGTTCCTCGAGGGAAGTCTCGCGATACGTGGCAAAGGCCGTCTCGGCGAGTTCGCAGGCGCGCTCGACCTCGGCGGTGGTGCCGCCCACGTAGGTCGGCTCGAGGGTCTCGTTGGTGGCCGGGTTGATGGCGTTGATGGGCTTGGAACTGCCGCTGACGGCGTCCTGGCCAATGAGTAACTTGCCTTCCAGGGTCATGTCGAACTCCTTGCTATTTGCAGTCAGAGCGATTTCACGTCGATAGGCGCGCTGTCCGCTTCAAAGCGTAGTGGATTGCGCAGCGGACGGCCGAAATCGGCGAGGCTGATCTCGAAACGGTCACCCTCGCGGGTGCGAATGTCATCGGCGAAGCTCAGGGTCGCGGTGCCGAAGAAATGCACATGTACGTCGCCGGGCCGGCGGAAACCGACATATTTGAAGTGATGGTGCTCGAGGTTGGCCAGGCTGTGCGCCATGTTGGCCTCACCAGTGAGGAAGGGTTTCTCCCATACCGTCTCGTTGTCACGCACGATACGGCTGACGCCCTCCAGGTGAGCAGGTAGCTCACCTACTAATAGTTCCGGGCCGAAGCTGCAGGCACGCAGTTTGGAGTGGGCCAGCCACAGGTAGTTGAAGCGCTCGGTCACATGGTCGGAGAATTCGTTGCCGATGGCGTAGCCGACCCGCCAGGGCTGGCCGTCGTCGCCGATCACGTAGAGCCCGGCCAGCTCCGGCTCCTCGCCGGCATCCTCGGCGAAATGCGGCACGGGGATCTCCGCTTCGGGGGCCACCACGCAGGCACCATCGCCCTTGTAGAACCACTCAGGTTGGGCGCCGACGCTGCCCACTTCCGGCTTGCCGCCTTCCACGCCCAGCTTGAACATGCGCATGGAGTCGGTGAGTTCCGTTTCACTCACCTGTGTTTTCGCATGCATGGCCGAGCGCGTGTCGGCGCTGCCCAGGTGGGTGAGGCCGGTGCCGGTCACGAGGCAGTGCGCCGGGTCGGGGTGGGTCAGCGGCGGCAGCAGGCGTTTCTCGTCGACCAGTCGCTGGTAGTCGAGGCGGGTCTCGGTCAGCGCCGCCTCGACGGCATCGCTCAGCGACTGGCCTGCCGCGATGGCGCGGTGGGCCAGGGTATAGGTGTCGGCGTCGAGCAGGCGAACCTCACGGTCGCTTTCGACCCGGGCCGCACGGACCTGGCCTTGGTGTTCGCATTGAATCAAACGCATGGTTCAGCTTCCTCAAGGTAAGGGATGGTGCGAATCAGTCGTGGGACGACGGTCTGCCGAACAGGGGGAAGCCATCCGCGTCCCAATGAATCCGCTTGACGTAGGTGTGCCGGTTGGGATCCCAGAGCGGGTCGCCTTCGATCTCGGTATAGGTGCGCGCGTGGTACACCAGCAGGTCGGTTTGGCCGTCTTCGGCCACGGTAAAGCTATTGTGGCCCGGTCCGAAGAGGGCGTTGGGCGGGTCGCTCACGAACACCGGCACCGGCGATTTGGTCCAGCTGGTCGGGTCGAGCAGGTCGGCGCCGGCATCCGCCCACAGCATGCCCATGCAGTAGTTCTCGTCGGTGGCGCTCGCCGAATAGGTGAGGAACACGCGGCCATGACGACACAGAACGGCCGGCCCCTCGTTGACGCTGAAGCCGCGGGTCTCCCACTCGAACTCGGGAATACTCAGGCGGACCGGGGCCGCCGCCAGCGTCTCGGGGGTCCGCATGGGGGCAATGTAGAGATTGGAGTTGCCCGGAATCTCGGGCGACTTCTGCGCCCAGAGGTAGTAGAGCGTCCCGTCATGGTCGAACGTGGTGGCATCGAGGCAAAAACTGTCGATGCCGGTTTCGATTCGTGTCGGCGCGCTCCAGGTCCCGGTCAGGGGATCGGCTGCCTCGGTGCTGATGACGTACATGCGATGCTGGAACAGGCCATCGCGGATTTCCCGGCTCGGGGCCGCGGCAAAATAGAGATACCAGCGGCCGTCGTGATGATGCAGCTCCGGCGCCCAGATCAGCTCGCTCAACGGGCCGGAGTCGGGCTTGTGCCACACGCTGACCGGCGTGGCCTCGGCGAGCGCCTCGACGCTCGGCGCCCGGCGTAGCTCCAGGCGGTCGTACTCCGGCACGGAGGCGGTGAAGTAATAGAAGCCGTCCTCGTGCCGGTGGATGAACGGGTCCGCGCGTTGTTCGATCAAGGGAGTCATCGTCGTCATTGTGTCTCGCTGCCTTCCTGGTTTGCCATGCGATACGTGAGCGGTCATAGCGGCCGCGGGGTCGCCTCGGTCAATGCCGAGTCGCGCAATTTGCCCGCCTTCATGTCCTCGTAGTAGCGGTCTGTGATGCGGTACTTGAACATCAGGCTACCCATCAACGTATGGAAGAGTCCGGGAATGAGGGAGAGCATCAGGGCGATCCCCGTCAACGTGAAAGCGCTCTGCTCGACGTTGGGCTCGTAGTTGAAATAGGTCAGCAGCGTGCCCACCAGGAACCCGGCGGCCCCCATGCCGGCTTTCTGAAAGAAGGAAATGCCGCCGAAGGCCAGGCCGGAGACGCGCCGCCCGGTCTTGGCTTCGCCGTAATCCACCGACTCGGCGATGGCCGACCAGAAGACCGGAGCGTGCAGGTCGACGACGAAGGAGATGAGGAAGTACAAGATGAAGGCCGGCACGATGTCGCCGGGGCGCACGGCAATGAACATGATGACGCTCAGTGCCCCGACGGCAAGCTGGCTCCAGCGGAAGAGCCGGATCTTGCAATAGCGCTTGGTGATCCAGGTCGAGGCCACCATGGCGAGTATCGCGGCCGTGACGCCCACGGTCAGGAACGCCGACAGCATCGTGGCGTCGGCGCCGAGATAGTATTTGGCGTAATAGGCCGCCACCGAGCTGCGGATGACGTAGCCGAGCGTTCCCGTGAAGCAGACGGCGCACAGGATCAGCCATTGGTCATTTCTCATGAGCACGCCGAATTGCTGCTTTAGCGGCTTGTCGTCGATCGTGTGCTGTACCCGCTCGGTCGTGGTGAAGTAGCAGAACAGGAACAGCAGCGTGGCGAGCCCGCCCATCAGCCCCATCGAGACCTGGTAGCCCAGCGCCAGATTGTCCCCGCCCACGAACTCGGCGAGCTTCGGCACGATGATGGTGACCAGGAAGGCGGCGATCTTGGCGAAGAACAGGCGATACCCGTTAGCCGACAGCCGATCCTTGGGGTCCGGTGTCAGCACCCCGATCAGCGAGATGTAGGGAATGGTCACCGAGGTGAACATGAGCGTGACGAAGAGATAGGTCGAATATGCCCAGACCAGCTTGGCGTTGTAGCTCCAGTCGGGTGTGGTGAAGAGCAGCAGCACCGAGATCCCGAACGGCACCGAGAAGATCAGGAAGTAGGGCCGATAGCGCCCGCGTCGGCTATTGAACCTGTCCGTGACGAGGCCCATCAGGGGATCGGTGATCGCATCCACCAGGCGCGCCACCAGGAAGAGGATTCCCATGTGGCTGGGCTTGAGGCCGAAAATATCGGTATAGAAATACGAAATGATCAGAAACATGGAGGAGATGACGATATTGATCGCCATATCGCCGCTGCCGAACCCGACCTTCTCCAGATAAGTCAGTTGTTGTGTTCTCATCGATCGTACCTTGAGGGCTAGCGTGTGGGCTGTCGTGTGAGGACGTCGCGGTCTAGAGCGGCCAGATGGCCAACTGAGGCCACATCAGCAGGGCGGCCAGCACGCAGAGCTGGATGAACATGAACGGCAGCACCGAGACATAGATGTCCTTCAGGCTGACCTCCGGGGGCGCCACGCTCTTGAGATAGAACGCCGCCGGGCCGAACGGCGGTGACAGGAAGGAGACCTGCATGTTCACGGCGAACAGGATGCCGAACCAGATCGGGTCGAAGCCCAGCTGCGTGACGATGGGCAGGAAGATCGGCAGGGCGAGCATGGCGATGCCGATCCAGTCGAGGAACAGCCCGAGCACCAGCATGATGCCCATCATCACCAGGATGACGACGATCGGTGCCACCTCGAGACCGAGAATCAGGCCCGAGACGAAGCGATTGCCGCCCATCAGGTTATAGACGCCCACCAGCGCGGCGGCGCCGATACCGATCCAGATGATCATGCCGCAGGTGTTGAGCGTCTGGCCCAGGCTGTGATGCAGCATACCCAGCGAGAATTCGCGTCGCACTGCAATGGCCAGGATCACCCCGAACACGCCCATGGCCGCCGCCTCGGTGACCGAGGCGATACCACCGTAGATGGTGCCGAGCACGAGAAAGGCGATCAGTCCCGGCAACAGCACCGCCTTGGCGGCGTCGAGCTTACCGGCAAAGGGATTGTCCTGACTCTCTTCGGTCAGCGGCGGACCCATGTCGGGGTTCTTCAGGCAGCGCACCAGCACGTAGGCGATATAGGAACCCATCAGGATCACGGCGGGCGTGATCGCAGCAGTGAACAGCTCGGCGATGGAGACGCTGGCGATCAGGCCGTAGATGATCAGCACGATTGACGGCGGCATCATGGTCCCCAGCGCGCCGCCGGCGCAAACCACGCCGATCGACAGGTGTTTGTCATAGCCCAGGCGCAGCATCTGCGGCAGCGCCAGGATGCCCAGCAGCACGATCTCGCCGCCAATGATCCCCGACAGCGCCGCCAGGAAGAAGGCGACCACGATGGTCTGCACCGCCACGCCGCCGGGCAGGCGGCCGGCGAACACACGCATGGCGTTGAACAGGTCCTTGGCAATTCCGGAGCGGTCGAGCAGCGAGGCCATCAGCACGAACATCGGCACCGCCACCAGCGAATACTCGGTGATGAAACCGTATACCCGGCTGGTCACCAGCGGCAGGGCGGTCTCTCCGAACCAGCCGAAGGTGAAGGCCATCGCCACCAGGCCGGTAATGAAGGCCAGCGGCAGGCCGGTGACGAGCAGGGCGAAGATGGCGCCGACCATTAATAGCGTCGCGGTCGAGATATCCATCAGCGCACCTCCCGACCGGGGCGAGCCCGCAGCGACTGGATCAGATGCAGCAGGGCCTGCAGCGTCATCAGCGCCAGGGCGAACAGGATCACTCCCTTGACCATGGCCGGAAAGGGCGGGTTCCACGAGGTGCCGGAGCGCTCGAGGCGCCACTCGCCGAGCGGGTTGTGCGAGGCGCGCCAGAACATATGGAAGGCGGCGTAGCTCATGGCCAGGCAGAAGCCCAGGGTCACCAGGTCGTTGAAGCGATCCATCCAACCCCTGAGGCTGGGGCCGACGTTGTCGTAGAGCACCTTGACTCGGATGTGGCTGTTACGTGCCAGGGCGGCGGGGCCGCCCAGCGCGAAGCTGATGGCGATAAGAAACACCACGCTCTCGTGCACCCAGGAAGTCGGGGAGTTGAAGCCATAGCGCAGGAACACTTCGACCACGCTGATAGCCATGGCCAGCAGAATCATCCAGGCGGCGCCCCGGGCGCCTCGCGACACCAGGCGGTCGAGGCCGTTACGCTCGGGCGAGACATCCTCGACCTGCTCCACGATGTCGGCGAGTTCCTGTTCGGGCAGGGGCTTGGGGTCATGTTGTTGCTGCGACATGGCGAGTCTCGATAGGCGTTGCGGGCCGCCAGAAGCTGGCGGCCCGCGTCGGTTGCCGGTGCGTGGTTCAGAGCAGGTTGCGCGAGCGCAGGAAGGCGGTCGCCGAGTCGTAGATCTTCTGCGTCATCTCGTTCTCGCCGGCCCATTCCTGCCACTCTTGTTCCGCAGCGGCGCTGAACTTGCGGCGCTCCTCGGCGGGGAGGTCGAAGGGATGAACGTCCGGGTCCTCCTGCAGACGCTGCAGGGTCTCGATGTCCTGGGCCTTGAGACGTGCGATCAGGTCGTAGGCCATGCCGTCGAAGGCGGTCTCGAGAGTCGCTTGCAGATCCTCGGGCAGGTCGTCCCAGATCTGCTTGTTGATCGACACGGCGATCATCGGCATCGAATGGAAGCCCGGGTACAGCGGGTAGGGGGCAAAGGCGTGTAGCCCCATGGCATCATTGTTGGAGAGCACGGTGGAGTCGGCGGCATCGATGACCTTCTTCTCCAACGCGGTATAGACTTCGGAGCCGGGCAGGTTGACGGGGCTGGCGCCGATGCGCTCGAAGACGTTGTAGACCATGCCCTGCGGGGCGCGGATCTTTAAGCCCTCGAAGTCCTCCAGCGTCTCGATCGGAACGGTGGAAGGCACCGACTCCAGCGGGAAGGTGGCCGCGCCGATCAGGTGCACGCCGTAGGGTTCGACCAGCTCGTTGTAGAGGTCCTCGCCGCCGCCGTGCTTCATGTACTCGAGAAAGTCGTAGGGGTTCTGCCAGGCACCCACCAGGTTGCCCAGCATGCCGAACGCCGGGTCCTGGCCCGAGAAGTAGCTGGGATCGGTCATGTGACCCTGCAGAATGCCTGAACTTACCGCGTCCAGCGTCTCGGTGGGGCCGACCACGGCGTTGATCGGCATGACCTCGATCTCGATGCGGCCGTCGGTCATACGCGAGATTCGCTCGGCCCACTCCTGCTTGATCTTGAAGCTGGGCTCGCCGGAGGTCTCCGAGGCTTGGAAGGACCATTCGTATTCCGCCGCCTGGGCGGAGGACAGGCCCAGCAGCAGCGCCGAGCCAGCGAGGATGAGGCGGTGTTCGAGATTGAGCATACGGGCTCCAGGGGTTGTTTATTGTTACGGGCTGCTTATATGTTGAACATATACAGTTCATGTTCAACATAGACTTTAGTCGTGTCACTCATCCTGGTGAGACGTGTCGTCTCGCCATCCGAACCAAAGGACTTGGCAATGCAGAGCATCGAAATAGGCCTGGTAGGGGTCGGCAAGATCGTTCGCGACCAGCATCTGGCGGCGATCGACGCGGTGGACGAATTGCGACTGGTCGCCACCGCGGATCCCGTGGCGCGGCTGGACGGCGTGCCGGGATACGACTCGTTGCCCGCCATGCTCGACGCTCGGCCGGAGCTGATGGCGGTGGCCATCTGCACGCCGACGCACCTGCGCTATTCCCAGGCGCGTATCGCCCTGGAACGGGGCAAGAGCGTGCTACTGGAGAAACCGCCCGGCGCCACCCTGAGCGAGGTCGAGGATCTCGTTGCACTGGCCGAGCGTCAGGGCTGCACGCTTTTCGCGGCCTGGCATTCACGCTTCGCCCCGGCCGTGGGACAGGCCCGCGAGTGGCTGCGGGAGCAGCGCATACGGCGGGTCGAGATCGACTGGCGCGAGGACGTCCGAGTGTGGCACCCCGGTCAGGCGTGGATCTGGGAGCCGGGCGGCATGGGGGTGTTCGACCCCGGAATCAATGCGCTGTCGATCGCCACCGAGATACTGCCGCGCGCCTTTTTCCTGCGTGACGCGCAGCTATGGGTGCCGAGCAACTGCCAGGCGCCGATCGCCGCGGCGCTGACCTTCAGCGATGCCGAGGGCGCGCCGATCGTGGCCGACTTCGATTTTCGTCAGCCCAGCCCGCCGATCTGGAGCATCCACGTCGAAACCGAGGCGGGGCGGCTCAGCCTGCTGCAGGGAGGCTGCCGGCTGGAAATCGACGGCCGCTGCGTGCTCGTCGCCGAGGAGCGCGAGTATCCCGGACTTTACGCCCGGTTTGCCGAGCTGATTCGGGATCGGCAGCGAGACGTGGATCTGGCTCCCCTGCGGCACGTGGCGGATGCCTGCCTCGCTGCCCGGCGCGAAGCCGTGGAAGCTTTCGTGGAGTGAAATCATGCGGGCGCTGCGCGGGGGCGGTCGAGCCCACTGCGATGCGCAATGATCTCGCGCAGCGTGCCCATCAGCGCGCCGGCGCCGGGTGACAGGCGCTGGTCGCGCAGGCTCACCAGACCATAGGGCTGAACGCTGAGGACCTCGCGAAAGGGAAGGATGCGGAAACGCTGGGGGGCGCACAGCAAGCCCGCCACCTCGCGGGTGGTGGCGGTGATGGTGTCCGACTTGTCGACCAGGGCCAGGGAAACCAGCACGTCGGGGGTATCGACGATCTGGGCAGGCAGCGAGACCCCGTGATGCAGGAACAGCCGGTCGACCCGCTGGCGCATCAGGGCGCCCGGCGGCTGAAGCGACCAGGGGTAGGCCGCCATGTCCCGCAGTGTCAGCGGCGAGCACCCCGTCAGCGGGTGGCCTTCGCGACATACGAAGCAGATGTCTTCCTCGCCGATCTCCTCGAACACGAAGCGCTCCGCCGGGAATCCGGCGGGAATGCGCGTGATGGCGAAATCGAACTCCCCCTCCAGCAGGCGCGGGATCAGTACCTGACTGACGTTGACGTCGACACTGACCCGCAGCCTGGGCCGATCGCGGTGAACCCGCTCGATAGCACTGGTCAGCAGGGTCACCGCAGGTGCCATGACCGTGCCGACCGCCACCATTCCCGCATTACCCGCACGTAGGGCATTCAGCTCCTCGCCGGTATGGCGCAGCTCGGAGAGCATGGTGCGCGCATGGCGAATCATGACCTCCCCATACCAGTTGGGGGTAAGGCCACGGGCATGACGCTCGAAGAGCTTAACGTCCAACTGTGACTCGATATCAGCCAGCAGCTTGGATGCGGCGGGCTGACTCATGCCGAGCCTGGCAGCGGCGCGATGCAGATTACGCAGTTCGTCCAGGGCGAGAAACAACTGGAAATGGCGCAACTTTAGTCGAACGCGAAGAAACCAGTCGTCACCCAGAACGCCCATGGCAGCCGTACTCCCGATGAAATGATAGCAAAAAACATATCAAACCTGGCTGGTTTTGGCATTGGTTGGTTATGTTGCGTCCGGCTAACGTAAGCCGTGCCATGGCAACGGGACCCAACGCGTTGCCGATAACAACAATCCGGTTGGCAGCCGGCAGGAGACGATCATGCCATTCACATCCCCTTTCTCACGACTGACGCTGGGTGCGGGAGCCGCCGTACTGTTGATAGCGGCGGCACAGGCCGAAGACCCTGCCGCCGACGGCGGCGACGATCGGAGGGCAGGAACCTTGGAAAAGGCGACGTTCGGCGAGCTTCCCGACGGTCGCACCGTCGACGTCTATCGTATCGCCAACGCGAACGGCATCGAGATGCGTGTCATCAACTATGGCGGCATCATCGTGTCGTTGAAGACGCCCGATAAACATGGCGAGTTCGACGACATTGCATTGGGCTTCGACTCGCTGGAAGCCTACCTCTCCGATACCTATCGTCAGGCCAATCCCTACTTCGGCGCGTTGATCGGGCGCTACGGCAATCGCATCGCCGACGGCCGCTTCTCTCTCGGCGGAGAAACCTATTCCCTGGCGACCAATGATGGCGACAACCATCTGCACGGTGGCCAGCAGGGACTCGACAAGGTGCTGTGGCAGGCGGAGCCGTTCGAGAACGACGAAGGTGCCGGGCTCGTGCTCAGCTATACCAGCGAGGATGGCGAGGAAGGCTATCCGGGCAGGCTGGAAACGCAAGTGACCTACACCCTGACCGCTGCCGATGAGTTGGTCGTCGACTACCGGGCCACGACCGACAAGGCGACTCCGGTCAACCTCACGCAGCACAGCTATTTCAATCTCGAGGGGGAGGGCAGCGGCAGCATTCTCGATCATTACATGATGATCAACGCCGATGCTTTTACCCCGGTGGACGACACCTTGATCCCCACCGGCGAGATTCGCCCGGTCGAAGGTACGCCATTCGACTTTACCCAGCCGACGCCGATCGGTGAACGCATCGAGCAGGACAACGAGCAGTTGACCTTCGGCAAGGGCTACGATCACAACTTCGTACTCGCCAGGCAAGACGCCTCCTCTGGCGATGCCTTACTGGCCGCCAGGGTGTGGGAGCCCGACAGCGGACGCCTGCTGGAAATCAGCACGACCGAGCCGGGCATCCAGTTCTACTCAGGCAATTTCCTTGCAGGCGACCTGACGGGCAAACAAGGGCAGGCCTACGAGCACCGATCCGGATTCGCGCTGGAGACTCAGCACTACCCTGATTCCCCCAACCAGGCCAACTTTCCCTCGACGATTCTCGAGCCGGGGGAGACCTATCGCACGCGCACAATCTACCGGTTCTCCGCCCAGGAAGAAGCTCCGGGCTCGTGACCCAAGAGTCCCGAACATCAACAACAAGACCCCCGAAGAGACTTAGGAGTACGCCATGACTTTCACAACGACCTTCACTCGTCTGGCCCTGAGTGCCGGCCTGGCGCTCGGATCCGTCAGCGCGACACAAGCGGCCGAAGAGGACGTCAAGATAGGTTTCATCGTCAAGAAACCCGAGCAGGCCTGGTTCATCAACGAGCAGGAAGCTGCCACGCAGGCCGGCGAGGAGCTGGGCTTTAGCGTCGTCCGACTGGGAGGTGAGGATGGCCAGGAGGTACTGAGCGCCATCGACAACCTCAACTCCCAGGGCGCCCAGGGCTTCGTCATCTGCCCGCCCGACGTGCGACTGGGGCCGGCCATCATGAATCGTGCCAACCAGTACGGCATGAAGGTGGTCACGGTGGACGACCGCTTCGTGGGCAGTGACGGTGAGCCCATGGAGGAGGTGCCGCACCTGGGCATGTCGGGCTACAAGATCGGCCAGCAGGTCGGCGAGGCCATAGCCGCCGAGATGGAGGCCCGCGGCTGGGACCCGCAGGAGGTCGCGGCACTGCGCATCACCAACAATGAACTGCCCACCGCCAAGGAGCGCACTGACGGTGCCACCGATGCGCTGGTCGAGTGGGGTTTCCCCGCCGAGAATGTCTTCGATGCACCTCAGCAAAACACCGATACCAGTAGCGCCTTCTCGGCCGCCTCGCCAGTCATCTCCCAGCGCGGCGAGTTCGAGCACTGGATCATCTACGCCCTCAACGAAGAGAGCGTGCTGGGCGGCGTGCGCGCCACCGAGCAATACGGTCTTGCCGCCGAGGATGTTATCGGCGTGGGCATCAACGGCTCCGGTGCGGCCTTCGCCGAATTCTCGCGCAGCAACCCGACGGGCTTCCACGGCACCGTGGCGGTGAGTTCCACCCAACATGGGCGCCAGACGGCGGAGAGCCTCTATCGCTGGATCACCGAAGGCGAGGAACCGCCGGCCAACACCGAAACCTCAGGCACCCTGATGACGCGCGACAACTGGCAGGACGTACGCGCCGAACTCGGGCTGTAACGTGCTGCATCACGGTGAGCGGGAGAGCGACATGACCGAACCCTATCTTCGTTTCGACGGCATCAGCGTGGTCTTCCCCGGCGTGCGGGCGCTCGACAAGGTCAGCTTCGGCGTCCGCGCTGGCCAGGTGCATGCACTGATGGGCGAGAACGGCGCCGGCAAGTCGACACTGCTCAAGGTACTCAGCGGGGTCAACCGGGTCACGGAAGGGGCGCTGTGGATCGACGGCGAGCGCCATGTGTTCGCTAACGCCCGCGAGGCGCTGGGGCAGGGTATCGCCATCATCTACCAGGAGCTGACGCTGGCGCCCAACATGTCGGTGGCCGAAAACCTCCTGCTCGGCCAGCTGCCGGCGACGCGCGGCTTCATCGACCGGCGGCGGCTGCGTGAGCGGGCGATGCGCATGCTCGAGGAGCTTGGGGAAGGCAGCATCCACCCCTCGACCAAGGTACGCGATCTCTCCATCGGCCAGCAGCAGATGATCGAGATCGGTCGTGCGCTGCTGCGCGATGCCCGCATCATCGCCTTCGACGAGCCGACCAGCAGCCTGTCGGTGCAGGAGACGCGCCAGCTCGAGCGCATCGTCGCCCGGCTGCGCGACGAGGGCCGCGTGGTGCTGTACGTCACCCATCGCATGGAAGAGGTCTTCAAGATGTGCGATGCGGTCACCGTGTTCCGCGACGGCAAGCACATTCGCACCCACGAGAGCCTCGATGCGCTCGATCACGACACCCTGGTCAGCGAGATGGTCGGTCGCGATATCGAGGATGTCTACGGCTATCGCGAGCGCGAGCAGGGCGAGGTGATGCTCGAGATCGATGCCATCGAGGGCATGGGACTGAAAGCGCCCGTGAGCTTCGAGGTGAAGCGCGGCGAAGTGTTCGGCCTGTTCGGTCTGGTCGGGGCAGGGCGCAGCGAACTGATGCGGCTGGTGTGCGGCGCCGAGACCGCCAAGTCGGGCGAGGTGCGCTTCCAGGGCGTGGCGCGACGCTTCGCCAGCCCCGGCGAGGCGATCCGCCGGGGCATCGCTATGTGCCCCGAGGATCGCAAGTCGCAGGGCATCTTTCCCGTCGCCAGCGTGGCCGACAACCTCAACATCAGCTGCCGGCGCTTCTTCAAGCGCTGGGGGTTGCTGCGCGACCCGCGGCGCGAACGTGCCAATGCCGAGGACTACATCCGACGTCTGAGCATCAAGACGCCGGGGCCACGCACGCCGATCGGCTCGCTCTCCGGCGGCAACCAGCAGAAGGTGATCCTGGCGCGCTGGCTGTCCGAGAAGATCGACCTGTTCGTAATGGACGAGCCCACTCGCGGCATCGACGTGGGCGCTCGCCGCGACATCTACAACCTGCTCTTCGAGCTGACCGAACAGGGCAAGAGCGTCGTCGTGATCTCCAGCGACCTGGCCGAAGTGAGCTCCATCTGCGACCGCATCGGCGTGATGCGCGACGGTGCGCTGGTCGACATCGTGCCGCGCCGAGAGGCCACCCAGGAGCGCCTGCTGGGGCTGGCGCTGCCCGCCTGATCTTCCGAAAGCCATAACGACAAGTGCACTCAGAGGGATTTCACATGACCACCCATAAACTCGCAGGGGGAGACGGCAGCACGACGGCAGCTCCCCCGCGCCGGGGGCTGCCCAAGCCCCTGCGCACCTTGCTCGATACGTCCGGGCTGATCGCCATCTTCGTGATTCTGTTCGTCGCGTTGGCGGTGTTCATCCCAGGCTTCCTCACCGGGCGCAACATGGTGGGCCTGCTGCTCTCCATCACCCTGATCGGTACCATCGCCACCACCATGATGATGGTGCTGGCGCTGGGCGAGGTCGATCTGTCGGTGGCGTCCATCGTCGCCTTCGCTGGCGTGGTCGCGGCCGTGGTCACCTCGGCCTCGGGCAGCGTGATGATCGGCGTGCTCGGAGGCGTGCTCGCCGGGGGCGCGGTAGGGGCATTCAACGGCTTCGTGGTGGCGAAGTTCGGTATCAATTCGCTGATCGCCACGCTCGCCGCCATGGAATTCGTGCGCGGCCTGGCCTACATCACCTCTGGCGGCGATGCGGTGATGATCACCGTGCCCGAGTTCTTCGATCTCGGCAGCGCCTCCTTCCTCGGCCTGACGCTGCCGGTGTGGACCATGATCGCCTGCTTCGTGATCTTCGGTGTGCTGCTCAACATGACCGCGTTCGGGCGCAACGTGCTGGCCACCGGCGGCAACGCCGAGGCGGCGGCGCTGGCTGGGGTCAACGTGCGGCGTCTCAAGATCATCGTCTTCGGCCTGCAGGGCGTGGTGGCCGGCATTGCCGGCGTACTGCTCACCTCGCGCATGGGGCTGGGCGATCCCAACACCTCCATGGGGTTGGAGCTCGCGGTGATCTCGGCCTGCGTGCTCGGCGGCGTGGCGCTTTCGGGCGGCGTGGCCACCATCACCGGCGTGTTGGTCGGCGTGCTGATCATGGGCTGCGTGCAGAATGCCATGGGCCTGCTCAACGTTCCCACTTTCTATCAGTACCTGGTACGCGGCGCGATCCTGCTGCTGGCGGTGATGTTTGACCGCTGGAAGCAGACCCGACGCCAGCGTGCATGATCCTTCGGTTTCAGGAGACCTCGTATGACCGACCGCAAGCGTCCCTTGCGCAGCGCCCAGTGGTTCGGCACCGCCGACAAGAACGGCTTCATGTACCGCAGCTGGATGAAGAACCAGGGCATTCCGGACCATGAGTTCGAGGGCAAGCCGATCATCGGCATCTGCAACACCTGGTCCGAACTCACGCCCTGCAACGCGCACTTCCGCAAGCTTGCCGAACACGTCAAGAAGGGTGTGCTGGAAGCGGGCGGCTATCCGGTGGAGTTTCCCGTTTTCTCCAACGGTGAGTCGTTGCTGCGGCCCACGGCGATGTTCACCCGCAACCTGGCGAGCATGGACGTCGAGGAGTCGATCCGCGGCAACCCGCTGGATGCGGTGGTACTGCTGGTGGGCTGTGACAAGACCACGCCGGCGCTGCTGATGGGCGCGGCAAGCTGCGACATTCCCACCATCGTGGTTACCGGCGGGCCCATGCTCAACGGCAAGCATGAGGGCAGGGACATCGGCTCGGGCACCGTGGTCTGGCAACTCTCCGAGCAGGTCAAGGCCGGCAAGATCTCGATCCACGAATTCATGGCCGCCGAGGCCGGCATGTCGCGCTCGGCGGGCACCTGCAACACCATGGGTACCGCCTCGACCATGGCCTGCATGGCCGAGTCGCTTGGCGTTTCATTACCGCATAATGCGGCGATACCCGCAGTGGACGCGCGGCGCTACGTGCTGGCGCATCTCTCCGGCAATCGTATCGTCGAGATGGTCGAAGAGGATCTCACGCTCTCCAAGGTCCTGACCAAGCAGGCCTTCGAGAACGCCATTCGCACCAACGCCGCGATCGGCGGCTCGACCAACGCCGTGATTCACCTCAAGGCCATCGCCGGGCGCATCGGGGTGGAGCTCGACCTCGACGACTGGAGCCGAGTCGGTCGGGATACGCCGACCATCGTCGACCTGCAGCCGTCGGGGCGCTTCCTGATGGAGGAGTTCTACTATGCCGGCGGCCTGCCTGCGGTGCTGCGTCGGCTGGGCGAGGCCGACCGCCTGCCGCACAAGGACGCGCTGACGGTCAACGGCAAGGCCCTGTGGGACAACGTCAAGGACGCGCCGCTCTACAACGACGAGGTGATCCGTCCGCTGGACAATCCTCTGCGCGAGGATGGCGGCATGTGCGTGTTGCGCGGCAACCTGGCACCGCGCGGGGCGGTGCTCAAGCCCTCGGCGGCGAGCCCGGAACTGATGCGGCATCGCGGGCGAGCCGTGGTCTTCGATGACTTCGATCACTACAAGCAGCGTATCAACGATCCCGACCTCGAGGTCGACGCCGGCAGCGTGCTGGTGATGAAGAACTGCGGGCCGCGCGGCTATCACGGCATGGCCGAGGTCGGCAATATGGGCCTGCCCGCCAAGCTGCTCGAACAGGGCGTGACCGACATGGTGCGCATCTCCGATGCGCGCATGAGCGGTACCGCCTACGGCACCGTGGTGTTGCACGTGGCTCCCGAGGCCGCCGCCGGCGGACCGCTCGCCGCGGTGCGCGATGGCGACTGGATCGAGCTCGACTGCGATGCCGGCACCTTGCACCTGGACATCAGCGACGCCGAGCTCGAGGCGCGCCTGGCCGAGAGCGACCCCACCGCCCAGTCGAGCCGGATCGCCAGCGACGGAGGCTACCGCCAGCTCTACATCGAGCGGGTGCTGCAGGCCGACGAAGGCTGCGACTTCGACTTCCTGGTCGGGTGTCGCGGCGCCGAAGTGCCGAGGCATTCGCATTGAACCGAGCGGGAGGCGAGCGGCGCATGGTCGACGGCTCGATGATCGAATGCGTATGGCGAGGTAGGGCGCAGCTGGGCGAAGGCCCGCTGTGGTGTCCCGCACGGGGAGAAGCCGGTCAACTGCTGTTCGTCGACATCCTGAAAGGCATGCTGCATGTGCACGACGCTGCCCGCGGCGAGACCCGCGGCTGGTCGCTCGACGAGGCGTGCTGCTGGCTGGCGCCGCGCGACGACGGCGACGGCTTCATCGCGGCACTCGCCTCACGGTTGGTGCACCTGCGTCTCGACGAAGACGGCCCGTACATCGTCAACGCCTGGACCACGCCCGACGAGCCGGCGGGCAACCGGTTCAACGACGCGGCGGTCGACGACCGAGGGCGGCTCTGGTTCGGCTCGATGAGCGAGACTGGCGAACCGGGCCAGGGGTCTCTCTACTGCCTCGATGCCGAGGGCCTGCGCTGCGTCGACCGCGGCTACGCTGTGGCCAACGGTCCCGCCGTCAGCCCCGACGGCAGGACGCTCTATCACAGCGACACGGCAGCCGGGGTCGTCTACGCCTTCGATCTGTCCGCCGCGGGCGAGCTGTCCGGCAAGCGCGAGCACCTGCACTTCTCAGGTACCCAGGGGTACCCGGACGGTATGACCTGCGACGCCGAGGGCGGCCTGTGGATCGCCCACTGGGGCGGGGGGCGTGTCAGTCGTTTCCTGCCCGACGGGGCACTGGACGAGACCCTGATCCTGCCCGCCTCGCGGGTAACATCCTGCGCCTTCGGCGGGCCCGAGCTGGACCAGCTGTTCATCACCACGGCAGCCTTCGAGCGCGAGCAGGAAGCCTTGGCGGGAGCCCTGTTCCGCGTGGCACCAGGAGTTCGCGGCCTGGCATCGCCTGCATTCGTTGCGTCACGCTGGGCGGCCTAGGCGGGCTCCAGCCAGTCGCCCAGCGTACCGTCGCCGGGTTCGATGCCTAGCGCATCGGCGGTGCCCTGCAGCACGGCGCGGGCGGCCTGGAAGGCCTCGCGAGGCCGGCGGGTGCGGATCGCCTCCATTACCTGTCGGTGTCGTTCGAAGCTCGCTTCGGGGTCCGCGGTACTGTCGTTGGACGTCTCGATGAGCAGATGGATCGACGGTCGCAGGATGTGCGACAGCTGCGACCAGACGATGTTGTGGCTGGCCTTGAAGATCGCCACATGAAAGGCGACGTCGTAGTCGCTGTACTGGCGCCGCTCCTCCGGGGTGGCGGCCTTCAGGCACCGCCCCATGCCCTCCAGGGCCTCTTCGATCGCCACCAGGTCGCGCGCCTTGGCGCGCTTCGCCGCGGTCATCGCCACGTAGGGCTCGACGTCCAGGCGAAAGGCGAGGATCTCACGCTGGATGCGTGGGTTGGGCGAGGCATAGCGGGTCATCCATTCGGTGACCGAGGGGTCGAGAATATTCCACGCCTCGTAATCGCGAACCTTGGAGCCGTGACCGGAGATGCGCGCGATGATGCCGACATCGACCAGCTGGCGCAGATCGCTTCTTACCGCCGAACGGTTGATGTCGAACTGCTGGCACAGGTCGATCTCCTTGGGAACGAAGTCCCCGGGCTGGTAGCGGCCGGAAAAGATGGCTTCGGCGAGATGTTCCACCACGCTGGGGCGGGCGGTCTTGGCGGGACGCTTGGGGGACTTGTCAGTCATGGCGGCTCATGTCAATGATTCGCCACATAAAGTGCCATATGTTCAACATATAGGCAATGCTGCCTAGGTCGCAGCGACAAGGCGAGAAGGACGCCTTGTCGCTGCGCAGCCCTCTTCGATAACGCCTAGCGGCGGTGCGCCAGCCAGGCGCGAATGCCGAAGGACCAAGGTGGCAGGCGATCCGAGCGATCGACGCGATTGACCAGGCCGCCCAGCGCCGGGGTGGCAATGGTCACGCGATCGCCGATGTGGTGGGTGAAACCCTGGCCCGCGCCGTCGCGATCCTGGATCGGCGAGAACATGGTGCCGAGGAACAGCATGAAGCCGTCTGGGTACTGGTGATGTGCACCGACGGTCTGGCGCACCAGGTCGAGCGGGTCGCGGCTGATCTCGCGCATGTCGCTCTCGCCTTCGAGCAGGAAACCGTCGTCCTCGCCCTCGATGCGCAGCGTGACGTGGGCCTGGCGTACGCTGTCCATCGTGAAGCGTTCGTCGAACAGACGAATGAAGGGACCGATGGCGCAGGAGGCGTTGTTATCCTTGGCCTTGCCCAGCAGCAGCGCGCTGCGGCCCTCGATATCACGCAGGTTGACGTCGTTGCCGAGCGTGGCGCCCTTGGGCTCGCCCCGGGCGTCCACCGCCAGCACGATCTCGGGCTCGGGGTTGTTCCACTGCGAAGCCAGGTGCAGGCCAACGCGCGCCCCGAAGCCTACCGACGAGAGCGGCTGCGCCTTGGTGAACACCTCGGCGTCGGGGCCGAGACCCACCTCCATGTACTGCGACCAGGCGCCGCGTGCCTGCAGCGCCGCCTTCAGCGCCATGGCCTCGTCGGAGCCGGGGGCGATGCGCGACAAGTCCCGGCCGATCATTTCGTTGAGTTCGGCACGCAGCACGGCGGCCTTGGCCGCGTCGCCCCCGGCCTGCTCCTCGATCACCCGCTCCAGCAGGCTCACGGCGAAGGTCACGCCGCAAGCCTTGATCGCCTGCACGTCGCATGGTGCAAGCAGGTAGGGCGAGCGCGGCGGTTCGGCCAGGGAGTTTTCCAACAGGGCGACGGCCGGGCCCAGCGATTCGCCATCGACGCGTCGGACGAAATCGATGACGTCGTCGCGGTCGAGCAGGTCGGCCATGCAGTCGCCGTGTGCGGAAATGTCGATGGCTTCGCCCCGGCGCACCACCACCAGGGCGGGGCCGGATGGCATCGAGCCTGCGCCATCACGCCAGACGCGACCGACCAGCAGCGCATGCTCGCTGTCCTCGGGAAGCAGGCTCGTTCTCAGCTCGTGGTTCATGTGTCAGGCCTCGCGCTTGCCGTCGACCAGGCGCGACACGCCCCAGGGGTTGCCGTCCCTGAGCGGCTCGGGCAAGAGCCCCTGCGGCAGCGCCTGGTAGCACACCGGGCGCAGGAAGCGGAAGATCGCCGCGCTGCCTACCGAGGTGGTGCGGCTGTCGGAGGTCGCCGGGT
>NZ_PJRN01000030.1 GCF_002930105.1 Billgrantia saliphila | reverse complement strand
TTGGGCTGATCTGGCTTCGGCTGCTCGGTCTTCACCGGTTCGGCAGGCTTTTCGACCGGCTTGGGAGCGTCGGCCTTGGGCTGTTCCGGCTTCGGCTGCTCAGCTTTGGTCGACTCGGCAGCTTTCTCGACCGGCTTGGGAGCGTCGGCCTTGGGCTGCTCCGGCTTCGGCTGCTCAGCTTTGGTCGACTCGTCGGTTTTCTCGACCGGCTTGGGAGCGTCGGCCTTGGGCTGCTCCGGCTTCGGCTGCTCAGCTTTGGTCGGCTCGTCGGTTTTCTCGACCGGCTTGGGAGCGTCGGCCTTGGGCTGTTCCGGCTTCGGCTGCTCAGCTCTGGGCGGCTCGTCGGCTTTCTCGATCGGCTTGGGAGTGTCGGCCTTGGGCTGCTCTGGCTTCGGCTGCTCAGCTTTGGTCGGCTCGGCAGCTTTCTCGACCGGCTTCGGCCGTTCGTCATTGTTCGGCTCGGCGGGTTTCTCCACCGGCTTTGGGGCCTCGACCTTGCCCGTTTCTACGGTCTCGGCCTGCTGTGTCGCTTCGACCTGGAGGCGCTTCTGCTCGGCCTCGGCCTGAGGATTGATGGCATGCTGGCGCGAGCGGTTGCGCGGGTTGTTGCGCGTGCGCTTGGGCTTGCCGTCGTCATCCCTGACCGGCTCGGCCGCTTTCTCAGCGGTCTTCTCTACAGGCTTCTCCGTGGGTTTCTGAGCCGGCTTGTCCTGGTTTTCGGCCTTCGGGCGACGGGGTGTCTCGTCGCGCTGACGCTGAGCCGGCTTGCCCTGACGGCCTTCGTCGCTCTGCGATTTCTCGGCACGCGCCTGGCCGCGACCGCCACGACCGTTGCGGCCTTCACCGCGACCACCGGAGGCTTCCTGGCGTGAGTCGCGAGAATCGGGACGCACGCTCTCCTGCTGGCGCGACTGACCACTACGCTGGCTGCTGCGGCTCTCCTCGGGAGTCTCGCTGCGCGAGCGGCGACGCTGCTGGCGGTCGTTGCGCTCACCACGCTCGTCGCTGCGCGCCCGGGGCGCTGCCGTTTCGGGCTTACGCGTTGCTGCCGATGATTCGGTATCGCTTTCGGCACCGCCAAGCAGCTTGCTGACGCCCTTGATCAGACGACCGAGCACGCCGGGAGCGGGGGCAGCGGGCGTAGCGGCAGGAGTAACGGTCGGCTGCGGGGCTTGCTCCTGTTGCAGGGAAGCGGGCGCCGGCTCGTTATGGATCACCGTCTTGACCGCTGCCTCCGCACGGGCCACCGGCTTGGCGATGCTCGCATCCGGTTCCCTGCCGACCTCGGTCTCGACCGAGAGTTCGAAGCTGGACTTGTCCTGATCGCCTTCCTCTTCGATGTGATCGTCACGCAGACGCTGCACATCGTAGTGTGGGGTATCCATATCGGGATTGGGCAGGACCAGCACCCGCACGCCCTGGCGCTTCTCGATATCGGCGAGAACCGCGCGCTTCTCGTTGAGCAGGTAAGTCGCCACCGGTACCGGCAGAATGGCGCGGATCTGCGCGCTGCGCTCCTTCATCGCCTCTTCCTCGATCAGGCGCATGATGGAGAGCGACAGCGAACGCACATCGCGAATGGTACCCTGGCCGTTGCAGCGCGGGCATACCACGCCGCTGGTCTCGCCCAGCGACGGGCGTAGCCGCTGGCGCGACATCTCCATCAGGCCGAAGCGAGAGATGCGGCCGATCTGCACGCGGGCGCGGTCGAGCTTGAGCGCGTCGCGCATGCGATTCTCGACTTCACGCTGGTTGCGCGCCGGACTCATGTCGATGAAATCGATCACCACCAGGCCGCCGATGTCGCGCAGGCGAAGCTGGCGGGCGATCTCGTCGGCCGCTTCCAGGTTGGTCTGAAGGGCGGTTTCCTCGATGTCGCTGCCCCGCGTGGCACGCGCCGAGTTGATATCGATGGATACCAAGGCTTCGGTGTGGTCGATGACAATGGAGCCCCCGGAGGGCAGCTTCACTTCACGTTCGTAGGCGGTCTCGATCTGGGATTCGATTTGAAACCGCGAGAACAGGGGTACCTCGTCGGCGTAGAGCTTGATCTTTTGTTGATAGGAGGGCATCACCTGGCGAATGAAGGTGAGCGCTTCCTGGTGCACCTGGGGACTGTCGATCAGTACCTCGCCAATATCCTGGCGCAGGTAGTCGCGCATGGCGCGAATGATGACGTTCGATTCACGGTAAATCAGGAAGGGGGCGGGGCGCTTGCCGGCTTCCTCTGTGATCGACTCCCAAACCTGAACGAGATAGTCGAGGTCCCATTGCAGCTCCTCGCTGCTACGCCCGATGCCTGCGGTGCGAACGATCACGCCCATCTTCTCGGGGACCGTGAGCTGCCCCATGGCCTCCTTGAGCTGGGTGCGCTCTTCGCCCTCGATGCGGCGTGAAATACCGCCGGCACGCGGATTGTTGGGCATCAACACGAGGAAACGACCGGCAAGACTGATGAAGGTGGTCAGCGCCGCACCCTTGTTGCCGCGCTCTTCCTTGTCGACCTGAATGATGACTTCCTGGCCTTCCTTGAGCACCTCCTTGATGGAGGGGCGCCCGGAGGTGTCCTTCAGGAAATATTCGCGAGAGATTTCCTTGAGAGGCAGAAAGCCGTGACGATCGGCACCGAAGTCGACGAAAGCGGCTTCGAGGGAGGGTTCGACGCGGGTGATTTTGCCGCGATAGATATTGGCTTTCTTCTGCTCCCTGGCACCGGATTCGATGTCCAGGTCGTATAGGCGTTGTCCATCGACCAGCGCGACGCGCAGCTCTTCCGGCTGGGTCGCATTGATGAGCATCCGTTTCATGTTGTCTCGCAATCTGGACGCGCCGGGGGCATCGAAGAAGGCGAACCTCTGGGTGCTGCGTGCTTGTGCTCAGCGCATGTCGCGGATGCACAGTGGCGCCCGATCGTGCCGGCGCCCATAGGGGGCCCAGCACGACATGATCATGTTGAGTACGCGGCGGAGGCAGGACATGTCTCGGTGGGCTTCTCCCATCCGGCCCTGCGGTCACCGCCAGACACCTGGCATTCATCGATTCGCCAACGCCGGCCACCGGCACGATGTTGAACGATTCCCGTGGCCACCGCCCGCCTGTTACTGTTCGGCGAGCCGGGATCCGGGCGTGGCGTCACTACTGTCTTTGTTTCCGTACGCTGTGTATCCGTACGTCACTCGTCGGCGGCGGGACCCAAGAAAGGGATCGTCGCGGCCTGATTTCGTCGCTCCGGCCTGCGTGTCTGTCGGGCAGGCGCCATGGGACCGAAGGGATCCATCCGAGCGAGCTGGCAATATAGCAGTATTGGCAAGGCGCGGCAATTGGCGCAGTGCGGCGCCGAGTGCGTTAGAATGCTGCCCCACAACAGATTTCCAGCGGGAATGTAATGGCCGAGGGTCGCGACGTACAGTGGGTGGAAGTGGGCGAGGGTCAGGCGGGTCAGCGGGTTGATAACTTTCTGATCACACGCCTGAAAGGCGTGCCGCGGACGCTCGTCTACCGCATCGTGCGCAAGGGCGAGGTGCGGGTGAACAAGAAACGGGTCAAGGCCGACTATCGCCTTCAGATCGGGGACCAGGTGCGCATCCCGCCGCTAAGGCTGGCGCCGCGAGAGGCGGTCAGGCAGGTCAGCGATGGGCTGCGCAACCTGCTCGCGGGCAGCGTGCTGGTGGAGGGGCCGGGCTGGCTGGTGATCAACAAGCCCGCCGGACTTCCCGTGCATGGGGGCAGTGGCGTCAAGATCGGCCTGATCGAGGCGCTGCGTCAGGTGCGAGAGGATCTCGATTTCCTCGAACTGGTGCATCGTCTCGACCGCGACACCTCGGGCTGCCTGCTGCTGGCCAAGTCGCGGCCGGCGCTTTTGACGCTGAACGATTCGCTCAAGCGGCACCAGATGGACAAGCGCTATCTGGCCCTGGTGGCCGGGCGCTGGCCGGTGCGGCGTGAATTCGTGAGCGCCCGCCTGGAGCGCTTCGATGCCGGCAACGGTGAGCGTCGGGTGCGCGTGGATGCCGCTGGCAAGGTCGCACGGACTCGTTTCGCCGTGCGTGAAACCTTCCCCAGGGCGACGCTGATCGAGGCCGAGCCGGTGACCGGTCGTACCCATCAGATCCGGGTGCACGCCGCCCATGCGGGCCATCCGCTGCTCGGCGACGACAAGTACGGCTCACGTGAGGGCGAGGCGCTGGCGCGCACGCTTGGGCTTTCGCGACTCTTCCTGCATGCCGCCTCGCTGACGTTTCCCGAGCCCGACAGCGGCCGGCCGGTGCAGATTCGCGCGCCCCTGCCCGAAGAACTCGAGACGGTGCTGACTGGCGCTCATGCCTCGACCTGAACTGAAGCACGAATCTTCCTTCGGAGCCGCGATGCGTTATCGACTGGTGATCTTCGACTGGGACGGGACCCTGATGGATTCCGTGGCACGCATCGTCGGCTGCATGCAGGCGGCGGCGCTCGATGCGGGGTGGGGGCATCTCGATGAGACGGCCGTTCGCGACATCATCGGGCTGGGGTTGCCCGAGGCGATCGATCGTCTGTGTCCAGGTATCGATGCCGAACGCTTCGAGATGCTGCGCAGCCGCTACGCCTATCATTTCGTCGAGGGAAGTCGCACGCCGATGCCGTTCTTTCCGGGCGTGGAGGCAGGCATCTCGGCGCTGCGCAATCGCGCCGAGCGCCGTCTGGCCGTGGCCACCGGCAAGAGCCGGCGTGGACTTGACCGCATCTTTCGCGAAAGCGCAAGCGGCGGCTGGTTCCATGCCAGCCGCACGGCCGATGAGACGCGCTCCAAGCCGCATCCCCAGATGCTCGAAGAGCTGCTGATCGAGCTGGATGTGCCGGTCGAAGAGGCCGTCATGGTCGGCGATACCGAGTACGATCTGGAGATGGCGCGTGCGCTGGCAATGGATCGCGTCGCGGTGACCTGGGGCGTGCATGCCCCCGAGCGGCTGGCGGCGTGCCGCCCCGTATATACTGCCGGGACGGTTGAGGAGCTGTTCGACTGGCTGAATCGATAGCGGCGACAAGAGGAATGTAAGCCCATGAGCGATGACAGGCGTGAAGACCGCTGGACCGAAGGCCCTGAGTTGACTCCCGAGCAGGCGCGAGAGGCGCGGCAGGCTAAGGAGGAGGCGTCTCCGCCGGAGTCGGAGAGCGCGGAAACCCTGCGCGAGCGGCAGCGGCTGGCTCAGCAGGAAACGCTGGACCGCTGGATCGGTGGGGTGTTGGTCGAGCAGCGTCGGTCGCGACGCTGGAAGCTGTTCTTCCGCTTCGTCTTTGCCCTGCTGCTGCTGGGGCTGCTGCTGGTCTCCTTTTATGGGCTATTCGGCGTACCGATGACACAGGAACCGGTGCAGCCGCACCTGGGCGTGGTCGAGGTGCGCGGCGTGATCGATGGTGAGTCGCCGGCCAGCGCCGAGCGCATCATCACCGGCCTGAATCGTGCCTGGGAATCCGACAAGGCAGCGGCAGTAGTATTGCATATCGACAGCCCCGGGGGCAGCCCGGTGCAATCCCAGCGCGTCTACAACGAGATACTGAGATTGCGGGAGGAGGGCGACAAGCCGATCATCGCGGTCATCGAGGACGTCGGTGCCAGTGGCGCCTACTACATGGCGGCGGCAGCCGACGAGATCGTGGCGGCGCCGGCCAGTCTGGTGGGCTCCATCGGCGTCATCTTCGCCAGCTTCGGCTTCGAGGAGGCGATCGATCGTCTCGGCATCGAGCGACGCATCTACGTCAGCGGTGAGAACAAGGGCTTTCTCGACCCCTTCTCGGAGGTGGCGCCGGAGGAGCGCGAGTTCTGGCAGACGGTGATGGACACCACGCATCGCCAGTTCATCGAGTCCGTGCGTCACGGGCGCGGTGAACGCCTGGCCGATGACGAGGAGCTCTTCACCGGCCTGATCTGGAGCGGCGAGCAGGCGTTGGAACTGGGGCTGATCGATGGTATCGGCAGTCTCGACGAACTCTCGCGCGATCTGTTCGGCGAGCTACGTCTGCACGACTATACGCCGCGCCTGGATCCCTTCGAGCGTCTGTCGCGACAGTTCGGGCGGGTTGCGGCGGAATGGATGGGAGTGTCCTCCAGTCGCTCCCCGGTGCGCTACCAGTTGCCGTAGCGCGAAGCTCCGACGCGGCGCCGGCCTAGGCCAGTGGGTCCAGGCCGGCTTCTCTCAACAGCTCGCACAAGCGGATCAACGGCAAGCCGATTAGAGTGTTGGGGTCGTCGCCTTCGAGTTTTTCGAACAGAGCGATACCCAGCCCCTCCATGCGAAAGCTGCCGGCACTGTCCAGCGGCTGTTCGCGTTCGACGTAATGGACGATCTCCGTGTCGGTGAGTCGCCGGAATTTCACGTCGTAGTGTTCGTGGCAGACCCGGTGGCGCCCGCTGCGCGTGTCGATAAGTGCCAAGCCGGTGAGAAAGGTCACGCGGCGACCCGAGAAGCGCGTCAGCTGGGCACGGGCCGTGGCGGTGTCGCCGGGCTTGCCGAGCACTTCGCCATCGAATACAGCCACCTGGTCCGAGCCGATCACTAGATGGTCGGGATGGTCCTCGGCCACGCGACTGGCCTTGGCCAGTGCCAGCCGATGCACCAGCGACTCGGGGGATTCGCCGGGGCGTGGAGTTTCGTCGATATCCGGACTGGCCCATGCATAGGGCAGGCCCAGGCGATCGAGAAGCTGGCGACGCCAGCGTGAGCCGGAGGCGAGTACGAGGCGGGACATGAGGCGCTCCTGTCGGTCGATTGGGGGCCGGCGACACGGCATGGGCCCATGAGTGGAAGGGATATTGTAACCTGCTGAGAAGGCGGCTTTGACAGGGGCGGGGGGAGTGCCTATCATTGCGCGCCTATGTTGACCTCAAGACTTCCCCACAGGGTCGAGCCCTATCGGCTCGCGGCCCGCTCCGAAAGCCTCGCTGGCCTGATGGC
The DNA here is from genome assembly GCF_002930105.1 of Billgrantia saliphila. Taxonomy (GTDB): domain Bacteria; phylum Pseudomonadota; class Gammaproteobacteria; order Pseudomonadales; family Halomonadaceae; genus Halomonas; species Halomonas saliphila. The sequence goes on along the minus strand of NZ_PJRN01000030.1, from coordinate 17,029 downwards.
GCTCGAGGACTTCGGGCGTCTCGCGGAGCAGATCGGCCGACAGGCCGGCGATTGCCGCGTGTGGCTCGACTTCGGTGTCGACGCCCAAGGGCGACGCGAGATCCGCGGGCGCCTCGAAGCCGACCTGCAGCTGCCGTGCCGGCGTTGCCTTGAGCCGCTGGCGCAGCATGTCGAGAGCGAATTCCTGCTGGGCATGGTCACGAGTGACGCTCTGGCGGCAGAGCTGCCGAGTACCCACGAGCCGGTGCTGGTGGAAAACGAACAGCTGAACCTCCTGGCGATGGTCGAGGACGAACTGATCCTCAGCCTGCCTCAGGTGGTTTACCACGACGAGACCCAGTGCGGCGTCTCGCGCGACCAGCTGAGCAGCGGCGAGGAGGCCGAATCAATCGAGCCGACTCGCGTCAGTCCTTTCGAGGTGTTGCGTCGCCTCAAGGACAAATCCTGATTCTTTATCGTCTCACTTCGGAGTGACACCCATGGCAGTTCAACAGAACCGTAAGACTCGTTCCAAGCGCGGCATGCGTCGTAGCCACGACGCCCTGAGCGCCCCGACCCTGTCCCAGGACAAGGAAACCGGCACCACTCACCTGCGCCACCACGTCTCTCCCGATGGCTTCTATCGCGGCCGCAAGATCGTCGACGCCTGAGTCGACTCGCTGTCGATGACGGCCGGTCATTGACCGTGCGGATCGCCATCGACGCGATGGGCGGAGATGCGGGGCCTCGCGCTGTCGTACAGGGTGCGGCAGCCGCGGTGCAGGCCTGGCCCGGCCTGAGTATCGATCTGTTCGGCCCTCGCGACCAGCTGCAAGCCGAGATGAAGAGCCTGCCGCGGCACCTTGCCGCGGCTGGCTCGCGCCTGTTCGTGCGCCATGCACCGGAAACGATCCAACAGGATCAGCGCCCGTCCGATGCGCTGCGGCGCGGCGGCGATACCAGCATGGCGCACATGTTGGCCTACGTCGCAGAGGGCGGTGCCATGGCCGGCGTCAGTGCCGGCAACACCGGTGCCCTGATGGCGTTGGCCCGGCGCGAGCTGGGCATGGTGTCGGGCATCCCGCGTCCGGCGATATGCACCGCCATTCCGACCCGGGGTGACGGACGCTGTTATCTGCTGGACCTCGGCGCCAACGTCGATGCCGACGCCGAGCGACTGGTGGATTTCGCCCACATGGGCGACATCATGGCACGCCACGTGGATGGGTTGGTCGCCCCGCGGGTCGCGCTCCTCAACGTGGGCAGCGAAGGGACCAAGGGCAGCGCCACGGTACGCGAGGCCGATGCCTGGCTGAGCGAGTCGGCGGCAATGAACTATCGCGGCTTCATCGAGGGTGACGGCATCTTTGCCGGAGCCGCCGACGTGGTGGTCTGCGACGGGTTCGTCGGCAATGCGGTGCTCAAGGCCAGCGAAGGCTTGGCGCGCATGTTGTTCGAGCGCGTGCAGGCGACTTTCGAGTCGCACTGGAGCAGCCGCCTGGTAGGGATGTTGGCCAGGCCGGCGCTGCGTCGGCTGAAGGGTGAGCTGGACCCGGTGCGCTACAATGGCGCCAGCCTGTTGGGACTCGACGGTATCGTGATCAAGAGCCATGGTAGTGCCGATGCCACGGGCTTTTCCTATGCTGTGCTGCGTGCCGCCCAGGAGATCAGTCGGGACTTGCCGGCTCGACTCGCTCGCGAGCTGGGCGCTCGCCAACACAGGACTCAACAAGAGTAATGGTGAACGACATGACTCAACCCCTTGCCCTCGTCTTTCCCGGGCAGGGCTCCCAGCAAGTTGGCATGCTGCGGGAGCTGGCGGAGCGCTACAGCGTCGTCCGGACGACATTCGAGGAGGCGGCCGATGCGCTGGGCTATGACCTGTGGAAGGTCGTCCAGGAGGGGCCCGAAGAGGCGCTGAATGCGACTGCCTGCACGCAACCGGCGCTGCTGACGGCGAGTGTCGCCATCTGGCGCGTGTGGCAGGAACTCGAAGGGCCGCGGCCCGGCGCCATGGCCGGACACAGCCTCGGCGAATACAGCGCCATGGTTTGCGCCGGCGTCATGGGATTTGCCGATGGCGTACGCCTGGTGCGGCTGCGTGGCGAAGCGATGCAGGAAGCCGTGCCGCTCGGTCGGGGCGCCATGGCGGCCATCCTGGGGCTCGACGACGCCACCGTTGAAACGGCCTGTAACGAGGCCGCACAGAACGATGTCGTGGCGGCGGTGAACTACAATGCCCCGGGGCAGGTGGTGATTGCCGGCGACACTGCTGCCGTCGAACGGGCCATCGCGCTGTGTCAGGAGGCCGGTGCCAAGCGTGCCATGCCGCTGCCAGTGTCGGTACCCTCGCACTGTGCGCTGATGCGGCCTGCCGCGGAGCGACTCAAGACGGCAATGACCGATCTTGAGATGCGTCCGCCTCGCTACACTGTTTATCAGAACGTCGATGCACAGGCGCATGCCGATGTCGAGACGTTGCGTACACGGCTGGTCGAGCAGCTCTATCAGCCGGTGCGCTGGACATCCTGCATGGAGGCGATGGCCACGGGCGGTGCCCAGGTGTTCATCGAATGCGGGCCGGGCAAGGTGCTCACCGGTCTTGGCAAGCGCATCGTCAAGGGCAGCAAGGGACTGGCGGTCAATGACCCCGACAGCTTAGAGGCCGCTCTGGAACTGGCGCGCGAGACCGCCAACTCATAATACGATGCGGGGCTCAGAGGTCTCGGACTCAACAGCAAATCAGCGGAAGCGGAATTATGACGAGCGAACGTAGAATCGCCCTGGTGACCGGCGCCAGCCGCGGCATCGGCCGTGCCATCGCCCACGAGCTGGGCCGCCAGGGACGGGTGGTGATCGGAACGGCGACCACTGACTCGGGCGCCGCCCGTATCGACGAGGACCTGCGCGCGAACGGAATCGAGGGGGCTGGACGCGCCCTCGACGTGACTGACCCGGCCAGCGTAGATGCGCTGATCAAGGCCTCCACCGACGAGTTCGGTGCGCCTACCATCCTGGTCAACAATGCGGGTATCACTCGGGACAATCTGTTGATGCGAATGAAGGACGATGAGTGGGATTCGGTGCTCGACACCAACCTCAAGTCTGTCTATCGCGTCACCAAGGCTTGCCTGCGCGGCATGACCCGGGCACGGTTCGGACGCATCGTCAGCATCAGCTCCGTGGTGGCGACCATGGGCAATCTCGGCCAGACCAACTATGCTGCCGCCAAGGCCGGCATGGAAGGCTTCACGCGCGCCTTGGCGCGAGAGGTGGCATCGCGGGCCATTACGGTCAATGCGGTGGCGCCGGGCTTCATCGCCACCGACATGACGCGGGCACTGCCCGAAGAGCAGCATCGGGCATTGCTGACCCAGATTCCGCTGGCGCGCTTGGGCGAGCCGGAGGAGATCGCCGCCGCCGTCGGCTTCCTGACGAGCGAGAGCGCGAGCTACATCACCGGCGAGACCTTGCAGGTCAACGGTGGCATGAACATGCGTTGAAGCTGCCTCCGGTCGGCGGTTGCGCCGACGTGGGGGCGTCTATAAACTACCCCGCAGCTTGAGTTTGCGGACCCAACGGCTGGTCATCTGAACGGCTAACTTGAACGACTGGAGTACGTCATAATGAGCACCATCGAAGAGCGCGTGAAGAAGGTTGTGGCCGAGCGCCTGAACGTCAAGGAAGAGGACATCCAGAACAGCTCCTCCTTCACCGAAGACCTTGGCGCTGATTCCCTGGATACCGTCGAGCTGGTGATGGCGCTCGAAGAGGAATTCGATACCGAAATTCCCGATGAGGAAGCCGAGAAGATCACCACCGTTCAGGAAGCCATCGACTACGTCAACGCCCATCAGTAAGGGCGCGGTCGTCACCGCTTGCTGAGGTGAATGGGCTTTGCGAAGCCCACGAAAAGCCGTCCTGACTAGCAGGGCGGCTTTTTGCGTTGTCACGGGGGCTTGGCTGCCCAAGCAGCCTGTATGTCCGGTATAATGCGCGCAACGACGGCCCCCGGGATGGGCCGTGTCATCAAGTTGTCTGGAGGAATACTGATGGCTCGTAGAGTTGTGGTGACCGGGCTGGGGCTGGTCACGCCGGTGGGCAACACCGTCACGGAGAGCTGGGAGAAGATCCTGGCCGGCAAGAGCGGCATCGCCCCTATCGAGCATTTCGATGCCACCGGCTTCAACACGCGCTTCGGAGGCTCGGTCAAGAACTTCGACATCAGCCCGTATTTGAACCCCAAGGATGCGCGCAAGATGGACCTGTTCATCCAATACGGGGTGGCGGCGGGCGCGCAGGCCATCAGCGATGCAGGCATCGAGTGCACTGAAGAGAACGCCGAGCGTATCGGCGTGGCCATCGGCTCCGGCATTGGCGGTCTGCCGATGATCGAGCACAACCACAATGCGCTCAACAAGGGCGGATCACGCCGTATTTCGCCGTTCTTCGTGCCAGGTTCGATCATCAACATGATCTCCGGCAACTTGGCCATTCAGCACGGCTTCCGCGGCCCCAATATCGCCATTACCACTGCCTGCACCACCGGTACCCACAACATCGGCTACAGCGCGCGTACCATTGCCTACGGCGACGCCGACGTGATGATTTGCGGCGGTGCCGAAATGGCCACCACGCCGCTGGGCCTGGGCGGTTTCTCCGCCGCGCGCGCACTATCGACCCGTAACGACGATCCCCAGTCCGCCAGCCGGCCGTGGGATCGCGATCGCGATGGCTTCGTCCTCTCCGATGGCGCCGGCATTCTGGTGCTCGAGGCGTACGAGCATGCCAAGGCACGTGGGGCACGTATTTACGCCGAGTTGACCGGCTTCGGCATGAGCGACGATGCCTTCCACATGACTGCTCCGCCCGAGGACGGCAGCGGGGCGGCGCTGTCCATGCGCAATGCCATACGCGATGCGGGCCTGGATCCCGCCGAGATCGACTACATCAATGCGCATGGCACCTCGACACCCGCCGGCGACCTGGCCGAGACACGCGCAGTGAAGCGGGTGCTGGGCGAGGTGGCGTCTTCCGTGGCGGTGAGTTCCACCAAGTCGATGATTGGCCATTTGCTGGGTGCAGCGGGCGCCGTCGAGGCGGTCTTCTGCATTTTGGCGATTCGTGACCAGGTCGCGCCACCGACCATCAACCTGGACAATCCCCAGGAGGGCTGCGACCTCGATTACGTGCCGCATACCGCCCGCGAGATGAAGATCGACGTAGCACTATCCAATTCGTTCGGCTTCGGCGGCACCAACGGCACTCTGGTCTTTTCCAGGCTGCGCTGAAGGAATTCGAGATGACTCGGGCGAGGCCAGAGCATCAGGTTCCGCTTGATGATCGCGGGCTGGCCTATGGCGACGGTCTGTTCGAGACCGTGCTCGTGCGCGACGGCGCAGCGCTGCTCTGGGGCGAGCACTTGGCGCGACTTTCACGTGGAAGCCGGGCGCTGGGCATTCCCATGCCGCTGGCGGGTGAGCTCGAACGCCTGCCGCTTCTGGCCGGACCGGGGCTGCACGTGCTCAAGCTCGTCCTCACTCGCGGTAGTGGCGGGCGCGGGTACCTGCCTCCTTCGGCACCGACACCACGCCTGGTGTGGCAGCTCGCCCCGTTCCATCCCCAGCCGCAGCACTGGCAGGCGGGCGTGCGGGTCCGCCATTGTCGGCTGCGCCTGGCGATTCAACCCGCACTAGCGGGAATCAAGCATCTCAATCGCCTGGAGAACGTCCTGGCGCGTAGCGAGTGGAGCGACCCCGACGTGGCGGAGGGGCTGCTCTGTGATGGTCGGGGCCGGTTGATCGAGGCAACCTGCATGAATCTGTTCTGGCAACGTAAAGGGCGGTTGGAGACGCCACGGCTCGAGGGCTGCGGGGTGGCAGGCACGCTGCGAGAGGCGCTGCTGGAGCGCCTTTCGATGACCGAAGTCGAGGCCGGCCCGGAGGCACTGATCGAAGCCGAAGCCGTTTGGCTCGGCAACTCGGTTCAGGGCCTCTGGCCACTTTCACAGCTCGACGATGCCGACGGCACTCCATGCAAGTACTGGGCGGTAGGCGATATTCATCGCGCTCTGCAGGCCGAGGCACATGCCCTGCTCGGCTACCCGGTGAGCTTCGAGGTCTGAACGCAAGAGAGCCGAACGAGGAAGACGCATGCTGCGTGTGGTAAAGATTCTGGCGGTGCTGATAGCCATGACGGCGGTAGCGGCTTTCGCCGGTTATCGTTACTGGGAGAGCCGTCTGGAGGCCCCCATTGCGGTGGAAGAGGAGACTCTCTACGAGGTGCCAAGCGGTGCGGGGTATCATCGGGTCGTGGCGGACTTGGCCAGCCGCGGCATGCTGCAGGACGAGTGGGCGTTTCGTCTCCTGACTCGGATCGAGCCGGAATCGGTTCCGCGCCTTCGCGCCGGTGAATACATGCTCGAGCCCGACATGAGCGGCCGCGAACTGCTCGAGCTGTTGGGCAGCGACCGTGTCGTCACCTATCCTCTGACCATACCCGAGGGCTGGACCTTTCGTCAGATGCGCGCCCATCTGGATGCGGCGCCCAAGCTCGAAAAGCGGACCAGCGACCTATCCAACGAGGAAATCATGGCGCTGCTCGAGCGGGAGGGGCGCCATCCCGAGGGTTGGTTCTTCCCCGATACCTACCGATACCACAAGGGTATGAGCGACGTGGACATCCTGCGTCAGGCGCTCACGCGCATGGAGCGGATCCTCGAGGAAGTGTGGGAGCAACGCAGCGACGACCTGCCCTTCGAGACGCCCTACGAGGCGCTGATCATGGCCTCGCTGATCGAGCGCGAGACGGGGGCCCCCGAGGAGCGCCGCGAAATTGCCGGCGTGTTCAAGCGCCGACTCGAGCGGGGCATGCGTCTGCAGACCGACCCCACCGTGATCTACGGCATGGGCGAGCGCTATGCGGGTCGCATTACCCGCGCGGACCTGCGGGAAGCGACACCCTACAATACCTATACCATCGACGGACTGCCGCCGACGCCCATTGCCTTGCCCGGGCGGGCGTCGCTGGAGGCTGCCGTCGATCCGCTGCCTGGTGACACGCTCTATTTCGTCTCCCGGGGCGATGGTACGCACCACTTCTCGCGTAGCCTGCGTGAGCACAACAACGCGGTGAACCGCTACATCCGCAACCGCTAACCGAAGCGGGTAACCGGCACAGGAGACTCGATGCAACGGCGAGGACGATTCATCACCCTGGAGGGCGGCGAGGGCGTCGGCAAGTCGACCAACCTCGACGGGGTGACGCGCTGGCTCACGGAGCGCGGCATCGAAGTGATTCGCACCCGAGAGCCGGGGGGCACCCCTCGCGCCGAGGCCATACGCGAACTGCTGCTTGCACCGGGCGTCGACGAGCCGCTCGACGACGATGCCGAGCTGCTGCTGGTCTTCGCCGCGCGTGCGCAGCACTTGGCACAGAAGATCCGCCCCGCGTTGGAGCGGGGGGCCTGGGTCGTGTGCGATCGATTCACCGACGCCACCTTTGCTTATCAGGGAGGTGGGCGCGGCATCGAGCCTGTTCGCATCGCCGAACTCGAGCGCTTCGTACAACGCGGCCTCGAGCCCGACCTCACCCTGCTGCTCGACATGCCGGTCGAGATGGCACAGCGCCGCCTGCAGGGCCGGCTGGCCGCTAGTGGCGACGCCCGGGATCGCTTCGAGCAGGAGCGTGCCGACTTCTTCGAGGCGGTCCGCGAGGCTTACCTGTCGCGTGCCGCTGCGTCACCGCAGCGTGTGGCGGTTGTCGACGCCGACGCTCCGATTGAGACCGTGCAGGCGCGTCTTGCCGCATGCCTGGAGGAGCGAGTGGCGCCATGGCTGTGAGCGAGGCACCGCCGGCCGGGCCGTTGCCCTGGCAGGCCCCGTTATGGCAGCGCTTCCTGGCCCAGCATCGTGCCGGGCGCCTGCCCCACGCGCTGCTGCTCTCCGGTCCTCACGGCGTGGGCAAGCAACGCTTCGCCGAAGCACTGGTCGCCTACCTGTTGTGCACCTCTCCGGGCGAGGCGGCATGCGGCCGCTGCCATGGTTGCCACATGCTGGCGTCGGGCTATCATCCCGATCTGCTGCGTGTCTCGCCGGAAGAGGGCAAGCGCCAGATCCGTATCGATCCGATCCGCGAGATCAACGCCTTCGTCGCCCAGACCGCCCAGCAGGGCGGGCATCGAGTCATCGTCATCTCGCCTGCCGAGGCCATGAACGTCGCCGCTGCCAATGCGTTGCTGAAGAGTCTGGAGGAGCCGGGGGCGCGGACGCAGTTCGTGCTGTTGGCAGACGTGCCGTCGCGCATGCTCGCCACCATCCGCTCGCGCTGCCAGCATTGGAACCTGCCATTGCCCGATGCCGAGCGCAGCCAGGAGTGGCTCGCCGAACGCCTGGGCGGGCACGAGGAGGCCGAATTCTGGTGGCAGGTGTCGGGTGGGCTGCCACTGCTGGCAGCGGAGTTGGCCGCACCGGAGTCGCGTGCCCTGCGCAAGCAACTCCATGAAACCTTCGACGCGCTGGTTCGCGGCGCCGAGCCGGTAGCTGAGGCCGCGCGCCTCGATCGCCAATCGGTCGAGGCCATCCTGTGGTACGGTATCGCCTGGCTGGAAGACCTGATCCGCTTGGGGCTGTCAGGGGAGGGGGCACGGGTGCGCAATCCCGATCTGCTGCCCCTCTATCGCCAGGCCGTGAAGAACGCACGGGTGCGCGACTGGTTCCGGCTGCTGGATTACGCTCGGGAGCAGCGTCGGCTGCTCGCCACGGGCGGCAACCCCAACCCCCAGCTGGTCCTCGAGGCCTGGCTGGTACGCTGGTCGGCCCTGCTGCGTTCCTGACGCGGGGCAAGGGAGGAACTCACATGGCGCCACAGAAGGCTCTGTCGCTGACGATCCAGGACGAGCAGACGCTGCTCTCCGCCTATATGCCGCTTTTGGAGCGGGGCGGCATCTTCGTGCCCACCCGCGAGCGTTACGAACTCGGCCAAGAGGTCTACCTACTGCTGACCTTGCCGGAGGACAGCGAGCGCATGCCGGTGACCGGCCAGGTGGTCTGGGTCTCGCCCGACGGCGTGGCGGGACGGCGCGTGCCGGGCATCGGCATTCACTTCAGCCCTGAGGACCAGGTCGTGCGCGATCGCATCGAGACCCTGCTGGCCGGTCAGTTGGACAAGGGCGCACCGACCTATACCCTTTGAGCCGCCGCTCGGCATCATTCATTACCATTCAACGACGAGCCCGAACCGCATGTTTGTCGACTCCCATTGTCATCTCGATCGCCTCGATCCCGACACTCACGGCGGCAGTCTCAATGCTGCGTTGGAAGCCGCTCGCGCTCGTGACGTGCGCCAGTTCCTCGCCGTTGCCGTCACTCTCGAGGACGTGCCGGCCCTGGTCGAACTGAGCCGCGCGCATGCGGACGTGGCCATTTCCGCCGGTATCCATCCGATGCAGAAGTTGGAAGTCGAGCCCGACATCGAGGCGATCAAGGAGGTGGCGGAGCGTTCCGGCGCGGTGGCCATCGGCGAGTGTGGCCTCGACTACCACTATCTCGACAAGACGCCCGAGCGCATTCCGTCGCGCGACGCGCAGCGCGAGCGCTTTCGTCGTCAGTTGATCGCTGCCACCGAGCTCGAGCTGCCGGTGATCGTGCATACTCGGGAAGCGCGAGAAGATACCTTGTCCTTGATTCGCGAGCACAGCGATCCGGCCATCGGCGGGGTTCTGCACTGTTTCACCGAGGACCTCGACATGGCGCGCGAAGCGGTCCGACACGGTTTCTACATTTCTCTGTCGGGCATCGTCACCTTTCGCAATGCCGAGGCACTGCGCGAAGTGGCCCGCCGCGTGCCTCTCGACCGGTTGTTGGTCGAGACCGACAGCCCTTATCTGGCGCCCGTTCCTTATCGTGGCAAGCCCAATGAGCCGGCGTGGGTCGTCGAAGTGGCCGAATGCATCGCCAGCGAGCGCGGCATCAGCGTCGCGGAAGTCGCCATGCAGACCACTGCCAATTTCTATCGCCTGTTTCGCGCCGCGGCGCCCGAGCCCTCCGCAGAGGTCCGCGAAGTCCTCGCCAGGGCCGGCCTGGTCTAGCCTGAAAGAGAGCCCTATCCTGCGGAGACCGGCATGAATCTGGAACCCCTGCTCAAGCATGTCGAACCCGGCGCCATTCCCCCTCTGGATCGCTGGCATCCGACTCGTGTCGGAGAGATGGATCTGGAAATCGCCCCCGACGGTCGCTGGTTCCACGAAGGGCGAGAGATGACGCGATCTCGCCTGGTTCGGTTGTTGTCGACGCTGCTGCGGCGCGAGGAGGATGGCCACTACTACCTCGTGACGCCGGCCGAGAAGCAGCGCATCCGCGTCGTCGATCGTCCTTTCGTTGTCGTCGACGCCGAGCAGGACGAGGCAGGAGACTGGTGGCTGAGCACCGATGCCGGCGATCGCCTGCGGCTCGACGAGAAGCATCGCCTCCAGCTCAGCGTCATGCCCGGGGGTGAAACGATCCCTGAGGTGCCGATTCGCTTCGGTCTGTCGGCGCGGTTGGGACGCAACGTCTACTACCGACTGGTCGAGCGCGCCGAGCAGCGTGACGGGCGTGTCGGTGTCACCGAGCTTGGGCTCGTCAGTGCCGGTGTCTGGCATCTCCTCGGCGAATTACCGGCCGAGGCATCGTGAGGCTGACCGACGAACAGCGTGCCGTGATCGAACACGGCGACGGTCATGCTCGGGTCGCCGCGGTGGCCGGGGCGGGCAAGACCACAACGCTCGTTGGCCGGGTGATGCACCTGCTCGAACGAGGCGTGCCGGCCAGCCGTATTCTGGTGCTGATGTTCAACCGCTCCGCGCGCGAGGATTTCCAGCGTCGCCTGGTCGAGAGAGCGTCCGCCGGGCAGCGTCTGCCCGATGTGCGCACCTTCCATTCCCTGGGACACCGCCTGACGGCGAGCCTGACCCGCTGGGGGGCGCTGGCGCCACGCCAGCTCGTGGCCGCGGACTGGCAGGTGGAGCGCTTGCTGCGCCAGGCAACCCTGGACGTGCTCGTCGACGACGAGCGTCGCGAAACGGCCCTCGAGTCCGATACCCTCGAGGCGTTAGCGCATTTCTGCGGTCTGGTGAAGGCCGAGATGCAACCGGCTGCGGCGCTCTATGAACGGCTCGACTTCGGCGAGGAGACGTCGCACTTCGCCGATGCATTCGAGCGGCTTGAAACGCTGCTCACCGAGCATGGGCTGATGACCTACTCCGACCTGCTCTACCGGCCGCTGCGTGCGCTGGAAGCCGACCCCGCGCTGGTGAGGCGGGTGCAGGGCTACCTCGACCATGTCATCATCGACGAGTACCAGGACATCAACCAGGCGCAGTTGCGCTTGCTGGCGCTGCTGGCAGGGCGGGACGCCAACGTGATGGCGGTGGGCGATGCCAACCAATGCATCTACGAATGGCGCGGTGCGCACCCCGATACCATGCACGCGCATTTCACCGCCACCTTCGGCGACGCTACCGATTACCCGCTCTCGACGACCTTTCGCCATGGGCACTCGCTGGCGTTGCTGGCCAATCACGCCATCGCCGCCAATCGACGCCGCCCCGATCAGCTGTGTCTGGCGGCCCCCGGCAATCCACGTACCGAGCTCACCGTGGCGCAGGGCGGTGCGGCATTGCTGGTGGGGCTTGGGGAGTGGCAGCGCAGCGGGAGGCGCCTCGACGAGGCCTGTCTGCTGGTGCGCAGTTGGGCGTTGACGGTGCCCGTGCAGTTGCAGCTTCTTCAGGCCGGGATTCCGTTCCGGCTCTCGCGCGAGGATCGCTTCGTATTTCGCCTGCCCCTGGTACAGGCGCTGGCCGGGTATCTGCGCCTGGCTCGAACCCCCGAGCGGCTGCGCGATCCGGCATTGCTGCTGCGACTGTTCGAGCAGCCCACGCCCTTCGTCGCCCGTGAGCGGCTGGTGGCGCTGGCCCAACGACTGGCGGATACCCAGCGCTATCCCGAACGACATGACTCCTTGCTGGCTGGCCTCAAGCCAATGCAGCGGCGCAACCTCAAGCGGCGCTGGGCATTGCTGTGCGAGTTGCCACGCCTCGGCGCTTGGACCCCGGCTCGGTTGCTGGCACACGTTATCGACAGCCTGGATGCGGAGAAGGTGCTCAAGCGTGCGGCGGCGCGGCGCGAGAAGGGCGAAGAGGACGTACGGCTGCTCGACGTGCTGGTCGAGCAGGCTGGCGAGGTGCGCGATGTGGATGCCTTTATCGAGCTGCTGGAACGCCCTGTCGAGAACCATGCCGACGGCCTGACGCTTACCACGGTGCATGGCGCCAAGGGGCTGGAGTGGCCCTGGGTGATCCTTGCCGGGGTCAACGAGGAAGACTTTCCCCACTACAGTCGTGACAATCCGCTGACGCCTGAACGGCTCGAGGAGGAGCGGCGACTCTTCTACGTAGCGGTGACCCGAGCCAGGGAACGTCTGCTGCTATTGCATGACGGCGGCGAACACCGCCCCAGCCGCTTCATTGCCGAGACGGCCTGGGAGGATTGCCGGTGCGTCGATGAACGGCTGTCGGGTGCGGTCAAGGACAACTCCCCCCTGGCAGTCGAGGCGCCGGCGCTGGTCTCGCGTTATCTGCAGGCCGTGGGCCATGATATCGCCATAGCGCCGCGTAGGTCAGAAGTCACCGAGTCGCCCGCTGGATACGTGACGGAGTATCAGCCCGGGCAGCGGCTGCGCCATGCGGTATTCGGCGAGGGCGAAGTGGCGGTAGTGGAAGGCGATCCGGCCGATCCGGTGATCGAGGTGCGCTTTGCGCAAGCCGGGCGCCGACGCCTGCTTGCCCGCCGCGCGCCGATCGAGTTGTTGTCGATGGGTAGCGTCAATGAACATGCCGGAGGAGAGCGGCGATGAATGAAGTATTGATCACGGCCGAAGCATTGTCAGCCGAGCTGCGGGAAGGACGCTCCCTCAGGGTGCTGGATTGTCGTGCGCGGTTGGGCGAGCCCACAGCCGGCGAACGGCTGTGGCAGGCAGGCCACGTCCCCGGCAGCCTCCATCTCGATCTCGACCGCGACCTAGCGGCGCCGCCAGGCGAAGGCGGGCGCCACCCGCTGCCCTCGAGCGAGGCCTTCACCGCGACGCTGCAGCGTCTGGGCATCTCGCCCGAGCTACCGGTCGTGGTGCTGGATGACATGGGCGGCCAGCTCGCGGCGGCGCGGGCCTGGTGGATGCTCGCCTGCTGGGCGGGTCATCCCGATGTCCGGGTTCTGGACGGCGGCCTGCAGGCCTGGCAGGAGGCGGGCGGTGAGTTGCCGCTGGGGGACGAGCCGCTGCCCGAGCCCAGCCGATGGCAGCCGCATTACGACGATAGCGTCCTGGTCAGCGCCAAGGAGCTCCTCTCGGGGCGAGCGCTGAGGGTCGACGCTCGCAGCGAGGAACGCTTTCGCGGCGAGGTCGAGCCCATCGACCCGGTGGCAGGCCATATACCCGGTGCCACGTGTCGGCCCAGTGGCGCTAACCTGACCGACACGGGACGCTTCAAGCCGCCGGAGAGACTCGATGACGAACTGCCGCGTGCCGAAGCCATCGTTGCCTACTGCGGCTCGGGCGTGACCGCCTGCCACAATATTCTCGCCTATGCCGTTGCCGAGCGCCCCCTGCCGAAACTCTACCCGGGCTCCTGGAGCGAGTGGATTCGCGATCCGGCGCGTCCCGTGGCCCAGGGTGGATGAAATTGTGACAATGCATGTGTTCCGTACCGACTATCGCTAAGCTCAGGGGAGGGAATGTAGGGAATAGGGCAGGCCAAGGAGGCCGACATGAATTTTGCGCTTATCGGAGCTGCGGGCTATATCGCACCCCGTCACATGCAGGCCATCAAGGAGACCGGCCACGCGCTAGTCGCCGCCTACGATATCAACGACTCGGTCGGCATCATCGACTCCATTTCGACGGAGTGCGCATTCTTCACCCAGTTCGAATGCTTCATGGAGCATGCCTGGCGACTCAGGCGGCAGGGTGATGGCGCGCTGGACTACTGGGTGGTCTGTTCCCCCAACCACCTGCATGGTGCCCATATTACCGCCGGGCTCCATATGGGCTGCGATGTGATCTGCGAGAAACCTCTGGTATCGACGCCGGCCCAACTCGATGAACTGCGCCGCGTTGAAGCGGAAACCGGGCGGCGCGTCTACAGCATTATGCAGCTTCGCCATCATCCCGCCATCCATGAGCTGCGCGACAAGGTTCTGGCCGAGCGCCGAGAGGAGCGATACGACGTCGAGCTGACTTACATCACGGCGCGTGGCCCTTGGTATCAGGCCAGTTGGAAAGGCGATCCGCGCAAGTCATTCGGGGTCATGGCGGAAATCGGCATTCACTTCTTCGACATGCTGCATCTGGTCTTCGGCGACCTGCAGCACTGTTCGCTGCACTATCATGACGAGCACAAGGCCTCGGGCTTCCTGGAATACGAAAAGGCCCGGGTGCGCTGGTTCCTCTCCATCGATGCCGAAGATCTACCGGAGCACATCCGCGATCGGCGCTCGACCTATCGCAGTATCGTCTGTGACGATGAGTCGTTCGATTTCTCCAATGGATATGCCGACCTGCATACCGTGAGCTATCGCGAGATCCTCGCCGGACGCGGCTTCGGCATCGAGGATGTGCGCCACTGCCTCGAGACCGTGCATCGCCTTGGCCTCGCTACGCCCCAGGCGCCGCATGAGGGCGAAGTCCATCCCTGGCTCGGCCGGCTCGCCATGTCTGCATCAGGGTCGAAGAACTAGTGTTCAAACGAAAGAGAGGCGCGCCTTGGCGCACCCCTGCTCGCTTCCTACCAGACAGAGCCGGCAGTCCCGCTATCACATATTGGGATAGTTGGGTCCGCCACCCCCCTCCGGTGCCACCCAGTTGATATTCTGGGCCGGGTCCTTGATGTCGCACGTCTTGCAGTGCACGCAGTTCTGGAAGTTGATCTGAAAGCGCGGGTTGCCGTCGTCATCCTCTACTACCTCGTAGACTCCGGCCGGACAGTAGCGCTGTGCCGGTTCGGCATACCTGGGCAGATTCTCGCGGATCGGCAGCTCCGGATCCTCGAGCCGCAGGTGGCAGGGCTGATCTTCCTCGTGGTTGGTGTTCGACAGGAACACCGAGGAGAGCTTGTCGAACGAGAGCTTGCCGTCGGGCTTGGGGTAGTCGATCTTCTCGAACTCGCTGGCTGGCTTGAGCGCCGCATGGTCCGGTGTGGTGTCGTGGAGGTTGGGCAACTTGCCACCCAATAGCTGGTCGACGAAGTTGTAGGCGCCACCGCCCACGGTGCCGTACTTGTGGAGCGCCGGACCGAAGCTGGCGGTCTCCTCGAGTTCGGCATAGGCCCAGCTCGCCTCCCATTTCTCGGTGAAGGCGGTGAGCTCACGGCCGCCCTCGTCGCCGCCGGCGAGTGCCTCGAACACCGTCTCGCCAGCCACCAGGCCGGATTTCATGGCCGTGTGCAGGCCCTTGATCTTGGCGAAGTTAAGCGTGCCGGCGTCACAGCCGATCAGCAAGCCACCGGGAAAGGTCATCTTCGGCAGGCAGTTGAGGCCGCCCTTGGTGATGGCACGGGCTCCATAGGCCACGCGCTTGCCACCTTCCAGATGCTTGGCCAGCACCGGATGGTGCTTCATGCGCTGGAACTCGTCGAACGGCGACAGCCAAGGGTTCTGGTAGGCGAGGTCCACGATCAGGCCGACGACGACCTGCTGGTTCTCGGCATGGTAGAGGAACCAGCCGCCATGGGTGTCCTTGGGCAACGGCCAGCCGGAACCGTGCAGCACCAGGCCCGGCTCATGTCGTTCGGCCGGCACGTCCCACAGCTCCTTGAGGCCGATACCGTAGTGTTGCGGATCCTTGCCCTCATCGAGCTTGAACCGCTCGATCAAGTGCTTGCCCAGGTGACCGCGCGAGCCTTCGGCAAACAGCGTGTACTTGGCGCGCAACTCCATGCCCGGCGTGTAGCTATCCTTGGGAGTGCCGTCGGCGGCGACACCCATGTCGCCGATGAGAATACCGCGGACGGTACCGTCCTCGTCATGCAGTACTTCCTGGGCGGCGAAGCCGGGGAAGACCTCCACGCCCAGCGTCTCGGCCTGCTCGGCCAGCCAGCGGCACAGGTTGCCGGCACTGGTCACGTAGCGCTTCATGTCGCCGCCGGTATTGTGCATGCTCTTGGGCACCAGGGCGTTGGGCAGCTTCTGCGCCTTCTCGGCATCCTTGAGCAGGTAGACCTCGTCGCGGATGGCGGGAGTGGTAAGCGGCGCGCCGCGCTCCTCCCAATCGGGGAAGAGTTCCTGCAGGGCACGCGGTTCGAAGACCGCGCCCGACAGGATATGAGCCCCCACTTCGGAGCCTTTTTCCACCACGCAGACCGACAGTTCCTGGCCGGCATCGTTGGCCTGTTGCATCAGGCGACAGGCCGCCGACAGTCCCGAGGGCCCGGCGCCGACGATCAGCACGTCGAAGTCCATCGAATCACGTTCCACTTGCTCAGACATCCGCTCGTTCCTCCCACGATCTCGACGCTGGGTCGTGCCACCAACGTCGAAAGTAATTTAAACGGTCGTTTGCTTCTCGATATTCTCCATGATAGGCATAATAAACGACTCAGGACACCCCTACGATGGCAATGTAAGACAGCCCTGCCAGTAGCGCAGGGAGGCGAGGGGATTGTTGCCGGCGGCCGGCTTATGGCAAATTGACAGGGTTTTTTTGTCGGCACCTATCAAACGCTTGCATGAATGCATGGCGAAATGCCGGATGGTTCCAAGGAGGCGTTGACCTCGCATGCGCAGTGCGACGCTCGATACCGCAGCGGTAACGTGCAGAACGTGGTTCCTGAACGAGAGCGGAAGTCAACGAGTCCCTAACCCTAAGGTTCATCGATCGAACCAAGCGAGGACACCATGAAAGTACTCGTCGCGGTCAAACGCGTCATCGACTACAACGTCAAGATCCGCGTCAAGGCGGATCACTCCGACGTCGACCTCACCAACGTCAAGATGGCCATGAACCCCTTCTGCGAGATCGCCGT
>NZ_PJRN01000002.1 GCF_002930105.1 Billgrantia saliphila | reverse complement strand
GACCGGGCGCTGGCGCTGCTGGTGGAGAAGGGGATTGCCGAGCCCGGGGATCATGTCATCCTGACCCGGGGCGATCACATGAACGCCCACGGTGGCACCAATACCCTGAAGATCCTCGATGTGGGTGAGCGGCACTGCCCGGCCTGACACTTTGTATACAGGATGGTCGCTTTCGTGTGGCCAGGATCGGGGAAACGTGCGAAGGTAGGCTCATGAGCAGAAGGTGAGAGGGCGACCCCATGAGCAGTACCTGGCAGGAGGAGGCAGCCGCCGAAACGCGTGCCGGTGGCCGTATCAGCGATCGCTTCATTGTCGACAAGGTGCGTACGGCCGTACTGACGCAGCGACTGCCGCCTGGCACGCGCCTGCCCGAGGTCGCCCTGGGCGAGATCTTCGGCGTCAGCCGTTCGGTGGTGCGCAAGGCACTGACCCGCCTGGCCGCGGATCACGTCGTCAGCCAGCAGCCCAACCAGGTGGCCCGGGTGCGCGCACCGAGCATCGAGGAGACGCGCGAGACCTTCGCCGCTCGCCGCCTGGTGGAGGGGGAGGTGGCCGCACTGTTGGCCGGTCGGCTCGATAGCGCGCTGTTGGACGACATCGCCACGTTGGTCGCGCGGGAGGCCGAGGCCCATGCTCGCGGCGACGAGCCGGCGCGTATCGAGAACTCGCTGGCCATTCACCACCTGCTCGCCGAGCACTCCCCCAACCGCGTGCTCGGCGCCATGCTCACCGACCTGATCCTGCGCACCTCCATCGTCATCGCCCTCTACAAGCGCGCGGGACTCGCCAGCTGCTACTTGCCCGAGGATCATCCGGCGCTGCTCGAGCGGCTGCGTGGCGGCGATGCCGAGGGGGCACGGCAATGCATACACGATCACCTGCAGGCGCTCGAAGGATTGCTCGACCTGCGTACCCGGGAGACGCGCATCGACCTGATGGCGATACTCGGACAACGCGAGGGCGCGACCGACTAGGTCTGGTTCGCTGGGACTGCGCTGGACCTGCCATGGATCACGTCATGCGTGGGTTCCGGGTGGCCGGCTTTACCGAGCGATCTCGGTGCATGACAATGCCGTCACCTTCGCTGTTCCGGTTCGTGCGATGACGACACTCTTCCGCTGGGCGCTGGCCGCCTGCCTGACGCTTGTGCTGAACCCGGCATGGGCCGACGTTCCCACCGTGGCGGCCGCCTCGTCGCTGCAGTTTGCCTTCCCCGAACTGGCGGCGGCCTACACCTCCGAGACGGGGCAGCGCTTGCGTATCAACTACGGTGCCTCGGGCAATTTTCGCCGCCAGATTCAGCAGGGCGCGCCCTTCGATATCTTCCTGTCGGCCGATGAGGCCAGCGTCGAGGCGCTTGACGCGGCGGGGTGGGTCGAGGGGCCGAGTCGCGTCTATGCCGTGGGGCGGCTGGCGTGGCTGCAGCGCGCCGATCGTAACGACCTGCCCGGGGAAGACGACCCGCTTGCCGGCGTGCGCGAGGCCGTGGCGCAGCATGCACGAGACGAGGGACGGGCACGTATCGCACTGGCCAACCCGGAGCACGCGCCCTACGGCATGGCGGCGCGGCAGGTGCTGGCGCATGCCGGGCTGTGGGACGCGACGGCTCCGCTGCGCATCATCGGCGAGAACGTCTCCCAGGCGGCCCAGTTCGCCCTCACCGATGACGCCCGCGGCGGCTTGGTGGCGGAGTCGCTGGCGCTGGCACCTCAGCTTGCCGAACGCAGCGACTACCTGCTGATTCCGCAGGCGTGGCATGCACCGCTGGTGCAGCGCATGGTCCTGGTGAAGGGAGCCGGTGACGAGGCACGGGAATTCTATGTCTGGCTCCAGCAGGACCGGGCTCGAGAGATCCTTGCCCGCTATGGCTTTCGTCCGCCGGTTGAGGGCGTCGAAGACGAGGGCCACTGATGGATTGGACGGCGCTCTCGGTCTCGCTGCGTCTGGCACTGTTGACCTGCCTGCTGCTGGTGCCCTTGGGCGTGTGGCTGGGGCGCGCGTTGGCGCGAGCTCATTTTCGCGGCAAGCCGCTCTGCGAGGCGCTGGTGGCGCTGCCGCTGGTGCTGCCACCCACGGTGCTGGGGTTCTACCTGATGCTCAGCTTCGGGCGCGATGCCCCCGTCGGTGCGCTATGGCAGCGTCTCACCGGCGAGGGGCTCAACTTCACCTTCAGCGGCATCTTGTTCGCCTCGCTGGTGGCGAACCTGCCGTTCGCGGTGCAGCCGATCCAGCGTGCCTTCGAATCGGTACCGCCCAATCTGCGCGAGGCGGCCTGGTGCAGCGGGCTGTCGCCCTGGCAAACCTTTCTGCGCATCGAGTTGCCGCTGGTATGGCCGGGTATCATCTCGGCCCTGGCGCTGACCTTCGCCCATACCCTAGGCGAGTTCGGCGTGATTCTCATGGTCGGCGGCGCCATCGACGGTGAGACGCGCACCCTGGCTATCGCCATCTACGATCGGGTGCAGGCCTTCGACGAGCGCGGCGCGGGAATCATGTCGGCCACGCTGCTTCTGGTCTCCTTCGTTACCATTGGCGTGGTGTACGGCCTGGCGGGCCGCAGGCGGTGGCGACGTGGCTGAGCGGAACGCGAACGGTCCGGCCGACGACGGCACCAAGCTGGTGCCGGCCACCGGGCGCCTGGAGGTCACCGTGCGCCAGGCAGGGCCGATTCCGCTCGACGCCCATTTTCACTGCGACGCCGGCGAACTGCTGGCCCTGGTCGGTCCCTCGGGCAGCGGCAAGACCACGTTGCTGCGCGCCATCGCCGGTCTGATGACACCGCGCGAGGGCCGTATCGCTTGTGGTGACGATACTTGGCTCGATATCGAAGCCAAGGTTGCACTGTCGCCTCAGCAACGTCGGGCGGGGATGGTGTTTCAGGACTACGCCCTGTTCCCACACCTGACGGCACGCCAGAACGTCATGGTCGCGCTGGGGCATCTCGCAGCGGCGTCTCGCGCCGCCTGTGCCGAGCGCTGGCTCGCCCGCATGCATCTCGAGGGCTTGGGTGAGCGCTATCCCTGGCAGCTTTCGGGCGGCCAGCGGCAGCGGGTCTCGCTGGCTCGGGCGCTCGCTCGGGAGCCGCGCGCCCTGCTGCTCGACGAGCCCTTCTCGGCGGTCGATCAGGTCACCCGGCGGCGCCTGCAGCGAGAGCTGGCGCGCCTGCGCGAGCAGATCCGTATTCCCATCGTGCTGGTGACCCACGACCTGGACGAGGCGGTGGCGCTTGCCGACCGGCTCTGCGTGCTCCATGGTGGTAACAGTCTACAGACGGGGGATGCCGAAACCCTGTTCCGTCGCCCGGCCAGCGCCGAGGTGGCACGGCTCTTGGACCGCCATAATGTGTTCGCCGGGCAGGTCGTGGAGGAGGACGGCGCGCGTTGGCTGCGCTGGGGGGCGTTGCGGCTCGAGGTAGCGCAGGGGCTCGATCGGCTGACCCCGGGGCAGCGGGTCGCCTGGTATCTGCCCGACTCCGATGTGGTGTTGCATCGCGGCGACCGGCCCGCGCGCGGTGAGCGCGAGAACCCGGTGCTCGGGCGCATCACAGAAATGGTCGTGCTGGGCGGCACGACGTCGCTGGCGCTGGCCGTCGAGGATGCCGACGCTACCCTACGCTTCGATATTTCCACCCATGCGGCAAGGCGCAGCGGGCTGTGTCGCGGTGCGGCGGTGCAGGTCTCGCTGCTGGCAGCCGGTATCCACCTGCTGCCCGACGAACCACCGGGAGACACGAGATGAGGCTGCCACGAACGATCTCTGGAGTGCGCCACGGCATACTGGTCGCCGTGGCGCTGGCGGCGCTCGGCGGGCAGTGGCAGGTCGACGCCGCGCCGCCGTTCGCACGCGATCGAGTGCCGATGGTCATCGAGGCCGACGGCGAGCGCCACCGGCTCGAAGTGGAGCTGGCGCGCACCTCAGCCGAGCGCCAGCGGGGCCTGATGGAGCGCGACCGGCTCGCCCCCGACGCCGGCATGCTGTTTCTCTACGATGAGGTGCAGCCGGCCGAAGGTGGCTTCTGGATGTACCGCACCCGCATCCCCCTGGACATCGCCTTTCTTGACGCCGATGGTCGCATCGCCGCGCTGAATACCATGCAGCCCTGTTCTTCGCGCAGCCCTTACGGTTGCCCCGTCACCACGGCCGGTGTCGCCTATCACGCCGCACTGGAAGTCAACGCCGGATATTTTGCCGAGCGCGACATCGAGGTTGGCGCCTGTGTCAGTTGGCCGGGGCGTGGGCCGGGCTGCGGCAGCGGTTCAGCGCCGCAGTAGCGCCCCGAAGCGGATCACGATCAAACCCACACCGGCAATGACCATGGCTCCGCCCAGCAGGACGTGCGAATTGAGTCGCTCGCCCAGCAGCACGACGCCCAGCAGGACGGCGCCGACCGGGACGAGCAGGCTCAGCGGTGCCAGGCGGCTGACCGGATGGCGCCGCAGCAGGCCATACCACAGGCCGTAGGCAACGATCGATGACATCACGGCGGTATAGAACACCGCTCCCCAGCCGAACCAGCCGGCTCCTGCCATGACGGCCAGGTGCTCGCGCTCGAACCACCAGGAGCCGAGTGCTACCTGAGGCACGGCGAACAGCGCCACCCAGCCGGCCAGGGCCATGGGCGCGAGGTTGGGTCCCTTCTTGATCAGTAGTTGCGAAACCGCCCAGCCCAGGGCGCTCAGCAGCAGCAACGCCATGGGCAGCGAAGATGGCAGGCTGGGACCGCCGGCCAGCACCACCACGCCGCCGAATGACAGCCCAAGCCCCGCCAGGCGGCGCGGGCTGAGTCTTTCGCCGAGGAAGAGTACCGCCAGCAGGGTAGCGAAGGGGGTGCCCATCTGCACCAGCAGCGCTCCGGTACCGGCCTCCGCCTGGCCCAGGCCGATGAACAGCAGAGCGAAGTGCAGGGTGCCGAAGGTGACCGAAAGCAGCACCAGGAAGGGCAACTGGTGCCTGGGTACCGGATGGAAGGGCACCAGCAGGATAGCGACCAGCATGAAGCGCAGGGTCGTCAACAGCAGTGGCGGGAGTTCTTCGACGCCGAGCTTGATGACGATGATATTCAAGGCCCAAATCAACACGATCACGAGGCCCAGCAACAGGTCACGCAGCGGCACGACAAATCCTTTGTGGTGTGGCCATACCCCATGAGCGTATCGGCTGAGTCCATGTGCACGGCAGGTGAATCGACGCTTCGCATGCCTTGGGTCCGTACAAGCCGGTCATGACATGGAAAGCCATATTGCATGGCTTTGGTCGTCGATGGTATCGATTTTCCGTTTCAGGAGGAAAGCTCTTTCATCGCCAATCGTGATGAACATGCAGCACTCCCAGCGCTTGCTGACATTTCTCAATCACTCGAATCCTGCGTGTGAGGCAGAACGGTTTCTTCTTATCTGCTTATCGCCTTGACGCTTGAAGATCATGGAGCCTGAGGCCCGCATTCGAGGCTATTGTTGTCTCTCCTGAAATTGTTATACCAAAGTCTATATCTTTAAAAGTTACAATCTCTCTGCCTTTAAATCAATTCTTTAACGCCATTATGTTAATCGATTAAGACGCGAGAAGAGTGCAGGGCGCCTCTTTCTTCGATCCCGGCTTGCAGCTGTCGCAGCCATGAACTAAAAAAATGTAACCGATTACATTTCAGGGCATCGTGAGCCAAAGGTTTCCCTTTGTCGATCGAGAGACGGAGTGGTCAGCTCATGACTGCCACTCCGCAGGAGCCCCTGCATCTTCGGTTAGCCCAGAATCCATCATAACGAGACAAGAGATGAATATGGATATCCCCTCTAGCCCTCCCCGGTGGAAACTCCCCGGCATGACGGTGGCAGGAATCATGACGATCGCTGGCATGAGTCAGGCCGGCTTGGCGCAGGAGAATGCGACGGAGTTTCCGATTGCCGCCCAGATGTACACGCTGCGTGATTTCGGCGAACTGGAGGAGCAGTTGGCCGCGGTAAGACGATCGGGCATTCAGGCCATCGAGACC
The DNA here is from genome assembly GCF_002930105.1 of Billgrantia saliphila. Lineage (GTDB taxonomy): Bacteria > Pseudomonadota > Gammaproteobacteria > Pseudomonadales > Halomonadaceae > Halomonas > Halomonas saliphila. The sequence goes on along the minus strand of NZ_PJRN01000002.1, from coordinate 358,350 downwards.
GTAGGTACCCAGGACGTGACCGCAGAGGAGCTCGACGCCTTGCTCGAAGCCAATGAACTGGAGGTGGTATCGAGCCACGTGCCGCTGGACGACTTGAGGCATCGTCTGGACGAGACGGTTGCCTTCAATCGAGCGGTCGGCAATGACACGCTGACCTTGCCATATCTCGATGAGCAGGCGCGCCCCACCGATGCCGAGGGATGGCAGGCGTTGGGGCGCGAGCTCGGCGACATCGCCTCCCGGTTGAGAGACGAAGATTTCCGGCTCGCCTACCACAATCACGATTTCGAAATGGAAGTCTTCGAGGACAAGACGGCGCTCGAGCACATGCTCGATGCCGCCGGGCCCGAGCTGTTGGTGGAGCTGGACGTCGCCTGGGTCGCCCGCGGCGGCCTGGATCCTGCCGAGTACGTAACGCGACTGGACGATCGCCTGTTCGCCGTGCACGCCAAAGACAATGCGCCCCAAGGCACTGCCGAGGAAGAGGCCGGATTCGCGACGCTGGGCCAGGGCGTACTGGAGTGGGACACGCTGCTGCCGGCCATCGATCGAGCGGGTGTGGAGTGGTACATCATCGAGCACGACATGCCTCTCGATGCCGAAGCCGTCATCGCCGAAGGCCACGACTTTCTGCGCGACGAGCTCTCGTCACTCCAAGGTGATTGAGCTGCCCCAACTCAAAAACGGTAGCCAGGCTTCAGAGCCGCAAAGCATGAAATAGCGCTATCGAATGGCAACAAGCCAGAATCCGAAAAGAGTTTGAAGCCTGGTGATTGAATCCGATGAGGCATTCACACCGAAAGTGTCGCGCTGTCCCATTCGACGCATCGACTCACAACAAAGGTATTCACTCCATGGCTAACAATCACTACGACGCCATCGTGGTTGGCTCAGGCATTAGTGGCGGCTGGGCCGCCAAGGAATTGACCGAGAAAGGGCTCAAGGTCCTGCTGCTGGAGCGAGGCCGCAACATCGAGCACGTCAAGGATTACCACAACGCGGACAAGGAGGCCTGGGACTACCCGCACCGTGACCACGCCACCCAGGAGATGCAGGAAAAATTCCCGGTATTGAAGCGCGACTATGCGTTGAACGAATCGACCCTAGGACTCTGGGCCGATGAACAGGCGCATCCCTACGTCGAGGAAAAGCGTTTCGATTGGTTTCGCGGCTATCACGTCGGTGGTCGTTCGCTGATGTGGGGGCGTCAGAGCTATCGGCTCAGCCCCACGGACTTCGAGGCCAATCAGCGCGAGGGGATCGCCGTCGACTGGCCCATTCGCTATGAGGACCTGGCCCCCTGGTACGACTATGTCGAGCGCTTCGCCGGTATCGCCGGGACGCGCGAAGGGTTGGATATCCTGCCCGATGGCCAGTTCCTGCCACCCATCGAGCTCAACTGCGTGGAGAAGGACGTCGCCAGGCGTATCGAAAGGGCGTTCGACGGCCAGCGCCGCCTGATCCACAGCCGGGTGGCCAACATCACCCAGCCGAAGCCCGAACAAAACCGGGTCGACTGCCAGTATCGCAACAAGTGCTGGTTGGGCTGTCCCTACGGCGCCTACTTCAGCACCCAGTCGGCCACGCTGCCGGCGGCGATGAAGACGGGCAACCTGACCCTGCGGCCGTTCTCCATCGTCAGCCAGGTGCTGTACGACAAGGATCGCAAGCGGGCCCGCGGCGTCGAAGTGATTGACGCCGAAAACCACCAGACCTACGAATACACCGCCGACGTGGTGTTCCTGAACGCGTCGGCGTTCAACTCCACATGGATACTGATGAACTCCGCGACCGACGTCTGGGAGGGCGGCCTGGGCAGCAGCAGCGGCGAACTGGGCCACAACGTGATGGACCATCACTTTCGCTGCGGTGCCAGCGGCGACGTGGAGGGGTATCTCGACAAGTACTACTTCGGGCGGCGCCCCGCCGGCTTCTACATTCCCCGCTTCCGCAACGTGGGCGACGAGCGGCGGGACTATGTGCGCGGCTTCGGCTACCAGGGTGCGGCGAGCCGCCTGGGCTGGGATCGCGAGATCGCCGAGCTCAATATCGGTGCCGAACTCAAGCAGGCCCTCAGCCAGCCGGGTGGCTGGACCATCGGCATGACCGGCTTCGGCGAAATGCTGCCCTATCACGAGAACCGCATCGCTCTCGACCATGGCGTGCGCGACAAGTGGGGCCTGCCGGTGCTCGCCATCAGCGTGGAGCTCAAGCAGAACGAGCGCGACATGCGCACGGACATGGTCCAGGACGCCGTCGACCTGCTCGAAGCCGCCGGGGTGCGAAACGTCAAGGGCGAGGAGGAGGATTACGCCCCCGGCATGGGCATTCACGAGATGGGTACCGCGCGCATGGGACGCGACCCGGCGACCTCGGTGCTCAACGGCTACAACCAGGTGTGGGATGCCCCCAATGTCTTCGTCACCGATGGCGCCTGCATGACGTCGTCTTCCTGCGTCAATCCGTCCCTGACCTATATGGCCCTCACCGCTCGTGCGGTGGACCATGCGGTGGAGGAACTCAAGCGGGGTGACCTCTCATGAATCGTCGTGAACTGCTGAAAATGATCACCGTGGCGACCGGCACGGCGCTGGTCGGGGGCAACTCCTTGTTCGCCTTCAGTGCCTCCGACGAATGCGATCGGGGCTTCAGCGCCGAGGATATCCAGCGGCTGGACGAACTGGCCGAGACCATACTGCCGCGTACCGACACGCCCGGTGCCAAGGACGCCGAAGTGGGTGCCTTCATGAGCGTTTTCGTCAGCGCCTGCTATACGCCGGAGGAGCGGGGGCTGTTCCAGCAGGGCCTGGCGCAGCTCGATGCGCGCAGCCGCGCGGCTCACGACCGCGACTTCCTGAGCCTGGACGACGCGCAGCGGCGTGACCTGGTCGTCGAGCTGGACCGCGAGGCCCGAGCGCAGGTCGAGGCAAGCGGTGAGCCGCACTACTTCACACTGATGAAGCAACTGACGCTGTTCGGGTTCTTCACGTCGGAAGTGGGGGCCACGGAAGTGTTGCGCTACGAGGCCGTCCCGGGACGCTATGACGGCTGCATGCCCTACGAGGAAGGGGAGCCCGCCTGGGCGACTTGACCCGGCAGACCAACGAAACCGGGCCTGCCGCCCAAACGATACCCCGGGAAATACGGCGGCCGGACCACTGTCCGGCCGTGTAGCGCCCGTTCGTTCGAGACGAATTGGAGAGATGCGATGCAACAACCGATTCTCTGGTATTCAGCAACGATCCTGGTTCGAGCCACCGGCGTCGGCCTGATGGCGGTCTCCTTCGCCGCCGTCGGCGGCGAAGACGCACCGGAGGAGGCGCTAGAGCCTTGGCAGCAGGCCGAGAAGACCGAGGTCTGGGAACCCGTGCCGCCGGTGGTGGAAGCACCGGAGGGAGGCGTGCCGTCGGACGCCATCGTACTGTTCGACGGCAGCGACCTGGAGGCCTGGGAGGCCGAGGTGGGCGGGCCCGCGCCCTGGCATCACCAGGGCGAGGCGATGACCGTGAAGCGCGGCGCCGGGGGCATCCGTACCCGACAGGCGTTTTGCGACGTGCAGCTTCATCTGGAGTGGCGCACACCCGTCGATATCGAGGGCATGGACGGCCAGGACCGCGGCAACAGCGGCGTGTTCCTGCAGGAGCGCTACGAGACCCAGGTGCTCGATTCCCATGACAATCCCACCTATCCCAACGGTCAGGCCGCGTCGGTCTACAAGCAGCACATCCCGTTGGTCAACGCCTCGCGTCCTCCCGGCGAATGGCAGAGCTATGACATTCTCTACACGGCGCCGCGCTTCGATGCCGCCGGTGAGCTAGCGTCCCCCGCCTACGTCACGGTGCTGCACAACGATGTGCTGGTCCAGCACCACGTGGAGATCCAGGGCACCACCGAATGGATCGGCGAGCCCGACTACGATGAGGCCCACGGCTGTGCGCCGATCTTTTTGCAGGATCACGACGCGGCGGTCAGCTTCCGCAATATCTGGGTCAGGGAGCTGTAACGTGGACGCCTCGCGTGCCCAGGCGAAGGCGGGAGCCCCGAGGGGCTCCCGCTTTTTTCATGATGACGATGACGTCAGAGCGGTTCGGGCTCCCGGCTTTCCACCGAGACGCTGGCCGGCTTGTCATCCTTGAAGGTGAGGAAGAAAAGCACCAGCACGGCCAGGGCGAACAGGGCGGGGAACAGCCAGATACCCTGCCAGGCGTGGGCGCCGTTCACGGCGAAGTGGTCGGTGATCCGGCCCGCCACCCAGAAGCCGATCAGCATGCCGACGCCGTAGGTGGCCAGGGTGATCATGCCCTGGGCGGCACTCTTGAATTTCTCGCCGGCGCGAGCGTCGGTATAGATCTGGCCGGTGACGAAGAAGAAGTCATAGCAGATCCCATGCAGGGCGATGCCCAGGATCAGCATGAACACCAGGTCGTCGGCGTTGCCGAAGGCGAATAGCGCGTAGCGCAGCGACCAGGCCAGCATGCCGATCAGCAGCGTCTTCTTGATGCCGAAGCGATGAATGAACACCGGAAGCAGCAGCATGAACAGCACTTCGGAAACCTGGCCCAGGGTCATCTTGCCGGTGGGGTTGGCCACGCCGATCTCGGCGAGGAAGGGATTGGCGTTCTGATAATAGAAGGCCAGTGGAATGCAGATCAGGATCGAGGCGATGAAGAAGATGGCGTAGTTGCGGTCCTTGAGCAGCCGCAGGGCATCGAGGCCCAGCACCTCCTTGACTCCCACAGGGCCGTCGGCCTTGGGCGGGGTGGCCGGCAGGCTGAAGCTATAGACGCCCAGTGCCAGCGAGGCGATGGCGCACATCAGGAAGGTGTTGCGCAGCATGCCGGAGGCAATGGCCTGGGAGGAGTCCCAGGCGAAGATATAGCTGATCGCCAAGCCGGCGACGATCCAGCCGATGGTGCCCCACACGCGGATCCGGGCGAACTCCCGGGATGGGTCGTCCATCTGGCGGAAGGAGACCGAATTGACCAGCGCCAGGGTCGGCATGTAGAGGATCATGTAGACCAGCACCAGCGGGTAGAAGGTGGCGAAATCGCTGGAGATGTACAGTGCGTACATTAAGCCGGCACCGGCCAGGTGCAGCAGGCCGAGGATGCGTTCGGCATTGAAGTAGCGGTCGGCGATCAGCCCGATGATGAAGGGGGCGATGATCGCGCCCCAGGACTGGGTGGAGAAGGCCATCCCGATCTGGCCGCCGCTGGCTTCGAGGTTGCGCGCCAGAAAGGTGCCCAGGGTGACGAACCAGCCACCCCAGATGAAGAACTGCAGGAACATCATGATACTGAGCCGGGTACGTAACATCGGTCATCTCCTTTGTTGTCGTTGTCGTGCTCCATGGCCTCAGCGGCTGTCGTCGAGGCCGAGAATCCTGCGATTGCGCTCGGGGCTGGCGGTGACCCCGGCGAAATCGTCGAAGGCGCGGCCGGCACGCTGGATGAGGTGCTCGGCAATGAAGGGAGCTCCCTCGGCGGCGCCCTGAGCGGCATCCTTCAGGCAGCACTCCCATTCGAGCACCGCCCAGCCGTCATAGCCGTACTGGGTCAGGCGGCTGAAGATTCCCTTGAAGTCGACCTGGCCATCACCCAGCGAGCGGAAGCGCCCGGGGCGATCGACCCAACCCTGATAGCCGCCGTAGACACCACTGCGCCCGCTGGGGAGAAACTCGGCATCCTTGACGTGGAACATGCCGATACGCTCGTGGTAGCGATCGATGAAATCGAGGTAGTCGAGCCGCTGCAGCAGCAGATGGCTGGGGTCGTAGAGAATCCTGGCTCGCGGATGATGGTCTACCGCTGTGAGGAAGCGCTCGAAGGAGGCGCCGTCGTGAAGATCCTCGCCGGGATGAATCTCGAAGCACAGGTCGACTCCGGCGTCATCGAAGGCGTCGAGGATCGGTCGCCAGCGCCTCGCCAGCTCGGCGAACCCCTCCTCGACCAATCCCGCGGGGCGCTGTGGCCAGGGATAGAAGAACGGCCACAGCAGGGCGCCAGAAAAGGTGGCATGGGCCGTCAGGCCCAGGCGCTGGCTGGCCTTGGCCGCGAGCAGCAGTTGTTCGATCGCCCACTCGGTGCGCGCCTGCGGTTTGCCGTGCAGCCTGGCGGGAGCGAAGTCGTCGAACAGCTCGTCGCAGGCGGGGTGTACCGCCACCAGCTGGCCCTGCAGATGGGTGGAGAGTTCGCTGATCACCACGCCGGCCTCGGCACAGCGGCCGTTGAGTTCATCGCAGTAGGCCTGGCTCTCGGCAGCCAGGCCCAGGTCGATGAAGCGGCTGTCCACGGTGGGTAGCTGAATGCCTCGGTATCCCAGCGAGGCGGCCCAGTGCGCGATCGCGTCGAGATCGTCGAAAGGGGGCTCGTCGCCGATGAACTGGGCCAGGAAGATCGCCGGCCCTTGGATGCCGTTCGGACGGCTGCGCATGGGTCAGTCTCCCGATTCGTCGGTGGAGGGCAGCGGTGTCCACTTCCGCTCGCTGACCTGACTGGCGGTCACCGCCTCGATGAAGGCCATGCCGCGCAGGCCCGATGCCATGCCGGGCACGCCCTCGACGTCGCCGCCGTCGCCACGGCGGATCGCCGCGGCAAAGTCGCGGTACAGGTTGGCCAGGGCCTCCAGGTAGCCCTCCGGGTGGCCGCCGGGCAGGCGCAGTCTCTGCCGGGCCGCCTGGCACAGCTCGGGCTGGTCGATGCCGGCGCGCAGCACGCGCATCGGCGCTTTGTGAGGGCGATGAAGCAGGCTGTTGGGCTCCATCTGGTGCCATTCGAGCGCGCCACGCTCGCCGTAGAGGCGAACCTTCAACGCGTTCTCCTCGCCGCTGCATACCTGGCTGGCGATCAGGGTACCGCTGGCGCCCTGGTCGGTGCGCAGCAGCACGTCGCCGTCATCGTCGAGCCGGCGCCCTTCGGCATGGCTGGCAAGGGCGGCACACAGCTCGCTGACGCGGTGCCCCGAGATGAACTCGGCCAGGCCGAAGGCGTGAGTGCCGATATCGGCCATGCAGCCGCTGGCCCCGGCCAGGGCCGGATCGGTGCGCCAGGCGGCCTGCTTGTTGCCCTGCTGCTCGAGCTGCTCGCCCAGCCAACCCTGTGGGTACTCGACGTGCAGCTTGCGCAGTCGGCCGAGCTGGCCCTCACGGACCATCTCCCGGGCCTGCCACACCATGGGGTAGCCCAGGTAGGTATGCGCCAGGCCATACAGGCCACCGCGGATCCGCCAGGTGTTTGCCAGTCGCTGGGCCTCGCTCAGCGACAGCGCGGCGGGTTTCTCCGAAAAGACGTGAAATCCCGCGTCCAGGGCCGCTTCGGCGATGGGAACGTGGAGGTGGTTGGGCGTGGCGATGACCAGCAACTGCATGCGCTGATCCGCCGGGCGCCTGCGCTCGTCCTCGATCAGTTGCCGCCAGTCGGTATGGATGCGCTCGGCAGGCAGGCCGCACAGGGCGCCGGTGTGTCGATTGTTCTCCGGCGAACGACTGAAAGCACCGCAGACGAGCTCGAACTCGCCGTCCAGTGCCGCCGCCAGGCGGTGCACCTGGCCGATGAAAGCGCCTTGGCCGCCGCCGACCATACCCAGGCGGATTCTTGAAAGAGGGGAGAACGTCATCTCGGGCTCCGTATCGGTCGCTGCATCGAGTAATCGGATCGGTGTGATGTAACCGGTTACATTTGGCTCAATCTAGATATCGCTTTCAAGAGCGTCAATGCTACCAAGGTCATAGGAGAACCCGGCCGGTGGGCGGCGCGCTGAGTTTGGGCGCGTGATGGGGTAAGCTGGCACTCCCGCCGGCATCGCCGTGCCGGGCATTCGAGGAACGTGCAGAGTAAGGGAGGCCATGACCAATATTCGCAAGGTCGCCGAGCTGGCAGGCGTCTCCGTGGCGACGGTGTCACGTACCCTGAGATCGCCGGACGTCGTTTCGCCGGCGACCCGCGACAAGGTCCTGCAGGCAGTCAACGAAGCAGGATACAAGCCCAACCTGATGGCGGTGCGATTCCGCTCGCGGCGCACTCACAACCTAGTGGTGCTGGTACCGACCATCGCTAACACCTTCTTCGCCCGGGTCATTAGCGGTATTCAGGAGGCGGCCCAGGAGCGGGGATATGGCGTGCTGTTGTGCAACACCAACGGTCATGAGGAGACGGAGGCGACGTACGCCAGCCTGGTGACGACCCGGCAGGCCGACGGCGTCATACAGTTGCGCGCCTACAATCCATTCCCCGAGGATGCCGACAGCGACGGAACGCCGCTGCCGATGGTCAACGCTTGCGAAGTGCTCGACGATGCACCCTGTCCCACCGTCAAGCTCGACAATCGCGCGGCGGCGAGGCTGCTTACCGAACATCTCCTCGCTCTCGGACATCGCCGTATCGGCATGATCAAGGGGCCGCGACGCAGCCCCCTGACCCGTGATCGTGTGGCGGGGTACCGCGACGCCCTGGAGGCCGCCGGTATCGCGCTCGATGAGAGCCTGATCTGCCCTGGCGATTTTACGCCGCGTTCGGGGTACGAAGCCGCCGGTACGCTGATCGCCCGGGCCGAACCGCCCACGGCGATCTTCTGCGAGAGCGACGAGATGGCCATCGGTGCCATCAGTTGCCTCAAGCAGGCCGGTCTGGCGATCCCCGGTGATATCTCGGTGGCGGGGTTCGACGACATCGACTTCGCCTCATATAGCGATCCGCCTCTCACCACCATCGCCCAGCCGGCCGAAGCCTTCGGCAAGCAAGCGGTTGCCATGTTGATCGATGTACTGGAAAGGCGTCACCAGGGTGAGCCTCATCGGATGCTACCCCACGAGCTGGTGATCAGGGGGAGCACGGGCGAGCCGGCGACGTGATCGCCTTTCCTTCAACGCTTATCGCTTTACAATGCGATGGGACTTCCCCGATTCTCCTTTATACCAAGAATTAGCCGGCTCCCCGCGCGGGAAGTACGGCCAACGACTCAAGGACACGTCATGAATGCTGCAAGCCGTATCTCCCGTACCGCCGCGGCGCTGGCCGGCGCCGCCGTGCTGAGTGCCTCGCTCACCGCCCAGGCGCGCGAACTTTCGGTCTCCACCGTGCTTTCCGATGCCTTCCCTTGGGGGCAGGCCGCCGAGAAATGGGCCGAACTGGTGGAGGAGCGCACCGACGGTGAGCTCACCCTTCGCGTCTACCCCAATTCGCAGCTGGTCAACGGCGATCAGACGCGGGAGTTCTCGGCCATGCGGTCGGGTCTGATCGACATGGCCGTCGGCTCGACCATCAACTGGTCGCCGCAGGTGCCCGAGCTCAATCTCTTCTCGCTGCCGTTCTTCATGCCCGACGAGGCGGCGGTGGATGCCGTGACCGGCGGTGCCGCCGGCGAGATGATTTTCGAGGCCATCGAGTCGCGCGGCGTGATCCCGCTGGCCTGGGGCGAGAACGGCTTCCGCCAGCTCTCCAATTCCCGCGGACCGATCGACGAGCCCGGCGATCTCGACGGCTTGAAGATCCGCGTGGTCGGCTCGCCGCTGTTCCAGGATACCTTCACCGCACTGGGCGCCGACCCCACTCAGATGAGCTGGACCGACGCGCAGCCGGCGCTGACCACGGGCGCTGTGGACGGTCAGGAGAACCCGCTCTCCGTGTTCGACGTGGCGCGCATCGATCAGGTGGGCCAGGAGTATCTGACGCTGTGGAACTACATGAACGATCCGCTGATCTTCGCCGTCAACGAGCAGGTCTGGGAAACGCTCTCCGAGGAGGAGCGCGACATCCTGCGCGAGACCGCCATTGAGGCGGGCGAGTGGGAAATCGCCATGACCCGAGAGCAGGAGAGCGAGCGCCTGGCCGCCATCCAGGAGCGCGGCGTGGAGGTCACCGAGCTCACCGAGGAGCAGCATCGGGCCTTCGTCAACGCCACCCAGAGCGTGCACGACAAGTGGACCCCGCGCATCGGCCAGGAACTCGTCGATGCCGCGTCAGAGGCCGTCGAGGCGCGCTGAGCCCGCCGTCCTTGATCGGGACCATGCCTGATCCCGGCGCCGCTCGCGACGCCGGGCCTGTTTTCGCGAGGCTTCGATGAAATTCTCTCCCGATGCCAAGCCGGAGCGTTGGCTGGGTTCGCTGGCGCTGGCGATCATTTCGCTGATCAGCCTGGGCAATGTCGTGACACGCTACGTGACAGGCGGATCCCTGGCCTTTACCGAGGAATTCTCGGTATTTCTGCTGGTGGTGCTGACATTCACCGGTGCGGCGGTGGCGCTGCGCCGCAACGGTCATATCCGCATTGGCCTGCTCGAGCGCGCGTTGCCGCCGCGACCGCGCAAGGCGCTGATTCTCTTCCAGGGGCTGTGCAGTGCCTGCGTGCTGGGGCTGATCGCGTGGTTCGGCGCCAAGCTGACTTGGGAAGAGTACCAGTGGGAGTCGCTGTCGCCGGGGCTCGGCCTGCCGCAGTGGTGGTACTTGATCTGGCTGCCGCTGCTGGCGGCGGCGATGCTGGTACGGCTGGTACAGCAGATTCACGATCGTCTGCGCGGGAGGCTCGAGGATGAGCCCTGACCTGTGGATGATCCTGGCCTTCGCCGGGCTGCTGATCGCCGGCGTGCCGGTGGCCTTCTCGCTGGCGCTGGCGGGGGCGGTGGGTATCGTGACGGGGCTCTCGCCGGCCATGCTGGCCACGCTCGGCACCAACACCTACAACAGCATCGCCAAGTATCCGCTGATCGCCATCCCGCTGTTCATCATGACCGGTCTGATCTTCGAGCGAGCCGGCGTGGCGCTGCGTCTGGTGCGCTTCGCTCAGGCGTTGATCGGCCCGCGGCACGGCGGTCTGGCATTGGTGGCGGTGCTGGTGTGCATGATCATGGGCGGCATGAGCGGCTCCGGCCCGGCCGATGCCGCAGCGGTGGCCATGGTAATGCTGCCGAGCATGACCAAGGCGGGCTATCCCAAACCCTTCTCGGCCACGCTGATCGCCGCTTCTGCTTCAACGGCGATCCTGATCCCGCCGTCGGTGGCGCTGATTCTCTATTCCATCGTGGTGCCCGGGGTCGACCTGCGCGCCCTGTTTGCCGCCGGGCTTTTCCCCGGCGTGCTCGCCGGTCTGGCGCTGCTGGTGCCGGCCCTGCTGGTCGCTAAACGCTACGGCTGGGAGGGCGGCAGGGCGATGCCCGAAGCCGATCGGCCGAGGATCGGGGAGAGCTTCAAGCAGGCGCTGCCGGCGCTTTTTGCCCCGGTGCTTATCCTCGGCGGGCTGCGTTCGGGGCTGTTCACCCCGACCGAGGCGGCAGTGGTGGCGGTGGCCTACGGCGCCTTGGTGGGGCTGTTTCTCACCCGGGAGATCGGGCTGCGCGATCTGTGGGGACTGTTTGGCGAGGCGGCGGTGATTTCCGGCGTGGTCATGCTGATCATCGCCCTGGCAGGCATCTTCGCCTGGGCCGGCACCATGCTCGGCACCTTCCGCCATCTGGCGGAGTGGATCATCGGTCTTTCCGACAACGGTGTGCTGCTGCTGATCCTGATCATGCTGGCGGTGCTGCTGGCCGGCATGTTGCTCGATGCCATCTCGATCTATCTGATCATGATGCCGATCCTCACCCCGGTGATGCAGCATCTCGACTGGAACCCGGTGTGGTTCGGCATCCTGCTGGCGATGAACATCGCCATCGGCCAGTTCACGCCACCGGTGGCGGTCAACCTGATGGTGACCACCGAGATCGCCAAGATCCGCCTGGAAGAGACCCTTGGCTGGGCATTGCTGTTCGTGCTCGCCATGGCCAGCGCCCTGGCACTAGTGGCGATCTTCCCGCAGATTGCCCTCTGGTTGCCCCGCGTACTCGGTTATAACGTCTGACTAGGCGCTGCTGAGGGAATCCAGCGTGCGTTGGAAGACCTCCGCGCTTCCAGCATCAAACAGCACGAAGCGCACCCGTTCGATTCCCGGGCACTTCGGTAGTGTCTCGCACACCGTGGCAAGCGCCACCTGTGCCGCATCGTCGAGCGGGTAGCCGAAGGCGCCCGCCGACAGGGCGGGGAAGGCAATGCTGGCAAGCCCGTGCCTCTCGGCCAGTTCGAGAGCGCTGCGATAGCAATTGGCCAGCAGTTCCGCTTCCGGCTTGTCGCGGCCGTACACCGGCCCCAGACAATGGATGACGTGGCGGTTGGGCAGGCCGAAGGCGTCGGTGATGACGGCCTGGCCTGGCTCGATCGGCGCCAAGGGGCGGCAGGCGCGGTCGAGCTCCGGACCGGCGGCGCGATGCAGGGCACCCGCTACGCCGCCGCCGGGGCGAAGTTCGGCATTTGCGGCATTGACCACCGCGTCCATGTCGGGCTGATGGGCGATGTCGCCCTGATGACACTCCAGTTGGGTTGGCATGGGCGTATTCCTCTTGGCTTTGACGTCAGTCTGGTCGTGGGGGGAGCGATTGTTCAAGAACGGGCCGCCAGGCTCCGCCGTGATGCATCGGCGGTCGTCGGCATGCAATAATTCGTCGCTAAGCTATTAGCCTTCTTGGATTGTGGACAAGGTTATGCCGTTACCTTCCCGCTATGCATCGCTGACCTTCGCGGTGCTCATGTCGATTTACATGGTCACGCTGATGACGTTCGTCATCACTTGGGTCAACACCGGACTCGGTGAGGGCTTCCTCGCGCGCTGGTGGCGTGCTTTCTATATCGCATGGCCGATAGCCTTCGCTCTCATTCTGATCGGCGCACCCCGTCTACAGCGTCTGGTCGGCCGCTTGGTGCGCGGAGATTGAACGAAACGATGCGTTACGTTTATTCGCAATTTCCGAGACATTCGTTGCATATTGCTGCGTAAACTTGCATCTCGTTCCCCGGAACGGTACCAATGTGCTCCCCCCGATAAGCCAAGGCAGCGTCGGTTTCGACCGGCGTGACGCGCTGCTGCGCGCTGCGCAGGGAAATTCCCGCCACGGCCCACGACAACAGGAGGAGACGACATGAACCAGCGTGTGAACATCGACCTCGGCGACCCAATTACCGAAGCCTTCGAGGCCCGTCAGTTCAAGGTCTACACCCACCGCCAGTTGGACAAGATCGAGGCGATCCAGCATCTGTCTGACGGCCTGCGTTTCGACATGCGGGTGGTCAGCCAGGTGCTGCCTTTTCGAGTCAACGAATACGTCATCGACGAGCTGATCGACTGGGACAACGTACCCCACGATCCCATCTTCCAGCTCACTTTCCCTCAGCGCGGCATGCTCCTGCCCGAACATTACGACGAGGTGGCCGAGCTGTTGCGCCGTGAAGCCACCGCCATCGAGCTGCAACCGGTGATCGAGCGCATTCGCAGCGAACTCAACCCGCATCCAGCGGGGCAGATGGACCTCAACCTGCCGCTGCTCGACGGCGAACCGCTACCCGGCATGCAGCACAAGTATCGCGAGACGGTACTGTTCTTCCCCAGCCAGGGCCAGGTGTGTCACAGCTACTGCACCTTCTGCTTCCGCTGGGCCCAGTTCGTCGGCGACAAGGAGTTGAAGTTCGCCTCCAGCGAGGCGGATTCGCTGCATCGTTACCTGGCCGAGCACACCGAGGTCACCGATCTGCTGATGACCGGCGGCGACCCCATGGTGATGAAGGCCAAGCATCTGCGCATGTATCTGGAAGGATTGACGGCGCCTGAGCTGGACCATGTCCAGGATATTCGTATCGGCTCCAAGAGCTTGACCTTCTGGCCTTACCGCTTCGTCTCCGATCCCGACGCCGAAGACATTCTGGCCCTGTTTCGTGAACTGACCGCGGCCGGCAAGCACGTGGCCTTCATGGCGCATTTCAATCATTGGCGCGAGATGGACACGCCGATCTGCCGCGAAGCAATCCGGCGCATCCGTGCCACCGGCGCCGAGATCCGTACCCAGGCGCCTCTGCTCAAGCACATCAACGACGACGCCGACCAGTGGGCGCGCATGTGGACCACCCAAGTGCGCCTGGGAATGATCCCTTATTACATGTTCGTCGAGCGCGACACCGGCGCCCGCCATTACTTCGAGGTACCGTTGGTCAGGGCGTGGGAAATCTATCGCGAGGCCATGAAACAAGTGCCGGGACTGGCGCGTACCGCCCGTGGTCCGTCGATGTCGGCCGACCCGGGCAAGGTGGAGGTTCAGGGTGTCACCGAGGTCGGCGGTGAGAAGGTCTTCGTGCTGCGCTTCATCCAGGGCCGCGACAACGACTGGGTGCAGCGGCCGTTCTTCGCCAAGTACGACGAGAACGCCACCTGGCTCAACCATCTGGAACCTGCCCTGGGAGAAAGCGAGTTTTTCTTTGAGGCCGAATTTGCCGCCATGAGGGAGGCTAAGCGCGAGCTCATCGTCAAGGCCTCATGAAGCACACTGCGAGGTCGCGGTCCGAGAGAAGGTGCGGGATCGCTCATGGCCCATGCCGTTACGGCATTAACGCGCACTAAACGAAGTGGGCGACTAGACTACATTCAGTTGAAAAAGACCCATCATCAAGACGTTTTTTTCGCTAAAGTAGTGGGGAGCGGTACTACCGCCGGCCAGGGCGTGCGCGCCTGGCTACCAGGGATCTTGCTTTCAGCAATGAAGATTGGCCAATAACGTCAAGAGGTGTGTTCATGAAACGCCATGCTTTTTCTGCGGCTGCCTTCTCCGGGGCCCTTCTCGGGGCCGCCATGGTCTCGGCACCGGCCGTGGCCCAAGAGAATTTCATTACCATCGGCACCGGCGGTCAGACTGGGGTCTACTACGTCGTGGGTCAGTCCGTCTGCCGCATGGTGAACCGTGGCAGCGACGAGCACAATATCCGCTGTAACGCGCCGTCCACCGGCGGTTCCGTGGCCAACGTCAATGGAATGAAGAGCGGTGAGCTCGACATGGGCGTGGTGCAGTCCGACGTGCAATACCGTGCCTATCACGGCGAAGACAACTTCGAATCCGACGGTGCCTGGGAAGACATGCGTGCCGTCTTCACTATGCATGGCGAACCGCTGACCGTCGTGGCGCGCGCCGACTCCGGCATCGAGCATTTCACCGATCTCGAGGGCAAGCGCGTCAATATCGGCAACCCGGGCTCCGGCCAGCGCAACACCATGAACGTGGTGATGGAAGCCATGGGCTGGGATACCGACACCTTCTCCCTGGCTTCCGAACTGGATGCCGCTGAGCAGGCCGCGGCCCTGGCCGACAACAACGTCGACGCCATGGTTTACGTGGTCGGCCACCCCAACGGTTCCATCCAGGAGGCCACCACCACCATCGACGCGCGCATCGTCCCGGTCACAGGTGACGAGATCGATGCCCTGGTCGAGGAGCATCCGTACTACACCAGCTCGGTCATTCCCGGCGGCCTGTATCGCGGCAACGATGAGGATGTCGAGACCTTCGGCGTCGCGGCGACCTTCGTCACCCATGCCGACCTTGACGAGGAGATCGTCTACCAGACCGTCAAGGCCGTGTTCGACAACTTCGATCGCTTCAAGCGCCTGCATCCGGCGTTCGAGAACCTCAACGAGGAAGACATGATCTCCGACGGCCTGACTGCGCCGCTGCATGAAGGCGCCGAGCGCTACTACCGCGAGCGTGGTTGGATCGACTAAGCCATTGCAAGGGGTACTCCCCTCTGTTGAAAGGATGCGCGGACCTCAGGGTCCGCGCATCTGTTTGAACCAACCATGCGACGAACCCGATGAACAGGCGTATTCTCAAATCAACCGCGATGGTGGGGCAGGACGGCAATGACTGACGAAAAGACGAATTCGCGACAGCCCGAGGTCGACCTCGAAGACATGGTCTCCTCGAGCGACAGCGGGGCGCGAAAACCGCTGGGCACGCCCGGCAAGCTGCTGGTGGGTGTGGCGGCCGCCTGGTCGCTGTTCCAGCTCTGGATTGCTTCACCGTTGCCCTACATCGTCCGCTTCGGGGTGTTCAACGCCACCGAAGCGCGCTCGATCCACCTGGCTTTCGCCACGTTCCTGGCCTTCATGGCCTATCCCGCGCTCAAGCGTTCCCCGCGTGACCGCATTCCGCTGCAGGACTGGGTACTGGCGTCGATCGGCGCCTTCTGTGCGCTCTACATCTTCATCTTCTATAACGAACTCTCGCAGCGGCCGGGTGCGCCGATTCTGCAGGACGTGGTCGTCGGGGTCGTGGGTATCCTGGTGCTGCTCGAGGCGACTCGTCGAGCGCTGGGGCCACCGCTGATGGTGGTGGCGTCGTTATTCATCGTTTACACCCTGTTCGGTCCCTACATGCCGGGCATTCTGGCCCACCGTGGGGTCAGCCTGTACGGCCTGATCAACCATCAGTGGTTGACTACTCAAGGGGTGTTCGGCATCGCCCTGGGCGTTTCCACCAGCTTTGTGTTCCTGTTTGTGCTGTTCGGTGCGCTGCTCGACAAGGCCGGAGCCGGCAACTACTTCATCAAGGTCGCCTTTTCTCTTCTCGGTCACTACAAGGGCGGTCCGGCCAAGGCGGCGGTGGTGGCTTCGGGCATGACTGGCCTGATTTCCGGTTCGTCGATCGCCAATACCGTGACTACCGGTACCTTCACCATCCCCATGATGAAGCGGGTGGGCTTTTCCGCCGAGAAGGCCGGTGCGGTCGAGGTTTCATCGTCGGTCAATGGTCAGATCATGCCGCCGGTGATGGGCGCCGCGGCGTTCCTGATGGTGGAGTACGTCGGCATCTCCTACGTGGAGGTGATCAAGCATGCCTTCCTGCCGGCGTTGATTTCCTATATCGCCCTGATCTACATCGTGCACCTCGAGGCGCTCAAGGCCGACCTGAAGGGATTGCCGTCGAGTAACCCTCCGCGACCGCTGCTGAACAAGGCGATCGGCTTTTTGACCGGTCTGCTGCTGCTGATGGCGCTCTCGTTCGCCGTCTACTATGGCCTGGGCTGGCTCAAGCCGTTGCTGGGCGACGCCACGCCCTGGGTCGTGGCCGTGGCGCTGGCCATCGTCTACGTGGGGCTGCTCAAGCTCGGCTCCTACTATCCGGAGCTCGAACTCGACGATCCCACCTCCCAGGTGGTCACGCTGCCTCAGACACGGCCCACGGTGATGGTGGGGCTGCACTATATCCTGCCCGTGGTGGTGCTGGTCTGGTGCCTGATGGTCGAGCGCCTGTCGCCAGGGCTGTCGGCCTTCTGGGCCACGGTATTCATGATCTTCATCATGCTCACCCAGCGACCCATCATCGCGATCTTTCGCGGACGCGGGCGATTGGCGGCCGACCTCAAGGAGGGTTGTCTCGATCTGTGGAACGGGCTGGTGACCGGGGCGCGCAACATGATCGGCATCGGCATCGCCACCGCCACCGCGGGCATCGTGGTGGGGGCGGTGTCCCAGACCGGTGTGGGGCTGGTGCTGGCCGACGTGGTCGAGGTCCTGGCCATGGGCAACCTGATGCTGATCCTGCTGTTCACCGCGCTGCTCAGCTTGATCCTGGGCATGGGGCTGCCGACCACCGCCAACTACATCGTGGTCTCGGCGCTGATGGCGCCGGTGATCGTGTTGCTGGGGCAGCAGAACGGCCTGATCGTACCGCTGATCGCGGTGCACCTGTTCGTGTTCTATTTCGGCATCATGGCCGACGTGACGCCACCGGTGGGGCTGGCGTCGTTCGCCGCGGCGGCGGTATCCGGCGGCGATCCGCTGCGCACCGGCTTCCAGGCGTTCTACTACAGCCTGCGCACGGCAGCGCTGCCGTTTCTCTTCATCTTCAACACCGATCTGCTGCTGATCGAGGTCGGCTGGCTGCAGGGCGTGGTGGTCTTCATCATCGCCACCATCGCCATGCTGATCTTCGCCGCCGGCACCCAGGGCTACTTTCTGGTGCGCAACCGCTGGTACGAGTCGATACTGCTGTTGCTGGTGGCCTTCACCCTGTTCCGCCCCGGCTTCTGGATGGATCGGATCCACGACCCCTACGAGTCGGTGCCGCCGGAGCAGTTCGCCCAGGCGCTGGCCGACGTGGATCACGGCAGCCAGTTGCGCGTTCAGATCTCCGGTGAGGACAAGTTCGGTGCGCCTCTGACCACCTACGTCCTGGTGCCGGTGCCGCGTGGCGACACGCCCGAGGAGCGCATGGAGCGACTCGGCATGGAGCTGTGGACGGAAGACGGCCGGACCACCGTCGATTTCGTCGAGTTCGGCGGCACGGCGGCGGATCTCGGTTTCGATTTCGATCAGGAAATCGTCGAGGTGCTGGCGCCGGTGGATCGTTGGGCGAAAGAGTGGATGTGGGTTCCGGGCTTCCTGGTGTTCGGCCTGGTCGTGCTGATGCAGCGACGCCGCCGCCTGAAGCAGCCGTCGACGGCCAGCGCGGCCTGAGGAGGGAGAGATGTACGACAAGATCTTGTTGTCGGTGGACCTCAACGAGGAGAGCTCCTGGGTCAGGGCGCTGCCCACGGCGGTGACTCTGTGTCGGACCTTCGACGCTTCCCTGCATGTGGTGACGGTATTGCCGGATTACCACATGCCGATGGTGGGCTCCTACTTCCCGCGCGACTTCTCGAAGAAGGCGCATGCGGCGCTGTCCGAAGCGCAGCATCGTTTCATCGCCGAGCATGTCCCCGAGGACGTCAAGGTCCAGTCGGTAATCGTCGACGGCTCGCCCTGGGAGGCGATCATCAAGGCGGCCAAGAAACTCGAGGTCGACCTGATCGTGATGGCCTCCCACAACAAGCGCAAGTTCGCCGACTACGTGTTGGGCCCCAACGCCGAGCACGTCGTTCATCACTCCAAGGTGTCGGTGATGATCGTGCGCTAGCGTCTTAGACTTGACGCTTCTTTGACACGCCCCGGCTCTGGCCGGGGCGTGTCGCTTTAAAAGACTTGCCAGGAAGGAGGCTTGCAGTAAGAGAGAGACAGTGAAAAAGATCGCGGCTGCGTTGAGAACATTGTCCAGCGCTCTTGTGCCCCGTCAACTACATTAAGGATGGATGAAGACAACAAGACGTCGTCCGGACCTCCCGGCCGGAAACGACGCCTCTATCGTCCTTCCCATGGCGACCAAACGGGGTAAGACAATGAATGCAACAAGAACCGCCGGGCACTCCGCTCCCTCCGTCAGAATCCACATCAAAACAATCGATATGTCCCGCCCCAGGGCCTGGCTTGCCGCCGGGGTCGATGATTTTCGCCACGCCACTGCGGTGAGCCTCGCCTATGGCATGTTCTGGGTAGGCCTCAGCCTTGCGATCACTGCGGGTGCCATCGTATTCGATTTGTGGCACTGGCTGCTGCCGTTGCTGGCCGGTTTCATGTTCCTGGGACCGCTGGTGGCTGTGGGCTCCTACGGTATCAGCCGTGCGCTGGGTAATAAGTGCGTACCGCATCTGGGCGACGCTTTCAGCTCTTGGCGCTCGCACGCCGGCCAACTGGCGATGATGGGCGTGATGCTGATGATCTTCTTCCTTGCCTGGATTCGCCTGGCAACCCTGTTGTTCGCCTTGTTCTTCGGCTTCGATGCGCCGGGGCCGGTCGAGCTGTATGCCATGCTGCTGACCACGTCGCAGGGTCTCGGCATGATTGCCGTGGGCACCGTGGCGGGTGCGGTGCTGGCGTTCGGCGCTTTCGCCATCAGTGTCGTCGCCATACCGACCCTGATGGATCAGGACCTCACCTTCATGGAAGGCATCGAGGCCAGCGTACGCGCGGTGGCTCGGAATTTCCGCCCCATGCTGCTGTGGGCCGTCATCCTGACCGCTTGCGTCGTCGTCGGCATCTTGACCTTCTATATCGGCCTTGCCGTGATTCTGCCAATACTCGGCCATGCCAGCTGGCATGCCTATGAGGATCTGGTGCGCTGCGAACCGGTAGACAAGGTGTCTTGATGCCCGTTGCGGCAGGGTATGTGCCCTGCCGCGACTTCGCGTCTCGCCCGCCTGACCTTTCGCCCCTTTTCGCGTACTCTTGGCGCATTCCTGTTCTCGTGGATGGCCAAGATGCTTCGAATGTGGCTTCGTCGTACTTCTGTTGTGCTCCTTTCCGTCGTGATTGGCACCGCCTCGCTGTCGTCTCCAGCCGCATCGCTGCCGCCGCCCGAGGGCGAGGTGCTGCTCCGGGTGACCGGCAACGTGGCCAATCCCAACGTGGGCCAGGAACTGCATCTGGATCGCGAGCAGATGATGTCGCTTCCCACCCGAGTCATAGAGACGAGCACGCCCTGGACGGAAGGCGTGGGGCGTTTCGAGGGGCCGCTGTTCCGAGCTGTCCTCGAGGCCGCCGGCGTCGAGAGCGAGCAGGTTCGAGTCTCCGCCATCAATGAGTACGAGGCCGAGGTTCCCGTCTCCGACCTGGAGCGTTATGACGTGATTCTGGCGATACAGCGGGATGGGGAACCGATTGCGGTGCGTGACCTCGGCCCGGTATTCGTGCTCTATCCCTTCGACGCTCACCCTGAGCTGCTCAACGAGACCATTCGCCATCGTTCGGTGTGGCACGTGGGAAGCATCCATGCGCCTTGATCCGCTTGTCGGTCGCCGCCGCCCTCGCGCGGAGCGATGAGGCGTGCTGCGCTATCCGCTCAGGTTCAGGTTGGGAGCGGCGGCCGTGCTGCTGTTCTTCGCCGCGGCGCTGTTCGTGGTCGGGTTGGTGGCATGGCGGCAGGAGGGACTGCACCAGAGCGTAGGCGGGGATGCCGCCTGGCATGTCTACAAGCTCGATCGTGACATCGTCCAGCTGCGCAGCGACCTGGCGCAGCAGACGGGCAATGCGAGATCGCTCGACGCGGTGCGGCTTCGCTTCGAATTGATCTACAGCCGGGTCAACCTGCTGCGCCGCGGCGATATCACCGAACTGCTGGCGCAGATTCCCCTCGCCGATCGCCTGGTGACGGGATTGATCCAGCAGCTGGACGACATCGATATCCTGCTCGACGAGATCGACCAGCTCGAGGTCGGCGAACGCTTGGTACTCTCGGATCGCCTGGAACGAGTAGCGGGATTGACCGAGCAACTGATCGTCGAGATCAAGGCTCACATCGCCGACTCGGCCACGCGCGACCGTGAAATCCTGCAGACGCTCTATGCGCTGCTGCTGGCACTGATCCTGGCCATGAGTCTGGCGGGGCTGCTGGTGGTGATCTTCCTTGTGCGCGAGGCGCGCGACAATGCCGAGGCGCGACGCTCACTGGAATCGCTGAGCCGCGAGCTGCAGGCGACGGCACAGCGGGCCGAATCGGCCAGTCGATCCAAGTCCGAATTCCTCGCTACCGTGAGCCACGAGATACGCACTCCGCTCAACGGCGTCATCGGCATGAGCGATCTGTTGATGGACCAGCCGCTGGACGCGCAGTCGCGAGAGTATGCCCATACTCTGCACATCAGTGCCGCACGTCTGCTGGAGCTGATCAACGATATTCTCGATTTCTCCAAGATTGAGTCGGGCAAGCTCGAACTCGAGCGCCAACCGCTTCACCTGACGGCTCTGATCGAGGACGCCTGCCGACTCTTCGCTCCGCGGGCGCAGGCCAAGGGCCTCGAGCTGAATGCCGACATTTCACCGGTACTGCCGGAGCAGATCATGGGCGATCCCGCGCGCTTACGTCAGGTGCTGCTCAACCTGCTTTCCAATGCGATCAAGTTCACCGAGCAGGGCGAAGTGCGAATCGAAGCCGCACTGACCGCCCGAGGGTGGCTTGGCCTGGCGGTGATCGATACCGGCCCGGGCATTCCCGAAGAGCAACAGGAGCGGCTATTCGAGCCCTTCCGGCAGGCCGATGCCTCCACCGCGCGTCGTTATGGCGGCACCGGCCTGGGACTGGCCATCAGCCGGCGTCTGACCGGAGCGATGGGCGGTGCGATCGGGGTCGACAGCCGTCCCGGTGCGGGCAGTCGCTTCTGGATCGAGCTGCCGCTCGAGCCGGTCGCAGCCGACCATGAGCCGGAGCCTTCGGTGCCGCTGCCGATCCTGGCGCCACCGAGGGGCGGCAAGGTCCTGCTGGTGGAGGACAACCCCGTCAACCAGCAGGTGGCGGTGGCGATGCTGGAGCGTTTCGGCTGTCACGTGACGGTCGTCGGCAGCGGCCGGCGTGCGCTGGAGTTGACCGGACATGAGACATTCGATGCCCTGTTCATGGACGTGCAGATGCCCGGCATGGACGGCCTGGAAACCACCCGCCGGCTGCGCATGGTGGAGGATTGGCGGAGTAGAGTGCCGGTCGTGGCGATGACGGCGGGAGGGCCGGGAGCGGAGCGCGAGCGCTGCCTGAACGCGGGCATGACCGACTACCTGACCAAACCGCTGAGCCGACTGGAGCTCGCCGCGGCGCTGCGTCGCGCGCTACCCGAAGACGACGACCGCGGGGCGGCCCCGGCCACCGCCGGCCGCCGCGAGTCGGCGCTCCTCGACGAGGTCATGCTCGCCGAGCTGTGCGACTCGCTGGGGCCGTCGGCGCTGGCCAGGCTGGTGGCGGTGCACCGCGATCAGCTGCGCGACTATGGCCACCGACTTCAGGCAGCCATGGAGCGGGGCGACCTGTCGGCACTGGCCGCGTTGGCGCATCGCCTCAAGGGCGAGTCGGGCAGTGTGGGCGCCTACGAGCTGACGGAGCGGGCCGGGCGGCTCGAGGTGCTGGCACGCGAGGGGCGTCGAGCCGAGGTCGGCGCCGAACTCGCGGCCCTGGACGCCGCCGTGCTACCCACTCTTGAGGCGCTGGGCGAGTGGGTCGACAGGCTGGCCTAGGCCCGGTGCGGCGACGGCGAAGGTTTCGCGCGGCATATTGCTGCGGTGGGTACAAAAAGACGAGGCATCTCCTTCCAAAGTAGTGCACCGATATCGCCGCACGAGTGCTTAACTGTGAGTGGCAGACGCCGAACAATCGATTCACAGGAGCGCGCAACATGTGGACCAAGCCGACCTACCAGAATATTCGCCTCGGTTTCGAAGTGACTCTCTATATCGCCAACCGCTGACCGTGACGGCGGGGTCGCGTCGGCCCCGCTGCACCAGTCAAGACAACCAAGAGGGCCAGGCATGCAGGTCATCATCCTCGGCGCCGCGGCCGGGGGCGGCTTCCCCCAGTGGAACTGCCACTGCCCCAATTGCCGTCGAGTGCGGCAGGGCGTTTCGGGTCTCACGTCACGCACGCAGTCGTCGATCGCCATCAGCAGCGATGGCGAACGCTGGCTATTGTGCAACGCCTCGCCCGACATTCGCGCCCAGATCGCTGCCAATCCGGAACTACAGCCCAGACGCGGCATTCGCGATACCGGTATCGCCGAGGTACTGCTGATCGATGCCCAGATCGACCACGTCACTGGACTGCTGTCGCTGCGCGAGGGCTGCCCGCTGGATGTCTGGTGCACACCCAACGTGCACGCGGACCTGAGCGGAGGCTTTCCGCTGTTTCCCATGCTTGAGCACTGGCAGGGCGGCCTGAACTGGCGGCCGATCGCCATCGATGGCGACCATCGCCAGGCGGTCTTCGAGGTGCCGAGCTGTCCCGGGCTGCGCATGACCGCGGTGGCGCTGGAGAGCAATGCGCCACCCTACTCGCCTCGCCGCGGCGCGACCACGCCTGGCGACAATATCGGCCTGTTCATCGAGGATACGGTCAAGGGCGGCTCGCTGTTCTACGCCCCGGGGCTGGGACGGCCGGACAACGCCCTACGCGCCTGGCTCGCTCGCGCAGATTGCGTGCTGATCGACGGCACCCTGTGGCACGATGACGAGATGGCCCGACTGGGCATCACCGACAGGACGGGCCGCGAGATGGGCCACCTGGCGCTCGCCGGAAAGGGTGGGTTGATCGAGGAGCTCGACGCACTGCCTGCCGCGATCCGCCGTGTGCTCATCCATATCAACAATACCAATCCGATTCTCGACGAGGGCTCGCCCGAGCGGGCCGAGCTCGAGAAGCATCGCATCGAGGTCGCTTTCGACGGGATGCGCATCGAGCCTTGAACGCGATGATTCCGTCTTTCACCTCCGCCGGAGACGCCGCCATGCCATCGCTTGCATCACCCTTGACGTCCACGGGGGCGTCACCCGATCCTCAAGCGCTGGATCGTGAAGCCTTTCATGCCGCACTGATGGCCAAGGGCGACTATTACCATATCCATCACCCGTACCAGGTCGACATGGCCGAAGGGCGCGCCACGCCGGCACAGATTCGCGGTTGGGTGGCCAACCGCTTCTACTATCAGGTGATGATTCCGCAGAAGGATGCCGCGCTGCTGGCCAACTGCCCCGACGCGGAGACCCGGCGGCGCTGGACCCAGCGCCTGCTCGATCACGACGGCTACGGTGACGACCCCGGCGGTATCGAGGCCTGGCTGGCGCTTGGCGAGGCGGTGGGCCTCACCCGCGAGGAGCTCTGGTCCCAGAAGCACGTGCTGCCCGGAGTGCGTTTTGCGGTGGATGCCTACCTGAACTTCGTGCGCCGAGCCGACTGGCGGGAGGCGGCGATCTCGTCGCTCACCGAGCTGTTCGCGCCACGTGCCCACCAGAGCCGCCTCGATACCTGGCCCCAGCACTACCCCTGGATCGATGCGACGGGCTACGGCTATTTTCGCAAGCGATTGACCGAGGCGCGCCGCGATGTCGAGCACGGCCTGGCGCTGGCACTTGATATTTGCACCACCGCCGCGGCCCAGCAGCGCGCGCTGGAGATCCTGCAGTTCAAGCTCGACGTGCTGTGGACGATGCTCGATGCCATGACGCTGGCGTATCAGCTCGACCGCCCTCCTTACCACAGCGTCACCGACCGGCGTGTCTACCACCGGGGGCTGTCATGAACGCCCCCGTCGATGCCCGTACCGTCTACCGCCTGCGTCCCGGATGGCGGCTGCAATGGGAAGAAGCCCAGGGGCGCCATGTATTGCTCTATCCTGAGGGAATGGTGCAGCTCAACGACAGTGCCGGCGCGATCCTGTCGCTGCTCGACGGCGAGCGCGACGTCGGTGCGTTGATCGATGAGCTCACTCGACGCTACCCCGAGGCCCCGAGCGGTGAACTCGCCCAGGACGTGCGCGATTTTCTCGCCGACGCCTCGCAACAGGGCTGGATTCACCATGACTGACCTTGCCCACGCCCAGTCCGCCGAAACGCGCGGCATCGGCGCGCCGCTGTGGCTGCTCGCCGAGTTGACCTATCGCTGCCCGCTGCAGTGCGCCTACTGCTCGAATCCGCTCGACTTCGCCGCCTACCGCGACGAGCTGACCACCGAGGAGTGGATCGACACCATGCGCCAGGCCCGCGCCATGGGCGCGGTGCAGCTTGGCTTTTCGGGCGGCGAGCCGCTGGTGCGGCGCGATCTCGAAACGCTGGTTGCCGAAGCGCGAGGGCTCGGTTTCTATACTAACCTGATCACCTCCGCATTGGGCCTCGACGAGGCGCGCATCATGGCGCTGCGCGAAGCCGGGCTCGATCATATCCAGATCAGCCTGCAGGCAGGCGACGCCGACGTGGCCGCCGCGGTGGCCGGCTCGCCCAAGGCGCACGCCAAGAAGCTCGCCATGGCACGCGCGGTCAAGGCCGCAGGTTACCCGATGGTGCTCAACGTGGTGCTGCATCGCCACAACATCGAGGAGCTCGACGCCATCATTGCCCTGTGCGATGCGCTGGGGGCCGACGCGGTGGAGCTCGCCAACTGCCAGATGTACGGCTGGGCCCAGCTCAATCGCGAGGGCCTGCTGCCGAGCCGCGAGCAACTCGAGGTGGCCGAGGCTACCACCGCACGCTGGCGCGAACGGCTGGCGGCGAAGGGGCGCGACATGCGCCTGCTGTTCGTGGTGCCCGACTACTACGCCGAGCGGCCCAAGGCGTGCATGGGCGGCTGGGGCGCGATCTTCATGACCGTGGCCCCGGACGGCGCGGTATTGCCGTGCCACAGTGCGCGAATGCTGCCGATGACCTTCCCCAACGTGCGCGAGCGGCGTTTGCAAGAGATCTGGTACGACAGCGAGCCCTTCAACCGCTATCGCGGCGACGCCTGGATGCGCTCACCCTGTCGAGATTGCGATGAACGAGGGCGCGATTTCGGTGGATGTCGCTGTCAGGCCTACCTGCTGACCGGGGATCCCGCCGCCGCCGATCCGGTGTGCGAATACTCGCCGCATCATGGCCTGATCGAAGCTGCCCGCGAGGCGGCGAGCGCCGATCTGCGCCGTGTCGAACAGCTGACCCCGCGCAACATGCACGAGTCGCAGGTGTTCTGCCGTCAATGAGTCATTGCTTGGCCAGCGGTGAGGAGGTATGCGAGGCTCGCTCGCTGGAGCTGGCCAACGGCCTCTCCGTGCTGCTCGTCGCCGATGCCGACGCCGAACTGGCGGCCGCCGCGGTGAGCGTCGGCGCGGGTAGCGCCCACGAGCCGACCGATCTCGCCGGGTTGGCGCACCTGCTCGAGCACATGCTGTTCCTGGGCTCCGACCGCTATCCCGCCGAGGATGACTTCGCGACCTATGTCCAAGGCCACGGCGGACGTTACAACGCCACGACGCAGATCGACCAGACCCGCTACTTCTTCGAGATCCCGCCGGGACAACTGGACGGGGCGCTGGACCGGCTGGCCCGGTTCTTCGTGGCCCCGCGCCTGGACGCGGCGGCCATCGCGCGGGAACGCAAGGTCATCGACGCGGAATACCACGCCCGGCGGGAGGACGAGGAGCAGGGCGTGCTGGGGGTGATCAAGCAGGTACTCGATCCGCAGCATCCTGCCAGTCGTTTCTTCGCCGGCAACCGCGATACCCTGGCCGGCGACCCGGAGGCATTGCGCCAAGCCCTGGTGGCGTTCCACCATCGTTACTACGGCGCTGCCAACCTGCGACTGGCGGTGGTCGCGAACCTGCCCGTCGACACTCTCGAGCAACTGGTGCGGCACCGCTTCGCGGACGTGCCTGGCAGGCCGGCTTGTACGCCGCCCGTCTGGCCGGCCCTGCTGCCCCCTGCCAGGCTGCCGCTGCGCCTGGCGTTGGAGCGGCGCGAAGGGCATGAGCTGCGCCTGTGCTTTCCGGTGCCCGCTCCGGCGGAGGATGAAGCGCCGGCGGCATGGGAGGTACTGTCGCGTCTGCTGACGTATCGCGGTGCCGGCGGCCTCTACGCCTGGCTGCGTGAGCGTGGCTGGCTGAATGATATCGACGCCTCGATGCTGCTCGACACCGCGCCGCAGGGCCTCTATCAGATCCGGTTCGGTCTTACTGTCGATGGCGGATACCATGCGCAAGCCGTGGCTGCGGCGCTCTTCGCCTATCTGCGCCGAATCGGGATCGAAGGCATCGCCGAGTGGCGCTATCGAGAGCAGCGGCTCATGGAGCAGCGGCGTTTCCGGCGCGCGGCGATGGCTTCCAGCCTCGAATTCGCCAAGGCGCTGGCCGACCGGCTCCATCGCTATCCCCTCGAGGAGGCGCTGCTTGGCCCCTACCGGAAGGAGACGATCACGCCGCTTGCCCTGACGAGTTGCCTGACCCACTTGGCTCCTCACAATTCGTTGACACTGTTCGCCGCCCCCTCGGTTCGGGGCGATCGCGTCTCGCCCTGGTTCCCGATGCGCTATCGCCTCGATGCGCCTGGAAGCGGACTCGTCGAGGCGCAGCACGAGGCGACGGCTTTCACCTTACCGCCACCCAATTCTTTCCTGGCCGCTGGACCGGAAACGGAGCCCGAGCTCGGGGAAACGGCGAAGGTGGAAGAGAGCGGGAAGGGCGACAGCGAGGATGCCGAGTTCGAGAGTCTGCGCCAGACGAAAAGATGGCGGGTCGGGTTTCGCCCGCATGCGCCCTCAATGGGCGACGCTGCCGTCTGGCTGAGCCTGGCGATGCCGCGCGCGCCGGACCTGACGGATAGCGTGCACGCCGAGCTGCTGCTCGCCTGGCTGGAGGAGGAGATGAGCGGCGAGCTGCAGCAGGCCCGGGAGGCCGGTTTGACGCTGGCCATGAATCGCCATGCCCGAGGCATCATGCTGCGGCTCGAAGGGTCGCCGCAGCCGCTGGAACGTTTGCTATCGCGGTCGCTGGAGCGTCTCGCCGGTGCCGGCATCGAACCGCCCCGCTTCGAACAGGCGCGCGAAGCGCTGCGAGCACGCTGGGCTCGGCAGCGGGAAGCACCGGCGTTTCGCCGCCTGCTGCAACTGCCGGAGGCGTATCTCGGGCATGGCAGCAGCGAAGAGACGCTGCTGGCCGAACTGGCGCTGGCGTCGTCCGCTCGGCTCGAGGCCCTGCGCGCCGAGCTCCTGCAGGCGGCGGGCATCGACTGCCTGCTGGCGGGTCCGCTTGGGCGCGCGCGCGCGCGGCGTATCGATGCCGCCCTGGCCGCGTGCTTCCCCGGCGAAAGCTCGTGCACAGTCGTTTCGCCCGCCGCCCCGATCACCTTTCTGCAGGCCGGCCGCGAATATCGCCAGCGGCTGCTTGCCTCCCAGCCGGACAGCGCGGTGGCGCTCTACGTTCCGGCGGCGGATGCCTCGCCGCGGCAACAGGCGTGTCACCGGCTGCTGGCGCTGCTGCTGCACGATCGGCTCTACCAGCGCCTGCGCGTCGAACGTCAGCTCGGCTACGTGGTGCTGGCCCGCTATCATCCGCTCCACGAACGGCCGGGGCTGATCCTGCTCGTTCAGTCGCCTTCGCTCTCGGTGCCCGCGCTGCGCCGGGAGCTACGCGAATTCGTTGACGCCTTCGGTGCCGATACCCAAGGGCTGTCGGCCGAAGACTTCGCCCGCTATCGAGAAGGGCTGCTGCAGAGCCTGACGTGCGCGCAGCGCGATCCCGCCGCGCAAAGGGCGTGCTGGTGGGCCCGGCTGACCCGGAGCGAGCTTGCCGAGCAAGAACCCCAACGTGTCGTGGAGGCGATCGCCACTCTCTCCTTCGACGAGATCCATCGCTTCTATCGCGTTGAGCTGCTTCCGGCCGCGCGGGTCTGGCTGCACAACTGACAACGTCGACGCGCTGGGCAGCGTTTATCGCGCAAGTCTTTGCCATGGCCGTGTTCCCTGGCGGAACGTTTTTCGGTGCCGCTCGGTGAGCGAATGCCCAGCCATGTCAGGCACCTCGCGAGCTACTACCAAAGGCCCAGCCGTCATGACGCCATCGCAGTATGGCTCGATTCCAAGATTCCACTAGGCTCAACGTCAGGTCCGGTCAACGACGCAGCGAGACGTCCGCCGAACCCCTCAGAGTCGTCCCTACCGTCAGGAGAGCAAGCCATGATCTACGCCAACCCGGGCAGCCCCGATTCCGTCGTCTCCTTCGACAAGCGCTACGGCAACTACATCGGCGGCGAATTCGTGCCGCCGGTGCAGGGGCAGTACTTCGACAACGTCAGCCCAGTCAACGGGGAAGTCTTCTGTGAGATCCCCCGCTCGACCGCCGAGGATATCGAGAAAGCGCTCGATGCCGCCCATGCCGCCGCACCCGCCTGGGGGCGCACCTCCGCCGCCGAGCGCAGCAACATCCTGCTCAAGATCGCCGACCGCATCGAGCAGAACCTGGAGATGCTGGCCGTGGCCGAAACCTGGGACAACGGCAAGGCGGTGCGCGAAACCATCAACGCCGACATCCCGCTGGCCGTCGACCACTTCCGCTACTTCGCCGGTTGCATCCGCGCTCAGGAGGGCACTGCCGCAGATATCGACGCCAATACCGTCTCCTATCACTTTCATGAGCCGCTGGGCGTGGTGGGGCAGATCATCCCGTGGAACTTCCCTCTGCTGATGGCGGTATGGAAGCTGGCCCCGGCGCTGGCTGCCGGCAACTGCGTGGTGCTCAAGCCCGCCGAGCAGACCCCGGCCTCGATCCTCAAACTGATGAAGCTGGTCGGCGACCTGCTGCCGCCGGGTGTGGTCAATGTGGTCAACGGCTACGGCGCCGAGGCCGGCCAGGCGCTGGCGACCAGCAAGCGCATCGCCAAGATCGCCTTTACCGGCTCGACCCCGGTGGGGTCGCACATCCTCAAGTGCGCCGCTGAGAACATCATTCCCTCCACCGTGGAGCTCGGTGGCAAGTCGCCCAACATCTACTTCGCCGACATCATGGACGCCGAGCCGGCATTCATCGAGAAGGCGGCGGAAGGCCTGGTGCTGGCCTTCTTCAACCAGGGCGAGGTGTGCACCTGCCCGTCGCGGGCGCTGATCCAGGAGAGCATCTACGACGCCTTCATGGCCAAGGTCATGGAGCGGGTGCAGGCGATCAAGCGCGGCAACCCGCTGGATACCGACGTCCAGGTCGGCGCTCAGGCCTCCCAGGAGCAGTTCGACAAGATCATGTCCTACATGGACATCGCCCGCGAGGAGGGCGCCGAGTTCCTCACCGGCGGCAACAAGGAGAGCTTCGACCCGGCCTACGACAAGGGGTACTACATCCAGCCGACGCTGCTGAAAGGCAACAACAAGATGCGCGTGTTCCAGGAGGAGATCTTCGGCCCGGTGGTGGCGGTGACTACCTTCAAGGACGAGGAAGAGGCGCTGGCCATCGCCAACGACACCGAATTCGGCCTCGGCGCCGGCGTGTGGAGCCGCGACATCAACGTCGCCTTCCGCATGGGGCGCGGCATCCAGGCTGGCCGTGTGTGGACCAACTGCTACCACCAGTACCCGGCGCATGCCGCCTTTGGTGGCTACAAGAAGTCCGGCGTCGGTCGCGAAACCCACAAAGTGGCACTCGAGCACTACCAGCAGACCAAGAACCTGCTGGTCAGCTACGACGTCAACCCGCTCGGTTTCTTCTGAGCATTCGCGCAGCCCGGCTGTGGCCGGGCTGCGCGACCCTCCCTGATTCGTGAGCGTCGACGCTCCATGGCCGACTGAAGTGGCTCTCTCGTCACCCCTGGTGGTGAGCTTGGTGCGACCCTGTCGCGCTTTTTTTATGCCTGCCTCGTGGCGTTGGCGTTCTGCTGGACTGTCTGGAGACGACCTGTATGGACGATGCCGGGAATCGGGCCGACACTGAGATGGCAACAGGCTGCACAAAAAGGACTTTGGCTGCGTCGCATTCAGGGAGAGAAAAAATGGAAGAGGTTGCCACGATCGACTGCGTGATCGTCGGTGCCGGCCCCGCCGGGTTGGCTGCCGGTATCTATCTACGGCGTTTCCTGCGGGATATCCGCATCATCGATGAGGGGAAAAGCCGTGCCGCGCTTATCCCGCGAACTTTCAACTACCCCGGCTTCGGCGACGGTATCAGCGGTCATGAGCTATTGGAGCGGCTCCGGGCGCAACTTGAGGCAAACGGGGGATGGGTGACGCCCGGGCGGGTAGAGCGTCTGGAGCGCACCGAAGATGGCTTGTTCAACGTCATGACCGAAACGGAAGTCTTGCGGTCACGGACGGTACTGCTGGCGACTGGCGTTGTCGATATCGAACCCCAGATGGAAGGCTTCGAGGCAGTAAAGAAAGGCGGCTTGATCCGCTACTGCCCCATCTGCGATGGATTCGAATACACGCGAGAGCGCATCGGCATCATCGCCCGTGACGAACATGGCGTTGGGGAGGCGGCGTTCATCAAGCGATTCAGTGCCGATCTGACCCTGATCGATATCGAAGGTGGCGCTTACCTGGATACCGCGTCGACGGAGCGCCTGGCGCGCGAGAATATCGTACTGGTACAGACAAAGGTGACCGCCATGTACGGCGATGCAGGCAAAGGTATTTTCGTGCGCATGGATGACGGCACCGAGCACTGTTTCGATGCGGTATATTGCGCCTTGGGAACTCAGGTACGCAGCGAGCTAGGCACGAATCTGGGAGCGTTGAGAAATCCGCAGGGGTATCTGGTGGTGAATCCCCATATGCAGACTGGAATCGAAGGACTCTATGCCGCGGGCGACATGACCAACCAATTGAGTCAGATCACGGTGGCCACCGGTCAGGCATCGATTGCTGCCACTGCCATTCATAACCGGCTTAATCGCTGATCGACGATGGAGTGGGAGGATCTCGACCTTCACCAGGAGCGACTGCAGCACGTGGCGTCCCTGCTCAAGGGAAGCGGTGCACGCTGTGTCCTGGATCTCGGCTGTGGCTCGGGGGGGCTGTTGCAGTACCTGGTGCGCGAGCCCCAGTTCGAGCGGATCGTAGGGCTGGAGTTGTCGGGGGAACTGCTGAACCAGGCGAAGATGCGTCTGGAGCGGCTGCCGTTGGCACGGCGCGGACGACTCACTCTGCTGTGTGGCTCTTATGCGGAATCCCATCCGACATGCGTCGGTTTCGATGCCGCTGCGATGGTCGAGACTATCGAGCACGTGCCGCCTTCGCTCCTCTCACGGGTGGAGCGAGTCGTCTTCGGCGAGCTGCGCCCCGGGCTGCTCGTGCTGACGACCCCCAACCACGACTACAATCCTCTGTTCGGGCTGGCTCGGGGAGAGTTTCGCGATCACGACCACCGCTTCGAATGGACGCGGGACCGCTTTCGCGACTGGGCTCAGGGTATCGCGTATCGCAACGGCTATCGGGCATCGCTCTCAGGCCTCGGAGAATGGCATTCCGATCTCGGCCAGCCTACGCATCTGGCTCAGTTCGTACGCAAGGATTGAACATCGAGGAGGCACACCATGTGGCACCAGCAGGAACTACGCCTCGAACCGCGCTCGCGCGGTTTTCATCTGATTACCGATGAAGTGACTTCGGCCCTGACCGAATTGCGTGAAGTCAGGGTGGGGCTGCTGCACCTGCAGCTGCTGCATACCTCGGCCTCTCTGACCCTCAACGAGAACGCCGATCCGGATGTGCGTCACGACCTCGACGCCTTCCTGCGCGAGCGCATCCCGGGCGACTTGCCCTATTTCCGCCATACCCTGGAGGGGCCGGACGACATGCCCGCCCACGTTTGCGCTAGCCTGCTCGGCACCCAGCTCACCCTGGCGGTGCGCGACGGGCGCTTGGCGCTGGGCACCTGGCAGGGTATCTGGCTCGGCGAGCATCGCGATCGTGGCGGTGCGCGGCGACTCATCACCACGCTGCAGGGGGAGTAGTATGCCCCGTCAGGCTGTCGGCACAGCCGGGTGGAGTGGCTCGCACTGCTCTGTGTTCCATGCGCTTCACTCATCGCGCCGGCGCAGTTCCTCGCGTAGAGCGGCGA
Source organism: Billgrantia saliphila (assembly GCF_002930105.1). Lineage (GTDB taxonomy): Bacteria > Pseudomonadota > Gammaproteobacteria > Pseudomonadales > Halomonadaceae > Halomonas > Halomonas saliphila. The sequence goes on along the minus strand of NZ_PJRN01000002.1, from coordinate 325,378 downwards.
CCTCCTCGCGCAGCGCCCGGATGTCGGCGCGACCGACGGTTTCCGTGTCGGGTGCCTCGGCATCGCGGCCGATAAAGAAGGTGGCCAGTGTGGCCGTCACGTAGCCGAAGACGCCGAAGCCGTAGAGGGCGAGCAAGAGGCACAAGGTGCGGCCTTCCACCGTGCGAGGCCAGTAGTCCGAGCCCAGCGTGACCAGGATCATGACCGTCCACCACACGGCTTCGCCATAGCTGTCCAGGCTGTCGCGCTCGAAGCCGTACATGCCCGCCGCCCCGACCAAGGTAATGATCAGCGTCAGTAGTATGACGTAACCGAGGCCTCGCCGTCCCATGCTCTTGCCCAGCGCACGCATGCCGCGATTGAGGGAGCTGAGCAGGCGCAACAGGCGCAGGCCGCGCGACATGCCGGCGAGCCGCGAGGCGCGCGACAGGCGAACCAGGCCGACGATGCGCAGCGTGCGAAGGGCGGGCGCCAGTAGCGAGATCACCTTGAGCCAGTTGCGCCGCAGGTAGACGATTTTGCTCGGCGCGAGTACGAAGCCCAGCACGCTCTCGAGCACGAAGACTCCCCAGATCACATAGCCCAGCAGTTCCAACAGCGGGCCGAGCCCCCAAAGCGTCTCCACCACGAACAGCACCAGCCACAGGAAGGCCAGCACGAGCATGGGCCATTCCAGCCAGGCCTGAAGCCGTTCGAGCAGCTCTAGGCGCTGTGCATCGATGGCCCGACGGGTCCGCGAGTCTTCGTCATCCTCCATGACGAGGTCGTCCCTCCTGGATGCGGTACCTTGGAAGGGACGTGCTCGTTATCGGGATGGCGGCGACTCGTACCTGGCGGAGGTGATCGCTGAAGAACCGGGACATGCGTGACCCCTTGGCGGATGGTGCCTTCCCTGCGTCATTCTGAAAGGTAGCAGGTCTCCTTCGGCATCCGTATTGTCGGTCGTTACGCATCAGCCGCGCCTGTGGTAGCGACAGTGCGAAAAAAACGGCGGCACCCGAGGGTGCCGCCGTGGAACGGATCGACGAGGTGAATCAGGCCGGACTGGCATCCGCCGGTGGTTCGCCCACCGCCCCCGGCATGGCCTGCACATTGCGGCCTTGGCCGGCCAAGGCCAGGAAGTGCAGGTGGCGCTCGTACTCCGAGAGCACGTCGGCGATCACCTGGCCGCGGGTGAAGCCGTTGAGGTCCTTCTCCTGGCCGCCTTCGGCCAGGTAGACGTCGAGACGCACGTAGTAGTCGTCATCCACCGGCAGGAAGCTCGGCGTGCGCATGCGATGCGGACACACCTGATAGACGAAGCTCGACGCGTTTTCGAGGTCGACCTGCAGTGTCAGGCGCGGCAGCGACTCGCCCTCGAGCATCTCTTCGCTGACGTTGGCGTCCTGGCCGCGGCTCTCCAGCTCCTGGGCGAACTGGGTCAGCGCCGGGCGGATGGCGTGCTCGATGGTCGCTGCGGCACCCGCGCGGTTGGAGGTATCCAGGGCGCGGTCGAGACGCTCGCGCCAGTCCCCGCCCGGCGCGGTGCCGGCGATGCGACGGCGGGCTTCGGCCTTGTCGCCCTCGAGCTGCAGCGCCTTGTACATGCCGACCATGATGGCAAATATCACCACCGAGAAGGGCAGGGCGGTAATGACTACCGCGCTCTGCAGCGCCGCCAGGCCGCCGGCCATCAGCAAGGCCACGGTGATCAGGCCGATCACCGCCGACCAGAAGATGCGCAGCTTGATCGGAGCATCGTGGTTCACGTCGGACAGGATCGATGTGAAGTTCGCCAGCACCAGGGCGCCGGAATCCGCCGAAGTGATGAAGAACACGATGCCGAGAATAGTCACCACGGCTGCGGTAACCCCAACCCAGGGATAGTACTCGAGCAGCGTGTACATGGTGGTCTGAGGCGTGTTCAGCGCCTGCTCGCCGAGCTCGGCGACGCCTTGGTTAGCGACCAGCTCGATGCCGCTGTTACCGAATACCGACATCCACACCATCATGAAGGCCAGCGGGATGAACAGGGCGCCGGCAACGAACTGGCGAATGGTGCGCCCGCGCGAAATGCGGGCCAGGAACAGGCCGACGAACGGCGTCCAGGCGATCCACCAGCCCCAGAAGAAGATGGTCCACCACATCTTCCATTCGTTGGCTGCATCGCCGGCGAAGGCGTAGGTATCGAAACTCTTGGCCACAAAGCCGGAGAGATAGTCGCCGGCATTGTTGACCACCATGTCGAGCAGCTTCAGGGTCTGGCCCTGGAACAGCACGAACAGCAGCAGCGCCAGCGCCAGCAGCATGTTGAACTCCGACAGCCGGCGTATGCCCTTCTCCACACCGCTGACCACCGAGATGGTGGCGAGCACCACCACCAGCACGATCAGGATCACCTGCACCGAAAGGCTCTCGGGCACGTTGAACATGTAGTTGAGCCCGTAGTTGAGCTGCATCACGCCGATGCCGAGGCTGGTAGCGATGCCGAACACCGTAGAAATTACCGCAGTGATGTCCACGGCATTGCCGATGGGGCCGTGGATGCGCTTGCCCAGCAGCGGATAGAGCGCGCTGCGGATGGCCAGCGGCAGGCGATGGCGGTAGCTGAAGTAGGCCAGCGACATGCCCATCAGCACGTAGAGCCCCCAGCCGGAGAGCCCCCAATGCATGAAGGTCTGGACCACGGCGTTGCGCATCGCCTCCTGACTTTCGGGCGTCAGGTCCGGCGGCGCCAGGTAATGGGCCACCGGCTCGGCCACGCTGAAGAACAGCAGGTCGATACCGATCCCGGCGGCAAACAGCATCGAAGCCCATGATAGTGTCGAAAACTCCGGCCGCGAGTGGTCGGGACCGAGGCGGATGCTGCCGAAGCGCGACAGGCCGATAGCGACGACGAACACCAGGTAGGCCATCACGGCCAGCATGTAGTACCAGCCGAACGTTTCGCTGACCCAGGCCAGGCCGGCGTCGAAGAAGGTGCCGGCCTCTTCGGTGAAGGTCATGGTGAGGACGAGGAAGACGAGGATGCCGGCCACTGAGCCGTGGAACACCACGGGGTTGAGCCGGTCGCGTCGCTCGGTAAGGGGTAGGTTATGCGCCATGCAGGCGAACTCCTTTCAGGGTGAATGACCCTTCCCGCCGATTCCCTGCCGAGACGCGCTGTGGATTGTTCCGCACAATCGAAAGCACGCCTGATATTGCCCAGTGACTACAGCCCGACGCTTCCTGGCGGAGCTATCGCTCATGCCGTACTCGCCAGCGCATGAAACGTGCCGGGGACGGGCCGACGACTTCCTGGCGGGAAGTGCGCTCTTTTTTTGAATGAACGTTCAAATAAAATACGCACTTTCCCCCAGGGCTTCAACCCTGCGTTAACAGAATGGCCCCGAGCGTTTACGCAGCGTGGCGAGTCGGGCTTGCAGCCGTCGTTATGCAAGCTATACCTGATCTAACCGACGGCAAGTCAGGAATGCGCATGCTGTGACTGCGCGGGCATGGAGGCGTTCGGGACGACTGCGACCGATCAAGGCGGTCCGCAGGAGGCAAGTACAACGATAAAACTTCCGGAGTATCTGATGGCTCAAGACAAGACACCGGCGGCCCCGGTCGACGGCCAGACCGCCACCGACAGCCAGCCCACCAGCACTTCCCGCCGCCGCTTTCTCACCGGTTCGGCGGCAGCCGTGGGTGCGGGCGCCGCGGCCGCGGTGGGCTTTCCCAGCATCGCCGTGGCCCAGACCACCACGCTGCGCTTTCAGAGCACCTGGCCCAACCAGGACATCTTCCACGAGTTCGCCTCCGATTACGTACGCATCGTCAACGAGATGTCGGGCGGTCGGTTGCGCCTGAACCTGCTGCCGGCCGGTGCCGTAGTGGGCGCGCTGCAGTTGCAGGACGCGGTGATCTCCGGCGCGCTCGATGGCGGCCACGGGGTCACGGCCTACTGGTATGGCAAGCACAAGGCCTTCTCGCTGTTCGGTACGCCGCCACCCTTCGGCTGGGATGCGCACCAGTTCCTCGCCTGGTTCTGGAACAGCGGCGGCATGGAGCTCTACAACGAGCTGCTGGAGCGCCTCGAGCTGCCGCTGGTGGGCTACCAGACCGGGCCCATGCCGACCCAGGCGCTGGGCTGGTTCAAGGAACCCATCAGCAGCGCCGAAGACCTGCGCGGGCTCAAGTACCGTACCGTGGGCTTGGCTGCCGACGTGATGCGTGAATTCGGCGCCGCGGTGACCATCATGGGCGGCGGCGACATCGTGCCGGCCATGGATCGCGGTCTGCTCGACGGCGCCGAGTTCAACAACCCTTCCTCGGATCGCCTGCTCGGCTTCCCCGACGTCAGCAAGACCTGGATGCTGCGCAGCTACCACCAGGATTGCGAGGCGTTCGAGGTCATCTTCAACAAGAACAAGCATGACAGCCTGCCGGAGGAGTTCCAGGCGATCCTGCAATACGCCGCCAAGGCCGCCTCGTCGGAAATGTACTGGAAGGCCATGGAGCGCTATCCGAAGGACCTCCAGGCCATGCGCGAGGAGCAGGGGGTCGAGACCTACATCACGCCCGATTCGGTGCTTCAGGCCCAGCTCGACGCATGGAATACGGTGATCGAGAACGAGTCCCAGGACGAATTCTTCAAGAAGGTCATCGACCACCAGCGCGAGTACTGCGAGAGGGTGGTCGGCTGGCACCTCGAGGGCACGACACCCAAGGCGCCGGCCTATCGGCACTTCTTCGGCCGGGAACCCACCGACTCTTCCACCATCCTGTAAGCCACCGGGCCCCGGCGGGGCCCGGACAAACCGTGCCGCCCCGGCACAGGACGTGTCGGGGGTTCGTGTTTCGCTCTGCACCGCCCGGTGGGGTGGGCAGGGGTGGTGAGAGGTGACCATGCGTTTCATCTTTTTCATCGACCATCTCAGCACGTGGGTGGGCAAGGCCTTCGCCTGGGCGATCCTGGTCCTGACCTTCGTGGTGAGTTACGAGGTCTTCATGCGCTACGCCATGGGTGCTCCGACGACCTGGGCCTACGACACCAGCTACATGCTCTACGGCACTCTGTTCATGATGAGTGGCGCCTATGCCCTGGCGCACAACGCTCATGTGCGCGCCGACGTAGTGTCGCGCTATTTCTCGCCGCGCTGGCAGGCGGGAGTCGAGCTGGCGCTGTACCTGCTGTTCTTCTATCCCGGCATCCTGGCATTGGTGTGGAGCGGCTGGGATTTCTTCGGCGCTTCCTTCCGCCAGAACGAGCATAGCTCCTTCACGCCGGGAGGCCCGCCGATCTGGCCCTACAAGTTCGTCATTCCCGCCTGTGCCAGTTTCCTGGCCATTCAGGGCATTGCCGAAGTGGGCCGCTGCTTCCTCTGTCTCAAGCATGGCAAGTGGCCACCGCGTCTGGGCGACGTCGAGGAGATCGCCATCCCGGTCAACAAAGAGGCCGAGATCAAATCCGCCCAGCATGAGTCAGGAGACAAGCAGCCATGAGCGAACCGGAAATCGGCATCATGATGCTGGGCATGCTGGTCATCCTGATCATGCTCGGCTTCCCCATCGCCTTCACACTGATTGCCATGGGTATCGGCTTCGGCTATTTCGCCATCGGCGACATCATCTTTCCGTTGCTGGTTCAGCGCGCCTACGGCGTCATGTCCAACGACGTGCTGATCGCCGTGCCGCTGTTCCTGTTCATGGGCTATATGGTCGAACGGGCCAATATCCTCGACCGGCTGTTCGGCAGCCTGCAGTTGGCCGCGCGCGGCATGCCCGCCTCGCTGGCGGTGGCCAGCCTGATCACCTGCGCGCTGTTCGCCACGGCCACCGGCATCGTCGGGGCGGTGGTCACGCTGATGGGGCTGCTGGCGCTGCCGGCGATGCTCAACGCGGGCTACGACAAGCGCCTGTCGAGCGGGGTGATCTGCGCGGGGGGGTGTCTCGGCATCTTGATTCCGCCCAGCATCATGCTGATCCTCTACGGCGCGATGGCCGGCGTCTCGGTGGTACGGCTGTACGCTGCGGCGCTGATCCCGGGATTGCTGCTGGCGGGGCTTTATATCCTCTATGTGATGGGCCGGGCGATGATCAATCCCAAGGTGGCGCCCAAGCTCTCCGCCGAAAAGCTCGACGTGCCGCTGAAGGAAGTCTACTGGGGGCTCTTGACCTCGTTCGTACCACTGTTCGTGCTGATCATGGCGGTGCTGGGCGCCATCCTGTTCGGCCTGGCCACGCCGCACGAAGCGGCGGGTATCGGCGCGCTGGGCGCCATAGTGCTGGCGACGGCCTACCGACAGATGACCTGGGTGAGACTCAAGGAGGCGGTATTTCTCACCGCGCGTACCAGCGCCATGGTGTGCTGGCTATTCGTCGGCTCGTGGATCTTCTCGTCCGTGTTCTCGCTGCTCGACGGGCATACGCTGATCGAGCACTGGATAAGCGGGCTGTCGCTGACGCCCCTGCAGTTCCTGCTGCTGGCGCAGCTGATGATCTTCCTGCTCGGCTGGCCGCTGGAGTGGACCGAGATCATCATCATCTTCGTGCCGATCTTCCTGCCGCTATTGCACATGTTCGGCATCGATCCGCTGTTCTTCGGTGTGCTGGTGGCGCTGAACATCCAGACCTCGTTCCTGACGCCGCCCATGGCGATGTCCGCCTTCTACCTCAAAGGCATCGCCCCCAAGGGGATACAGCTGGGCGACATCTTCATCGGCATCGCGCCGTTCCTGCTGCTGGTGTTCGTGGCCATGTTCATCCTCTATCTGGTGCCGGGTATCGTGTTCTGGCTGCCGGGGGTGCTCTACAACTAAGCGACGAGAGGCGCCACGCCGAAACGCATCGGGCCCGACGCATGTCGGGCCCGATGTCGTGTGAGGCGTAGCGAAGCGTTCAGCCGTGGTGACGAGTTCCGTGGTGCCCATCGTGGCCCTTGGGATGGCGGGGCTGCACGAAGGCCTGAAGGGCTTCGATCTGCTCTTCGGTAAGTACCTCGGCGAGCGCCTCGCGGTGCTCGTCGCGCAGCGACTGCCGGGCTTCGCGCCTCGCCTCGCGGGAGTCGAACTCCTGGTCGCGCAGTGTCTGCATGTCGGCATACAGCGATTCGCGAAGTTCGGTCAGCCGCTCACGCTCCTCGTCGGAGAGCTCCCAGCTGTCGACCAGCGCGGTCAGACGCTCCTGCATGGCCTCTCGCCGCTGATCGCGGTGCTGATCATGGTATTCGTCGCGCATCTCCTGCTTGGCCTGATGCAGGGCATCTCGCTGCTCCTCGTCGAGAATCTCGTCCATGCGCTCGCGGTGCTGCTCGTGCAGCTCGCGTAGGGCTTGCCTGTGCTCGTCGTGGGCCTGTACCAAGGCGCTGCGGGTCTCCTCGTCGAGATCGGCTCGTTCGAACAGGGCCTGACGGCGCTCCTCGAAGCGTTCCTGTCGCTGCTCTTTCCACTCGCCGTCGCGCTCGGCGGCGGCCAGCGACAGTGGGGCGATGGCCACGGCAAGCAGGGCCGGCATCAACAGGTTGCGGGTAACGTTACGACGCATGGAATCACTCCTTGGCGTTGGGTTGATGCTTGCAGTGTCGTACGCTCCTGTGCAATCAACTTGCATCAAACGTGAAAGAAGCAAGGTCACTCCTCGGGTTGGTACTTGTAGCCGACCCCGTAAACCGAGCGGATGATCTCGCGCTCGGGCCAGGCGTCGGCGATCTTGCGCCGCAGCTTCTTGACGTGGCTGTCGACGGTGCGCTCGGAGACGATGCGGTGGTCGCGATACATGCGATCCATCAGCTGGTCGCGCGAGAAGATGCGCCCGGGCGCCTGCATCATCACCTTGAGCAGCTGGTATTCCACCGCCGTGAGTCCCAGGTCCTGGCCGTCGGCGAGCGCTCGCCAACCCTCGTCGTCGAGGGTGAGCTGGCTGCCGGTGACGGCCGAGGCGGGGTCATGCAGTGCTTGGCTGCGGCGCAGCACGGCCTTGACCCGGGCGACGACCTCGCGCGGGCTGAAGGGCTTGCAGATATAATCGTCGGCCCCGAGTTCCAGGCCCAGCAGGCGGTCGACCTCCTCGACCCGGGCGGTAAGCATGATGATGGCGATGGCCGGCCAGCGCTGGCGAATCTCGCGGCATAGCGTCAGGCCGTCGGTCCCCGGCAGCATCAGGTCGAGCAGCACCAGTGCCGGTAGCGTCTCGGCCTCGGTGCGCTCCAGCAGCCATGGCAGTACCCGGTCGCCGTGGTCGATGTGATGCGTGGCGAAGCCGCTGCCTTCCAGGTAGTCGGCCACCAGTCGGGCGATCTTGGGTTCGTCCTCGACGATCAGCAGGGCATCGCGCGGGGCATCGGAGTCTTGCATGGTCGCCTTCCTCATTCGCGTCCATCGGCCTCGAGGACCGGAAATTCGAGCGTCCAGCATAACCCACCCAACGGCGAGGGCGAGGCTTGCATGGTACCGCCGTGGCACTTGACCAGCGCGCTGGCGATGGAGAGACCCAGCCCGCTGCCGCCGCTGGCGCGGCTGCGCGAGCCCTCGACGCGGTAGAGCCGCTCGGTGAGCCGGCCAAGCGCCGCCTCGGGCACGCCCGGCGCGCTGTCCTGCCATGTCACTCGCACGCGACCTCCCCGCTGGACCAGGCTGACGTCCAATCGTCCCGGAGAGGTGGTGTAGGCGCAGCTGTTGTCGAGCAGGTTGGTCCAGAGCTGCCGCAGGCGGCGGGCATCGCCACGGATCCAGGCCGGCCCCTGGATCGAGGTGGAGAGCGACATGCCGCAGTCGTCGAGCCAGCCGTTCGCCTCCTCGAGGCGGGCGGCAAGGCTCACGGCCAGATCGAGCGGGGCGAGCTGGATCTCCAGGGCCCCAGCGTCGCTCTGCGACAGCAGGCGCAGGTCGGCCACCAGCCGCTCGAGCTGGCTCACCTCCTGAGACAGCGAGCGCAGGTTGTCCTCGTCGAGCGGCCGAATGCCGTCCTGCATGGCCTCGATCTCTCCACGCAGGACGGCGAGCGGCGTGCGCAGTTCGTGAGCGATGTCCGATACCCAGCGGTTGCGAGCCTCGCGGCTGGCCTCCAGCGTGGCGGCCAGGCTGTTGAAATCGCGGGCCAGGCGCGAAAGTTCGTCGCGACCGCGCTCCGGCAGGCGGGCGCTGTAGTCGCCCTCGATCAAGCGGCGGGTGGCCAGTGCCATGCTGCGCGTGCGTCGCCCCAGCCACCAGGCCAGACCCCCGGCAAGCAGCAGCGACGCCAGCCCCAAGGAGGCGACGATGATGCCCAGGTTGCGCTGCTGGCGAGCGAGAAAGATGCGATCCATGCGCGCCATCAACTGCTCGGGAGGGCGGTAGCCCAGGGTGCCGACGCGCTGGCCCTGATGCTCGATGGGCAGCCAGTGCAGCTCGGCGGCCCTCTCGTGATCGTCGGGTGGCAGGCCGATCACCGGCAGTCCTTCGGCGTCGTGCAGCACGAAGTCGCGCGCATCGCCCAGGCGACGCTCGATGCCGTGGGGCGGCCGCTCGCCGGGCCACAGCTGCTGGCGCACCAGGCGCTCCCAGGCCGGCGGCGAGTTGCGCAGCCACTGCCAGCCGCCGCGGCGCGCCCACTCCTGGCCGAGGCCCTCGGCCAGGGTCTCGGCGCGGTTGGCCTGGGTGGTCTCGAGGTACTCCAGAAAGCCGCGATCGAGACTGCGCGATACCGCCAGGAACACCAGCCCGGCGATCGCCACGTTGACCGACAGAATGATCACGAACAGCTTGAGCCCCAGGTGCGAGAAGCGCAGACGGTGCAGACGTAACCTCATCGAATCGGCTCCCGGGAAGAGAAGGATGCCGGTTGCGCGGGCCGCAAGCGCTCGCGCAGGCCCTCCAGCATCAGATAGAGGCAGGGTACCAAGACCAGCAGGATCAGGGTGGCGAACAGCAGGCCGAAGCCCAGCGAAATGGCCAGCGGAATCATGAAACGCGCCTGGCGGGAGGTCTCGAAGATCATCGGGGCGAGTCCGAGGAAGGTGGTCAGGGTGGTCATCATGATCGGCCGCAGACGGCGCGTCGCTGCGGCGACAATCGCCTCGCGTGCCCCAAGCCCTTCGCGGCGACGTCGGTTGGCGTAGTCGATCAGCACCAAGGCATCGTTGATCACCACGCCCGAGAGGGCCAGCATGCCCATCAGACTGATCACCGACAGGCCGTAGCCCATGATCGCATGGCCGGCCATGGCGCCGATGATGCCGAACGGAATCGCCGCCATCACCAGCAGCGGCTGTAGATAGCTGCGGAAGGGAATCGCCAGCAGCGCGTAGAGCGCAATCAGGGTCAGCCAGGTGGCCCGGGTCAGGGCCGAGATGCTGTCGGAAGTCTCCTGCTGGCGTCCGCCCAGGGTCAGCTCCAGCCCCGGCCAGGCGGCCCGCAGAGCAGGGAACAGGTCCGCCTGCAGGGTCGCCACGACCTGATTGATCTGGGCATCACTGTCGGTGTCGGCGGTGACGCTGATCTGTCGCCTTCCGTTGATCCGCTCAAGGGTGGTCGCGGCGCGGCCCAGATGGATCTCGGCGACCCGTTGCAGCGGAACCTCCAGGCCGCCGGGGGTGCGGATCGGCAGCTGTCGCAGTTGGCCCAGGCTGTCCCGCTCATCGCTCGGCAGGCGCACCACCACGCTGATCTCGTGGCGCCCGACGAACTGTTCGAGGGCGGTAGCGCCCTGCAGCGGGCCGCGTAACTGAGCGGCGAGGTCGGCGCCGGTCAGGCCTAGCGTGCGCCCCTCCGGCGACAGGCGCAGCTCGAGTTGCGGCTTGCCGTCGCCCAGGCCGCTGTCGATGTCGGTGAGCCCGTCGAACCCGGCCAGTTCGTCGGCCAGCCGCACGGCAGCGGTTTCCAGTGCCCGGCTGTCGGGGTGCGACAGGCGCAGGGTGAGCCCGGCGCCGGCGCCGGGCCCGCCCACGTCCGACTCGAAGCGTACCGCCTGGACGCCGACGATATCGCCGGCTTGCTCGCGCCAGGCGCGCGCCACCCGCGAAGGCGGCCAGGCATCTAGGCTCTCGCGGGCGAGGGTCAGGCGCACGCTGAGGCGGTCGCCATCGATCTGGGCGCGGGTCGCCGTGAAGCGTGGACCGTCGTTGCGCGCGGCCAGGGCCTGGGCACTTGCCAGCAGTCGGTCGCGAATGCGGCGATCCTCGGCGCTGGGGCTGCCCACCGGCAGGGTCACGCTGGCCTGGACCCGGTCGGATTCCACCCGCGGCATCAGCGAGAAGCCGAGGCGTCCGCTCATGCCCCAGGCAATGGCCACGACGAGCACGGCGACGGCCAGGCTGACGGTGAGCAGGCGCTGGTCGAGGGTGCGTTCGAGAAAGGGGGCGAAGCGCTGCTGGGTGAAGTGGGTGAGCCCGCCCTGCAGCGCCCGCCGCAGACGGTCCAGCGGCCCGAGCCAGGGCGAGGCTTCGCGGCCGCCGGCGCGGTGGGCCAAATGCGCCGGCAGGATGAACAGCGCCTCCAGCCACGACACTAGAAATACCGTAACCACCACCAGCGGGATGACCGCGAAGATCATGCCGAGAAAGCCCGGCAGGAACAGCAGCGGCAGGAAGGCCACCACGTTGGAGAGAATGGCGAAGGAGATGGGTGCCGCCATCTCGCGGGCGCCACGCACCGCGGCCTCGCGCAGCGAATGCCCCTGCTCGCGGTAGCTGTGGATGTTCTCGCCGACCATGATGGCATCGTCGACGACGATGCCGAGAGCGACGATGAAGGCGAACATCGACATCATATTGAGGGAGACACCGAGCCAGGGCAGGAACAGCAAGGCGCCGAGGAAGGCGGTGGGGATGCCCAGCGTGACCCAGAAGGCCAGGCGCGCCTCGAGGAAAAGCGCCATCAGCACCAGCACCAGTGCCAGGCCCAGCCAGGCATTCTTGAGCAGCAGGTCGAGACGGTCACGGTAGATTTCAGAGCTGTCCTGCGACACGTCCAGGGCGACACCCTCGGGCAGTTGCGCCCGCAGCCGCTCGAGCTGGGCGTGGACGGCATCCGAGATTCCGATCGGCGTCTGGTTGCCGGTTTGGTAGACCTCCAGGCTGAGTCCGGGGGCGCCGTTGTAGAGCACCTCGCTGTCGGTCTCGGCGAAGCCGTCCACTACCCGAGCGATGTCGCCCAGGCGCAGCTGTCCGCCGTCGGCGGTGCCGACCAGCGGCAGGTCGGCGAACTCGCGGGCCTCGTCGCGACGGCCCTGGTAGCGGATCAACCATTCGCCCTCGCCGGTGGCCAGGCGGCCTCCGGCCAGGTCGAGCGCCTCGTCGGCGATGCGCCCGGCCAGCCCGCGATGATCGAGCCCGTGGCGGTACATGGCCTCCTCATCGAGCAGCACCTGGATTTCCCGTTCGCGATTGCCGGCCAGCTCCACCTGGGAGATCCCTGGAGAGGCCTGAAGTTCGGCACGCAGTTCCTCGGCGATGTCGTGCAGCAGGCGCTCGTCGACCCAGCCGTGAAGCTGCAGGCTCATGACGCTGCGCGCGCGGCCGGCGAGGCTGAAGCGCGGTGGATCGGCGGCGGCGGGCAGTTGCGTGATCGCGTTGATGGACTGCTGGATCTCCTGATAGGCGCGCATCACGTCGACGCCGTCGATCAAGGTCACCGAGACGCGCCCGGCGCCCTCGTTGGCGGTGGCGGTGAGCTCATCGATGCCGTCGACGTCGGCCAACGCCGCCTCCATGGGCAGCAGCAGGCTGCGCTCCACCTCCTCGGGGGTGGCGCCGGGGTAGCCGATCGCAACATGGACAATCTCCAGTTCGAAGTCGGGAAAGACCTCCTTCTTGATCGCGGTGGAAGCCATCAGTCCGCCGACGATCAGCAGCAGCATGAGCAGATTGGGCGCGACACCGTGATGCACCATCCAGGCGATGGGGCCGCGGCGCGTCATGAGCGGGCCTCCTGGCGTTCGCCGGCCGGTCGCTCGCTATCGGCGATGCGCGGACGCAGGCGCATGCCCTCGCGCGACTGGCCCAACGGCGAGGTCACCACTCGCTCGCCCTCCTCGAGTCCGGCGCCGAGCAGCACACGTGTCTCGCCCTGGTGCACGACCTCGACCGGGCGTCGGCGCAGACGCTCCTCGTCGTCGAGCAGCCAGAGTTCGTCGCCTGGGCGCAGCGCGGCGGCGGGCAGGACGAACAGCCCCTCGCGGGGCCGCGCGGCGAACGTCAGACGCACCACATCGCCCAGGCGCAGGGCGGGCAGGTCGTTCTCCAGGCCGAGGGGATCCTCGACCGCCACCAGCAACTGGGCCTGCAGGCCTTCCTCCTCCAGTACCGGCAGCTTGGCGATCACCTCGCCGCTGCGCGTCTGACCGTCGGGCCAGGTGCGGGTGGTCAGGGTCACGGCGCTGCCGGCGCGACCTTCCTCGGCGGCGTCGAGCCAGGCCAATGTCTCGCCGGATAGTGATACGCGTATCCAGAAGCGCGACACATCCACCAGATGCAAAATCTCGGTGCCGCCTGCGACCGCGCTTCCGGCCCCCAGCAGGCGGGCCTGGACCATGCCGCGCCACGGCGCGACGAGCGTGGCGCGCTCGAGCTCCAGCCGGGCACGGTCCCGCGCGGCGCGGATGCGTGCCACCTCGGCCTCGGCGTTGCGCAGCTGCGGCTCGCGCAGCACCAAGGAGCGCCGCTCGGCGGGCAGCTCGCGGCCGAAGCTGCGGTACTCGGTCTCGGCCCGCTGCTGCTCGCCGCGCTCCATGGCCAGCGCCGCCTCGGCCTGTGCCAGTGCCGCCTCGGCTTCGCGCAGGTTCAGGCGCAGGTCGCTGTCGTCCAGTCGAGCCAATGGCGTGCCGGCTGCCACCACGCGGCCGGGCATGGCCTCGGGGGTGAAGGCGATCAGCTCGCCGGCCACACGGCTGGCCAGGTTGGCTTCACGCTCGGCGACGACCCGGCCGAAGCCGTGCAGTTCCGGAGCGGCCGCCTGGCGCTGGGCCTCGACCACGTCGACCACCAGTGGCGGAGAGAGCTCGGCGGGCGCACGACGCTCGATGCGGGGCGGCTGTGCGAGCAGCCACCAGGCGACGGCGGCCGCTCCAGCCATCAACAGCAGGGCGAGCAGGGTGCCGAAGCCGATACGACCCCGCTGGCGCCGGGCGCGGCGCGGGGAGGAGGGCAACGTTAGCGGGGTGGAGGCGGGCATGGGCGACTCGTGACGGCAGGATGGCCCTGCCAGTTTCCCTCAGCGCGATGCATTCAATGGTCAGGAAGCGTGCAAGCAGTGTGCAAGCGACGTGTCGGCGGGATCAGGAGCAGGTATCGCCATGGATCAATTCGGTATCGAGCAGCCGCGAGTGGGGGGGCTCCAGGCCGAGGATCATGCGCGCGGCGAGGCGCCCCTTGTCGCCGCTCTCCTGGCGCACCGTGGTCAGCCGAGGCGCCCGGTACTGCCCCTCGGCGATGCCATCGAACCCCGTCAGGCACAGATCCTCGGGGATGCGCAGCCCGCGCTGTTCGGCCAGCGTAAGCGCGGTCAGGGCGATGCGGTCCGACATGCACAGCAGCAGGTCGGGGCGCTCGTCGTCGGGCAGGTCGAGGACCGCCGAGATCACCGGGGCGCACACCTCGAAGGTGTTCTCCTCCACGTTCCACATGGGGACGCGCTCAGGAGAAAACCCATGCTGGGCCAGGGCGCGATGGAAGCCGGCCAGGCGCGCGCGGGTGATGGTGCGGTCGGCCGGCAGCAAGGTGTGCTCGGGAGTAACGCGTCCGTTGCAAGTCTCGACGGTGAGACGCAGGTTGAGGATGGCCGGTCGCCGGCGCGGTTTCGCCCTGAGCGCCCGGTCGGCGATGGCGAAGCTGGCCGGCTCGTTGTCGACGTGTACCGAAGGATGGCCCGCCACGTTGAAGTCGACTGCGACCAGCGCGGCATTCACCGGCAGCGAGTCGAACACATCCGAGGTCGGCATCAGGCCGTAGACGATGAAGCCGTCGGCCATGCTGGCGGAGCCGATCAGATGGCTCCTGGCCTGGCGGGCCGAAAGCAGCAGCAGCGTATGGTCCTGGGTATCGAGCACCTCGGCCACGCCCGAAAGGAATTCGCTGGAGACGGCGTCGTTGAGGCTGTAGGTCAAGCTTTCGGCGAGGATCACCGAGATGATGCGCGAGCGCCCGGTACGCAGGCTGCGTGCCTTGGCGTCCGGACCGCGATAGCCCATTCGCCTGGCTTCGGCGAGGATGCGTTCGCGCAGCTTGGGCGAGAGCTGGTCGGGCCGATTGAAGGCGTTGGAAATGGTGGCGGTGGAGACCCCGAGCTCGCGTGCCAGATCCTTGAGTGTCATACGGCGGGCCGGTGGCGACACGTGATTTACCTGCCAATGAGTGCGCCTCCAAGGATACCGCCCCGGCCGGAGCCGGGACAGTCCCGTGCACGGAAATGCTCGATGTCCCGTCAGGCCGCGGCCCGCGTGGCCTTGAGCCCCAAGGCCCGATCGCTTTCGTCGAACAGGTGGATGTGCTCCGGGTCGGGAACGAGGGCCACGCGCTGGCCGATCGACCAGCGCGTGGGCGCCTCGCTGCGCTGGATCAGCAGGGTGTCGCCCTCCTTGGGTTCGAGGTAGACGTAGACCTCGTTGCCCAGGTACTCGACGTTAACGATCTCGAAGCCCTCGCCGCTCCGCGCTTCGGTCAGACGCAGATGCTCGGGACGTATGCCGCGGGTGAGGCAGTCTCCCCGGGCAGGGCCCGAGGCATCCTGCGGCAGGCGGGAGGCAAGTGCAGTACTGCGTCACGAAAAGTTCTACTTAAGTCGAATCCAATAGGGCCGATAAGGAGTTCCAGTGCGCCAACAAGAGCAAAAAGGGATCGCGTTTTACAGCCCATTACCAATTAGGAGACGTGATGCGTCATTGGACAACGAGCAGAAAATTATGGGCCACCTTGGCTCTCATGTGGATTGGCATGCTGTTATTGGTTGGCTGGACGGCGTATGACAAGCGTGCAGGCCTGCTACAGGAGCGGATTACCAGCCTTGAATATTTCGTTGGTAGTGCCCGCGATCTCGTCGTGCATTTTGCCGAGCGCGCCGAGCGTGGCGAATTGAGCGTCGAGGAGGCTCAGTCCCGCGCGATCGATAGCCTGGATAGTCTGAGTTTTGGCGAGGATGGGTATATCTTCGCCTTCGACAGCGACATCGGAATCGTCGCGCATCCGCGGCGGGAACTGGGCGATAGCATGGCGGATTTCCGGGACAAAAATGGGCTCTACCTTTATCAGGAACTGAAAGCGACGGCCGACAGCAACCCACGCGAAGGCGGGTTCGTGAACTACATGTCCGAGCGTGGGCAGGCCGGGGGCGGCCAGGTTCCCAAGCTCAGCTATGTGCAGCGGGTTCCGGGCTGGGAGTGGAATCTGGCCGCTGGCGTTTACATGGATGACATCAACGCAGCCTTCTGGGATAGCCTGATCGAACTGGGCCTGTTACTGCTGCTGATCGGCAGTATTCTCACCGTGGCGATGGGCTGGATCATCAAGGACGTGCTCAAAAGCCTGGGGGGTGATCCACGTCATGCTCAGGAAGTCGTGCAGCGTATTGCCGGGGGCGATCTGACCCAATCCTTGGCTCTCAAGGACGGGGATGAGAGCAGTCTGCTCGCCAGGATCGAAGGCATGCGCAAGCGTTTGGCCTCATCGCTGGAAAATATCCACCGCGGTACCGACAGCATCAATACCGGCGTCGATCAGATCGCCACCGGCAACCACGACCTGTCGGCGCGTACCGAGCAGCAGGCCGCCTCGATCGAGGAAACGGCCTCCAGCATGGAGGAGCTCACCCAGACGGTACGTCAAAACGCAGAGAATGCGCAGCTGGCCAATAAACTTGCCTTGGATGCGAGTGGCACGGCACGCCAGGGAGGCGACATGATGGCGGATGTGGTGACCACGATGCGGGGAATCGCCGAAAGCTCCAGTCGCGTGAAGGACATCATCGAGGTGATCGACTCGATCGCTTTCCAGACCAATATTCTCGCCCTCAACGCGTCGGTGGAAGCGGCACGCGCCGGCGAGCAAGGCCGTGGATTCGCCGTGGTTGCAGGCGAGGTACGCAACCTGGCCAGTCGTAGCGCCGATGCCTCCCGCGAGATTCGTACTTTGATCGAAGCCTCCAACCAGAAAGTGAATGATGGGGCTGGGCTGATCGAGCGCACTGGTGGCACGATTCGTGAGGTGGTGGAGGCGGTCGCACGCATGACGGATCTGATGGAAGAGATATCGTCGGCTTCGCGCGAGCAGAGCATCGGTATCGAGCAGGTCAATACGGCGGTAGGACAGATGGACCACGTGACCCAGCAGAATGCGGCACTGGTGGAGGAGGCCGCGGGGGCGGCCGCAACGCTTCGGATACAGGCTGAGAAGCTTGTTCAGGAAGTTATGTGGTTCCGTATCAATGAGTCTCATCAGCATGAGGCATACCTGCCTTCCCACAAGGCGGAACGGAACGCTGGTGGGTCGCTGCCTGCGCTGGTCAGGACGATAGTCGAACCCGCCTAAGGTAGGTGAGTCGAAGCTGGCGTCGCGAGCTGGTGGTATCGGGCCCGCGGCGCCTTTTCAATCGTCTATAGCGACAGGAAGAACAGAATCAATGGCGGTGACAGCAGCGAAAGCAGGAAACCGCTGACCACGGCGATAGGTACGCAGGCAACGCCGCCGTGCTGCTGAATCACCGGCAGGGTGAAATCCATGGCGGTGGCGCCGCCGTAGCCGATGGCCAGCGGGGCGTGGCGGCGTATGGTCAGCGGAATCAGGACGAAGGCCAGGAGTTCGCGGGTCAGGTCGTTGAAGAACGCCACGCCGCCGAGCAGCGGGCCGAGACGATCGCCGACGAGGATCGCCGAGAGCGAATACCAGCCGAAGCCGGACGCCAACGCCAACCCCTCGTTCCAGCGCAGCGCGAGTAATGGTGCCGCCAACAGGCCGCCGAGCAGCGAACTCGCCGCCAGGACGGCAGCGATCGCCAGGCCGTGACGATTTAGCAGTATCTGGCGCAGCGGCATGCCCGAATTGCGCAGCTGACAGCCGATCAATGCCAGCAGGGCGTAGAGCACCCACTCGGCGAGTCGCTCGGCGTGAACGTAGACACCGCCGCCGATCAACCACCCGAGGATGAGCCCGAGCAGCACGCCGCCGCCGACCACGGCCACCAGTGACAAGGAGCCGAGCAGAGCGGCGAGCTTGGTGGTCGGTGCGCCCGCGACCACCGGTGACGTGAGCATGCGCAGTTCGAGTCGGCGCGACAGCCACCAGAGCGCCGTCAGGTTGCAAGCGCTGATGACCGCGAACAGTTGGAGTGCCTGACCACCCATTCGTGACAGTCCTACGAGCAGGTCGTCGAGGCCCGCCAGCCCGATACCCATCAGCAGCAGAATGACGTAGACCGAGGCATTGACGCCGCGATTGACCCACTCGAGGGCTCCGGCGTGGCGCAGGGGCACCAGGTAGCCCAGCATCAGCGGGAGCAGAACGATCAACAGCCCGGACAGCATCGAGATTCCCTTCTCCCACCCGCATGACGACGAAAGCCGACAACTTTATCAGGCTTTTACGCGCGGTGCCGAGGAGAAGGTCAGCAAGCCGATTTCAACGTCCGGGCGCATCCAGCGCGGTAAGAAAGAGCCGACTCCTGCGTTCGCCGTCGCTCTGGTAATCCACCGCCAGCAGCAGGCCGGGCAACTCTGGGTGAAAATGGAAAAGCAGAGTGCTGTCGGGGCTCTCGGGGTCCTTCACCTCGACCTTGAGCGCTTCGAACTCGCCCGAGGGGAGACGCAGCGTTTCACGCGCCAGCACACGATAATCGAGAGCCTCTTCGCGACCGCGATGATCCTGGTAGGTAAGCCGACAGACAGCATCCTCGCAGCCGCCCGCGAGAGCACGCCGGGAGAGCTCGATCAGAGCGGCCTGACGGTCGACGTGGCGGGTTAGGTCGCCACCGCCCAGCCGATAGCGACCGCTGACGCCCAGCACCGAGTAGCCGCTGGCGTAGTTCACCGAACGAATGCCCTCCGGCGTGACGATGAAACGGCTGCGTTCGTTGCCGCGCGCCACGGCGATGGCAGCCTGCATGCGGCTCTGCCAGTGACCATTCTCGCGGCTCAGGCGGTGGTCGATGGTGGCGTTGGGCCAACCCTTCACTTCGAGTCGATAGCTGGCGTTGAAGGGCGTCAGTTCCGGTGTCGCCGGAATGCGTTCGGCCAGCGCCAGGCCGGAAATGGCGGCCAGCAACAGCGCCGCCAGTCCCCGGCGGGCGGTGGATCCCAGGGTTCGGAACATGTCGGACCTGTCTGCAGGAAAGGGTGACCTTGCATGAGAGCGTGAGAAAGCGATCCGGGTTCCGAGCTGCACATTCTTTTCACGCCTGAGTGCGACATGTTGCTACCGGCTACCTGCCCCTTAGGTGACCTAAGTCAAATGAACCATCGAAACGCAATCGCAAGGGTCAAGCTCAGGGGCGAGGGCGACGAAATTGCAGCTGACGCACTTCGACTCTTCCGCTCGGCAGAACGCCTTGGTCATGAAAAACTTCCTTCATCGAACTCCCATGTCGCGCAAGCTCATGCTGGCGCTGGCACACTCTCTGAGCATTGTCGTCTGGCGAAGTGCCCAAGTTGGCCAGCCGTAGCGTCGAGAGGCCGAGCGCATCCGCCAGGCTCTCTCTTCAGTAGCCGGCCTCGGGGTCGACGGTATCGATCGCCTCGCCGGCCTCGAAGGCACGGATCGCCTCGGCTGCCTGGTCCGCTGCCTCCTCGAGTGGCGTGGGGCCGGCCATATGCGGCGTGATCCATATGCGCGGATGCCGCCACAGCGGGCTGTCTTCGGGTAGCGGCTCGTCGGGGAAGGCGTCGAGCAGGGCGCCACGCAGCCGACCTTCCTCTTCTCCTTCGCCCAGCGCCACGAGCAGGGCTTCCTCGTCGATCAATGAGCCGCGTCCGGGGTTGATCAACGTTGCGCCGGCAGGCAGTGCCGCCAGCGTCTCGGCGTTGACGATATGACGGGTGGAACCGGTTCCCGGCAGGAGCAGCACTAAGGTGCGTACCTCGCCGAGCAGCTCGTTCAACCCCGCATCGCCGTGATGACAGGCGATACCGTCGAGGTTTTTGGGTGAACGGCTCCAGCCGTGTACCGGGAAGCCGTCTGCGGCGACCATGGCGGCCACCTTGGCACCGATGGCACCGAGCCCGAGCACGCCCACCGGCCAGTCGCGCTTGGCGTCCACCGTGAGTTCGCGCCATTCGCGGCGTGCCTGCTGTCGCCGATAGCGGTCGAAGTCACGCTGGAAGTGCAGGATGCCGTAGCGCACGTAGTCGCCGATCAGCTCGGCCATGCCCGCATCGCGCAGCTTGACGATGGGCACGCCCTCAGGGCGGGCGGGGTTGTTGAGCAGGGCGTCGACGCCGGCGCCCAGGTTGACGATGCCCTTGGCGCGGGTCTGCTCGCGCAGCAGCGTTTCCGGCGGCTTCCACACCGCCAGGTAGTCGACGTCGCGACGCTGCTCGGCGGGGTCGTCGGCGGTGACGATATCGGCATCGGGCAATCGCTTGGCCAGGGCGTCGCGCCAAGTCTCGATGTCATCGATGTGCAGCAGTATGCGCATGGCGGTTCCTCGCTCGGTCGGTGGATTCAGTAGACGATCTGCATCATGGGTGGCGGCGCTTCGTCGAGCAGCACGGCCAAGCGCTTGAGCCCTTCCTGCAGGCGCTCGATGTCCTGCTCGGCCCCCAGGCTCAGCCGGATGCGCCGTGGCGGTGGGGTCTGCTCCACCATGAAAGGCACCGCGGTGGTGATGGCAAGGCCCTCCTGTTCGGCCTGTTGCTGCAGCTCCTCGGCGCGCCAAGCGTCGGGCAGGGTTACCCATACATGCAGGCTGGTGGGCCGCGATTCCAGCGTATGGTGGCCGAGCAGCCGAGCGGCGAGGCGCTGGCGCTGGCCGAGCAGGTCGCGCTGCTCGGCGGCCATGGCCTCGACGGTGCCGTCGGCGAGCCAGCGGTCGGCGATCTCGAAGACCAGCGGCGTGGCCATCCAGGTTGTGGCGCGCATGCGCGGCAGCACGTGGTGCAGCTGGCCGCGCGGCACGGTGAGGTAGCCGGCACGCAATCCCGGCACCGTGATCTTGGTCAGGCTGGTGACGTGAAAACCCAACTGCGGGATGCGGCTCGTCACCGGGGTGAATCCCGGCGCCTCCAGCAAGGCATGGACGTCGTCCTCGATCAGCCACACTCGATGGCGGGCCAGTACCTCGGCCACGGCGTCGCGGCGTGTCTCGCTCATGGTCGCCCCGGTGGGGTTGAGCTGGGTCGGGGTGAGATAGAGCGCGCGCGGCTTGAACCGCTGGCAAGCCAGCTCCAGCGCCTCGGGCACGATGCCCTCGGCATCGATGGACACGCCACGCAGTTGAAAACCCAGCGTGCGCGAGAGGGCGATCAGGCCGTGATCGGTCAGGGCTTCGGTCAGCACCAGGTCGCCATGCTGCACGACGCTGGAAATGGCCAGCATCAGAGCGTGGGCGGCGCCGTTGCAGAGAATCCGGTCGTCCAGTTCGCCGGGGACATGAAGGCGCGTCTGCAGCCAGACGCTGGCTCGCTCACGCTGGTGCAACAATCCGGCGATGGGGCGGCAGGCGGTGATCACTTCGGGGCTGGCCTGCTCGGCCAGCTCCATCAGCGCCTGGCGAAAGCGCAGGTGGTGGCCGGGGGGACATACGGGGTGAGCAATCGACAGGTCGATGAGCGGTGCTTCGTGGCGCACTTCCTGGCCGCGCAGATAGGCCGACTCGCGGGCGTCGTCGAGTGCGTTGATCCAGGTACCGCTACCCACCCGCGCCTGGACCAGGCCCATCTTCTCGGCCTGGGCGTAGGCGCGCGACACGGTCTGCACACTGACGCCAAGGCTCTCGGCCAATTGACGGTGAGGCGGTAGCCGAGTGCCGGGAACCAGCTCGCCCTGGCGCACTGCTTCGGACAGGGCGCGGGCGATCGACAGGTATTTGGGGCCCGTATCCGACAGGTACGGAGTTAGGTCAATTGTCATGATTCAATAAAGCCTTTGACCGCCAGCCAAGGGCTGGTGCTACTATCAGCTTAGCGGCATTGAATGGAAATTGTCATGTTTTTGCGCGATTCGGATCATGACAATTTTTCGGGTGACTTCGGCGCACACCCGCCTTGATGACCGCTTCCGGCCCGGCCCTCTCCCACAGGAGACGGCCGGTTATTGGTGATGCGATGGCGAGTGGCCTAATGACACAGGTATCCCTGCCCTTCACTCGTGAAGAATATGCAAGTCGACTTTGGAAGGTCCGTGCCGAGATGGCCAGTCGCGGCATTGACGTGCTGGTCATCAGCGATCCGTCCAACATGGCCTGGCTGACCGGCTACGATGGCTGGTCGTTCTATGTACACCAGTGTGTGCTGGTGGGCCTGGAGGGCGAGCCGGTATGGTACGGAAGGCGCATGGATGCCAACGGGGCGCTGCGCACTTGCTGGATCGACCCCGACAACATCACCTATTACCCCGATTATTACGTCCAGAATCCCGACATGCATCCCATGGACTACCTGGCCCAGTCGATCATGCCCGATCGCGGCTGGCACCAGGGTGTCGTGGGGCTGGAGATGGACAACTACTATTTCTCGGCCAAGGCTTATCAGAGCCTGCTGCGAGAATTACCCCATGCACGCTTCATGGACGCCAACTCGCTGGTCAACTGGTGTCGCGCCATCAAGTCGCCCCAGGAAATCGCCTACATGCGCATCGCCGGCAAGATCGTCGAGGGTATGCATTCGCGCATCCTAGAAATGATCGAGCCGGGCCTGCCCAAGAGCAAGCTGGTCTCGGAGATCTATCGCGTCGGTATCGAAGGCTGTGTCGACGAGCATGGCAACATGTACGGGGGGGACTACCCCGCCATCGTGCCGATGCTGCCTACCGGCAAGGATGCGGCGGCTCCGCACCTGACCTGGGACGACACTCCGTTTCGCGAGGGCGAGGGGACCTTCTTCGAGATCGCCGGTGTCTTCAAGCGCTATCACGCACCGCTGTCGCGCACCGTCTTCCTTGGGCGCCCGCCGCAGGATTTCGTGCGGGCCGAATCGGCGCTGCTCGAGGGGATCGAGAACGGGCTTGCCGTGGCCAAGCCGGGCAATCGCACCGCCGATATCGCCATGGCGCTGGGCGCCGCCATGGACAAGTACGGCTTCGATCGCGGCGGCGCTCGCTGCGGCTATCCCATCGGCATCAGCTATCCGCCTGACTGGGGCGAGCGCACCATGAGCCTGCGTCCTTCCGACGAGACCATTCTCGAACCGGGCATGACCTTTCACTTCATGCCGGGCATGTGGCTGGATGACTGGGGCGTCGAGATCACCGAGAGCATTCTGATTACCGAGACCGGCTGCGAGGCGCTGGCCAACTTCCCCCGTCAGCTATTCGTCAAATAAGGAGAGCCAACCATGAGCAAGCGACCCAGCCCGATTAGCGCCACCGTCGATTTCGACGCCGACGGGGTCCAGCACGGCTTCCTCAAGCTGCCGATCTCCACCGACGATTCGGCGTGGGGAGCGGTGATGATTCCGGTCACGGTGGTCAAGAACGGCGATGGCCCCACGGCGCTGCTGACCGGTGGCAATCACGGCGACGAGTACGAAGGCATCACCGCCCTGATGAAGCTCACCAGTAGCTTACGGGCGGAAGAGGTGCACGGCCGGGTGATCATCGTGCCGATGATGAACACGCCGGCGGCCATGGCCGGGACGCGAACCTCGCCGATGGACGGCGGCAATCTCAACCGCAGCTTTCCCGGCGACCCCGACGGCAACGTCACCCAGAAGATCGCCGACTATTTCACCCGGGTGCTGGTGCCGATGTGCGACGTGGTGCTCGATCTGCACTCCGGTGGGCGCACGCTCGACATCATTCCCTTCGGCGCCTCGCACGTACTCGAGAATCCCGAACAGCAGCGCCAGGCGCTGGAGGGCGCCAAGTCTTTCGGCGCCCCTTATGCCATGATGATGTTCGAGCTCGACGCCGCAGCGTTGTTCGATACCGTGGTGGAGAGCCAGGGCAAGGTGTTCGTGGCCACCGAGCTTGGCGGCGGCGGCACCTCGACCCCCGAGAGCCTCGCCATCACCGAACGAGGCGTGCATAACTTTCTCATCCATTTCGGGCTGATCGACGGCGAGGTGGAAATGCCCACCGAACCCCAGGTATATCTCGATATGCCCGATGCCAGCTGCTACGTGCAGAGCGAGCACAGCGGCCTGCTCGAACTGACCCTGGCTCTCGGCGACGTGGTGGAGAAGGGCGAGGTGATCGCCCGGGTCTACGACATGACCCGTAGCGGAACCCCGCCGGTGGAATACCGTGCCGGCCGCAGCGGGGTGCTCGCAGCACGTCGTTTCCCCGCCCAGGTTCATATGGGCGATACCATTGCCGTCATCGCCGAAGTCGTCGACTCGCTCGGCTGACTCGAGCCGCCGAGTCACGATTGGCGTGCCATCGAATAAGAGAGAAAAATGAAGCTCGATCGCTATGACCTGAAGATTCTCGAGATCCTGTCCCGCGATGGACGCATCACCAAGTCGAAGCTGGCCGAGGCGATCAATCTCTCGGTCAGCCCGTGCTGGGAGCGCGTGCGGCGTCTGGAGAAGGCCGGCATCATCCAAGGCTACAGCGCTCGGATCAATCCCAGCGCGCTGGTAAAGCGCACACCGGTATGGGTCCAGATCGAGCTCAAGCAGCATAATGCCGAGAGCTTCGCCCGCTTCGAGGCGCTGGTCCACGAGAGGCCCGAGGTTACCGAGTGCGTGGCGGTGGGCGGCGGAGTCGATTACCTGATGAAGGTGGAGGCCGACTCCGTCGATGCCTACCAGCGGTTGATCGACGAATGGCTCACCTCGGAGGCCGGCATCGAGCGCTATTTCACCTATATCGTCACCAAGACGGTGAAAAGCCCCGCTCTTGGTTTCGCCAAGGAGGACTTCTCCCCCTGAACCCGGGGGGGCCAACGCCACCGCGGAGCGGTCTTCACCGATAAAGCAGCAGCGGGGCTACAGAAAAAAACGCATTATCCCCAGTCATGACGAAAAAAAGCGCATTCGCCTTGCCGGCTAACGAAAAGTCCTGATCCTCTTTCCCCTTTACCCTGTAGGCATTGAGCAGCCGCTGGCTGCTCGCCTGTTTTTGCCATCGCCGGTCTCGTCAGAACGGGCCGGTGTCAGGGGAGGTGACCATGAAACTGTCCAACACGCTGACCGCGCAACTCGACGATCCGCGCCTGTTCCGTCAGCACGCCTACGTGAACGGCAAGTGGACCCACGGCGACGGCGGCCGGGAAGAGACGGTCTATGACCCGGCCACGGGCGAGGCCATCGGTTACATTCCCTGGCTCGAAGCCCATCAGATCCGCGAGGCCGTGGATGCTGCCGATGCCGCCTTCGCCCACTGGCGTGCGCTGCGCGCCGACGAGCGCTGCGAGCGCCTGCTCGCCTGGTACGATCTGCTGCAGGCCAACCGCGAAGACCTGGCCACCATCATGACGCTGGAGCAGGGTAAGCCGCTGCCCGACGCGCGTGGCGAGGTCGAGTACGGTGCCAGCTTCGTGCGCTGGTTCGCCGAGGAGGGCAAGCGCACCTTCGGCGAGACCATTCCCAGTCATATTCCCAATGCCGCACTGGGTACGCTCAAGGAGCCAGTGGGTATCGCCGCGCTGATCACGCCGTGGAACTTCCCGTTGGCCATGATCACGCGCAAGGCGGCCGCGGCCATGGCGGCCGGTTGCACCGTGGTGGTCAAGCCTGCGGGCGAGACGCCGTTTTCGGCGCTGGCGCTGGCCGAGCTGGCCGAACGCGCCGGCATCCCGGCCGGGGTATTCAACGTGGTGCTGGGCGAGCCGGCCGAGGTATCGAAGATTCTATGTGCCGAGGAGCGCGTCAAGGCGCTATCCTTCACCGGTTCCACCCGAGTCGGCCGACTGCTGCTGGAGCAGAGCGCGAGCACCGTGAAGCGTGTGTCGCTGGAGCTGGGCGGTAATGCGCCGTTCATCGTCGGCCCCGACATGGATCCCAAGGAGGCGGCCCTCGCCGCAGTGGCGGCCAAGTTCCAAACCGCGGGCCAGGACTGCTTGGCGGCCAACCGTATCCTGGTACACGAGTCGATCCACGACGAGTTCGTCGAGCACTTCGCCGAGCGCATGGCAGCGCTGACCGTGGGCAACGGCCTGGAGAGCGAGATCGATCTGGGCCCGCTGATCCATCGCCAGGCGGTAGACAAGGCGGCGGCCATCGTCGATGACGCCATCTCTCGCGGGGCTACGCTGGTCGCCGGCGACCAGACCCAGGCGCCGGGCGAGAACTTCTTCATGCCGGTGCTGCTCACTGGGGTGACGCCGCAGATGAAGGTGTGGCGCGAGGAGAACTTCGCGCCGGTGGCGGGCGTGACCGCCTACCGCGACGACGATGAAGTCATCGCCATGGCCAACGACACCGAGTACGGTCTGGCGGCCTATGTCTATACCCACGATATTCGCCGCATCTGGAAGCTGCTGCGGGCGCTGGAGTACGGCATGGTCAGCGTCAACTCGGTGAAGATGACCGGGCCGCCCGTGCCCTTCGGCGGCGTCAAGCAGTCGGGGTTAGGCCGCGAGGGTGGTATCACCGGTATCGATGAGTATCTGGAGACGAAGTATTACTGCCTGGGCGCCTTGGGATCAGTTTCCGGAAGCTAATCATAATTGAATTTGAACATCTCCCCGCCGCGGCGGGGCCTTGAAGAAGAGAGAGCACAATGAGCCAGCAGCACCGCGATCTGATCGAGCGCGACCGCAAGGTCACCTTTCACGCCTCCACCCACCTGCGCGACTTCGCCCACGGCGACGCGCCGGGTCGGGTGATCACCGGCGGCAAGGGCATCCACATCGTCGACAAGGACGGCCGCGAGTTCATCGACGGCTTCGCCGGCCTGTACTGCGTCAATATCGGCTACGGCCGTACCGAGGTGGCCGAGGCGATCTACCAGCAGGCGCTGGAGCTCTCCTACTACCACACCTACGTGGGCCACTCCAACGAGCCGCAGATTGCGCTGTCCGAGAAGATCATCGAGCTCGCCGGCCCCGGCATGTCCAAGGTCTACTACGGCCTCGGCGGCAGCGACGCCAACGAGACCCAGCTCAAGATCGTGCGGTACTACAACAATGTGCTCGGTCGCCCGCAGAAGAAGAAGGTGATCTCGCGCCAGCGCGGCTACCACGGCTCCGGCTTGGCCACCGGCTCGCTGACCGGCCTCAAGGCATTCCACGATCAGTTCGACTTGCCGCTGGCCGGCATCCTGCACACCGAGGCGCCGTACTACTACCACCGTGCCGCCGAGCAGGAGGGCATGACCGAGCGCGAGTTCTCGCAGCATTGCGCGCATAAGCTCGAGGAAATGATCCTGGCCGAAGGCCCCGATACCGTGGCCGCCTTCATCGGCGAGCCGGTACTCGGTACTGGCGGTATCGTGCCGCCGCCCGAGGGTTACTGGGAAGCGATCCAGGGCGTGCTGGCCAAGTACGACGTGCTGCTGATCGCCGACGAAGTGGTGTGTGGCTTCGGCCGCATCGGCGCCGACTTCGGTAGCCACTTCTACGGCATCAAGCCCGACCTGATCACGGTCGCCAAGGGGCTCACCAGTGCCTACCAGCCGCTCTCCGGTGTGATCGTCGGCGACCGCGTGTGGCAGGTACTGGAGCAAGGCACCGGCGAGTACGGTCCCATCGGTCACGGCTGGACCTACTCCGGCCACGCCCTGGGCTGCGCCGCGGCGCTGGCCAACCTGGCGATCATCGAGCGCGAGGGGCTGACCCGGAACGCCGCCGAGACCGGCGCCTACCTGCAGCAGCGGATGCAGGCCGCCTTCGGCGAGCATCCCATCGTCGGCAACGTGCGCGGCGTGGGCATGCTGGCGGCGCTCGAGTTCTCCGTCGACCCGGCCAAGCGCAAGCACTTCGATGCCACGCACAAGGTCGGCGCGCGCATCGCCGCGGCGGCGCTCGACGAGAACCTGATCGCTCGCGCCATGCCGCAGGGCGACATCCTCGGCTTCGCGCCGCCGCTGATCGCCACTCGCGAAGAGATTGACGAGATCGTCGCCCGGGCCAAGCGCGCGGTCGACAAGGTGACCGACCAACTGGTCCGAGAGGGTGCCGTCAAGGCCTCCATGTCGCTGAGCTGAGCTGAGCAGAGTCCGAGGCCGCGGGAAACGATCCCGCGGCCTTTCTCTTCATTGTCCTTGTCTTGCGATCTCTTCTACTCTGCAAGACGTATGTCGACACACTTCGGACAAAGCCTTCGAGCGAGTTCCGTATGTCCCGACCCCAGCATGGCGTTTCCCTCGCCACCCTCTACCAGGCCCGCCACCGCATCGGCGGTCAGGTGGAGCGCACCCCGCTGATCCGTTCACGTTCGCTCTCCGAGCGTTTCGATGCCGATATCCGGCTCAAGCTCGAGACGTCTCAACCCACCGGCGCGTTCAAGCTGCGCGGCGCCACCAATATGATCGCTGCGTTGATCGAGCGCCATGGCCGCGATGCCCTGGCAGCGGGGGTGACCACGGCCTCCACCGGCAATCACGGCCGCGCGGTGGCCTATGCCGCAGGCCGGTTCGGCGTGCCCGCGACGATCTGCCTGTCGCGCCTGGTGCCGTCCAACAAGGTCGCCGCCATCGAGGTGCTGGGCGCCGAGGTGAAGCGCATCGGCCGGAGCCAGGACGAGGCCTTCGGCGAGGTCGAGCGGCTGGTGCGCGAGCGCGGCATGACCCTGATTCCACCCTTTGACGATCCGCTTATCGCGGCCGGGCAGGGCACCATTGGCCTGGAACTGATGGAGGATATGCCGGATCTCGATCGGGTCATCGTCGGGCTCTCAGGCGGCGGGCTGCTCGGCGGCATCGGCGCGGCGGTCAAGGCCATTCGCCCGGAGACACGCGTCACGGGTGTGAGTCTTGCGCGCGGGGCAGCCATGTGGGAGAGCCTGCAGGTGGGCCGGCCCGTCGAGGTGGAAGAGGTCGAGAGCCTGGCCGACTCGCTCGGCGGCGGCATCGGTCTCGACAACCGCTGCACCTTCGCCCTGGTGCGCGAGGTGCTCGACGACCATGTCCAGGTATCGGAAACGGCCATCGCCCATGCCATGGTCGACATTCTCGAGCACGAGAAGCTGCTGGTGGAGGGGGCCGCCGCGGTGGGTCTCGCCGCGCTGGTCGAGCACGGCCTCGACGTGCGTGGCCAGCGGGTGGCGCTGATTCTCTCCGGCAACGGTGTGGCGCTGGAGACGCTGGATCGGGCCCGGGCCATGATCGGTCGCTAGGCGCTTTCGGAGGCTGGCTACGCTTGCCTTCGGCAAAGCCCGTTCGTATCAAGTGGGAGGTAGCGAGATGAAGCTCTATCAGCGTGACGAGATAGCCGCAGCCGTCGGTATCGACGAGGAAGCGCTGCGTCAGGTCGAGGCGGGTTTCGCCGCACTGGGCCGCGGCGAGGCCGTACAGCCGCCGATCCTGTCAATGTCGATGGAGGAGTTCAACAGCGAGGTCGATGTCAAGACGGCCCACCTCAAGGGCTGGGAGCGCTTTGCCATCAAGGTCAGTACCGGCTCCTTCGACAATCCCAAGCGCGGCCTGCCGAGCCTCAGCGGACTGATGATGCTGTTCTCCGCCGAGACGGGGCGGGTCGAAGCCGTGCTGTTCGATGACGGCTACTTGACCATGGTGCGCACCGCCGTGGCGGGTGCCATCGCCGCCAAGCATCTCTCCCGCCGGACCAGCCGCCGCGTGGCGGTGATCGGTGCCGGCGAGCAGGCGCATCGCCAGGTCGAGGCGCTGCGCCTGGTGCGTGATATCGACATTCTCGACGTCTGGACGCGGCGCCGTGAGAGCGCCGAGGCATATGCCGACGATATGCGCAGGCAGGGGCTGGAGGTGCACCTCCACGATAGCGTGCGCGCCGCCTGCGAGCAGGCCGATATCATCGTCACCGCCACCCCGTCGCGTGAGCCGCTGCTGCAGGCCCGCGACCTGCCGGAGGGCGTTCATGTCACTGCCATGGGGTCGGACAGTCCGGACAAGCGCGAGCTGGACGAGTCGGTGCTGACCCGGGCCGATGCGTTCGTCTGCGATACGCGCGCCCAGAGCGAGCACAACGGCGAGCTGAAGGTCTTTGCCGGACAGGATCGCGAGCCGCCGTTCAAGGTTCACGAGTTGGGCCGAGTCATCGAGCGCGGCGAGACCCTGCGTGTCTCGGACGCGGCCATCACCGTTTGCGATCTGACCGGTACGGGGGTGCAGGATACGGCCATCGCCAGCTTCGCGCTGTCTCGTCTCGCCCAGGGCGGCTGAGATACGCATCGCCTTGAGGCGCGGCGTGGCAGACGCCATGCTTGCCTAACGTCAACGAACGAGGAGCACTGCAGATGGCAACGGTTCTGGCCTTCGATGTGTACGGCACCCTGATCGACACCCACGGCGTGGTCACCGAACTGGAGGAGCGGCTCGGTACGGCCGACAAGGCCTCGCTGGCCCCGGAGTTCTCGCGCCGGTGGCGCGACAGGCAGCTCGAGTACAGTTTCCGTCGTGGCCTGATGGGCGCCTATGTGCCTTTCGATCAATGCACCCAAGAGGCACTCGAATTCACCGACCGCGCTCTGCAGACTCGGCTCTCGGACGTCGACAAGCAACACTTGATGGCAGTCTATTCCCGACTGCCGGCATTCCCCGAAGTGGCCGACGCGCTGGAACGTCTGGAGGCCATCGGCATGCGCTGCGTGGCCTTCTCCAACGGCACTCGGGAAGCGGTCGAGGGCCTGCTCGGGCAGGCCGGGATTCGCGGTCGGTTCGAGGATGTGATCAGCGTCGACGAGGTGAAGCGCTTCAAGCCCGATCCGGCCGTCTATGCGCATCTGCGCCATCGTCTGGATGTCGCGCCCGGCGACACCTGGCTGATCTCGAGCAACCCTTTCGACGTGATCGGCGCGCGACACGCCGGCCTGCATGCCACCTGGGTGCGGCGCAGCCTGGATGCCCCCTTCGATCCCTGGGGCGTCGAGCCCGATCTAACCGTGGCCGAGCTCGGAGAGCTGGCGGAGAGGTTGGGCTAGGCCGAAACCACTGATCACGTTCATGTTGCTTGACGCCAGCGTGGCGGCGTGGCCCGGCTGGCGTCAACGCTTCGCTTCGAATGAGTTTCAGGTCGCTTCGACAGGGCGCAGCAGTATGGCCGCCAGGGGTGGCAGCGTCAGCTCCAGGCTTGCGCCCTGTCCGTGAAGAGGCGTGTCATCGGCCATGACGCGGCCCATGTTACCCATGTTCGATCCCCCGTAGCACTCGGCATCGCTGTTGAAGATCTCTTCCCATTCACCGGTATGGGGCACGCCCAGCCGGTAGCCTTCGCGAGGAATCGGTGTCATGTTGGCGACCACCAGCAGCGGTTCGCCCGATAGGCTCCACCGCAGCCAGGCAAAGACGCTGTTGGTGTTGTCATTACCCACGACCCAGGTGAAGCCCCGCGGCTCGCTATCGCATTCGTGCAGCGCGGGCTGATCGACGTAGAGTCGGTTGAGGTCGGCGAGCAGCCGCCGAATGCCGTCATGACGGGGCTCGCTGAGCAGCGACCAGTCGAGTTCCCGGTCGTGACTCCACTCGCGCCATTGGGCGATCTCGCAGCCCATGAACAGCAGCTTCTTGCCGGGCTGGGACCACATGATGGAGAGGTAGGCGCGTAGATTGGCGAACTTCTGCCACTCGTCTCCCGGCATCTTACCGATCAGTGACCCCTTGCCGTGCACCACCTCGTCATGGGAAATCGGTAGCACAAAGTGTTCCGAAAAGGCGTAGACCATCGGAAACGTCATGTCGTGGTGGGCATAGGAGCGATACACCGGATCCTTGGAAATGTACTCCAGGGTGTCGTGCATCCAGCCCATGTTCCATTTATAGGCGAATCCCAGCCCGCCCTCGGCGGTCGGCTGGGTAACGCCGGGCCAGGCCGTGGACTCCTCGGCGATGACCACCGCCCCGGGTACCTCCTCGGCGACGACCTCGTTGAGATGGCGCAGGAAGTCGATCGCCTCCAGGTTCTCATGGCCGCCGTACTTGTTGGGGATCCACTCGCCCTCCTTGCGCGAGTAGTTGCGGTAGAGCATCGAGGCGACGGCGTCGACGCGCAGGGCATCGACATGAAAGTGCCGCAGCCAGTGCAACGCCGAGGCCAGCATGAAGCCGTGCACCTCGCGTCGCCCCAGGTTGTAGATGAAGGTATCCCAATCCTGATGGAAGCCCTCGAAGGGATGTTCGTACTCGTAGAGAGCGGTGCCGTCGAAGCGCGCCAGGCCGTGGGGATCGGTGGGGAAGTGGGCCGGTACCCAGTCGAGTATCACACCGAGCCCCGCGCGGTGGCACTCGTCGACGAAATGGGCAAAATCGGCGGGCGAGCCGAAGCGCCCGCTGGGCGCGAACTGGCTCAGCGGCTGGTATCCCCAGGAGCCGCCAAACGGGTGCTCCATGATCGGCAGCAGCTCGACATGGGTAAAGCCCATCTCCGTTACGTAAGGAATCAGGTGCTCGGCCAGCTCCCGCCAGCTGTAGAGCTCGCCGTGGTCGCCACCGTGCTTGCGCCAGGATGCGGCATGCACTTCATAGATGCTGATCGGCCGGTTTGGTTCGTGCCTCTCGCCGCGCCGGGCGATCCACTCCTCGTCATGCCAGGTGAAAGGTCGGGTATCGGCGACCACCGAGGCGGTGTTCGGCGGGGTCTCGGTGGCGAGCGCCACGGGATCGGCACGCAGGCCGAGGGCGCCCTGGGCATCGAGGATCTCGTACTTGTACGATTCGCCGGGTCCGAGGCGCGGCACGAACAGTTCCCACACCCCGGCGGGATGACGCAGCCGCATGGCATGGCGGCGCCCGTCCCAACTGTTGAAGTTGCCCACTACCGAGACCCGCCGGGCATTGGGTGCCCAGACGGCGAAGCGCACACCTTCCACGCCATCCACTTCCATGGGCTGGGCACCCAGGCAGTGCCCCAGGTTGCGATGATTGCCCTCGCCGATCAGGTAGAGGTCCATTTCACCCAGCAGCAGGCCGAAACTATAGGGGTCTTCGGTGATCTGCTCGCCCCGAGGCCAGCGGATGCGCAGGGTGTAGGGGGCGGCATGTGGCAGTTGGGCGGCGAAGAGGCCGGGAATCTGAATGGCCGTCAGGCTGCAGCGCAAGGTTCCGTCTTCACGATCGAGGACATCGACGCCCAGGGCGCCGGGCAGGAAGACGCGCAGAACGTTACCCTCATCCGTTTCATGGATTCCAAGCACCGAGAACGGGTTGCGGTGGGTCCCGCGTGCCAGCGCTTCGGCATCGTCCTCCGACAACCACAGAGCGCGATCCAGCGTGGTTCCGGCCGTCATATCATTCATTGGGTTCTCCCGTGCTGAGTTGATCGACGAGGGCGGACAGGCTACGCAGCGGAACACCCAGCCAAGTGGGACGATTGGCGGCCTCGTAGGCGATTTCGTAAGCGGTCTTTTCAAGCACGAACAGATCCACCGCCGCCGCCGCCCCGCTCGGTTGCTTCCACTCATGCGGCAGGTTGAGCGTGGCCTGCCAATAAGCATTCAGGAATGCCTGGCGCCCTCGTAGCAGGAACTGCTCCGCCACCTCGTGTCCGGTGTCGGTCTGCGTATCGTCACCTTCGTTGCCCGGTAGCACTTCTTCCGTCTTGGCGTAGGCGTAATCGAAGGAGCGCAGCATGCCCGCCACATCCCGAAGCGGGCTGTCCTTGGCGCGACGCTCCTCGAGTGGACGGGCCGGTTCGCCCTCGAAATCGATGAAATAGGCGTCGTCATGGGCCACCAGCACCTGGCCGAAGTGCAGGTCGCCGTGAATACGAGTGATCAGGCTGCCTTCGGCCAGTCCCGCCATTTCGTCGATGGCATTCATCAGCGCGTGACGCTTGGCCAGGATATGGTCGGCCAGCTGGCGTTCGGCGTCACCGGCAGTGGCCTCACGACGTTCGAGCAGTTCCAGTGCCTCCTCGATGCGTTCGTGCACGCGTTGTTTCCAGTGCGCCACATGCGCTTTCTCCGCGATCTCGGGAGCAAAGGCCGGATCGGTGCTCGGCGCGGCCAGCGCCATGTGCAGCTCGCCCAGCCGACTTCCCAGAGTCACGGCGAACTCCTCGAGTTCCTCGAAGGCACCGTAGCCGGCTTCCTCGCGGCCAGTGTCGCGCCCTTGTTCACGGTCGATGACAGCCTCGCGAATCGCGCGGCCCAGGGTGCTCCGGGTCCACGACCAGGCATCGCCCTGGTTGTCGATGAAGCCCTGCAGAATCATGAGGGTCTGGGGAGTGCCGTGTTCATCGAAGCGGGTCACCTCGCCGTGCAGCGGTGCGATATGCTCGAAGCCCTGCTCGGTAAGATAACGGCCGATTTCCGCCTCGGGATGCAGACCCGGTTCCAGGCGGCGGAACACCTTGAGAACGAGCTGATGTCCGATGATTACCGAGCTGTTGGACTGCTCCGCGGCCTGCTGCGCCACGTCGGGATGCTCCGGCAATGCCACTTCGGCCAAGGTCGAGGTGGGCAGGAAGCGGATCTCGCCGAGATCGCAGGCGAGACTGGCCCCCTGGCGCATGGCATCCAGCACCGCCAGGGCGAAGGCATCCAGCGTCAAGGCGTCAGTCAGCAGCCCGACTTCGTGAAACCGCCGGACCCGCGCGATGGCCAGCTGCTGAGGCAGGGCATTGGTCTGTTCTTCCTCACCGAGAAACGCCAGCGGCAGCTGATAGCGCTCGCTGCCCTGCGCGTGCGTCACCTCCAGTTCGCTGATCAGCAGTGAGCGTTCTTGGTGCTCGAGGCGGGCCAGGTAGAGCATGCGGACCTGGTCGATGCGCGTCTGCTTGGCGGCGAACCAGCGTCGCTTGGGCAGATAGCTGGGCAGCGTCTCGCGCTCCAGCAGCTGCCGCGAGGTGGACTGGAAGATCTCCTCGAGACGCCTCTTGATGATCAGCGTGACATATTCAGGCATCGGTTCGGGTACCGGCACGTGCCACTCCGGCATGGCGGTCTCCGGCGCCAGCAGGAACCAGAAGAAACCGTAGGGTGGCAGGGTGAGCAGGTACGGCATCCGTCCGATCGGCGGGAAGGCGCTGCCGCCCACCATCTCCACCGGCACCTGGCCGGCGAACGCGGAGAGGTCGAGTTCGACCGCCTGGGCGGTGCGCGCCACGTTGGCCACGCACAGCAGCGTTTCCGTCTCGCCGTTGTCCAAGGTCATCTCGCGCAGGTAGGCGAGCACATGCCGGTTGGCCGGATACAAGAGACGCATGGTGCCGCGACCGAAGGCGCGATGCTGTGTGCGCACCGCCAGCATGCGTCGCATGTTGTTGAGCAGCGAATGCGAGTCGCGTACCTGGGCCTCGACATTGACGGTCTGGTAACCGTAGAGCGGGTCCATGATCGGCGGCAGGACCAGACTGGCCGGGTCGGCCCGGGAGAAGCCGCCGTTGCGGTCTACCGTCCACTGCATGGGCGTGCGGACCCCGTCCCGGTCGCCCAGGTAGATGTTGTCGCCCATGCCGATCTCGTCGCCGTAATAGAGTACCGGGGTCCCCGGCATCGACAGCAGCAGGCTGTTGAGCAGCTCGATGCGTCGGCGGTCGCGCTCGAGCAGCGGTGCCAGGCGTCGGCGAATGCCCAGATTGATACGCGCCCGACGATCGGCGGCGTAGTGGTTCCAGAGGTAGTCACGCTCCTTGTCGGTCACCATCTCCAGCGTCAGCTCGTCATGGTTGCGCAGGAAGATCGCCCACTGAGAGACCGGGGGAATCTCTGGGGTCTGCCGCAGGATATCGGTGATCGGGAAGCGATCCTCCTGGGCCAGCGCCATGTACATGCGCGGCATCAGCGGGAAGTGGAACGCCATGTGGCACTCATCGCCGTCGCCGAAGTAGGGCCGGGTATCCTCCGGCCACTGGTTGGCCTCGGCCAGCAGCATGCGGTCGGGGTAGCGCTCGTCGATCACCGCGCGGATCTTCTTGAGCACCTCGTGGGTCTCGGGCAGGTTCTCGTTGTTGGTGCCCTCGCGCTCGACGAGATAGGGGATGGCGTCCAGGCGCAGCCCGTCGACCCCCATGTCGAGCCAGTACTCCATTACCTTGAGGACCTCGTCGAGCACCTGGGGATTGTCGAAATTGAGGTCCGGCTGGTGGGAATAGAAGCGATGCCAGTAGTAGGCGCCCGCCACCGGATCCCAGGTCCAGTTCGAGGACTCGGTGTCGAGGAAGATGATGCGTGTGCCCGGATACTTCTGGTCGGTATCCGACCAGACGTAGAAGTCGCGTTCCGGCGATCCCGGCGGCGCCCGTCGGGCGCGCTGAAACCACTCATGCTGATCGGATGTATGGTTAATGACCAGTTCGGTGAGTACGCGCAGGCCGCGCCGATGGGCTTCTTCGATGAAGCGCTGGGCATCCGACAGGGTGCCGTAATCGGAGCTGACGCCGGTGTACTCGGCAATGTCGTAGCCGTCGTCGCGGCGTGGCGAGGGGTAGAACGGCAGTACCCAGATCGTGTTCACCCCCAGGCTGACGATGTAGTCCAGCTTCTGGATCAGCCCTTCGAAGTCGCCGATGCCGTCGTCGTTGGCGTCGAAGAACGACTTGACGTGAACCTGGTAGATCACGGCGTCCTTGTACCAGAGAGGGTCGTCGAGAAACGCGATGGTCTCGACGGCATGGGTCTCGCTGCTGGCATCCATCATTGGCGTACTCTCCCTGCATTCATCGAGTGGCTAGCGGACCGGGCGAATGCGCCAGATGGCGTATGGTAGATGCGCCGGATCGAGGCGCATCGACTGCCACTTGCCATGCCATGTCCAGCGATGTCCGCTCATGAGATCTTCCCCGTGTAGCGCCGCATCGTCGGGTAGTCCGAACTCCCAGAGAGGGAGCTCGAAGGTGCCCTCCTGGGCCTCGAACGGATCGAGGTTGATGGCGACGAGAATGAAGTTATCCCGCGTCTCGGTACGCTTGCCGAAGAACAGCAATCGGTCGTTGTGCACCGGATAGAAGGCAAGCCCGAGGTGGGTCTGCAGCGCCGGATTCTCGCGGCGAATGCGGTTGAGCTGGGCGATCTCGTAATTGATGTTGCCGGGCGCGGTGTAGTCGCGCGGACGGATCTCGTACTTCTCCGAATCGAAATACTCCTCCTTGCCCGGCACCGGTTCGCCCTCGCACAGCTCGAAACCCGAGTACATGCCCCAGGCGCCTGAGCCCATGGTGGCCAGCGCCGCCCGGGCGAGGAAACCGGGACGCCCCGAGGACTGCAGGAAGTAGGGATTAATGTCCGGCGTATTGACGAAGAAATTGGGGCGGAATCCTTCGCGAAGCGGCGACTCGTTCAACTGGGTAAAGTACTCGGTCAGCTCCGCCTTGGTATTGCGCCAAGTGAAGTAGGTGTAGCTCTGGGTAAACCCCAGCTTGCCCAGGCGCAGCATCATGTTCGGTCGCGTGAAGGCTTCGGAGAGAAAGATCACCGAGGGGTCGCGGTCCCGAATATCGGCGATGAGCCACTCCCAGAAGGGCAGCGGCTTGGTGTGGGGATTGTCGACGCGGAAGATCTTCACGCCCTCGTCGACCCAGCCCTGCACCACGTCGCGGAGCTCGATCCAGAGGGATGGAATCGCGTCCTCGGCATAGAAATCGACGTTGACGATGTCCTGATACTTCTTGGGCGGATTCTCCGCATAGCGGATAGACCCGTCGGGACGCCAGGAGAACCAGCCCGGATGTTCCTTGAGCCAAGGGTGGTCCGGTGAGCATTGAATGGCGAAATCCAGCGCGATCTCCAGGCCGTGTTCGGCTGCAGCGCGTACCAGAGCGCGAAAATCCTCTCGCGTGCCCAGTTCAGAATGAATCGCTTCATGTCCTCCCTCCTCGCTGCCGATGGCATAGGGGCTGCCGGGGTCGTCCGGCCCCGCTTCGAGCGTATTGTTGGGCCCCTTGCGGTGCGTACGCCCAATGGGATGAATGGGCGGGAAATAGAGCACGTCGAATCCCATGTCGCGAATCATGGGCAGGCGCCGGTGGACGTCGTTGAACGTGCCGTGGCGAAGGGGGTCGTCGGTTTCCGAGCGGGGGAACAGCTCGTACCAGCTCGAGAAACGGGCCTTGAGCCGCTCCACATCCAGCGGATAGAGAGCGTCGCTGCGGGTCAGGTGCGGTCGAGCGTCCGCTTCGTGCATCAGCTGCGCCGTGTCGCCATCCAGCAACAGGGCGACCCGTTCGGCATCGGACTCGAGCAGCTGGAAGCGTTCGTGGATGGCTTCGAGCGCCTCCCTGAGCTCGCCTTCGCTGCGCTCGATCGCCCGCACGACCTCCCGTCTGCCCTCCTCGAGCTCGAGGTTGACCGGCACGCCGGCCTGATGTTTCTTGGAGAGTTCGTAGCGGTAGGTGGCGTACGTATCCCACCAGGCTTCGACAAGAAAGCGATGCCGCCCGATATCCCGGGGCGTGAAGCGTCCTTCGTAGATGTCCAGGCCCGGCGGCTGTGTCGGATGCATGGGCTCGCGGTGCTGACGACCTTCGGCGTCATACCAGCACACCGCGGCTGCCAGTATGTCGTGGCCGTCGGCGAAGATCCTCGCCGTCACGGAAACCGGCTCGTCGACGATGGCCTTGGCCGCGAATCGTCCATGGTCCAGGGCCGGCTGTACCGACTCGATAGCGATACGAGGCGCATGAACAGCCGCCAGGACTTGGCTCCGATCCCGCTCCTGCTCCTGCTCCTGCTCCTGCTCCTGCGCTGGGTTGCCGACTGGCGCCGTATACGGAGTTGAACTCATCGCATGCTCCTCTTGTGTCGCAGCTCTCTCGACCAGCAGATGAACTTCTGACGAATTTCAGGCCTCGCTATCCACAGGACCGGTCTCCTGCAGCAGCTCGAACAGGACCAGCGAGCGCCCATCCAGCGCGTATTCTTCTCCGAAGTCGCAATGCTGGAACTCGTCGTCGAGGTGCCGGCCGGTATCGAGCCGGCACACCCAGCCGATGCCGCGGGGCACCTCGGGCAGGCGGAACGCGTTCGGATCGGGGCTGGCATTGAACAGGATCAGCAGCGAGCGGTCGTCGCCGGCACGCCGAATGCCCGAGGGGCGTGCGCGCCCGTCCAGCAGCACCCCGAGACTGCTCGCCTCGGGGTCCTCCCAGCGCTCGACGTCCATCTCGCTGCCGTCGGGGGCGAGCCAGGTCACCTCTCTCAGTCCCATTTCCTCGTTATACTCGCCGGACAGGAAACGGCCGCGGCGCAGAATGGGATAGTGCAGGCGCAGAGTGATGAGATGCCGGACGTACTCGATCATTGCGTGTGCGTCACCCTCGAGGTTCCAGTCGAGCCAACTGATCTCGTTGTCCTGGCAGTAGGCATTGTTGTTGCCTTGCTGGGTGCGCAGCATCTCGTCGCCAGCCAGCAGCATCGGCGTGCCCTGCGAGAGCAGCAGGGTCGCCAGGAAATTGCGGATCTGGCGCAGGCGCAGCGATTGGATGCCCGGGTCGTCGGTGGGGCCTTCCTCACCGTGGTTCCATGACAGGTTGTGGTCATGGCCGTCCTGGTTGTTCTCGCCGTTGGCATCGTTGTGCTTGTCGTTGTAGGCCACCAAGTCGTACAGCGTGAAGCCATCGTGGGCGGTGACGAAATTCACCGAGGCGAAGGGGCGTCGGCCGCGGCGATCGAACAGATCCGCCGAGCCCATCAGGCGCGAGGCGAATTCGGCCAACTGGCCCTGATCGCCGCGCCAGAAGGCGCGCGTGGTGTCGCGGAAACGGTCGTTCCATTCCGCCCAGCCCGGTGGAAAGCCGCCGACCTGATAGCCGCCGGGACCGCAGTCCCAAGGTTCGGCGATCAGCTTCACCTGGCTCAGGACCGGGTCCTGGCGGCAGGAGTCGAGGAAGCCGCCGCCCTCGTCGAAGCCATGGGGTTCGCGGCCGAGGATCGTCGCCAGATCGAAGCGGAAGCCGTCGACGCGCATCTCGGTGGCCCAGTAGCGCAGCGAGTCGGTGACCATCTGCAGCACCCTGGGGTGACTCAGGTTCAGCGTGTTGCCGGTGCCGGTGTCGTCGATGTAGTAGCGCGGTTCATCGGGCAGCAGGCGGTAGTAAGTGGCGTTGTCGATGCCCTTCAGCGACAGGGTGGGGCCGAGCTCATTGCCTTCCGCGGTGTGGTTGTAGACCACGTCGAGGATCACTTCGAGTTCGGCGGCATGGTAGCAGGCCACCATCTGCTTGAACTCGTTGATGTTATCGCCCGAGAGGTAGCGCGAGTGGGGGGCGAAGAAGCCCAGCGTGTTGTAGCCCCAGTAGTTGCGCAGTCCCTGTTCCAGTAGACGCTGATCGTCGAGGAAGGCGTGGATCGGCAGCAGCTCTACCGACGAAACGCCCAGCGAGTGGACGTAGTCCACCACCTCGTTGACCATCAGCCCGGAGAAGGTGCCGCGCAGCGCCTCGGGAACCGAGGGGTGGCGCATGGTGAACCCGCGCACGTGGGTCTCGTAGAGCACGGTGCGGTCCCAAGGCTGCTGGATGCTGCGCGCCCGGCCCCAGGTGAAGGCGGGGTCGATCACGCGACAGCGCGGCATGAACGGCGCACTGTCGCGTTCATCGAAGCTGAGATCGCCATCGGGGTGGCCGATGGTATAGCCGAAGAGGGCTTCGTCCCAGCTAAGCTCGCCGACGATCTGTTTGGCATAGGGATCGAGCAGCAGCTTGTTGGGGTTGAAGCGATGGCCCGCTTGCGGCTCGTAGGGGCCGTGGACACGATAGGCATAGAGCTGACCGGGGCGGGCGTCCGGCAAATAACCGTGCCACACCTCGTCGGTGTACTCGGGCAGCTCGATGTGCTCGAGTTCCTGCGTGCCGCTTTCATCGAACAGGCATAGCTCGACCTTGGTGGCGTGGGCCGAGAACAGGGCAAAGTTGACGCCCAGTCCATCCCAGGTAGCGCCCAGTGGAAACGGCCACCCTTCGCGTATACGGGAGCGGCGAATCACACCGGGTTGCTCATCCGTGGCCACGGCTCGCTCGCTATCTTTCGCGCCTTCCCTCGTGTTCATTGCGTTCGTCCTTGATGCCTTGGGCGTCTTGCCCCGTTTCGCTCAATCTTTGGATTTGCTCTTGCCGCCGCGGCTCGGCGTCTTGCCGGCCTGGGACGCGGTCGACGATTTCTTCGTTTTCGACTTGGGCTTCGTCTCGCCCTCGACGGCTTTGGCGGTGCGCTTGCCCGACTTGCCGCGACCACCGGTCTTGCCCGGTACCTGCGAGGTGTCGGTGGGGTCGGGCGCGGTCAGGCCGTCGTCGTCGCGACGCGGCTGGCGCCGGCGGCGCATGGTGGCGGATTCCTCCGGCAGCGGCTCAAGCGGCCCCGCCGCGGGCTCGGGCGAGCTCGCCGCCGGCTCCGGGCCGCCGCGGTTGGCGGTATCCTGGTCCTGGGCGCCGGTGCTCGTCGCTTCCTCGGCCGGAAGCGGGCGGGTCGAGGCTGCCGTGGGCTCTTCACTATCCTCGGCCGGAGGCGGGCTGGCGCGATCCTGCACCGGCGTGTCCTGCCCCGCGACCTTGTCGTCGCGGTAGGGGATCTCGTCGAAATCGGGCTCGCCGTCCGGCGCATCCAGCGGCAAGCGATTTTCCTGAATGCCCACCTCGTCGTCCTCGAGCGGCAGGTCGTCGTCGAGAATCGGTGGCTCGTCGACCGGCTCGCCGACTTCCTCCAGTTCGGCATCGATGCCTTCGGCCTCTTCGGCCGCAACGATCCTCAGTGCCATGTCCCAGTGGCGCTGCTGCTGTCCTTCGGGGCGTCCTTCGGATTCCCAAATCTTGTAGGCCAGGTTCCGTACGCGTTCCTCGTCAGCCATCCTAGCTCTCCCTTCGCAAGTGCATGTCTCGTACATAGACGCCGACGGGCAGTTCCGTCAGCAGTTCCGTGACGGCAGCGCTGCCTTTCTCCACTCTCAGCGTGGTATCGGTCAGCGCACTTTGCCAAGCGCCACGCCCCTCATCGGGCAGCTCGATACGGGTATTGCCCCAGCGTTGCGGTGGAACATGCGGGTGCTCGGCTTCCTCCAGCAGTGCGCTCGCCAGGCGCGGAACCACCACCAGCAGCTGGCTTTCGCCATGGCGGCGCAGGAACGCCACCAGCCGCTCGCCGTGCTCGCCATCGGCGCGCAGTTCGCGGTAGTCGCCATGTACGAACAGGTCGCGCTGGGCGTGGCGCAGCGCCAGCAGCCGCTCGATGAGGGCCTGCTTGATGCGGCCGTCCCGCCAAGTAGCCAGTGCCGCGACGGGGTCGCACCCTTCGTCGAGCGCCGCCTGCCGTGCGGCGTGATCGACCGGGCGTCGGTTATCGGGGTCGACCAGGCTGTAATCCCAGAACTCACAGCCCTGGTAGAGGTCCGGTACGCCGGGTAGCGTCAGGCGCAGTGCCGTCTGTACTAAACCGTTGAGCGCGCCGGGCAGATCGAGTTCACGCGCCGCCGCCTCGATCTCCTCGCAGCGCTCGGGTTCGGCGAGCAGCCTTTGCAGATAGTCGCGGCAGGCCGCTTCGTAGGTCTCGGCGGGCCATAGCCAGTGGCTGCGCAGCTTGGCCTCGCGCAGCGCTTTCTGCTGCCACTGGGCCATGCGCTCGGCGAAGTGCCGCATGGCCTCGTCCTCGTGGCGTTCCAGTGCTGGCGGCCAGGCGCCGAGAAGCATTTGGTAGAGAATCAACTCGTCGCCGGGCGAAGGTGCGGGACCTTCGGGCAGCGCTTGGCGCAGCGGTGAGGCCAGGTCGCGCCAGCGTTCTAACCGCGTGGCGAAAACGGTGGCGTTCTCGCTGAGCGCGGCCAGGCGGGCGCGCACGTCCTCGCCACGCTTGTGGTCGTGGGTGGCGGTGGCGACCAGGCCGTGGGGAAAGTAGCGCGCGCGCCAGGCGTTGGCTGCATGGAACTGTCGGGGAGAGTGACTGAAGTGCTCGCCGTCGAAGCCGACGTCGTTGCGCGAGATCAGCGGAGCGCAGCGATAGCCGGCGGTATCCTCCACCGCCTTGGCCGCCACTGGCGAAGTGAGCTGCTGGAAGCGCACGATGGCGCGCTGTCGTAGCCAGCGTT
This sequence comes from Billgrantia saliphila, assembly GCF_002930105.1. Lineage (GTDB taxonomy): Bacteria > Pseudomonadota > Gammaproteobacteria > Pseudomonadales > Halomonadaceae > Halomonas > Halomonas saliphila. Next base: position 282,282 of record NZ_PJRN01000002.1, on the reverse strand, counting down.
CGGTGGCATCCTCGGCATCGGCCGGCGCCTCGCCGCCGAGGCAGCGTTCGAGCCACTCCAGCACGCCGATATCGGGTGGGCTCAGCTCGCCGCGGGCACCGGCCATGGCCTGGTCGAAGAAGGGGGCGTCGAGTTCCGGGCGACCACCGTCGTCGGCATAGGTGCGGTAGACTGGAAAATGCACGATCAGCGCTTCCAAGGCGCGTCGAATCGCCGCCAGGGTAATATCGCGCGTCGCCAGGCGATGCCGGCTCACCGCATGCAGGGCGCGACAGCAGGCGTCGAAGTCGCTGGCGAGGATGCCGGTGAGCACCTCACGCCGGGCCCGGTGCACCTCGCCGGGGAAATCCGCATCGCGATCGCTGACATCGCGCCACAGGTCCCACAGCGGTTCGGCACCGGCCGGATCGTGCTGCAGCGCGGATATTTCGTTCATCGTTTCATAGCCGGTGGTGCCGTCCACTCCCCAGTCGCGATGGAGGGTCTCATCGGCGGCGAGAATCTTCTCGACGAAGATGGCCACGTGGCGTACGACGCCGGCCGGCCGCCGCTGCTGCAATTCGCCGACGCGAGCCCGCAGGCGGCGACAGTAGCCGCGCGGATCCGCGAGGCCGTCGACATGATCGACACGCAGTCCGTCTATCCAGCCCTGCTCCACCAGGCGCAGCGGTAGGGCATGCACCGCCTCGAAGACCTCCGGTTGCTCGATGCGCAGCCCGCCCAGCTCGGCGATATCGAAGAAGCGCCGCCAATTGATCTCGTCGGCGCCCGTACGCCACCAGGCCAGGCGGTAGTGCTGGCGCTCCAGCAGGCTGTGCAGGCGGATCGCGCCGGAAGGGGTCGCGCCGTCGAACAGCGTCAGGGCTTGCTCGAGCGCCTGCGGGGCGCCTGGCGTTGCCAGCGCCTGGCGCAGTTCGCGACGACACTCGTCGACGGCGGTGTAGGCGTCGTCGCGCTGCTGCAGGGCATCGAATTGCGGCGCCATCTCCCACAGCGCCTCGTGTTCGGCCAGGCGCAGAATTTCGCCGTAGTAGCGTGGATCGATGGGAAAGCGATGCTCGTGGTAGGCGACGTGAAAGGCCATTGACTCCGGCGCGTGCCGTAGAGCCAGTTCGCCCGAGTGCAGCGCCTCGCCGTAGGGCGCGCCGAGAAAAGGCAGCAGCAGCTTGCCGGCCAGCAGCGGATCGGGGGAGTGCCAGTCGATATCGAAGTAGTCGGCGTAGGGGCTGTCGCTGCCCCAGGTCAGAACGTCCTGCCACCAGGGATTCTCCGAACCGCCCACGGCCACATGGTTGGGCACGATGTCGAGAATCAGCCCCATGCCGCGCTCCCGCAGTCGGTTTACCAGTCGCTCCAGCGCCGCTTCGCCGCCGAGCTCGGGGTCGATGCGGGTCGGGTCGATCCCATCGTAGCCATGCGGAGAACCGCTGCGGGAGGCCTGCAAGGGCGAGGCATAGAAGTGACTGATGCCGAGCCTGGCGTAGTAGTCGATCCACTCGGCAGCATCGTCCAGGGTGAAACCACGATGGAACTGCAGGCGCACGGTGGCGCGAATCTCACTCATCGGAGATTACTCCCTCGTCATCGCTCCGTGATGTCCGGCGGGCCGCGCTCAGGGTCGCCAGGCGCTGGCGCACCTCGCCGGAGGCCAGCAGGGCGTCGGCATCGTCCGTCCAGCGGCGCCGCCAGTTGGGATGGGCTTCCAGGGTGCCTGGCAGGTTGGCTTGCTCTTCCAGTCCCAGAGCGTCCTCCACCGGTAGCAGTGCAAGGGGCGATGGCGTGAGGCCAAGCTGACGGGCGCAGGCATCGAGGACCTTCGAGGTCCCCAGGTCGGCGGCATCGAGCGTGTCCGCCGCGGCGTGACCGTCGAGCAACCCCAGGGCCCGAGCCAGTCGAGCACGATCCGCCCGGCGCCCGGCATGCTCGCCGCGGGCATCCTGCCCTTCGGCGAGCAGCCCGAGGCGGCTGCGCCACTCGATGTCGCGACCGGCCCACCAGCCGGCCACCGTGGGCAGATCGTGGGTCGAGGTGGTGGCGACGGCGCTGGACGACCACTGCGGCGGTGGCAGGAATTCGTCCTCGTCATCGCGCTCGAACCACAGCACGCGGGTGCCGAGGATGCCGCACGCGGCGAGCCGATCGCGCAATCCGGGGGGAACGGTGCCCAGATCCTCACCGATGACGATGGCTTGATGACGCCAGGATTCCAGCGCCACCAGCCGCAGCAGGTCGTCCAGGGGGTAGCGCAGGTAGCCGCCTTCGGGAGGCGAGGCACCATGGGGCACCAGCCACAGGCGCAGCAGACCGAGAATGTGGTCGATGCGCAGTCCGCCGGCATGGGCGAAGCCGGCCTGTAGCATCTCGATGAAACCGGTGAAGCCGGAATTCACCAGCCCTTGGGGGGAGAAGGGTGCCAACCCCCAATCCTGGCCATGCACGTTGAAGGTATCGGGAGGGGCGCCGATCGACAGGCCTTCCAGCATCTCCGACTGGCGGCTCCAGGCCTGGCTGCCGGCCGCATCGGCGCCGACGGCCAGGTCGGCAATCAGGCCGACGGGCATGCCGGCTTCCTTGGCCGTGGCTTGGGCGCGACCCAGCCCGTCACTGGCCAGCCACTGGAGGAAGGCGTGAAAGCCGACCTCGTGGGCGTTCTCTCTGGCGAAGCGAGCGACCTCGGGGTTGTCGGGATCACGCAGCGCCGCGGGCCATTGGCGCCAGTCGCGCTCCGCCCGGTGCTGCTGAAGGGCCTCGAAGACGCAGTGCGCCTCCAGCACCTGGCCGGTGTAGGTCCGAAACGCTTCCAGGTCCCGGCGCGCCTGCGTTGCGTCGTCATCCTCGCGCCCCATCAGATCGTCGTACAGCTCGCGCAGCCAGCCGAGCTTCACGCGTGCCGCCCGGGGCCAGTCGATTCGGTCGTCCGCTTCCAACTGTGCCATGGCCTCGCCTGCCTGGCAGCGATTGATGGCGGCCTTGACCGAGGCTTCGCCGAGCCGCGTCTCGGGCGCCGCATGCAGAGCGTTGTAGAGCAGGCGGCTCGAGGGGGAGTAAGGGCTGTAGCGGGTGACATCGGCGCTGAACATGGCGTGGGTCGGACTGATACCCAGTGCCGCGGCGCCGGCGTTGGCCGCGTGCTGGGCGAGCCGCTCCAGTGCCAGGGTATCGCCAATGCCACCGTCGCCGGGACGGCGCAGGGCATAGAGCTGCACTGCCAGCCCCCAGAGACGCGGACGTTCGTCACGACTGGCATCGGCCGGGGTGAAACAGCGCGGTGGTGCGACGGCCAGGGTCAGCTCGGTTTCTGCGATGCGCAGGCGATGGTAGCCGGCCACCCCGACCGGCGGGAGGCGGCCGCGGCCGTCGAGCCGATCGTGCAGCAGGTCGCCCTGTTCGAGGCACAGGGTGAACTCGGTGTCGGCAGGAAGCGGCGAGGGCAGGTCGGTGGCAATGCCACGCTCGGCGGTGATCAGGGGTGGCCACTGTGCCGGTGACTGAGGGCCGCGCAGCCGCTCCAGGCTCGCCTTGATTGCCTCGGCGCTATCGGCCGGATAGCCGAGCCGTGCCAGCAGTTCGCGCTGGGTGGCGGTCGAGAGACGCTGCGGACGCTCCTCGCTGTCTTCCCACTCCACCATCAGACCGGCGGCCTCGGCGAGTTGCAACAGGCGTTGCTCGTTCATGCACTCAACTCCTCGTCGCCTGGCTCGGGGCGCAGCCATACCGCCGCACTGCGAGCGGGAAGGCTGCCACTCTCGGCCGACACCGCTACGCCTTCGTGGGTCTCGTACAGGCAGCGACCCACGCCGAAGGCGCTGGTGGCGGCCGGCCGGTCGCCGAGGTTGACGGCGATGACCAGATGGCTGCCGTCGTTCATGCACCAACGCGCGACGACGGCGTCGAGTCCCAGCGCTTCCGCGCCCAGGGCGCTGGCACCGTCGAGTCGGGGCACGACCTCGGCCTGGCGGATCGTGAGCAGGTGCTGCACGAACGCCAGCCATTTAGCGTGCGACGGTTCCTCCTGGGCGTCGAAGTCGGGCCGGGACGCCTCGAAGGTGTCCGCTGCGTTGGGATCCGGAATCGACTCGCGCATGACCGGATCCTGGAAGGCGCTGAACTCGGCGAACTCGGCGCGACGACCTTCGCGTACCGCGCGGGCGAGTTCTTCCCGATGATCGGTGAAGAACAGGAAGGGTTGCGTGCTGGCCCACTCTTCGCCCATGAACAGCAGCGGCACCATGGGCGAGAGCAGCAGTAGCACCGTGGCCGCCTGCAGTGCTCCGGGCTCGGCGAGCCGCGTCAGCCGCTCGCCCAGCGCGCGATTGCCTGTCTGGTCGTGGTTCTGCAGGAAGGCAACGAAGGCGGTGGGCGGCAGGTGGGCACTCGGCGTCCCGCGTGGCTGTCCGCCGCGGGTGGGCTGGCCCTGGAAGATGAAGCCCTCGCTCAGGCAGCGAGTCAGCCCTTCGACAGGGTTGTCGGCGAAGTCGACATAGTAGCCCTCACGCTCGCCGGTGAGCAGCACGTGCATGACGTTGTGCCAGTCGTCGTTCCACTGGGCCGTGAAACGACCTTCCTCGAGCAGGTCGGCGTCGTTGTGCTCGTTTTCCAGCACCAGATGGATGTGCCGGTTCGCGTCGATGCGGGTCCGCAGGGTCTCGGCCAGCTCGTCGAGGAAGTCACGCTCGTAGATGGCATGCACCGCATCGAAGCGCAGGCCGTCGAGGTAGTACTCCTCCAACCACATCAGCGCATTGTCGAGGAAGAAGCGACGCACCATGGGGTGGCGGAAATCGATGGCCGGCCCCCAGGGCGTGTGGCGATCCTGCTGGAAAAAGGACTCGGCATAGCGGGGCAGGTAGTTGCCGTCCGGCCCGAAGTGGTTGTAGACCACGTCGAGAAAGACCATCAGGCCGAGGCCATGCGCTTCGTCCACCAGTGCCTTGAGATCCTCGGGACGGCCGTAGCTCGAGGCCACGGCATAGGGCAGCACCCCGTCGTAGCCCCAGTTGCGGTTGCCTGGGAACTCGGCCACCGGCATCAGCTCGATGGCGGTGACGCCGAGCCGGGCCAGGTAGGGTAGCCGTTGGCGCACCCCGTCCAGGCCGCCCCAGGCGCCGATATGCAGCTCGTAGAGTACCGTTTCATGCCATGGACGCCCTCGCCAGTCGGAGTGCCGCCAGGCATGGCGATAGGGATCGACGACGACGCTCGGTCCGTCGATGCCGCCGTCCTGGGCGCGGGCGGCCGGGTCAGGAACGGTGATGCCATCGGGCGCATCGCCGAGGAAGGTGCGATAGCGGTAGCGTGCGCCGTGTTCGCACGCCGCCTCGCCGACGAAGTGCCCGTCTCCCATGTGCGTCATGGGGACGGGCTCGAGGCCTTCGATCTCGACATCGACTCGATGGGCGCTTGGGGCCCAGAGCGAGAAGCGGGTCCACTCGGGACCCATGACCTGCGCGCCGAAGGTGGGTTGCAAATTCTCTTCTCTGCTCATCCTGCGGGCTGTACCTCGTTATGGGCTTCCTCGATGAGTTTCCGGTAGAGCCGGGTATAGGGAGCGATGGACTGCCGCCAGTGGTAGCGCCCCGTCATGGCCGCGCGGCGCATGGCGTAGAACAGCTCCGTCGCGTGATAGGCGGAGAAGGCCTGCTGAACGGCCTGCATGAAGCTGCCCTGATTGACCTCGTCGAACAGGAAGCCGGTCACGCCATGTTCGATGGTGTCGGCGAGGCCGCCGGTGCGGTGGGCTATCGGCAGTGAGCCGAATCGCTGGGCGTACATCTGGCTCAGTCCGCACGGCTCGAAGCGCGACGGCATCAGCAGGAAGTCACTGCCGGCATAGATGCAGCGCGCCTCTTCCTCGTCGTAACCGGCGTAGACACCCACGGCACCGGGGAAGCGCTCCGCCAAGCGGTCGAGCTCGGCCTCCACCCGGGGTTCGCCGCTACCGATGAAGACGAGCTGGCCGCCCGCCTGGACGATGCTCGGCGCCGCTTCGATGACCAGATCCACGCCCTTCTGATGGACCATGCGCGACACCATGGCGAACAGCGGGCCGGAGCTGGGCACCAGGCCGAAGCGATGGCGCACGTACTCGGCGTTGGCGCGCTTGCCGCGCCAGTCGTTGGCCGAGAAGGCCTGGACCAGGTGCGCGTCGGTACGCGGATCCCAGGAGTCGTCGATGCCGTTGGGGATGCCGCTGAGCCGGCCCTGCTCGGCCTTGCAGCGGAGCAGGCCATCGAGACCGCAGCCGAACTCGGGTGTGGTGATCTCCTGGGCATAGGTCGCGCTCACCGTGGTCACGTGGGAGGCGTAGACGATGCCGGCCTTCATGAAGGAGAGCTTGCCGTAGTACTCCACGCCTTCGATATGGAAGGCCTCGGGAGGAATGCCAAGCGGTTCGAGACGCGAGGCGTCGAATAGCCCCTGGTAGGCCAGGTTATGAATGGTGAACACGCTGGGCACTTGCTGCCCGCGCCAATGCAGATAGGCTGGCGCCAGGCCACAACCCCAGTCGTTCAGGTGCAACAGTCGGGGCTGCCAATCCAGCCCGGCGTGGCCCGAGGCGATCTCGGCGGCCGCCAGCGACAGCCGGGCGAAGCGTAAGTCGTTGTCGTCCCAGCCGTCGCTGCCGTAGCCGCCCGGACCGGTGCCGTAGGGGCCGCCTTCGCGCTCATAGAGTTCGGGGCAAATCAGTACGTAGAAGACCAGCCCATCGCTGCAGATGATCTCGCCGATATCGCAGGCAGGCAGCTCGGCGTAGGCGGCGACATGACCGACGACGCGGATATGGTGGCCGGACTGCCATACCTCTCGATAAGCGGGAATCAAGATGCGGACATCATGATGAGCCGCTAGTGCACGGGGAAGAGCTGAAGATACGTCACCGAGTCCACCGACCTTGACGAAATCGGCCACTTCGGAAGTAACGAAAAGGATGCTTTGTGATGGGAAATGTTGCGATTCGTTGCTGCGCCTGAATGACGAGTCGTTGTCGCTTCCGCTTACATAGTCATCAAGAATTGAAGCGCCGGAAGTAGAGGAGATCTCCCGGCCGACTCTGTCACTCTTTGTTTCAGTGTTGAAACCCCTTAGCGCCACGTTTCCCATGGCCGACCTCCCTGTATGTCATGATGAACGCTGTCTTATTGACAGCCTTCTACCCTGTCCGGGTTCCGCGAATTTGCGATCGAAATTCCCCTGCGGCAACCATTGTGCGGACAGTGTGGACCGTTAAGGCCTTGAATAGATATAGCCTAACTATGCGAATCAGGCGAAGGAAAAGGAGGCGCCAAATCGTGCAGTCCAGGCATCCTCATTGCCAGCTTTCGGCTTTGATAGGGAAGTGAACGGAGGCTGGAGATATTAAACGGCAATTTTTGTCGCTTTTTGGCTCAATGAACGACGTATCCTGAATAAATTGAACCGCATTCGCTCTGTGCCGAACGAAGCAACCCTATCTTCATGTCCCCCTGCGACGAGGAACGTCGAGGAAATTGGTCGGAAGCAAAAGGGAACTTTAAGCCAATTGATGAGCGGTTATTGGTGAGTTGAAGCAAGAAAAGAAGAGCGAACACTGTTTTATTTATACGCAGCACCGAAACCCGATGCAGTGGCTCGTGTGTGACACCGTTCGTCTGGTCTCGACTTCTGATGGTTCATCTTCCTCCACTCAACTCGATGACCGCACCTGCGACTGCATTGGCGTCTTCCCTGTCGTGCGTTACCAAAAGGCTCGGCAGGCCGGCAGCCTGCAGATGCGAGAAAGCGAGGCGCCGCATCTCGTCACGCAGCTCGGTGTCGAGTTTGGAGAAGGGTTCGTCGAGCAGTACCGCGCTGGGAGCCGACAGCAGCAGGCGCATCAGGGCGACGCGTGCCTTCTGGCCGCCGGAGAGGGTGGCCGGATCTCGCTCGCCGTAGCCCGCCAGGCCCACGTCAGCCAGGGCCCGCTGGATATGTTCCGCTCTGTTGGACATGCAGCGGGGCAGGCCGAAGCGCAGATTGCCGGCAACCGACAGATGCGGAAACAGCAAGGGGTCCTGAAACAGCAAGCCAATCCCACGATGCTCCGCTGGTAGCTCGGTGATGTCGTGGCCACTCAGGACGACGCGGCCACGTGCCTCGAAGGCGGGCGGCAGGAAGCCCGCGAGAAAGGCGAGCAGGGTCGATTTTCCTGAGCCGGAGGGGCCCATCAAGGTAAGTGTTTCGCCGGGGCCGACGGTGGCGTCGAGCGCGACCATGAGCTTGCCGTCCAGACGGATCTCGATGTCTCGCAGCTCCAGCGAATGAGGCGCTTGATTGTTCATTACGCTCCTTGCAGGCCGCGGCGATTCGCCCATAGCAGGCGGGGAATGCCGATGGCGATGACGAAGCCGATCAGTGGCAGGCTTGCCTGGACCAGCGCCCAGACCCCGATCACGCGGCGGTTGCCGCCGGCGGCGAGGGATACCGCCTCGGTGGTGACGGTGGCGATACGGCCGGCCCCGAGCAGCAGAGTCGGCAGATACTGGCCAATGCTGACGGCAAGCCCCACGGCGGCGGCAGTGAGCAGTGGCGCCAGCAGCATGGGAAGCCGTACTCGCCAGAAGGCACCGTTGGGCGAGCTCCCTAGGGTAAGGGCGAGCTGCGACCAGCGCGGATCGAAACGGCGGTAGGCTTCCGACAGTGACAGGAACACGTAGGGCAGCACGAACAGTATATGGCCGAAGATCACCAGCCCGAGTCGGTGTCGTGTACCCAGCGTCTCCATCACCACGACCAGGCCGAACAGAAAGGCAATCTGCGGCACGATCAGGGGCAGGTAGAGCAATCCCAGGGCCGAGAAGAGTCGCCCCTGGGCCGGGTGGCGGTCACTGCGCTGTTCGTTCTCCAGCGCCGCGAGCGTCAACGCCAGGGCGACCAGCGTGGCACAGATAGCGACGATCATCGTGGCTGTCGCCGGTCCCGTAAGCGATGGCAGGGCGCGCAACCAATGCACTGCGGTGAAGCCCTGGGGCAGGGCGTCAGGAAACCGCCAGAAGCCCGCCACGGAATTGAGCGCCAGGCCGGCGAGGCCGGCGAAGGCGGCGAAGGCGGCGAGCAGGATCAGGCTCTTGCCCGCCAGGCGCAGCGGCCTATCCGCACAGCTTCGCGAACCTCGCTCGAGCCAGTGGCGTCCCAGCCGGGCGACGAGCCGTTCCAGGCACCACCAGGTGAGCAGCGCTGAGGCCGTGACGCCGAGCTGCAGGACGGCACCGGCCGAAGCCATGAAGCGCCGGCTCAGGTCGGGGTCGTGGTACCAGTCGAGAATCGACACGGCAAGCGTCGGTGGCAACGTGGGGCCGAGGATAATGGCGACGTCCACCACCGAGGTGGCAAAGGCGATCACCGCATAGACCGGCAGGCGTATCAAGGGATAGAGCGCAGGGGCCACTACCTTGAGCCAGGCCGTCGTCGGGCGGTAGCCGAGCGAGCGTGCCATGGCCACGTGCCGGCCGGGGTCGAGCTGCGGCAGGGCGGCGAGGCACATCAGCAGCAGGAAGGGAATCTCCTTGATTACCAGCCCCAGCATCAAGGCGAGTCCCCAGGGATCCTGGACGATGAGCAGGTCGGGTGGACGCTCCCAGCCGGTCAACTCCGGCGAGAGCAGCCGCGCCACCAACCCTGAAGGTGCGATCAGAAAGGCCAGGCCGAAGGCCGCGGCGGCGTGGGGAAGGGAGAGCAGCGGCGTCACCAGCTGCTGAATCCAGCGATCCAGTCGGCTGCCCGACACGCCGGCCAGGAACGCCAGCACCACGACGAGCGATACGGCCGCGGTGACCAGGCCGCTGGCGAAGCTGACCGCCACCGAGCGAGCCAGCCCCGGCTGGGCGAACAGTTCATGCCAGGGTTCGAGGCTCAAGCGCTCGCCGCCCAGTGCCGGCAGGTAGCCGAAGGCGGGCAGCAGTGCCATGGCCAGCCCGGCGAGTATCGGGCCGACCAGCAGCGTGACGATCAGCGCCGGGGCGAAGCGCAGCATCAGGGCGCGCCGACGTATCGCGCCTGCCAAGCTTCCTGCAGCGTTCCCATCCAGCTCGGGTGGGGTTCCGGCAAGGTCTCGGCCAGGGCCTCGGGGGCCAGCAGGGCGGGGTTGTCGGATGCCTGTTCGAAGAGGGCGCGGCTACCGTCGTCGAGGCGTACCACGTCGAGCACGGTGGGGTCGCCCCACACCGAAATATCCTGCTTGCGCGCCTGGGCCTCGGGCGAGAGCAGGAAGTTTGCCACCGCCATGGCGCCTGCCTTGTGTGGAGAATTGAAGGGAATGGCGACGAAGTGCACGTTGCCCAGGGTGCCGCCGTCGAGCACGTAGCTGCGGGTCGAGGCGGGCAGTTCGAAGTCGGCCACGGCGGCGGCAGGCTCAGCCGGGTTGAAGGTGAAGGCAAGCGTCAGCTCGCCGTCGGCCATTAGGCGGCGCATCTCGGGGCCGGAGGCGGGGAACTGCCGGCCGCTGCGCCACAGATGGGGGTGCAGGGCATCCAGATATTCCCACAGGGGCTCGGTGACGGCCTCGAAGTCGCTCTGTGCCACCGGGGAGTAGAGCGCATCGGCATCTTCGGTCAGGGCGATCAGCGCCTGCTTGAGGAAAGTGCTGCCGAGGAAGTCGGGAATGCGCGGATAGGTAAAGTGTCCGGGATGCTCTTCGGCCCAGGCAAGGATCTCCGCCATGCTTCCTGGCGGATCTTCCCCGAGCGCCTCGGCGTCGTAATAGAAGGTGATCTGCGCCTTGCCCCAGGGCGATTCGTAGCCCTGCGTAGGCAGCGTGAAATCGGTCACCACTTCAGGGTTGTGCTCGGGCCGGGTCAGTGTGAAGTTCGGCAGCCGTTCGGCGAAGGGACCGAAGAGCAGGTCGTTCTCGCGCATGGCGGCGAAGTTCTCTCCATTGATCCAGACGAGGTCGACGCTGCCGTCGTCGTGGTTGTCGGCACTGTATTCAGCCAGCACTCGGGAGACGGCGGAGCCGGTGTCGTCGATCTTGACGTGCCGGAGCTCAATGCCGTGCTCGGTGCGTACGCGACGCGTCACCCAGCCGATGTAGTCGTTGACGCGCGTATCGCCCGCCCAGGCGTGCCAATAGACGGTCTGGCCTCGGGCCTCGTCGAGCACCGCTTGCCAGTCGTCGGCCTGAGCCGGCAACGGGGCGCCGAGTGATAAGGCGAGTATCGCGGTGAACGTGCGCTTGGGCATCGTCGCGCTCCTTCTCGATGGTTTCGGCCGTGCCGTGAATGTCCCCTGTGCGCGCGGCGCTCCGCTTGGCTCTGCGCTGCATGGTCGGGCCTGCTAACCTGAAATCGGCACAAGCTGAATCATTGCCGGGGCTACTCAAGCATACCGTCATCGCGACCCGAGGGAAGGCCAACATGAGCGCATTCCGTGCTGCCTGCTCGCATCGCCTCGTACTGCTGGCCAGTCTGCTGTTCCTGGCCATTGGCGGGTTGTTGGCCTGGCACACCCAGGCCCAGGAGAGTGAGCGCGTCGTCCAGGTGATGACGGTAGAGGGTGCCATCGGGCCGGCCGTTGGCGACTATTTCGAGCGCGGCCTGCGCCGTGCCGCCGAGCGCGAAGCCGAGATCGTGATCGTGCAGATGGATACGCCGGGCGGGCTGGACGCCACCATGCGCGACATGATCCGCGCCATGCTCACCTCGCCGGTGCCCGTCGCCATCTACGTGTCTCCCAGCGGGGCGCGAGCCGCCAGCGCCGGCACCTACCTGCTCTACGGCAGCCATGTCGCCGCCATGGCGCCGGCCACCCACCTGGGGTCCGCCACTCCCGTGCAGATGGGAGGTGGTGGACTGCCTGGCATGGACCCTCCCGAGGAAGAGGCGCCTGGCGATGACGAGGCAAACGGTGAAGAGGCCAGCGGTGAAGAGGCGGGTAATGGCACCGAGGAGGATGAGGCGGATGCCGAGGGTGAGCCGACCGATACACGCCGGCGCGGCGAGACCGCCATGGAGCGCAAGGTGCTGGAGGACGCCGTCTATTACATCCGAAGTCTGGCCGAACGCCACGATCGCAATGCCGACTGGGCCGAGGAGGCGGTGCGCGAGGCGGTCAACCTGACCTCTCGCGAGGCGTTGGAACAGAACGTGATCGACGTGGTGGCAAGCGACATCGAGGACCTGCTCGCGCAAATCGACGGCCGCGAGGTGGTAATGGAGCATGGCGAGCGCACCCTCGACACCGCGGATCTTGCCATCGAGCGCTTCGAACCCGACTGGCGTACCCGTCTGCTGCAGGTGATCACCAACCCCAATGTCGCCTACTTCCTGATGATCATCGGCTTCTACGGCCTGATCTTCGAGCTGTCCAGCCCAGGTAGCCTGGTACCGGGCACCATTGGCGTGATCTCGCTGCTGCTCGCCCTGTTCGCCTTTCAGCTGCTGCCGATCGATTACACCGGTCTGGCATTGATCCTGGTGGGGCTGGGGCTGATCGTCGGCGAGGCGCTGATGCCCAGCTTCGGCATTCTCGGCATCGGTGGCATCGTCGCCTTCGTGATCGGCTCGGTGATGCTGATGGATGATGACCACCTGGCCGTTTCGCTGCCGCTGATCGGCGGTATCGCCCTGCTATCGGCTGCGCTGATGCTGTGGGTGCTGACCCGTTTCATCGGGCTGCGTCGCAAACCCGCGCGCACCGGACAGGACCAGTTGATCGGCAGCCTGGGCGTGGCGCTGGAAGACTTCCAGGGCAAGGGCCATGTGCGCCTCAAGGGGGAGCGCTGGAACGCGCACAGCACTGGGGCACTGCGGCGAGGCGAGCAAGTGCGTGTGACGGCGGTCGAGGGGCTGACCCTATGGGTCGAGCCCGCCAACCGTACGTCCGAAGGAACCTGACGAATCGCAACGAAAGCCATCCAGTCCATGACACATCAAGGAGAACGCTCATGATGATTTCCTACCTCGTGCCGGTAGTGCTACTGGTCATGTTGCTCGCGGCCTCGATACGGATCCTGCCCGAGTACAAGCGCGGCGTGATCTTTTTCCTCGGCCGCTTCCAGTCGGTGAAGGGACCGGGGCTGATCATCGTCATCCCCGGCATCCAGCAGATGAGCGTGGTCGACCTGCGCGTGATCACCATGGACGTGCCGGAGCAGGACGTCATCTCCCAGGACAACGTCACTGTCAAGGTCAATGCGGTGCTTTACTTTCGCGTGGTCGACCCGGAGAAGGCGATCATCCAGGTCGAGAACTTCACTGTCGCCACCAGCCAGCTGGCCCAGACCACGCTGCGCTCGGTGCTGGGCAAGCACGACCTCGACGAAATGCTCTCCGAGCGCGACAAGCTCAACGACGACATCCAGGAGATCATCGACGCCCAGACCGAGGAGTGGGGCATCAAGGTGGCCAACGTCGAGATCAAGCATGTCGACCTGGACGAGAGCATGATCCGCGCCATCGCCCGCCAGGCCGAGGCCGAGCGCGAACGTCGCGCCAAGGTGATCCACGCCGAGGGCGAGCTGCAGGCGTCGAAGAAGCTGGTCGAGGCGGCCAACGTGATGGCCGAGAACTCCGCCGCGCTGCAGCTGCGCTACCTGCAGACCATGAGCGACATGAGCAACAAGAACGCCTCGACTATCGTCTTCCCGCTGCCGATGGACATCATGGAGGCGTTCAAGCACATGCAGGCCTCGCCGGCGGCCCAGGCCAGAAACGCCGGCGCAAGACCGAGCGACCTCGGCGAGGGCTGAGTTCGACGTGTCATGCCCGTGCCGGCGTGGCATCCTGAGGCGACCTGACGGAAGACGAGGTCGCCTTGTTCCACTCCCTTTCGCACCGCCAGCAGGGTCTGCTCATGACCGGCGGCGGTGCCCTGATCATTTCGCCCGATGCCCTGTTGATCAAGCTGATCGGTCTGCCCGACAGCGAGATCCTGGTCTGGCGGGGCTTGCTCACTGCGCTTGGCTTCGTCGTCATCATGCTCGCCCGCCACGGTGGCGGTACGTTCGAGGCCTATCGTCGCTGCGGCGGGACCGGCATCGGCGTGGCGTTGCTGTTCAGCTTCTCGACCTTCGGCTTCGTGCTCGGCAACCAATACACCAAGGGCGGCAACGTGTTGATGATCCTGGCCGGGGCGCCGCTTATCGCCGCGCTGCTCTCGCGGCTGTTCCTCGGCGAGCGCTTGCCGCGGCGTACCTGGCTGGCGATCTGGCTGTGTCTGCTCGGCACTTCGCTGATTGTGCTCGATGACGCCGGGGCGGGCTCCTGGATCGGCAACGGCTTCGCCCTGCTGGCGGCGACGGCACTGGCGGCCAACTTCACACTCTGCCGTACCCGCCCCGGCGTCGACATGAGCCCCATGCTGACTCTTTCCGGGTTGATCGTCGCGGCCGTGGCGGCGCTGTTCGGCCTGGCCGGCGACGGGCTCGCCCTACCGCCGGCCGACAGTCTGGTGCTGCTGGTGCTGCTGTGCCTGGTCATCCTGCCGCTGGGGTTCACCCTGATCCAGCGCGGCCCGCTCTACCTGCCGGCGGCCGAGGTGGGCCTGCTGATGCTGCTGGAGGTGGTGGTGGGCACACTCTGGGTGTGGTGGATACTCGGCGAACGCCCGGTGCCGGTAGCGCTCATGGGCGGTGCCCTGGTGCTCGGTACGCTGTTGGCCAAGGGGCTCTACGAGCGTCGCATCGAACGGCGTCTGCGGGGCCGGGGTGCAGCAGGGGGAGAACTCTGTTAGTATTCGGCCTCCTATCATCGGGCTCGAGGGTTAGACGAAAGTCTAGGCCGCCCAAGTCTCTGGCCATGGATGCGACACAACGTGCTGACTCCTCCGACCGGGCTGGCCACGCCACCCTAGTGCTCCCTTCCTCGACGCTGCCGTCACCGGCACGTCACCGCCCGACATCATGCTGATGCTCCGGGCTGCCTGACCCAATCCGACGCTTCACATTGGCTGCTCCCAACGTCACGCCGTCATCGGCGCATGTCCGGGAGGGTGCCCGAACGACCCCTGACGCTATCTGGCATAACATCCCATCCTACTGGACCGAAGAATGTTCCGATCCATCAAGCAAGACTGGTTCTCCAATATCAAGGGCGACTCCCTCGCCGGTATCGTGGTCGCCTTGGCCCTGATTCCCGAGGCCATCGCCTTCTCCATCATTGCCGGCGTCGACCCCAAGGTGGGTCTCTACGCCTCCTTCTGCATCGCGGTGGTGATCGCCTTCACCGGCGGGCGTCCGGGAATGATCTCAGCCGCCACCGGCGCCATGGCGCTGCTGATGGTCACCCTGGTGCGCGACCACGGCCTCGAGTACCTGCTGGCTGCCACCCTGCTCACCGGGGTGCTGCAGATCGTAGCCGGCTACCTGAAGCTGGCCGAGCTGATGCGCTTCGTCTCGCGCTCGGTGGTGACGGGCTTCGTCAATGCCCTGGCGATCCTGATCTTCATGGCACAGCTGCCCGAGCTCACCGGCGTGACCTGGCATGTGTATGCCATGACCCTGGTCGGGCTCGGCATCATCTATCTGTTTCCCTACGTACCCAAGATCGGCAAGACGATACCTTCCCCGCTGGTCTGCATCGTGGTGCTGACTGCCGTCTACATGATCAGCGGCATGGACATTCGCAGCGTGGGCGACATGGGCGAGCTGCCCGACACCCTGCCCGTATTCCTGTGGCCCGACGTGCCGCTGACCCTCGAGACCCTGTGGATCATCCTGCCGACCTCCGTCATGCTCGCCGTGGTGGGCCTGCTGGAGTCGATGATGACCGCCACCATCGTCGACGACCTGACCGATACCCCGAGCGACAAGAACCGCGAGTGCAAGGGGCAGGGCATCGCCAACATCGGCTCCGGCCTGCTGGGCGGCATGGCCGGCTGCGCGATGATCGGCCAGTCGGTAATCAACGTGAAGTCGGGCGGACGCGGGCGGCTCTCCACATTCGTCGCCGGCGTGGTCCTGCTTATCATGGTGGTATTCCTTGCCGACTGGGTTTCGCAGATTCCCATGGCGGCGCTGGTGGCGGTGATGATCATGGTTTCCATCGGCACCTTCAGCTGGGCCTCGATCCGCGATCTCAAGAAGCATCCCCTCAGCACCAATATCGTGATGCTGGCCACCGTGGCGGTGACCGTGGGCACCCATAACCTGGCCATCGGCGTGTTCGTCGGCGTGCTGTTGGCGGCGATGTTCTTCGCCAACAAGGTGGGCAATATCCTCTACATCGGTTCCGATGAGGTCGAGGAGGGCATCCATCGCATCTACCGCGTGGTCGGCCAGGTCTTCTTCGCCTCTTCCGAGCGCTTCGGCAATGCCTTCGATTTCAAGGAGTCCTTGGAGAAGGTCACGATCGATCTTTCCCGCGCGCATTTCTGGGACATTACCGCCGTACAGACGCTGGACCGCGTGGTGATCAAGTTCCGGCGCGAGGGCACCGAGGTCGAATTGATCGGCCTCAACGAGGCCAGTGCCACCATCGTCGACCGCTACGCGATCCACGATGACCCCGCCGCGGTGGAAAAGTTGATGGGCGGTCATTGACGCGCCGCGCAGGTCGGTGCTCCCCTTGACGGTAAGTCCGGCCCGATAGAGATGATAAGGCAACCGCCGCCGCAGTGTCGGCTGCACGCCAACAACGCCAGCTTGGGAAACGACACGATGACAGAACAGGTAATGGCCGCCATCGACGGTTCGCAGTTCTCCGCAGGGGTTTGCGACTACGCCGCCTGGGCCAGCCTGGCGCTCTCAGCGCCATTGACCTTCCTGCATGTGGTGGATAACCACCCCCAGACCGCCGAGGCGGATCTCTCCGGTAACATCGGGCTGGGCTCCCGCGAGCATCTGCTCGAGGAGCTGTCGCAGCTCGACGAGCAGCGCGCCAAGGTGGCCCAGGAGCAGGGCCGACTGATGCTCAAGGCGGCCAAGGAGCGGGCTATCGAGGATGGCGTGGCGGAGCCCGGCACGCGTCAGCGCAACGGCACGCTGGTCGAGACCCTGGCCGAACTGGAGAGTGAGATCCGCCTGCTGGTGTTGGGTAAACGCGGCGAGACCGCCCATCAGGCCAGCGAGCACCTGGGCTCCAACCTGGAGCGGGTGGTACGCACCCTGCACCGGCCGATCCTGATGGTGCCGGAGACCTACAAGCGCCCCCAGCGGGTGATGCTCGCCTTCGACGGCAGCAAGACCACCCGCAAGGGGGTGGAGATGCTGGCCAAGAGTCCGCTGTTCAATGGCATTCCGGTGCATGTGGTCATCGTCGGCGCCGAGACCGGCGACAACCATTCGCAGCTCGACTGGGCGCTGGCCGCGCTGCGCGAAGCCGGCCACGAGGCCGAGGGGGCGATTCGCGCCGGCGAGGTAGAAGAGACCCTGCGCGTTTATCAGCAAGAGAACGCCATCGACCTGCTGGTGATGGGGGCCTACGGCCACTCGCGCATTCGTCACCTGCTGGTGGGCAGCACCACCACCGCCATGCTGCGGCGGGCCAACGTGCCGGTGCTGTTATTGCGCTAGGCCAAGGCTGGCCCAGTCTCGAAGAAATCAACGCCGGCCCCGAGCCGGCGTTGTCGTCTCATTCGCCGCGCGCCTCGGGGCTGGCCAGCACGCCTTGGGCCAATGCCCATCCGGCGACGAGAAACCCCAACATGCCGGCGAGGATCAGCGAGAAGTGAGCACCCAGATCGAGGAACACGCCGAGGAATGCTGGCGCCAGGCCGGTGGCGAAGACCATCGCGGCGCTGAGCGTGGCGCGCACCGTGCCGAGATGCTCGCTGCCCCAGATACGTACCAGTAGGCTGGTAGCGATCGATTCCTGCGAGCCCATGGCGAGCCCGCCGCCCACCATCAACGCCCACACGCCGAGGTGGCCGCCGAAGGCGATGGCGATAAGCAATGCCAGCGCGTAAGGCAGTAGATAAAGGCGTGCCAGGCGCACCGGGCCCAGGCGGTCGACCCAGCGACCGCCGAGCAGGGCGCCGGGCAGCTTGGCGAGCCCCATCCCGGTCAACGCCAGGGCGTACATGCCCAGGGTGCTGCCCAGATCGCGGGTCATTGCCGCCTGGTAGATGAACAGCCCCGTCATGGTGATCGGCAGCGTCATCAACAGCGGCAGCAGGCGCCAGAAGCGCACATCGCGAAAAGGCCGGGGACCACTGCGAGGCTGGCCGCGAGCGGGGCGCTGCCCCGGTGCCTGCGGCCAGGTAGTGCGCAGCAGCAGCGGAATCCAGCAGCCGGCCAGCAGCAGCCCGAACAGCCACCACAGCTCGCGCCAGCCGAGGATCACCAGCAGCGCGGCCACCACCGGCGGCAGCAGCGTCTCGCCCAGCATGATACCCATGCTCGTAAGCCCCAGGGCGCGGCCACGCATGGCAACGAATTCGCGTCCGGCGAGGGTATTGCCGAGGTGGGTCATCATGCCTTGGCCGCAGAAGCGTACCAGCCCCAGCCCGAGTAGCCCCAGTCCCCACCAGGGCGCGAGGGTCAGCAGTGCCACTCCGGTCACGAGTGCGGCCAGCACCAGCAGTGCGAAGCGGCGCGGGGCGATCCAGTCGATGCTGGGGCCCAGGCGCAGCACGGCGAAGCCGGAGATCAGCGTGACCAGCGCGTAGGCACTGCCGAACTGGCCGGCAGTGAGGCCCAGGCGCTCGCTGATAGGCGCCTGGAACAGGCCGATGAAAAAGCTCTGGCCCAGGCTCGAGGTGAACATGGCCAGAAAGCAGATACCGAGCAAACCCCGGTGGTCTCGCAGCAGGGTGCGATAGCCCATGACGCCCTCCCTGAGCAATGGCAAGATGGTCCGTTGGATATGCGAGGCGGCATGATATCAGTTTCGACGGACACCGTTGGCGGCCGCGTTTCCACCGGTCTCGATACAGGGAGAGCCAGCATGACCATCATTAGACACGACACCAAGGCGCGCATGAGTCGCGCCGTGATCCACAACGGCATCGCCTACCTGTGCGGTCAGGTCGCCGGTCCCGAGGCACGCCACGGCGATATCACCGAGCAGACCGAGAGCATGCTGGCCCGCGTCGATGCGCTGCTGGCCGAGGTCGGGTCCGATCGCGAGCACTTGCTCTGCGCCACGATCTATCTCAAGGAGGGCGGCGACTTCGCCGCCATGAACGCGGTGTGGGATGCCTGGGTGCCCACCGGTCACGCGCCGGCGCGAACCTGCGTCTGCGCCCCGATGCCCGCCGACGAACTCAGAGTCGAAATCAGCGTGACCGCCGCGGTGGTCACGGGCGGCAGCTACCCCTTCTGAGCGGCCGGGCGAAAGCCGGAGCTGCGTGGCGAGCGCGGCAGCTCCGGGTTTAGCGGACGCAGGGATCGTCGATCGGCGCCTCGCGTGGTCTGAAGCGCCGCGTCAGGGCATCCACGGCGATGTTGAGCGTCGCCGTGACCAGCAGCAGGAAGACGGCGACATCGAACATCAAGTAATCGAAGCCCTCCTCGATATAGAACCCCAGCGTGGCGATCCCCAGCATCCCCAGGATGGCCGTCTCGCGCAGGATCACCTCCGCACGGTAGTAGAGCAGGGCCAGCAGTCCGGGGTAGATTCGAGGCAGCAGCTCGTAGGCCAGCCGGCCGCTGGCGGGCAACCCCGGCATGCCGGGCGTAATGACGTCGGCATGGCGCGCTACCAGGAAGGCGATCAGCGCGCCGTTGTGTAGCGCCAGTGCCAGCCAGGCGGGCAGTAGCGAGGGGCCCAGCAACAGCAGGAAGATGAACGCCAGCATCAATTCCGGCGTCGAGCGCAACAGGACCAGCAGGCCATGTCCGGCCAGTCGAGTGCCGCGGTTGCCGAAATGGCGACACGCCAACGGCCATAGTGCCAGTGCCACCAGTAGCGCCCCCACGGTACCGAGCAATCCCAGCAGCAGCGTGTTGCCGATCGCCGGCCCCAGTTCGGGCATCCGCGAAAGCCACGTCACAAGCCCCGTCCAGTCACCGGCGAGCAGCGGCGCCGGCCAGACATCCTCCGAGACGAAGCGCCACAGCAGGCCGCCATTCACGCTCGGCCAGGGGCCGAGCAGCCAGGCCCCGCCGGCCAGCAGCAGCGGGATCAGGCGCCGGTGCCCCCACCAGGGCAGGCTGGCGATCAGTAGGTAGAACAGCCACAGCAGTGCGCCGGCCTCGGGGTATCTCCCCTCGCGAAAGGCGGTCTCGAGGTGAAAGCCCAGCGTCGGCAGACCGACGAAGCCGAGCAGCACGCTGGCGCGCAGGCCGCACTCGAAGCGGTAGCGGGTATAGGCGGCGAGTTGAGTCCAGGCCAGCGGCAGCTCGGCATAGACGAAGCGCGCCAGGCGACCGCTTCCCGGCGGCAGGGCATCGCGCGGGGCGCGCGGCGCCTGCTCGAGAATCTCGGCATACACCTTGGCGAAGATGCCGGCGTAGGGAATGGCCAGTGCCGCCAGGGCGGTGAGCGCCGAGAGCCCGAACACCTGCAGGAACAGCAGCGCCCAGAACAGCTCGTGTATGGCACGCACGAAAGCGCAGCCGGCACGTACCAGGCGTGAGCGGGCGAACAGCAGCGCTAGCGGAAATCCCAATACCACGCCCGCCAGGGTGCCCCACAGCGCCACCGCCACGGTGAGGCCCAGGGCGGAGAAGGGCGACTCCAGCGCGCCCCAGGCGGGCCAGGCCAGGCCCGCCGCCATACGCCCGAGCTCGCCCCAGGGGTCGCGGGTGTGAATGGCGAGATCGGCAAGCGGCGCGAGCAGCACGGCCAGCGCCACCAGCGCCAGGCTGTGGCGGGCGAGACGCAGGCCGATCGAATCGCCCTGCCACCATGCCTTGCCGTGAGCAAGCCGATAACGCTGTGCCAGGCCGTCGCTCATGGCCTGCCTCGCCCGCAGGGCAGCGCTTCGGGTCCCGGCAGAACCATGTCAGCATCGCGTGGCCTGGAGCCGACGCCCGGTGACGCGGCATCGGGGTAGAGGGTGTCGAGGTCGGCCAAGGTGAGCTCGCTCGTCGGCGCGTCGATTGCCAGTCGCCCATCGCGCAGCCCCCAGACCCGATCGAAATGGCTCAGTGCCAGCTCGCGCTGATGCAGCGCCACCACCGAGGTGGTGTGACAGGAGTCGATCAAGGCCAGCAGGCGCAGCGCCTGGTGCGGGTCGACGCCGGCCACCGGCTCATCGCCCAGGAACAGTTCACGGGATTGATACAGCGCACGGGCAATGGCGACACGCTGGCGCTGGCCGCCGGAGAGCCGGCCCACCGGGCGGCGCAGCAGGCCATCCAGACCCAGTTCGGCACACAGTTCGCCTACCTCGCACCAGGGACGACGCAGGGGGCGCACCAGATTCCACAGGTTGGCCAGCGCCGAATGTTCGGGCAGGCGCGCCATGTAGACGTTGTGATAGACGGCAAGCTGGGGTACCAGACCGTGATGCTGGGGGCACCAGGCGGCCCGGTCGCCGAGCCGGCGGCGCAGCTCGCCGAGTAGCGTCGACTTGCCGGCGCCGCTCTGGCCGAGCAGGGCGACCCGCTCGCCCTCGTGAAGAGCCAGCGTGAGCCCCTGCAGAACCACGCGACCGTCGTGGCCGATATCCTCTGCGTCGAAGCGAGCCAGTGGCCGGCGTTGCTCGCCCTCCATCAGCGCAGCAGGCCGAGCGCCTCGGCCACCTCTTCGATGGGTGCGTAGAGGTCGTTGTCGGCGGGAATGAATGCCTCGCGGGGGAAGGTGGCGAGCAGCTCGGGGTCGTCCATCTCCAGGAGAGCCGCCTGAACCTTGTCGGTGAAACCTTCGCCGAAGCGCTCGTCGGCGTCGCCACGCAGGGTCCAGTTGTAGTCGGGATAGGGCGGCGTGGCCCAGAACACGCTCACCTTGTCGGTATCTACACGGCCATCCTCAACGGCAGCTTCCCAAACCGTGTAGTTGACCGCCCCGATGTCGTAGGTGCCGGCTTCCACCAGGGCGATGGTGCGCGAGTGATCGCCGGAGTAGCCCACCCGCGAGAAGAAATCTTCGGGGGTGGCGTCATCGAAGCGCTGGCGCAGGAAGTGTTCCGGCATCAGCCGGCCGGAGGTGGAGGTGCGCGAGCCGAAGGTCAGGCTCATGCCCTCGATGTCGTCGGGCAGTTCGTCGGCGCGCTCCAGTCCGGTTGACTCATGGGCGATGAAGTAGCTCACGAAGGCATTGTCCTCGATGCCCTGGGCCAGCGCCTGGGAGCCCGGCACCAGTCGGCGCGCCTGCACGCCCGAGAGCCCGCCGAACCATGCCAGCTGCACCTGGTCGTTGCGAAAGGCGGTGACCGCGGCGCTGTAGGACTTCACCGGCACGTACTCCACCTCGACGCCGAGGCGCTCCTCCAGGTAGTCGGCCACCTTGGAGAAGCGCTCCACCAGACGCGCCTGGTCCTCGTCGGGAATGGCGGTGAAGCGGAAGGTATCGGCGGCATGAGCGCCTTGGACGAGAGGGGCGAGGGCGGCGATGACCAAGATCATCCAGCGCATACGGATCTCCAGATGGGGCTGCGGGTCGGTATTGTTCCCCTCCGGCGACGACCTGGCAAGTCGGCTGCAGGACAGCCCTGTGTCACTAGGAGGGCCGAGCGCGGCGAGGTGATCGCCGGGTAGACGAATTCCCCAGAGGGATGCTCGTAAGTTTCCAAAAAATACAACGATATATTCGACTAAAGGCGCATGCATGAAACGAGTCAGCTCTCTAGAATGACGTTACTTATCAATGTCTGACATTTGCCCGGTCCCGCTGCCATGGATCGACATCACCGGAGCGATATCCCATGCATGCCCTGACTCTGCTGTCCTTTCTCTTCTTTACCGGCCTGGTCGCCTTGATCACCTGGCGCCTGACCCGTCGTGACGATCACGCGAGCAGTCGCGGCTACTTCCTGGCCGGCCGTACCCTGACCTTTCCGCTGATTGCCGGCTCGTTGCTGATGACCAACCTGTCCACCGAGCAGATGGTGGGGCTTAACGGCGCCGCTTTCAGCGATGGTCTCAGCGTCATGGCCTGGGAGGTCGTGGCGGTGATCGCCCTGGTGGCGCTGGCGCTGTTCTTCCTGCCGCGCTTTCTCAAGAGCGGCATCGCTACCCTGCCTCAGCTGCTGGCGATCCGCTTCGACTCGGGCACGCAGCTGATCACCAACGTGATCTTCCTGATCGCCTATGCGGTGATCCTGCTGCCAATCATCCTCTACTCCGGTGCCATGGGCCTGCTCGGCATGCTCGACCTGCCGGGGCTGACCGGCATCGATTCGCCGACGCTGCTGCTCTGGCTGACGGTTTGGGGCGTGGGTCTCATCGGTTCCATCTATGCGCTGTTCGGCGGTCTGCGTACCGTCGCGGTGTCGGATACCCTGAATGGCGTCGGCCTGCTGATCGGCGGCTTCGTCATCGTCTACTTCGGCCTGCAGGCGGTGAGCGGCGACGGCGGCATTCTGGAGGGGTGGGCCATCCTCAAAGAGAGCGATCCGGAGAAACTCAACTCGATCGGCGGCGCCGAGCAGCAGGTGCCGTTCTTCACCCTGTTCACCGGCGTTTTCCTGATCAACCTGTTCTACTGGACCACCAACCAGCAAATCATTCAGCGTACTTTCGCCGCCAGCTCGCTGGCGGAGGGCCAGAAGGGGGTCCTGCTGACCGGCTTTTTCAAGCTGCTGGGGCCGCTCTATCTGGTCCTGCCCGGGATCATCGCCTATCACCTCTATGCCGAGCAGGGCGTGCAAGCCGACGAGGCATACGGCCATCTGGTCTTCAACGTGCTGCCGCCCTATCTCACCGGCTTCTTCGCGGCGGTGATGGTGGGGGCGATACTGTCGTCGTTCAACTCGGCGCTCAACAGCACCACGACCATCTTCAGCCTGGGCATCTACAAGAATGTGCTGAAGAAAGACGCCACGGACGAGCAGGTCGTGAGGTCGGGCAAGGTCTTCGGCTGGATCATGGCCGTCGTTACCATGACCATCGCGCCGTTGCTGGCGGGCCAGGAGAGCCTGTTCGGCTACCTGCAGAAGATGAATGCCATCTACTTCACCCCCATCCTGGCGGTGGTGATAGTCGGGCTGCTGACCCGGCGGGTACCGCCCATGGCCGCGAAGATCGCCCTGGTAGGTGGATGTCTGATGATCGCCGCCGGCTATTTCGTGCCGCCGTTCGACCGCCTGCCGCTGCTCATGCATGAGTTCCACTTCGTGGCCATGGTCTTCGTGCTGCTGGTGGCGATCATGCTGATCATCGGCAAGCTGCGTCCGCGCGAGACCGACTGGGTCCAGGAGTACACCGGCGAGGTTGATCTGACGCCTTGGCGTGGGGCGCTACCGGCCAGCCTCGTGCTGGTGCTGCTGGTGATCGCCATCTACGCCGCCTTCGCCGGCTAGAGGCCGTCGTACGTCACAAGGAAAATAATAGGTGTGCACCGCCTTCCCGATTAAGGGGGCGGTGTACGTTCATGGCAGGGGTCACTGCGGTTCGTTGGGCGTTCTCTCGCGAGCCGGATAGCGCGTCTCCAGCAGGCTGTCCTTGATCTTCTTCAGGTGTGGCAGGAAGTCCTCGCCGCGTCGCAGCGTAACGCCGGTGGCGAGCACGTCGATCAGGGTCAGCTGGATCATGCGCGATGTCATCGGCATGTAGACGTCGGTATCCTCGGGGGTGGCGACTTCCAGGGTCTCGGTGCATTCACGAGCCAGCGGCGAGCCCGGGGCGGTAATGCCCAGTACCACGGCACCGCTCTCGCGCGCCAGTCGCGCAATGTCGACCAGCTCGCGCGTGCGTCCGGTCCAGGAGATCACCACCACCACGTCGCCGGTGTGGCAGGCCGAGGCCACCATGCGCTGCATCAGCACGTCCACATAGGAGGTGACCGGGAGGTTGAAGCGGAAGAACTTGTGCTGGGCATCCTGTGCCACGGCGCCGGAAGCGCCGAGACCGAAGAAGTGGATCTGCTTGGCCTGGATCAGGTAGTCGACCACCCGCTCGATGCGAGCCGGGTCGAGGGTACGGCTCGCCTCGTCCAGGGCGGCGATGGTGGCGCCGAAGATCTTGCGCGTGTAGGCCGCAGCGGCATCGCCGGGCTCCACCGATTGGCTGACATAGGGCGTGCCACCTGCCAGGCTCTGAGCTAGCTTGATCTTGAAATCCGGATAGCCCTTGGCGTCGAAGCTGCGACAGAAGCGATTCACCGTGGGCTCGCTGACCGAGGCCGCCTGTGCCAGGCTGGCGATGCTCAAGCCAGTGGCTCGCGCGGGATCGGCCAGGATGACATCCGCCACCTTGCGCTCGGAGCGGTTGAGCTCCTCGAGACGTTGACGAATGCGCTGGAGCAGATCGTGATGGGCCATGACGGGTGAGGCTCTCCGAAGCTGAGTAAGCAGTGACAGTACGTAGTGATTTAACAACACGATAGCCGGCTATCGTAGCGCGACGTCGGGACCCATGCGAACGCAACGCCTTGCTACCAATAAATGGATGTAATATTACAAAAACAGCTTGCCGTTCGAATCTCTCTTGCGTATTTTTTTTGCTAAGTTAACCAAATGGGGGCGAACATGAACGCATGCAAGCGGCCAGAAGACGATAGTCGGCCGGTCATCGACCTCGCTCTGTTCGGGGCCTTGGGTGACCTGTCGCTGCGCAAGCTCTATCCGGCGCTCTATCATCTGGATCGCGAAGGCCTGCTGCATGACGACACGCGCATTCTCGGTCTGGCGCGTCAGGAAGTGAAAGCCGATGCTTTCCGCAGGCGCGTCACCGAGACGCTGCAGACCTACGTCAAGGACAGCGAACTCGATCGCGAAGCCGTCAAGCGTTTCATCGCACGTCTCGATTACCTGCAGCTCGACTTCGCCACCGCCGAAGGATACCGGGCCATTGCGGAATGGCGCACCGCCGTGCGTCGCGATACCGAGGCCTATCCGCTGGTGGTCTACCTGGCCGTGCCGGCCAGCCTCTACGGCGACATCTGCCGCAACCTGCAGGCGGGAGAGTGTCTCGACGAGCTCTCGCGCGTGGTGGTCGAGAAGCCGATCGGTTACGACTTCGAATCTTCCTGCGAGATCAACGACGCCATCGGCGAAGTGTTTCCCGAGTCGCGTATCTATCGCATCGACCACTATCTGGGCAAGGAAACCGTCCAGAATCTGATCGCGCTACGCTTCGCCAATCCCCTGTTCGGCACCCAGTGGAACCAGAACCATATTTCCCACGTCGAGATCACCGTGGCCGAGCGGGTCGGCATCGAGGGCCGCTGGGGCTACTTCGATCGCGCCGGTCAGCTGCGCGACATGGTCCAGAACCACTTGCTGCAACTGGTCTGCCTGATTGCCATGGACCCGCCCGCCAACCTGGATGCCGACGCCATCCGCGACGAGAAAGTCAAGATTCTCAAGGCATTGCAGCCGTTCAGCGAGAACCGACTCAACCGCGACGTGGTGCGGGGGCAATACATTGCCGGCACGATCAACGGCAAGAGCGTGCCCGGCTATCTGGAGGAGGAGGGCGCTAACCGCGACAGCGACACCGAGACCTTCGTGGCCATGAAGACCAGCGTGGCCAACTGGCGCTGGGCCGGGGTGCCGTTCTACCTGCGAACCGGCAAGCGCATGCCGGAGAAGCTGTCGCAGATCATTATCCATTTCCGCCAGCAACCGCACTACATCTTCGATCCGGACCAGCGCAACCTGGCGGCCAACAAGCTGATCATCCGCCTGCAGCCCGACGAGGGCATTGCGCTGGAGGTACTGACCAAGGACAGCGGTCTGGATCGGGGCATGCGACTGCGCCGTGGCCCGCTGCATCTGGATTTCAGCAGCGCCTTTCCCCAAGAGCGGATACCCGACGCCTACGAGCGCCTGCTGCTGGAAGTAATGAAAGGGCGCCAATACCTGTTCGTGCGTCGTGACGAGGTGGAGCACGCCTGGCACTGGTGCGACAGCCTGATCGCCGCCTGGCGCGACATGGGCGAACCGCCGCGGCGCTATCCGGCCGGTTCGTGGGGGCCGGTGGCCTCCATCGCCATGATCACCCAGGATGGACGCAGCTGGTACGAGGATTACTGACATGACCCAGCGAGATGCCAACCCCCGCGAGCAGCTCGCCGAGCAGCTTGCCGAAGCCGCCGCCGAAGCGCTGCGCCAGGATCTTGCGCGACAGGATCGCGCGCTGCTGGTGCTCTCGGGCGGCTCGACGCCGGTGCCGTTCTTCGAGGCGCTGGCCCACCAGGAATTGCCCTGGTCGCGGGTGGACGTGACCCTGGCCGACGAGCGCTGGGTGGCGGAGACGGATGAGGCGAGCAATGCCCGCCTGGTGCGCCGTCACCTGCTACAGGGGCTTGCCGGTAAGGCCAACTTCGTTTCCCTGACCACCGACGACATGACGCCGGAACAGGGCGTCGAGGCGGTGACTCGGCGCATCGAGGCGCTGCCGTGGCCGGCCAGCCTGGTGGTGCTGGGCATGGGTGGGGATGGCCATACCGCCTCACTGTTCCCCGACAGCCGCGAGCTGGAGCTGGGATTGACCACCGACGCTCCGGTGCTGGCGACGCGAACGCCCAGCCAGCCCCAGGCGCGCATCACGCTGAGTGCCGATCGGCTTCACCAGGCACGGCGTCACGCCCTGCACATCACCGGGGATGACAAGCGCAGCGTACTGGCGCACGCCCTGGCGGGCGATGACTCGCGCGAGTTGCCGATCCGCGCTTTTCTTTCCTGCCCGCTGGCCGTCTACTGGGCCCCCTGACCGTCTTCTGGAGTCTTGCTCATGACCATCGAAAAACAGCTGCCGTCCACGCGAACCACCGAACTCGACAGCATTTGCCTCAAGGCCGAGGTCATTCCGGTGCTGGCCATCGAGCGGGTCGAGGATGCCGTACCGCTGGGGCGCGCCCTGGTCGAGGGTGGACTCACGGTGCTGGAGGTAACCCTGCGTACCGACTGCGCCCTCGAGGCGATTCGGCGACTCAAGGAGGCGCTGCCTCAGGCCAGTATCGGCGTAGGTACCGTACTGACGCCGGCCCAGTATCGTCAGAGTGAGCAGGTGGGCGCCGACTTCGTGGTGACGCCGGGCACTACCGAGGCGCTCTACCGCTATGGCGTGAGCAGCCCCGTGCCGATGTTGCCCGGAGTCGCCACCGTTTCCGAGCTGATGACCGGCTGGCAGTACGGTTACCGCCGTTTCAAGTTCTTCCCCGCCGAGGCCAGCGGTGGAGTCAAGGCGCTCAAGGCCTTCGCCGGCCCGATTCCCGAGGCGCGCTTCTGCCCCACCGGCGGCATCAGTCTGGACAATGCCGAGGACTACCTGGCGCTCAAGAACGTAATGTGCGTGGGTGGTTCGTGGCTGACGCCGAAGTCGCTGGTCAACGCGGAGGATTGGAACGGCATTCGTCAACTCGCGCGGGAAGCGGCGGAGCGCTTCCATCGCTGAGCGCCGCCCCGTCACACGCTTTCATGTGCTCTCTCGGCAGCCAGTTGCTGTCCTTCGCCCGCCTCGTTAGGCGGGCTTTTTTTTGGCTGCCGATGCGCCTGGCTGCAGGCAGCTTCATGCCTCGCCTCCCGCGGCCCGCCAGGCGGCGACCAGGGCACGCGCCTGCTCGCCCACCCGCTCGGGCGTCTGGCCGGGCTTGTACAGTGCGCTGCCGAGACCGGCGCCGTCCGCGCCGGCGGCACGCCAGGTGGCGAAATCGGCCGCACCGATACCGCCCACCGCATAGAGCCGGGTTCCTTGGGGCAGTACGGAGCGCATCGCCTGCATGCCTTGCGTGCCGACCTGGATGGCGGGGAAGAGCTTGAGGCCGGTGGCGCCGGCCTCCAGGGCGTCGAAGGCCTCCGAGGGCGACAGTATGCCGGGCCAGCTCTCCATCCCCAGGCGGCGCGTCTTCTCGATCACCGCCGACCGGCAGTTGGGAGAGACGACCAGGCGTCCGCCGGCGTCGTACACGTCGCGGACCTGCGCCGTGGTCAGCACGGTGCCGGCACCGACCAGGGCGCGTCCGCCCAAGGCGTCGGCCAGCCGGCGAATGCTCTCGAGCGGGTCGGGTGAGTTGAGCGGGACTTCGATGACCTCGATGCCGGCGGCGAGCACCGCCTCTCCTACCGCGACCGCGTCGTCGGGAGAGAGGCCGCGCAGAATGCCGATCAGGGGCAGGGACATGGGAATTCTCCTTCCGGTAGGATCAATCGGACAGCGAAGCGTGAGCCAGTTCGAGTCCGGCCAATACCGCAGCGCTGCCATCCAGGCGCTGCGCGGCATGGCCCAGGGCCTGCAGCGCCAGGGCATAGCGGGCGCACAGCGCTTCGCTACCGATCAGCGTGACGGGCTGTAGGGTGGCGAGCGCCTCGCGCACGCCGGCCAGCTCAAGGCCGATGACCAGCCCCGACAGTCGCGCCATGAGATGCGTGCCTCGGGCATCGCCCGTGGGCAGGGTATCGTCGAGCAGGTCCTGGGCGCGCAGGCCGAACAGCCGGGCGCTGAACGCCTCGGGCGCCGCCTCGGCCTCGCGCACCGCGGCGACGAAGGCCTCGCGGCAGCCGGGGGCGTCGAGATCGTCCTCACCCAGGGAGTGGCGCAGCACCGACTGGCTGGCCAGCAGGCGATAGAGTTCGCCGCTCAGGAAGGTCTCGAAGCGCGTCACTGCGCCCGCCTCGAGTCGGGCCCACTTGGCGTGGGTGCCGGGCAGGCAGGCCAAGCCCGAGAAGCCGGACTCCCTGGCCACCAGCCCGGCCAACTGGGTCTCTTCGCCGCGCATCACGTCGAAAGTGCGGCCGTCGGCATCGCGGCGCTGGCACAGCCCCGGCAGCAGCCGTACCTCCAGGCGCGGATCGTTGAGCGGCGGTCTTACCGCGCCGCGGGCCAAGCCGTCCAGGCGGGTCGGCACCGGCAGGTAGGCGGCTTCGCGCCAGCCCTGGCGGGCGCCGGCCATGCCGCACACCAGCACCGGGAGTTTTCCGGTGCGCGGCAACCAGGCACCGATCGCCTCGAGCAGCGTGGGTTCATATTCCGCCGGGGTCAGGCTCAGCATGCCCCGCTCGCTGTCGGCGCGAGCCAGCGCCTCGCCGGACTCGTCCATGGCCCAGGCGCGCAGGTTGCTGGAGCCCCAGTCCACGGCGATCCAGGCTGGACTAACGTCGGTCCCCATCGGGTCTTCTCCTTCGGTGCGCGATGCTGTCATTGCCTACCATTCGGCGATGGAGCCGTCCTCGTGGGTCCAGACCGGGTTGCGCCAGCGATGGCCCACCTTGGCACGCTCCTCGACGAAGGCTTCGTCGATCTCCACGCCGAGCCCGGGGCCGTGGGGGATGGCACAGAAGCCGTCGGTGATGGTCAGCGCCGACTTGTCGACGAGATAGTCGAGCACGTCGTTGTCGCGGTTGTAGTGGATGCCCATGCTCTGCTCCTGGATGAAAGCGTTGTGGCTTACCGCATCCAGATGCAGCGAGGCGGCGAGCGTGAGCGGCCCCAGCGGACAGTGCGGCGCCAGTGCCACGTCATGGGCCGAAGCCAGCGCGGCGATCTTCAGCCCCTCGCTGATACCGCCGCAGTGGGAGAGGTCGGGCTGGATGATGTCGATCATGCCGTCGGCGAGCAGGTCGCGGAATTCGAAGCGAGTGTGCAACCGCTCGCCGGTGGCCAGCGGGTAGCCCAGGCCCCCCGCGATGTGCTTCAGCGCCGGCAGGTGCTCGGGCGCCACCGGCTCCTCGACGAACATCGGATGAAACGGTTCGAGCTCGCGCAGCAGCGCCTTGGCCATGGGGCGGTGCACCCGTCCGTGGAAGTCGATGCCGATGCCGACTTCGGGGCCCACCGCCTCGCGGGCCTCGGCCACCCGGGCCACCGCCTCGTCGACCTTGCGGTGCGAATCGACGATCTGCAGCTCGGGGGTGCCGTTCATCTTGAATGCGGTGAAGCCCTGTGCGACCAGCGCCTTGGCACCGGCGCCCACATCGCTGGGGCGATCGCCGCCGGTCCAGGCGTACATGCGCATGCGATCGCGCACCGCGCCACCCAGCAGCTGATGCACGGGCACGCCCAGGTCGCGGCCCTTGAGGTCCCACAGCGCCTGGTCGATGCCGGCGATGGCACTCATCAGGATGGGGCCGCCGCGGTAGAAGCCGGCGCGATACAGCGTGTTCCAAAGGTGCTCGATGCGATGCGGATCCTGGCCGACCAGGTAGTCGGCGAGTTCGTGGACCGCGGCCTCGACGGTGGCGGCGCGCCCCTCGATGACCGGTTCGCCCCAGCCGTAGCAGCCCTCGTCGGTCTCAATCTTGATAAATAGCCAGCGCGGCGGCACCTGCCAGGTCTTGAGTCGGGTGATCTTCATCAATGGGTCCCTATGGGTTTACCGCATGCTGCGGCGTGATCGCGGTATCGGTAACGATGCCCAGGTCGACGGCCGTACGCTGCAGCACGTCGCGGGCGGCTCGTTCAGCGGCATCGGGCGCCCGGCGACGAATCGCGTCGAGTACCCGGGCGTGACGGGCCAGGCTGTCGTGCAGGCCCGCATCGAGCCGGTGGAGCGGCTCCTGGGAGCGCTGGATCAGGGCGATGATAGACGGCCGCAGCAGGTGGCCCATCTGGCGCCAGACGAGGTTGTGGCTGGCCTGGTAGATGGCGTCGTGGAAGGCCACGTCGTACTCCGCATGCTGCTCGTGAGCGGCATCTGCGGTGCGGGCCATGCCTTGGTAGGCGGCCTCCAGGCGTTCGACGTCCGCTGCCTCGGCGGCTTCGGCGGCGAGCCTCGCCACGACCGGCTCCGCCGAATAGCGAAAGGCGAGAATCTCGCGCACCAGATGGGGGGCGGGATCGGCGAGACCGGCCAGCCACTCGCTCATCAGCGGGTCGAGCAGGTGCCAGTCGTCGATCGAACGGACGCGAGTACCGCGTCCGGCGGTGCGCTCGAGCAGGCCGGTCGACGTGAGGCTGGCCAGCGCGTTGCGCACCTGGTTGCGGCTCACGCCGAAATGCGTGCTGAGATCCAGCTCGCGGGGGAAGGCGTCGCCCGGCTGCCAGTGGCCGGCGAGCAGCGCGCGGGCCAGCAGGCAGGCCAGTTCCTCGGCGCCGCCCTGGTGTGGGGGCAGGCCATCAAGCGTCATGTCACGGCTCCACAAGGGGAATGCGACCAGCCTATTAAATGTCAGACATTTTGACAAGCATGACGCTCGAAGGTTCGTGGGACCGCTCGACTCCGGACTCAGGCGTTGGCGGTCACCGCCACCGGCGCGGCATCGCGCTTGATCGCGGCGTAGCCCAGGCCGGTGATCAGCGAGCCGACGACGATGGCGCCGAGATAGAGCAGCATCGGATTGATGGCATTGGGAATCAGCAGCACGAAGATGCCGCCATGGGGCGCCATCAGCTGGGCGCCGACCAGCATGGAGAGCGCGCCGGTCGCCGCACCGCCGGCGATGCAGGCGGGAATGACCCGTAACGGGTCCTTGGCGGCGAAGGGGATTGCGCCCTCGCTGATGAAGCACAGACCCAGCACGAACGACGCCTTGCCCGCTTCTCGCTCCGGTTCGGAGAACTTGCTGCGTGCCACGAAGCTGGCAATACCCATGCCGATGGCGGGCACCATGCCTGCGGCCATGATCGCCGCCATTGGCGCGTAGGTCTGCGTGGAGAGCAGGCCGACGCCGAAGGTGTAGGCGGCCTTGTTGACCGGGCCGCCCAGGTCGAAGCACATCATGGCGCCGAGCAGCACGCCGAGCAGGACGGCATTGGTGGAATCCATGGCGGCGAGGAAACCGGTCAGTCCGGTCAGGATCGCCGCCACCGGCTCGCCGATCACATAGATCATGGTCAGTCCGGTGACCAAGCTCGAGATCAACGGGATGATCAGGATCGGCTTGAGCGACTCGACGCTCGACGGCAGCCTGACGTAGCGGGTCACAGCCAGCGCCACGTAGCCGGCCAGGAAGCCGGCAAGGATGCCGCCGATGAAGCCGGCGCCGATGTCGGACGCCAGCATGCCGCCGATCATGCCCGGTGCGATCCCCGGCCGGTCGGCAATGGAGTAGGCGATATAGCCGGCCAGCACGGGAATCATCAGGGCGAAGGCGGTGCCGCCGCCGATCTGCATCAGCGCGGCGGCGAGCGTGCCCTCCTGCTCGAAGGCCTCGATGCCGAAGACGAAGGAGAGCGCGATCAGCAGGCCGCCGGCCACCACCATGGGCAGCATGAAGGAGACACCGGTGAGCAGGTGCTTGTAGACCCCCTTCTCCTTGAGACTCTTGCCGGTCTCGCGCTTGCGTCCCACGGTGCCGGCGTCCTCCACCTCGGCTTGCTCGAGGGCCGCCTCGATGGTGGGGCGCGGCTTCTTCAGCGCATTGCCGGTGGAGGTGCGGTAGATGCGCTTGCCGGCGAAGCGAGTCGGGTCGACTTCGATGTCACAAGCCAGTATCACCACATCGGCTTTGGCGATCTCCTCGTCGGTCAGCTTGTCCTGTGCGCCCACCGAACCCTGGGTCTCGACGCGGATGGCATGGCCCAGGCCCCTGCCGGCCTCGCTCAACGCTTCGGCGGCCATGAAGGTGTGCGCCACCCCGGTGGGGCAGGCGGTCACGGCAACGATGCGCTTGCCGCCGGTATCGGACGGAGCAGCCGCCGGCGCCGCTTCGGCGGGCGCCGCATAAACGCTCGCTTCGCGCTCGGCGCGTTCGAGAAACGCTTGCGGCTCGGGCAGCGCCTGCTCGATGGGTGCTTGAAACAGCCGCTTGCCGGCGAAGCGCTGAGCGGCGGGAACATGATCGGCGGCGACCACGATCAGGTCGGCAGCGGCGATGGCCTGTGGCGAGACGGGCACAAGCGCCTCGAGCTCGCTATGCATCTCGATGCTGGGCTGCCAGCCGAGGCGGCGGGCGGCCTGCTCCAGGCGGCGGGCGGCGAGGAAAGTGGTGGCCATGCCGCTGGGGCAGGCGGTGACAATGATGACGTTCATGCGAGGGCTCCCCCTGCGTCGACGTCGTTGAGGCGACGCACGCGGGTCTGTTGTTGGATGTGTGCGAAGTCGTCGGCGCAGGCATCGCCCACCCCGACGTGGCGGACGGATTCGGCGGAGAGCGCGGTGGCCAGGCGCAACGCTTGCTCCGGGGGGTGACTCGAGAGCACGCCGTGCAACAGCCCGGCGAGCAGGGTGTCGCCGGCGCCGACGGTGCTGGCGACCGCCAGGCGCGGTGGCATCGCTTGCCAGGCGCCCCGACGGCTGACCCACAGCACCCCGTCGGGCCCGGCGGAGAGCACCGCTTCCTCGACTCCGGCCGCATAGAGGCGTAAGGCCGCGTCGAGCCGGGCCTCGGCGGTATCGAGCGCGACCCCTGCCCACGCGGCCAGCTCATGCTCGTTGGGCTTGACCGCGGTGGGACGGGCGTCGATGGCCAGGTCCAGCGCCGCACCGCTGGTGTCGACCCACACCGGCAGGCCGGCGGTGCGCAGGCGCGTGATCAGGTTGGCCAGATCCTCGGCGCCAACGCCGGGCGGTAGGCTGCCGGCGATGACCGCGGCATCCGGACGCCGGTGCGCATCGCCCAGGCGCGTGTCGAGCCCGTCGAGCAGGCTCTGCCATGCGTCACGGCCGATGGTGGTGCCCGGACCGTTGATGTCGGTGACACGCCCGTCGGCTTCGCCGAGCTTGGCGTTGACGCGCGTCTCGCCGGGCACGCGCAGAAAGGCGTCTTCCACGCCCATGGCTTCGAAGGCACGCAGGAAGGGGCCGTCGTTGTCGGCGCCGAGGAAACCCGACACGGTGACGTCGTGGCCCAGCGCGACCAGCACTCGCGCCACGTTGACGCCCTTGCCGGCCGCCGTCAGGTGAGTCTCGCGGGTGCGGTTGACCGCACCCGGCACCAGCCGCTCCAGGCTGACGGACAGGTCCAGGGCCGGATTGAGAGTGAGGGTGAGCACGCGGGCCATCAACGAACCTCCAGGGCGTCGCGTACCGCCTCGCTGGTAGCCTGGGCCAGGGCCAGCTCGGCCTGGTCGTAGGCCTCGTTCAGGTCGAACTCGCGCAGTCTCGCCTTGACCAGCGGTACCTGCCGCGCGCTCACCGAGAGTTCGTCGACGCCGAGGCCCACCAGTACCGGCACCGCCATGGCGTCGCTGGCCAGTTCGCCGCACACGCCGACCCACTTGCCGTGGGCATGAGCCGCCGTCACGGTCATCTCGATCAGGCGCAGCACGGCAGGGTGCAGGCCATCGGCCTGGGCCGAGAGTTCGGGGTGGTCGCGGTCGATCGCCAGCGCGTACTGGGTCAGGTCGTTGGTGCCCACCGAGAAGAAGTCGACCTCGGCGGCCAGCGTCGACGCCAGCAGCGCCGCCGAAGGTACCTCGATCATCACGCCGAGCTGCACGTCGACGGCTCGCTCGCTGGCCGGTATCTCGTCGAGCAGGCGATCGAAGATGGCGCGAGCGGCACGGAACTCGCCGATATCCTTGACCATCGGCAGCATGATGCGCAGCGGCCGTGGCTGGTTGTTCGATGTGGGCGCGGCGGCCATCAACAGCGCTCGCAGCTGGGTTCCGAGCACCTCGGGGCGGGTCAGCGACAGGCGAATGCCGCGCAGTCCGAGGAAGGGGTTGTCCTCCTTCGGCACCGGCCAGT
This sequence comes from Billgrantia saliphila, assembly GCF_002930105.1. Classification (GTDB taxonomy): domain Bacteria; phylum Pseudomonadota; class Gammaproteobacteria; order Pseudomonadales; family Halomonadaceae; genus Halomonas; species Halomonas saliphila. The sequence continues at coordinate 246,778 of NZ_PJRN01000002.1, read as the reverse complement.
AGGGCAGCGGCTTGTCGCCGCCCACGTCCAGGGTGCGCGCCACCAGCGGTCGCCCGTCCAGGGCGTCGAGCGCCTCGCGGTACTCCTCGATCTGGGTGTCGAGGTCCGGCTCCCGGGCATGGGCCATGAACAGGAATTCGGTGCGCAGCAGCCCCACGCCCTCGGCGCCGCGCTCCACGGCGTCGGCAGCGTGGGCGGTGTTGCCCAGGTTGGCGGCGACTTCCACGCGGTGGCCATCGCGGCAACGGGCCTGCTCGAAGCGTGCTGCCCAGGCTTCGGCTTCACGGCGCTCGCGCTCGGCCAGGCGTTGCTCGGCGGCGGCGCGGCGCTCGGCGGAGGGCGCTGGGGTGACGCGGCCGCGTTCGCCGTCGAGGATCAGCTCCTCGCCGTTGGTCAGCCTCATCACCCGCTCGCCGGCGCCTACTACGGCGGGGATGCCCAGCGCCCGGGCGAGGATCGCGCTGTGCGCGGTGGCGCCGCCGCGGGCGGTGAGCAGGCCGCGCACCCGGCGCGTGTCGAGCCGCGCTACGTCGGAGGGGCCGATATCGTCGGTGACCAGGATATAGGGCGTCTCGGGCGCCTCGGGCAGGGCGACATCGCAGAGGATGCCAAGCACTCGGCGGCCGACATCACGCAGATCGGCGGCGCGTTCGGCAAGTAGACGGTCGGCGAGCATTTCCTGGGCATGGGCAGCGGTCTCGATGGCGTCCCACCAGGCAGCCTCGGCGGAACGGCCTTCGCCGATGCCCTCGCGGGCCGCCTGGTGCAGCTCGGGGTCGGTCAGCATCTCCTCGTGCATGGAGAGGATCTCGGCCACCTCGCCACCGCGGGCTTCCCCTACCAGGGCCTCGAGCTGCTGGGCGCCGGTACGCAGCGCCCGTTCCAGGCGATGCTGCTGCTCCACTGGGTCGGCGGCCCGCTCGGGATACTCGAAGCGTGGCGCCTGCAGCACGAAGACCGGGGCGATGGCGAGCCCTGGCGAGGCCGCCACCCCAGGGTGGGGCGTATCGGCGGGCAAGGGCTCCGGCGGTGACGCGCCCTGGACGCGTGGCGCACTTCGCTCGCGGCTCTCGTCGAATGGTAGAACCCTCTCGCCAAGGCCGGTGGCCACGGCTTCGCAGACCGCTTGCAACGCCGTCTCGGCGTCGGCGCCTTCAGCGGAGAAGGCGAGCTGCTGCCCGCGTCGGGCGCCGAGGTTGATCACCTTGGTCAGGCTGGTGGCCGGTACCGCTTGATTTCCCCCTTCGGCCAACCGGACGTGGATCGGCATGCTCTGTTCGCGGGCCACCTGCACCAGCTGCTTGGCCGGGCGTGCGTGCAGGCCGTGGGCGTTGAGCACGCGGGCGAGCCGGGTATGGGCCGTGGCCGATTCGCCGGCCAGCCGTGCCAGCACGGTAGCGGCATCGATCCTGGGCAACTCGCCGGCCGCCCCGCTATCGAGCAGCGCCAGGACACGCTCCAGCAGGCCACGATGGGCCTCGCCGCGTGTAGCGAGGCAGAACATGCCGTTGACGCGCTCGCCGTTCTCCTCCAGCGGATCCGCGGGGGTGGCCAGACTCAGCGCCGGTATCTCGACGCTTCGGTCGCTCGAGGCGAACCACAGGCCTTGGCCGAGGCGCAGCGGGGTGCATTCGGCCATGGTGGCGACGAACTCGTTGCTGACGCAGCCGAGCTGGCGCAGCCGGGCGGCTCCCGCCAGCGCCAGCTCGCGAATGTCACGGGCAGGAAAGCCGAGGCACAGGGTCTCGGCGTCCAGGCGCGCCTCCACCGGCGCCTTCGACAGCAGGCCGGCCAGGTCGGCGGCCGAGCGGGCACTGGCCAACCGCTCGCCGATGCTGTCGTCGCCGAGCACGTGGGTGAGCTGGCGCAGGATATCAAGGTGTTCGTCGTTTTTGGCGGCGATCGCCACCAGCGCATGGATTCGCTGGCCATCGTGCCACTCGACCCCGGCCGGGAATTGCAGCACACGCACACCGGTGGTGCGGACGTGCTCGCGACTCTGCGGCGTCCCGTGGGGGATGGCGATGGCATTGCCGAGGTAGGTCGAGGACTGCGCCTCGCGCTCGAACAGGCCGTCGCGGTAGTCGGCGGCGGTCAGCCCCGCCTGGTGCAGCGACTCGGCGGCCTGTTCCAGCGCGTCGCGCCAGGTCGTCGCCTGGCAGTCGAGCCGGATATCGTCCGGGTGTAGCGTGAGCATGGTGGGTCTCCTGATCGCGGCGACGGGCCGAGCAGTGCAATCGGTCGGTGAGGCGGTCAAATCGCTTGATGAATCGTGTCACCTGAGATGAATTTCATGCTGGATCGATTCACTTAAATTGGCAAGCCACTCCATCTTCGACTTTGGCAGGGGGTGGGAATGCGTTCGACTGACGTAGACTTTGCCCTAGGAACAAGAGGACAACCATGACACTCGCCGAAATCGCCCGACTGGCCGGGGTCTCGCGCACCACCGCCAGCTACGTCATCAACGGCAAGGCCGCCGAGCGACGCATCAGCCAGGATACCGTCGACAGGGTAATGGCGATGGTTCGCCAGCATGGCTATCGCGTCGACGCCCAGGCCGCGGCGCTGCGCCGCGGATCGAGTCGCATACTCGGGCTGATCGTGCCCGACCTTGAGAATGCCAGCTATGCGCGTCTGGCCAAGCGCCTGGAGCGCGGCGCTCGCGAACAGGGGTACCAGCTCCTGATCGTCGGCTCCGACGACCAGCCGGATACCGAGCGCGACCTGGCGCTGGCACTGCGTGCCCAGCGTTGCGAGGTGTTGATCACCGCCAGCTGCCTGCCGATGGATGACCCTTTCTACGCCGAGCTGCTGGAGGGCGGACTGCCGGTGGTCGCGGTGGATCGCGGGTTCGATCCCCGACGCTTCGCCAGCGTGGTGAGCAACGACCGCGACGCCGCAGAGCAGTTGACCCGTTCGCTGCTCGACGACTCGGTGAAGCGTATCGCCTGGCTGGATGCGGTGCCGGCATTGTCGATCAGCCGCGAGCGGCGGGCCGGTTTCCAGCAGGCGCTGGCGGGGCGCGACCTCGAAGCGATCACCTACGGCGCCGAGCGCTACGACCGCGCCGAGGGCGCCCGGCTGATGCGCGAGCTGCTCGAGCGGCACGGGCTTCCGGATGCCGTGGTCACGGCCTCCTATACGCTGCTCGACGGCGTGTTCGATGTGTTGCTCGAGGAGGGTGGCCTGCCGCAGACGCTGCGCCTGGCCACCTTCGGCGATAGTCGCCTGCTCGACTTCCTGCCGCTGCCGGTCAACTCGGCGGTACAGGATCACGACCGCATCGCCTCGACGGCGTTGACCTGTGCCCTGGCCGCCACGCGGGGCGACTATCGGGTCGGGCAGCAGGTGGTGCCGCGGTCCTTGCGCCGGCGCCTGCCCGTGCGGCTTACGGTGTGAGGGGGCGCCGCCGGCCCTAGCCGCGCAGTCGGGCCAGGTCGTCGCGGTCGGGCAGGGCGGCGTAGGCGCCAGGGCGGGTCACGGCGTGCGCGCCGCAGCGGCAGGCGGTTTCCACGGCGCGGCGCAGGAGGGCGTCGTCCCGGTGCCAGCCGCCCTCGATGACCTTCTCTCCGAGATGGCCGGCCAGCTCGGCGAGCAGGCCACCGATGAACGCGTCGCCACCGGCCGTGGTATCGACCGCCTCGACCCGGGGCGGTGCGATGCGAAAATCCGTCTCCACCCCCACGGCACGCACCTCGCCGGGGCCGTCGGTAATGACCAGCAGCCTGACGCCGGTGGCGAGCCGCTCGGCCAGCCAAGCATCGGCCGGATGATCGGCGCGCAGATATTCGAGTTCGTCGGTGGAAAGCTTGACCAGTCCGGCGCGATCGATCAGTTGGGTGACCAGGGCGATGTCGGCGCTGCCACTGGTCCACAGATTGTGGCGCAGATTGGCATCGACGCTGACCAGGCAGCCGGCACGGCTGGCCATATCGGCCATGGCCAGAGTGGTGTCGGCGATCTCGGGCTCCGTGAGGCTGTTGCTGCAGAAGTGCACGATGGCGGGGGCGGCGAAGACACCGGCCGGCAGGTGCTCGAGGCGATAGAGCAGATCGGCGGCCGGCGGGCGGTAGAAGTCGAAGGTGCGCTCGCCGTGGGCATCGCGCGAGACAAACGCCAGCGCCGTGCGCGCCTCGCGCGTACGCACCACGCCGGAGAGATCGACCCCGTGAGCGCTGAGTTCGGCGGCGAGAAAGTCGCCGAAATGATCCTCGCCGAGCATGCCGAGGAAACGGCTGGGCACGCCCAGGCGGGCGCAGGCCACGGCCACGTTGGCCGGGGCGCCGCCGGCATAAGGGGTAAACGTCTCCGGGGCGTCGCCGGCCTGGTCGCCGAGTCGACTGGAGAGCATGTCGACCAAGGCTTCGCCGAAGGCGATCACAGGGGTCATGGTGGCTCCTCGATGTCGTTGTTGTCGTCCGACGCGTGTGGCTCGCGCGGCTAATCCACCCGCGACAGGGTCGTACCCAGCAGGTGCTGGGCGCCAGGCACGAGCCATACCGGATCGAGCCGGGTATTGGCCGACTCCACACAGAGGAAGTGGCGCGCCGCCTCGGCGGACGTGTCGTCGGGCAGTACCTCGCCCGGATGCCAGACGACCGCCGAATCGCTGCCCTGGCGGGCGATACGCAGGCGGTGGCTGCCGTCGTCGAGCGTTACCTCGGCATTGCTGTGATAGATGCGGTCGAGCCCGCCGCGCACGGCGAGTTCGCCCTGCTGTTCACGCTCGGCAAAGCCGGCCAGCTTGTCCAGGTAGCGGGCGCCGGCGAGCCCCGCGAGGCGGCAGGCGAAGCTGTCCGCCACGGCCAGGTAGCTGTGCAGGGCGCCGCTGAGCTTGATCGGCGTCTCGCCGGCGTGCTCGGTGATCAGTTCCACGTGGAGCCGCCGGGCGTTGGCCTGAATCACTGCGCGGGGAGTCAGCTGGCTATGCAGGCGTTCGCTGGGCGATAGGTGCAGTTCCACCCCACCCTCGTGTTCGTCTACCGCCTCCAGACGCCATTGGGCCTTGCGTGCCGTACCGTGGAAGGGGCCCGAGCGGTCGGGGCTCTCGTCGGCGCCGCGCTCGTCGGCGAACCAGGGCCAGCATAGCGGGATGCCGCCGCGAATGGCGCCGGGCAGCGCCTGCGGCGTGGGCGTCACCCATAGCCAGCCGCCGGGCACCAGCGCTTCTTCGCCCTCGCCTGCGCTTGGCGTGCCGGCTCGCGCGTGGCCGGATGCGCAAGGTTGAAAGTGGAGCACCTGGGCTCCCTGCAAGCAGACGGCCAGCTCGCCCCACGCTTCGCGGGCCAGCCATATCGGGCGTCCTGCCCATTGGCTTTGGCGCTGGCCATCGGTGGCATCGAGCAAGGCTCGTAGGCTCTGGGGAATCATTTCACCTCCTCATCACTCTACTTCTTCGTTGCGCAGGGCCTCGGCGGCGCCCAGCAGACCCGGCCAGGGTGCGGTGACCACCTGCACCGGAATCGACCGGGTGTAAGCGCTCATGCGTCCCTTGTCGGCAAAGGCCTCGCGGAAGCCGCTCTGCGGCAGCCAATCGAGCAGGCGCGGCAGGATACCGCCGCACAGGTAGACCCCGCCACGCGCCCCCATGGTCAGGGCGGCATCGCCGCAGACGTCGCCGAGGATCTTGAGAAACCGCAGCAGGGTATCACGGGCGATGGCATCGCCGCCCGCGGCGGCGGCGGTTACCTCTGCGGGGCGCTGGCAGCTCGGGTTGGTCCCTTTCAGCGAGCAGTGCGCCAGGTAGAGGTCGAGAAGCCCCTGGCCGCACAGGATGCGTTCTACCGACACCCGGCCGTAGCGATTACGGAAGTGGCGCAGCAGGTTCTGCTCGCGTTCGTCGGTGGGGGCGAAGGTGACGTGACCGCCCTCGGTGGGCAACGGAATCCACGCCCGGCGCCCCGGAAAGATGCCGGCCACGCCGAGCCCGGTACCGGGGCCGATGACCAGGCAGGCGGCATGCTCGCGCGACCTGCCCGGCTGTACTTCAACCAGCTCGTCGGGCCCCACGTGCGGCACCCCCAGCGCCTGGGCGGTGAAATCGTTGATCGCCTTGAAGCGCTCGAGGCCGAGCGCTGCCTGCGCCTCGCGCCGCGAGAAAGACCAATGATTGTTGGTCATGGTCACCTGGTCGTCGCCGATGGGGCAGGCGAAGGCCAGGCACGCTTCGCGCGGCGCATCATCAGCCACACGACCGACCTGCGAGAGATAGTCGCGCACCGCCTCCACCATGCCGGGATAGTCGGCACAGGACAGCGTCATAATGTCGTGAGGAACGAACTCGCCGGGGGTGACCAGGGCAAAGCGGGCGTTGGTGCCGCCGATGTCGCCGACGAGTGCCTGACGCGTCATGGGCGGCCCTCCCGTGATGCGTTCATTGGTCCTCCTGTTCGATCTTCTCCAACTCCCGCGACAGGACCTCGGCCTCGAAGCCGCCGAACACTCCGGCGCCCTGCTCGGCCTTGGCAGCCAGGTGGCGGAAACCCCCGAACAGTTCGCGGCCCATGCCGAAGTGATAGCGCTCCAGGTTGGGTTCGATGACGCTGCGGCTGGCGAACTCGGCGGCGTCGACCAGGACGGTGAGCTCGCCGTTCTCGGCATCCAGGCGCACCACGTCGCCCTCGCGCAGGCGCGCCAGCGGGCCGCGGTCCACCGCCTCCGGCGTGACGTGGATCGCAGCCGGTACCTTGCCTGAAGCGCCCGACATGCGCCCGTCGGTGACCAATGCCACACGGTAGCCACGGTCCTGCAGCACGCCGAGGAAGGGGGTGAGCTTGTGCAGTTCCGGCATGCCGTTGGCCTTGGGCCCCTGGAAGCGCACCACCACCACCACGTCACGGTCGAGCTCGCCGGATTCGAAGGCGGCCTTGACCTGGCTCTGGTCGTCGAAGATACGTACCGGTGCCTCGACCACGCGGTGCGCCTGCTTGACCGCCGAGATCTTGATCACGCCGCGACCGAGGTTGCCGTCGAGCACCACCAGCCCGCCGGTGGGGGCGAAGGGGTCATCGACCGGACGCAGCACGTCGCGGTCGAGGCTCTCCTCGGGGCCTTCGCGCCATACCAGCTTGCCGTCGTCTAGGAACGGCTCTTGGGTATACGCGGTGAGGTCGGTGCCGAACACGGTGGGAATGTCGCCGTGCAGCAGCCCGGCGCCGAGCAGTTCGCGGATCAGCAGGCTCATGCCCCCGGCCGCCTGGAAATGGTTCACGTCGGCGCTGCCGTTGGGGTAGATACGCGTCAGGCTCGGCACCACCGCCGAGAGCGCGGTGAAGTCGTCCCAGTTGATGGTGATGCCGGCCGCAGCGGCCATCGCCACCAGGTGCAGGGTATGGTTGGTCGAGCCGCCGGAGGCAAGCAGGCCGATCATGGCGTTGACGATCGCGCGCTCGTCTATCTGACGATAGAAGGGCCGGTAGTTGCCGCTCTGTTCGGTGTTGCGCACCGCTTGCTCGGCGGCGTAGCGGGTCAGCGCCTCGCGCAGCGGCGTGCCCGGGTTGACGAAGGAGGCGCCGGGCAGGTGCAGTCCCATCATCTCCATCATCAGCTGGTTGGAGTTGGCGGTGCCATAGAAGGTGCAGGTGCCCGGGCTGTGGTAGGAGCGCGACTCCGCCTCGAGCAGCTCCTCGCGGCCCGCCTTGCCTTCGGCATAGAGTTGGCGCACGCGGGCTTTCTCGTCGTTGGGCAGGCCGCTGGGCATGGGGCCGCCGGGAACGAACACCGCCGGCAGGTGACCGAAGCGCGCCGCGCCGATGAACAGGCCCGGCACGATCTTGTCGCAGATGCCGAGATACAGCGCGGCGTCGAACATGTTGTGGGATAGCGCCACGGCAGTGGCCATGGCGATCACATCGCGGGAGAACAGCGACAGCTCCATGCCGGGCATGCCCTGGGTGACGCCGTCGCACATCGCCGGCACGCCGCCGGCGAACTGGGCGGTGCTGCCCATGCCGCGCGCCGCCTCCTTGATGGTGGCGGGGTAATCCTCGAAAGGACGATGCGCCGAGAGCATGTCGTTATAGGAAGAAACGATGCCCAAGTTGGCGCTATTGGTCAGCTTGAGGCGGTCCTTGTCGCCGGCATGATCGCAGCCGGCGAAGCCGTGAGCCAGGTTGCCGCACGAGAGCTCGCCGCGGTGCACGCCCTGCTTGTGCTGAGCGGCCATGTGCGCCTCGTAGAGCTTGCGGCGTCCTTGCGAGCGTTCGCGGATGCGGGAAGTCACCTGATCGACGGTTGGGTGTAGTGCGCTGGGGCGAGCCATGGGGAACACCTCACAATGTCTGGTGAAAGTAAATTTACACAATTATCTCGCATTCAATTCGATCTTTGAAGCCGACGGGCGCATGTTGCGTAGTTTTATTACAGAAAGTCTGTCGGGTCGGCTGCGTCACCGCCTTTTATCTGCCCTCGGTTTCCGTCGCGACTTTCCTGGGCGATGATGGAAAGGGTAGGTGGGTCTGGGCACAATGTAGGCCCTCCATCGATGACTTGCAGCCGCCACCGCTATGCCTATGGAAGCGCCATGCCCGAGCTGAGCCTCAAGGAGCTGCCCGCCATCGAGGCGGTATCCGCCGCGCAGTGGAATGCGCTGGTCGGCGACGATCATCCGTTCCTGCGCCATGAATTCCTGCACGCGCTGGAGGCGAGCGGGGCGGTGAGCCGCGCTACCGGCTGGTCGCCGCGGCATCTTACGCTCTGGCGTGGCGAGTCCCTGGTCGGCATCATGCCGTACTATCACAAGAGCCACTCCTACGGTGAATACGTGTTCGACTGGGCCTGGGCCGATGCCTGGGAGCGTGCCGGCGGGCGCTACTATCCCAAGGGACTCACGGCGATTCCGTTCTCCCCGGTACCGGGTCCGCGGTTGGCGCTGGCCGACGATGTCGATCCACTGATGGCGCGCGAGTTGCTGGCCGAGGCGTGGGAGGCGAGCGCGTTGTCGAGCTGGCATCTGTTGTACGCCACCGACGACGAGGTCGATGCCTGGATCCAGGTCCGCCCCCATCTGCTGGTGCGCGGCGGCGTGCAATTCCAGTGGCGAGACCGCGGCTACGGCGACTTCGAAGGTTTCCTGGCGGCGTTGAGCTCCAAGCGGCGCAAGGCAATTCGCCGCGAGCGGCGCCTGGTGGCCGAGCAGGGCCTGACCTTGCATCGTCTGGAAGGCGAGGCCATCGGCGAGCAGGATCTCGCTCACTTCTTTCGCTGCTACGAGATTACCTACCTAGAGCGTGGACGCAGTGGCTACCTCAACCTCGACTTCTTCCGTCGCCTGCGTCGCTCCCTTCCCGAGTCGCTGCTGCTGGTTCAGGCGCGCCTCGACGGCCAGCCGGTCGCCGCCGCGCTCTGCCTGCAGGGTAGCCGCACCCTGTATGGCCGCTACTGGGGCAGCGAGGTATTGGCCGACAGCCTGCATTTCGAAGCCTGCTACTACCAGGGTATCGAGCACTGCCTGGCGCGGGGGCTGACGTGCTTCGATCCCGGTACCCAGGGCGAGCACAAGCTCCTGCGTGGCTTCGCTCCTCGCCGGCTGCGCTCGCTGCACTACATTGCCGATCGGGGGTTGCGCCGTGCCGTGGCAGGCTTCTGCGACGAGGAGCGCCGCCATGTCGAGGCGTATTGCCGGGCTGCCGAATGTGCCCTGCCGTTCAGGCAGGGTACGATCTAGCGATGCTGCGCCGATGACCGCCGTCAATCGACGGTGACCTTGCCAAGGCGTGAGCCGGCCGGGCGATGATGGCATAATGCCGGGCATTCAGAATCATGAGGATGGATCGATGCTCAAGTGGCTCGCCGTGGGCCTGCTGCTGCTGCTCGCGCTGCTGCAGTACCGGCTCTGGTTCGGCGCCAGCGGCGTCTACGAGCTGGAAGAGATTCGCGAACGCGTGGTCCAGCTGGACACCGCCAACAAGCCGCTGCGCGACCGCAACGCACGCCTGGCCGCCGAGGTGGTGGATCTCAAGACGGGTCTCGACGCCATCGAGGAGCGGGCGCGTAGCGACATCGGCATGGTGCGCACCGACGAGCAGTTCTATTGGGTCCCCGGCGTGGCAAGCGGCGCTGGCGACACCCACAGCGGCGGGAGCGGGCAATGAGCGAGCGCACTCTCGATGCGCGGCTGTGGCTGGTGGTTCCCGCGGCGGGTCAGGGCCGGCGCATGGGCGCCGAGTTGCCGAAGCAGTACCTGACGCTGGCCGATCGCCCGGTCATGGCGCATACGCTGGCGCGCTTGCACCGGGCCTTCCCCGCGGCGCGGCTGTGCCTGTGCCTCGCCCCCGATGATGCCCACTTCGATCCGGCTTGGGTGCCGTTCGCCCGCTGGCGGCGCAGCGACGGTGGCGACGAGCGCGCCGATTCGGTGCGACAGGCGCTGGCTCAGATTGCCGACGAGGCGCACGACAACGACTGGGTACTGGTCCACGATGTGGCACGCCCCTGCGTGAGCATCGACGATCTGGCGCGTCTTTACCAGATTCTCCAGCAGGATGCGGTGGGCGGTCTGCTTGCCGCGCCGGCGGCCGACACCATGAAGCGTGACGATGGCGAGGGCCGCGTGGCCGCCACCGAATCGCGACTCGGGCTATGGCACGCGCAGACGCCCCAGGGTTTTCGCTACGGACTGCTGCGCCGTGCGCTGGATGAAGCCGCCAGGCGTGGCCTGACGATCACCGACGAGGCGTCGGCGGTGGAGGAACTGGGCTTCTCGCCGCGGCTGGTGCCTGGACGCCGCGACAATATCAAGATCACTCACCCGGAGGACCTGGCGTTGGCGGGCCACGTCCTGGCCGCTCAGCGGGCCGAGGCGGCACCGAGCCCCGGATCGGCCCACGAGGAGAATTCCTGAATGTTCCGCATCGGCCATGGTTTCGATGTCCATCGCTTCGGCGAAGGTGACCGCTTGATGATTGGCGGCGTCGCCATCCCCTTCGAACATGGCTTCGTTGCCCACTCCGACGGTGACGTGCTGCTGCATGCCATCAGCGACGCGCTGCTTGGCGCCTGCGCCCTGGGTGACATCGGTCGCCATTTTCCCGATACCGACCCGGCCTGGGAAGGTGCCGACAGCCGCGTCCTGCTGCGCCATGTGGCGGCGCTAATCCATGAGGCCGATTACCGGATCGGCAACGTGGATGCCACCGTAATCGCCCAGGTGCCGAAGATGGCACCTTATATTACGACCATGCGCAAGCGTATCGCCCAAGACCTCGCGCTCTCCATCGATGACGTCAACGTCAAGGCGACCACCACCGAGCGGCTTGGCTTCACCGGGCGTGGCGAGGGCATCGCCGCCGAAGCCGTGGTGCTGCTCGCCCGGCGGGGAGATGATGCGTGAGCGAGACGCTAGGACGGCGGGACTGGCCACGTGCCACCGAGGCCGAATTCGGTCCGCCCAGCGCCGGCGAATACCGCCTGGTGCCAGAGGACTTCGTAGTCGAGGAGTCGCTCGGTTTCGCGCCGGAGGGGCATGGCGAGCACCTGTGGCTATGGATCGAGAAGCGCGGCCTTACCACCCTGGAGGCGGTGCGTCATCTCGCACGCGTCGGCAATTTGCCGCAGCGCGCCGTGGGCTACTCGGGCATGAAGGATCGCATTGCCGTGACCCGGCAGTGGCTCTCGCTACACCTGCCGGGCCGCGAGGCGCCGGCCGACCTGAGCGAGCGGCTGGGCGAGTGCGGGATACGCGTGCTCGAGCAGGTGCGTCATCCACGTAAGCTCAAGCGCGGCGTTCACCGCACCAACCGCTTCACCCTGCGGATATCGGGGGTGGCGGTCCAGGCCGGCCTCGACCAACGCTGGGCCTGGCTGTGCCGGCATGGCGTGCCCAACCTGTTCGGCCCCCAGCGCTTCGGCCCGGAGGGGCGTAATCTGATGCGCGCTCGGGCGGTGCTGGCGCGCGGCTGGCGCAAGCGTGACGATCGTGAGGGCATGCTGCTCTCCGCCGCGCGCAGCTTCCTGTTCAACGAACTGCTGGCCACGCGCTTGGCGGACGGCAGTTGGCAGCATCTGGTACCGGGCGACGTGGCGATGCTCGACGGGACGGCGAGCCAGTTCGTCGTCGAGACGGTCGCTGCCGATCTGAGCGAGCGGGCGGCAACGCTCGACCTGCACCCCACCGGTATACTGTGGGGCGTCGGCGACTCCCACGCCAGCGGCGAGGCGGGGCGCTACGAGCAGGCGCTCCAGGTGCGGCATGCGGCGCTGTGCGAAGGGCTCGAGCGCAGCGGCGTCCGCCTGGCCCGGCGCGCCCTGCGCATGCGCCTGGATCATCCACAGCTGACGTACGAGGGCGATCGATTGCGGCTCGATTTCAGCCTGCCGCGGGGCGGTTTCGCCACGGCAGTGCTGCGCGAACTGATCGCGCATCCGACGCTTACGCTTGCGCTTGACGGCATCCACGCCGAGGCGTGAGCCATATCGAAGAGGTCATATCCATGCGCAGACTCTTGCTTTCCAACGATGACGGAGTTCATGCTCCGGGCCTGCGCGCCCTTTACGAGGCGCTGGCGCCGCATGCCCGGCTGCGCGTGGTAGCGCCCGATCGCGATCGCAGCGGGGCGAGCAACTCGTTAACGCTCAGCCGGCCGCTGTCGCTGACGGCACTGGACAACGGTTTCCACTGCGTCGACGGAACGCCGGCCGACTGTGTCTATCTGGGTGTCAACGGTGTCTGGGACGAGAAACCCGACCTGGTGATCTCGGGCATCAACCATGGCGGCAATCTGGGAGACGACGTGCTCTACTCGGGCACCGTGGCGGCAGCCATGGAAGGGCGCAACCTGGGCATGGCGGCGATCGCCATGTCGCTGGTCGGCTCGCACCATTTCGACACCGCCGGGCGTGTGGCGGCGAGCCTGGTGGGGGCGGCAGACCAGCTCTCGTTGCCGCCCCGCAGCCTGCTCAACGTCAACGTGCCGGACCTACCCTGGGACGAGATCCAGGGTTTTCGCGTCACTCGCATGGGCTATCGCGGTCCGGCCGAGCGGCCGATGGAGGTACGCGATCCGCGTGGGCGGCTGCGCTACTGGATTGCGGCCGTGGGACAGAATGCCGATGATGGCCCGGATACCGATTTCGCCGCCATCGAGGCGGGCTATGTGTCGATCACGCCGTTGCAGACCGACCTGACGCAGCGTGCCGCTATCGAAGATGTGCAGGGCTGGCTGGATGCATTCGCCTGAACGATTGTCTGAGTTGCTGCGCGGTGTCGGCATGACATCGCAGCGAACCCGTGACCGAATGGCGGCGCGCCTGGCAGACCAGGGCATCGTCGACGAACGGGTGCTGCGGACCATGGCCGGCGAGCCGCGCCATCTGTTCCTCGACGAAGCGTTGGCTCATCGTGCTTATGAGGATACCTCGTTGCCCATCGGCCATGGCCAGACGCTATCGCAGCCATGGATGGTGGCGCGCATGACCGAGCTGGTGATGGGTGAGGCGCCACGACGCGTGCTGGAGATCGGTACCGGGTCCGGTTATCAGACGCTGATCCTGTCTCGCCTGGTGCCGGAGCTGTGGTCGGTGGAGCGCATCAGTGCCCTGCATCGCCGGGCGGCACAGCGGTTGCGCCTGCTGCGGGCGCATAACGTGCGCCTGCGTCTGGCCGACGGCGGCCATGGCTGGCAGGAAGCCGCACCTTTCGATGTCGTGCTGCTTACCGCCTGCGCCCATGAATTGCCCGAGGCCTTGATCGCGCAGTTGGCCGACGGAGGTGTGATGATCCTGCCGCTGGCCGATGCGACGGGGGCGCAGTGGCTGACCCGGGTGCGGCGCCTCGGCCACCAACATGACGTCCAGCGGCTGGAGCGGGTACGCTTCGTGCCGCTGTTGCAAGGAGTGATTCGTTGAAGCGACAACTCAGTGTCTTTCTCAAGGGGGCCGGCATGGGCGCGGCCGACGCCGTGCCAGGCGTTTCCGGTGGCACCATTGCCTTCGTCACCGGGATCTACGAGGAGCTCATTCATACCATCAAACAGTTCGGTCCCGCCGCCATCCCGGCCTGGCGACGCGGCGGGCTGCGTGGGCTCGTCGTCCACCTCAACCTGGCGTTCGCGCTGCCGCTGCTGCTTGGTGTCGGCATCAGTCTGGTCAGCGTGGCACATCTGGTCGTCTGGCTGCTGGATGATTATCCGCTGCTGCTCAACGGCTTTTTCTTCGGCCTGGTGGCGGCCTCGGCGCTGGTGGTCAGTCGTCATCCCGTCGACTGGAAACCGTGGCACTTGCTGCCGCTGGTCGTCGGTCTGCTGCTGGCGCACGGGTTACCCAAGTTGATGCCCATGGTCAACCTGCTGGGCAGCCCCTCGCTGATGCTCGTCATCGCCGGGGCCATCGCCATCAGCGCGCTGCTGCTGCCCGGCGTCTCGGGCAGCTTCCTGCTGCTCTCCATGGGACTCTACGGAACCGTGATGCAGGGCATACGCAGCTTCGATCTGGCGCTGCTCGGCACGTTTTCGATCGGCTGCCTGATTGGCCTGTTCGGCTTCTCTCGCCTGCTTTCATGGCTGCTTCGCCACTATCACGCCGCGACCCTGCAGCTGCTGGTCGGCTTCATCGTCGGCTCACTGCCGGTGCTGTGGCCCTGGCGTGAACTCGTCCGCTACCAGCTCGGCCCCGAGGGGCGCATGATCCCGCTCGACTACCGCTACCTGACACCCGGCCACTACGCCGACCTGACCGGGGAGCCCGGCCTGCTGCTGCCGGTGCTGGTGACCATGCTGGTCGGAGCGGCCCTGGTCCTCATGCTTGATCGCTATGCCGGGGACAACCCCGACATGGCAACTGAAGGCTCTCAACCCCCGCCTGACAAGGAGGATGGCTCCAATGCGTAAGGTGTTCCTCATGACGGCCGTTGCCTTGGCGATGGCCGGCTGTGCCGCCCAGCAGGAGCGTGGCACGCCCCAGGTCCGCGATCTCTCGGCGAGCCGGGAGAGCGAGACGATCGGCCGCTACACGGTGGAACAGGGCGATACCCTGTATGGCATCGCTTGGCGCCATGACATGGACTATCGCGACCTGGCCCGCCTCAACGACATCAGCCCGCCCTACCGCATTCAACCCGGTCAGGAGCTGCGCCTGGGCGATGCCGCGGGCGAACCGTCGCAGGAACAGCGCTCCGGTGAACGGGATGGGGAACAAGTGGCGACGGCAAGTGCTCTCGGCAGCGGCGCCGCGGGGAGCGAGGGCGACGACTGGCTGCTGCCCGACGAGGAGGCCATCGAGCGCAACCGGCGCCTGACCGTGCAGTCTCTCGAGGGCGACCGGGCGGCACCGAGTCAGGCGGCTCTCGCCGGCGCCGAGAGCGTAGCCGGCAACCGATCGGCGACGTCGTCTCAGTCCGACGGACGGTCCGAAGCGCCTGCGCAGGCTCCCGCCGATACATCGCAGGAAGCTTCTCGTGTCGAGGAGGACGTTGCCGTTGCGGCTCAGCCCGAGGAAGAGCCGGAACCGGCTGCCGAGGCAGAACCGGATGCCGGCACCGAGGTGGCGGGAGCGCCGGAACGCCAGCCCGAGCGCGAGAGTCAAAGCTATACGCCGGTGGAAGACGTTGACTGGCAGTGGCCTACCGATGGAGAAGTGGTTGGTAGCTTCGGTGAGGGTGGCAGCATCACCGCCGGCATTGATATCGCCGGGCAAAAGGGGCAACCTGTCAGAGCAGCTGGCCCCGGTATCGTGGTCTATGCGGGCAGCGGGGTGAGGGGCTACGGCAACCTCGTCCTGCTCAAGCATAACGACCAATACCTGAGCGCTTACGCCCACAACGATTCGCTCCAGGTCACGGAGAACGATGTGGTCGAGGCCGGCGAAGTGATCGCTACGATGGGCGATAGCGACGCCGAAAGTGCCAGGCTGCATTTCGAGGTGCGCAAGGATGGCCAGCCTCAGGACCCCCTTCAGTATCTGCCGCAGCGATAGTTCGGCTGCGGCGCCACCGGGGCGTCACGGTGGCCCACGGTGCCCGGCGACGGGCACCATGAGGAAACACAACAAGTAAAAGAAGCTGCGTGCTACAAAACGATGCCAGGTGTACCGGCACCTCAGGACGAAACTACGGGGTAGCAACCGATGAGCATGCTTGAACGGGACCTTCAGGATGTGGATCTCAACGACGTCACCGAGGCCGAACAGGAACTCGGGGCGGACGCGGATAATTCGGCCAGCGATAGTGACGACGATGCGTTCGAGAAAGCGCTGAGTCGGGAGGACAAACACTATCATCATAGCCTCGATGCCACTCAGATCTATCTCAACGAGATCGGCTTCTCGCCGCTGCTGACCCCCGAGGAGGAGGTGTACTTCGGACGCCTCGCTCAGAAGGGAGACCCGGCAGGGCGGGCGAGGATGATCGAGTCCAACCTGCGCCTGGTGGTGAAGATCGCCAGACGCTACCTCAACCGGGGGCTGACCCTGCTCGATCTGATCGAGGAGGGCAACCTCGGGCTGATTCGGGCGGTGGAGAAATTCGATCCCGAGCGCGGCTTCCGCTTCTCCACCTATGCCACCTGGTGGATTCGCCAGACCATCGAGCGGGCACTGATGAATCAGACCCGCACCATCCGGCTGCCGATCCACGTGGTCAAGGAACTCAACATCTACCTGCGGGCGGCCCGTGAGCTGACCCAGAAGCTGGATCACGAGGCCACGCCGGAAGAGATCGCCGACTACCTCGACAAGCCTGTCGAGTCGGTGAAGAAGATGATGGGGCTCAACGAGCGCGTCTCCTCGGTGGATTATCCGATGGGCGGCGAGAGCGACAAGCCGCTGATCGAGACGCTTGCCGACGACAACGAGCAGGGTCCGGAATCCTCGTTGGTCGACGTCGACGTCAAGGAGCACGTCGACGATTGGCTGGCGGAACTGACCGAAAAGCAGATGGAAGTGGTCGTGCGCCGTTTCGGCCTGCGCGGTCACGAGGCCGCCACTCTCGAGGAGGTCGGCGACGAGATCGGTCTGACCCGCGAGCGGGTGCGGCAGATCCAGGTCGAGGCGCTCAAGAAACTGCGTCGGGTGCTCGAGAAGCAGGGCCTGTCGATGGATAACATCTTCAACGAATAGCGGGACTGATGTATCGACGATGCAGCCGGTCGACAGACCGGCTGCATATTTTCTGCATGCTGCCGGGTTATCATTAGCGTCCTTACCATGCAGGGTTGAACAAGGGAAAAGAATCAATGCTCCGCCCCCCGATCTCTAGGCACTTTCGTCGCCGCGGTCTGGCCGTACTCGTCGGTCTGGCCATGACCGCCAACGCCCAGGCCGCCGATCTCTGGACGATCACCCAGGATGCGCTCGACAACGATGCCGAACTGAGCTCCACTCGCGCCGGTTTTCGCGCCACCGAAGCTGCGCGGGACGCTCAGCGCGGGACGCTGCTGCCCCAGCTTTCCGTGGGGGGCAGCGCCAGTCATGCCCGCACTTACTCCAGTGCCAACGAGGGTGCCCGGTTTCCCGGTGTGCCTTCAGAGGCATTCGAGACCGAAGATACCGTCAACAGTGCCAGCCTGACCCTGGATGCCGAGCAGGCGCTCTATGCCCCCTCGCGACGCGCCGAACTCGAACGGGCCGAGCGCGAGATCGACCGCGACGCGCTGACGGTGGACGTCGCCACGCAGCAGTTGCTGTTCGATGTCGCCAGCGCCTACTTCGAGATCCTGCGTGCCCACGACGTGCTCAGCGCGCGACGGGCGCAGGAAACCGCCATCAGCCGGCAATTGGAACAAGCCCGCGAGCGCTTCGAGGTCGGCCTGATCGCCATTACCGACGTGCACGAAGCCCAGGCTTCCTTTGACCTGGCTCGCGCCCAGCGCATCGCCGCGGAGGGAGCCATGCAGGTCAGCTTCGAAGCGCTCGAGCGTCTGACCGGCCACCGCTACCGGAGCATCGAGGCGCTCGAGGAGGAGGTGCCCATCGAGGGGCCCGTGCCGGTCGATCGCGAGGAGTGGGTGCAACTGGCCATGGCAAGCAGCCCCCTCGTACAGCTGGCCGAGGCCGGCGTCGAAGTGGCGCGCAGCTCCGTCGACATCGCGCGTGCCGGGCAGCAGCCGGTGCTTTCCGCCTTCGCCAATTACGGCTGGTCGGACAGCGACCGTACCGGTACCTCCTACCAGTCGGAGAGTCAGATCGGTCTGCGCGCCAGCCTGCCGCTCTACACCGGCGGCACGACGCGGGCTCAGATCCGCCAGAGCGGCTTTCTGCTCGAGGCCAGCCAGTACGACTTCGAGGCCCAGCGTCGCGATACCGTTCAGCAGGTGCGCTCGCTGTTCACTCAGGTCAACAATAACGTGGAGACCGTCGAGGCACGGCGCCAGGCGATCGTCTCCAACCAGAGCGCGCTCGAGGCGACCCGCTCGGGCTATGAAGTAGGCACGCGCAACATCGTCGACGTGCTCAATGCCGAGCAGAACCTGTTCAATGCCATCGCCGAGCATGCCGAGGCACGCTACGACTACATTCTCAGTCTGTTGCAGCTGCAGCAGCAGGCCGGCCTGCTCGGGCCGGAGTCGATACGCACCGTCAACGCCTGGCTCTCCGAGGAGGAGCGTGTCTCGCTGGAGCTGCCCGACGAAGCCAGCGGTGATTCGGTGATGAACATTGGTGAGCGCCCCCAGGCGCCGTCCTGAACGCGGCTCTGCGCTAGCGGGACGTATGCGACCGAAAGCCACCGATGCGTCGGTGGTTTTTCTTCATCGGAACCCGCAGGTTCCGGGCCGTTTTACCTTGGAGGCTCGCCATGGCCAGGCCATTGGTCGCCGATATCGATCTCGTCGCCCTGCGTCGCAACTACGCCATCGCCCGTGAACTGGCCTCGGGGAGCCGGGCGTTGGCCGTGATCAAGGCGAATGCCTACGGCCATGGCGCCGTGGCCTGCGCCCTGGCGCTGGAAGCCCTGCCGCCGGGAGAGCGGCCGCCGGCCTTCGCCGTGGCTTGCCTGGAGGAGGCCGAAGCCCTGCGCGACGGTGGCGTGCGCTCTCCCGTGGTATTGCTTGAAGGCATCTTCGAGGCCGCTGAGCTGCCCCGTGTCGAGGCTCTGGGCTTGTGGCTGGCGGTGCACAGCGAATGGCAGGTCCGGGCGCTGCTGGCCTATCGCCCGCAGCGCCCAATCCCGGTGTGGCTCAAGGTCGATTCCGGCATGCATCGACTGGGCTTCCCCGCCGAGCGGGCCGCCGATGTCTGGGCGCGCCTGGCCGCCGCTCCCGATCGCGTCGCCGATCCGTTGCTGATGAGCCACTTCGCCACTGCCGACGCCGTCGATCCGGGCTACTGCCGCAAGCAGCTCGACTGCATGCGAAATCTCGCGGAAACGCTCAAGGCGCCGTTGTGCCTGGCCAACTCCCCGGCGACCCTGGCCTGGCCGCAGGCGCATGGCGATTGGGTGCGCCCCGGCGTGATGCTCTACGGCAGCGACCCGTTGGAACAGCCCAGCGAAGCCAGCCGCCAGCTCGAGCCGGTCATGACGCTGCGTTCGGAGATCATCGCCATTCGCGAGCTGGCACAGGGTGAGCCGGTGGGCTACGGCGGCCGCTGGCGTGCACCGCGGCCGTCGCGGATTGCCGTGGTGGCCTGCGGCTATGGCGACGGTTATGATCGGCACGCGGCCGATGGTACGCCGATACTGATCGCGGGGCGCCGCGCGGCCCTTGCCGGCAAGGTATCGATGGATATGCTCACCGTCGACGTCACCGACATTGCCGAAGCCGATATCGGCAGCGAAGCGGTGCTCTGGGGGCGGTCGCGGCACGGTGCGGTACTCTCGGTCGATGAGGTGGCGCGCCATTGCGACACCATCAGCTATACGCTGCTGACCGGCATTCTTCCCCGAGTGCCCAGGCGCTATGGGGATTGATCGAACCTGCGACCGAAGCCGACCCCGATCCGAACGAGAACGAGAATGTCCAAGCGCAACTGGCCCGATTCCTTCGCTCACCCCCGCTACTGGCCCGCCTGGCTGGCGATCGGCGCCATGCACCTAGGCGCCTGGTTGCCGTGGCGACTGAAGCTAGCCGTCGGCCGTGGCCTCGGTCTGCTGGCTTGGCGGCTGGTGCCGCGACGGCGGCATATCGTCGATACCAATCTGCGTCTGTGCTTTCCCGAGCTTGACGAGGCGCAGCGCGAGAAACGGGTCAAGGAAACCTTCGCCGCCAACGGCATCGGCATTCTCGAGACGGCCACCGCCTGGTGCCGCGATGCCCGCCATTTACGTCATCGGGTTACCTACCGCAACGCGCACCATCTGGCCGAGGCACACGCGCGCGGCAAGGGTGTGCTGCTGATCGGCATTCACTTCTCCACGCTGGATCTCGGCGGTGCCTTGCACTCGTTGTTCTTTCCTGCTGACGTGGTCTACCGACCCCACAACAACCCGCTGTTCGACCGCTTCATGACCGGTGCGCGAAGCCATATCTTCGGCGAAGCCATCGATCGGCACGACCTGCGCGGCGTGGTGCGCCGGATCAAGGCCGGGCATATCGTCTGGTATTCGCCGGATCAGGACTTCGGACGCGACGCCAGTGTATACGCCCCCTTCTTCGGCATCGAGGCCGCCACGATCCGGCTGACGGCCAAGATCGCCCGGATGACCGGCGCACCGGTGGTGCCGCTGATGTTCCATCGCAACCCCGACGACCGCACCTACACCATCGAATGCCGGCCGCCGTTGGAGAATTTTCCCAGCGATGACGAGGTGGCCGATGCCGCACGTGTCAATGCGTTCATCGAGGAGGCGATACGCAAGCATCCCGAGCAGTACCTGTGGCTGCATCGACGCTTCAAGACCCGCCCAAGAGGCGAGCCGGGCTTTTACTGAGGCCTGCAGGTTTCAATGCGACGCATGGCGTTACGAGGGATGACCCTCGGTAACTTGACGCTGCGCCCCGTACACGCAAGCCTGAAAGACACCTAAGCGGGATGGTTCGGCGTCAACGGATGGCGCCATGACGATCAAGGAGGTCTATCATGCTCGGCAACGCAATGCTGTTCCTGATTATTGCGATCATCGCGGGTGTCCTGGGGTTTTCGGGTATCGCCGGTGCGGCCACAACCATCGCCCAGATCCTGTTCTTCCTGTTCATCGTGCTGTTCATCGTCTCGCTGATCACCGGTCGGCGACCGTGACGAGGCGTAGACGCCTATCCGATGCCGCACGGCAAGAGGCCTCGCCCTAGGGCGAGGCCTCGTCGATTACGATACCCGCGGGATCAGGCGTCGATACGCTTGTACTTCATGCGATGCGGTGTGTCGCTGCCGACCCGCTTGCGATGGTCCGCTTCGTAGTCGGTATAGTTGCCTTCGAGGAGAACCACCTGGGAATCGCCTTCGAAGGCGAGAATATGGGTGGCGATCCGGTCGAGGAACCAGCGATCGTGGGAGATCACCAGGGCGCAGCCGGGGAAGGCGAGCAGGGCTTCTTCCAGCGCACGCAGGGTCTCGATATCGAGATCGTTCGACGGCTCGTCGAGCAGCAGCACGTTGGCGCCCTGTTTCAGGGTCTGGGCCAGCTGCAGTCGGCCGCGCTCGCCGCCGGACAGGTCCTTGAGGAACTTCTGCTGATCGTTGCCCTTGAAGTTGAAGCGACCGACATAGGCACGCGAGGAGACCTCGTAGCCGTTGATGTTGAGGATGTCCTGGCCGTCCGAGACCGCTTCCCACACAGTCTGCTTGTCATCGAGCGCATCGCGAAGCTGCTCGACGTAGGCGATGTCGACGGTCTCGCCGACGACCACCTCGCCGCTGTCGGGCTGCTCCTTGCCGGTGATCAGCTTGAATAGGGTCGACTTGCCGGCGCCGTTGCCGCCGATGATGCCGATGATCGCCCCCTTGGGCACGGCGAAGGTGAGATCCTCGTAGAGGAGCTTGTCCTCGAAGCGCTTGGAGACCCCGTGAAACTCGATCACCTTGTCGCCCAGGCGCGGGCCGGGTGGAATGTAGATCTCGTTGGTCTCGTTACGCTTCTGGAAGTCGCCTGACTGCATCTCCTCGAAGCGATTGAGGCGTGCCTTGCTCTTGGCCTGGCGGCCCTTGGCGTTGCTGCGCACCCACTCCAGTTCGTGCTTGATCGCCTTCTGGCGCGAGGCCTCCTGCTTGGCCTCCTGTTCCAGGCGCTTCTCCTTCGATTCGAGCCACTGTGAGTAGTTGCCCTCGAAGGGGATGCCGTGGCCGCGGTCGAGCTCGAGGATCCAGCCGGCTACGTTGTCGAGGAAGTAGCGGTCGTGGGTGATCGCCACCACGGTGCCGCTGTAATCGTGCAGGAAACGCTCGAGCCAGGCCACCGACTCGGCGTCGAGGTGGTTGGTAGGCTCATCGAGCAGCAGCATGTCGGGGTTGGAGAGCAGCAGGCGACATAGCGCCACGCGGCGACGCTCGCCGCCCGAAAGGTTGCCGACCTTGGCTTCCCAGGACGGCAGACGCAGGGCCTCGGCGGCGACTTCCAGCTTGCGCTCCAGGTTGTGTGCGTCGGCGGCCTCGATGATGTTCTCCAGCCGAGCCTGCTCGGAAGCGAGGGCATCGAAGTCGGCATCCGGCTCGGCGTAGGCGGCATAGACGGCGTCGAGCTTGGTCTGTGCTTCCTGGATTTCGCCCAGCGCCTCTTCCACGGTCTCGCGCACGCTCTTCTCGTCGTCGAGCTCGGGTTCCTGGGGCAGGTAGCCGATATTGATGCCGGGCATGGGGCGAGCCTCTCCCTCATACTCCTTGTCGACCCCTGCCATGATGCGCAACAGGGTCGACTTGCCGGCACCGTTGAGGCCCAGCACGCCGATCTTGGCTCCCGGGAAGAAGGACAGCGAGATGTCCTTGAGGATCTGTTTCTTGGGCGGAACGACCTTGCCCACCCGGTTCATGGTGAAGACGTATTGCGCCATGGAATTCCACTGGGGTTGAGGGGTTTCTGTGGCCACGATGATAGTGGCCGAGCGGGGCAAAGGCCAGCTTCGACGTGGCCTGTGGGCTGAATGCCGAGATCTGGGCCCGGACGGAGATGGGTGGCGGGGCAGCCCTGGATGCCCCGCCCGGTGAGGTGATGCTACTCCTCTTCCTCCTCTTCCTCGTCGGGCAGCATCCAGTCGTCTTCGATGGCACGCTGCAGGCGCCGCTCTTCGAGCAGGGCCTCGACGCGTCGTCGGGCGCGTAGGGTGTCGGCGCGGCTAGAGGCGCGCGGACGGACGTATTCGTCATCGTTCACGGCTTCCAGGAAATCCTGTTCGTCATCGTGAGAGTCGTTGACAAGGGGTTCATGGCTCATGCGACATCCTCCCATGGCCCGGTGCCGACCGCTCTGGCGATCGACGTATCGCGAGTTCGCTTCGTGTCCGAAGCGACGGACCTGAAGCGCCATCGGTACCAGTGGCTGGTACCTGACGGCTATATATATCTAGAAGAGGCCGAGAGCAAGTCTCGTTGAGTAAAAAAACCGACACGGAATGTCGATGAGTGCCAGCAGCAGGGGCCACCGTCAAGAAGGACCGTGCTCGGCCTTGAGTCTCTCGAGCTCCTGTTGAGCCTCGACGCGTTCGGTGACGTCTTTTTGCACGCCAATGAAGTAGGTCAGCTCGTCGGCATCGTCAAATACCGGAGTGATCGACAGCTCGTTCCAGAATAGGGTGCCGTCCTTGCGGTAGTTGCGCAGAACTCCGCGACACGGCTGTCCCTGGGCCAGCGCCTTGCGAATCTTCTCCAGCGCCGGCTGGTCGCGATCGTCACCCTGCAGGAAGCGGCAGTCCCGGTAGAGGATCTCGTCGGTGCTGTAGCCGGTGAGACGCTCGAAGCCCTTGTTGACGTAGATGAGGATGTTGTCGTCGCCCTCTTGCTCGGCGATGACAATGCCGTCCTCCGAGGCGTCGACGATGCGCTCCAGCAGTTCGGGGCTGATCAGTGGCGTGCGTTTCATTCAAGGCATTCCTGTCTCGGATCCTGACGGCTTGGCGTGCGTAAACGTCACTATGCGATATCTTGGCCAGCCGGTGCCAGGGTGAAAAGGCCGTGTCGGCCGGCGTCACCGCTCCACGTCGGGGAGCCCGCCGGCGATAGCGGAGGCCGCCAGCCCCATGCCGGCCAGCGCCACCAGCAGCCAGTCGGTACCCAGCCACTGCGCCAGCAGCCCCGTAGCGCCGCCCACAAGCAGCATCATGACACCGGTCAGGGTGTTGGAGAGCGCGACGTAGAGCGCGCGTCGATCCTGCCCCGCCATGTCGACCAGATACGTCTTGCGGCCGAGGCGCACGCCGGCGTGCACGATCGTGAGCAGAGCGTAGACCGCGGCGAAGGGCCATACCCGGTCCGTCCAGTCGCCGGGCAGCCAGGCGATGGCGGCGCCGAGCAGGCAGCAGCCCGCCGTGCCCAGCCCCGCATTGCGCAGTACGATGCGGCTGGAGGTGTCGGCACGCTTGCCCCAGATCGGGTTCGCCACCATGCCCGCGACGCCGGACACTACGATCAGGACTCCCAGGCCGCCCAGCTCGGTGCCGCTCTGACGCTGACCGAGCAGGGCCACGTAAGGCAGCGCCAGGGCGCTGGCCAGCAGCAGCGAGCGGGTCAGGTTGAAAAGCAGGAAGGCACGATCCTCGCGCAGCAGGCGTAGGCCCAACTTGATGCTGTGCCAGGCGTTCTCGCCACCCTCCACTGCCCCCGGCGTCTCGTGGATGCGTGCCGCACACACTGCATTGAGCGCCCATCCCAGGGCGGCGACACCGAGCAGTATCGCCAGGGCCAACTCGCCGGGGCGGTCGTCGAAAAGCATCAGGACACTGCCGGCGGCCAAGGTGACGGCGCCGGCCACGCTGCCGCTCCAGCCCATCAGGTTGCCGCGGCGACGCTTGGCGATGGTCTTGCCCAATACGTCCTTGGTGGCGATCGAGGAGAGCCCGCGGGCCAGCGACAGCGCCACCAGTACGGCCAACACCAGGGCACCGCCGAGGCTGCCATGGCCGAACAGCGCGAGCAGGGCAAGGATTGCCGCCGCCAGGGCCTGCAAGGTACCGCCCAGTACCCATGCCCACTTGCGCTCGGGTCTGAGCCGGATGAAGCCGGCCACGAACAGTTGCGGCAGCAGAGCGCCGGCCTCGCGGATCGGCACCAGCAGGCCGACCATCCACAGCGGGGCGCCGATCACCCCAAGCAGCCAGGGCAGCACCAGACGGGCGCTGGCCAGTTCGTCGGCGAGCTTGTTGCCCAGCGCGGCGAACAGGTGAAGGAAGAAGTTGCGCGGCTGCTCGACACACGCCTCGTCGGGAATGTCGAGGCACATCCGGCTGTCCTCGTCGCCGGTCAGCCATTCGTACAGACGGGATTGGCTGATGTCACGTTCGGCCATCCGGGCTCCTCGGCTGCTATGATCAACGGCTCCATTCTTGCGACAGGTGAACGCCATGTCACGTATCCGCATCCACTACTGCACCCAGTGCAACTGGTTGCTGCGTAGCGCCTGGTACGCTCAGGAGCTGCTCTCCACCTTCGGCGAGACGCTGGAGGAGGTGGCCCTGGTGCCCTCCCACGGCGGCTACTTCGAAATCTTCTACGACGACGAATCGTTGTGGGAACGCAAGCGCGACGGCGGCTTTCCCGACGTGAAACAGCTCAAGCAGCGGGTCCGCGACCGGCTCGATCCCGAACGCGACCTGGGCCATATCGATCGATGAAAAGCGAGGCGATGGACATGGACGTCCCTTCCCGGGACCGCCAGGCGATGCTCTTCGGCCTCGGTGCGGTGGCGCTGTGGTCCACCGTGGCCACCGCGTTCAAGGTGGCGCTCGGACACATGACGCCGCTGGAGCTGATGTGGCTGGCTTCGCTTGTGTCGTGGCTGCTGATCGGCGGGCTGATGCTGCGCCAGGGGCTGCTGCGCGAGGCGCTGCGTCGCGGCTGGCGCACGGCCGCCTGGGCGGGGCTGATGAACCCGGTGGCCTATTACCTGGTGCTGTTCGGCGCCTACGACCGCCTGCCGGGGCAGGAGGCGATGGCGCTCAACTACACCTGGGCATTGACCATGGCGTTCCTGGCAGTGCCCATCCTCGGCCAGCGCCTGACCCGCGTCGATATCCTGGCCGGGCTGGTTGCCTACTCGGGGGTCTGGGTCATTGCCACTCGGGGCGCGGTGTTCGACGTCGCCTTCGCCGATCCGCTCGGCGTGGGGCTGGCGCTGGCCTCGACCCTGCTGTGGGCGCTCTACTGGTTGCTCAATGTGCGTGACCGCCGCCCGCCGCTGGTTGCCCAGTGGCAGAACTTCAGCGTCGGCCTGCCGGTGCTGACCCTGTTGATGCTACTCGGGCCCGGATTTGCTTGGCCCGGCTGGGCCGGAGTGACGGCCGGCATCTATGTCGGGCTGTTCGAAATGGGCATCGCCTTCGTGCTGTGGCAACTGGCCGTGCACCGGGTGTCGCGCACGGCGCGGGTCTCGAACCTGATCTTTCTCTCGCCGCCGATATCGCTGCTGTTGCTGCATCTGGTGGTCGGCGAGCCGATCCTGGCGTCAACCCTGGTGGGGCTGGTGCTGATCCTCGGCGGGTTGGGACTACAGCAGTGGCAGAGTCCGGTGCCGGCTCAGTCCTGACCAATGGCGGCCGTCGGCTCACCGTATCGTTTCAGCAGCGGGGCGAGTTCGGGCCAGACGTTGTCGAGGATGGTCGGCTGGGCATCCGCGGTGGGGTGGATACCGTCCTCCTGCATCATGCCGGGTTCGAGCGCCACGTTCTCGAGCAGAAAGGGCACCAGCGGTACTTCGTAGGTAGCGGCCAGGCGGGGAAACACACCGGTGAAGGCGTTGCGGTAAGCCTGGCCATAGTTGGGGGGAATATCGATGCCAAGCAGCAACACCTGGGCGTCCGCCTCGAGACTGGCTTCGATCATGCCGGCCAGGTTGGCCTCGAGCTGGGACGGCGGCAGGCCACGCAAACCGTCGTTGCCGCCCAGTTCGAGCAGAACGATGTCGGGGTCGTGCTGTCCGAGAAGCTCGGGGAGTCGGCTCGCACCGCCGCTGCTCGTCTCGCCGCTGATACTGGCGTTGACGACGCGCACCTCTTCGCCCAGTCGGGCCTCAAGCAGACTGACCCAGCCTGCTTCACGCTCGATGCCGTAAGCGGTGCTCAGGCTATCGCCCACAATCAGCAATACCGGTCGCTCATCGGCATGGCCCAGCGGTGGCAGCGTCATCAGTAGGGCGCACAGCGCCAGGCCGATGCTTTTTCGTATCCAATCCAAGGGGAAGCCTCTCACCATGTCCGACTCCTCGATCCAAGACGCGGATGTCAAGCGTGCTCCCGTTGCGGGACACGCGGTCAGCCCGATTCTACACGCCCGCCACCTGAACAAGCAGGTGGCGAGCGGCGAGCGCCGGCTCACCATTCTGAGTGACCTGGGGTTGCAAGTGTTCCCCGGCGAAAGCGTGGCGATCCTTGGCCAGAGCGGGGCGGGGAAGTCCACCCTGCTCGGACTGCTCGCCGGGCTGGATGCACCGAGCGATGGCGAGCTGGAGCTGTTCGGTGAGTCGCTCGCCGAGCTGGACGAGGACGGACGTGCACGGCTGCGGGCAGGTCGGGTGGGCTTCGTGTTCCAGAACTTCCAGCTGTTGCCGACCCTGACGGCGCTGGAGAACGTGCTGTTGCCGTTGGAGCTGTCGCCGCGGCCGGATGCCTCCGAGCGCGCCCGCGACTGGCTGACGCGAGTGGGCCTCGGTGAGCGACTCGAGCATTTGCCCAAGCAGCTTTCCGGGGGTGAGCAGCAGCGCGTGGCGCTGGCACGCGCCTTCGTCACCGGCGCCGAGCTGGTCTTCGCCGACGAGCCCACCGGCAACTTGGACCCGACCACCGGTGCGCGCATCATCGAGCTGCTATTCCAGCTCAATCGCGAGGCCGGTACCACGCTGGTGCTGGTGACCCACGATCATGCCCTGGCAAGGCGCTGCGACCGCTGCCTGCGGCTCGAGGAGGGGCACCTCGTCGAGCTGGCGCGCGACGAGGTGGAGGCATGAGTCGGAGCTCGGCCGCGCCGATGCAAGCGGCGACGGCGGCCAGCCTGCTGCGGCTTTCGGCACGCGGCCTGCTGCGGGACCTTCGCGCCAGCGATGTGCGCGCGCTGTTCGTGGCGCTGGCCCTGGCGGTGGCAGCTTCGACCATGATCGGCTTCTTTCTCGATCGGCTGGATCGCGGCCTGACGCGTCAGGCCGGCCAGTTGATGGGCGGCGATCTGGTGCTCGAGCAGGGACGCCCGTTCGATGGCGAACTGCGTCTCGCACTGGAGGAGGCCGGGCTGACCCTCAGCGATCAGATCGACATGGTGACCATGGTCAGCCATGGGGAGGCTTTTCAGCCGGCCAGCCTCAAGGCGGTCGATAACGTCTACCCGCACTACGGCGTGTTGCACGTCGACTTCGGTGACGGCGTCGAGACGACGGCGCAAGGACCCGCGGCAGGGGAGGTGTGGGTGTCGCCGCGGCTGGCGCTGCTGCTCGAGGCCGAGCCCGGCGATCGCATTCGCGTCGGCGAGGCCGAACTGACGCTGGGTGGTCTGATCGAGCGGGAGCCTGACCAATCGGCCGGCTTCGGCAGCTTCAACCCGCGTCTGATGATGCACGTCGACGACCTCGGTGCCACTAACCTGGTGCAGGAGGGATCGCGGGTGGAGTACGAGATTCTCGCTGCGGGACCGCCCCAGGCGGTGGAACGCGTGGAGTCGCGGCTCGATCGCCTGCGCCGAGACGGAGTGGAAGTGCGCGATGTGCGCCGTGACCGACCGGGCCTCGGCAGCGCCCTGGAGCGTGCCGAGAAGTACCTCAGCCTGGCGGGGCTCGCAGCGGTGCTGCTGGCCGGGGTGGCGGTGGCCATGGCGACGCGGCGCTACGTCGAGCGCCATCTGGACACCGCGGCGCTGCTGCGCTGCTTCGGTGCCACCCAGCGCGAGCTGGCGCGGCTCTTTGCCCTGCAGCTGCTATGGCTGGCACTGGCGGCCTCGGCGCTGGGTGCGCTGCTGGGCCTGGCCGGGCAGGCCGTGCTGCTGGCGCTGTTGACCGCCTTCCTGCCGCTCACGCTGCCGCCGCCGGGTTGGCTGCCCCTTGCGCTCGGGGTGCTTACCGCGTTGGCGGTGCTGGTGGGCTTCGCCGGCCCGACGCTACTGCGCCTGAGACGCGTCAGCGCGCTCAAGGTGCTGCGTCGGGAGCTTGACCCGCTGCCAGCCTCGGCCTGGCTGGTGGTGCTGGTGGCCAGTCTGGTGTTCGGCGGCCTGCTGTGGCTCTACTCCGGCGATTTCGCCCTGGCCGCGTCGCTGCTGGTCGGCGGCCTGATCATGCTGGTGGTGCTGTGGGGCTTGGGCACGCTTCTGCTCAGCCTGGTGCTGCGCATGACGACGCGTCTCCCGCTGCAGGGAGCAGGTAACGGTGCCGAATGGTACCAGGCCGTGCGACTCGGCGGACGGCAGCTGGCCCGGCGACGCAATGCCAGCCTGGGGCAGCTGCTGGCCTTCGCTGTGACCTTCTTCGCCATGGCGATGATCGCCCTGGTGCGCGGCGACCTGCTCTCCACTTGGCAGGCGCAGTTGCCCGAGGACACGCCCAACTATTTCGCCATCAATATCCAGCCCGGCGAGCGCGACGGCTTCGTCGATGTTCTGGAGAACGCTGCCGACGATCGTACGGCGCTCTATCCCATGGTGCGGGGCCGGCTCACCGCGATCAATGAGCGTCCGCCACGTGACGTCGTGCCGGCGGATGCGCGGGGCGACAATTCGCTGCGCCGCGAGCTCAACCTGACCTGGCAGGCCGAGCTGCCCGAGGGCAATCGGATCGTCGCGGGACAGTGGTTCGACGAACTCACGCCGGATGAGCCTCCCAGCGGGTGGCTCGGGGCGGTGGACGCCGAGCCGGGCGCGACGGCAGTGCCCATTTCGGTGGAACGCGGCCTGGCCGAGCGGCTGGGACTGGCACTAGGCGACCGGGTGACCTTCACCATCGGCGGCGATGAGGTCGTCGGTGAGGTGGCCAGCCTGCGCGATCTGGACTGGGACAGTTTCCGTCCCAACTTCTTCGTCATCTTCCCTCCCGGCGTGCTGGAACGCTTCGGACACAGCTATATCACCGCCTTCCACCTGAACAGCGGCGAAGGGGATACCATGAGGCGCCTGGTGCAGGCGTTCCCCGGGGTGTCGCTGCTCAATGTCGACGCTATTCTGGCCCAGGTGCGCGAGGTCATCACACAAGTCACCCGGGCGGTGGAGCTGGTGCTGGGCTTCGTGCTGTTGGCCGGCATCAGCGTGCTCTATGCGGCGCTGACCGCGAGCCGGCCGGCGCGTGCCCACGAAAGCGGCCTGATGCGGGTCTTCGGTGCCGGCGGTCGGCTGATCTCGCGGGTGCAGGGCGCCGAGTTCGCCATTCTCGGTCTGGCCAGCGGGGCGATGGGAGCGCTGCTGGCCGAGCTGGCCACCGCCGGAATCTACCTGGCCTGGCTCGACCTGGCTCCACGTCCCCATCCCTGGCTGTGGTTCGCGCTGCCTGTCGGCGGCGCATTGCTGGTCGGTGTCATCGGCCACCTGCTGTCGCATGGCCTGCGACGCCAGGCACCGGCGGCGAGCCTGGGGCTGCTCGGCGAGGCGTGACGGACAGCGTTGAACGACTGGGGGTCAATGCCCCACCGCTGCAGACGCGCCGGCGGGGCATTCCCGGTTACACTCCGTAAACGTGGCGCTGCCGATCATCGCCACTTCCTTTCGCATGAATATGAACAAGGGGATGTCGATGAAGGCTACGCAAACCGGGGCTTCGCGCCTGGCCCGATCTCTGACTCTCGCTGCGCTGCTGGGCGCCTCCGGCGCGGTGCTCGCCGACGCCGAGCGGCTCGAGGCCGATCTGCGTGCGGCGTTCGGGGCGGGCGGCAACCTCACGCTGGGCGACGTCTCCAGCGCCATGCTGCGCTCCCGCGTTACCGCCGAGGACGTGATGTTCGAGGCGCAGGAGGGCGAGCGACTGCATATCGACCGCTACATCGTCAGCGGAGATTACGACAGTCCCGACGAAGTGACCCTGGAAGGGGTGCGCATCGAGGACAGCCTCACCGAACTGACGCTGATGACGGCCGAGCGCATCGTGCTGGGCGAACCATCGCGCGCGGTCTTTCCGCTGCATGAGGGGCTGGCCCCCGAAGACGTGCGCCTGGGCAGCCTGGCCATCGACGACATCGCTATCGAGCTTGCCTCTGAGCTGGCCGAGGAGATGTTCATCGATACGCCGCTGCAGACGCGTCAGGGACGCATGTCCATCGACAGCGTACGCGGCAAGGATCTCACCCACGATGCTATCGGCGTGTTCGAGATGACCGGCGTAGCCGGCTCGACCGAGGATGTCGACGGGCTCGGCTCGGGCTCCTTCACGCTGGAGTCGATGCGTTTCGAAGGCCTGCGCGGGATCGATGTCGAAGGTGAGGAGCGACTCGACACGCTGTTGCTGCGCAATCTCGTCGTGGACTCACGCGAGTTCGCCGGCAGTGTGGCGCAGCTCGATCTCGACGGCGCCTTCGAAGACGGCAAGGGCGGCTTGCGGCTGGAGTCGCTGGAGCTCGACCTGGCGCGCATGATCGAACTTGCCCCGGCCGAGGAGCGTACCCAGCTGCGCATGGCCAGCAACGTGCTCACCGGCGGCACCGGGGAGCTGCGGATGGATGCTGCACTGCTCGGCAGTTGGCAGGACACGGGGGAGCACAGCGTGCTGACCAGCGACAGCCGCATCGACATTCAAGATGCCCTGCGCCTGGCATTCGACGCCAACCTGCCGGTGCTGCTACCCGAGGGCGTGACCCCGGCCGAGGTCTTTGCCGATGCCGACTGGCTGGAGCGTGCGACGCTACTTGGCGGCGACATGCATCTGATGCTGTCCGATCAAGGGCTGTTCCCCCGCCTTGTCACCCTGGGCGCCGCCACGCAGGGCGTCACCGAGGCGCAGTACATCGAGCAGGCGCGTACCCAGGCCCAGGGCTTCGGCATGATGTTCGGTCCCGAGGTGCAGGCGGTGCTGGTGGCGCTGGTGGACCTGCTGGAAGGCAGCGCCGAGGAGCTGGACCTGCGCCTCACCCTGCCGGCCCAGAGCAAACTGTCCACTTATGCTGACGACCCGCTGGGCCTGCCGGGCAAGCTCGGGGTGAAAGTGGAGACGCGCTGAAGCGACTAAACCTTGCATGAGAAATCCTGCATCCACTCATGACGGCCTTTCATGTGAAAGGCGTCATGGGCTGGGGTATCATGGCGCCTTCCGACTCTTCCCGTGATGCGAGGTTTCCCGCCGATGTTCAGCCGTGACATGACGATTGCCGGTTTCGATGACGCCCTGTTCGATGCGATGCAGAAAGAAGTCGCACGCCAGGAAGCGCACATCGAGCTGATCGCTTCCGAGAACTACGCCAGCCCGCGCGTTCTCGAAGCTCAGGGCAGCCAGCTGACCAACAAGTACGCGGAAGGCTATCCCGGCAAGCGCTACTACGGCGGCTGCGAGTACGTCGACATTGTCGAGCAGCTCGCCATCGACTACGCCAAGCAGCTGTTCGACGCCAGCTACGCTAACGTGCAACCCCACTCCGGCTCCCAGGCCAACAGCGCCGTGTTCCAGGCGCTGGTCAAGCCGGGCGATACCGTGCTGGGCATGAGCCTCGACGCGGGCGGCCACCTCACTCACGGCGCCAAGCCCAACTTCTCGGGCAAGCACTACAACGCCGTGCAGTACGGCATCGACGACAGCGGTCGCATCGACTACGAGGAAGTGGCTAGGCTCGCCCGCGAGCACAAGCCGAAGATGATCATCGCCGGCTTCTCCGCCTACTCCCAGGTCATCGACTGGGCCAAGTTCCGTGAGATCGCCGACGAGGTGGGCGCCTACCTGCTGGTCGACATGGCCCACATCGCCGGCCTGGTGGCCGCCGGCATCTATCCGACGCCGATGCCCCACGCTCACGTGGTCACCACCACCACGCACAAGACCCTGCGCGGCCCGCGTGGCGGCCTGATCCTCTCCGCCGAGGGCGATGCCGAGATCGAGAAGAAGCTGCAGTCCGCCGTCTTCCCCGGCGGTCAGGGCGGTCCGCTCGAGCACGTCATCGCTGCCAAGGCGGTGTGCTTCAAGGAGGCCATGGCGCCCGAGTTCAAGACCTACCAGCAGCAGGTGGTCAAGAACGCCCAGGTCATGGCCGGCGTCTTCGTCGAGCGCGGCTATGACGTGGTATCCGGGGGGACCGAGGATCACCTCTTCCTGCTCTCGCTGATCAAGCAGGGCCTGACCGGCAAGGATGCGGATGCCGCCCTGGGTCGCGCCCACATCACCGTCAACAAGAACGCCGTGCCCGGCGATCCCCAGAGCCCGTTCGTCACCTCCGGCCTGCGCATCGGCACGCCGGCGGTGACCACCCGTGGCTTCGGCGAAAGCGAATGTCGCGAGCTGGCCGGCTGGATCTGCGACATTCTCGACGTGATGGCCAAGGGCGAGGACAGCGCCGCCATCGAGGCCGAAGTGAAGGGCAAGGTCGAGAGCGTTTGCTCGCGCTTGCCGGTCTATCGCTGAGACGTAGAGCTGCCGCAGCATAATCGACCCCGCCCTTGATCAGGGCGGGGTTTCGTTTTCCCCTTCGGTGAACCCGCACTCGGCGCGTCCTGCAAGTGCTTGCAGCCGCCGCCTGGGATCTGTCGTCTGAGACGGCTCAGGGCGCCTCATCGCCCATCATTTCTCTCAGGCGCTCCTCATCCGGCATGCCGGCGACACGATCCAGGCGTTCATCGCGGTAGTAGACCGTCGTGGGAGTGGCGTAGAAGCCCAGCTCCTCGAATAGCTGGTTGTTGCGAAATACCTGGTCCTCGATGTCACGCGGCTGGGCTGCCGGGGCGATCTCATCCCCGCCATTGTGTTCGCGCAGCGCCGCTTCGGGATCCTCGGCACCCAGCAGCGAGGCTGCCTTGGCCGGGCTGTCCTGCTGCAGAATGCCCACCATGATATGGCGCAGCTGAACGTCGCCGGCTTCCACCCAGGGCCGGGTGGCTTCCCAGAAACGGTGACAGTAGGGGCAGTTGGGGTCGGTGAAGGTGTAGAGCACGCGGGGCGCGTCGTCGCGACCGTCGGCGATCCAATGGCTCGCTTCCAGCTGCTGCCATACCTTTTCCTCCTGGGGTTGCCGGACCAGTTCGTCCAGTGCCGCTTCGCCTACGTCGTTGCCTTCGGCATCGATCAAGCTGCCGGCGATGGCATGGTTGCCGTCGGCGGTGAGATAGACGGTCATCTCGCGACCCTGATGGCTGGCCGCGTAGCCGGTGAGACCGCTCGGCGCCTCGAATTCACCATGGATCTCGAGGCCTTGCTCGACCAGGGCCTGTACGGGGGCCGGCCATGCGTCGGCATGAACCGATGTGGTGGCATAAAGACTTGCCAGGGTGGCAGAGAGCAGCGCGATACGAAAAGCCATGTCGAGAGTCCTCGGGATCCATGCAGGTCGATGAAAGCGGCTTGGCTTTGGCGCCGACGAGACGTCGACGCCAGCGCGAGAATCGACAGTGTGGCGGTCAGCCATTGACTGCCGATTAACGCCTCGCTGTGTCGAGTTGACGCATCCAGGCCTTGTATCCGCCAGGTCCATAGTATGCTGTTTGCCTCTTCCTGCCTGCATGGCGCAACGATACAGCAAGGAGCCTACATGAAGCTGCCCCGTCAACTGCTGGCCGCCGTCGGCCTCATTGTGGTCACATTGCCGGCGCTGGCCGACGCGGTGGTCATCGAACACGCTCAGGTGCGTGCCGTGCCGCCGGGCTCACCAACGTCAGCGGCCTTCATGTCGCTGCATAATCCGGCCGAGCGGGACGTCAGGCTGGTGGGGGCCAGCACGTCGGCGGCAGAGGTGATCGAGTTGCACAACCACCAGAGCGTGGACGGTGTCATGCAGATGCGCCGGGCCGGCGAGATCGCCATCCCCGCCGGTGGGCGCGTCGAACTGGCTCCGGGTGGCTTGCACATGATGCTGATCGGGCTGACGGAACCGTTGGTGGAAGGAGAGTCGGTGCGTATCGAACTCGAGTTCGATACGGGCGAGACCCAGGCACTGCAAGCACCGGTCAAGCGCATTCTGGAGCAGAGCGGGAACGACCATGCGCATGGCCATCAGTAACTCCCGATGGGCGCCGCCGCCCGTGCCCTAGCCACCGATGCTGGGCGGCGCGTGGCCCAGCGGGTACACTACTGGCCGAATAAGATACCCAATCATGAGCCCGGCGACCTCCGGGTCGCCCGCTTCGCGTTCGGAACGAGACCATGCATTGCCCCTTCTGTGGCGCCCATGACACGCGTGTGACCGACTCCCGCCTGGTGGCGGAAGGCGACCAGGTGCGCCGACGCCGCCAATGCACCGCCTGCGGTGAGCGCTTCACTACCTACGAGACCGCCGAGCTGGTCATGCCCAGGGTGGTGAAGGCCGATGGCTCGCGCGAAACCTTCAACGAACAGAAGCTGCGCGCCGGCATGCTGCGAGCGCTGGAGAAACGCCCGGTCAGTGCCGAGGCGATCGAGGCTGCCGTGGAACGGATCCGTCATCGGCTGCGTGCCAGCGGCGAGCGCGAGATTCAGGCGCGCGATATCGGCGAAGCCGTGATGCAAGCGCTCAAGCGCCTCGATCAGGTAGCTTACATCCGCTTCGCCTCGGTCTATCGCCGCTTCCAGGACCTCGATGAGTTTCGTGCCGAGATCGATCGGCTTTCGCAGGAGCCCGGCTTCTCGCCTGGCAACGCCGACGATTAAAGCGTGACCGGCTAGCCTGTATCGCTGAGCGCAGCCAGCTTTAAGACCCAGCGTAGGAGCGACATGGCCAAACCGACCGACGCCGCCTGGATGGCCCGGGCGCTAAAACTGGCCCGCCGCGGCCTCTATACTACGCACCCCAACCCCAGGGTGGGTTGCGTACTGGTCAAGAATCACCGAGTCGTGGGCGAGGGCTGGCACGAGCGTGCCGGAGAGCCGCACGCCGAGATTCATGCCCTACGCATGGCAGGGGAGAGTGCTCGCCGTACCACCGCCTATGTGACGCTGGAACCCTGCTCTCACCATGGTCGTACCGGCCCCTGTGCGGTGGCATTGATCGAGGCCGGCGTGCAACGGGTGGTCGTGGCCATGCAGGATCCCAACCCCGAGGTGGCCGGGCGTGGTATCGCCATGTTGCGCGATGCCGACATAGAAGTGGACGTCGGTTTGCTGGAAGACGAGGCACGGGCGCTCAACCCGGGCTTCGTTTCGCGCATGACTCGCCTGCGCCCCTACGTGCGGCTGAAGATGGCCATGAGCCTCGACGGACGTACCGCCATGCAGTCGGGCGAGTCGCAGTGGATCACCGGTCCCCATGCGCGCAGCGAGGTGCAGCGGTTGAGGGCCCGTTCGAGCGCGATCATGACCGGGGTCGATTCAATTATCTTCGATAATTCGCGGCTGACGGTGCGGGCCGCTCAGTTGGGACTGGAGGAGGCCGAGGCCGTCGCCGCGCGCCAACCCCTGCGGGTCGTGGTCGACACCCAACTGCGCCTGCCCCAGGCCGCGGCTTGCCTGCGCGAGCCCGGCCGCACCCTGGTGGCGACCGTAAGCGGCTACGATCCCCAGCGTCGCAAGCGGCTGGAGGCTGCCGGGGCCGAGGTGCTGGTGCTGCCGAGCGGCGAGCAAGGGCGTGTGGAGCTGCACGCGCTGATGCGCTACCTGGCCGAGCAGGAGCTGGTCAATGAACTCCTGCTGGAGACGGGGGCGACGCTCGCCGGTGCGATGCTGGATGCCGGCCTGGTCGACGAGATGCAGCTGTTCGTCGCCCCGACGCTGCTGGGCGGCGAGGCGCGGCCGCTGTTTGCGCTGCCGGGACTGACCCGCATGGCCGAGCAGCGCCCTTTGGAGATACTCGACATCCGCGCCATCGGTCGCGATTGGCGAATCACTGCGCGACCCGAAAGCCGGCAAGGTTGAGTGTACAAAGGGCACGGGGGCAAGTTTGCCAGGCGTGGCGGATGGTCGGGGTAGGTCGACGAGGAGTGTTGCGGCCCGACGCCGCGCCAATGTCTCACTACTGGCGCCCGACGCCGCGCCAATGTACTCTGACGCCCATTCAATTCGGTGCGACATGAGCGACAGCGCCCTGCTGCGGCGCACTGTCGTGCCAGGAATTAGACCATTCGGAGATTCCCAAGTGAAATCCTCCCGCGGGGGCCTGGCTCCCATCGAAGAGCTGATCGAGGACATTCGCCAGGGCAAGATGGTGATCCTCATGGACGATGAGGATCGCGAGAACGAAGGCGACATCATCATGGCCGCCGAGAAGGTCGAGGCCGCACACATCAATTTCATGGCGCGCCACGCGCGTGGCCTGATCTGCATGCCGATGACCCGCGAGCGCTGCGAGCGACTCCGGCTGCCGCTGATGGTGAGCGACAATGGTTCCGGCTTCGGTACCAAGTTCACGCTGTCGATCGAGGCTGCCGAGGGCGTCACCACCGGCATCTCGGCCGCCGATCGCGCGCATACGGTGCGTGTGGCCGCGGCGCGCAACGCCCAGGCCGAGGATATCGTCCAGCCCGGCCACATCTTCCCGCTGATGGCCGAACCGGGCGGCGTGCTGCGCCGCGCCGGGCATACCGAGGCGGCCTGCGACCTCGCCGCCCTGGCCGGCTGCGATCCCAGCGGGGTGATCTGCGAGATCATGAACGACGACGGCAGCATGGCCCGGCGTCCCGAGCTGGAGCGCTTCGCCGCCGAGCACGGGCTCAAGATGGGCACCATCGCCGATCTGATCCATTACCGTATCCACAACGAGCGCACCGTCGAGCCCGTGGAAGCCGCGCCGGTGGAAACCGCCGTGGGGCAGCTGACCCTGCATATCTTCCACGATCGCATCCAGAACGCCCATCATTTGGCGCTGGTAAAGGGGCAGCCGACTCCCGACACGCTGACCACGGTGCGCGTGCATCTGGCCGATACCATGCGCGACCTGCTGGGGCTGCAGAAGGGCGAGAGCCGTAACTGGACCATTCACAGCGCGCTGGAGGAGATCGCTCGGTCCGAGCAGGGCGTTTTCGTACTGCTCGACGACGGCCGCCCGCGTCAGGACCTCCGCGATCAGTTCGAAGTGTTCCTGGAGCGTCGCCGCCTGCCGCGCACCAGCGACTCGGATGGCGCCGGCAACTATCTGAGCATAGGCACCGGCTCGCAGATTCTGCGGCACCTGGGCGTGGGGCGCATGCGCCTGCTCAGTTCGCCGTGGAAGTTCTCCGCCTTGTCCGGCTTCGACCTGGAAGTGGTCGAGCTGATCGCGCCGGGAGAAGGCGCAAAAAACGACGAAGGCTGAGTCCGCTTCGTCCCGTGCAGGGGCCGCGGTCGCTGTCGGGCCCGCTCGGCTCTTCCGGACCCAAACCGATTTCAGCAAGACCATTTTCAGGAATTAGCGATGACTACCCTGTCTCAACTGGAAGGTAACTTCGTCGACGTCGACGGCCGCTACGTCATCGTGGTGGGGCGTTTCAACCACCATGTCGTCGATAGCCTGGTAGAAGGTGCCGTGGACAGCCTGGTTCGCCACGGCGTGGACCCGGACCATATCGATATCGTGCACGTGCCGGGGGCCTGGGAACTGCCGCTGGCGGTCAAGCGAGCCCTGCAGGTGGTGCGCCCCGACGCGATCATCGCCCTGGGCGCGGTGATTCGCGGCGGCACGCCCCACTTCGAGTACGTGGCGGGCGGCTGCAATGCAGCGCTGGGCAACCTTCAGCTCGAGTTCGACACCCCCATCGCCAACGGCGTGCTGACGGTCAACTCGATCGAGCAGGCCATCGAGCGCTCCGGTACCAAGGCCGGCAACAAGGGCGCTGAAGCCGCCATGGCCGCCATGGAGATGGTGTCGCTGATGCGCGGCTTCGGCGACGACGTTTCGCAGAGCGGAGAGCAGGCATGAGTGAATCGCGTCGGCAGCGCACCCCGTCGGCGGGCCAGCAGGCTCGGCGCGCGGCCCGCGAGCTGGCCGTGCAGGGGCTGTACCAATGGCAGTTGACCGGCAAGTCGGCGAGTGCCGTGGAAGCGGAATTTCGCGGCCAACAGCCCGACGAGGATCTTGAGGATCACGAGAACTGGGTCAAGGTGATGCAGATCGCCGACCTGGCGCTGTTCCATGAGCTGCTGCACAACGTGGTGCGCTTTCGCGGCGAGCTGGATGCCGCCATCTCGCCGCTGCTCGATCGTCGCCTCGAGGAACTGGATCCCATCGAGCTGGCCATCCTGCGTCTCGGCACCTATGAGCTCAGCCGGCGACTGGAGGTGCCCTATCGGGTCGTGATCAACGAAGGGGTTGAACTCGCCAAATCCTTCGGCGCCACTGACGGACACAAGTACGTCAATGGCATCCTCGACAAGTTGGCCGCTCGGTTGCGTAGCGCCGAGGTCAGCGCACGTCGCCGCTGAGAGATTCCCGGTGGCCAGCGAATTCGAACTGATCGCCCGCCATTTCACGCCTGCCACGCCGGCTCCCGAGTCCGGCGTGGCGTTCGGCGTGGGCGACGACTGTGCGCTACTAGCTCCGCGGCCGGGTCTGCGCCTGGCGGTCAGCGTCGACACATCGGTGGCCGACGTGCATTTCCCCGCCGACGCGCCGCCCGAGGCCATCGGCTACCGGGCGCTGGCGGTGAGTCTGAGCGACTTGGCAGCGATGGGGGCCGAGCCGCGCTGGTGCTTGATGGCGCTTTCGCTGCACGCCGACGACGATGCCTGGTTGGCCGAGTTCGCACGCGGCTTCCATGGACTGTGCCGGTCGAGCGGCACTGCGCTGGTGGGCGGCGACGTGACCCGCGGTGAGCTGGCCGTCGGCGTGACGGTCATGGGTGAAGTATCACCCGACCAGGCACTGACGCGAGGCGGTGCTCGGGCCGGCGATATACTGGCCGTGACCGGCGCGCTGGGCGGTGGTGCCGGCGGCCTGGCCCTGTGGCGGCGCGGTGAGCGCGACCTGTCGCACCCGCTGCTGGCACGCTACCTGATGCCGCAGCCCCGGCTGGCCGCCGGCCTGGCCCTGCGCGACCTGATACACGCGGCGATCGACATCTCCGACGGCCTGCTGGCAGATCTCGAACATCTGCTGGCCGCCTCGGGGGTCGGCGCCCGGCTCGAGGCCGAAGCACTGCCGCTGGCCGAGGGCCTGGTCGAAGCGCTGGGGTGCGAGGAGGCGCACCGCGCCGCTATCAGCGGCGGCGATGATTACGAGCTGCTGGTGAGCCTGCCATCCACGGCACTGGACGAGGCCACGCGGCGCCTGGCGGGATTGGGTCTGGCGCTGACGCCGATCGGCGTGGCCCGTGACGAGCGCGGTGTGGTAGGCGTGGCTCTGGACGGTACCCATGGCTGGCAGCATTTCCAGGGAGGCGGAGGATGAACCGCGCCCCCCAGAGCGTCTGGCGACGCCCCATACACTTCTTCTCCTTCGGGCTCGGCAGCGGCGCCGTGCCGTGGGCCCCGGGCACCTTCGGAACGTTGGCGGCGATTCCCTTCTACTGGTTGCTGTCGGAGCTGCCGCTGAACTGGTATCTGACGCTGGTTACCGTCTCCTTCATGGTCGGTGTCTGGCTGTGCGACAGGACGTCCCGCGACCTCGGCGTCCACGATCACTCGGG
The DNA here is from genome assembly GCF_002930105.1 of Billgrantia saliphila. Lineage (GTDB taxonomy): Bacteria > Pseudomonadota > Gammaproteobacteria > Pseudomonadales > Halomonadaceae > Halomonas > Halomonas saliphila. The sequence continues at coordinate 206,173 of NZ_PJRN01000002.1, read as the reverse complement.
TATCGTGTGGGACGAATTCGTCGGCTACTGGATTACCATGGCGGCGGTTCCCTTCTCGTGGGAAGCGGCCCTGTGGGGGTTCGTGCTGTTTCGCATCTTCGACGTGTTCAAGCCTTGGCCCATACGCTGGGCCGACCGACGGGTGGCCGGGGGCTTCGGCATCATGATCGACGATGTGCTGGCCGGCATCTATGCCTGGAGCACGATGCACCTGTGGCTCTGGCTTCATTGATGGATACGGTGGGATAGAGCCTGGGTCAAGGAAACGACAAGGGGGGCGGAGCAATGCGCAAGGAACGTCTCATCGTCCCGCTGCTGGTCGCGCTGCTGCTGGCGTGGCTGGCCGCGCAGGCGGCCTCGAGCTGGCTCTTCGAACGCGAGATGGCGCGCACTCTTACCGATCTGGAGGCGCGAGGGGAGCTCGACGTTGAACGCGTGGATGTCGATCGGGGCTGGTGGCAGTCGACCGGCCGTATCCGCCTGGCGCCGCTGTTGGGCGACAGTTGGCAGTTGGAATTGACCTACCGCGCCAGGCACGGCGTGCTCAGCACTCACCTCGACGGCGAGGCGTCGCTGCAGTACGGCCCGGAAGCCGCCGATCTTTTCGGCGATTCGCTGGCGTCTCCTCCGCCCCGCTGGGAAGCCAGCTACCGCACCCTGACCGGTACCCTGGAAGGCGGCCTCGAACTCGCCCCGCTGCGCATCACCCAGCAAGAGCGTGAACTGTCCTTCGATGGCGGTCGGCTGCGCTTCAGCGGCGAACGTGGCAATTGGCGTCTGCGCGCTCAACTCAAGCGCTGGGTGCTGAGCGACGGGGCGGCCCGGTTGGAGATCGGCCCCTCCGTTCTCAACAGCCAGTATGCCTACACCGAAGGCGCCCACTCCTTCACGCAGGAGGATCGCCTGGAGATCGCCTCGTTCAACTGGCAACAGCCACAACTCGAACTCGATGGCGGTACCGTGCAGCTGGCCAACCGCATTGCGCTCGACGACCAGGAGCTCAGGATGCAGCTCTCGCTGGACCTGGGCGATATCCACACCGCCGAGCAGGTGCTGCTCACCGGTCAGCTCGAGGCGGAGCTGTCGCGGCTCAATGCCGACGCCATCCGCAGCACCATCAAGCGCTTGCGCCGCTTGGCCGCCGGCGGGCGGCATGGGGGTGGAGAGCGGCCGCTGCTGGCCGCGATCGAGCCACAGCTGCTGCGGATACTACGAGATTCGCCGCGTCTCGATCTGCAGCGTCTCGAACTCGACAGTCCCATGCTGGGTCTCTCGGCCCGCATCGATGGCTCGCTGTTCTTCGACGGGCGTCGCCTCGACGAGCTGAGCGTGGTCGAACTCGACGAACCGGACATGCGCGAGCGCTGGCGCCGTCGCATCGACGGCGACTTTACCTGGTATGAGCTGCCCACGGTGGTGGCGCTGTGGCTCGGCCTGCCGCTGGACACTCGCACACTGGAAGTCGATATCGGGCGCGGCCAGGTGAGGGTCAACGGGCGCCCGCTGCCCAACCTGGCACGCTGAGTCGACAAAATGTTGGCTCGACTTGAAGTTGGCCTATGCTGCCCACATTCCACAGGGCAGTGTGCTTTCGGCTTTTCAGCTTCAGGACGAGGTGTTCATGAGCGAACATGATCAGGACGAACGGAACTGGCAGCAGGCGAAAGGGGAGGCGAACGAGGCGCTGGGCTCCGATGGTGAGGTCGACGAAGTGGCCAGCCATGCCGTGGTACCGGCCAGCGATTACCTGCCCGAGCGCATCTATCTGCTGCCGATCCACAACCGACCCTTCTTCCCGGCTCAGGTTCAGCCGCTGGTGATCAACCGCGAGCGCTGGGAGGAGACCATCCGCCGGGTCGGCAACACGCCGCATCATACCCTGGGCGTGGCCTTCGTCGGCGACGCTTCGGTGGATGAGCTCGGTCATGAGCACTTTCCGGAGATCGGCACGGCGGTGAAGGTGCACAAGCTGCAAGGCGAGGACCAGCAGCTGCAATTCATCGCCCAGGGCCTGCGCCGTTTCCGCATCCAGCGCTGGCTGTCGAAAAAGCCGCCTTACCTGGTCGAAGTCAGCTATCCGCGCGAGCCGGTCAAGGCCGACGAGGACGAGACTCGCGCCTACGCCATGGCGATCATCAACGGTATCAAGGAACTGCTGCCGATCAACCCGCTCTACGGCGAGGAGCTCAAGCACTATCTCAATCGCTTCAGTCCGCACGAGCCGGGGCCGCTGACCGATTTCGCCGCGGCGATCACCTCGGCCAAGGGGCACGAACTTCAGAGCGTGCTCGAGACGATGCCGGTCCAGGCGCGCATGGAAAAGGTGCTGCCGCTGCTGCGCAAGGAGATCGACGTCGCCCAGTTGCAGACCGAGATCAGCGAGCAGGTCAACGCGCAGATGCAGGAGCGTCAGCGGGAATTCTTCCTGCGCGAACAGCTCAAGGTGATCCAGCGCGAGCTGGGCATCTCCAAGGATGACCGCGAGAACGACGTCGATACTTTCCGCGATCGGCTCGAGGGGCTGACGGTGCCGCCCAAGACGCTCACCCGCATCGAGGAGGAACTCGACAAGCTTTCGGTACTCGAGACCGGTTCGCCGGAGTACGGCACCACTCGCAACTACCTCGACTGGTTGACTTCCATGCCGTGGGGCGTGCGCAGTGAGGACCAGCTCGACCTGGCGCATGCCCGCGCGATTCTGGACCGCGACCATGACGGCCTCAAGGACGTCAAGGAACGCATCATCGAGTTTCTCGCCGAAGGTACCTTCAAGGGCGACGTCGGCGGCTCCATTCTGCTGCTGGTGGGGCCGCCCGGGGTGGGCAAGACCTCTGTCGGCCGCTCCATCGCCGAGGCGCTGGGGCGGGAGTTCTACCGCTTCTCGGTGGGCGGCATGCGCGACGAGGCCGAGATCAAGGGCCATCGTCGTACCTACATCGGCGCCATGCCGGGCAAGCTGGTGCAGGCGCTCAAGGAAGTGGAAGTCGAGAATCCGGTGATCATGCTCGACGAGATCGACAAGCTGGGCAAATCGTTCCAGGGCGATCCCGCCTCGGCGCTGCTCGAGGTGCTCGATCCCGAGCAGAACGTCGATTTCCTCGATCACTATCTCGATGTGCGTCTGGATCTCTCCAAGGTGCTGTTCGTGTGCACCGCCAACGCGCTGGATACCATCCCCGGCCCGCTGCTCGACCGCATGGAGCAGATCCGTCTGTCCGGCTATATCGCCGAGGAGAAGATGGCGATCGCCAAGCATCACCTTTGGCCCAAGCTGCTCGAGCGCGACAAGATCCCGAGGAAGCGCATCAATCTGACCGATGCGGCGCTGCGCCAGGTGATCGAGGGTTATGCCCGCGAGGCCGGGGTGCGCCAGCTCGAGAAGCAGCTGCACAGCATCGTGCGCAAGTCGGCGGTCAAGCTACTCGAGGGCGATCAGGAGTCGGTGCGCATCTCGGTCAAGAACCTGGAGGAGTACCTCGGCGCGCCACTGTTCCGCCAAGAGCAGGTACTCAAGGGCGAGGGAGTGGTCACCGGGTTGGCCTGGACCGCCATGGGTGGCGCCACGCTGCCCATCGAGGCGGGTAAGGTGCACTCGCTGACGCGTGGCTTCAAGCTCACCGGCAAGCTCGGTGAAGTGATGCAGGAGTCGGCCAATATCGCCTACAGCTACACGCTGGGGCATCTCGCCGAATACGGTGTCGATACCGATTTCTTCGACTCCGCTTTCGTGCATCTGCACGTGCCGGAGGGCGCCACGCCCAAGGATGGCCCCTCGGCGGGCGTGACCATGACCACGGCGCTGTTGTCGCTGGCACGTCACCAGGCCATCGACCGGCCGCTGGCGATGACCGGCGAGTTGACGCTGACCGGGCAGGTGCTGCCGGTGGGCGGAATTCGCGAGAAGATCATCGCCGCGCGGCGCAGCAAAATCTTCGAGGTGATTCTGCCGGAGGCCAACCGTCGCGACTATGAAGAGCTGCCCGACTTCCTCAGGGAGGGCATGACGGCGCATTTCGCCAAGCGCTATCGCGATGTGGCTCGGGTCGCCTTCGACCTTTGAGTCCTGCCGCCAATGGTTGATCTCGCTGCCTTTCGGGGCAGCGGAGCCATCTCCGCAGGGCGCTACATGGCGACACTGGCGCCACCATCCACGACCACGGTTTCGCCGGTAATGAACGTATTGTCGGCGGAAGCCAGGAAGGTGACCGCGCGGGCCACCTCACTGGCCTCGGCGACCCGCCCGAGGGGGGTGGCCGCCTGCCACCGGCGGCGTGACTCGGACGCGGCGTCCTGCATACCGGCGCTGACCGGCCCCGGTGCCACGGCATTGACCAGAATGCCGTGCGGGCCGAGTTCCACCGCCAGCGCACGGGCCAGCGCCAGCATGGCCCCCTTGCACATGGCGTAGGCAGTGCGCTCGGCGGTGGTGCGCAGGCCATGGGCCGATGCGACGACGACCAGGCGACCGCCGTGCCCGCCGATCATCAGACGCGTGGCGGCCTGCAGCGCCTGATAGGCGCCGTTGACGTTGACCGCAAGCATCTCCCCGAGCTCGTCGGGTGAGACGTCGACGAACTTTCCGCGACGGATCACGCCGGCCGCATTGATACAGGCGTCGAGCCCCTCGCCATGTGCCCCGATCCGGGCGAAGGCGCGTGAGATGCCTTCGGCGTCGCCCATGTCGCAAGCCACGAAGCAGCAGCGTCCGGGCCATCGCTCGAACAAGTGGGCTACCCGCTCTTCCGCCTTTTCGAGATCGAGCACGAAGACGAAGTCGCCCGCCTCCAGCAGCGCCTCGGCGACGGCAAGGCCGATTCCGCCGGCTCCTCCCAGGACGGCCGTGATTCGCATGGCTGTTTTGCGCATACTCATTTACCTGAAAAATCGGCATTATATGTGATTGCAGAACGTTTCACTGCTACGCCATTGCATGACATCACGATAACAAGATCATCGCTCAGCGATGCTGGACATGAACGGAGAGACACATGCCTTACCGCACGCATTTCCTCGCTCGCACGCTTCTGGCATCGGCCACTGCCGTACTGGTGGGCGCCGCCGCTCTGTCGGCCCAGGCCGAGACTCGAGTTACCTACAAATCCGCCTCGGCGGGCACCGCCTACTACCAGATGGGGGTCGAACTGTCGGAGGCGATCCGCAAGGGGACCGACGGCGAGATCGTCGTGACGCTGGAAGAGAGCCAGGGTTCGGTGCAGAACGTCATGGAGGTAATGGCGCGCCAGGGCAACTACGTCTTCACTACGCCGCCCGGGCTGGTGACGCGGGCGCTGGAGGGCGAGGGTCCCTTCGCCGAGCGTCAACACCCGCGTTTCGAGGAGATCCGCGGTCTGTTCCCCATTCCCGCCATTACCATGCATTTCGTGGTGGCCGATGACGCGGGCGTGATCGGCCTGGAGGAACTCGAGGGCAAGGAGATCCTGATCGGTCGCGGCACCTTCGGTGCCCGAGAGGCCGAGCGCTATCTGGAACTGTTCGACATGCAGGACAAGGTGGAGGTGGCCAACGCCGAGATCGGCAGTGGCCCCGATGCACTGAAGAACGGCCAGATCGACGCCTTCGTCACGGCGAGTTCATTTCCCACGCCCAACGTGATCGAGACCGCGGCCAGCATGCCGATCAGCCTGGTCAGTTTCACCGACGAACAGATCGAGCAGACCGGGGCGACACGTCAGACCATACCGGGGGGGACCTACGCCGGCGTCGACGAGGATGTCCAGACCACTTCGCTGCCGGTGATCGCCTATACCACCACCGGGATGGACGACGAGACCGCCTATACCCTGACCAAAACCTTCTGGGAGCGGCGCGAGGCCATGGCCGAGGAGTCACCCTGGTGGGGTAGTATCACCCACGACATGATCGGCAATATCGCCGGATCGCTGCATCCGGGCGCCGTACGCTACTACGACGAAGTCAGCATCGAAATTCCCGACGAGTTGCGTTAACCAATCACCGGGCCGGGTCGGTACTCCCACCGATACGGCCCGGGCCGACAGACTGGATCGTCTATGTCATCGACCCGTTGTTCCTCGCCGGCGGCCGCCGCGGTCGCCGGCGGCGTTTCGGTGCGACTGCAGCCCCTCTGGGTGGGCCTGGGTGCCATCACCGTGGCGTTTCATCTGGGGCTGATCTTCTACGGCCTGGCGCCGGCCCTGGTGAGCCGGCCGATCCACATGGCGCTGGCGTTGCCGTGGATACTGATCCACGCCGCGCGGTCACGCTACGAGCAGTGGAGCGGCTGGGGGCTGACGCTGCTCGGCCTTGCCGCCTGCGCCTACATCGTGCTCAACGAGGAGGCGCTGTCGAACCAGTACGGTTTCATCGACACCGCCTTCCAGATGCTGGTCGGTGGCTTCTTGATCGTATTGGCGCTGGAGACGGCGCGCCGAGCGATCGGCTGGCCGCTGCCGCTGGTGGCGCTTGCAGCGCTGCTCTATGGGCTGTTTGGCGATCTGATACCCGGGCAGTTCGGCCATCCGGGGCTGCCACTGCCGAGCTTCGTCGGCACGCTGACCATCGCCGAGGGCGGACTGTGGGGCAAGCTGACCGGGGTCAGCGTCGGGGTGGTGGCGATCTTCGTCATCTTCGGCGCAGTGCTCAACGCCGGTGAGGCGGGGCGCGGCTTCATGAACATGGCCAGCGCCGTCGCCGGACGGCTGACTGGCGGGGCGGCCAAGGTCTCGGTGATCTCATCCGCCCTGATGGGTTCGATTTCGGGCTCCGCCTCGGCCAACGTGGCGTCCACCGGGGCGGTCACGATTCCCTCCATGGTTCGGCTGGGCTATCCGCGCGCCTTGGCCGGCGGCGTGGAGGCAGTGGCCTCGTCGGGCGGGCAGATCATGCCGCCACTGATGGGGGCAGGGGCCTTCGTCATGGTGGAGCTCACCGGCACGCCTTACACCCAGATCATGGCGGCGGCGACACTGCCGGCGATCCTTTACTTCGCTACCGTGTGGATGGGTATCGACGCCTTTGCCACGCGACATGACCTGCGGCCGATGGCCGCGAGCGAACAACCCAGCGGCAAGGAGGTGCTGATCACCTCGCTGTTCTTCGCCGTACCCTTCGTGCTGCTGCTCGAGCGCATCTTTCTCGGCGGCGTCACGCCCCAGTACGCAGCGAGCGTCGCCATCTTCGCCGGCATGTTGCTGCTGTGCTTCGATGTGCGCCTGCGCTTCTCGCTGCGCGGCTTCGCCATGCGCATGGGCGAGGCGATGGTTATCGCGGGCCGCCAGGTGGCGGTGATCGGGGCGATCATCATCTGCGCTTCGCTGGTGATCGGCGTACTGTCGATGACGGGACTCGGCGTCAAGATCACCTCCGCCATCCTTTCGCTTTCAGGAGAAATGCTGTGGCCGGCGCTGCTGTTCACTGCGCTTGCCTGCCTGGTGCTGGGCATGGAGGTGCCGACCACCGCCGCCTATGTGATCTGCGTCTCGGTGGCGGGCCCGGCGCTCACCGCGCTGGGGCTCGAGCCGCTGCTGGCGCACCTGTTCGTGTTCTGGTTCGCGCTGCTCTCGACCATCACGCCGCCGGTGTGCGGCGGGGTCTTCATCGCCGCCGGCATGGTGGGGGAGAACTGGCTCAAGGTGGCGATCAAGGCCATGGCGCTGGGCATCGGGCTCTACATCATACCGCTGGCCATGATCGCCAATCCGGACATCATTCGCCTGGCCTACGACCCCGTTGCCGCCATCATCGACATGTTGAAGGTCGGTGCGGGCCTGGCGGCGATCTCCTTCGGTGTGATTGCGCGGCGTGCGGCGTGGCTGCGGGTCGCGCTGGTCATCGCCGGAACACTGGTGATCTTTTTGCTATGAGCCGCAAGGCCGGAGGAGAACGAGATGATCATTGCCACGCTGGGGCCCGAGGGAAGCAATCACGCGCTGGTGCTGCGCCGATACCTCGAGGCTCGCGGTCCCGCCGCTGCCGAAGCGAGGCTGTTCGACGATTTTCCCACGGCGTTCGCAGCGCTGGTAGCGGGGGAGGTGGAACGGGTCCTGCAGTGCACGGCCCACTTCAGCCATGCCGATTGCGTGGGCCGCTACATGCATCGCGCCTTTCCGGTGGACGCCTTCATCGCCGGTAGCCATCCGCTGGCGCTACTGGCGCGGCGCGAGATCGCCGAACCTCGCCAGGTAGCACGGCAGCCGGCCACCCGCTACTACACCGACCTCACGGGGTTCGCCGAGGAGATCGAGGCTCCTACTACCGTGGCGGTGGCCGAGGGGCTGCTGGCAGGCCGCTTCGAGGCGGGTATCTGTGCTCGCCAGGCGCTGGAGCAGCACCCCGACAAGCTGCGCCTGATCGAGGACCTGGGGCCGGCGCTGGACGTCTGGGTGCTCTATGGCACTCAGCCGCTTCCCGCTGACAACCCGTTGGTGCTGTGACCGGCTCACTAGCCTGACGGCCGGTCGCGTGACAGAATCAACGGACAGTCTGGACACCGAGACCGTCGCTGCCCAAGGGCGGCCCGAGACGGCGCGAATCGTATAGCGCACCAGCGCAAAAAAAAGAGGACACCATGCCCGAATATCGCTCCCGCACCACCACCGCCGGCCGCAACATGGCCGGGGCCCGCGCCCTGTGGCGTGCCACCGGCATGAAGGACGACGACTTCCACAAGCCGATCGTCGCCGTGGCCAATTCCTTTACCCAGTTCGTGCCCGGTCACGTGCATCTCAAGGACATGGGCCAGCTGGTGGCGCGTGAGATCGAGAAAGCCGGTGGGGTGGCCAAGGAGTTCAATACCATCGCCGTGGACGATGGCATCGCCATGGGCCACGACGGCATGCTCTACTCCTTGCCGAGCCGCGACATCATCGCCGATAGCGTCGAGTACATGGTCAACGCCCACTGCGCCGACGCTCTGGTATGCATCTCCAACTGCGACAAGATCACGCCCGGAATGCTGATGGCCGCCATGCGCCTCAACATTCCCGCCATCTTCGTTTCCGGCGGCCCTATGGAAGCCGGCAAGACCAAGCTGCTCGATCACGGCCTCGACCTGGTCGATGCCATGGTGATGGCCGCCGACGACAGCGTCGACGACGAGTTGCTGGCCGAGGTCGAACGCAGCGCCTGCCCCACTTGCGGCAGCTGCTCCGGCATGTTCACCGCCAACTCCATGAACTGTCTGACCGAGGCACTGGGCCTGGCGCTGCCGGGCAACGGTACCGTGGTGGCGACCCATGCCGACCGCCGCCGGCTGTTCGAGACCGCCGGCCATCGCATCGTCGAGCTGGCCAAGCGCTACTACGAGGGCGAGGAGGCCCATCTGTTGCCGCGTGCCATCGGCTCGCTCGCCGCGTTCAAGAACGCCATGACGCTGGACATCGCCATGGGGGGCTCGACCAATACCATCCTGCACCTGCTGGCCGCCGCCCAGGAGGCCGAGCTCGACTTCACCATGACCGACATCGACCGTCTGTCACGGGAAGTGCCGCAGCTGTGCAAGGTGGCGCCCAACACACAGAAATACCACATCGAGGACGTTCATCGTGCCGGTGGCATCATGGCGATCCTCGGCGAGCTTGACCGGGCCGGTGTGCTCGATACCCGCGTACCGACGGTGTACGGCGATACCCTCAAGGACGCGCTGGACGAGTGGGATATCATGAGGAACCCCAGCCCCGAGGTCGTGGAGTTCTACCGGGCGGGCCCCGGCGGCGTTCCCACCCAGGTGGCTTTCTCCCAGAGCGCACGCTGGCCGAGCCTCGACGGCGACCGTGCCAGCGGCTGCATCCGCGATCTCGAGCACGCCTTCTCCCGGGAGGGCGGTCTGGCCGTCCTGCGCGGCAACATCGCCTTGGATGGCTGCGTGGTCAAGACCGCCGGGGTCGACGATTCGATTCTGGTCTTCGAGGGGGCGGCCCATGTGGTCGAGTCCCAGGACCAGGCGGTCGAGCACATTCTTGGCGGCCAGGTGAGGGAGGGCGACGTCGTCGTCATCCGCTATGAAGGGCCGAAGGGTGGGCCGGGCATGCAGGAGATGCTCTATCCCACTTCCTACCTCAAGTCGAAGGGCCTGGGCAAGGCGTGCGCGCTGCTCACCGACGGCCGCTTCTCCGGCGGTACCTCGGGGCTCTCCATCGGCCACGTGTCGCCCGAGGCGGCAGCGGGCGGTGCCATTGGCCTGGTCGAGACCGGTGATGTCATTCGTATCGACATTCCCAACCGGCGTATCGACGTGCTGCTCTCCGACGACGAGTTGGCGCGCCGGCGCGAGGCGATGGAAGCCAAGGGCGCCGATGCCTGGAAGCCGAGCATTCAACGTGTGCGCAAGGTCTCGGCGGCGCTCAAGGCCTATGCGCTGCTGGCCACTTCCGCCGACAAGGGGGCAGTGCGCGACCTCTCCAAGCTCGACTGAACTTCCCGTTCTACGCATCGGGCGGCCTGGCCCGGTGCGTCGTGCGCACTTTCCATTCCAAGCAGCAAGGCGAAACGACGTATGCACAAGCAGACCTTCGGCGTCGGCCTGATCGGTTTCGGTATCGCTGGCCGCGTCTTCCACGCCCCCCTGATTCAGGCAACCCCCGGGCTCGAGCTGCTGGCCGTGGTCAGCGGCTCTGCCGACAAGGTACGCGAGGCGTTGCCTGACGTGGAAGTACTGCCCAAGGCGGCGGCGCTTTTGAGCCGTCCCGACATCGACCTGGTGGTGATCGCCAGTCCCAACGAGACCCATTTCCCGCTGGGAAAGGCGGCGCTGGTTGCCGGCAAGCACGTGGTGATCGACAAGCCGTTCACGGTAACGCTGTCCGAAGCCAAGCTGCTCAAGACCGAGGCCGACAAGGCCGAGCGCATGCTCAGCGTTTTCCACAATCGTCGCTGGGACAGCGATTTCCGTACCCTGCAGGCGCTGATCAAGGCGGGTACCGTGGGCCGGCCGGTGGCGCTCGAGCTGCGCTTCGATCGCTTCCGCCCCAAGGTGGCCGATCGTTGGCGGGAGCAGCAGAAGCCCGGCAGCGGCATCTGGTACGACCTCGGGGCGCATCTGCTCGATCAGGCGCGCGAACTGTTCGGCATGCCGCGTGCGATCCTACTCGACCTAATGGCGGCGCGCGACGACGCCCAGGTGGACGATGACTTTCACGCCTTGCTGGACTACGAGGACATTCGCGTCACCCTGCGCGCCAGCTCGCTGGTGGCCGAGCCCACGCCGCAGCTGGCGCTGCACGGGACGCGCGGCAGCTTCGTCAAGTATGGGCGTGATCCGCAGGAGAACTGGCTGCGCGAGGGGCGCACGCCGACTCGCGACTGGGGCATCGATCCGCGACCTGGGAAGCTCTCGATCGACGAGGGCGACGACGATGCCATTTCGTTGACCTCCCGCGAGCATCCGGGGCTGCCGGGGGATTACCTGGCGTACTATGCCGGTCTTGTCGAAACCTTGACGAAAGGCTCGCCGCCGCCGGTGACGGTCGAAGAGGCCACCGAGGTGATGGTGCTGCTGGAGGCGGGGCTGGACAGCTACCGCCAGGATCGCTGGATCCGCCTCAAGGAGGGCAATGGCAGCATGCGCAAGCTGTTGCATCGCCGCGGCGCCTGAGCGCGAACCTTGGCACGTCGCTGCAGCTCACCAGCTCAGCGGAGAAGCCTCGTGCCGACGCAGACGCAGGGTATCGCGGGCGATGAACAGCGCGGCGATGGCCCGGGCCTCGTGGAAGTCGTCGCGCATCAATAGCGCCGGCAACTCCTCGAGGGCGTGGGTTTCCACCACTAGCGGCTCCGGCTCGTCGCCGGGCAGTCGTTTGGGGTAGAGGTCGGTGGCCAGCAACACCTGCATGCGGTGGCGCATGTAGTTGGGAGCCAGCGACAGCTCCACCAGCGGCTCTATGTGATGCGCGCCGAAGCCGCACTCTTCCATCAATTCGCGATTGGCGGCAGTGACGATGTCCTCGCCCGGGTCGACCAGCCCCTTGGGCAGCGTCAGCACGTAATCCTCGAATCCGGCGGCATATTCTCGGATCAGCAGGACATGTTCGGGATCGGGCATGGCGACGATCATCACCGCCCCCTGATCGCTGCCGGTCAGTCGCTCGAAGGTGCGCTCGGCGCCATTGGCGAAGCGCAGCTCCAGCGCTTCGACGTGGAACAGGCGGCTTTTTGCCACCGACTGGCGTGACAGCACCTGGGGTTTCTGCAGTCGGGGTGTGTCGGTCATGAAAACTCCGTGGCGGGCGTGCGAGCCCCGGCTAGCGATCGCGGGAATGCGCCGGGGGAATGCTTTGAGTACAATACCACGCCTTCCATCGCCAAGACGCACCGGGAGTCGCCATGATCGATTGGCGCGGCATCGATACCGTTCTGCTGGACATGGACGGTACGCTTCTCGACCTTCACTTCGATAGCCATTTCTGGCTGGAACATCTGCCGCGACGCTACGTTGAGCTGCACCGTCTCGACGAGGCCACACAGGAAACCGTGCGAGCACGCATCCTGCGCGAAAGAGGCACGCTCAACTGGTACAGCCTGGCCTACTGGAGTCGCGAGCTGGGCGTGGATATCGTCGCCCTCAAACGCGAGGTGCAGCATCTGATCGGCCTGCGCAGCGACGCGCTGGATTTCCTCAAATGGCTGAAACAGGCGCACCCGCGCGTGGTGCTCGCCACCAACGCCGACCGTGAGAGCCTGGAACTCAAGCTGCCCCTGACGGGTCTCGAGAGCTATCTGGATGCCATCGTCTCGTCGGCCGACCTCGGCGTGCCGAAGGAGGCACAGGCGTTCTGGTTCGCCCTGCAGCAGGTCGAACCGTTCGACCCGGCGCGTACCTTGTTCATCGATGACAATCCCGAGGTGCTCGAGAGCGCGCGCGAGTTCGGCATCCGGCATTTACTCGGCATCAAGCAACCCGACAGCACCCGGCCGGAGAAGGAGCTGGAGGAGTTCGTCGCCCTGGATCGCTTCGCGACGATATTGCCGCAGGAGCTGCCGCCGGAGCTGCGTGGCGACAGTGCTGCCCAAGGGCTATGACGCAGGGGAGGTGGAGTGGATAGCGTACGACTCGACAAGTGGCTATGGGCCGCGCGGTTCTTCAAGACCCGCGCCCTGGCCAAGAAGGCCATCGAAGGTGGCAAGGTGCACTATAACGGGGCCCGCGCCAAGACCAGCAAGAGCGTCGAAGTGGGCGCCCTGATCCGCGTGCCGCAGGGCTGGGACGTTTGGGAAGTGGAAGTCGTGGCGCTCTCCGATCAGCGCCGAGGCGCCCCCGAGGCGCGTGAACTCTATCGCGAGACGCCCGAGAGTGCCGAGCGCCGGACGCGCGAGGCGGAAGGTCGGCGCCTGACGAACCAGGCCATGCAGCATCCTCTCAAGCGTCCCGACAAGAAGCAGCGCCGCGAGATCCAGCGCTTCCAGCGCCAGCAGGACGAATGAGTGTCTGTAGGTAAATGCATCAGAGCGCCTGCCGACCATTGCGAACGACTTCACCTGGGATTCCCATGACCGATCAGATCCAGCGTTTCCTGTTCGAGCGCACCAACGTGCGTGGCGAAATCGTCACTCTCGAGCGCGCCTATGCCGAGGTGCTCGACCGCCACGGCTACCCGCCGGCGATAAATCGCCTGCTGGGCGAGCTGCTGGCCGCCGTGGCGCTGCTCACCGACACTGTCAAGCTCGACGGCGTCCTCAGCATCGAAGTGCGCGGCCAGGGCGAGCTGTCGCTGCTGATGGCCGAGTCCAACCCTGGTGGTGAGTTGCGTGCCATTGCCCGGGTGGATGAAGACGCCTCCCTGCCCGAAGGCGAGGCCAGCTTTCGCGAACTGGTCGGCGACGGCCATATCATGATTACCCTCGACCCGCGCGAGGGCAACCGTTATCAGGGCATCGTGGCGCTCGATCATGATAGCTTGGGCGGTTGCCTCGAGGCTTATTTCGCCCAATCCGAGCAGCTACCAACGCATTTATGGTTGCGTGCCGACGGGCAGCGCGCCGGCGGCCTGCTGCTCCAGCGTCTGCCGGACGAGTCGCACAACCAGGATGAGGACGCCTGGGAACGGACCGTTCAACTGGCGCACACCCTGACCACCGACGAACTGCTGGGGCTCGAGCAGCGCGAATTCCTGCATCGCCTCTACCACGAAGAGACGGTGCGTGTATTCGATCCCAAGCCGCTGCATTTCGGCTGCACCTGCTCGCGCGAGCGAATTGGAGAGGCGTTGCTGACTCTCGGTGCTCAGGAACTGCGCGAGATCATCGTCGAAAGAGGCGAGATCGAGACCCAGTGCCATTTTTGCCATACCCATTACCGCTTCGGGGAGAGCGAGGTCGAGGCGTTGATCAGCGCGCAGGATGGTCCGCCGCCGACCCTGCATTAGGCCGGTGCTGGCTGGAACGAGCGAGAATTCGAGGAGTCGTCTCGTTCGTTCGCCTGACTTTGCTGCGACGCACAAGCATGACGGTAGTCAAACTGCTGCGATATGGCCCGATGTAGTAGTAAAACTACAAGAACTTCGGCCAACGTTACCGTTTCCTGACGGCTCCCTTTTTGCCATAATGGCGCCGCCTTAAGGCCGATCGCCACATGACAAGACGGCAAAGTATCCGCACGGACGATCGGAAACCTCAACGACGCCTTCGCGTTACGGACGCCTGGCACACGAGAGAGAACCGGCCGCAAGGCCCAGGAAACGACATGACCACATCCCAAGCCGCTCCTCAAGCACACGTCAATCTCAGTAGCGCCGAACTCATCGAGCGTGCCGTGGCACGCGGTGAAGGGCGTCTGGCCGCGAACGGCGCCCTGGTAGTGAATACCGGTGAGCGTACCGGCCGCTCCCCCAAGGACCGTTTCATCGTCGACGAGCCCTCGACCAGCGGTGAGATCGATTGGGGCAGCGTCAACCGGCCTTTCCCCGCCGATCAGTTCGACGCCCTCTGGGGACGCGTCGAGGACTACCTGAACAGCGGCGAGCGCTTCGTTTCCGAACTCCACGTGGGCAGCGACCCGACCCACTACCTGCCGGTGCGGGTAACCACCGAGACGGCCTGGCACAACCTCTTCGGCCGTACCATGTTCGTGCGTCCCGAGGGCTACAATCCTTCGGCCAAGGAGGAGTGGACCATCCTCAACGCACCGTTCTTCGAATGCGACCCGAGCCGCGACGGCACCAACACCGAAGGCTGCGTGATCCTCAACTTCGCCCAGAAGAAGGTGTTGATCGCCGGCATGCGCTACGCCGGCGAAATGAAGAAGGCGATGTTCTCGGTACAGAACTTCCTGCTACCGGCCTCCGACGTGCTGCCCATGCACTGTAGCGCCAACGTCGGCGAGGACGGCGAGACTGCGCTGTTCTTCGGTCTCTCCGGCACCGGCAAGACCACGCTCTCCGCCGACCAGGCGCGCTACCTGATTGGCGACGACGAGCACGGCTGGGGCCCCGGCACCGTGTTCAACATCGAGGGCGGCTGCTACGCCAAGTGCATCGACCTCTCCGAGAAGAACGAACCGGTTATCTGGAACGCCATCAGGTTCGGCACCGTGCTCGAGAACGTGGTCCTCGACGACCGCCGCGAGCCCGACTACACCGACGACAGCCTGACCCAGAACTCACGTGCCGCCTATCCGCTGGAGCACGTGGAGAAGCGTGTGCCGGAGAACCGTGCCGGCGAGCCCAACGCCATCATCTTCCTCACCTGCGATATGTCCGGCGTGCTACCGCCGGTGTCGGTGCTGTCAAAGGAAGCGGCGGCCTACCACTTTCTCTCCGGTTATACCGCCAAGGTGGGGTCCACCGAAATGGGTTCCTCCTCGGGCCTGGAGGCGACCTTCTCCACTTGTTTCGGCGCGCCGTTCTTTCCGCGTCCGGCCCGTGTCTACGCCGACCTGTTGATCAAGCGCGTCGAGGCCAAGGACGCCCAGGTCTATCTGGTCAATACCGGCTGGACCGGCGGCGCCTACGGCGAGGGCGGCTCGCGCTTCTCGATCCCGACCACCCGCGCCATCATCAGCGCCATCCAGTCCGGTGTGCTGCGCGAAGTCGAGACCAGGCGCATCGAGGGGCTCAACCTGGACGTACCGGTTTCCGTGCCGGGCGTCGACTCCAGCCTGCTCGACCCGCGCGAGACCTGGGAAGACAAGGCCGCTTACGATCGCAAGCTGCGCGACCTGGCGGCCAAGTTCGTCGACAACTTCAAGAAGTTCGATGGTGTCAGCGAGTCCATCGTCAAGGCCGGGCCCAGCCTGACCTGAAGCGAGCCGAACGCGGCAACAGCGGGGGAGGGGCGTAAGCTCCTCCCCCGCTGTGTTAATGGCCCGGTACGCGTGCCGCTTTGCGTCGTCGCGTCACTTGCCAGCGCAACAGATCGATGACGGCGAACAGCAGAAGGCTCGCGCCCAATACCGGCAGTGCCAGCCCCAGCGCCATGGCGATACCCAGCAGGCAGCACCGCGTTGGCCATGGCAGCGCCATGACTATCTCGCTCAACGTCTCCTGGCGTCTCCCTTGGGCCGCCCGCACACGGCGCCACCACATCGCGTATCCCCAGCACACCAGCACCACCAGGCAGATGGCGACTGCCGCCAAGGCAAGTTGATTGGGCAGGCCGAACAGCGTGCCCATGTGCAGATCGATACCCCAGCGGGTGAGCTTGGCGGCCAGCGGGAATGTAGTGAAATCGGCGCGATCGGTGATTGCCAGAGTATGCGGATGCAGGGCGACCTGATCCACCTGGGTGGGCCAGCTGCGGTCGATTTCGGCTACGCGCCAGGCTCTGTCCGCGCCAGCGGGCGGTTCGATCTGCACCAGCCTGGCATCGATGCCGGCCGCACGGGCAACGCCTAGGGCGCGATCGAAATCCGCCAGACTCCATGGACCCGCGCCCGGCGCATGCGCGTGTCCGTGTTCGCTGTGTTCATCGTGAGCCTGCGCGTTGCTGACGCTCTGCTCGGGCAGCTGCGTCGACACACTCGGTGTGCCCCAGCCCCAGGCATGCCGCAATTCGGCGATATTCCCCCCTGCCCACTTCGACCAGGTGAGTCCGGTAGCGGAAAAAAGCACGAGGCCCAGGGCGGCGAGTGCGCCCAGGGTGGCATGGCGGCGACGCAGGGCATGCCGTCCTACCTGTGTGCGCAGCGCGCGACGCCGCTGCAGCCACAGCGTAAGCCCGCCCAAGGCGGCGACCCATAGCCAGGAGGCGGCGAGCTCGCTGTAGAGCCGACCTGCATCGCCCAGCAGCAGCCCGCGATGGAATTGGTCGATGATGGTGCGCAAGGGCAACACGCCGCTGGTGCCGTAGACGGTCATGTCGCCCTTGATCTCGAGGGAGATGGGGTCGATGAAGACGGCGCGATGCTCGGATGGGCCGAGGCCGGGGTCGGCGAACATTATCCGGGTGGTAGAGCCGGGGCGTGGTGCCGGTCGAACGGCGGCCGGCAGGGTAGCCTCGCCCAGGCGGCGCTGTGCTGCTTCGACCTGCTCGGCAAGGGGCCTCGGTGTTCCGCTTTGCACGCTATTCAGTGCATCGCGATAGAGCCAGGCTTCAAGCGAGGGAGAGAGGGCATAGGCGATGCCGGAGAGAGCCGTCACCAGTATGAAAGGAGCGACGAAGAGACCGATATAGCCATGAAGGCGGGCTAACAAGGCAAGCAACAGCCTGCCGGTGCGACGGGTAGGCGTCGCCGGGTATCGAGATGTCACGAATGTGCTCCTGAACCGAGAACGAACGGCCGCCAGGCCTGCCAGGAAGCCTGGGCGAACGGGGTGGGTCAGACGGAGCGCGGGGGTGGGGCACGTCCGCGATAGCGCGGATACCGCTCGCCAGGGCCGAGACGCCATTTTGGTACGACAGGTGGGCTGGGCGAGGCATGGCGCAGGTCGGGCGCGACGGTCTTGCCCAGCAGCATTCCCGGCATATGCAGAAAGAGAGTGCAGTAGTCGCAGGCTTCAAGCGTTGCGTGGTGCTTGCTCGGTTCTCCGGAAGAGTAAGCCTCGTGATGAGAGGTAGGCTGTTCATCGTGACGGGGCGCACCATGCGCTGCGTGCTCGGCCTCGAGCAGGCGCTGGGACTGGCTCAGCAACGGTCCGCCGATGGCCAGGCCCAGAGCGAGCAGACCTAGGCAAGCCAGTAGGCGATGCCGGCGAATCATGAAGCGATGCACGAGCTATCCTGATGCGTGGGCAGGGGACTCGACTCTAGTCGAGAAACGTTGCTGGGCCAATACCTGAACCTACCGCCACCCAGCGAGTCTGAACGGAAACAGCCATACATTCAGCTATGGGCACTGTGGCGCTGCGCTGCAGCGCTTGGGGGAGAGCATGAAACGCCGTCTTTTTCTCGGCCTGCTGGGTACCGCCGGCGCGGCCAGTCTGTTGCCCGGCGTCGGCTGGGGATTTCCGCGCCTGTCGCTGGAGGCGGCGCCCGGCCTCGAGCGCCTCGAGTTGTCGCGCGACGAGTGGCGGGAGCGGCTCACGCCCGAGCAGTTCGAGATCTTGCGCGATCACGGTACCGAGGAACCCTGGTCCAGCCCGCTGGACAAGGAAACCCGCGAGGGCGAATACCGCTGCGCCGGCTGCGACCTGCCGCTGTTCGAGAGTGCCATGAAGTACGACTCCGGCACCGGGTGGCCGAGCTTCTACGAACACATCGAGGGACATCTGCTGAGCCAGCTCGACTTCAGCCTGGTATGGCCGCGGCGCGAGTATCATTGCGCCCGCTGCGGCGGCCATCAGGGTCATGTCTTCGCCGACGGTCCCGAGCCCACGGGGCTGCGCTGGTGCAACAACGGCCTTGCGCTGCATTTCGTGCCAGCCTAGCCAAGGCCGTCGATACCACGGTTAGAACGACGCTGCGGTCGGCAGCGCTTCCTGACGTCGGCGAGAGTCGCTGTGTCGGTGGCTCGGAGCGACCGGGGCGGGCAGCAAGGTCTGCTCCGTGTCGGTGGAATCGCTCAGGCGGAAGCTGGCGATGAGGTCGTTCAGTCGTGCGACCTGTTCACGCATCTCCGCCGCCGCGGCACTGGTCTGCTCGACGAGCGACGCATTGTGCTGCGTCATGTTGTCGAGTTCGGAGACCGCGGTGTTGACCTGGGCGATACCTTGACTCTGCTCCTTGGCACCGGCGCTGATTTCGCTGATGACGCCGGTGATGCGCTCGATGCTGGCGACGATCTCCTGCATGGTCTTGCCCGTGCTCTTGACCAGGCTGGCCCCCGACTGGGTGCGGGAGACGGAGGTATCGATCAGCTCGCGGATTCCGCGAGACGCATCGCTCGAACGGCTGGCCAGGGTGCGAACCTCTTGAGCCACCACAGCGAATCCGCGCCCGTGTTCACCGGCGCGTGCGGCCTCCACCGAGGCATTGAGTGCGAGAATGTTGGTCTGAAATGTAATGCCGTCGATCAGGCCGATGAACTCGTTGATCTGCGTCGCGGAGCGGCTGATGTCGTCCATGGTGGATTCGACCTGGGCCATGGCCTCCTGGCCGCGGCGAGCGACGCCCACCGTTTCCTGTACCAACTGATTGGCCTGCTGCGTGGCGTCGGAGGTGTTGCCCACCGTGGCCGTGATTTCCTCCATCGAGGCCGAGGTCTCCTGCAGGTTGGCGGCGGTCTGTTCGGTTCGCGAGGCCAGATCCTGACTGCTCCTGGCGATCTCGTTTGAAGCGTGGTGCACGCTATGGGTACTGCTGCGCACGGTCTGCAGGGTCTTGTCGATGCGCAGTACGAAGGCGTTGAACTGCTCGGCCAGCTCGCCCAGTTCATCCTTGCGCCGACTTTCGATGCGTGCCGTCAGGTCGCCGTCACCCTCCGTGATCTCCTTTATGCGGCTCGTGATCTGGCGAATGGCTCGCGACATCAACATGGGGCCGACCAGGGCAATCGCGACAGCGGCGAGAAAGACCAGAAACGAGAAGCCGAGCACGCCGAACTGCTGTGTCCTGACGCGTGCCAGCGTCAGGGCTTCGAGTTCGACGACCTTTGCGTCGGCCAGTTCGCCTGCCTGGTTGTAGACATCTCTCAACTGGTCGAAGGCGGCAAGCGACGTTCCCTCGAGCCGCTCTCGGGCGGTAACTGTGTTGCCGTCGGCGTGAAGCGCGAGTACCTCGCTTGATTGTGTCGACCACTGTGAAAACAGCGATTCGAAACCGTCCAGGCGCTCGACGATCTCGGGGTAGGCGGCGAGCAGGCGGGTGAACTCGTGCATGCGGTCGTAGGCCTGCTGCGCGTTCTCCTCGTAATCGTCGCGCAGGGCCTGAGCCCGGTCCGAGTCCGTCGAGACTTGCAGGTACTCCAGTTCCGCGACGCGCGCCTGGTAAAGATCGCGGTCGGCGTTGAGTACGGCGGAAATGGCGGCATTGAAGGTGCCGCTGAATTCGGTCATTCGATCCCTGACCGAATGCACCAACAGCAGATCGGCCGTGACCACGACCAGCAATGAAAGAGCGACGCTGATGAAGGCGACGGCATATTTGACGCGTATCTTGTTCATGATATTGCTGCGCATTGGTGTGACTCCCTTGCCGGAGTGAGAGCTGTTCGAGTGTTGTTTAGCCAACTTTGTTATAAGTGGCGCGACAGGCGCGCTTGGGAGGGACGAAACTTCATAGAAGTTATCGGCTTTTTGGTCTCGAACTTTAATGCGCGTATTGAAGTGGCAAGATCTAAAATAGACGTCTTATTAAACAAGAAACAAACGCAAGCTAAGTAAAACTAATTTCGAAAGCCCTCGATAATATGCTGCGCCAGGCCGTCGACCGCAGGCGAGGCATTGTCCGGCGAGCGCAGCAGTACGATCGAACCGTCGGGTAGCGGGGGGAAGCCGTCCGCTGCGCCGAGCACGCGCATGCCCGGTGTGACCAAGCTGCGCATCAATGCCGAGACTGCGAGGCCGGCACCGACCACCGCCTGCAGGGTGGCCAGGCTGGGGCTCGAGTAGGCGATGCGATACTGACGGCCGGCCCGGGTCAGGCTGTGACAGGCGTGCCGGCGGCAGAAGCAAGGGTCCTCGAACAGCGCCAGGGGCAGCGGCGACTGACGATGAACGGTATGGCTTTCGGCCGCGACCCAAACCGTCTCCTCGCGGCGCAGGATCGTGCCGATCTCCTGACCCACTTCCCGAGTCACGATGCTCAGATCGAGGCTGCCATGGGGGCGGCTGAGCAATTCGGAAGAGGGGGCGCACTGTACTTCGACGTCGACCAGTGGCCAGGTGCGGGAGAACGACTTGAGGATGCCGGGCAGGAAACGCATCACGAAGTCGTCGGGGACGCCGATCCGCACCCGGCCGACCATCTCCGGCTCACGCAGCATGTTCAGCGCCTCGCCCTGCAATTCGAGAATGCGGCGGGCATAGCCCAGCAGCGTGGTGCCCTCGCTGGTGAGGTGCATCTGACGGCCTTGACGCTCGAATAGAGGACGCTGGATCACGTCCTCCTCGAGTCGCTTGATTTGCATGCTCACTGCCGACTGGGTGCGGTTGACCGCCCGTGCCGCTCGGGTGAACCCCCCGTGATCGACGATCGCGACGAAAGTGCGCAGCAGTTCGTGGTCGATGGTCGCACCCATAAGGCATCACCTCGTTTGATGTAAGACATAAGATCTATTCGTTGGATTGATTTTAAACCAGGGGCGAGACTTCCACCATCTTCGCTGATACTTAGGTGGAAACATCATGAATCCTCACGTTTGCTGCGAGTCCGGCACCGTTTCCGAGCGCCCGTGGGCGCCGTGGCTTCGCATCTTCGGCAGGGCCGGCGTGTGGCGTCGATTGAAACGCTACAGCCAGCTGCGCCGCGAGCGCCATCAGCTTCAGGCGCTGCCCGACGAACTGCTGCGCGATGTCGGCCTGACCCGCGAGCAGGCCAGGCTAGAGAGTCGACGCCACTACTGGGACGACATCGGCTGGCGGCGTTGATCCCGGCAGCGACACGGGGAGGTTTGTGGTAACTTGGCGCGATCTTTCGTAGTCGCAATACCAAGGAAGTCATGGACGCCACGACCCGGATCATTTCGCGCCTCGCCGAGGAACTCGCCGTACGCCCCCAGCAGGTCGCCGCCACGGTGGAGCTGCTCGACGGTGGCGCCACCGTGCCCTTCATCGCCCGCTACCGCAAGGAGGTCACCGGCGGCCTCGACGATACCCAGTTGCGCAACCTCGACGAGCGGCTGCGCTACCTGCGCGAGCTCGAGGAGCGTCGTGCCGCCGTGCTCGCGACCATCGACGAGCAGGGCAAGCTGACGCCGGAACTCGAGGGGCTGATCCAGGCCGCCGACACCAAGCAGCGCCTGGAAGATCTCTATCTGCCCTACAAGAAGAAGCGGCGCACCAAGGCGCAGATCGCCCGCGAGGCAGGGCTCGAGCCGCTGGCCGATGCGCTGCTGGCCGATCCGACCCTGGACCCCGAAACCGAGGCGACCAAGTACCTTCGTCCCGCCGAGGGAGACGTACCGGCCGTGGAGGATGCCAAGGCGGCACTCGACGGTGCACGACAGATTCTCATGGAGCGCTTCGCCGAAGATCCCGAGCTGGTGGGCAAGCTGCGCGAGCGGCTGTGGAACGAGGGTGAACTTTCCTCGCGGGTGCTGGAAGGCAAGGAGCGTGAAGGCGCCAAGTTTTCCGACTACTTCGAGCACGACGAGCCGCTGGCCAAGGCGCCGTCGCACCGCGCTCTGGCCATGTTCCGCGGCCGCAACGAGGGCGTGTTGACGCTGGCCATTCGCCTTCCCGGCGAAGACGAGGCGCCGGTCCATCCGGCCCAGGTGGCCATCGCCAGGCACTTCGACATCCGCGACGAGGGGCGTGCGGCCGACAAGTGGTTGGCCGACGTGGTGCGCTGGACCTGGCGGGTCAAGCTCTATACCCATCTCGAAACCGAGCTGATGGGGCGGCTGCGAGAGCGCGCCGAGCACGATGCCATCGAGGTATTCGCCGCCAACCTCAAGGACCTGCTGTTGGCCGCCCCGGCGGGCCAGAAGTCGACGCTGGCCATCGACCCGGGTCTACGCACCGGTTGCAAGGTGGCGGTGGTGGATGCCACCGGCCAGTTCCTCGAACACGCCACCATCTTCCCTCACGCGCCGCAGAACCGCTGGGACGAGTCGCTGGCCCAACTGGCCAGGCTGATCGACAAGCATGACGTGGCGCTGATCGCGGTGGGCAACGGCACCGCCAGCCGCGAGACCGACAGGCTGGCCGGCGACCTGGTCAAGGCCTTCGCCGGCAAGCGTCAGCTTGCCAAGGTGATGGTCAGCGAGGCCGGCGCCTCGGTCTACTCCGCCTCGGAATATGCTTCCAAGGAGCTGCCCGACCTCGACGTCACCATCCGTGGCGCGGTCTCCATCGCCCGCCGTCTGCAGGATCCGCTGGCCGAACTGGTCAAGATCGAGCCCAAGTCGATCGGCGTGGGCCAGTATCAGCACGACGTTTCCCAACTGCAGCTATCGAAGAGCCTGGAGGCCGTGATCGAGGACTGCGTCAACGCCGTGGGGGTCGATCTCAACACGGCTTCGAGCGCCTTGCTGTCGCGAGTCGCCGGGCTCAATCCGGCGTTGGCCGAAGCCATCGTTGCCCGGCGCAACGCCGAGGGCGCTTTCGCCAGCCGCCGGCAATTGCTGGATGTGAGCCGCCTGGGGCCCAAGACCTTCGAACAGTGCGCCGGTTTCCTGCGCATCATGAACGGAGAGAATCCGCTCGATGCCAGCGCCGTTCACCCCGAGGCCTACCCGCTGGTGGAGCGAATCGCCAGCCGCAGCGGACGACCGGTTGAGAGCCTGATTGGCGACAGCGCCACGCTGAAGGCGGTCAAGCCGGACGAATTCGCCGACGAGCGCTTCGGCGTGCCTACCGTCAGCGACATCCTCAAGGAGCTCGACAAGCCGGGCCGCGACCCGCGCCCCGAATTCAAGGCCGCCGAATTCCGTGAAGGCGTCGAGACCCTCAAGGACCTGGAGCCGGGCATGGTCCTGGAGGGCAGCGTGACCAACGTCACTCACTTCGGTGCTTTCGTCGACATCGGTGTGCACCAGGACGGGCTGGTGCACATCTCGGCGCTTTCGAACAAGTTCGTCGAGGACCCGCGCTCGGTGGTCAAGGCCGGTGATATCGTCAAGGTGAAGGTGATGAGCGTGGATCTCGAGCGCGCCCGCATCGGTCTCTCCATGCGCCTCGACGACCAACCGGGTGAGGCCGAGGCCGGCCGGGGCAGCGGCCGTTCGTCGCATGGCGATGGCGATACGCGCCGGCGCAGTCCGGGCAAGGCGCAGCGTACGGGGACACGGGGCGGTCAGGAATCGTCGGCTCCGATGGGGGCGCTCGGCGCCGCATTGCTCAAGGCGAAGAAGGGCAAATCTTGATCCCGATAGACCTGTCGCCATACTCTCGTCAACATCCGAATGACCGGCCGTCGCGAGCGGCCGGCATGCTTCGACCGGGAGGCCCGCGCCGGGCCTCCGCGACATGGGGTCCCTGCCTTGTCTGATTCATACTCCGCCATCGTTTCGCATCTGACCGGTCTGGCGGCCCGGAAGCGCTTCGGGCGGCTGCGCCGAGGCCTGGAGAAGGAGGGGCTGCGCGTCGATCGCGCTGGGCGTATCGCCGCCACTCCGCATCCGCAGGCGCTGGGTTCCAAGCTGACGCATCCGCATATCACCACGGATTACTCCGAGGCGCTGCTGGAGTACATCACTCCGGTCTACTGCCGTCCGGACGACGCCATCGGGTTTCTCGCCGACCTGCACCGCTTCAGCTATCGCCACCTGGGCGACGAGCTGATCTGGCCGGCCAGCATGCCGGCCCGGCTCGATGGCAACGACAGCGTGACGATTGCCGACTACGGCAGCTCCAACGTGGGCTACATGAAGCATGTCTATCGTCGTGGGCTCGATGTACGCTATGGCCGGATCATGCAGGCCATCGCCGGTATCCACTACAATGTCTCGCTGCCCGATGAACTGTGGACACTGCTGCGAGAGCGTGACGGTGCCGAAGAAACGTCGCTCGACGACTACCGTTCGAACCGCTACTTCGGTCTGATCCGCAACTTCCGCCGCCACAGCTGGCTGCTGCTCTACCTGTTCGGTGCCTCGCCGGCGCTGGACCGCAGCTTCCTGCCCGAAGGCAACATTCCCGAGAAGCTCCGGGCGCATGGCCGTGAGACGCTCTTGTCTCCCTATGCCACCAGCCTGCGCATGTCCGACCTGGGCTACCAGAACAAGGTCCAGTCGCAGCTCAAGATCTGCTTCAATTCGCTGTCCAATTACGTGGGTACCCTGCGCCATGCCATCTCCACGCCATGGCCCGCCTACGAGGCGCTGGGCGTACGCGACGGTACCGACTGGCGGCAGCTCAATGCCAACATCCTGCAGATCGAGAACGAGTACTACAGCGACATCCGCCCCAAGCGCGTCACTCGTCACAACGAGACGCCGAGCCAGGCGCTCGAGGCGCGCGGCGTCGAGTACATCGAACTTCGCTGCCTCGACCTCGACCCGTTCCTGCCGCTGGGCATCGACGAGACCCGCCTGCGCTTCATCGATGCCTTCCTGATGTGGTGCCTGCTGGCCGACAGTCCGTGGATTCCCGACGACGAATGCGATCGGCTGGACGATAACCGCCGCCGCGTGGTCGAGCGTGGCCGTGATCCAGAGCTCAGGCTGGAGCAGAACGGCCGGCATCGCTCGGTTGCGGATTGGGGGGGTGAGATATTCGCCGAGATCAGCCGGGCCGCCGAGCTGCTCGACGCCCTCGAGGAGGGAACGCCCCATGCCGACGCCGTGGTGGCGCTCGCCCCGTGGCTGGAGGATGCGTCGCTGACGCCCTCCGGCAAGCTGCAGGCGCGGCTCGAGGAGACCGGAGAGGAGTTCATCGAGGTCATCCGCGACATCGCCCGCGAACAGGCCGAACGGCTGGGCGGCGAACAGATCAGCCGCTCGCGCGAAGCGCTGTTCGAACAGCTGACGACCACCTCGCATCAGCAGCAGCATGACATCGAGGCGGGTGACGTCGAGCGCTTCGAGGAGTTTCTCGAACATTATTTCGCCAGTGCCCGCGAGCCCCGCGTGGTGATGGCCGGCCAGGGGGGCGCTTGATGATCTCGCGATTGCGGCGTCTCTCCGTGCGCCAATGGAGCCTGGCCGGGCTGGCTTTTTGCGTTCTCATGATGCTGGTCGCCCTGGGGCTGGAGCATATCGCCGGGCTCGAGCCCTGCCCGCTGTGCATCTTCCAGCGCGTGGCGGTACTGGCCGCCGCCGCGGTATTCATCGTGGCGGCCATCCACAATCCAGACGGACGCCTGGGGCCGGTGGTCTACGGCGGGCTGTCGCTCTCCGCCGTGCTCGCCGGCATCGGTGTCGCCGGGCGGCACCTGTGGCTGCAGTCGCTGCCGCCCAGCGAGGTGCCGAGCTGTGGTCCGGGGCTCGACTACATGATGGACATCCTGCCCATGCGCGACGTGGTTGCCATGGTGCTTTCCGGCTCGGGGGAGTGTGCCGAGATCGACTTCCTGCTATTGGGAATCTCGCTGCCCGGCTGGACGCTGATCGGCTTTCTCGTCCTCTCGCTGGCGCCGCTGGGCATTCTGTACCGCGCCGTTCGCGGTCTGTGGCCCTGAGGTTGGAGAACGAGCGCATGCTCTATCGCGACTTCGCCACCCAGGAGGAGATCGACCGCGAGTACGATCCCATGCGCGGTCGCGATCCGGCCGCGTTGCTCGCCGATTGGCGACGCCGCAGCGAACGCGTGTGCGAGACGACGCGGGTCTCCTTCGACATCGCCTACGGCCCGACGCTGGCCGAACGGCTGGACCTGTACCATGCCGGGAACGAGGGCGCCCCGCTGCACGTCTTCTTCCATGGCGGCTATTGGCGCTCGCTCGGTCATCGCGAGTTCGGCTTCGTGGCCGAGGGACTCGTCCGGACCGGCATCAACGTGGCGGTGGTCAACTACGCGCTGTGTCCCACGGTGGCGTTCGGCGAAGTGGTGCGCCAGAGCCGCGCCGCGGTGGCCTGGCTAAAATGCCACGGCGAATCGTTGGGTGTCGATTCTGGGGGTATGAGTGTCTCGGGCCACTCGGCCGGGGGCCATCTCTGCGCCATGTTGCTGGCCACCGACTGGCAGGGGGGCTTTGGGCTGCCCGACGACTTGATCGGCGGGCCCTGTGCGTCAGTGGTCTCTACGACCTGCGCCCCTTCCCCTGGTCGTGGCTGCAGCCCAAGCTGCAGCTCACCGGGCGCGACGTCAACGACTACAGCCCGCTCTTCCTGCCCTGCCGGGTACCCGCGCCGGTGCATCTGGTCGCGGGTGGGGAGGAGTCTTCGGAGTTCGCACGCCAGATGCAGGCCCACGCCGAGCATCTCGAGGCTCATGGCGTAGCGGTAGGTGCCGAGCTATTGCCCGGCGACGACCACTTCTCGATTCTCGATCACTATGCGCCGAGCGGACGCTTCGTTCAGCATATCGCCGCCTTTCACACACGCTGAGGTCGGAGCAGATCACTTCCCCTCGGGCAGTACCGCGGTGGCTTCAATCTCTACCTTGGCCCGATCCTCGATCAAATCGGCCACCTGAACCATGGTCATGGCCGGGAAGTGCTTGCCCATCACCTCGCGATAGGCGGCACCCACCTCCTTGAGCCGCGCCAGGTACTCCCGCTTGTCGGTCACGTACCAAGTCAGGCGCACCACGTGCTCCGGTCCGGCATTGGCCTGGTGCAGTATCTCAACGATGTTGGCCAGGGCCTGGTGCACCTGGGCGACGAAGTCGTCGCTCTCGAAGACCTGGGCGGCGTTCCAGCCGATCTGACCGCCGACGAAGATCGTACGGCCGGAGGCGAGCACGCCGTTGGCGTACCCCACCGCGGCTTTCCAGTGAGCGGGATGAAGAAGTTGATGGTCGCTGGCGTCACTCATCGTGAGATCCTTGTGTGATGTCATGTTCGAAATGGCGGCGCATGGCGTCCGGCCAGGGCAGGGGGCGGCCGCTTTCCAGGTCGACGAAGACCAGGGTGGAATCGCAGGTCAGGCGCGGGTCGCCGTCGCAATGGGCCTCGGTGCGCAGGGTCAGGCTGGTGCGGCCGACGTCCCGGAGCGAAAGCTC
Organism: Billgrantia saliphila; assembly: GCF_002930105.1. Taxonomy (GTDB): domain Bacteria; phylum Pseudomonadota; class Gammaproteobacteria; order Pseudomonadales; family Halomonadaceae; genus Halomonas; species Halomonas saliphila. The sequence goes on along the minus strand of NZ_PJRN01000002.1, from coordinate 178,124 downwards.
GAAGGTGAGCGTCTCCCCCAGTCGGCTGGGGGCGTGGAAGTCGGTCTCGATATGGGCCGTGGGAACGCCGGTACGTGACGTGACGTGCAGTCGATTGAAGTCGTGGCCCACCACCTCGGCGAAGTAGTCCTCGACCACCGAGTTGAGCATCTCGTAATAGCGCGGGTAGAAGACGATGCCCGCCGGGTCGCAGTGCTGGAAGCGCACCTTGCGTTGGGTCGTGAATGTCATGGCAGGCTCCCTATACGCCGAGGTAACGGTCGCGCAGCGTCTCGTCGAGAGCATCCGGCGTGCCCGACCACACCGTGCAACCTTTCTCGAGGATGGTGCAGCGGTCGGCCACCGGCAGCAGCTCCGCGAGCGACTTGTCGACGATCAGCGTGGATTGTCCCTGAGCCTTGAGCTCGCGAATGGCCGTCCAGATCTCCTTGCGGATGACCGGGGCCAAGCCCTCGGTGGCTTCGTCGAGCACCAGCAGTCGCGGATTGGTCATCAGGGCACGGCCAATGGCCAGCATTTGCTGTTCGCCGCCGGAGAGGGTGCGTGCCATCTGGTTGCGTCGTTCGGACAGGCGCGGGAAGAGCGCCTCCACCTGTGCGAGACTCCAGGGCCCAGGGCGCGCGGTGACCAATAGATTCTCGCGTACCGAAAGATTGGGAAAGCAGCGGCGACCCTCGGGAACCAGCCCTAGCCCCGCCTGGGCGATGCGATAGGCGGGCAGGCGGCACAGATCCCGCGCTTCGAACTCTATGCTGCCGCGGCGGGGTGGGGTGAGGCCGAAGATCGAGCGAATAGTGGTGGTCTTGCCCATGCCGTTGCGCCCCATCAATGCCACCATCTCGCCCGCCTGGACGCTCAGGTCGACGCCGAACAGCGCCTGGGAGGGGCCGTAGAAGGTCTCGATCGCGTTGACGTTGAGCATGTCAGTCTCCCAGGTAGGCTTCGCGAACCTGCGGATCGCGGCGGATCGTGGCGCTGTCGCCGTGGGCGATCACTCCGCCCGCCACCAGCACCGAGATGCGGTCGGCCAGGCGGAACACCGCATCCATGTCGTGCTCGATCAGCAGGATCGGCACCTCATGCTTTAGCGCCTCCAGCAGCTCAGTGAGGCGCGCCGACCCCTCCGGCCCCAACCCGGCCATGGGTTCGTCGAGCAGCAGCACGCGAGGCTTGAGCGCCAGTGCGCAAGCCACTTCCACTTGACGGCGTTCGCCGTGGGAAAGCTCCGATACTGGCGTATCGGCACGTGGTTCGAGCTGCATGCGTGCCAGTGCATCACGGGCTGGTGCGAGCAGGCTCTCGTCGCGGTGTACCGGTTTCCAGAAGCGAAAGCTGTGTCCCTGCAGCGCCTGCACGGCGATCATCACGTTGCGCAGCACTGTCAACGGCTCGGCCAGCGACGACACCTGAAAGCTGCGGCCGAGCCCCAGTCGCGCGCGCTGCGCCACGCTGAGCGACGTGATCTCCTGGCCTGCCAATTGGATGCCGCCCGAATCGGGCTTCAGGCTGCCCGCGATCTGGGCAATCAGGGTCGACTTGCCGGCCCCGTTGGGGCCGATCAGCGCGTGGATTTCGCCGGGCCGCAGGTCCAGGGAAACGTCGCGGGTCGCCTGCAGGGCGCCGAAACGCTTATTGAGATGGGTAAGTGAAAGCACGGCATCGCTCATGGGTGCTCCCTCCCTGCCAGCCAACCCATCACGCCATGCTTGGCGAACAGCACCACGCCGAGCAGCACCAGGCCCAGGAACAGTTTCCAGTATTCGGTGAGCCCGCCCAGCAGAGTCTCCATCATCACAAACAATATGGCGCCGGCGAGCGGGCCGTAGAGCCGACCCACACCTCCCAGGATCACGATCACCATCAGCTCGCCCGACATGTGCCAGCTGAGCATGGTGGGGCTGACGAAGCCGTTGAGATCAGCGTACAGCGCGCCGGCAAGCCCCGTGATCATCGCCGAGATGACGAAGGCCACCAGGCGGATGGGGTAGGGCGCGATACCGGCGGTGGCCAGGCGGGTCTCGTTGAGCCGCGCCATGGTCAGGGCGGCACCGAAGCGCGACTTCATGATGCGTGACGTGAGGGCGAGCGAGAGAAGCAGTCCGCCGAAGCAGATCAGGAAGAAGGTCAGGGGGTCCTGGGTATCGACCATGGGCAGCGAATTGCGCAGGTAGATAGGCAGCCCGTCCTCGCCACCGTAGGTGGGCCAGGAGTTGGCGAAGTAGTAGACCATCTGGGCGAAGGCCAGCGTGATCATGATGAAGTAGACCCCGGTGGTGCGTAGCGAGACGGCACCGATGGCCAGCGCCAGCAGGCCGCAGACGACGATCGCCGCGAGCCAGATCGCCAGCATGCTGTCGCTGCCGGGTATGGCAATCGGCCAGGCGATGACGGGGGTGAGGTCGAAGGCGTGATAGGCGCTGATGCCGGCCACGTAGCCGCCCAGGCCGAAGTAGGCGGCATGCCCGAAGCTCACCATGCCGCCATAACCGATGGCCAGGTTCAGCCCCACTGCGGCCATGGCAATCAGGGTCACGCGCGAAGCCAGGTTGACGTAATAGACGTGGCCCAGGAAGTAGGCCGCCAGCGGTGCCAGCAGCAGCACGGCCAGCAGGCCGATCTGCACCAGGCCCTTGCGATCGTGCCAGGAAGCCGTCGGCGCCGGCAGCTCCCGATGCGGAGCGAGGCTAGAGGTCGTGGACTTAATCATGGGCGGCAAACAGTCCCTTCGGCTTGAACGCGAGAATGAGGGCCATGAGGATGTAGATCAGCATGGCGGCCAGCGCCGAACCGACGCCGGCGGCTTCCGAGGAGGTCATGAACTGGCGGAAGAAGAGAGGCAGGAAGACCCGCCCCAGGGTATCGACCACCCCCACCAGGATGGCGCCGTAGAGCGCGCCTTTTATCGAGCCGATGCCGCCGATGACGATCACCACGAAGGCCAGTATCAGCACCGGTTGGCCCATGCCCACCTGGACCGACTGCAGGGCGCCGACCATGGCGCCGGCCAGGCCGGCCAGCGCCGCGCCCATGGCGAACACCAGGGTGTAGAGTCGGGCGATGTTGACGCCCAGAGCGCCGATCATCTCGCGGTCGCTCTCGCCGGCTCGGATGCGCATGCCGAGCCGGGTGCGCGAAATCAGAATGTACATGCCCACCGCCACCATGATGCCGACGGCGATGATCACCAGGCGGTAGATCGGGTAACGCGAGCCGCCGGGCAGGGCGATCGAACCCGACAACGCTGCCGGAGCGTTGAGCCATAGCGGCGAGGAGCCGAACAGCCAGCGGGTGCCCTCGGAGAAGATCAGGATCAGGGCGAAGGTGGCCAGTACCTGATCGAGATGGGGCCGATGGTAGAGCCGGCGAATCACGATCAGCTCGACCAGGGCGCCGACCGCGGCCGCCGCGGTGATGCCGGCCGCCAGGCCGATCAGGAACGAGCCGGTAGCGGCGCTGACCAGCGCCGTGGCATAGGCGCCGACCATGTAGAAGGAGCCGTGGGCCAGGTTGATCAGGCCCATCACGCCGAAAATCAGGGTCAGCCCGCTGGCCATGAGGAACAGCATGGTACCGAGCTGAAGGCCGTTGATGAGCTGTTCGATGAATAATGTCATGAGATCGTCAGGCTCTGATAAACACTGCACAAATGTCTGCGCGAGCGAATCGCTGCGTTGCGTGGTGCGCGAAATCCTCACATATACCGCATATGCTCCGGTTCCTGTGCTCCGTGCGCCTTGCGCTTCATCTCGCTCGACTATGTGTGAAGCGTTTCCCTAGTTTGAAGGAAAGGCGGCCGGCCCGGGAGGGCCGGCCTGGCCGGGTCACATCTCGCACTGGGTGTGGTAGACGTCCTGAATGTCTTCGACGGCGATGCCCACCAGGCGATTGGTGGGTTCCCCATCGTCGCCCTCGACGACTTCGCGCACGTAGATGTCCTGAATCGGATGATGGTTGGGGCCGAAACGGAACTCGCCGCGCACCGAATCGAAGTCGGCTTCGCGCAGCGCTTCGCGGAAAGCGTCCTGGTCGTCCGGGTGGGCCTTCTCCAGCGCGCTGAGGATCAGGTTGGCGGTATCGTAGCCCTGGGCCGCATAGAGCGTCGGGGTTCGGCCGTAGGTTTCACGGAAGGCCTCGACGAAGGCGTGATTGGCCTCGTTGTCCAGGTCATAGGCCCACAGCGAGGTGTTCATGGCCCCGATGGCGGCACTGCCTACCGCCTTGATGATGATCTCGTCGAAGGAGAAGGCGGCGCCGAAGACCGGCATGTCGACGCCGGAGTTCTGCCACTGCTTCATGAACGAGATGCCCATGCCGCCGGGCAGGAAGAAGAACAGGCTGTCGGCATCGCTGGAGCGTATCTGGGCGATCTCGGCGGCGTAGTCGGTCTGGCCCATCTGGGTATAGATCTCGTCGACCACTTCACCTTCGTAGAGATGCTTGAAGCCGGCCAGGGCGTCGGTGCCGGCCGGGTAGTTCGGCGCCATGATGATCGGCTTCTCGAAACCCTGCTCACGCATGTAGGCGCCCATGGCGCCGTGCAGGTTGTCGTTCTGGTAGGCGACGTTGAAGTAGTTCTCGTGGCACATGCGCCCGGCGAGATCCGAGGGACCGGCGTTGGGCGAAAGATAGAAGGTGCCCTGGCGCACGGCGGCCGGTACTACCGCCATGGCCAGGTTCGAGAAGATGATGCCGGTGAGGATGTCGACCTCGTCGCGCTGCATGAACTCGTTGGCCAGGCTGCGCGCCAGGTCGGGGCGGTTGCCGTCATCCTGTACCAGAACCTCGATATCGTCGCGGCCGGCCCGTTCGATGGCGAGCATGAAGCCGTCTCGCACATCGACGCCCAGGTGCGAGCCGCCGCCCGACAGGGTGGTGATCATGCCGATCTTGACCTCTTCGGCCTGGGCCGCGGTCATCATGGAGGCTGTCATTAGCAGGCCGAGGCCAGCGCTGGCTAGTTTTTTCATTGCGGTACCCTCTTCGTTCTCGTTTGTTGTGTTTGTCGGCGCGGCGTCCGGCGCCTCCGCTGCCCGTCAGGCAGTGCCATCCGGGTAGAACGTCTGACGCAGCCGGAACCGCTGCACCTTGCCGGTGGCGGTTTTCGGCAGCGTCTCGACGAAGCGAATCGAGCGCGGATACTTGTAGGGGGCGATGCGCTGCTTGACGAACGCCTGCAGCTGCTCGACGCAGGCCGCGTCCGGCTCGACACCGGAAGACAGTACCACGAAGGCTTCCACGATCTGCCCACGCTCCCCATTCGGTGCGCCGATCACGGCGCACTCGGCCACCGCCTCGTGGGCCAGCAGGGCAGCCTCCACCTCGGGGCCGGCGATGTTGTAGCCGGATGAGACGATCATATCGTCGTTGCGTGCGGCGAAGTGGAAGTAGCCCTCTTCGTCCTGATAGAAGGCGTCGCCGGTGAGGTTCCACCCCTGCTGCACGTAGCCCCGCTGGCGTGCGTCGGCCAGGTAGCGGCAGCCGGTGGGGCCGCGCACCGCCAGCCGGCCGATCTCGCCACGAGGTAGTTCGCGCATGTCGCCACCGACAATCTTCGCCTCGTAGCCTGCCACCGGTTTGCCTGTGCAGGCGGGGCGGTGGTCGTCGAGGCGGTTGGAGATGAAGATATGCAGCATCTCGGTGGCGCCGATGCCGTCGAGGATGGGTGTGCCCGTCTTCTCTATCCAGTCGTGATAGATCGGGGCCGGCAGCGTCTCGCCGGCCGACACCGCCACGCGCAGGCTGGCCAACGCCTCATCGCTGCCCAGTGAGGCGAGCATGGTGCGGTAGGCCGTAGGCGCGGTGAAGACGACGGTGGCGCGATGCTCGCGAATGATGTCGAGCATGCTGGGTGGGGTGGCCTTCTCCAGCAGCACGGCGCTGGCGCCGAAGCGCAGCGGGAATATCGCCAGCCCTCCGAGGCCAAAGGTGAAGGCCAGAGGCGGCGAACCGACGAAGACATCGTCCGGCCCTACCTGCAGTACCTCGCGGGCATAGCCGTCGGCGATGATCAGCAGGTCGCGGTGGAAGTGCATGGTCGCCTTGGGCATGCCGGTGGTGCCGGAAGTGAAGCCGAGCAGCGCAACGTCGTCGGGGGCGGTGGCCACCGCCTCGAAATGGGTTGGCTTGTCCAGCGCCAGGCGGTCGAGTTCGGCATCGTGGTTCGCCGTGCCGTCGAAGCCGACCACGCGCTTCAGGAAGGCGCTGTCGGCGGCGCAGGCGTCGAGCTCGTCGAGCAGGCGGGTATCGCACAGGGCCAGCGCGATCTCCGCCTTGTCGACGATCTGGGCCAGCTCGCCGGCACGCAGCATCGGCATGGTATTGACCACCACCGCACCGGCCTTGGTGGCGGCGAGCCAGCAGGCGACCATGGCCGGATTGTTGGCCGAGCGGATCAGCACCCGGTTGCCGGGACGCACGCCGAGGTCGTCCACTAGCGCGTGGGCCAGGCGGTTGGTCCACTCGGCGAGCTCGCGGTAGCTGCGCCGGCGCCCGTTGCCGATCAGTGCCACGCGCTCGCCGTGGCCGCGCTCGACCCAGCGGTCGCAAAGCTCCACCGCGGCGTTGAGGCGCTCGGGATAGTCGAAGCCATCGAGCTTGAGCTCGGGCCACTCTTCAGCGGGAGGCAGGTTGTCCCGGACGAAGGTATCGGCTTGGGCCGACGGTGTGTTCATGACCATTCTCCGTACTTCTTTGTTGTTGTTCGGCGCACCGAGGCGTCGAAGGGGATACGGGTCTGGCGTGTCGTCAGGTTCTTCTTACGTCGCGAGACAGCTCCGGGCGATCACGATCTTCTGCACGTCCGAGGCGCCTTCGTAGATGCGCAACGCGCGGATCTCACGGTAGAGGCTCTCGACGATATGGCCCTTGCGCACGCCGTCGCCGCCGTGCAGCTGTACCGCCTTGTCGATCACGTCCTGGGCGCGGTCGGTGGCGTAGAGCTTGGCCATGGCCGCCTCGCGGGTGACTCGCTCGGCCCCCATGTCCTTGGTCCAGGCGGCGCGATAGACCAGCAGCGCGGCGGCATCCACGTCCAGCGCCATCTCGGCCAGGTGCCCCTGCACCAGCTGCAGGTCGGCCAGGCTCGCCCCGAACAGCTCCCGTTTCCGTGCGCGATCGAGGGATTCGTCCAGCGCGCGGCGGGCGAAGCCCAGCGCGGCGGCGCCGACGGTGGAGCGGAACACATCGAGCACTGACATGGCGATGCGAAACCCCTGGCCGGGCTGGCCGATCATGGCGTTTGCCGGCAGGCGCATGTCGTCGAAGCCGAGCCGCGCCAGCGGATGCGGTGAAATCGTCTCCAACCGCTCGCGGATCTCGAGCCCCGGTGTATCGGCGGGCACCAGGAAGCAGGAGAGACCCTTGGCGCCGGGCCCCTCGCCGGTGCGGGCGAAAACGGTGTAGAGATCGGCGATGCCGCCGTTGGAGATCCAGGTCTTCTCGCCGTTGAGGCGGTAGTCGTCGCCGTGGCGCTCGGCCACGGTGTCGAGCTGAGCCACGTCGGAACCCGAGCGCGGCTCGCTCAGGGCGAAAGCCGAGAGCGCCTCGCCGCGGCGGGTCCTTTCCAGCCACTGCTTCTGCTCATCCGTGCCGAACAGGCTGATGGCGCCGGTACCCAGCCCCTGCATGGCGAAGGCGAAATCGGCCAGGCCGTCGTGGCGGGCCAGGGTCTCGCGGATCAGGCACAGGCTGCGTACATCGATGGCATCGCCCGCGGTGCCCTCAAGAAACCCCGCCCGGCCCAGGTCGCGCACCAGCGCGGTGCAGGTGGCATCGACGTCGCTGTGGTCGCGGGGCAGCTCGCGCTGGCACCACGCATCGAGGCGCTTGGCCAGGTCGCGGTGACGCGCCTCGAGGAAGGGCCAGTCGAGAAAACTCGTATCGCTCATTGCTAAGTCTCCCTGGACGCTCAGTCCCCCTGGAATCGGGGCTTCTGCTTGGCGGCAAAGGCGCGGTAGGCGCGTTCGAAGTCGCCGGTCTGCATGCAGATTGCCTGTGCCTGGGCCTCGGCCTCGATGGCCTGCTCCAGGCTCATCGACCACTCCTGGTTGAGCTGGGTCTTGGTAATGCCGTGAGCGAAGGTCGGGCCGCGGGCCAGGCGGGTGGCGTAGTCGATGGCCTCGGCCTCTAGCGCATCGGCTTCGACCAGGCGGTTGTAGAAGCCCCACTGATGGCCCTCTTCCGCGCTCATGCTGCGCCCGCTGTAGAGCAGGTCGGCGGCGCGGCCCTGGCCGATGATGCGCGGCAGCATGGCGCAGGCGCCCATGTCGCAGCCGGCAAGCCCCACCCTCGTGAAGAGAAAGGCGGTACTCGCCTGGGGTGTGGCGAAGCGGATATCCGAGGCCATGGCGATGATGGCGCCGGCACCGACGCAGACGCCGTCGACCGCACTGATCACCGGTCTTCCGCAATGGATCATCGCCTTGACGAGGTCGCCAGTCATGCGCGTGAACTCGAGCAGCCCCTTCATGTCGCGCCCGACCAGCGGGGCGATGATCTCGTGGACGTCGCCGCCGGAGCAGAAGTTGCCGCCGTTGGAGGCGAACACCACGGCCTTGACGTCCTCGGCGTAGACCAGGTCGCGGAAGGTATCGCGCAGCTCGGCGTAGCTATCGAAGGTGAGCGGGTTCTTGCGCTCGGGGCGATCCAGGCGAATCACCGCCACCTCGCCCTCCATGCGCCACTGGAAATGGCGGGGCGTCAATGCTGCCAGCTTCATGATCGTTGGACTCCGGTATCGGCCGGCAAGCGGTGGAGCAGCTCGCCGATATGGTGGGCATCCTCTGGGCTGACCCCGTCGAGCAGGGCATCGACCCAGCGCTCGTGGGCCACCGCCATGGTGGTGAAGGCGTCACGCCCGTCGGGGGTCAGGCGTACCAGGGTGGCGCGGCGGTCGCCCTCGATGGCGATTCGCTCGACCAGGCCGTCGTCGGCCAGGCGATCGACGATGCCGGTGACGTTGCCATTGGAGACGCGCAGACGCTTCGAAAGCTCGTTCATCTTCAGCCCATCGCAGTCACGGTAGAGCGCGGCCATGACATCGAAGCGCGGCAGGGTGAAATCGAACTCCACGCGCAGCTTCTCGCGCAGTGCCGCCTCCACCTGGCGTGTCACCCGCAGCATGCGCAGCCAAAGGCGCAGGCGCTCCTTGCTCAGGGTTCCCTGTTCCGCCAGCGGGGCTGTCATGTCTCGCCTCCCGAGATCGAGATCGCCTGGCCGTGGATGGCGCCGCTATGCGGACCGCAAAGCCACAGCGCCGTGGCGGTGACCTCGGCGGGTTGAATCAGGCGCCCCGTGGGGTTGGTCGATTGTAAGTGGGCGCGGGCCTGTTCCGCTGTCTGGCCGGTCTTGGCCACGATGGTAGCGACGCTCGCCTCGAGCAGCGGGGTCTCGGTGAAGCCGGGACACAGGGCATTGACGGTGATATCGCGCCCCGCCGTCTCCTGGGCCAGGGCGCGCACCAGGCCCACCACGCCGTGCTTGGCCGCGCAATAGGGGGCCACATAGCCATAACCCTTGAGCCCGGCGGTCGACGCCACGGCGATCAGCCGGCCGCCATCGCGCAGGTGCTTGAGCCCTTCGCGCAGGGTCAGGAACACGCCGGTCAGGTTGACTTCCAGCATGCGCTGCCACTGGTCGAGTTCGGTGCGCGAGAGCGGGGCGCTCTCCGCCGCCCCGGCATTGGCGATCACGATATCGACCCCACCCAGGTGATCGAACAGCGACACCATGTCGTCTTCCTGGGTGACGTCGGCGACGGCGTAGGTGATCGACGGGTGGCGAGCGGCCACCTCTTCGAGCGGTTCGGCCCGACGACCGGTGATGACGACATCGGCGCCGGCATCGGCGAAGGCCAGCGCCATATCGGCGCCGATGCCGCTGCCGCCGCCGGTGATCACGACCCGCTTGCCCAGCATCGTGGCGTTTCTGCTCATGCTCATGTCCAGCCCTCGCCGCGCTCGGCCAGGCGCTGAAGCTGGTCGCGACCGGCACGGTAGGGCGCCGGCCAGTCGCACTCGGCATCCTGGAGGCCGGCGGCGGCGTGCAGCGTCCAGTAGGGATCGGCCAGGTGTGGCCGGGCCAGGCACACCAGGTCGGCGCGTCCGGCCATCAGAATCGAATTGACGTGGTCGGCCTGGTAGATGTTGCCCACCGCCATGGTGGCCATGCCGGTTTCGTTGCGGATGCGATCCGAGAAGGGCGTCTGGAACATGCGGCCGTACATCGGTCGGGCGCGGGTCGAGGTCTGCCCGGCGGAGACGTCGACGATGTCGACCTCGGCGGCCTGAAGCAGACGAGCAATCGCTACCGCGTCATCGGGGGTGATGCCCTCGTCGCCGACCCAGTCGTTGGCCGAAATGCGCACCGAGAGCGGCTTGTGCGCGGGCCACGCCTGGCGCACCGCGCGGATTACCTCCAGCGGATAGCGCATGCGGTTCTCGAGCGAACCGCCGTACTCGTCGTTGCGGTGATTGGTCAGCGGCGTGATGAACGACGACAGCAGGTAGCCATGGGCGGCGTGCACCTCGAGCATATCGAAGCCGGCGCGCTCGGCCATGCGCGCGGCGGCGATGAACTCGTCGCGTACCCGGTCCATGTCGCTGCGGTCCATCGCTTTCGGCACCTGGTTGCGTGTCGACCAGGGCACGGCGGAGGCCGCCATGATCGGCCAGTTGCCTTCGGGTAGCGGGGCGTCCATCTCCTGCCAGCCGAGCTGGGTCGACCCCTTGGGGCCGGAGTGACCGATCTGGGCGCATAGCTTGGCCGACGTCTCGGTGTGGACGAAATCGCACAGCCGCTGCCACGCCGCCTCGTGCTCGGGGGCGTAGAAGCCGGGGCAGCCCGGCGTGATACGCCCCTCGGGGGAGACGCAGGTCATTTCGGTGTAGATCAGTCCGGCGCCGCCCTTGGCGCGCTCGGCGTAATGCACGAAATGCCAGTCGGTGGGCCTTCCCTCCACCGCCTTGTACTGGGCCATGGGGGAGACCACGATCCGATTGGCCAGCGTCATGTCGCGCAGTTTGTACGGGGCGAACATCGGTGCCCGACGAGAGCCCTCGTTGCCGGCGCGGGCCTGAAACCAGCGCTCCGCACTTTCCAGCCAGTCGGGGTCGCGCAGGCGAAGGTTCTCGTGACTGATGCGCTGGGAGCGGGTCAGCAGCGAATAGTTGAACTGCACCGGGTCGAGGTCGAGATAGCGCTCCACCTGCTCGAACCACTCGGTGGAGTTGCGTGCCGCCGACTGCAGACGCAGTACCTCGGTGCGGCGCTCCTCCTCGTAGCGGGCGAAGGCGGCGGCCATGTCGGGCTCGCTGTGCAGGTACTCGGCGAGCGCGATGGCGCTCTCCAGCGCCAGCTTGGTACCCGAGCCGATGGAGAAGTGGGCGGTGGCGGCGGCGTCACCCATCAGCACCATGTTGCCGAGACTCCAGCGCGCGCATAGCACGCGCGGAAAATTGATCCAGGCCGAGCCGCGAATGTGGTTGGCATTGCTCATCAGCGCATGACCGCCGAGATGGCGCGCGAAGATACGCTCGCAGGTGGCGACCGACTCTTCCTTGCTCATCTCGCCGAAACCGAAGGCGCGCCAGGTGGGCTCGCTGCATTCGACGATGAAGGTCGCGGTGTTCGCGTCGAACTGGTAGGCGTGAGCCCACACCCAGCCGTGCTCGGTCTTTTCGAAGATGAAAGTGAAGGCGTCGTTGAAGGTCTGCCGGGTGCCGAGCCAGACGAACTTGCAGGCGCGCACCTCGATATCGGGCTCGAAGTGCTCGGCGTAGCGCTGGCGGGCACGCGAGTTGAGCCCGTCGGCAGCCAGCACCAGGTCGAACTCGCGGCGCAGGTCGTCGATATCCGCCTCGGGGATGTCGGTCTCGAAGCGCATCTCGACGCCGAGCTCGCGGGCGCGCTGCTGCAGCAGTATCAATAGCTGGCGGCGGCCGATGCCGCAGAAGCCGTGGCCGGTGGAAACCGTCCGCACACCGTTGTGGATCACCGCGATATCGTCCCAGTAGGCGAAATGCTCGCGGATGCGCGAGGCGCTCACGGCGTCGTTGGCGGCCAGGTTGTCGAGCGTTTCGTCGGAGAGCACCACGCCCCAGCCGAAGGTGTCGTCGGGCCGGTTGCGTTCGATCACCACGACCTCATGGGCGGGGTCGTGCAGTTTCATGCTGATGGCGAAGTAGAGCCCCGCAGGGCCTCCGCCAAGACAGGCAATCCTCATGGCTTGGAACCGTGTCGTTGTCGTTGTCGTTATCTCGAGCCTAGGTCGGATCGGATAATAGTTCAAGCTTAAAGTTTCAAGCTTGAACTTTTCTTGAAATTACCACCTTTCGTCGCGCCGGGCGCACAAAAATGTGCCGCAACGGTCCTGTGCTGCGACGATCGGAGCCAGGCCGGTCGGGCTGGCAACAGGGTAAAAGCTGAGTCGTCAGGCGGGGTTAGCGTAGTTGAGCGCCAGCGGCTGGCAATGGAGCACAGCGAAGCGTACCGGTCGTGCCTCGGTTGCCTGCGTTTTTCGTCTTCGGAAGGATTGACACTACCGTTGGCAGGGGTGAGTCTGTGGTTTCGAGCTTGGCAAGCTGCCGAAATCGACAGGCTTCACAAGGGAAGGAGGCTCGCAAGATGCTGGAACAGTGCAAGACCGCTCGAGAGCGCTGGGGAGGCGTGCATCAGCTCATCGACCGATGGCTCGATGAGCGCCGTGAACTGCTGGTGAGCTTCGTTGATCTCAAGGAAGCCTGCGACACCGAACTCGAGGCGGTCAGCAAGACGCAGATCGATCGTTTCAGCGAGCTGTTGATGGACTACATCAGCGCGGGCCACTTCGAGATCTACCCACAGCTGCGTGAAGAGGCCCAGGCCTTCGAGGATCACGATGCCCTCGAAATCGCCGCCAAGCTGTTGGAGCGGCTCGAGCTTTCCACCGAGCTGGTGCTTGCCTTCGACTCCGACTACTCCACGCCGGTTCGCTGCCAGCACTTCCTGCCGCGCCTGCCTGCCTGGCTAGATCGTCTGGCCAAGGGGCTGACCGAGCGCTTCGCCCTGGAAGACCAGTTGATCGCCCGCCTGCACGCGGCGCACACGCCGCGGACCGAGACTTCCTCCGTCAGTTAGAGCGGGTTCCCGGTACGAGTGGCGAGGCCGCCTTGGCACGATAGAACCAACGAAAACGCCCCGAGTCACCTCGGGGCGTTTTCGTTGGAGGCTGGCCGACCGACTCGCATGGCTGGGCTCGCTATGCCTCGGCTGGTTCTACGCCCGCATGACGACGCTTGCCACGCCCCAGCACCAGCATGCAGGGCGTGAGCAGCAGCGTCAGTCCCGTGGCGAACGTCAGCCCGCCGGCGATGGCGCTGGAGAGCTGCGTCCACCACTGCGTCGAGGGAGCGCCGATGCCGAGACTGGGGGCGAACAGGTTGACGTTGATCTCGAGCACCATCGGCATCAGTCCGAGCACCGTGGTGATGGCGGTGAGCAGCACCGGGCGCAGGCGCAGGCCCCCGGCCTCGAGCGCCGCGTCGTACGGGGCGAGTCCCGCCTTTCGCAGCTCGTTGTAGGTGTCGATCAGTACGATGTTGTTATTCACCACGATGCCGGCCAGGGCGATGATGCCCATGCCGACCATGACGATGCCGAAGGGCTGGCCGTTGACCAGCAGCCCCATCAGCACGCCGGCGGTGGAGAAGACGATAGCCGAGAGCACCAGCATCGACTGGTAGAGGTTGTTGAACTGGGTGACGAGAATCAGCAGCATCAACCCGATGGCCACCAGGAAGGCGGTGACCAGGAAACGGCTCGCTTGTTCCTGATCCTCCTGCTCGCCGGCGACGTTGACCTGGACGCCCTCGGGCGGGCTGCCGAGGGCGTCCAGCAGGGCCCGCAAGCGCTCGTCGGGCTGATAACCGCTGGCGACGTCCGCTTCCAGGGTAATGGCGCGCTGGCCATCGATGCGATGCAGCGTTCCTACCCTCGGGGCCGGCTCCAGACTGGCGAAATGCGAGACGGGTACCTGGCCGCGCGGCGTGTTCAGGGTCAGCCGATCCAGCTGATCGAGACTGCGCCAGGTCTCAGGCAGGCGTACGCGAATATCGACTTCGTCGCGGGCGTAGGAGGGGCGGTAGGTGGCCACCTGCAAGCCGTTGGTGATCAGCTGCACGGCGCTGCCCACCGCGGCGACGTCGGCTCCCAGGCGCGCAGCGGCGGCACGATCCACATTCAGCCGCCACTCCACGCCGGGCAGGCTGCGGTTATCCTCGATGTCGCGAAAGCCGCCGAGCCGCCCCATCTCGCGACGAATGGCCTCGACGGCGGCCTCGCCCTCGGAGGCTTCCCGGGCGCTGATCTCGAGAACGATGGGCTTGCCGCCGCTGGGCCCCTGGTCCTGTTCGCGAAACTCCAGCACCACCCCCGGCAGGTCGGCGGTACGCTCGGCCATTTCGTTCATGATGACTCGCGCGGGACGCCGCTGCTGCCAGTCGATCAGTTGGAACTGCACCACGCCGATCACATCGCTGCCGATCTGCTCGTCGGGCGCGCCGTAGGAGCGGGCGTAGAGCGCCTGCACTTCGCTCATGCCCGCCAGCCGCGCCTCGACCCGGCGCACGATGACGTCCTTCTCGTCGGTGGCGTAGTCGCCGCGGGCGCGGATCACTACCTGGGCATTGTCGGGCTCCACCTCGGGAAAGAATTCCACGCCGTGGTTGAAGCGGCCGTAGCCGACGAAGATCAAGGCCATCAGCAGCAGGGTGAACAGCAACGTGATGCCTGGCCGAGCCAGCAGGCGGGCAAGCACGGCGCGATACCATCGCCCCCCGGCGCTGATCAATTCGTCGCCATGCTGAGCCTTGGTGCGGCGCGAGCTGAACACTCCACCCAGGGTGGGCAGGAAGATCAGCGCCATGGCCAGCGAGGCGAGCAGGCAGAGGATCACCGTGGCCGGGAGATATTTCATGAATTCGCCCACCACGCCCGGCCAGAACAGCAGCGGGAAGAACACGGCGAGGGTCGTGGCGGTGGCGGCGATGACCGGCCAGCTCATGCGGGAGGCGGCGTTGATCCAGGCCTCGCGCGGCGCCTGGCCTTCGCGCAGGTGGCGGTCGGCCAGCTCGCTGACCACGATGGCACCGTCCACCAGCATGCCGGCGACCAGGATCAGGGCGAACAGCACCACGATGTTGAGGGTGTAGCCCACCGCCCAGATCAACAGGATGCCGGTGAGAAAGGCGCCGGGTATGGTCAGGCCCACCATCAGCGCCGAGCGCAGCCCCATGGCGGCGAGGATCACGATCAGCACCAGTGCCACCGCGGTGAGCACGTTGTTGAGCAGCTCCGAGAGCATCTGCTCGACGGTTACCGATTGATCCATGATGGTGGTGACCGTCAGTTCCTCGGGCAGCAGCGGGGCGGCCTCGGCGAGGATGTCGTGCACGCTCTCGATGGTGGCGATCAGGTTGGCGCCGGCGCGCTTGGCGATTTCCAGTACCAGAGCGGGCTCGTTATCGATGCGGGCATAGCCCTGGGGATCCTTGAAGGTGGGGCGGATCCAGGCCACGTCGGCGAAGGTCACGACCCGGTCGCCGTCGACCTTGACCGGCATGTTCATGACGTCTTCGAGGGTCTCGATCACCCCCGGCACCTTGACCGGCGCGCGCCCCGCCCCGGTATCGAGGCTGCCGGCGGCGACCAGCCGGTTGTTGCGGGTGACCAGGTTGAACAGCTGGTCGAAGTCGACGCCGTAGCTGTCGAGCACCAGCGGGTCGAGAACGATCTCCATCAGTTCCTCGCGCTCGCCGCCGATCTCCACCTCGAGTACTTCCGGGATACCTTCGATGGCATCTTGCAGGCGGCGGGCGATGGCCAACTGCTGGCGCTCCTCGATCGGCCCGGAGATGCCCAGCGTCAGGACCGGGAAGAGCCCCACGTTGACCTCCATGACCCGCGGTTCGTCGGCTTCCTCAGGCAGCTCGGCGTTGGCGATGTCGACTCGCTCGCGCACGTCGGCCAGCGCCCGACGCGGATCGAAGCCGGCATCGAACTCCAGGGTGACGGCGGCATAACCCTGGCTGGACTGCGCGGTCATCTTGCGCACCCCCTCGATGGTGCGCAGCTCCTGTTCCATGGGGCGCACCAGCAGCCGCTCGCCGTCCTCGGGGCTCACGCCCTCCAGCGTCAGCGAGACGTAGATCATGGGAATCGCGATATCGGGGTTGGCCTCCTTGGGTACCGCCTGCCAGGCGGCGAGACCAGCCAACAGCAACGTGACCAGCAGCAGCAGGGTCGTGCGCGAACGATCCAGGGCGGCCTCGATCAGCGTGCGCATGTCAGGGCAGCTCCTGGGTAAGAGGGTTCTCGTCGATCTGATCGGCGGTGACGGCGGTGACACGTTCGCCGGGCGCGACGAAACCGCCGCCCAGCGTGATCAGACGGATCGTCTCGGGCAGCCCCACGACGCTGACCTCGCTGGCATCGGCTTCCACCAGTTCGACGGCGGTACTGACCACGCGGCTGTCGTCGTCGAGGTGCTTGACCCTCAGTTGGCCCTGGTCGTCGAGTTCCAGCAGGGCCGGAGAAAAGCGGTGCACCTCTCGCTCGGGCAGGACGATCGACAAAGTGGCGCTGGCGCCGGCCAGGCGCCGCCGCTCCGGGTTGTCGAGCTCGGCTTCGATGTGGAAGGAGCGGGTGGCGTCGTCGGCACGGCTGGCGACATGGGTCAGCTCGCCGGGCAATTGGCTCCCATCCAGCAGGCGCACCTCGACCGGCAGGCCGGGGCTCAGCTTCAGGACATCGCGCTGGGCGACCCAGGCGCTGGCGACGAGTCGACGGTCGTCGACGAGGCGACCGTAGGCCTCGCCGACCTGCAGCACCTCGCCCAGCTCCACGTCGAGGCGGTCGAGCACACCGTCGAAGGGAGCGCTCGGACGCGTCTCGTCGAGTGTCTGGCGTAGCTCGGCCAGCTCCGCTGCGGCCACGCTGACGCTGCTCTGCAAGCGCAGGTATTCCGGTTGGGAGATCAGGTCGCGCCGGCGCAGGTCGGCGGCACCGGCGAGCTCGGCCCGAGCCAGCTCGAGCTGTTGCTCGGCCCGCTCGAGCTGGGCTTCCAGCGCATCGCGGGACAGCGCCAGCAGGCGATCGCCAGCCGACACCGAGGCACCCTGGTTGACCGGCAGTTCGACGACGCGTCCCGCATGGCGCGTGCGCAGCTCTACCTCGCGCACCGCCTCCAGCTGGCCTTGGGCCACCAGGCGTGGCGTATGCGGTGTGGCGCGGCTCTGCCGGTACTCGACCCGCGTCGGCGTGTCTTCCGTCGCGGCGGACGACTCGGGAGGTTCGCTCTGGAAACGCTGTATGTCGCCGAGGGCCAGCCACAGCAGCAGCGCTACCAGCACGAGAATGGCCAGCAGAACGGAAATGGGGGGGCGTCTCAGCATGCAACCTTCCCTGGAGTGCGATTGACGACGAGGTGGCGATTAGGCGCGAGTCGGCACAGCATACCTCAGGTCGAGCTGCGCATCAGCCAATGCTCATCGAGGGCGCACGGGCCACGGCCCGCGCCTCCCTAGCCGGAGGTCGGATTGAGTTTTGTGCGGTGCAGGCATAACATCTTGGCGGTCCGGATTTCGGCCAGGGCGGACGCGGATCCGCAAGGCTCATCCTCACGGCGACCTAATCGAAGGAGCAATGATGAAAGATCCCGTACGTATTGCCATCACCGGCGGTGCCGGCCAGATCAGCTACTCCCTTATCTTCCGTATCGCGGCGGGTGACATGCTGGGCCCGGATCAGCCCGTCATTCTCCAGCTGCTCGAGATCCCGCAGGCGATGGACGCGCTCAACGGCGTCGTGATGGAAGTCAACGATTGCGCCTTCCCGCTGGTGCAGGACATCGTGGCCACCGACGACCCCAATGTCGCCTTCAAGGATGTCGATTTCGCCCTGCTGGTGGGTGCCCGTCCGCGCGGCCCGGGCATGGAGCGCAAGGATCTGCTCGAGGCCAACGCCGCCATCTTCTCCGTGCAGGGCAAGGCGCTCAACGACAACGCCAGCCGCAACGTGCGCGTACTGGTGGTGGGCAACCCGGCCAACACCAACGCGCTGATCGCCTCCTGCAACGCGCCGGACCTCAATCCGCGCCAGTTCACTGCCATGACCCGCCTGGACCACAACCGCGCCCTGACCCAGCTGGCCCAGAAGACCGGCAAGCGCGTCACGGACGTGGACAGCATGATCATCTGGGGCAACCACAGCGCCACCCAGTACCCCGACCTGGCTCACTGCAAGGTGGCCGGCACTCCGGCCTTCGATCTGGTCGAGCGCGATTGGTACGAGAACGACTTCATCCCCACCGTGCAACAGCGCGGTGCCGCCATCATCAAGGCGCGCGGGGCCTCTTCTGCGGCTTCCGCGGCATCTTCCGCCATCGACCACATGCGCGACTGGGCGCTGGGTACCGATCAGGTGGTGAGCATGGCGATCCCCTCCGACGGTAGCTACGGCATCGCCGAAGGCATCATCTATTCCTACCCGGTGCGCTGCAAGAACGGCGACTACGAGATCGTCCAGGGTCTTGAAGTCGACGAATTCAGCCGCGCCAAGATGAAGGCTACCGAAGACGAGCTTCGCGAAGAGCGCGCTGCCGTCGAGCACTTGCTGGGCTGACAAATGCCTGCGCGAGTGAATCGCTGTGTTGCGCGGTGCTCGTAACCCTCACATATACCCCATATGCTCGGGTTCCTGTGCGCCGCGCGCCTTGCGCTTCATTTCGCTCGGCTATTTGCTCATAGCATAGCCAGCGAGAAAAACCCCGGAGGTGTCAGGCCTCCGGGGTTTTCTTGTCTTTCGCCTTTACTCTTCCAGGCGCGAAGCGCAGTTCCTACGACTCTGAACCGGCGAAGTCGGTCAGCCGCGCAGGCTCATGATGCGCCAGCCGCGCCGTTCGGCTTCCTCGCGCAGGATGGGGTCGGGGTCCACCGCCACCGGGTTCTCGACCTGCTCCAGCAGCGGCAGGTCGTTGTGAGAGTCGCTGTAGAACCAGGCGTCATCGAGGGTGAAATCCGTGTCGGCGAGCCACGCCTCGAGTCGTTTCACCTTGCCTTCCCGGTAGCTCGGGGTGCCGCTGATCTTGCCCGTGTAGCGCCCGTCCACCACTTCCGGCTCGACCGCGATCAGATGATCCACCCCCAGGCGTTGGGCGATGGGGGCGGTGATGAAGCGGTTGGTGGCGGTCACGATCAGCAGGGTGTCCCCACGGCTACGGTGACGTGCAAGCAGTTCCTCGCCCTTGGGCAGGATGCTGGGTTCGACCTTGCTGGCCATGAACTGCTGGTGCCATGCCGCGAGCTGCTCGGGGGTATTGTCCGCAAGGGGCTTGAGCGCCACGGCGAGAAAGGCGTGAATGTCAAGGGTGCCCGCTTCATAGTCGGCCATGAAGCGGTCGTTGGCCTCGCGGTAGGCCTGTGGTTCCACGGCCCCCTGTTCGAGCAGAAACTCGCCCCAGGCGTGGTCGCTATCGATGGAAAGCAGGGTGTTGTCCAGGTCGAAGATGGCCAGGCTCACGGCGTGCCCCTTGCAGACGTTGAGTAAAGAAGTACCGCTGTTTCGTGAAAGCACGCGATTATGTCAGACAACGATCGCGCTGCTAAGCCCGCTGTCGTGTGTGCCGTGCCGCCTGACAACGCTTGACACTGCCTCTTTGTTGTATTGATGCCATTCGCGGCAATGTGGAAGAATGGCTGCAATGACGAATTTACAAGGTGACGTCCGTGATCGACGCTGACGGCTTTCGCCCCAACGTTGGCATTATCATCGCCAACGCCCAGGGGCAGCTGCTTTGGGCGCGTCGGGTAGGACAGAATGCGTGGCAGTTTCCCCAGGGAGGCATCAAGTCGACCGAAACACCACAGCAGGCTCTGTACCGGGAGCTGGAAGAGGAGATCGGGCTGACCGCCGCCGATGTCGAACTTCTCGCCTGTACCCGGGGTTGGCTGCGCTATCGCCTGCCGCGACGTATGGTACGCATGAATTCTCGGCCGGTCTGTATCGGCCAGAAGCAGAAGTGGTTCCTGCTGCGCATCCGCTGCCAGGAGAACCGCATCTGCATGGACGGTTCGGCCAAGCCCGAGTTCGATAGCTGGCGTTGGGTCAGCTACTGGTATCCGCTGGGCCAGGTGGTGCCTTTCAAGCGCGAGGTCTATCGCCGTGCGTTGAGCGAGCTGTCGCCCAGGGCACAGCGGCTGGCGCTGGAAGGGCGCTGAGTCCATGCAGTACGACCGGGGCCGACGCAGAGCCCCAAGACGATGACCCGTCTGCCTTCGGTGACGGTCAAGGCCTAGTTTCCTCAGCCAGGCGGGGGACGATAATAATGGAAAGCAAGACGCCGATGCTGGAGGTGTTGCGCCGGGTCATTCAGGAAGTCAACGGGGCTCGCAACCTCGACGCGGCACTGGCCACCATGGTGCGCCGAATCCGCAAGGCGATGCGTACCGATGTCTGCTCCTTCTATCTCTATGACCGGGAGATCGAGCAACTGGTGCTGATGGAAACCATCGGTCTGCACAGCCAGGCCGTGGGGCGCGTGAGCCTGCGCGTGGGCGAGGGCCTGGTGGGCCTGGTGGCCGAGCGCGAGGAGCCGCTCAATCTCGAGGATGCGCGCGCGCATCCTCGATTCCGCTATTTCGAGTCCACCGGTGAAGAGCGCTACTCCAGCTTCCTCGGCGTGCCGATCATCCACCAGCGCCGCATGCTCGGGGTGCTGGTCGTGCAGCAGAGCGAAAAGCGCCGCTACGACGAGGAAGATGAAGCTTTCCTCATCACCATGGGGGCTCAGCTCGCCGGGGTGTTGGCGCATGCGCTGGCCACCGGTAGCCTGACTCGGCCCACGCTGCCCGGCGGCCAGGCGCTATTCAACGGAGTGGCGGCCTCGCCCGGTATGGCCATCGGCGAGGTAGTGGTGGTGGCGCCGCTGGCCGACCTCAATAGCGTGCCCGATCTGATCCCCACCGATGTCGAGCACGAGATCGCGCGGCTGAAGGAGGCCATCGGGCGGGTCCGCGAAGAGATTCGCGCCGCCGGCGAGCGCCTGGCCAACCGAATCTCGGCCCAGGAGCTGGCGCTGTTCGAGGTTTATCAGCAGATGCTCAGCGAGGCGGCGCTCTCCCAGGAAGTCGAGAAGCGTATCCGCGAGGGACAGTGGGCGCCCGGCGCGCTGGCCGACGTGGTGCGACGCCACGTGCAGTACCTCGAACGCGTCGACGACGACTACCTGCGTGAGCGGGCCGCCGATGTGCGTGACCTCGGGCGTCGAGTGCTGGCTCACCTGCAGGAGGAGACGCCGCAGATACCCGACGTCTTTCCCGAAAGCACCATTCTGGTGGGTGACGAGATCAGCGTCGCCACCCTGGGCGAGGTGCCGCGCGAACGCCTGGCCGGCCTGGTGTCGGCGCGCGGCTCCAGCACCTCTCACGTGGCGATCGTCGCCCGCGCCATGGGCATACCCACCGTACTAGGCATGGTCGACCTGCCGCTACCCCGTCTCTCCGGGGCCGAGGTGGTGCTCGACGGCCATCGTGGGCGGCTCTTCGTGCGTCCTTCGGACGAGCTCAAGAACCGCTATCGCAGCCTGATCGCAGAGGAACAGGCGCTGACCGAGGTACTCGAGCACGAGCAGGACCTGCCCAGCGAGACGCCCGACGGCCATGAGATGCCGCTGATGGTCAATACCGGCCTGGCCATCGATACCACCGTATCGCTGAGAAAGCGCATCAGCGGCGTGGGCCTGTACCGCACCGAGGTGCCGTTCATGATCGCCGAGCGCTTTCCCGGCGAGCAGGAGCAGGCGCGACTCTATCGCGATCAACTGGAAAGCTTCGCCCCATTGCCGGTGGTCATGCGTACCCTCGACATCGGCGGCGACAAGGATTTGCCCTATTTCCCCATCGAGGAGGCCAATCCTTTCCTTGGCTGGCGCGGCATTCGCGTCACCCTGGATCATCCCGAGGTGTTGATGGTACAGCTGCGGGCCATGCTGCGTGCCTCCCACGGCCTCGACAATCTGCAAGTGCTGCTGCCAATGGTGACCAACGTCGACGAGGTCGACGACGCCCTGCGCCTGCTCGACCGCGCCATCCGCGAGCTGGGCGAGGAGGGCATCGAGGCGACGCGGCCCAGAGTCGGCGTGATGATCGAGGTACCCGCTACTCTCTACCAGCTCGATGCGCTGGCCGAGCGAGTCGACTTCTTCTCCGTCGGCAGCAACGATCTGACCCAGTATCTGCTCGCTGTCGATCGCAACAATCCCCGTGTCGCCGCCCTCTACGATTCCTGCCATCCGGCGGTGCTGGGCGCTCTGGCGCGGCTGGCCGAGGAGTCGGCGCGGCTGAAACGGCCCATCTGCGTCTGCGGCGAACTGGCCGGCGACCCGGCAGGCGCTCTGTTGCTGATGGGCATGGGATTCGACTCGCTGTCGATGAATGCCCCCAGCCTACCGCGGGTGCGCGCCGCCATTCGCCGGGTGTCGCTGCACGCGGCGCGGGAACTGGTGGACGAGACGCTGGCTCTGAACACGCCTTCCGCCGTGCGCAGCCATCTGTTCGCGCGCCTTAGCGAATGGCAGCTGGCGCATCTGCTGCCGCCCCGGGACTGACTGCGCATGTGTCTGATCGCCTTCGACCATCGCCCCGGAAGCCCCGTGCCGCTGCGGCTGGTGGCCAACCGCGACGAATTCCATCATCGCCCCACAGCGCCACTGGGCGCCTGGGAGGAAGTCCCGGATATCGTCGGTGGGCGGGACCTGGAGGCCGGCGGCAGCTGGCTGGCCGTGCATCGTCGCGGGCGACTGGCGGCGGTGACCAACGTGCGCGACCCGTCGCTCAGAGTATCGGCCGATGCGCCGAGTCGCGGTCTGTTGGTGAAACGGGCGCTCGAGTGCGACGACCTGGGCGCCTGGATGGAGGCCCTGGCCGCGGGGGACGGGTGGAAATACGCCGGCTTCAATCTGCTGGCCGGCGACGGCGAACGGCTCTGGCATCTGCATCGGGGACGCGAACGCCTGGTGCTCACGCGGGTCGCGCCCGGCGTGCATGGACTCTCCAATGCCAGCCTGGACACGCCGTGGCCCAAGTTGATTGCCGCGCGCCAGGGGCTGTTGACCGCGCTGCGCCGAAAGTGGCCGGACGATGCCCTCATCGCGATGAACGACGACACCCCGGCGGACGACGCCCACCTGCCCGATACAGGAGTGGGGTTGGAGCTGGAGCGGCTGCTGTCGGCACCCTTCATTGTCGGCGAACAGTACGGGACGCGCGCCACCACTTGGTTGACATGGCATGGCGAAGCCGGCGTCATCGAGCTGGAGGAGCGGCGTTACGGTCCCTACGGGCATCCGCAGGGAACGCATCGCGAGCGCGTGGCATTGCTGCACCGCCATGACAGCCGAGGCCCGGCGGCGTAAACTCACGGCATCGTCGCATGGCATAAGGATGAGAATGCCCGTCGCAACGCGCAAGGACCGCTTCTGGTCGTTTCTCGTATGGCCGCTGCTCTGGCCGCTGCTGTTGGCTCAGGCCGCACTCGTGTTGCTGTGCTTGGTGGTGGGGTTGGTGCTGTGGCTGGCTACCCCCGACCCCACGTCCTGGGCTGAGTCGGGATGGCTATTGCTGGCCCTACTGATCGGCACGACGCTGACCACTACCGCCTTCCTGCTGCAGTTGCGCTACCGCATACGCGATTACGAAGCCCAGATGACCGCTCGCCTGAGCCGCATCGAGCGGCTGTTGGGCGAGACCGAACGGGGGCTGCCCCATTGGCTAGGTGCGCCCGAGCAGGGCGAAGCCAGGGAGGACGTCCTGCCTAGACGCCTGGAGCGCTTGCAGGAGCGCTTGGCCGAGCTGCAGGTGCGCTTGACACGGATACCGAATCTTGAAGAGTTGCTGGTGGCGAGTCCGCGACCGGCGCTGCTGCTCTACCATGGCCGCGTCATCGGCACCAATGTGGCCATGGAGCAGTTGCTCGGGGACAGTCCCGAGTCCTTGAGGGGCCAGGATCTCTCGACGCGCATGAAGAGAGACGAGGAGAGCGGCGACAGACCGACCGAAGTACGCATGCTGGATGCCGAAGGGCGCTGGCGGCCGCTGCAGATGGAATGCCTGGATGCGTCGCCTTACCAGCTGTTGCTCTTTCATCAGGAGCGAACGCCGCACCTGGGCAATCTGGTGGCTGCGCGGGAGCGCGCGCGCGAGGACTCGCGACTCAAGTCGCATTACCTGACCTTGCTGCAGCGCGAGCTCGAGCCGCTGCTGACCGATCTCGGGCGAGAGATGGAGAAGGTGCCGGAGCGTGACGACCCCCGCCATCTCGCCGAGCTGCGCGAGCGCATGGCGGATGTGATGCTGCTGGTCAGCAGCCTGGCCGGTGACGGGCGGGGCGAACGCGACCCCGATGCAGCGGATGAAACCCAGCTCGAAGGAGCCCCTCGCCTGGAGCGGAAGGCGCCATTGAGAGTGCTGGTGGTCGATGACGGGCCCGTCAATCGCATGCTCGCCCGCCAGGTGCTGGAAGGGCGTGGGTTTCGGGTCGACAGCGTCTCCGGCGGCCAGGAGGCGCTGGAGCGTCAGCAGCGGCAGGCCTACGACCTGGTATTGATGGACATCTTCATGCCCGACATGGATGGCGTGGAGGCGGCCCGGCGCTGGCGCGAGCAGGAGGCGCAGATGACGGAGCGCCGGCGCAGCGTGCTGGTCGCGCTGACGGCCAACGCCACGGAGAGCGATCGCCGGCGCTTTCAGGAGGCCGGCATGGACGACTATCTGGCCAAGCCCTATGGCCCACGCGCACTGCTCGATCTGCTCCGGCGCTGGCGACCCGACGCCTTCGAGGAAACCTTCACGTCATGACCCTGGCTTTGACACTGCTAGGCTATCTTGCCCTGGGAGCGGTTGCCGGCCTGATGGCGGGCCTGTTCGGCGTCGGCGGAGGGCTTGTCATCGTCCCGGCGCTGGTCTTCGCCTTCGGCCTGCAGGGCGTCGACGCCGGCATCGCCATGCACCTGGCCATTGGCACGTCGCTGGCCACCATCGTGATCACCGGAGGCTCCTCGGCCTGGGCGCACTATCAGCGAGGCAGCGTTCAGCGTGACGCCTTCCTGGCATTGCTGCCCGGACTCATGCTGGGGGCGGTGGCCGGCGTTTTCGTAGCCGGTGCGCTCTCCGGCGGCCTGCTGGGGACCTTGTTCGGCATCTTCGTCATTCTGATGGCGTCGAGAATGGCCATGGGCTTTGGCCCCAGGCTGGGGCGTCGAATGCCGAGCCGGCCGGTGATGGGCGTGGCCGGCAGTGTGATCGGCGGTGTCTCCGCGCTGTTCGGTATCGGCGGCGGTACCCTGTGCGTGCCCTGGCTCTCACGCTGCGGTGCCTCCATGGCCCAGGCGGTGGGCACCGCGGCGGCCTGCGGCATGCCCATCGCCCTGTTCGGTGCGGTAACCTTCATTGCGGTCGGGTGGAACGATCCGCGGCTGCCTGCGGGGGCGACCGGTTTCGTAATGTGGCCCGCCTTCCTGGGAATCGTCATGGCCAGCGTACCCTGCGCGCGGATCGGCGCACGGCTGGCCCATTCGCTTCCCGCCCGCGTATTGCGACTCTCCTTTGCCGGCCTGCTGCTGCTCGTGGGCCTGACATTCCTGTTCTGAGGTAACCATGCTCGACTATCCCGATATCGATCCCGTCGCCATCTCGCTGGGGCCGTTCCAGGTCCATTGGTACGGTTTGATGTACGTCATCGGCTTCGCCGGCGCCTGGTGGCTGGGGCGCAGGCGCGCCGCACGCATCGGCTTGACCCACGACGACATCGGCGACCTGCTGTTCTATACCGCCCTCGGCGTGGTGATCGGCGGTCGGCTGGGTTACGCCCTGTTCTATGGCATGGGACAGTGGCTGGCCGATCCGCTATGGGTATTTCGCGTCTGGGACGGTGGCATGAGCTTCCATGGCGGTCTGATCGGGGTTCTGCTAGCCGTGCTCTGGTTCGCCCGCAGGAAACGCCTGGCGTTCTTCACCCTGACCGACTTCATCGCTCCGATGGTACCGATCGGCCTTGGCGCGGGACGCATCGGCAATTTCATCAATCGCGAACTGCCGGGGCGGACGACCGATCTCCCCTGGGGCATGCCGTTTCCCGGCATGGGGCCGGAGCCGCGGCATCCGACGTCGCTCTACGAGGCGCTGCTCGAGGGCCTGGTGCTGTTCGTCATCTTGTGGTGGGTGTCGGCCAAGCCGCGTCGGCGTGGCCTGGTCTCCGGCCTGTTCCTGCTGCTCTATGGCGTGTTTCGCTTCATGGTCGAATTCTTCCGCCTGCCGGATGCCCATATCGGCTATCTCGCCTTCGGCTGGTTCACCATGGGCATGCTGCTGACCCTGCCGATGATCGCCTTCGGGGTGCTACTGATCCTGTGGTCGCGCCGCAAGCCGGTGGATGCTGTGGGGGTCACCGAGTGAAACGGAGCTGGAATAGGAAGCGGAGGACGGGAGAGGTAGACTCTCGTTCCTATCGACCATTTGCAGAGTTCGCCAACCATGCCTGACGTCAACGCCCGGCCCGTGCTCGAGCAACCCGCTCTCGAGCAGCCCTATCTGGACCTTATGCATCTGGTGCTAGAGCAAGGCGTAGAGCGGGCCGATCGCACCGGGGTCGGCACCCGCTCCCTCTTCGGCCATCAGATGCGCTTCGATCTCTCGCGGGGCTTTCCGCTGGTAACCACCAAGAAGCTGCATCTGCGCTCGATCATCCACGAGCTGCTGTGGTTTCTGCGCGGCGATACCAACATTGCCTACCTCAAGGAGAACGGCGTCAGCATCTGGAACGAGTGGGCCGACGAGAACGGCGATCTCGGCCCGGTCTACGGCGCCCAGTGGCGCAGCTGGCCCGACCCGCGCGGCGGTCACGTCGATCAGATAGCCAAGCTGCTCGAGCAGATCCGCACCAACCCGCGCTCCCGGCGGCTGATCGTGTCGGCCTGGAACCCGGCGCTGGTCGATGAGATGGCGCTGCCACCGTGCCACTGCCTGTTTCAGTTCTATGTCGCCGAGGGACGACTCTCCTGCCAGCTCTATCAGCGCAGCGCGGACATCTTCCTCGGCGTGCCGTTCAATATCGCCAGCTATGCGCTGCTGACCCAAATGGTCGCCCAGGTCTCGGGGCTCGAGCCCGGCGACTTCGTGCATACCCTGGGCGATGCGCACCTCTATCTCAACCACCTGGAGCAGGCCGAACTGCAGCTGACTCGCACGCCGCGTCCTGCGCCACGGTTGGTGCTCGACCCGTCTATCGACGACCTGTTCGACTTTCGCTTCGAGCACATCGCCATCGAAGGCTACGACCCCCATCCCCATATCAAGGCCGAGGTTGCGGTATGAGAGACGAGACCCTGGTGCCGGTGGCCATGATCGCCGCGGTGGCGCGCAACGGCGTGATCGGCATCGACAACAAGCTACCTTGGTACCTGCCCGAAGATCTCAAGTTCTTCAAGCGCATGACCCAGGCCAAGCCGCTGGT
Organism: Billgrantia saliphila; assembly: GCF_002930105.1. Classification (GTDB taxonomy): domain Bacteria; phylum Pseudomonadota; class Gammaproteobacteria; order Pseudomonadales; family Halomonadaceae; genus Halomonas; species Halomonas saliphila. The sequence continues at coordinate 150,587 of NZ_PJRN01000002.1, read as the reverse complement.
CATGGGACGCAAGACGTTCGCCTCGATCGGCCGGCCGCTGCCCGGTCGGCTCAATATCGTGATAACGCGCGACACTGGCTTTCACCACGAGGGCGTGCGGGTCTGTCACGATCTCGAATCGGCGCTGTTCCTGGCCGACCAGCAGGCCACCATCGATGCCTGTGATGAGATCATGGTGATGGGCGGCGGCCAGATCTATGCCCAGGCGCTGCCCCATGCCAGTCGCATCTATCTGACGGAGGTGGATGTCGAGGTGCAGGGCGACGCTCGCTTCCCCGAGCTGGACGAGCGGGAATGGGAGGAGGTGCAGCGGATGCCCGGTTCGCCGGCGGAAGGGCAGCCGAACTACAGCTTCGTCGAGTACCGCCGTCGGCTGGATTGAGTCGGATGGTTTGTCAGCGTCTCGCTTCTGGCACACACTTGCTGGATCAAGGATGCGCCACTGCTGCCTATCGCTGTCGCCGTTCGCGTGAGCTCGCAGGGAAGCGTTGTTTTCCTAGGAGGATGCCGGTTTGATCAAAGAACCCTCACCCCACCTGTTCAGTGCCCTCGAGGCGCGCGCCGAAAGCGCCCTCGACGAGCTGCGCCACTGTCGCGCCAGACTGCAGGAGTTGGAGACCCGGCTCGCCGAATCCGAAGCGGCGCGCCAGGAGCTGGAAGCGGCGCGGCTCGAACTGATGGAAGAGAACCGCGAGCTCGACGAGCAGAACCGCGAGCTCGAGGAAGACAACAGACGGCTGCGCGAACGGCTGCGCAAAGGCGAGCCGGCCCCGACCTTTCCCGGCCCGACGCGTCGGGCCCAAGGGCTCGCCGCGCTGATGGGGCGCACGCGGGAGGAGCCGCCGCGCCCTGCTGCGGAAGCGCGTCCTGCAGAAGAGAGTGGCGGCAACGATGCCGCAATCCGGGACGATGCCGAAGCTGTGGCACCAACACCAACACCAGCACCAGCATCAGCACCGTCATCTGCTTCCGCTTCCCTCTGGCGTCCGACTACCGCGGAGCCGGCCGCGACGGACAAGGCCGCCCAAGCCGACACCGAGCGCCAGGGGGCGCTCGCCATCGAGCAGGCGCCCTCCGCCGATGCGCTTCTGGCGCAGTGGTATCAGCGCTATCCCGCGACGTTCTTCAAGGGGCATACCCGTCCCCTCAAGGTGGGCATTCACCAGGACCTGGCCGAGCGCGAGCCCTGGCCCGAGAAGCTGGTGCGTCGGGCACTGGCGGGCTACGTAAACCTGCCGCGCTACCTTAAGGCCGTACGCGAGGGCGCCGAGCGCATCGACCTGGAAGGCAAGCCCGCTGGCGAGGTCGACACCCAGGCGGCCGAGCATGCAAAGCGTAAGCTGGAGCGCCTACAGGTCGAACGCCGTCGCCGCAGCGGTGCGGCAGGAGACTCCCCGCGACGGGCGAACCCGCACAAGGGCCAGGATCACAAGGGTCAGAAAGAGGATAGGGCCGTTCGGCAGGGCAAAACCAAACGGCGTGAAGAAAATTCGCGGCGCGCCCAGGCGAAGGCGCCAGACAACGCCGCGCCCGAGTCGCGCCGAGCGAGCGCCGCGGAGGGCCAGCCCATCTTTTCCGCTGAACCGACGAATCCCAAGGAGCGCATGGAAGCCAAGCTCTCGGCGCTGCTGGCCAAGCACAACGGCGGGGCGAAAGGGCACTGAAGACGCGCGAGCGCGATGACCCTTTATCCTTGGGTTTACCTAACTATTTGATTTGGAAGCAGCGAAAAGCGTGGAATCGCCCATGCTTGCCAGCCTTGTATCAGCGGGGCATCATGTGCGGGCTCATCGCTGCCAGGCAAGCTGCTGTATGCCGCCTGCGGCAGGCGGTCACGAGGCGGGAAAGCCCGCGACCGCAAAAGCAGGGTAAAGTTCCGCAGGGGAAGTGGGGCTCGAAGGAAAACAGTGTTTTTTCTTATTGCGTTCCCATTTTTCCCGGTATAGAGTTCTACCTGCGAGCATTGGACTATAACAAGGCTTCGCTGCGGTCATGACCGGCCCAGGCGCTTCCTGAGAAGGAACCCAGCCAAGCACGGCGGGACCCATGCCCGGCAAGCTACCTGCACCGATCGCCGATCCGTGCAGTAACGATCGAAACAGTAAGCTAGTGAAAGGAACTATCGCGATGAAAAAGACACTGTTAGCGACTGCCATTGCCGGTGCCATGGTCTACGGCGCCACTTCTGCCCAAGCTGCCACCGTTTACGACCAGGACGGCACCCGTCTGGATGTCTACGGCCGTATTGCCATGGGTATCGCCGGCGGCGGTGACGAATACGACGGCGCGGGCAATGAGATCGACAATGGCGCCGAGTTTGTCGACGTCTATTCCCGCCTGGGCCTGCGCGGCCAGCAGCAGATCAACAGCGACCTGAGCGCCTTCGCTCACCTCGAGTGGCGCTTCCGTGCCGACGAGGCCGGCTCCAACGGTGTCAGCTCTTTCGATGCCTTCAGCGAGACCCGCCAGGCGTACCTTGGCCTGCGCAGCGCCTCCTTCGGTACCGTTCAGGCCGGTAACTTCGACAGCATGTACAACATGTTCGTCTCCAGCCCGTTCGATGTCTACATCGACCGCGGCCTCGAGTTCGCCAGTCATCGAACTCACTCCCGCGGTGACTCCATCGGCTACTACACCCCGGATCTGGGCGGCTTCCAGGCCTTCCTGCAGGCCAAGCACTACAGCGATCGCAATACCCTTGAAGCATCTGAAGCGTCTTCTGAAACCGTCACTCAGGGCGGTGTGAAGTACGAAGTGGGCGGCCTGCGCCTGGCGCTGGGTTATGTCGACGACGAGGCCATCGTGGATGCCAGCGGAGCTAGGTTGACCAACAGCAATGCGGTTGGCAACGACGAGGTACGCTACGGTGCCACTGCCGCCTACGCCTTCAACGACCAGTTCTCTGCTCGTCTGGGTTACGAAACCCGTGACGACAACGAGACTTACGGCGGCGGCTTCGACACTTGGGGCCTGGGTATGACCTATGCCATGGGTCAGTGGGCCTTTAACGCTGATGTCTACAACGTGGACTCAGAAGATGCTTCCGATGAGCGTCTGGCTTGGGCCGCTGGCACCTACTACAAGCTCGCTAGCAACTTCGACGTCTTCCTTGAGCTGCACCAGGCAGATCAGCCGGATGCCACTATCGGCTCCGGTGGTATCGAAGTTGATGATGGCTCTGACATGTACTGGCTGACCGGCGCTCGCTACCACTTCTAAGCGAGCCTCGCACAGCGAGATACGTCGAGCGATCGACGACAAACCGGCCCTTCGGGGCCGGTTTTTTATTGCCTCCATGTTCTCAACGGCATGGTTGATTTGCGTCAAGGAAGCTGAGCATTTGCCGGAAATGGCATGTTTCGCACGGGGTGACGCTGGCCGGTCGTGAGATGACCATCCACGACTACCCGGCGCTGGTGTCAGTGGCAGAGGAGAGGATGGTCCGCCAAGTCGTGCCAAGGCCAAGGTTACGGCTGTGGCTTGAAGCGAAAACGGCCACCGCGAAGGTGGCCGTTACTAGGTTTGGGGGGCTCGCCGCTTACAGACTGGAGCGCAGTTCGGGAGTGGCCAGAACGGCCTTCAGATGCGCGAGATCGCGCGAGACGTCGCTTTCGACGAACTCCGCCAGCAGCCGCTGTGCTTCCTGCTGGGCCGTGACTTGCACGTACTTTTCGTACGAAGCGATCGCAGCGTGGCAGTAGCGGCAATGCAGCACATCCGTTGGCTTCGGATTGGCTTTCCAGTAATTGCTACCGCTGCATTCGGGACATGCAACCTTCCTTGGACGTTGAAACATTCTGGCCTCCTGCCTGAAGTTCAAGTAATGGCGCTTTTATCCTAACACGGTTCCTCGTGTATGGGAGTCGTTCACGTCACCATCTTCATGGATGATGAGTCGTCGAGCGTAGCCCTCGTGGCTCCTTCTCCGTGGTCAGGCTGGCACCGATCTCGAGCAGACCAAGAATCACGTGCGGCAAGTACACGACGTCCGCAAAACCGAACAGCCAGGGTGAGATCAGCAGCAAGACACCACTGAGCAAGTCCATGATGAGGTGGGTCGGCATGGGAATGAGATGCATGAGCCCAAGCTCGTACTTCGTCATGATGGCTTGGGCCAGCATTACCACGCCCAGAATGATCGGCACCCACTGGGCGGCACCACCGGTGGCAAAGCCGAAAATGAAAGGCGCCACGATGAGCAGCAGACCCATCAGGTAATCGACCATTCCGTGTACACGAGTCGAGATGAAACGCATGGCTATCCTCCTTGTAAGCCAGGGGTCACAACCTCGGCATATACCGAAGTCTAATTCAGCATGGCATAGGAGGAGACTCTATATCTCGGATTATTGTGCGTTTATGTTGCGCCGGTTGACGAACCGTAAGCGCGCCGGAGTCGGGGTCATGTATTGCTTTTGCCTACGGTGTCGGCCACATGCGCGTTTCGCTCACCCATTCGCTCGTCTCCGCCCACCGTGGTATCGTGCTTTGTCTGATGTTCCATTTCGCTATTGAGCTCCGCTCCCATGAGTACAATGAACGCTGAGAGCCAGAACCACATCAGCAGTATGATGATCGCGCCCAGGGATCCGTAGGTTTCGTTGTAGCTGGAGAAATTGCGCACGTAGATTGAAAAAGCGATCGAGCCCACGATCCATAGCAGGACGGCAACGAACGAGCCGATGCTTGTCCACTGCCAGCGGGGTTTATCGCGATCCGGGCCATAACGATAAAGTACTGCAATTGCCAGCATGACAACGATCATCAGCAGTGGCCAGCGCACCAAGTTGACAAGGGTGCCGAAGACATCGGGCAGCCCGATTAGCTCGACGATGGCGGGGATGGCCGTAATGACGCCTAGCGTTACAAGCGTCATGAGAATCGCACCTAACGTCAGGATCAACTTCAGCGCCGTTCTTTTGATGACTCCCCGGTTTTCCTGTTCGTCGTAGATGATGTTCAGCCCTTCCATGAGCCCATCAATGCCTCGTGAAGCGCTATAGACAGCAAGCAATATCCCGAAAATGGCTGCCAGGCTCATGCCTACGCCAGCGTCCTGGCTGGCCTGCTCGGCCTGTTGCTGGATGATATCTGCGGCTTCTTCAGGAAGCAGATGACTGATGCTCGAGATTTGCTGAGTGATTTGTTGAGGATCGAACACGAGCGCCCAGATGGAGATAGTCGCCACGATGGCCGGAACGATGGCCAGCAGCCCATAGAAAGCAATGCCCGCTGCCACTATCGAGACATGATCACGGGCCATTTCTTCTTTGGTTCGCTTGAGAATATCCTTCCAGCCGGGCTTGGGTATCTGACCTGGACGGTCTGCTTGCCGCCCACGCTGGGAAGTTGCCGCGTTGCGGTTTGCCATGTTTCGTCCCTGAATAGCAAAGCAAGATTAGCTTCACATTAAAAAATAGGTAACGTGAATAGCTTCTGCAAAGCGCAAAGGGTTACGGTCTGTTGGAAAATGCAGGCATTCGTTCGCGCGGCGTTTAGCCTATCCTTGGCGCTACTTTAACTAACGTCAATGAAGATGTGACCTGCCTATCTTGGCTCGGAACATCAGAGTCATTTTTTGGTAAACGGAAGTCTCAAACGCTTGCTGCTACATTAGCTTGCAAAATAGGGTAAGAAGAGGCTTGCGGAAAAATCGATCACGAAGGGGGTTGCTGGTGCCCCCACCAGGATTCGAACCTGGGACCTTCCCCTTAGGAGGGGGACGCTCTATCCAGCTGAGCTATGGGGGCCGTACGGCTGCGCATTATACGGGCTCAGGGCGGCAAGATAAACCGGTCGGGCTTGGACCCGCCAGGCGCGGAGGGACGGATGCGGATCGAGGAATACCAACGATATGACGGACTCGGTCTGGCACAGTTGCTGCGCGTCGGAGAAGTGAGCCGGGCGGAGGTGTTCGAGGCTGCCTGCCTGGCCATCGAGCGAAACGACCCGCGACTTCATGCGCTGGTGCGCACTCGCTTCGAGCGGGCGCGGCTAGAGCTGGAAGCGATCGATACCGCCGCTCCCTTCGCCGGGGTACCGACCCTGACCAAGGACCTGCTCACGGCACTCGCAGGGGAGCCGTTGGCCTTCGGCAGCGCGGCGTTGGCCGAGTGGAAGGCGCCGGCTGATTCGACTCTCGTTTCCCGCCTGCGCCTGGCAGGTTTCGTCATCCTCGGTCAGACGGCCACCCCCGAACTGGGTCTGATGGGGATCACCGAGCCTCGAGCGTTTCCCCATCCGGTGAACCCGTGGCAGCCCTCGTATTCTCCCGGCGGCTCCAGCGGCGGGGCGGCCGCGGCGGTGGCCGGAGGGCTGGTGCCACTGGCGATGGGCGGCGACGGGGGCGGTTCGATCCGCATTCCCGCCAGCTATTGCGGCCTGTTCGGCCTCAAGCCCTCGCGCGGGCGCGTGCCGCAGGGGCCGCTATATGCCGGAGTGTGGCAGGGTGCGGTGGTGGAGCACGCCGTAACCCGTAGCGTGCGTGACAGCGCGGCACTGCTCGATGCAATCAACGGCATGGACCGGGGCGCCTCTTGCCCGCTGCCACAAGAGCGAGGATTCCTGGCAGCGCTGGAGAGGCCGCCCGAGTCGCTGCGAGTGGCGGTGTCGCTGGGCGAACCGCTCGGCGGGCCGCTGGGTACCGTGATCCATCCCGAAGTACGCCTGGCGGTCGAGCGTGCCGCAAGCCAATTGGATTCGCTCGGCCATCGAGTGGAATGGGCCGACCCGCCCGTCGATGGCGCGCGTCTGGCCAGTGCCTACCTGACTCTCTACCTGGGGCATGTCAGCGCCGACCTGGCCTGGATCGCCCACGAGACCGGTGTGCCCGTGCCACGCCTGGCCATCGAACCCTCGACCCGTGCCATCGGCCGCCTGGGCCGGCATCTGCCGGTACGCGACTACGAGCTGGCCAAGCGCGACTGGAACGCGGCGGCGCGTGCCATGGGCGAATTTCATGACCGTTTCGATGTGCTCGTGATGCCGGTGACGGCGGCGCCCGCGCCGCGCCTGGGAGAGCACTATCCGAGCCCGGCGCGGGAGCGGCTGATGTCGCTGCTGGCACTACCCGGCGTGGCCCGGCTGGCACTCAAGGCGGGGGCGCTCGACCACTTGACGCGGGATGCGCTGGCTCGCACGCCTTTCACCCAGCTCGCCAACCTGACCGGCCAGCCGGCCATGTCACTGCCGCTGCATGTCACGCCGGAGGGCCTTCCGGTGGGTGTGCAGGTGCTGGGCGGCATGGGCGACGAGCGTCGCTTGCTGGCGTTGGCCGCGCAGGTGGAAGCCGCTACGCCCTGGGCGCCGCGCCTGCCCATGGCCACGCGCGTTTCGTCACCCGGCCGTGGCGAGTAGAATGCGCGGCACAGCCGCCGCTCGAGTTGCCCCATGTCCGATCCTACATCGCTTTCGCCGGCCGGCGATCGTCACTTCGATGGCCTGGCCGATAAGTTCGCCGGCAGCCTCTACGGCGGCCCGCGCGGGGCGCTGCGCCTGGCCCTGCTCGACCGGCTGCTGCCGGAGATGCTCGCCCTCGACGGCCAGCCGATGCTCGACGTGGGGGGCGGCCTGGGTCAACTGGCTGCCTGGTTCGCCCGGCGCGGGCACGCGGTAACGCTGCTCGAGCCCGCCCGGGACATGCTCGAGCGGGCCCGGCTCGAACTCGAGGGCCTGCCGGTACGCTACGTGGAGGCCTCGCTGCAGGATTTGCCCAGCCGGGCCGCCGGCCCCTGGCCGCTGATCACTTGCCACGCGGTGCTGGAGTGGATGCACGATCCCCGTACGGCGCTGAACATCCTGGCCGGCCGGCTCGCTCCGGGCGGGCAGCTGTCGCTGATGGTGTTCAACCGCGATGCCCTGCGATTCTCCAATGTGGTCAAGGGTAACCTGCAGAAGGCGCTGGACGATCGCCTGGAGGGCACCGGCAAGCGTCAGCGCCTGACTCCCATCTCGCCTCTGAGTCATGAGTGGATCGTCGCCTGGAGCCGCGAGTGCGGGCTATCGCTCCAGGCGGTGGCCGGGATTCGCGTCTTCCATGACTATCTGCGCCAGCCGCCGGCGAGCGAAGCCGACTGGGAGCGGCTGGTGGCGCTGGAGCAGCGCTATTGCCGCAGCGAGCCGCACTGGCGCCTGGGGCGCTACCTGCTCTATACGTTCGTCGCCGGCGAGGCTGCCTCGCCAGCCAAGGAGGAGCCTGTCCGATGAGTGCCGAGACTCCCGTCTGTCAGCTGTTGGAGCGTCAAGACCTCGACTACCGCGGTTGGCTCTGGGTGGCGCCGCCGCGGGATGCCTGGTTGGAGGGCGGGGAGGGCAGCGTGCTCAGCGGCGATCATGGCGTACTGAAGGCGTGGCGTGAGCGGGGTCGCCCGGCGTTTTCTCCCTTCGATGGCCCCGAGGTTGCCGAGCCGCCCGGCGCGGTGCTGTTCTGGCCCAAGAGCCATGCGCTGGGCGAATGGTGGCTACTATGGCTGTGCGCCGGGTTGCCGGAAGGCACTCCGCTGCAGGTGGTGGGGGAGAACCAGGGCGGCATCAAGCGCGTGCTCAAGGTACTGGCGGCGCTCGGGCTTGGCTGTCGCAAGCGCGACAGCGCCCGGCGCTGCCTTCTGGTCGAGACGCGCCTGGGGCGGGTGGGGATCGAGCCCGAGGCCGCCTGGACGGCGTTCGAGGCCGAGGGAATGACGCTTGCCAGCCACCCGGGGGTGTTCGGCCACGGCAAGCTCGATGACGGTACCCGTTTGCTGCTGGAGACCCTTCCCGGCGTGCTGCCGGGCTCCAGCGGTGCGAGCGATGTCCTCGACATGGGCTGCGGCGACGGCATTCTCTCGGCCTGGCTGGCGCGCCGTGGCCACGCCGTGACGGCGGTGGACGTCAACCTCTTCGCCGTGGAGGCGGCCCGGCGCACCCTGGCCGCCAACGGGCTCGCTGGGCACACCCTGGCCAGCGATGTCTACTCGGCGCTGCCGGCTCGCCGCTTTGCCGCCATCGTCAGCAACCCGCCGTTCCATCAGGAGCGCAGCATCGACTACGGTCCGGCGGGCCGCTTGATTCGCGAGGCGCCCGCACACTTGCAACCGGGGGGGCAGCTCGTACTGGTGGCCAATGCCTTCCTGCCCTATGCGGATCTGCTGCAGCAGGCCTTCGGCGGATTCGAGATTCTTGCCGACGACCGTCGCTTTCGAGTCTATCGGGCCTGCCTGGCCGGGTCGCGGTAGCCGATCTCGGTGATCACGTAGGTGGTGTTGCCGGCCGGTGCCGCCACGGTGAACTCGTCGTCCAGGGACTTGCCCAGCAAGGCCTTGGCCAGCGGAGCGTCGACGCTGATCCAGCGCTTGGCCGTATCGGTCTCGTCATGGCCCACGATACGTATCTTCATCTCCTCGCCGTCCTCGTCCTCCAGCGTGACGAAGGCGCCGAAATAGACCCGACCGGTATCCGCCGGGAGGCGATCCACCACCTGCAATTCGTCGAGCCGCTTGGTCAGGTAGCGGATGCGCGCGATGACCCGATTGAGCTCTTTCTTGTTGTAGGTGTAGTCGGCGTTCTCGCTGCGATCGCCCAGCGCGGCGGCTTCGCCGACCTTGGCCGATAGGGCGGGGCGCTTGATCCGCGACAGGTGATCGAGGATGCCGCGCAGGCGCTCGGCGCCCTCGGCCGTGATCAGGTTGCTCTTCGGCTCCTGGCGCGGATCCTTGGCCGGGTCGCGCCAGCGCGTCATGTTGCGGCCTTTCATGCCGTTTCTATCCTCCTTCGGTCGCGGTGACGACAAGAGAGGCAACATACGTCATTCCCTGTTGTGGAGCCAGGCGGGGTGAAGAGAACTGGCGTATCATTCAAACGTTCGTTACATTTTGAGTGCGGCAGTGCCGTACCCCAAGAACAATCCTCGATGGATAAGGAAGGAGTCTGGACATGCTACGACGTCAGCTCATCGGTGCCGCCCTGGGTGCCGGTCTACTGCTCGCCCCGTTTGCCGGAGCTTTGGCATGGGAGAGCGAGGTGGAGTCGCTCAAGCAGCGCTGGGAACAGATCAACACGCAGCAAGCCGAGGGCGAGCGCCGCGCCGCGCTGAAATCGCTGTCCGACGAGGCCGAGAGTGTGGCGGAGGCCAACGCAGGTGAGGCTCAGCCACTGGTCTGGTACGGCATCATCGAGGCCTCTCATGCGCGGGAGCGCAGCGGCCTGGGGGCGCTCAGCAGTGCCCGCAGCGCGCGCAAGGCGCTGGAGCAGGCCATCGAGCTCGACCCGCAGGGCGGCAACGGCTCGGCCTACGTCACGCTGGGGGCGCTCTATGACCGTGCCCCGGGCCGCCCGCTCGGCTTCGGCAACAGCGATACCGCCGAGCGCATGTTTCAGCGAGCGCTGGAGATCCGCCCCGACGGCATCGACGTGAATTACTATTATGCGGCTTTCCTCGAGGACGAGGGACGCCTGGATGAGGCTCGCGAGCACGCGCGTCGTGCCGTGGAAGGCACGGCACGCGAGGATCGCCAGGCTTCCGACGAGGCCCTGCGCGAGCAGGCTCGCCGCCTGCAGTCGCGGCTCTGAGCCACGCCCGTCACTGCGGCGGTTGGCATACCCGCCCGGGGTCATGATAATGGTCGCCATTCGTCGATTCGGAGAATCGCATGACCGACAACCGTGACCATGGACGAAATGTCGACCGCCTTCCCTCGTTCAACAGCAGCGACGCCGAGCTGATCGAGCGTCGCTGCCTGCATCAGGGCTTTTTCCGCCTGGATGAGGTACATCTGCGCCATCGGCTCTTCGAGGGCGGCTGGAGCGATGAAGTCGTGCGCGAGGTGCACCATCGCCACGATGCCGTGGGGGTGCTGCTGTACGACCCCGAGCGCGACGCCGTGGTGCTGGTGGAGCAGATCCGGGCCGGTGCCATGGACGATCCCGTTTCGCCGTGGAAGCTCGAAGTCGTGGCCGGCCTGGTCGAGACCGGTGAGAATGCGGCCGAGGTGGCGCGGCGCGAGGCGCTGGAGGAGGCCAACTGCGAGGTCAACGAGCTGATCGAACTGCACACCTACTATCCCAGCCCCGGTGCCTGCGACGAGCGGGTCACGCTGTTCTGTGCTCTGGTCGACTGCGATGGACTGGGCGGCGTGCACGGGTTGGAGGAAGAACATGAAGACATCCGTGTCCACGTGCTACCGTTTAATCGCGCCTGGGAACTCTTGCAGGCGGGTCGACTCGACAATGCCATGTGTCTGATCGCCTTCTACTGGCTGGCAGGCGAACGAGCATCTTTACGAGCAAGGGGGTAGCGTGGCGAGAACCGCCTATGTCACCGATCTGAAGAGCCTGCAGGGCGAATGCAGCGCCAACTACCTGCGTCTGACGCGCCTGCTGGGCGATCTCGGCGAGGGCGAGACGCTCGAGCTCGAGCTGAGCGGCAAGCGTGGCCGCTTCGGTACTCTTTGGCTGTCGGTGCTTGAGCAGGCGCCTTATACCACTATCGCTCGGGTGAGCCAGAGCGGCCTCATGGATGCGGTCATCGAACCGCCGCGCATGCGCGTGCACCTCTATCACGACGTGCGCATGGCCGAGGTCACCGATTTCCAGCGCGAGCGCCATTTCAACGGCCGCTATCGCTATCCCAACGTGCGCATGTTCCAGCCCGACGAGAAGCTGCAGCTCAACCGCTTTCTCGGCGAGTGGCTGGCCCATGGCCTGGCCCACGGCCACCCGACCAGCGTGACGGAACTGCCGGGATGATGCGCCTGGTCCAGATCAGCGACTGTCATCTGCACGCCGATCCCTGGGCCCGTTCACGTGCCGGTTTTCCCCTGCGCCAGCTCGAGGCCGTTGTCGAGGCCGTGCGTGGCGAGCGTCCGGACGTCGTATTGGTGACCGGTGACGTCAGCCAGGACGAGACGGCGGGGTCCTATGAATTGGCCGAGCAGGCGTTGTCGCGGCTGGAGTGCCCCTGGTTTTGGCTGGGAGGCAATCACGATCAGCCCTCGCTGATGGCGGACGTGCACGCTGTTCACGAGGAGATCGATCTCGACCGCTGGCGCTTGTTGATCGCCGATACCGGCGTCAAGGGCCAGGCCCACGGCGAGCTGGGCGAGGAGCGCCTGGCGCGGCTCGCCGAGCGCCTGGGCGAGGATGAGCGACCGACATTGCTGGCGATGCATCACCCGCCCGTTGTCGTCGGGTCGGCCTGGCTGGATCGGATCGGGCTTAAGGATCGCGACGCGCTGTGGCAGACCCTGGCACCATTTCCTCAACTGAAGCTGATCCTGTGCGGTCATATCCATCAGGCGTTCCACGCTCGCCAGGCGCTGCCCGACGGCGAAGTGGCGATCTATGGCTGCCCCTCCACCACCGACCAGTTCCTGCCCGGCGCCGAGGACTTTGCTGTCGACGAGGCTTCGCGCCCCGGTTACCGGATCGTGGATCTGCAGGCTGACGAATGGCTCACTTGGGTGGAGCGGGTCGATCTCTAGCGAATATTCTTTTTTGAGCTAAAAAGATAGGTAATCATTCTTTTACGTTATTTCCGGCCTGACGTTACCCTGTCTCGCATGATTCCCTTTGCCCATCGTCATGCGAGGTACCCGGGCCGATGACCAGTCTCCATGCTCCCGAGAAGAAGCCGGCCGACGAGATCGCCGGCAAGTCGGCATCCCTGCCCCATCGCCGCCTGACCCACCTCCAGCAGCTTGAGGCCGAGTCGATCCACATCATCCGCGAGGTGGCGGCCGAATTCCGTAACCCGGTGATGCTCTACTCGATCGGCAAGGACTCCTCGGTGATGCTGCACTTGGCGCGCAAGGCTTTCTATCCCGGGCCGCCGCCGTTTCCGCTGATGCACATCAACACCACCTGGAAGTTCCGCGAGATGATCGCCTTCCGCGATCGCATGGCGGCCGAGTCCGGCATGGAGTTGATCGAGTACATCAACGAGGAGGGTCGTGCTGCTGGCATCAACCCGTTCGATCACGGCTCCAGCGGCTACACCGACGTGATGAAGACCCAAGCGCTCAAGCAGGCGCTGGACAAGTACGGCTTCGATGCCGCCTTCGGCGGCGCCCGTCGCGACGAGGAGGCCAGCCGCGCCAAGGAGCGCGTGTTCTCGTTTCGCGACAGATACCATCGCTGGGACCCCAAGAACCAGCGTCCCGAACTGTGGAATCTGTACAACGCGCGGGTCAACAAGGGCGAATCGATTCGTGCCTTCCCGCTCTCCAACTGGACCGAGCTCGATATCTGGCAGTACATCCACCTCGAGCGGATTCCCATCGTGCCGCTCTACTATGCCGCTCCGCGCCCGGTGGTCGAGCGCGACGGCATGCTGGTCATGGTCGACGACGAGCGCCTGCCGCTCGAGCCCGGCGAAGTGCCGCAGGAGAAGTGGGTACGCTTCCGCACCCTGGGCTGCTACCCGCTGACCGGCGCGGTGGAATCGAAGGCGGACACGCTGCCGGAGATCATCCAGGAAATGCTGCTCACCCGTACCAGCGAGCGCAGTGGCCGCGCCATCGACCACGACCAGGCGGGCTCGATGGAAAAGAAAAAGCGTGAGGGCTATTTCTGATGGCACATCAATCGACACTGATCGCCGACAACATCGAGCAGTACCTGCACGAGCACGAGAACAAGGACCTGCTGCGCTTCATCACCTGCGGCAGCGTGGACGACGGCAAGTCGACCCTGATCGGAAGGCTGCTGCACGACTCCAAGATGATCTTCGACGATCACCTGGCGGCGATAACGCGTGACTCGAAGAAGAGCGGTACCACCGGCGACGCCGTGGATCTGGCGCTGCTGGTGGATGGGCTGCAGTCGGAGCGCGAGCAGGGCATCACCATCGACGTTGCCTACCGTTTTTTCTCCACCGACAAGCGCAAGTTCATCATTGCCGACACTCCGGGCCATGAGCAGTACACCCGCAACATGGCCACCGGGGCCTCCACCGCCAACCTGGCGATCATTCTGATCGACGCGCGTTACGGCGTGCAGACCCAGACCCGCCGGCACAGCTTCATTGCCGATTTGTTGGGCATCAAGCACCTGGTCATCGCGGTCAACAAGATGGACCTGGTGGACTTTTCGCAGGCGCGTTTCGACGAAATCGTCGCCGACTACCGTCGCTTTGCCGAGCAGCTCTCGGTGCGAGACCTGCACTTCGTGCCGATCTCGGCGCTGGAGGGTGACAACGTGGTCAACCGCAGCGACCGGACGCCATGGTATCGCCACGGTAACGAGGCCGGACCGGCGCTGCTCGAGCTGCTGGAAACGGTGGAGGTCACCCGTGATCGCAACCTGGTGGACCTGCGCTTTCCGGTGCAGTACGTCAACCGGCCCAATCTCGACTTCCGCGGCTATGCCGGCACGCTGGAGGCCGGCGTGCTGCGCCCCGGCCTGGTCGTTAAGGCGCTGCCATCGGGCAAGACCAGTCGTGTCGAACGTGTGGTGACCTATGACGGCGACCTGGAGGCGGCCTGGCCCGGCCAGGCGGTGACCGTCACGCTGGAGGACGAGATCGACATCTCTCGCGGTGACTGGATCGTGGCCGAGGATGCCGAGGTGGCGCTCGCCAACGCCTTCGACGCCGACATCGTCTGGATGCACGAGCAGCCGCTGCTGCCGGGACGACAGTACGACATTCGCCTGGCGGGTCGCTCGGTGGCGGGGCAGGTGAGTGCCATCCAGCATCAGGTAGATGTCAACACGCTGGAGCGGCATGCCGCCGAGCGCCTCGAGCTCAACGCCATCGCCCGTTGCCGGGTCGAGCTGACCGCCGAGGTGCCGCTCGACCCCTACGAGCAGAGCCCCGGTACCGGCAGCTTCATCATCATCGACCGGCTTTCCAACGTCACCGTGGGCGCGGGGATGATCCGTGCGGCCGCCGAGGCGGGGCAGCCTGCTCGGAGCGAGGTCGACTGGGCGGCTTTCGAGATCGAGCTGAACGCGTTGATTCGTCGCCACTTCCCCCATTGGGAAGCCAGGGATGTGCGCGAGCTGCTCAAGCACTGAAAGATGCAGGTTAACGAAGCGTCTCTTTCTAACGGTTGATCTCGTCTCCCGATCCTCCACACTGTAGGTGACCCGGTCATTGGGCCGGGTCACGTCGAGTGTCAGGGAGGACGCTATGGACCCACGCCAAGAAAGACCGAGCCTTCACGGATCACGGGGCGCCGGGCGAGGCGGCCAATGGTAGGTCGGCGTCGAGCCGGGGGCTTCCTGCGACGTCTGCTGCGCATCGCGGCACGGCCCATGTGGGGCGATCGTGGACGCGGCGGTTGTTTCGTGCACCCGTACCGCGGCTATGGCTCGCGTAGCGAAGTGTTCCTGATGGGCCGGGTCTTTCGCCAGACGGCGCTGAGCGATCGCATTCCCCGCTACGGTGTCCTGCGCGATTTGGCGGATTTACTCCGACGAATCATCCGTCGCGGGCTGCCTGAAGTGGATGTGGAAGTGAGCCTGGGCGAGAACGTCACGACCGTGACCACCGACCGCGACGGTTACTTCGACGTGCATCTTCCCCTCGAGCGTCCGCTGCCGGCGGATACCGCCTGGCACCATGCCGAGCTGCACGTGGTGCTACCCGAGGCGAAGCCGGTCCACTCCTTCGCCGAGGTCTACATACCGCCGGCGGATGCCGATCTGCTGGTGATCAGTGATATCGACGACACGGTGATGTATACCGGGGTGGCCAACAAGCTGCGCATGTTGCACCGCCTGTTCGTCAAGCAGGCGCACCAGCGCATGGCCTTTCCCGGCGCGGCGGCGTTGTACCAGGCGCTGCACGCGGGGGCGAGCGGGCATGCCAAACGGCCGATCCTTTATGTGTCCCGCGGGCCCTGGAGCATCTACGAAATGCTCGAGGAGTTCTTTCAGCTCAACCGCATCCCCGTCGGGCCGATCCTGTTCCTGCGCGAGTGGGGCATCTCCTGGCGCAAGCCATGGCCGCGCCGTGCCGAGGATCACAAGTACGACATGATCCTGCACATGCTGTCGATGCGCGACGATCTGCCCTGCGTGCTGATCGGGGACAGCGGCCAGCACGATCCCGAGGTTTATACGCGAATCGTGCATGAATTCCCCGAGCGGGTCCGCGCGGTCTATATACGGCGGGTCGAGCGCAAGCCTGATCGTGAGCGCGCCATCGACCGACTGCGCGACGAGATCCGCCATACCGGCTGCGATCTGATGCTGGCCGAAGACAGCGTCGCCATGGCCGAGCATGCCTTCGAGCAAAATCTCATCTCCCAAACGGGGCTGGAAAAGGTGCGCCGGGAATCCTCCCGATAGCTCGATTTAGCGTCACGGATTCGCTCTGTCGAGCCTTTTGACACCCAGCGAAAGCGTTACGCTATGTATCGATTTCTTGCGTTTTTGTTCATTACCCTGCGCTTGACGCAAGGGGCTTCGTGAATTGACGTTGAAGCCCGCGCACTATCAATACCGAGGTGCCCACATGACCACAATTGTATGGGATGGAACGACTCTCGCGACGGATTCGCTGATTAGTGTCAATGGCTCGACCTACAACCACGCGCAGAAGCTGTTCCAGCTCGACAGCGGTGAGTGGGTGGCCTTCGCCGGCGAACAGCAGGAGTGGTGGGAGGTCATGGAATGGCTCAATGCCGGGGCACCAAGGGATGCCAAGCCTCACGTAACGCGTGTTGAAATGATCATTGCCGGCCCAGACGGGGTCTTCGAAATGTTCAACAAGCTGGTGCGAATCCCGGTTCACGGCCCGGTTGCCTATGGCACTGGCTGGAAGTGGGCGCTGGCCGCTATCGATCACGGCAAGAGCGCCATCGAAGCGGTCGGGTACGCCATCACCCGCGACCACGACACCGGCGGTGAGGTGCAGTCGGTCACGCCCGCGACGCGGGCCGGCATGCCTTTCGAGACGCTGATGCGCGACGTCGAGACGACACCCGCCGAGGCGCAGTTCTCATAGCCTCTCGATCGCGTCTGGTATCGCGCTAGCGGACAGTACGAAGCCCCGGCCAAGGCCGGGGCTTCGCCGTCTGCACTTCGCTCAGGGAGCCAGCAATACCAGCGGTGCGTTATCCGTTCGCGATACGCTGACGTCCAGTTCGGCATCGAAGACGCGGGCCAGGCAGCCCGGCGTGAGTACGGCCTCGGGCGTGCCGGCGGCGATGCGCTCGCCGCGCTCCAGCAGCCAGACCCGGTGGGCATAGCGCGCCGCCAGGTTGAGATCGTGCAGCACGCAGCAGACGGTCATGCGCTGCACCTCCACCAGGCGGCGCAGCAGGCGCATCAGCCGTTGCTGCTGACCGATGTCCAGTGCGCTGGTCGGCTCGTCGAGCAACAGCATGCCGCCCAGCGGCATGCCCGCGATACTCCCCAGCCCCAATTGACAGAGCGCCCGGGCCACCATGACGCGCTGGGTCTCTCCTCCCGAAAGGTGCTGCGCCCCGCGCGCTGCCAGCGGTTGCAGGTCGAGCAGAGACAGCGCTGCCTCGACTTCGTCCGGTGCGGCATCGCTGCCCAGGGCCACCAGATCGCGCACCGGCCAGTCGAAGCCGAGGGTGAGCTTCTGCGCCACCAGGGCCCTGCGGCGCGCAAGTTGCCTGGGATCCCAGCAATGCAGCGGCACGCCGCCCAGGCAGACGCTGCCGCGATCCGGGCGGCGGTATCCCGATAGCAGCGTGAGCAATGTACTCTTGCCGGCACCGTTGGGGCCGACGATGGCGAGCAGTTCGCCAGGCTGGAGCCGGTCGCTGATGGGGGCGAGCGAAGGGGACGCGATGAAGCCGGCATTGTACAGGGTCAGCATGGCATCCTCCGTTTGAGCAGCAGCCACAGGAAGTAGGGGCCGCCGAGAAGGCTGGTGATCAGCCCCACCGGTATCTCGGCGGGACTCGCCAGAGTGCGGGCCAGCGTATCCGCCACGATCAACAGCAGGGCGCCGCCCAGCATCGAGGCGGGCAGCAGCAGCCGGTGTCCCGGTCCCAGCCACAGGCGCAGGCAGTGCGGCACGAGCAGCCCAAGAAAGCCGATGATGCCGGCCAGCGCCACGCAGAGCCCGACACCCAGCGCCGTGGCCAGTACCACCCGGCGCTTGAGTCGTGGGGCGTCGAGCCCGGCGCCGTGGGCGGTCAGTTCGCCGAGCTGCAGCAGATCGAGCCCCGGGGCGCTGCGCAGTAGCCACCAGAGCGCCGGCGGAATGCCGATCAGGGCACCGAGCGCAGCGCTCCACAGCGCATGCGACAGGCTGCCCATGCCCCACAGGCTGAGCTGGCGCAGCTGCTCGTCGCTGGCGATGAAGGCCATCACGCCGCCAAGCGCGCCGGCCAGGGTATTGATCGCCAGGCCCGCGAGCAGCAGAGTGAACAGCGCTTCCTGGCCGCGCTGGCGCTCGCCCAGCGCGAACACCAGCACGCACACGCCCAGTGCGCCGAGAAAGCCGGCCAGGAACTGTCCGTACAGCCCCAAGGCGCCGGCGGCACCCTCCAGCAACACGACCCACAGCGCCACTGCGAGCCCCGCGCCGCTGGCCAGGCCCAGCAGGGTCGGATCGGCCAGCGGATTGCGGAACAACCCCTGCATGGCCGCACCGCTACCGGCCAGCATGGCGCCGATGAGGGCAGCCAGGATCAGCCGTGGCAGGCGCAACTGCCACCACACCTGCCAGGCGAGCGGAGCTGGCCAGTCGCCGAGCAGCACCTTGGGCGATAGCCCGACGCTGCCGCTCATGGCGGCAATCATCAGCGCCAGCAGCGTGGCCAGGGCCAGCGCGGTGAGCACTGTGGCGGGAGGACGTGTCAGTCGGCGTTCAACCCGGGGGCGCCAGCGGAGGGGAGAGGCAAGGCTACGACTCATCTGCGACTCTCCCGCAGGCTTCCCTGATATGGTCGTTCGCGTCCTCCGTCGCCGCATGCAGGGCGCGGTGGAGCGCGATCAGCGCGGTCGGGGTACGCGGCCCGAAGCCGAGCAGGGCCTGGTCGTCGCAGACGATCAGGGCGCGTTCGCGCCCCGCCGGGGTCATGGCTAGTCCCGGCAACTGCCATAGCCGGGCCGTGCCGCCGATGCCCTCGAGACCGCTGCGGGTGGCGATCACCACCTCCGGTGAACGGGCCACCAGCGCCTCGGCGCCCACCGCCTTGTAGCCGCCGAACTGCTCGAAGGCGTTACGTCCGCCGGCGGCCTCGATCACGACCTGGCCCGCGGTGTCCCGGCCCGCCGCCATGGGTGTCATGCCGCTGTGACTGAGCAGAAACATGGCACGCGGAGCGACTGACTGGGTGGCGTTGCGCAGTTCCTCAAGGCGAGCGAGATCCGCCTCGATGTCGGCCACCAGCGCTTCGCCATGACGCTCGCGCTCGACGGCTCGAGCCACGGCCCGAACCTTGTCGGGCAGCGCCGCGAGGTTGGCTCCTTGTTCGACGCGCACGACTTCGACGCCGGCGACTTCAAGCTGCGCAAGCACCTCTCGAGGCCCGGCCGCCGCGGCGGCGAGCACGCGCTCGGGGGCCAGTGACAGTACCCCTTCCGCCGCCAGGTGTCGCAGATAGCCCACCGAGGGCAGGGCGGCGACTGCCGCGGGATACTGACTGGTATCGTCGCGTCCCACCACGCCTCCCAGTGCATCGAGGGCGGCCATGATCTCGGCGATGTCGCTGCCGATTACCACGCTGCGTGGAGTCGAGTCGGCAAATGCCACCTGCCAGCCTGGCCACAGGCAGGCCACCAGCGTCACGACCAGACGCAGGTGGCGAGTCGGGGTCATGCCGCGACCTCCCGGGCGTCGAGATCGTCCAACAGTTGTCGCCACTCATCTCTCTCGACCTGGCCCTCGCGTCGCTCGGCGTAGATCTGGAGCACCAACCCGCCCTGAGCGTCGAAGAGCTCCAGGCTGGTGACGCCACCGTCGCGGTTGGGCTTGTGCACCTGCCAGGCCGTGACGATGCCGGCATCGTTCAGGTGCAGCGTGAAGTCGTCGTCGAACAAGTTGAGCCAGCCGCGCATGCGCTGGGGCGCCGGAATGCGGCCGGTGCGGATCTGTACGCAGCCGGGGCTGGCCACGAACAGCATCAGCGGCAATCCGCTCTCGGCGGCCCGGTGCAGGGCCTGAGCGCAGGCCGCGGGCGAAAGCGCTCGCGTGAAGCGTCCCTCCATCAGAGCGTTGGCTTCGTGTCGGCGCAGCGCATGGCGTCGCAGCAGGGTCAGGAATTGGTGGACGTTCCGCATGCGCGACCATTCATCGGCAAGCGTGGGGATCTGCGGCAGGGGGCGCGGCTGCGGCTCGGCGAGCTGGGTGAAGGCGGGTGCCTGCGTGTCGCCCAGCGCCTCGAGAGCTTGCCAAGCCGCCAGCGCGTCAGTTGCCAGGGAGAAGATCTTGTGCAGGGCGCGGCCGTGGCGATCGAAAACCTGCAGGCTCAGTCGCGTCTCGCCGTCGCCCACGGCATTGGGCAACTGATCGCGAATCAGGCAGGCCCAGTGCCACCGGGCCAGATGCAGGCGCAAATCGAGCCTGCCCGGATCGAGCAGCAGGCCGGCCTGCTCCGAGCCGCGCAGTGCGGGATATTGCCCCTTCTGCTCGAGTACGGCATGGCGCGAGCGGGTCAACGCCTTGACCTGGCCCAGTTGCTGGAAGCGTGCAGCCAGCGCATGGGGCGACAGCGGCAGCGTGAGCACGTCGCGGCCGAGCCGCGCGGCCTGTAGCTCGCCCTCGCTGATGCCGAGGCGCTGGGCGATGTCCCGCGCCGGCAAGTGCGGAGTTGCGGCACGGGTGGCGTCGAGGGCGTCGAGAATGGCTTGTCGGGTCTGTGTCGTTGCGTTCATGAAAACTCCTTCACCACTGCAGACTGACGTTGGCGAGCAGGCTGCGACCGTCACCGAGGCTGCCGTCGGGGCGGTACCACTCCTTGTCGGCGACATTGCGCAGCTTGAGCGATGCGCTGAGCATGGGCGTGAACTGCCAGGCCAGCTGCAGGTCGTGCAGGCCGTAGCCGGGCAGCGTTTCGTCGTCGCTTGCCTGTTCGTTGAAGGATTGTGCGAAGCGGCCGCGCCACCCCAGGACCAGGTTCGGGTGGGCGAGGTGATAGTCGAGGCCGGTCAGCGCCTCCAGCGGGGTCAGGCTGCCTAGCGGCTCGCCGCTGTCGCGGTCGCGCCCGCTGACCTCGGCGAGGCCCACGAAGGCCGTGACGGGAGCGCCCGAAGGCGACCAGTCGAGGCGCGCGTCATAGCCCCAAAGCTGGGCGCGATTGACGTTAACGTCTTGAGTGGTGCCGGCGAAGATGTCGACCACGGTGTCGATGAAGTCCTCGGCTCGGGTATCGAAATAGCTGGCGCGCAGCCCCCAGTCGCCGAAGCGCCAGGCCAGGCCGCTCTCCCAGCTCTTGCTGGTCTCCGGCTTCAGGTCGGGGTTGGGCACCCAGAAGTTGTCGGGAACGCAGACGAAGGGACCCATGCAGAAGCCGCCGAAGTGCCGCTCGTCGGCATAAAGCTCCGAGAGGGTGGGGGCGCGGAAGGCCTCGGCGTATCCGCTGTAGAACATCAGGTCGTCGCTCGGCCTCCAGGCCAGCCTCAGACGCGGCGAGAGCCGGCTCTCGTCGCTCTCGCGGCCTTCGTTGTCCTCGGCGCGGTAATGGTCGTGGCGCGCACCCAGGCCGAGGTCGAACTCGCCGACACCGCCATCGTCGAGGTAGCGGCCCACGGTGAGCGTGTCGTCGAGATAGAACGCGGTGCTATCGATATCCGCGTCGGGGAACCCCGAGGCGGTGCCTCCCGGGCGCTGGGTGGCGCGGCTCGCCTCGGCGCCGAAGGCCAGCGTCTGCGACAGCCAGCCGTGCTCGAGGCGATGATAGCCGTCGCTCTGCACGCCGAGTCGCTGCAAGGTACGCTCCGCCGCGGGCTCCTCGACCTCCTGGCGACTCAGGGTGACACGTGTATCGAGCTGGGTGACGGCGGCGGGCGACCAGCGATGTCCGAGCTGTACGTTGTCGCTGGTGGTATCGCGATCGCGTAGAGCGTCGTTCTCGACGGTCAGGCTTTGCGGATTAGGCGGCTGCTCGGCATTTTCCCGATAGTGCTGCCAATTGGCGAAGAGGCGGTGGTCGTCACTGAGGCGCCAGCCGCCCTTGGCCAGCAGGCTGTTCAGGCTGGCGTCCTCCGGCGTGGTCTGGCCGCCGGCGCGCCGGATGTCGCCGGATTCGCTGCGCCCGATGGCGAGCAGGCCGTCGACGGGGCCGGCGGCGGTATCGCGTCGGCCGAACAGGGTCAACGTTGCGCCGAGCTCGTCGCTGGCCGTGGCGCCGCGCAGCGAGAGGCGTGCGCCACGCGTCTCGCCCGGGCGCAACAGGTCCTCGGCGTCCACCGTCTCGAAGCTGACCACGCCGCCCATGGCATTGCTGCCGTAGAGGCTCGACAGCGCGCCGCGGGCGATCTGCACCTCGCGCAGCAGCGCAGGGTCGACGAAGAAGTTGCCGATGTGGCCGGTGTCGATGTCCTGCCGCACGCCGTCGAGGCGCACCAACACGCCGCTCCTGTCGAAGCCGCGCAGGCTCAGTGTCTGGCCGTTGCGCCGTCCCTGGCCGGCCACGTGCAGGCCGGGCTGGTCGGCGAGAATGTCCTCCACCCGCGATGCGGTGGAGAGCGCCGGGTCGTCCCGCCCGATCACGTCAATGATCAGCGGTGCGCGAAAGGTGTCGGTGGGGGTTCGGGTGCCGGTCACCACCAGCGGAGGCAGCTCGGGCTGCATTGCCGGTGTCATCGGGGCCGCCTGGCCTTGGGCCAGCGGTGACAGGAGGAACAGCGCCAGGGCGCCGGTACAGCTCGTTGCTCGCTTCATGTTCCTGAAGTTCCCTTGTCGAATCAGGCGATGAGCGGCTGGCTGGGTGGCGTGGGCTACCTGGCTGGCGTTGTCGTCGGGGTTAGGAGGTCAGTATCAACTTGCCGTTGCGGGTTTCGCGCAGTTGATAGCGCTTGCCGCGGTGTTCGATGATGAGTTGGCCCTGTGCGTCGAGCAGGGCGCTGCTCTCGACGATGCCGGGTGGACGCGATGCGTCACCGGACGCCGCGGTTGGCGCGCGTGGTGTGGATGGGTCCGGGGATGTTGCGCACATGGCGAGGGCCTGATGGGTTATTGTATCAAACGCGAATAATTATTGTTTGTATGGAGTGTGGCGTCAAGTCTCCTCTTCGCGACAACGAGAACCGGGAACGGGTACGCTGGTCCTAAACGTGACAACGAACCGAGTTTCCTACGCCCATGATCGTTCTGCTGATCGCCCTGTTGCTGGCCATCTTTCTCCTGCCCAACGTCTGGGCGCGCTGGGTGCTGGCGCGTCACTCCCGCGGCCGCGACGACTATCCCGGCACCGGCGCCGAGCTGGCCGACCACTTGCTGCGCCGTCTCGGTATCGAAGGGGTCAAGGTGGAGATGACCGAGCAGGGCGACCATTACGATCCCGAGGCGCGGCGGGTGCGCCTCTCTCGCGAGCACTACGAAGGGCGATCGCTCACCGCGGTAACGGTCGCCGCCCACGAGGTGGGCCATGCGATCCAGCATCACGAAGGCTACGCGCCGCTGATCGCCCGGGCGCGCATGGTCGGCGTGGCGCAGCGGGCCGAGAAGCTCGGCGCCCTGCTGATGATGGCGGCCCCCTTCCTGTTCGTGCTGACGCGTCTGCCGGGTGGCCTTGCCATCGTGGTGGCGGCCGCGGTGATCAGCTTCGGTACGGCGGCCCTCGTCCATCTGGTTACCCTGCCGGTGGAGTTCGACGCCAGCTTTCAGCGCGCCCTGCCGCTGCTCAAGGAGTATGTGCCTCCTTACGACATGCCCGGCGCGCGCCATGTGCTGACCGCCTGCGCCTTTACCTACGTAGCGGCATCGTTGGCGAGCATCCTTAACTTGGGGCGTTGGCTGGTGATCCTTCGTCGCTGACCCACACCACACCTTGAGCGTAAGCGGCGCGAGTTTCTACAGTTCTGGGAGCAGTGCCCGACCTTCAAGGAGGAGGTGCGATCATGACGACTCCCCAGGATTTCGTGCGTGACAACGCCATACCGCTTGCCGGCCGTAGTACCGATTACGACGGCCTGCTGGATCAGGTGGGTGAGCGCTCACTGGTACTGCTCGGCGAGGCGTCCCACGGCACCGCCGAGTTCTACCGCATGCGCGCCGAGATCACCCGGCGCCTGATCCGCGAGAAGGGCTTCGAGGCGGTCATCGTGGAGGCCGACTGGCCCGATGCGCTACGGCTCAATCGCTATACGCGCGGCGAAGGCGACGATTCACTGAAAACGGCCTTCGACGACTTCCAGCGTTTTCCCCAGTGGATGTGGCGCAATACCGAGGTGCGCGACTTCATCGGCTGGCTCAAGGAGCACAATGCGGACCTGCCTGCCGAGCGTCAGGTTGGCTTCCATGGCCTGGACATCTACAGCCTGCACCGCTCGGCGGAGGCGGTGATCGAGTATCTCGAGGGCATCGACCCCGAGCAGGCGCGCCTCGCCCGCGAGGGCTACGGCTGTCTCGATCACGGTGGTGACCCGGTTCGCTATGGGCACGATGCCGCCTTCGGCCTGAGCCGAATCTGCGAGGATGCCGCCGTGCGCCTGCTCGCCGACTTGCTCGAAAAATCGAGCGGTTACCTGCATGAAGATGGCCGGTGCTCGCAGGACGAGCAGTTCTTCGCCGAACAGAACGCCCGAGTGGTGGTCAATGCGGAGCATTATTATCGCGCCATGTTTGGCTCCCGGGTGGATACCTGGAACCTGCGCGATGAGCACATGACCGACACCATCGTCGAGCTGCGCGAACACCTGCGTCGCCAGGGCGGCCAGGGCAAGGTGGTGGTGTGGGCGCATAACTCGCACCTGGGCGATGCCTCGTTCACCGACATGGGCTGGCACCGCGGCCAGCACAACGTCGGCCAGCTGGTGCGCCACCGTTTCGGTGCCGACCAGGCGCTGCTGGTGGGCTTCACCACCCATACCGGTTTCGTCTCGGCCGCCCGCGACTGGGACGGCCCGGTGGAGCATCGCAAGGTCAGGCCCTCCATGGCAGGCAGTGTCGAGCGGCTGTTCCACGATAGCGGTGTCGGCGATTTCTACTTGTCGCTCGGCGAGCGTGCCGCGCCGCTGAAGGAACCGCTATGGGAACGCGCCATCGGCGTGATCTACCGCCCCGAGTCGGAACGCATCAGCCACTATTTCCAGACATCGGTGGCCGATCAGTTCGACGCCGTCTTCCATGTAGACGAGACTCGCGCCGTGGAACCGTTCGACAAGGGCGAGCTGTGGCGGCCCGAGGAAGTCCCCGATACCTATCCCTTCGGGATCTAGCTCGGTCGTTCGGCCATGACTACGGCCCGACGCGGCGCGGGATAGCCTTCCCGGGTGCGCGTCGGGTCATTCGGATCGAGGAAGTCGGCCAGCGACTGGAAGGTCATCCACTCGGTGGAGCGCTGCTCGTCGAGTGAAGTGGGCGCTTCGTCCACCATCCGCACGTTGTCGAAGCCGCAGCGCACGAGCCACTGACACAGCGCCTTGGACGAGGGCAGAAAGTAGACGTTGGGCATGGCGGCATAGCGCTCGCCGGGCAGTAGCACGGTGGTCTCGTCGCCTTCCACCACCAGCGTTTCCAGCACCAGTTCGCCACCGGGACGCAGGGCATCCTTCAGCTGCAGCAGATGCTCCAGCGGCGAGGGTCTGTGGTAGAGCACGCCCATGGAGAACACCGTATCGAAGAAGGCGAGCTTCTCGGGCACGTCCTCGACGCCCACCGGCAGGAAGTGGGTGCGCCCATTGTCGGCATCGCCGACAAAATGGCGCAGGGCCTGGAACTGGTAGTAGAAGCGTGGCGAGGGGTCGATCACCAGCACGAAGGCCGCTCCCGCGCCGGCCATGCGCCAGGCGTGGTAGCCGCTGCCGCCGCCCACGTCGAGCACGCGACGGCCGGCCAGCGGGGCCAGGTGCGGGGCGACCCGCCGCCACTTCCAGTCGGAGCGCCACTCGGTATCGATATGAATGCCGGCCAGCGAATAGGGGCCCTTGCGCCAAGGCATCAGCTTGCGCAGCAGATTCTCGCACTGGCGGCGCTGGCTGTCGTCGAGCCGACAGTCGACCGTCACTATGTCGCAGTCCAGCCGTACGCCGCGAGCTTGGGGCAGGGTGGGCAGCTTGGCCACCGCCTTTTCCCAGGCCGGCAGATCGCCGTAGCGCCTGCGGTCGAGTCCGCGCGCCATCTGCGCGGGCAGGCGCGAGAGCCAGGTATCCAGGCCCTGGTCGATGAAGGCGCGATAGAGCGGGCGCTGTTCGGGAGGAATCGCCACGTCAGGCCTCCTTGAACGCGACCAGCGAGGCGAAGTTGAGGTACTGAAACCAGGTCAGCGAGCGCGAGAAGCCGGCGCGGGTCAGACGGTCGTGATGCGCCTCGAGGGTGTCCGGCACCAGTACGTTCTCCAGCGCAGTGCGCTTCTGGCTGATCTCGAGGTCGCTGTAGCCGTTGGCCCGCTTGAAATCGTGGTAGCGCTCCACCCGCCAGGCGTTGTCGCGCTCGTCGGGATCCACCACTTTCTCCGAAAGCACCAAGACGCCCCCCGGCTCCAACGCTGCATAGAGGCGAGCCAGCAGGCTTTCGCGATCCGCGGGCGGCAGGAACTGCAGGGTGAAGTTGAGGATAACCATGCCCGACGGCTCATAGTCCAGATTGCGGATATCGCCTTCGATGACCTCGATGGCATGCCGGGGGCACTCTTCCGCCAGCGTCTCACGAGCGCGGGCGACCATCGCCGGCGAGATGTCCACCGCGGTGAGACGGAAGGCATCCGGGGGGAGTTGACCAGCGAGCGCCAGGCTGGCGGCGCCCAGCGAGCAACCCAGGTCGTAGACGTGGGCGCCATGACGCAGGTGACGGGCGGCAATCAGCCCCAGCATGCCCAGTATCTGGCCGTAGCCCGGCACCGAGCGGCGGATCATGTCGGGAAAGCAGGCCACCACCCGCTCGTCGAAGGAGAAGCGCGCCACTTTATCCAGGGGTGTGGTGAAGATCGCGTCGCGATAAGATGCGTCACTCATGATAGGGCCGGTTGCATGGGTCAGGCCCGCATTCTACGCCGGCTGGCCCATGGCTGCACGGCTGCGGCCCTGCCGATGTTTCGATGACAAACGCCCAATGTAGATTTACAGGCGGAAACAAGGCTAGCCTGTGAGGCGATGGAATGCCCGCCCGGCGCCGTTGCGCCGGCGCCGAAGTAGTCGCTTTGCGAAACGACGTCAAGGAGGATTGACATGAACCAAGCCCCCATCGACCGGACGGCCGCCTGGACGCGGCTGGCGGAGCACGCCGAGGAGATGCGACAGCGCCATCTGCGCGAGCTGTTCACGGACGCCTCGCGAGGCGAGGTCTTCACCCGCGAGGCGGCGGGACTCACCCTCGACCTGTCGAAGCAGCGTTGGGATGGCGAGACGCTGGAACTGCTGCTGGCATTGGCCCGCGAGGCCGGTGTGCCGGAAGGCATCCGGGCTCTGCTGAGCGGTGAGCATGTCAACGTCAGCGAGGATCGTCCGGCGCTGCATACCGCGCTGCGCCTGCCGCCGGAGGCTGCGCTCGAGGTCGACGGCGAAGATGTGGTGCCCGGCGTTCACGCCACGCTGGATCGCATGGCCACCATGGTCGAGCGCTTCCACGCTCGCCAGTGGCGCGGCGCCACCGGAAGGCCGATCCATGACGTGGTCAATCTGGGTGTCGGCGGTTCCGACCTCGGTCCGCTGATGGTGACCCACGCCTTGGCCGACTGCCGCCCCCACGACGCCCACCATGTCGACGTGCATTTCGCCTCCACCATGGACGGCTCCCAGCTCGTCGACTATCTCGCCCGTTTCAATCCCGAGACCACGCTGTTCGTCATCTCGTCGAAGTCATTCACCACTATCGACACTCTGTCGAACGCTCGCACCGCTCGTGACTGGCTGTTGGCGCGCCTGGTGGAGGACGGCATTCAGGGCGTCGACGAAGAGATGGTCATGCGCCAGCATTTCATCGGCGTTTCCGCCAAGCCCGACAAGATGAGCGAGTGGGGCATCGCCGAGTCCAACCAGTTGCTGTTCTGGGAGTGGGTCGGCGGTCGCTATTCGCTATGGGGCGCCATCGGTCTGCCCATTGCCCTGGTCATCGGCATGCAGCACTTCCGCGACCTGCTGGCCGGAGCCCACGCCATGGACCGCCACTTCGAGCAGGCCGCGCTGGGTGACAACCTGCCGGTACTGCTGGCGCTGGCGGGCATCTGGAATGTCAACTTTATCGACATTCGCGCCCACTCGATCCTGCCCTACGATGGCCGTCTGGAGTACTTCGCCGCCTACCTCGAGCAGCTCGAGATGGAATCCAACGGCAAGTCGGCGACCCACGACGGGCGTCAAGTAAGCTATTCGACCTGCCCGGTACTGTGGGGGCAGCTCGGTCCCAATGCGCAGCATGCCTTCTATCAGCTCCTGCACCAGGGCACGCAGCCGGTCGTTTGCGACTTCATCGCCCCGCTCAGGCGCTACGACGACGTCGAGGACGCAGCGACCCGCGAGCATCTCAAGGCCCAGCACCGACTGACCCTGGCCAACTGCTTTGCTCAATCGCGCCTGCTGATGCTCGGTGACGACGCCATCGACGAGCCCGGCGAGCGGCCGGGGCACAAGCGCTACCGGGGCAACCAACCCTCCACCACGCTGCTGCTCGACCGCCTGACGCCTGCGACGCTGGGGGCGTTGATCGCGCTCTATGAGCACAAGGTATTCGTCCAGGCCACCATCTGGGGCATCAACTCCTTCGATCAGTGGGGCGTGGAGCTGGGCAAGCAGATTGCCGGCGAGACCGAGCGCATCCTGGCCGAGCATGGCGGCCACGAGGGCATGGACGCCTCCACCCGGGCGTTGATCGAGGCGGTATGGAGAATGGAGAAAGAGAGCAAACGTTGATGCAAGGGAAGCGCTGGTAATGTATACAGTGACTTGGGTATGCTGACTGTGCCACTGACGCCGCAGCAGGCCAGCGGGGTTCTCTATCTGCATGGTTTCAATAGCGGCTACGGTTCGCCCAAGTCGGCATTGATGCGCGATGCCTGTACGGCGCTGGCGCTGCCCTGCGAGACGCCGCAGCTGCCGCACCGGCCGCTGGCGGCGTTGCGGCTGGCGGAATCGCTGCTGACGAAGCTCGGCCCCCGTCCGCTATTGGTCGGCAGTTCCATGGGCGGCTTCCTGGCGACCTGTCTGGCCGAGCGCCACGACCTCTCGGCGGCGCTGATCAACCCGGCGGTGCGGCCGGCGCGGCTGGTCTCGGAATGGATCGGCGAGGCGTTCATCAACGAGCACACCGGCGAACGCTTCACCGTCGAGACGGTCCACCGCGACGAGCTGGATGCATTGACGCCGCGGGTCGTTGCGCCCGAGCGCTATCTGCTGCTGCTGGGTTCCGCCGACAAGACCCTGGACCCGGCCGATGCCTTCGCGCTCTATCGCGGCGCCAGAACCGTCATCCATCCGGGTGGCGATCATGTCTTCAGCCCGCTGGCGAACTATCTGCCCGCGATCTTCGCTCATGGCGGGCATCGCCTGGCGCCGGGGACGTCGGGGTAGTGACTGCCAACCCGGCGGAAGCGGGGATGGCCGCAGGGAAGAAGCAAGCAAACCGCGGGAAGCGCCACCGAATTCTGTAACGGCTACGGAACACGCATGACACAATACAGTGCCAGCTCGATCGAAGTTCTCTCCGGCCTCGACCCGGTGCGCAAGCGCCCCGGCATGTACACCGACACCTCCCGCCCCAACCACCTGGTCCAGGAAGTCATCGACAACAGCGTCGACGAGGCGCTGGCGGGTCACGCGCGGGAGGTCGTCGTCCGGCTGCTCGACGATGGCGGGGTCGAAGTCGCTGACGACGGCCGCGGCATGCCGATCGACATCCATCCTGAACACGGGGTGTCCGGCATCGAACTGATCCTGACCCGGCTGCACGCAGGCGGCAAGTTCTCTCAGTCCAGCTATCGCTTTTCCGGCGGCTTGCATGGCGTCGGCGTCTCGGTGGTCAATGCTCTGTCGCGCCGCCTCGAGGTCGAGGTGTCGCGCGACGGCAATCGCCACGCCATGGCCTTCGAGCATGGCGACAAGGTCTCGGAGCTGGCCGTGATCGGCAGCGTGTCCAAGCGTACCACCGGTACCCTGGTGCGCTTCTGGCCCGATGAGTCCTACTTCGACAGCCCCAGGCTGGCCATGGGTCGGCTCAAGCACTTGCTGCGGGCCAAGGCGGTGCTCTGCCCGGGACTCAAGGTCACTCTGGTGGAAACCGACGGTGCCGAGAGCGTTTGGCAGTACGAGGACGGCCTGCGCGACTACCTGGCTCAGGCCACCGACGGTTTTGAGGTGCTGCCCGCCTCGCCGTTGGTGGGCCACTTCGCCGATGACGAGCAGGCCGTGGACTGGGCGGTGCAGTGGCTTCCCGAAGGCGGCGAGACCGTAATGGAAAGCTACGTCAACCTGATCCCCACCCCCCAGGGTGGCACCCACGTCAATGGCCTGCGCTCGGGGCTGCTCGAGGCACTGCGCGAATTCTGCGAATACCGCAGCTTGCTGCCGCGGGGTGTCAAGCTGACTCCCGAGGACCTGTGGGAGCGAGTCGCCTACGTGCTCTCGGTGAAAATGCTCGACCCGCAGTTTGCCGGCCAGACCAAGGAGCGCCTCTCCTCGCGCACCGTGGCGGCGTTCGTCTCCAGCGTGGTGAAGGACGCTTTCTCGCTATGGCTCAATCACCATGTGGACCAGGCCGAGGCACTCGCCGAGCTGGTCATCAGCGCCGCCCAGCGGCGCCAGAAGAGCGCCAAGAAGGTGGCGCGCAAGAAGGTCACCGCCGGCCCGGCGTTGCCCGGCAAGCTGGCCGACTGCTCCGGTCAGGACCCGGCTCAGGGCGAGCTGTTTTTGGTCGAGGGCGATTCGGCCGGCGGTAGCGCCAAGCAGGCGCGCAATCGCGAAACCCAGGCGATCCTGCCCCTGCGCGGCAAGATCCTCAACACTTGGGAAGTCGACAGCCACGATATCTACGGCTCCCAGGAAGTGCATGACATCGCCGTGGCCGTGGGTATGGACCCGGGCAGCGACGACCTCACCCAACTGCGTTACCACAAGATTTGCATTCTTGCCGATGCCGATTCCGACGGCTTGCACATCGCCACGCTGCTGTGCGCACTGTTCGTGCGTCACTTCCCGGCGCTGGTGGATGCCGGCCACGTTTACGTCGCCATGCCGCCGCTCTATCGCATCGACCTGGGCAAGGAGGTGCACTACGCGCTGGACGAGAGTGAGAAGGCGGCGATCCTGCGTCGGCTCGAGGGCAAGCGCGGCACGCCCAATGTGCAGCGTTTCAAGGGCCTGGGCGAGATGAGCCCGCTGCAATTGCGCGAGACCACCATGGCGGTGGAGACCCGTCGTCTGGTGCAGCTCACCCGCGAGGTCGGCGACGGCACCATGGAGATGATGGACATGCTGCTGGCCAAGAAGCGGGCCTCGGATCGCAAGAGCTGGCTCGAGGACTACGGCAACCTTGCGGATATCGAAGTCTGAGCTATGAGCTACGAGCCGCGGGGTGTGAAGCCCGAAGCTCGCGGCTCGGAGCTCTCCTGAACGTTTCGTGCGGGCACTGTCCGCGAATTTTCATCGATGGTAGAAGGGCGCTAACCCCATGACCATGGATATCCAGGTGGCGGAGGGCGACGTCGAGCGTCTCTCGCTGCGCGAATATACCGAGAAGGCGTACCTCGACTACTCGATGTACGTCATCCTCGACCGGGCGCTGCCGCACATCGGTGACGGCATGAAGCCGGTGCAACGTCGCATCGTCTACGCCATGCGCGAGCTGGCGCTGAACGCCAGCGCCAAGTACAAGAAGTCGGCGCGTACCGTCGGTGACGTGTTGGGCAAGTTCCACCCGCACGGCGACAGCGCCTGCTACGAGGCGATGGTGCTGATGGCGCAGCCGTTCAGCTACCGCTACCCGCTGGTGGACGGCCAGGGCAACTGGGGCAGCCCCGACGATCCCAAGTCGTTCGCGGCGATGCGCTACACCGAGTCGCGGCTTTCGAAGTTCGCCGAGGTCCTGCTCGCCGAGCTGGGCCAGGGTACCGTCGACTGGACGCCCAACTTCGACGGCACCATGAACGAGCCGGTGGTGCTGCCGGCGCGGCTGCCCCATGTGCTGCTCAACGGCGGCACCGGCATCGCCGTGGGCATGGCCACTGACATCCCGCCGCACAACGTGCATGAAGTGGTCGAGGCCACCTGTCACTTGCTGCGCCACCCCGAGGCCACCACCGCCGACCTGGTCCACCATTTGCCGGCACCGGACTTTCCCACCGCGGCTGAGATCATCACTCCGCGCGCCGATCTGCAGAAGCTCTACGAGAGCGGTCGCGGCTCGGTGAAGCTGCGTGCCCGCTACGTGATGGAAGAGGGCAAGGTGGTAGTCACCGCGCTGCCTTACCAGGTCAGTGGATCCAAGGTGCTGGAGCAGATCGCCGCGCAGATGCAGGCAAAGAAGCTGCCAATGGTGGACGATCTGCGCGACGAGTCGACCCACGAGGAGCCGACCCGGCTGGTGATCGAGCCGCGCTCCAATCGCGTCGACATCGAGGCGATGATGGCGCACCTGTTCGCCACCACCGATCTCGAGAAGAATATCCGGGTCAACCTCAACGTGATCGGACTCGACGGCCGCCCGCGGGTGATGCCGCTGCCCGACATGCTGGGCGAATGGCTCACTTTCCGTCGCACCACGGTGCGCCGGCGCCTGGAGTACCGCCTGGGCAAGGTCGAGGATCGTCTGCATATCCTCGAGGGCCTGCTTACCGCCTACCTCAATATCGACGAGGTGATCCGCATCATCCGCGAGGAGGACGAGCCCAAGAGTGCCCTGATGGCGGCCTTCGGCATTTCCGACCGCCAGGCCGAGGCGATCCTCGAGCTGCGCCTGCGCCACCTGGCCAAGCTCGAGGAGATGAAGATCCGCGGTGAGCAGGATGCGCTCGAGGCCGAGCGCAAGCGCCTCAAGGAGTTGCTCGGCAGCGAGGCCAAGCTCACCGACCTGATCGAGGAAGAGCTGCGCGAGGCGGCCCGCGAGCACGGCGACGAACGCCGCTCGCCCATCGTCGAGCGCGAAGGGGCCAGGGCGCTGTCGGAAGTCGAGCTGGTCGGCGCCGACCCCATCACCGTGGTGCTCTCCGAAAAGGGCTGGATTCGTGCCGCCAAGGGGCACGACATCGACCCGGAAGGGCTCTCCTACAAGTCCGGCGATCGCTTCGCCCTGTCCGTTCGCGGCAAGACCAACCAGCCGCTGGTGTTGCTAGACGACACCGGGCGCGCCTATACGCTGGCCGCCCACAACCTGCCCAGCGCCCGTAGCCAGGGCGAGCCGGTCACCGGCCGGGCCAACGTGGTGGCCGGCGCTCACATGGCGGGGTTGATGCTGGCGTCGCCGGATGCACGCTACCTGTTGGCCAGCGACGGCGGCTACGGCTTCGTCGCGCGTCTCGATGAGCTGATCGGCAAGAACAAGTCGGGCAAGGCCGTGCTCTCGGTGCCCAAGGGCTGCCGTGTCATGTCGCCGGTCCGCGTGCCGGAGGGCGAGGATCTGTGGGTGGCGGCCGTTTCCAACGAAGGGCGGTTGCTGGTCTTCCCGTTGGAGCAGTTGCCGGAGATGGCCAAGGGCAAGGGCAACAAGATGATCGACATTCCCGGTGCCCGGGCGGCCCGGCGCGAGGAACTGATGCGCGACTTCGTCGTGCTGCCCACCGGAGCGGCGCTGGTGGTACATTCCGGCAAACGCCACGTGACCCTGAAGGATGGCGACCTGGACTATTATCGCGGCGAGCGTGGGCGTCGCGGCAGCAAGTTGCCCCGCGGCCTGCAGAAGGTCGATAGGCTGGAGAGTGGGGAATGACACGACGACTGCTGATTCGCGCCACCGGCGCGGCACGACCCGGCCAGTTGGCCGGCCTGGGCCAGGCCATGGCGCGCAGCGGCGCACGGCTGCTCGACATCAACCAGAGTGTGACCTTCGGCATGGTTTCGCTCGAGGCATTGGTGGGACTGGATCGCGACAGCGACTTGGAAGGCGCACTGGCCGAGGCCGGCGACACGCTGGGGCTCGACGTGCAAGCCATTCAGGTCGGAGCCGAGGACTACCAGCGCTGGAGCATGCAGGCCAACCGGCCGCGTCTGATCCTGACCCTGCTGGCACCGCACCTGCCGGCCGGCATCCTGGCCGAAGTCGGCGCGCTCACCGCCGAGCACGGCCTCACCGTGGAGCTGATACACCGCCTCTCCGGCCGTGAGCCGCTCGATGGCGGGGCGCCGCCGTTCGGTTCGTGCGTGGAGTGCTGGTTGCGTGGCGACGAGATCGACCTCGACAGCCTGCGCGAGAAGGCTCTGGCGCTAGGGGCCATGCACGGAGTCGACATCGCCATTCAGGAGGATTCGATCTGGCGCCGCCATCGTCGCCTGGTCTGCTTCGACATGGATTCGACCCTGATCCAGGCCGAGGTGATCGACGAGCTGGCGCGCCGCCACGGCGTCTACGCGGACGTGGCGGCAGTCACCGAGCGCGCCATGCGCGGCGAACTCGACTTCCAGCAGAGCTTTCGCGAGCGCATGGCCAAGCTCAAGGGGCTCGATGAGGCGGTGCTCGCCGAGATCGCCGAGGCACTGCCGTTGATGGATGGCGTCGAGCGGCTGATGAAACACTTGAAGCGCCTGGGCTATCGGACTGCGATCCTCTCCGGCGGCTTCACCTACTTCGCTCGCCACCTGCAGGACAAGCTCGGTTTCGACGAGATCCACGCCAACGAACTGGTCATCGAGAACGGCAAGGTCACCGGCGAGGTGCGCGAGCCGATCCTCGACGCTAGCCGCAAGGCCGATCTGCTGCGCGAGATCGCCGAGCGCGAAGGCTTGGCCCTGGAGCAGACCATCGCCGTGGGCGACGGCGCCAACGATCTCAAGATGCTCGCCACCGCCGGGCTCGGCATCGCGTTTCGCGCCAAGCCGCTGGTACGCAGCCAGGCCCGGCAGTCGATCTCGACCCTGGGCATCGATGCGGTGCTCTTCCTCATGGGCTATCGCGAAGGAGACCTTGAAGACGAAGGTCGCGCTGGTTGAGCAAGCCCAACTGGCTTAACTTCGAAGGACGCCATCGCATCGGAGGTCATCATGTCCCAAGCGCAGTTTTCGGCTGACTTGCTGGAAGAGCTGAACGTGCTCTGCCTGTTCAATCTCGATACCAACCAGGAGGGCATCAAGGTGCACTCCAGTGCCTCGCCTGCGGCGATCGCCGCCACGGCGCGTCTGCACGCCAAGGGGCTCGTGACCCAGGCGGACGGCGGCTACATGACCCCGCTGGGTCGCGAGGCCGCTCACCATGCCCAGGAGTTGCTGGGGCTGCTCGCCCCGACGCCGCTGACCACCTGAGCCGCTCTCTCTCCCCCAGCGAGCGGCCGCGATGTCAGCGCGGAATCGCGACGCAAGACGCCCGCCCCAAACATGGAGCGGGCGTCTTGCGGGCGGTTCGCCATCAGGTGTTGAGCACTACGCCACCGTTGAGGTGCAGTGTCTGGCCGCTCATGTACGAGGACTCCTCGCAGGCCAGGTAGACGTAGGCCGGGCCCATCTCGGAAGGCTGGCCGGCACGGTCCATCGGGACCTGGCCGCCGAAGGATTCGACCTTCTCGGCGGGAAAGCTTGCCGGGATAAGCGGCGTCCACACCGGTCCCGGTGCCACGGCATTGATGCGGATGCCTTTTTCAGCCAGCGGCTTGGCCAGTGAGCGCACCAGGCCTTGGATCGCCCCTTTTGTAGCGGTGTAGTCGATCAGTGAAGGGTTGCCCTTGAAGGCATTGATCGACGACGTGCAGATGATGCTGTCGCCTTCGTGCATGTGGGGCAAGGCCGCCTTGGTCAGATAGAAGTGACTGAAGACGTTGGTCTGGAAGGTGCGCTGCAACTGGTCCGGAGGAATATCGGTGATGTCGTCCCAGGCATGTTGCTCTGCCGAGTTGTGCACCACGATGTTCAGCTTGCCGAATTCCGCCAGGGTCTTGTCGACGATCTCGTCGCAGAATCGCGGGTCGCCTACGTCCCCTTTGAGCACCAGACAGCGCCGACCCTCTGCCTCGATCAGCGACTGGGTCTCTCGGGCGTCGGTATCCTCTTCCAGGTGAACGATGGTGCAGTCTGCCCCTTCGCGGGCGTAGTGCACCGCCACGGCACGGCCGATGCCACTGTCGCCGCCGGTGATGATCGCCACCTTGTCCTTCAGCTTGTCGACGCCCCGGTAGCTGGTGCGAATGTACTCCGGCTTGGGGTCCATCTTGTACTCGGCGCCGGGCTGATGGGCTTGTTCCTGAGGAGGTTGCTTCCGTTCGCTCATGGCAGGACTCCTTTTCCCGTTGCAGGTGATGACTTGAAAGTAGGCAGCACGCGACAGGCTGGACAAGGCGGGGAGCGTTAATAAAGGTTTCGCTGCCGTAACGTCGGGTGAGTTCGCCTGTCCGCACTGGGTATGCCCCCTCGTTTCGCACGCGTGCTACCATCACGCCGCCCGGGCGACTGCGGGGCTTCAGGGTTCCGGCGGGTTCGTCTTATTGTCATAGAGTGCTTTCGAGAATACCCATGAGTGCGACCTTTGAGACCTGGCGCGACCGCTTCGAGCGGCTGCGTGCGCACAAGGCATTCGAGCTGACGGTGATTGCCATCATCGTCGTCTCGGCCCTGCTGATCGGTGCCAAGACCTACGAGGAGGAAGTCAGCCCTTTTCAGGAGTGGCTGCTGCTGCTCGACATGGCGGTGACCGTCTTCTTCCTGGTAGAAATTCTGATTCGCATGGCGGCGGAGAAGCGCCTTCGAAACTTCTTCAAGCGCGGCTGGAACGTCTTCGACTTTCTCATCGTCACCGCCAGCCTGATCCCCATGGATGACTCCGAGATGGTTCTGCTGGCGCGGCTGCTGCGCATCTTCCGCGTGTTGCGCCTGGTATCGATGATTCCCGAGTTGCGCATGCTGATCGCGGCGCTGTTCAAGTCGATCCCGCGGATGGGTTATGTGGCGCTGTTGATGTTCATCATTTTCTACATCTACGGCGCCATCGGCAGTTTTCTTTTCGCCAGCGTCGACGAGAAGCTATGGGGCAATATTTCCTTGGCCATGCTGACGCTGTTCCAGGTGGCTACCTTCGAGAGCTGGGCCACCGCGGTGCTCTACCCGACCATGGAGCATTATCCCTACGCCTGGATATTCTTTCTCACCTTCATCTTTCTCAATGCCTTCATTTTTCTCAATATGATGATTGGCATCGTGCTCGATGTGATGCAGAAGGAAAGCATTCAGGTCCAGTTGGAGAGCGGCGAAGGAGAGGCAGCAGAGTTGCATGGCCTGCGTCAGGATGTACGCCTACTGCGCGATCAGCTGACCCGCATGGAGGCGTTGCTGGAAAGACGGGACTCATGAGGGAACCTTCCGCATCGAGGCGAGCCTGACAGTGAGAGCCGGACTCACAGGATGGGTCCATGGAATCGAAGGGAGATGAAGATGACCCGCTTTGCCATCGCCAGGCCCCAGGCCTTTTTGCCCCCCTATCTGCTAGAGCGGATCGCCGGTTCCGCCTCGCCTCGGCTGCGTGACCGCGCGCGCCGGACGCTGCATGAGGATGCCCATTTTCGGGCGCGTGCCGCGGCGCTGACGTTGCCAGCGGGTAGCGCCGAGCGCGGCCGGTCGGCTCGCTACGTGCACGATGCGCGACACCTCCGCACCCTGCCGGGTGAGCTGGTCCGGTCGGAAGGCGATGCCGACAGCGGCGATCCGGCGGTCGACGAGGCCTATCATGGTCTGGGCGATACCTATCGCTTGTTCTGGGAAGTATTCCAGCGTCATTCGCTCGATGACCGGGGCATGCCGCTGATGGCTACGGTGCACTATGGCCAGGACTATGAGAACGCCTTCTGGGACGGCCGCCAGATGGTCTTCGGCGATGGCGACGGCGAACTGTTCAACCGCTTCACCATTGCCGTGGACATCGTCGCCCATGAGCTTGCCCATGGCGTGATCGAGCATGAGGCGGCCCTGGTCTATGCCTACCAGGCCGGTGCCTTGAACGAGTCGCTGGCTGACGTGTTCGGCAGCTTGGCCAAGCAGTACCGCGACCGGCAGTCGGCGGAGGAGGCCGACTGGTTG
Organism: Billgrantia saliphila; assembly: GCF_002930105.1. Taxonomy (GTDB): domain Bacteria; phylum Pseudomonadota; class Gammaproteobacteria; order Pseudomonadales; family Halomonadaceae; genus Halomonas; species Halomonas saliphila. Next base: position 112,391 of record NZ_PJRN01000002.1, on the reverse strand, counting down.
ATCGGCGCGGGACTTTTCACCGACCGCGTCGCGGGACATGCGCTGCGCTCGATGGCAGAGCCCGGCACGGCTTATGACGATCCGCTGCTTGGTCGTGACCCGCAGCCGGGTCACATGAACGACTTCGTCGAGACGCAGGACGACCACGGCGGAGTGCACATCAATTCGGGAATCCCCAACCGCGCCTACCATCATGCCGCCGTGTCGCTGGGTGGATATGCGTGGGAGAGTGTCGGGCCGGTCTGGTACGACACCCTGATCGACCCTCGGCTGGCCAGCGATTGCGAGTTCATTGCTTTCGCCGAATTGACGATCGACAACGCCAGTCGGCGTTTCGGCTCGTCGAGCCGGGAGGTCGCGGCGGTGCACGAGGCGTGGCGAGGGGTAGGGGTTCTGCCATGAGCGACGCGTCGCATCCACCGCGGCTGACCTCGGCCAGCGTGCTGCGGCTCAAACGTGAGGGCGGCCTGGCGCATTTCCCGGGCCTCGCACGTCCGCGTCGTCTCGACTGCGCCCGCTGCAGCGAATCTCAGCGCGCCGAACTGCAGCGGTTGCTGGAGCTCGTCGCCGAGAGCTGTCGCGGCGATGCAGAGCCCGCGGGAGCCGATCGACGATGGCTGCAGTTGAGCGTCGAGGACGACAGTGGCTGCGAAATCTGGAAGCTTTGTGCCGTCGAAGAGTCGGTACCTGTCGCTTTGCTGGAATGGTGGCGCCGCGCCGATTCGGAGTAGTGCGATTGCGCCTTGCTTGACAAGGGCTTCCCAAGCTGATTTTCTGTGAACATGAATACATCGTTTCGCCACTTCGACCTAGACCTACGACTACTAGCCGGCCTTTGAGCGTGCCGGTCGATACCTTTGCGTATCGTGTTTTTTGTCCAGGTCAGTTGAGGTGCCGAAATGTCTTCCTTCCGAATTGCCCCCCATCGTGATTGCCGTGCCTGCCCGACCGTCGACGGTCGTGTGGGAGCTTTCACCATGTATCAAGGACGCCCCGGTATGCTTCGCGCAGTCGGGGCGTTGCCGTTTCTGATGCCATCCGTCTTCGAGACCAGCGCCGCCAGCCAGGGAGAACAACGCCATGATGATCGATAACCCCGCCGCCAAGTACCGCCCCTTCGTCGCTGTCGACCTGCCCGATCGACAATGGCCGAACCGCCGGATCGAATCGCCGCCCGCCTGGTGCAGCGTCGACCTGCGTGACGGTAACCAGGCGCTGATCGACCCCATGGACCAGGAGCGCAAGCAACGTTTCTTCGATCTGCTGGTGAAGATCGGTTTCAAGGAGATCGAAGTTGGCTTCCCCTCGGCTTCGCAGACCGACTTCGACTTCGTGCGCACGTTGATCGAGCAGGACAAGATACCGAACGACGTCACCATCCAAGTGTTGACCCAGGCTCGCCCGCATCTGATCGAACGCACCTTCGAGGCGCTGAAGGGAGCGAAGAGCGCCATCGTTCACGTCTACAACGCCACCGATCCGGTGTTTCGCCGCGTGGTGTTCAACGTGAGCAAGGAGGAGTGCATCGGTATCGCCGTGGATGCCACCGCCCAGATTCGTGAGTTGATGGCGGCGGCGCCGGAAACCCGCTGGACCTTCCAGTACTCGCCGGAGTTGTTCACCACCACCGAGATGGACTTCGCCAAGGAGGTGGTCGAGGCGGTGATGGAGGCCTACGGCGCCAGCGCCGAGAAGAAGATGATCGTCAACCTGCCGGCCACGGTGGAAGCGGCGACACCCAACAACTACGCCGACCAGGTGGAGTGGTTCTGTCGCAACGTGGAGAATCGCGATCACTTGATCGTCAGCGTGCACCCGCACAACGACCGCGGCACCGGCGTAGCGGCGGCCGAACTCACCGTGATGGCCGGTGCCGATCGCGTCGAGGGCACCCTGTTCGGCAACGGCGAGCGCACCGGCAATGTCGACATCGTGACGCTCGCCATGAACCTCTATACCCAGGGCGTGAATCCGGGGCTCGACTTCTCCAACATCACGCCGATCATGCGTGAGGTGGAGTACTGCAACCAGCTGCCGGTGCACCCGCGCCACCCCTACGTGGGCGACCTCGTGTTCACCGCCTTTTCCGGCTCCCACCAGGATGCCATAAAGAAGGGCATGGCCGAGCGCCGTGCCAACCCGGACGCCATGTGGGAAGTGCCCTACCTGCCTATCGATCCGCTGGATGTGGGCCGCAGCTACGAGGCGGTGATCCGGGTCAACAGCCAGTCGGGAAAGGGTGGGGTCTCCTATCTGCTGGAACAGGAGCACGGCATCGAGCTGCCGCGCCGACTCTCCATCGAATTCAGCCAGGTGGTGCAGGAGGTGGCCGATCGCACGGGCAAGGAGATTACCTCTCAGATGATCTACCAGGCGTTTGCCGACGAGTACCTGGCTCGTGCCGAGCCCTATGCGCTGGTCAATCACCGACTCTCCTCCGAGCCCGACAGCCCCAAGGTGAGCCTGGAGGCTGCGATCGAAGAGCGCGGCGAACGCCGCACGATTCACGGCGAGGGCAACGGTCCACTGGCGGCCTTCATCAAGGCGCTGGCGGCTGCCGGTCACGACGTCGAGATCATCGATTACCACGAACACTCGCGTGGACAAGGCGCCGATGCCGAGGCGATCGCCTACGTGGAGGTGCGCATCGACGGCAAGGCGGTGTTCGGCGTGGGCACCGACGAGAGCATCACCAGCGCCTCGATGAAGGCGGTGATGAGCGCTATCAACCGGCATGTTTCCAACGAGCCGGCGGCGGCCAATGTGACTGCGTCGACGCTGGCCTGAGGCAGTGAAGAGCGGCTACGCCGCCATGAGAGGGAAGATCGGCGCTACGCGCCTGAAAAGAAGGTAGAAAGAAATCCACCGCTCTCTCTTCTCTCTTTCCTCTCAGAGCGGCGTCTTGCTCGCCTCGCCCGGAACCTCCCTGACCAGGCGTGGCATCAGGAAGCCCGGCAGTACACCCCGCAGGCCCGCGACCAGTTCGCGGGCCTCTTCGTCGGGCACGTCGAAATGGGCGGCCCCCGCCACCGGGTCGAGTACGTGCAGGTAGTAGGGCAGCACATCGGCCTCGAACAGCCGCTCGGAGAGTTCTGCCAGTGCCTCGACGGAGTCGTTGACGCCGCGCAGCAGCACGCTCTGGTTGAGCAGGGTGACGCCGGCCCGTTTGAGGCGTGCACAGGCATCGATCACGGCGCCGTCGATCTCCTGGGCATGGTTGACGTGCAACACCACGACCCTCTGCAGCCGCGTAGTGCCGAGCCAGCCGAGCAGGGCCTCGTCGATGCGATCCGGGATCACCACCGGCAGGCGGGTATGGAGACGCAGGCGCTTGAGATGCGGGATGGCCTCGAGCCGCTCGACCAGCCAGCCGAGCTGACGGTCGCTGGCCGCCAGCGGATCGCCGCCGGAAAGGATGGCTTCGTGAATGCTCGGGTCATCACGCAGCGTCTCGAGCGAGCGCTCCCACTGGTTGCGGGAGGGGCTGTTGTCACCATAAGGGAAGTGGCGGCGAAAGCAGTAGCGGCAGTTCACCGCGCAGGCGGGGCTCGCGATCAGCAGCACGCGACCGGCGTACTTATGGATCAGCCCCGGCCCCGGCGTATGCTCGGCCTCGGCCAGTGGATCGGTGACGTATCCGGGTATGCTCTCGTCCTCGGTGGCGAGCGGCAGCACCTGGCGCAGCAGCGGATCGTGGGGATCGCCATGGCGCATGCGCGCCAGGAAGGCTTCGGGCACTCGCACCTCGAACAGCGTGTGGCCGCGCTCGGCGCCGGGTAGCCAGGCATCGTCCAGCCCAAGCCGTCGGCAAAGCTCGCGCGGGTCGCGGATCGCCCTCGACAACTGGGTCTGCCAGGCGCTCTGCAACGTCAAGGGCGTCACGTCAGCGCTCGGCGTTTCCGGTCTCTGCAAAAGGGCGGAGGTTCGGGTTATCATGCGGCACACCAGTCACAAAGGGGCGGGGCTCGAATCCCCGTCGATACGTTTCTTGCGCGTCGAGAGCCTGCTACGGCGCGCCGATCATTCGAGAGGGAACATGGCTAGCTATTCTACCAACGAATTCAAGGGCGGTCTGAAGGTAATGCTGGACGGCGACCCCTGCTCGATCGTCGAGAACGAGTTCGTCAAGCCGGGCAAGGGCCAGGCGTTCAACCGCGTGAAGCTGCGTAACCTGATCACCGGCCGCGTGTGGGAACGCACCTTCAAGTCGGGCGAATCCCTCGAAGGCGCCGACGTGGTGGACCTCGAGATGGAGTATCTCTACAACGACGGCGACATGTGGTACTTCATGAAGACCGACGGCTCCTTCGAGCAGTACGCGGTGGAGAAGAAGGCCCTTGGCGATACGCTCAAGTGGCTCAAGGAGCAGGTGGCCTACACCGTGACGCTGTGGAACGACAACGCCATCAGCGTGACGCCGCCCAACTTCATCGAGCTGGAAGTGGTCGAGACCGATCCGGGCCTGAAGGGCGATACCGCTCAGGGGGGCTCCAAGCCGGCCACGCTCTCCTCCGGTGCCGTGGTGCGTGTGCCGCTTTTCATCAACCAGGGTGAAGTGTTGAAGGTCGATACTAGGTCCGGCGAGTACGTCTCCCGCGCCTGATGGGGCGAAAGCCTTCCTACGCGCACCCCTGACGTCGTTGAATTCCGCCTTAACGTGCTCATTTGGGAAACCATACTCCGCCGTTGCGTTGGAATTCGCCTAGTCAGGGATGCGCTCGGAGAGGCCGCGAGTTCGGCGGTGTAGATTTGGTGGCCACGCTCAAGGGCGTGGCTTCCTTGTTTTTAGAGGTAAGACAGCATGGCAACTGACTGGCGGCCGACGGCAAGTATCGAGACGCTGCGCGAGCGAGCGCGGCTGCTGACCGAGGTGCGCGCCTTCTTCGCCGAGCGCGGCGTGCTGGAGGTGGAGACGCCGGTGCTGGGCCACGGCGGGAGCACCGATGTGCTCCTGGCATCGCTGTCGCTCGAGGCGACCACGCCGGCGGGGTGCGAGCGACTGTGGCTGCAGACCTCGCCCGAGTTCCACATGAAGCGGTTGCTGGCCGCCGGCAGCGGACCGGTCTTTCAGCTCGCGCGCAGCTTCCGCGACGGTGAGGTGGGTCGTCGGCATAATATCGAGTTCACCATGCTGGAGTGGTACCGGCCAGGCTACTCTCTCGAGGCCTTGATCGCCGAGACGACGGCGCTGATCCATGTCGTGCTTGGCCGCGACCCGGGGCCGCTGCGCCAGCGGCGCTACCGCGAGCTGTTCCGCGAGGTGTTGGGATTCGATCCGTTCGGCGTTGAGCTCGATACGTTGCGCCGGATTGCCGGCGTACGCGGCGGGCTAGACATGGGCGCTGCCGAGCGCGACGACTGCCTCGACCTGCTGATGAGCCTCGTCGTCGAGCCCGAACTGGGGCGTGACGGGCTCGACGTGGTGGTGGACTATCCCGCGAGCCAGGCGGCGCTGGCGCGGCGTCATCGCGATCCGGAGGATGGTGAGTGGGTGGCGTCGCGCTTCGAGGTCTACCTCGAAGGGGTGGAGCTCGCCAATGGCTACGACGAACTCACCGACGCCGAGGAGCAGCGCCAACGCTTTGATGAAGACAATGTCGCCCGGCGCCGGCTGGGCCTGCCCGAGGTGGACGTCGATCGGCGGCTGCTGGCGGCGCTGGCGCACGGTATGCCGGCGGGCAGCGGCGTGGCGCTGGGGATCGATCGGTTGATTCAGCTCGCCCTGGGCAGGGCGAGCGTGGCGGAAGTTATCGCCTTCGCCACGCCCAACTGTTAGCGCTGTCGGGTCGCACTAGGCGAATGCGGGGCCGGGGTTGGGAAAGTTGCCCAGCGACTCGCACACGCTCACCTTGGTCTTGGGGGCAAGGCGATCGTCGAAATCGACCTTCCCGGCGAAGGCCATCACCACGGTGGAGCCGAGCTTGAAGCGGCCCATTTCCTCGCCGCGCTCGAGCGAGATCGGTTTATCAAAGCGGATACGTTGCACCTGGCCCGAGAGCGGGGTGATCTGCCCGGCCCATACGGTCTCGATGGCGGCGACGATCATGGCGCCCACCAGCACCACGACCATGGGGCCGTACTCGGTGTCGAAGTGGCACACCAGCCTCTCGTTGCGCGCGAACAGGTTGGGCACGTGGTCGGTGGTGGCGGAGTTGACCGAGAACAGCCGTCCCGGCACGTAGACCATCTCGGTCAGGGTGCCGGCCAACGGCATGTGCACCCGATGATAATCCTTGGGCGAGAGGTAGACGTTGGCATAGCTGCCGCCGCGGTAACGTCTTGCCGCTTCCTCATCGCCCCCGAGCAGGTCGGCCACGGAAAAGCGATGACCCTTCGCCTGGAGCAGGCGGTCGGCTTCGATGGCACCGAACTGCGACAGGGTGCCGTCTGCGGGGGAGAGCAGGCCCTTGCCGAGAGGGCGGGCATCCGCTTTGAGCTTGCGCGTGAAGAAGTCGTTGAAGGTGGCATAGGCGCGAATGTCGGGCTCGGCGGCCTCGCGCATGTCGACCTCGAAGGCCTTGATGAAGGCGCGGATCAGCCCATCCTTCAGCCAGGCCACGCGGCATTCGGCGAGAAACCCCACCAGCCGCGAAAGCAGATGATGGGGAATAGGGTACTGGATCAGGGAAAATAACTTGGATAGCGGCACGGACGAGAAGTCTCTTCAGAGGTCTTTGGGGTAGATGGTCGGTCGGGTGGGCTAAGCGCCCTTGAGCTTGAAGCTGGAAGAGCGCCGCTCGCGGCTGGACGCTTGAAGGAAACCTTAGCCCGGAGGCGGGTGATAACAGGTTGGCCTCCAGCTTCCAACGCATGGCTTACTTTTCTATCGGCGTATCGTCGCGGTTGCCCCACTCTTTCCAGGAGCCGGCGTAACCGCGGATCTTCTCGAAGCCTAGCGCCTTGCCCACCAGCCAGGTAAAACCGCTACGGTGATGGCTCTGACAGTGAGTGATCACTTCCATATCCGGCGTGAGCCCCAGCGCTTCGAGTTCGGTGATGAGTTCGGCATAGTCGCGGATGCGCAGCGCTCGCTCGCGGTCCATGGCCTCGGTCCACTCCATGTTCACCGCGCCGGGGAGATGGCCGAGCCGCTTGTTCTCGCCCTTCTCGCCGCGATACTCCGCCGGCGAACGAGCATCCCATACCGCAAAGCCCTTTTCGCCGAGGCGTTCCTGAAGTTCGGCCCGATCGATGGCGACTTCCGGATGGAGGAACTCGGCCTCGTAGTCGCTGGACCTGGGAGTGGAGTTTTCGCGCGATACGGGCTGGCCGGCCTGTCGCCAGGCGTGGATGCCGCCGTTGAGGTAGGAGTAGCGGGCATGGCCGATCAGCTCCAGCGTCCAAAGCAGGCGCCCGGCCCAGCCGCCGCCTTCGTCGTCGTATGCAACCACGTGGGTGTCACGGGTCAGGCCGAGCGACGAAAAGAGCTGCGACAGCGCCTCGGGGCTCGGCACATCGTTGGGCACGTCACCGTCGCCCTTCATCAGCCGACGATGGTCGAGGAAGACCGCGCCCGGCACATGGCCCTCTTCATAGCTCTCGGCCTTGAGCGGCACGTCGACGATCAGCAGCTGTGGAGCGTCGAGGTGTTCGGCGAGCTGTTCGGGTTCGACGATCAGCGGTAGCAGATTCTCTTCGGAACTCATGGCGCTCTCCTCTAGGCTCGTTGTCGCAATGTCGGCCTGATCAGGTCTCGTTGAGACTATCGACGATATGACGGTAGCTGGCAAAACGCTGCGGGTGGATGTCGCCCCGCTCCACGGCTTCCAGCAGGGCGCAGCCAGGCTCTTGCCGGTGGCGGCAGTCGCGGAAGTGGCAGTGGCCGAGATGGTCGCGAAACTCGATGAAACCCTCGGCGACCTGGTGCTCGTCCAGGTGCATCAGGCCGAACTCGCGGATGCCGGGGGAGTCGATCAGCTCGGCGTCGTCGGCTGCGGGTAGGCGATAGAGGCGCGCCGTGGTGGTGGTGTGCGTGCCCTTGCGCGAATCCTTCGACAGCGCGCCGATACGCAGTTCCTCGTCCGGCAGCAGGCGGTCGATCAATGACGACTTGCCCACGCCGCTCTGGCCGACGAATACCGACGTGCGGCCGGCCAGGCGTGCCAGGAGCGCGTCGAGCCCCGCCTCGCGGGCCGTGGTGGTGGCCACCACCGGGTAGCCGAGCGCTTCGTAGCGGGCCAGCAGGTCGCGCAGCTCGCCGCCGCTCTCGGGCAGCAGGTCGATTTTGTTGAGCACCAGCGCCGGGGCGATGCCGGTCGCCTCGGCCGCTACCAGGTAGCGATCGATCAGATTAGGGTGAGGCGCCGGCTCGACGGCGAAGACGATCAGGATCTGATCGATGTTGGCCGCCACCGGCTTGAGCTGGCCGCGGGCGTCGGGGCGCTCCAGCACGTTCTGGCGCTCGCTGCGTGCCACCACGACGCCTTCGACGGCGTGACCTTCGGCATCGTGGGTGGCACGCCACACGACCCGATCACCGGTCACCAGGCCTTCGAGGTTGGCGCGGAGGTGGCAGCGCACGGTATCGCCATGGGCGCCCTGGACGTCGAGGGTGCGGCCGAAATGCGCGATGACCCGGCCGGGTCGCTCGGGACCGTATTCCCCCGCGGCGAGCTTCTGCGAATCCTCGGCGTCGCGCTGGTCGGCCCGACGCTCGCGTTCTGCCTGTATCTTCTCGACTCGCCAGCGCTGCTGGCGACTGAGCTTGCGTTTGTTCATGGGCGCCCGAAGATCGTTACAATAGCGGTATTGTAACCAGCGTGGCCCTGCCTGTCCTGCTGCGCCATCAACCTGGAGCCTGACCAATGCCCAACACTTCCGCGCCTCGCGAGGACCTGCTGGTGTGGATCGACCTCGAGATGACCGGGCTCGAACCCGACCGCGAGCGCATCATCGAAGTGGCGACCCTGATCACCGACAGCGAACTGAACCTGATTGCCGAGGGGCCGGTCCTTGCCGTGCATCAGCCCGACAGCCTGCTTGCGGGCATGGATGAGTGGAACCAGAAGACTCATGGTGAGTCGGGACTGGTCGAGCGGGTCAAGCGCAGCCGGATCGATACCGCCGAGGCCGAGCGCCAGACGCTCGAGTTTCTGCAGCAGTACGTGGTGCCCGGGGTTTCGCCCATGTGCGGCAACAGCGTGCATCAGGACCGGCGCTTTCTCGAGCGCGAGATGCCCGAGCTGCTGGCGTTCTTCCATTACCGCAACCTGGATGTCTCGACCCTGAAGGAGCTGGCCAAGCGCTGGAACCCGGGAGCGCTGGCCGGTTTCAGCAAGCGCAACACTCACCAGGCGCTCGATGACATTCGCGAGTCGGTGGCTGAACTCGCGCACTATCGCAATAGTTTTCTGCGGCTGGCCGGCAGCGAGCGCGACGAGGAGGAGTGATTCGGTATTAGGAAGAGGCGTGCAAAAGACCTCCGCTTCGCCCTGTCCCCGGCGCCGCTAGCGTTGGAGCTTTGTACAGCGGCTACTTCTCGTGGGTCGCTAGGCTTGACTGGCGATGACTCGGTCACGCTTCTTCCGCTGTCGGCCGAGCGCCCAGCGCACATGCTCGCGCACCAGGTCGGAAGGGTAGGCGAGTCGAGCGCGCAGGGCAGCTTCCACGGCTTCGCTCCAGGGGGCGTTGCCCAGCCCTACGGCCAGGTTGCGCAGCCAGCGCTCGTAGCCGATGCGGCGGATCGGGCTGCCGGCGGTCTTGTCGAGGAACTCTTCCTCGCCCCAGGCGAACAGCGATACCAGGCTGGCCCGGTCGAGGTCGTGGCGAGGAGCGAAGTCATTCTCCGCCGTGGCGCGGGCGAAGCGGGTGAAAGGGCAGACCAGTTGGCAGTCGTCGCAGCCGAACACGCGGTTGCCCATGGCCTCGCGATAACGCTCGGGGATGGCACCGAACAGCTCGATGGTGAGATAGGAGATGCAGGCGCGCGCATCTACCACCTTGTCCTCGATGATGGCGCCGGTGGGGCAGGCCGTGCGACAGGCGCTGCAACTGCCGCAGTGCTCGGCGTCGAACGGCGGATCGACCGGCAGCGGCAGGTCGACGTAGAGTTCGCCCAGGAAGAACAGCGAGCCGGCGCGTGGGTTGAGTAGCATGGCATTCTTGCCAACCCAACCGAGCCCGGCCTTGCGTGCCAGTGCCCGCTCCATAACCGGCGCCGAGTCGACGAAGGCGCGATAGCCGAAGGAGCCGACCCGCTCTTCGATCCACCTGGCCAGGGTGGCCAGGCGTTTGCGCATCAGCTTGTGGTAGTCGCGACCGACGGCATAGCGCGAGACGTATGCCGTCTGGGGCTGGCCCAGCACCTTGGCGCTCTCCACCTCGGCGGGAAGATAGTCGAGGCGCACGCTGATCACGCGCAGAGTGCCGGGAACGAGTTCCTCGGGGCGCGTGCGCTTGGTGCCGTGCTTGGCCATGAAGCCCATCTCGCCGTGATGGCCGGCCTCCAGCCAGCGCTGCAGGTGACGCTCGTCGTCCGCCAGGTCGACATCGGCAATGCCCACCTGCTGGAAGCCCAGTTCGCGGCCCCAGGTCTTGATGGTCGTGGCAAGCTCAGCCAGGGCATGAGCGTCCAGAGTCGCGGATACAGGCATGATCGAGAAAAAACCGGGCAAAAACGTGGCGGGGGATTGGCGCAAGCGTCACGACGCTTACACTCCCCATGATAAAGCAACGCAGACGGGGGAGACACCGGATGTCCAGCAATCGTTCCGATCGACCGGCACACGACGCGCTTCGCCCGCTCTATCATGCCGCACAGGTTCGCGAACTCGACCGTCGAACCATGGCCGGCGGGGTGGAAGGTTTCGCCCTGATGCAGCGGGCGGCCACGGCGGCCTGGCAAAGCCTCAAGGCGCGCTGGTCGGGTGTGAAGCGGCTGACCGTGCTGTGTGGCGGCGGCAACAACGGTGGCGACGGCCACGTGCTTGCGGCGCTTGCGGCGGTCGCCGGTATCGAGGTACAGCGTATCGCGCTCAAGCCACCCGAGGCGCTTCGGGGGGATGCCGCGCGCGCCGCCGAGATGGCAAGTGCGGCCGGCGTCGGTAGCGAACCATGGCGGGCGGGAATCGCCTTCAGCGGTGAGGTGATCGTCGATGCGCTGCTCGGCACGGGGATCGCTGGCGAAGTAACGGGTGAATTTCGCGACGCGATCGAGGCGATCAACGCCAGCGGCTTGCCGGTACTTGCCATCGACATTCCCTCGGGGCTGGCGGCGGATACCGGTGCCACACTCGGGGTGGCCGTGCGCGCCACCCGCACGGTGACCTTCATCGGCGACAAGATCGGGCTGCATACGGGGCGGGCCCCGGCACTGGTGGGTGAGGTGCATTTTCGCGCCCTGGGCGTCGATGCGCTGGCCCATGCCGACCTGGTGCCGGCCGCTCATTTACTCGATCGTGAACTGATCGCGACGTGGCTACCGCCCCGCGAGCGTGACGCGCACAAGGGAGGCATGGGGCATGTCTTGATCCTGGGCGGGGCGCCGGGGTTCGGCGGGGCGGCGCTGCTGGCGAGCGAAGCCGCCGCTCGCCTGGGAGCGGGCAAGATCAGCCTGGCCACGGCGCCGGAGCATGTCACGGCCTGCCTGACCTATCGTCCCGAGGTGATGGTGCATGGCATGCGCGGCGCCGCCGAACTGGGCGAGCTACCGGCCAGGGCCGATGTGTTGGTGGTAGGTCCGGGACTCGGACAAGGGGCCTGGGGACAAAGCATGCTGCAGGCGGCGCTGGGTGAGTCGAAGCCGATGGTGATCGATGCCGATGGACTCAACCTGCTGGCGTCACGCTTCGACGGTCTGCGGCGAGACGACTGGATTCTTACGCCGCATCCGGGCGAGGCCGCGCGTCTGCTGGGATGCAGTGCGGCAGACATCGAAGCCGACCGTCCCGCCGCCGCGCGCGAGCTGCAGCAGCGACGCGGGGGTGTCGTGGTGCTGAAGGGGGCCGGCAGCCTGGTGGCAGGGCCGGAGGGGATGGCGGTCTGCCCCTATGGCAATCCCGGCATGGCCTCGGGAGGCATGGGCGACGTTCTTTCGGGTATTCTCGGCGCGCTGCTGGCGCAGGGCGTGCCGCTGGAGACTGCGGCGCGGCTTGGCGTGACGGTGCACGCCCTTGCCGGCGATCAGGCGGCACGCGACGGGGGTGAACGTGGTCTGCTGGCCGCCGATCTGGCATCCTATGCGCGAGTTCTCGTCAACCCCGGGTTCGGTCCGGGCTTTTACTCGCTTGCAGGGGGACAGGATGCGCGTGCGACTCGATGACGAAGAGCGCCAGGTCGTCTTCGGGCAGCGCCTCGGCGAAGCCTTGGCAGGGCGCGGACGCGTCTATCTCGAAGGCGAATTGGGGGCAGGCAAGACCACGCTGGCACGCGGCGTCCTGCGTGCTCACGGCCATGAGGGTGCGGTGAAGAGCCCTACGTATACCTTGGTCGAGCCCTACGAGCTCGAAGGACGGCGCATCCATCACTTTGACCTGTATCGCCTGGGCGACCCCGAGGAGCTGGAGTTCATCGGTGGTCGCGACCTGTTCGCCGACGATGCCCTATGCCTGGTCGAGTGGCCGAGCCGCGGCGCCGGCTGGCTGCCGCCTCCGGACCTGGTCGTCACCTTGTGTCTGGACGGCACCGGGCGCCTGGCCACACTCGAGGCTTCTACGGCCCATGGCCGGGGCGTCGTGGCCACCCTGGCGCAGGATGCCGCCCTTGCCGACATGATCATCGACCGGGAACCCGAAACGCCGTGAGCCATATTCGATCCTCGTTCGCACGCCTCTTCGACTGGCCGCTGACGGCCGGCATCGGCCTGCTGACGATTCTATGCCTGACCCTGCTGCCCGATGCGCCGGCGCGGGCAGCCCAGGTCGACAATATTCGCCTGTGGGCGGCGCCGGACCATGCGCGACTGGTATTCGATCTTTCCGACCATGCCGAGGCCAACATTTTCACGCTCGACAATCCGCGGCGTCTGGTGATCGATCTCGACCAGAGCGGCCTCGATACCGACCTGGCGAGCCTGGAGCTGGAGGGCAGCGCCATCACGGCAGTGCGCAGCGGGGTTCGCGATGGCGGCGGCTTGCGCGTGGTGCTGGAGCTCTCGCGCGAAGTGGAGCCGCGACACTTCACGCTGCCCCCCAACGAGCAGTACGGTCACCGCCTGGTGGTCGACATGGAATACCCTGGGGAGAGCGCGGTACAAAATCCCATCGACCCCATCGAGGCCATGATCCGCGAGCAGGAGATCGCCGCCAATCGGCACCGCGGCGAGTCGGACGAAGCGCCGAGCGTGGATGTCGATGCGGCGGTGGCGAGCCAGCCGGCAGCTCCCCACCCGCGGCGAGACATCATCATTGCGGTCGACGCCGGGCACGGCGGAGAAGACCCCGGCGCCATCGGACCCAGCGGTATTCGTGAAAAAGACGTGGTAATGGAGATCGCCCGACGCCTGCAGCGACTGGTCGACGACACCGAAGGCTTTCGCGCCGTGATGATTCGTGATGGCGACTATTATGTGGGCCTGCGTCAGCGCACCCGTATCGCCCGCGAGCAGAAGGCCGACTTCTTCGTCTCCATCCACGCCGATGCCTTCAACAGCCCTCGGCCCAACGGCAGTTCCGTCTACGCCCTGTCCCAGCGCGGCGCTACCTCCGAAACCGCTCAATGGTTGGCGGCCAGTGAAAACCAGGCCGATCTGATCGGCGGGGTGGACGGCAACCTGTCGCTCAACGACAAGGACGAGGTGCTGCGCGGCGTGCTGCTCGACTTGACCATGACGGCAACGCTCAATGATTCACTGGCCATCGGCGGCCAGGTGCTCGACCAGTTGGGGCGCGTGAACCGGCTGCACAAGTCGCGTGTCGAGCAGGCCGGGTTCATGGTGCTGAAGTCGCCCGACATCCCCTCGTTGCTGATCGAGACCGGCTTCATCTCCAATCCCGACGAAGAGAGCCGTCTGCGCGATTCGGGTCACCAGCAGCGGCTGGCCGAATCGATCTTCGCCGGGCTGCGTTCGCATTTTCGCAGCAACCCGCCACCGGCCAGCCTGCTCGCCTGGCAGCGGGACAACCAGCGCTCGCCCTCTAGCAACGAATACCGCATCCAGCCCGGTGACACGCTTTCCCAGATTGCCGCGCGTCACGGCGTGCCGGTGGGCCAGCTCAAGCAGGCCAACGAGCTCAACGGCGACGTGATCCGCGTCGGGCAGGTATTACGGATTCCCCGCTCATGACGGTACTTCGCGAGACGCAGCGCATCCAGGTGCTGGACCCCAGGCTTGCCAACCAGATCGCCGCCGGGGAGGTGGTCGAACGCCCCGCCTCGGTGGTCAAGGAGTTGGTCGAGAATGCAATCGATGCAGGTAGCACCCGTGTCGAGGTGGAGCTAGAGGCGGGTGGTACGCGCCTGATCCGCGTACGCGACGATGGCAGCGGCATCGCCGAGAGCGACCTGCCACTGGCGCTGTCGCGTCATGCCACCAGCAAGATAGCTTCGCTCGAGGATCTCGAAGGCGTGGCCAGTCTTGGCTTTCGCGGCGAGGCGCTGGCTTCGATCAGCTCGGTCTCGCGCCTCGAACTGATCGCCAATGTCGATGATGACCCTCGCCATGGTTGGCGCGTGATAGCCGAGGGGCGCCAGATGGAGCCGCGGGTTACGCCGGCACCGCACCCGCGCGGGACTTCCGTGACAGTGCGCGACCTATTCTTCAATACGCCGGCCCGGCGCAAGTTCCTGCGTACGGAGAAGACCGAATACGGCCACGTGGAGGAGGCGTTCCGGCGCCTGGCCCTGTCGCGCTTCGATATCGCCTGGGTGCTGCGCCACAACCAGAAGACCGTACACCAGCTTCCTGCGGGAGACGACGCACCTCGTCGCGAGCGCCGCGTCGCCGCGCTGCTGGGAAAGAGCTTTCTCGACAACGCCCTGCATCTCGACCTCGAAGCCGGCAACCTGCGCCTGTGGGGCTGGGTGGGCTTGCCCACGCATTCGCGTGCTCAAGCCGATCAGCAGTACTTCTTCGTCAATGGCCGCGTGGTGCGCGACCGATTGGTGGCGCACGCCATCCGCCAAGCCTACCGAGATGTGCTGTTTCATGGTCGTCATCCGGTCTTCGTTCTCTATCTGGAAGTCGACCCGCTGGTGGTGGACGTCAACGTGCATCCCACCAAGCACGAGGTGCGCTTTCGCGACGGACGGATGGTCCACGATTTTCTCTTCTCCAGCCTGCACCGGGCGCTGGCCGAAGCGCGACCGGGGGAGCGCGAGACGCCAGCCGCCGAGGCGGCGGCCGAACCCGAGTGGGAAGTGCGCGAGGCGGCGGGGCGCTGGCAGCAGCAGCCCATGGCACTGCATGAAGCCGAGGACGGCGGCCAGCGTGTCACGGCCGATCGCGTGCGCGCCTTCATGTCCGGTTATCGCGCACTGCACCCCGAACACGAGGAACGCCTGCTGACGCCCCAGGCTCCTGTCGCAGAAGGCGAAGCCGACGTCGCGCTGGCGCCGCCTGAGGCGGAGACGCCGATCACGGCGCGGCAAAGGTCCGCCGTCATGCCGGAGGCGGATGCCACCGGCGTGCCTCCGCTGGGCTATGCCGTCGCCCAGTTACACGGGATCTATATCCTCTCGCAGACGGCCCACGGCATGGCGATCGTCGACATGCACGCCGCCCACGAGCGGATCGTCTACGAGCGCATGAAGGCCCAGGTGCACGGCGGTGCGCTGGAGGCCCAGCCGCTACTGGTGCCGGTATCGCTGGCGGCCAGCGCGGCCGAAGTGGCCACCGCCGAAGCCGAACGTGATGCCTTCGCCCGCTTCGGCGTCGAACTCGACGTGGCTGGGCCCGAGACGCTGCTGGTGCGCCAGGTGCCGGCGCTGCTTGTGGACGCAGACGTCGAGCCGCTGGTTCGCGACATGCTCGCCGACCTCGAGCGCTACGGTCGTTCGGATCGGCTGGAGGCGCACGTCAACGAACTGCTGGCGACCATGGCTTGTCATGGCAGCGTACGCGCCAACCGCCGCCTGACCACGGCGGAGATGAACGCTCTGCTGCGCGACATGGAGCGTACCGAGCGTAGCGGTCAGTGCAACCATGGCCGCCCCACCTGGACCGAGATGTCGCTCAGGGAGCTGGACCGGCTCTTCCTGCGGGGACAGTAGGGAGCGTCACATCGATGCCTGACGAACGTCCGCTCGCCATCCTGCTGATGGGGCCCACCGCCGCCGGCAAGACCGACCTGGCCATCGCTCTGCACGAACGGCTCGACTGCGAGCTGATCAGCATGGACTCGGCCATGGTCTATCGCGGCATGGATATCGGTAGCGCCAAGCCATCGCCCCAGGAACTGGCCCGCGCTCCTCACCGGCTGATCGACATACGCGACCCGGCCGATCCCTATTCGGCGGCCGACTTTCGCGAGGATGCCCGCCGCGAGATGCGGCAAATCACCGCAGCGGGCCGTATCCCGCTGCTGGTGGGGGGCACCATGATGTATGCCAAGCGTCTGCTCGAGGGTGTGGCCAATCTGCCGGCCGCCGATCCGGCGATTCGCGAAACGCTGGCGCGAGAGGCCGAGTGCGGCGGGCTGGCGGCGCTGCATGCCGAGCTGGCCAGGATCGATCCCGAATCCGCCGAGCGCATCCACCCCAACGATCCTCAGCGGCTGATACGTGCGCTCGAGGTGTATCGCGCCAGTGGCGAGACGCTTACCGAACTATGGCGCAGGCAACATCCTGAAAACTTCCCGTGGAAAGTGCTGTCGATAGGACTCGCCCCTTGCGATCGTGGCATTCTGCATGAGCGGATTGCAGCGCGTTTCGAACTCATGCTGGAAAGCGGCCTGATCGATGAGGTAGCGGCGTTGAGAGCCCGCGGAGACCTGCATCCCGGCCTGCCATCGATGAAGAGCGTAGGCTATCGGCAGGTCTGGGAGTTTCTCGACGGAGCCGGCGATATCGAGTGGCTGCGTCACCGCACCGTCGTGGCGACCCGGCAGCTGGCCAAGCGTCAGCTGACTTGGCTGCGTAGCTGGCCGGCGTTGTGCTGGGTCGATAGCCAGGCCCCCGACGCGCTGTCGGATATCCTGAAATTCGTGCGTGAAACGGGCTCTTAGCGTAATATGATGGCTTCGAGTGGCCGGGTGACCAGGCCGGACCGGCATGGTGTCGTGCCGTATGGCAGACAACCCAAGAACACAACTTCCACCCCTCATGAGAACGTTTTAGGGAGAGGTAACATGTCCAAAGGGCAGTCCCTTCAAGACCCGTACCTGAACATCCTGCGTAAGGAGCGCATTCCGGTTTCGATTTTCCTGGTCAACGGCATCAAGCTGCAGGGTCAGATCGAGTCGTTCGATCAATTCGTCATTCTGTTGCGCAACACCGTCAGCCAGATGGTTTACAAGCATGCGATTTCCACAGTGGTGCCTTCGCGCAACGTGCGTTTGCCGCCGCAGGATCCCGCGGCTCAGCCGGACACCAACGCATGAGGTTATTGATTGTTTTTTGAACGACCCGATGCCGGCGAAACGGCTGTACTGGTTCATGTCGACTTCCAGGATGAGCGCGAACGCGAGGATCCGGGCGAGTTCTTGGAATTGGTTCGTTCCGCCGGCGCCGAGCCGGCCATGCTGCTCAGTGGTAGCCGGCATCGGCCCGATTCGCGCACCTTCATCGGCAGTGGCAAGGTGGAGGAGCTCCGCGGGGCGCTGGAAGTGCACGGCGCTGAACTGGCCATTTTCAACCACAGCCTGAGCCCTTCCCAGGAGCGTAACCTGGAGCGTGAGCTCAAGTGTCGCGTACTGGATCGCACCGGGCTGATCCTCGATATCTTCGCCCAGCGTGCGCGCACTCACGAAGGTAAGCTGCAGGTTGAACTGGCGCAGCTCGAGTACATGTCTACCCGCCTGGTGCGGGGCTGGACCCACCTGGAACGACAGAAAGGGGGGATCGGCCTGCGCGGCCCCGGCGAGACCCAGCTCGAGACCGACCGTCGCCTGCTGCGTGCGCGCATCAAGGCGATCCACAAGCGGCTCGACAAGGTGCGCAGCCAGCGCAGCCAGAACCGTCGCGCGCGGGCCCGGGCGGAGATCCCCAGCGTGTCGCTGGTCGGCTATACCAACGCCGGCAAGTCGACGCTATTCAACGCCCTGACCGAAGCGAAGGTCTATGCGGCGGATCAGTTGTTCGCTACCCTCGACCCCACCTTGAGGCGGCTGGAGGTTGGTGACGTCGGCCCGGTGGTGCTGGCCGATACCGTCGGCTTCATCCGCCACCTGCCTCACAAGCTGGTCGAAGCCTTCCAGGCCACGCTGCAGGAAGCGGCCGAGGCGTCGCTGCTGGTTCACGTGATCGATGCCGCCGATCCCGATCGCGAGCTCAACGTGGCCCAGGTCGAGGAGGTGCTCGACGAAATCGGCGCGCTGGACGTGCCGATGCTCAAGGTCATGAACAAGATCGACTTGCTCGACAGTGCGCCGCGCATCGAGCGCGATGGTCACGGTCGTCCTCAGACGGTCTGGCTGTCGGCTCGGGATGGGCGCGGGCTCGATCTGCTCGAGCAGGCCTTGTCCGAATGCCTGGCCAATGATGTGATCGATTTTGCCATGGCGCTTACTCCGGAGCAGGGACGTCTGCGCGCAGGCCTGCACGAACTGGGAGCGGTGCGCAGTGAGCATTACGAGGAAGGCGGTCGGGTCCAGCTCGACGTGCGCCTTCCCCGGCGCGATTTTTTGCAGCTAATGGCCCGACTGGGCGAGCGGGCGGAGGACTACCTGCCGCCGGAGCTGCATGAGCGACCGGAGTGGGACGCCTGACGCTTCGGATCGAAGGCTCGACGGGGGTGTCGGGCTTTTCTCGCACAATAACGGTACCAGGCGTCTTTGGCGCCAAAGACAGGATGGCAACCGACTCCTTGGCCGCAGCGACGTCGGCGAGGGAGCAACGCAGAGTGGAGACGACGTATGGCTTGGAATGAGCCGGGTGGCGGTAACCAGCATGACCCTTGGAGTGGCGGGGGGCGACGCGGCGGCAATGGCGGCGGTGGTGGGAATCGTGGCGGCAACCAGGGCCCTCCCGATCTCGATGAGGCGCTAAAGAAGTTTCAGGACAAGCTCAACAACATGCTCGGCGGCCGCGGCGGCAAGGGCGGTGGCGGTCGTGGCGGCAAAGGCGGCGGTGGTCGTCCGCGCAATACCTTCGCTCTGCCCGGGCTGCTGCTCATCGTCGCCCTGTGTATCTGGGCGGCCCTGGGCTTTTATCTGGTCGACCAGTCGGAGCGTGGGGTGGTGCTGCGTTTCGGCAAGTTCCAGGAAGTCGTCAATCCCGGCCTGCACTGGAATCCGCCGTTGATCGATGACGTACGCATGGTCAACGTGACGCGCGTGCGCTCGCTGACCCAGACCCAGTCGATGCTGACCCGCGACGAGAATATCGTCGAGGTCGAGATCTCGGCCCAGTATCAAGTGAACAGCCCACGCGATTTCGTGCTCAACGTGCGCAATCCGCAGCTCTCAATCGAGAACGCGCTGGACAGCGCGCTGCGCCACGTGGTGGGCGGCACCGACATGATCGACATTCTCACCTCGGGACGCGAGATTCTCGGCAACTCCGTGGCGAGCCGTCTGCAGACCTATCTGGATAGCTACGGCACCGGTATCCGACTGCAAACCATCAACATCGAATCGACGTCGGCCCCGGCGCCGGTCATCGATGCCTTCGACGACGTGATCCGGGCGCGCGAGGACCGTCAGCGCACTATCAACGAGGGCATGGCCTACGCCAACGCCATCATCCCGGCTGCCCAAGGTCAGGCGCAGCGTCTGGTCGAGCAGGGGCAGGGGTATCGCGAATCCGTGGTGGCCGAGGCCCAGGGTCAGGTCAACCGCTTCAACGCGCTGCTCACGCAGTATCGCAACGCACCGGAGATCATGCGAGAGCGTCTCTACATCGATGCCATGGCCGACGTCTTCGCTCGCACGCCGAAAGTACTGCTCGACGTCAGCGACGATGCCCCTCTGATGTACCTGCCGCTAGACCAGCGGCCCGGCAGCGGGAACCGTGGCGAGGGCGAAGGCGGCAGCAATGCCGACGGCGAGAGCGGCGAGCTCGATCCGCGCGTGCTCGAGCGCCTGCGTACCTCGTCGACCTCGCAAAGCAGCAATAACGGTGGTATTCGCAGGGAGGGCCGCTAAATGGTGAACAACCGTTCCTTGATCATCGTGGGCGGCCTGGCGGCGGTGGCTTGGCTCGCGAGCAATAGTCTCTATGTGGTCGACGAGACCGAGCGCGCGGTCAAGCTGCGCTTCGGTGAGGTCATCGAAGAGAACATCCAGCCGGGGCTGCACTTCAAGGTGCCGATCACCCAGACCGTGCGCAAGTTCGATACCCGGGTGTTGACGCTGGATACCGATACCAGCCGTTATCTGACGCTCGAGCAGAAGGCGGTGATCGTCGACTCCTTCGTCAAGTGGCAGGTGGTTAACCCCACGCGTTACTACGAGGCGACATCGGGTGACGAGACGATGGCGATTCGCCTGATCCAGCCGCGGGTCGACGAGAGTCTACGTAACGAGTTCGGTCGTCTGGATCTCCAGCAGATCATCGCCGAGCGGCGCGACGACTTGATGATCCGTCCCACCGAAGAGCTCGATTCGTTGATGCGCGAGGAGCTGGGCGTGTCGATCCTTGACATTCGAGTCAAGCGCATCGACTTGCCAGACGACGTGTCGGCGGCCGTTTACGACCGCATGCGGTCGGAGCGTGAGCGGGAGGCCCGCGAATGGCGCGCCCAGGGGCAGGAAGAGGCCGAGCGGATTCGCGCCAACGCCGATCGCCGGCGTCAGGTGCTGCTGGCCCAGGCCACCGAGCGTGCCGAAACCCTGCGCGGTGAAGGGGATGCCGAGGCGGCGGCGATCTTCTCCGAAGCCTATGGACAAGATCAGGAATTCTTCAGCTTCTGGCGCAGCCTGAACGCCTATCGCAGCAGCTTCGACGGTGAGCGCGACATGCTGGTGCTGGATCCCTCGAGCGATTTCTTCCGCTATCTCAAAGGGCCGTCGATACAGGACGACGCTTCAGGCGAGGGATGACGTCCCGCTGCGGCGGACGGCCCTTGGGTCGTCCGCCGTGGTCTCGCGGGGTTCATCCCGCCGACAAACGTGATAGAATCCGTCAACCGGGCGTGGCCCGGTTTTTTTGTGGGCCTTTTTTGGCTTCGTGTCTTTTCGTCCCGCCCCTTCGTCTTGCAGGATTGACAACATGACCATTGCTGACCGCTGGCTATTGCCCGACGGCATGGACGAGGTGCTGCCGCCTCAGGCGAGCCGTATGGAAGAGCTGCGCCGGGCACTGCTCGACCTCTATTATCGCTGGGGATACGACCAGGTGATGCCGCCGCCGGTGGAGTTCCTCGACTCGCTGCTGACCGGTACCGGTACCGACCTCGAGCTGCAGACCTTCAAGCTCACCGACCAGCTCACCGGCCGCCTCATGGGGGTCAGCGCCGACGTAACACCTCAGGTGGCGCGCATGGACGCCCACTCGATGCGCCATCAGGGGCCGGCCAGGCTGTGCTACTGCACCAATGTTCTGCGTGCCAAGGCCGACCAGCATCAGGGAGGGCGCAGTCCGGTGCAGGTGGGAGTCGAGCTGTTCGGCCATGCCGGGCTGGAAGCCGATCTCGAGATCCTGCACCTGGCGCTGACGAGCCTCAAGGTGGCCGGTGCCGACGAGGTGCACCTGGCGCTGGGACACATCGGCATCTACCGTAGCCTGGTGCAGGCGGCCGCGCTGAACCCCGACCAGGAGCGCGCGCTGTTCGAGGCGCTTGAGTTGAAGTCGCCCGGGGCGCTGGCGGCTCAGGTCGAGGCAAGCGTTGCAGACCCCGCCCTGGCGGAGATGTTCATGGCGCTGGGGCGGCTGCATGGCGATGCCGATGTGCTGGAGACGGCGCGCAGCGTCTTCGACGGCGCGCCGGCGGCAGTCGGGGAAGCACTGGCGCAGCTGAGTTCGCTGCATCGCGGCGTGCAGCGTGAGCATCCCGAGGTGGATCTGTACTTCGATCTGGCCGAACTGCGTGGCTACCAGTATCACACCGGGATGATGTTCGCCGCCTTCGTGCCGGGCTACGGTCAGGCGTTGGCCAAGGGCGGGCGCTATGACGATACCGGCCGCGCCTTCGGCCGGGCGCGACCGGCCACGGGCTTCTCGATGGACCTGAAGCAGCTGGCCACCCTGGTGCAGAGCGAGCCGGCTTGCGACGGTATCTGGGCGCCCGCCGAGGGCGAAGGCGTGGCCGAGGCGATCGCTGCGCTGCGTGCGGGCGGACACCGGGTGGTACAGGCACTGCCCGGACAGTCGACGCCCCCCGAGGCGCATCGTTGCAGCCGGCGGCTGGTGCACGACGACGGCCGCTGGCAGACGGTGGCCCTCTAGGCATCCGCTCGAGCGACGGATGCCACAACTGGACGGCACCGGCGACGCGCGCCGGTTTCCGAGCGCGGCCCGCGGGCCGGATCATCGACGCGCACGTACGCGGCGCTGACACGAGAGACGAGACACAATGGGCAAGAACGTAGTCGTACTGGGCACCCAGTGGGGAGACGAAGGCAAAGGCAAGGTGGTCGATCTGCTGACCGAGTCCGCGTCGGCGGTGGTGCGCTTCCAGGGCGGTCACAATGCCGGACACACGCTGGTCATCGACGGCGAGAAGACCGTTCTGCACCTGATTCCTTCCGGCATCCTGCGTCAAGACAAGACCTGCGTCATCGGCAACGGCGTGGTGCTGTCGCCCGAAGCGCTGATCAAGGAAATTCGCGAGCTCGAGGCCAAGGGCGTACCGGTGCGCGAGCGCCTGCGCCTGTCGCCTGCCTGTCCGCTGATCCTGCCTTATCATGTGCGCCTCGACCTGGCTCGGGAGAAGGCACGTGGCGTGGCCAAGATCGGCACCACCGGGCGCGGTATCGGACCGGCGTACGAAGACAAGGTAGCGCGTCGCGGCCTGCGTCTGGGGGACATGCTCCACCGTGAGCGTTTTGCCTCCAAGCTGGGCGAGGTGCTCGACTACCATAACTTCGTATTGGTCAATTACCACGGCGAGAAGGCCGTCGATTTCCAGCAGGTCCTCGATCACGCCATGGAAATGGCGGAAGAGCTGCGTCCCATGGTCTGCGATACCGTCAGCCTGGTCCATCAGCTGCGACGCGCCGGCGAAAACATTCTCTTCGAAGGCGCCCAGGGCTCGCTGCTCGACATCGACCACGGCACCTATCCCTTCGTCACCAGCTCCAACACCACCGCTGGCGGGACCGCCACCGGTTCCGGCGTCGGTCCGCTCTACCTCGACTATGTGCTGGGCATCACCAAGGCCTACACCACTCGCGTCGGTTCCGGCCCGTTCCCCACCGAGCTGTTCGACGAGCATGGCCGCCACCTGGCCGAGCGTGGCCATGAATTCGGCGCCACCACCGGACGGCCGCGCCGCTGCGGCTGGTTCGATGCGGTGGCGCTGCGCCATGCGGTACAGATCAATTCGGTATCCGGCCTGTGCCTGACCAAGCTCGACGTACTCGACGGACTGGAGAACATTCGTGTCTGCGTGGGCTATCGCAGCAAGGACGGCGAGGTGATCGAGAACCCGGTCGATTCCGAGGGCTACGAAGCCATCGAACCGGTCTACGAGGATCTGCCGGGCTGGAGTGAGTCGACCCTGGGCGCCAAGCGAATCGAGGATCTGCCGGCCAGCGCTCGCTCCTATATCAGCTTCCTCGAGGAGCGGGTGGGCACTTCGATCGATATCGTCTCGACCGGCCCCGACCGCAACGAGACCATCGTGCTGCGCAACCCCTTCGAGGGCTAACGCGCGCTTTGCAGGGGTGAAGAGGCCGGCTAGCCGGCCTCTTCGTTGCCAGGCGCTGCCACTCGTTACTGTCTCGGAGGGCATGCGTCGTGACGGTCGTCATTGATCGGCGAGCCCCTTGAGAGCACGGGATTGACGCTCTTCCTCGTCGGGTACGATATGCGTTTGCACTTCGGGTTCCATGAAGTAGAGCGTTGCATAACCGCCGGCGCTGCGATTGTAAATGGGTCGCATTGGTGCCAGGAGATCGTCGAAGCGATCGTCATCGAAGCGTTTGCGGTACATTTCCATCCAGGCGAAGTATTGGTCGTCCTTGAGAAAGCCAGTGTACTGATCGCGCGGAGCTAGGTCGCCGAGCTGCGCGGGGTTCTCGAGGATTTCCATGGTGAAATCGACCGCATCGTGGATGGTGCTGCCACCGACCTCCAGATCGTAGATGTCGTAGCCTTGGCGGGATGCGATCTCAATGATGGGAATGAGATAGAGCAGGGCATAATTCTGGTAGTGCGTCGCGCGCCGGCCACGCTGCATCTCCAAGGGGAAAGCCCCTTCCTCGGTCATGTCGTGCAGCGCGGAATGGATAGCGCTCACGCCGAAGCGAAACATCTTGTCGTCCTCGGTCAGCACGCCCACCATGGTCGCGTAAAGTGCGCGCCGATAGAAGTGGTTGTTGCAGCAGCTGCTGTCGGCCCCTTCGATCTCCATGTGCACGCTGGCGAGCTCATTGAGCCAGGATTCGACGCGATCTCGCTCTTCCCGCATCCCTTCTATCCCGGGTTCGACCACCGAATACGCCATGGCGGCAGCGAAGATCATCGATTCCAGCGAGAACCACGCCTGCGGGTCCGACCAATGATAGTGAAAGTCCAGCAGGGCATCCTCGCCAGCCCACTGATCGAGGAACTGTACCAGGCACTCAGCGTAGTAATCATCGCTGCTGGCCACATAAGCACCAGCCAATTCGGTAACTGTATCCTCAAAGGCAAATAGCGGCTCGGTGGCGAGCCGCCAATCGTCCGGGGTGGGATAGAAGCCCGGGATGCGCATCTTATCGGTGATGGGGGGAAGCTCGAGCCGCTGCTGACAGCTCGGAGCGTGCTTGGCGAGTTCATTGCGGTGCTGGAGAAGGAGACTATTGTCCGTCTCCTGCAGCAGTGCCATGCGCTCGTCGACCTCGAAGTAGGAGGCCTCTGGATGGGTGACCTCGTACTCGGAGAGATCGAGGTCCTTGCGCTCTTCGAGCGACATGGCGAATGCCGAGGGCACGGCATAGGCCAACAGGGCCATGATGGTGATGGGAGCCGCCATGCGGCGAGCGGTTATGGTCTGAACGTCCTGTAGACGAAGTGTCATAGCGTACCAGCCTCCTGCATCGATAACGCCGCGGCTGGTAGAACAGCCGCTATCTTCGCTTGGGTGCGTGAAGGCGAAAGGCGGCGAAATCGACATGCTGATCGCGAGGCGTTCGCCACTTCTCGCCGGTGCCGCCGAAGAAGGTGGAGAACATCAGGCCGTCTATGCCCACATCCGACTGGGTGCGGTAGACGAGATCCCGGCGCTCGAGGATCGGCCAGCCATCGATCCATAGACGGACCAACCCATCCTCCTTCCCGGGCGTATTGAGGATCAGTTCCTGTTCAACGCTGATCCAGCGGCCCGTGGGGAAATACCACGCACCGCGTCCGATGGAATCCCCTTCGTGGCCGACCACGTAGGGATAGAGTTCGCCCTGGCCATCCTCGCGCCACATCAGGCGCATGGAAAAACCGTTCTCACCGGTGACCTTTTCGCCACCGCTGGGCGCCTCGCCGCCATAGAGCCCGGGAAGCTTACCTCCCTTGACGAAGTCAAAATTCGTATCGAACCGTAACAGATAGTGTAGACATGCCCGGTCGGTGTATTGCAAGTCGGCGTGCTCGGTATAGAATCCGGCCCCTCCGCGTGGGACCCCTTCCTGATCGGCATCGCTGGGAGAAGAGCTGCCGGCAGGGTAATGCACCCGCAGGGCAGGCTCGGGCAGGCCACTGGTCATGGCGGGAAGTAACGAGGTGTTATTCTCGGTCCCCCAGTCGCGGGTCGAAGTGAAATCCTCGCGTATGGATTGCTTGGCCGTCTGATCCCAGCGAAGAGGGCGTAGCTGGGCGACCACGGGGTAGCGCTCGGAACAGGGAGCCAAACGAGGTGTGGAGAGCGCACTGGGGTCATCCTTTGCGCTGACAGGGCTCGGCATACCGCTCAGGCATGCCAATGCCACGCCACCGGCAAACGTCAGCCGAGCGTGCAAAACTAATGTCATCATCGATTCCTGCAGCCTGAATGGGAGAAGAAATGACCTGGCCCGTTTACGGGCCAGGTCGTGGCCTCACTCGTCCTCGGCCACTTCTACGTCGCTCGCCGCGGCTACTGCCGCCTCATCCGTCAGCAACTGGCGCAGGGTTTCGACGGCCAACTGACCTTCACTCTCGAAAACCTCGTCCAGCCATAGCAGAGCCTGCTCCTGGTTGGCCCGCTCCAGGCCACGGGCAGAAAGATAGGCTTCGGCCAGGGCGAGACGGGCACTGGCGTGCCCCTGGCTGGCGGATTCGTAGAGATAATCCGCCCCTTTCTCAGGATCGCGCTCGAGAATCTCGCCACGCAGGTATTCGCGTCCCAAGGTCGCCTGAGCGCCGGGATCGCCCTGGTCGGCAGCCTCCTGCAACAGCTGAAGACCTTCGTCGACGTCCTGGGCGACGGCACCTTCGCCCCTGAGCAATGCCCTGCCCAGGCCGGCTTTAGCGTAGCGAGCGCCGCTGCTTATGGCTTGACGATACCAGCGTTCCGCCTGCTCGGCATCCGGCTCGACCCCGTCACCTTCCTGGTAGAGTTCGGCCAGCGTAAAGGCGGCGTGCGGCGATCCCGCCTCGGCGGCGGCGGTTACCAGCTCCAGGCCCCGCTCCACATCGCGCTCGACGTGATTACCGGTCAGATAGGCCTCGCCCAGGTCGGCCCGAGCCCCCGCGTGCCCTCTGGCCACGGCGGCTTCCAGATATTCGATGCCGCGCTGGTGGCTTCCACGGTCCATGTGCATTCTTCCGAGGCTGGCTGCGGCGCCGGCATGGCCTGCCTCGTGGGCGCGTTCCAGCCAGCGTTCGCCCCGGGCCGCATCGCGCTCGACACCCTGTCCATCGAGAAAGGCGCGGCCAAGATCGGCCATGGCGCCCGGGTGTCCGTCCTCTGCGGCTGACACCAAGGCGTCGATATCGCCTTGGGCCCCCAGGTCGCGCTGGACGTAGGTGAGGGCGTCGTCGGCCGACTCGTGTCCGGCCTCCTGGGCGCGAGTCAGCCAGCGGGTGGCTTCGTCCAGATCGCGCTCGACGCCATTGCCTTTTCGATAGGCGCGACCCAGTACGACCATGGCATAGGCGTCGCCCTGCTGGGCCGCCTGGGTCAGCAGATCGACACCCTGCGACGGGTCGTCGAGCGGTCCTTCCAGGTAGGCCTCGCCGAGCTGGGTCATGGCCGTCGTATCGCCGGCCTCGGCCGCCTGACGCAGCAGTTCCTCGCCGCGACTGGGATGGAACTCCAGGGCTTCGCCCGACAGGTAGGCTTCACCCAGGAGACGCATGGCGCCCGCCTGGCCGCGTGCGGCGGCTTCGCTCAGCAATTCCTCGGCGCGGCTGGGCTCCGGCGCGACACCGCGCCCTTCGAGATAGGCCGCACCGAGCTGCTG
The DNA here is from genome assembly GCF_002930105.1 of Billgrantia saliphila. GTDB lineage: Bacteria > Pseudomonadota > Gammaproteobacteria > Pseudomonadales > Halomonadaceae > Halomonas > Halomonas saliphila. Next base: position 84,840 of record NZ_PJRN01000002.1, on the reverse strand, counting down.
GGTGGCCCAGGGATGGCCGAGCTGATGGCCGCGCTCGAGATAATCGACGGCAATATAGGGTTGACCGGCGACGCGCTCGTCGTCGAGATAGAGGGCGCCCAGTTGGGCCAGGGCCAATGGATGGTCCTGCTCGGCGGCCTGTTCCAGAAGGTTCATGCCTCGTGGCAGGTCGTTGAGCCCGCCCTGGCCTTCCACCAGGGCCCGCCCCAGGATGACCTGAGCATCGAGCGAGCCTCTGTCGATGGCTTCTCTCAGCCAACGTTCGGCGCGAACCGGCTCCGGCCTGCCGCCTTCGGGGGAAAGCAGGGCCTCGCCGTAGTAGGCCATGGCGTCGACATGTCCTTGGCTGGCGGCCTCCTCAAGCAGCTCCATACCCTGGCTATGCTCACCGGCGGCAACCATTTCCCGACCGACCCTGGCCAGAGCGTCGAGATCGCCGGCTTCGGCGGCCTGGCGCAGCCAATGAATGCGTTGGTCCGGCTGGTCGCCGAGCAGGCCATCCTCCGAGTAAAGGGAGGCCAGTTGGAGCATGGCCCCGGTATCGCCCCGGTTGGCCTGTGTCTCGAGGGCCTCTGCGTAGCGCTGGGCGTAATCCATGGCCTCGGCCGGTTGTTCCTCCAGCCAGCCGCCGGCGGAGTGGGCCTCGGCCAGCGCCTGCAGGGCTTTTGCGTTGCCTTGTTCGGCAGCGCGTTCGAGAAGGTGCTTGGCAAGCTCGGGGTCGGCTTCCACGCCTTCGCCACCTTCGGCCAGCAGCATGCCGAGGCGCACCTCGGCATCACGGCCGAGGTTGGCGTCGACTGCCTGTCGCAGCAGGTGGTAGGCCAGCACGTCGTTGCGCTCGACCCCTCGGCCTTCCTGATAGAGCCGGGCGAGATTCAGTGAAACGTTGCCGCGAACCGAAGAGGGCCGCTCCAGCGCTTTTCCATAATACTGAGCGGCTTTGGCAGGATCCTCCTCTACCACTTCGCCGCGCTCGTAAAGCTTGCCCATCTCGTAGAACGCGGGCGGTATGTTGCGCGTCATGAGCGCCTCGAGGCGATCGATCGCTTCCTCGTGTCGGCCTTGCTCGATTAGCGTTCGACTGTAATTGATGGCGTCCCAATCATTCCCGTCGATGCGGGCCTCGACCACGCCACCGAACCAGGCTGCATACTCCGCCGGGACGGGCGGGGCGTGGTCGCCAGAGGAGGGTCCACCGGTCGCGGCACAGCCGGAGAGCCAGGCAGCCAGAACTAACGCTGCGGCTGGCCGCAGCGTTGGGGTGGGTCGAGTCCAATTCGTCGTCCTTTCCATGTGTTCCCCTCTAGCTATGTCGTGGTGTGTCAACTCTCACTCGCCCAGGCCGCGGAAGGCCTCGCTGCGTCGGCGTTCCTCATCCAGATAGACGTGCTCCTGAGCATCGGGATCCATGAAGTACAGTGTGATGAATCCTCCCGCGCTGCGGTTGTACAGGGGCCGCACGCGTTTCACGAAATCACTCACACGCGGGTGATCGAAGTGCGAGAGGTAGATGTCCATCCAGGTAAAGTACTGCGGATCCTTGAGAAAGCCCGTGTATTGCTCGAGCGGGGCGTAGTCGCCAAGAGCGGCCGGGTTGTCGAGGATCTCGAAGAGGAAATCGACCCCGTCGTGGATCGTATTGCCCTGGTACTCCAAGTCGAAGATGTCATAGCCCTGGCGATGGATGATCTGCATATTGGTGATCAGGTAAATGAGCGCATAGTTCTGGTAGTGCGTTGCGCGGCGACCACGGCTTACCTCGAGCGGCAGGGCTCCCTCTTCGGTCATGTCGTGCAGCGCGGAATAGATCGCGCTGACACCGAAGCGAAACAGCTCGTCGTCCTCGACGAGCACGCCGATCATGCTGGCGTAGAGCGCTCGGCGATAGAAGTGGTTGTTGCAACAGCTCTCCTCGGGCTGGCCCGGGAACGCCGAGTGCTGCAGGGCGAGCCCATGCATCCACTGCTCGATCTCCTTGCGCTCTCCCTCCATGCCATCGATATAGGGACGCACGATGGAGTAGGCCATGGCCGCGGCGAACAGCATCGATTCCGAAGCGAACCAGGCTTGGGGATCGTTCGAATCGAATACGAAGGTGGTCAACGCCTTGGCCTCGGCCCAGCGATGCAGGTATCGCACCAGGCACTCGGCATAGAACACGTCGCCGCTGGCGACGAAGGCGCCGGCAAGCCCCGAGACGCTATCCTCGAAGGCGAACAGCGGTTCACTGGCGAGTTCCCACTCCTCGGGACTGGGGTAGTAGCCGGGGATTGCGCCGCGGGTGGTGAGCGGCTCCTGATTGAGTAGCTGCTGGCAACTGGGCCCCAGCGTGCGCTCGTCAATTTCCTGAAGAAGAACGGCATTGTCGGTTTCACGCAGCAATTCCATGCGCGCCTCGACATCGAAATAGCTGGCATCGGGGTCGGTGACCCTGTACTCGGACAGGTCCAGCTCCATCCGCTCGTCGCGGGAAAGCAGCTCCGTGCTGTCGGCGCTGCTCCATGGCGCAACGAGCGCCAGCGTCACGAAGCCTGCCAGGCAATGGGAAAAGCGTCCTTTGAAAAGGGCAAGGGGCATGATCGGCGTCACTCCGTCGGCGCTCGAGAGGTATCGTCAGGTGCTGGGAACATAGAAGCGGAAGGCAGCGAAATCCACATACTGGTCTCGCGGTGTTCGCCAGCCTTCGCCGGTGCCGCCGAAGAAAGTGGAAAACATCAGTCCATCGATGGTGACCGAGGGCGAGGTACGATAGACGATATTCTGTTGTTCCAGCACCGGGCGCCCATCGACCCATAGCCGGGCGATGCCATTCTCCTGGCCGGGATCGTTGAGTATCACTTCCTGCTCGACGGTAACCCACTGGCCGAGAGGAAAACGCCAGAAGCCGCGTCCCACCGACTCGCCCTCGAAGCCGACCACATAGGGATAGAGCTCACCCTCTCCCTCCTCGCGCCACATCAGGCGCATGGAAAACCCATTCTTGCCGTTGACATCCTCTCCTCCAGACGGGGCTTCACCGCCATACAGCCCCGGTAATTTGCCACCCTTGACGAAGTCGAAATTCGCCGGGAAACGCACCATGTAGCTCAGGCACGCTTGCTCGGCCCCCTTCAGCGAGGGGGGATCGCTATAGAAGCCTGCCCCGCCAAGGGGCTCCTCGCCGGGCGAGGAAGTGCCGGCGGGGTAGTGCACGCGTAGCCCGGGTTCGTCGATCTCGGTGTGCTCGGCACCCAGGCGTTCGACGTTCTCCTCGGTGCCCCAGTGACGCTTGGTGTGGAAGCCTTCGCGGACCGCCGCATGGCCGTTGGCGGCCTGCCGCGGACGCGGCGATTCGGCCAGCGTATAACGCTGCGAGCAGGCTTCCTCTTGCGGAATGGCAACGACCGCATCCTCTGCCTCGTCGGCCAGCGTCGTCGTGGACAGAGCCGCCAGTCCGACGGCGGCCCCGCTCAGCAGTACTGATTGGATTGCGTTAGCCTTCATCGGCATTTTCATCGTCATCCTCCTGAATCGCAGCGCGATAGATGTCGTCGCCGAATTGAATCACGGTACGTACCCCCTGCCAGATCCGCTCCGAAGCGGCGCCGAGCAGGGGAGCCTCGGTGAAGCGCACGTCCACGGGCTGACCGACGCTGTCGGCGGGCAGAGGGTCTTCGGGCACGAGCAGCACGCTTGCGACGTTTTGCTGTTGGCGAACCCAGCTCGGGAAGCCGGCGCGGGGCTGGCGTTCGACGTCGAGAGCGACGTTGCGGACCCGGGCGCGGATCGGCTGGGAGGAGTTGGCCAGGGTCACGTAGGCCTGCTGGTTGGGCTCGATGCGGCTGATGTCGCTCATGTGAACCAGCGCCTCGACCAGTACGTCATCCTCATCGGTTCGGATCAGGGTCATGATCCGCTCGCTCTCGTTGATATAGACCCCGTCGGCGCTGCTCAGGGCCCAGGCCACCAGGCAGTCGCAGGGGCTGTAGATATCGTTGCTCGCCATGCGCGCCTCGAGGGCGGCGATACGGGAGCTTTCATAGTCCCGCACCGTCTCGAACTGATCGATACGCGCCTGGGCTATCTCGGGCGACACCGACTCGAAGGTCATGGTGTCACCGCTGGCCGGCTGCGCTGAATTGGCCAGGCTGACTCGCTGCGCGCCGCCTTCGATATTTTCGCGCAGGTTCTCGATCAACCGCTCGTTGTAATCCAGCGCCGCCTCGGCAAGGATCAGGTCCGACTCCAGGTCGCTGTTGACGACTTTGGTCAGGAGCTGGTCGCGCTCGACCCGGTCGCCGGCGGTCAGATCATGCTCACCCAGCAGGCCCGGCCCAGGGGCGCGAATGTCGATACGCGGCGCCGTGACGGCGGCGAAGCTGGGCTCGATCAGCATGAAGTTGCGGTAGGCCGTGGCCGCGCCCACCAGCACCAGCACGCCGATGGCGACGAAGAGCAGTATGTAACGGCCCATCGGCTTCGGCGGCCGTGCGGGTGGCTGCGGTTTGGTCGCCTTTCGCTTGCGCGGCGTCTGCGGATCCTCCCCCGCCATCAAGCCTTCGATATTGGGCGAACGGCCGCTGAGCGCACTGCGTATGATCTGACGCAATAGCTCGCGATGCTGAGGCTCGATCTCCACGATCTCGAAGCTGATGTCGTATCCCTGGCCCGCCGCCGAGGCGGTCGAGCGCAGGCACTCGGCGCGCAGCGGCACGATCAGCTCGGTGGCGCCTGCCATCATCAGCAGCGAGGCCGAGATTTTGTCGCCGGGCTCGAAATGGTGTTCGCTGTGAGCCGAGAAGCCGCCGAGCGAGACATCGTGTCCAGCGAGGGTCGTCTCGTCCCTATCATCGAGCGCTACACGGAACGGCAGCGTGACGCGGATATAGCCCCGCTCGTCGCGCCGTTCATGCTGCAGCCGGTCACCTTTGCTCAGGCGAGTGGCGTCGTGATTGGGGCTGCCGGACTCGGCGTGCCCTTGTTCGGTTCCCCTGGCTCGGTTCCCTCCGAGCGTTGGCTCGTGCCGCTTGGGGTCATCGTTGGAAAAGTGATCAGCCATCCGTAGGTCGCTCCTTGCGTCAAGGTCCCGCTGTCGCCACCTCTGCAGCGGCGACAGGTTCGACCCTGAGTCGTACGTTGACGAGAGTCAGGTCGTGTTCGTTGAGAGTCATCCGGCAATTGGCCTGCGTGGTGCACTGGACGTCGCCCTGGAGGGGTTCGCCGTCCGGCCCCAGCAGCCTCTCCGCCACGGCGGGGGAGACCGCGAGGGTGGTGGCTTCGGCCGTTCCGCTGATGCGCCGGGTGTCGGAGAGTGAGCCCTGCTCGATGGCATCGAGAAGCGAGCCTTCGAGCTGGAAGTACCCGGTGGGCAGATGAACGGTCTCTCCGTGGTTGTCGACGAGCAGGGCAGCGAGCCAGCGATCCAGCCGTTCGGGCTCGTGGTTGCGCTCCCAGCCCTGATCGAGAGCGATGTGCAGCGAGGCGCGGTCCGGCGGCTGCAGCACGCCAGTGCCGAGCATCAACGCGAACAGCATCACGCCGTAGACGAAGCCGTGCAGCACGTGCCCCATGCGACGCTGACGGCGCGCCGCCACCGGGTCATCGGGTTCTCCCGCCGAGATGCCTTGGCGCGACCACTTCTGCCGATTGAAGCGGAAGCTGACATAAGTCTTGAGAATCGCGCCCCAGACCTGGTTGTAGTAGATCAGCGGTATCCACAGCATGCTGTAGCGTCCGCGCTGCCAGGCCAGGATCAAGGTGGCGATGCCGCGGGTGAACAGAATCCACAGCACGTAGGCGAAGAAGAACGAGGGCCTCACGAACAGCGTGACCAGCGTGACCACCGTTGGGCCCACGAGGGTCGTCCACATGGAGAGACGCTGATCGATCAGGCTCCACCAGGTGAAGATGCCCATCGGGCGCGGTCCCAGGGCGATCGCTCGGTTGCTGGTACGCAGCATGTTGCCGTACCAGCGCCGCATCAGATCGGTGGTCGAGGCAAAGAAGCGGCGCCTGTCGGGCAACTCCTCGAAGCCCGTCACGAAGACGTCCGGTATGTAGATCATGCGCCAGCCATTCTTCAGCAGCCAGAACCAGGACGACTTGTCATCGCCGGAGAGGAACTTGAAGTTGCCGAATCGCCAGTGGTGGACATGGTCGCTCTCGATCAGTTCGATGAAGTCCGGCTGGGTCGCCAGATCGGCGCGGAATACGCTATAGCGACCGGTCAGCACCAGCAGTCGCCGGGACAGCGACATCGAACTCATCATCAGGTGGCGCTGGGCATAGCGCAGGTCGTACCACTCACGGGTGGCGTCGTTGCCGGTGACGACGGCCTGGTTGTTGGTGGTCAGCGCGCCCAGGTCATCCTGCGACACGAAGAAGGAGAGCGAGCGCGAGAGCGTACCCGGCTCGAGACGAATGTCGCCGTCCATCGAGATCAGCAGCGACCCCGGCGCCGGTAGGCGCCGGGAGATCGCACGCAGCACTTCAGCCATGGCCGAACGCTTACCGTCCCCCTTCTGGAACATGTAGCGCACCTCGACGTTGGACGGCCAGTCATGGTCGTCCATCACGTGAGTGATGACGTCGACGTCGGTGCGGTCCGATACCGAGGCGAAGATCGTCGTCGGCACACCGTAGTCGCGAGCCTCGCGGATCAGCGCATCGTAGACTTGGAAGTTCACCTGCGCCTCGATACGAAACGAGGTGCAGAGCACGAACAGCTCCGGTGGCCGCTCCAGCTCACCGACGGCATCCGCTTCGGCCCGCAGCTTGGGAAAGACGACCCGGTTGTACCAGACCGAACGCACGGCCTGGATGGCCCACCAGGAGTAGCGCCAGATGGCGATCCCGCCAATGACGAAGATGAAACTCTCCGACTCCGGCGAGAACACTTCCGAGGGCAACTCGCTGAGAATCACCACCAACAGCGCCATGCCGAACAGGAACGTGGTCAGCTCCGTGACTCGACTGGCGGTCGAATGGTTTCGGGGAGTGGGGGTCATGTCGACACCTCAGGCCAGCACAGGCCGCACGGAATCGCCCCGGCCGATACCGTAATAGGCAAGCCCGGCAGCCTTGACGGTCTCGGGCGAATAGAGATTGCGCCCATCGACGACCACCGGCTCCGCGAGCGTCTCGCGCAGCTTGGGAAAGTCGATGGTGCGGAAGGCCTTCCATTCGGTGCAGATGACCAGTGCATGCGCGCCTTCCAGAGCGTCGTCCCGGCGATCGGCCAGCACTAGATCGTCACGCTCGCCGTAGATACGACGACACTCCTCGGTAGCCTCGGGATCGTATGCCTGAACGTGGGCGCCCGCATCCCACAGGGCTTCCATCAGGGCGCGGCTGGGTGCTTCGCGCATATCGTCGGTGTTGGGTTTGAACGCCAGGCCCCAAAGGGCGATGGTCTTGCCGGCGAGCTGACCGTCGAAGGCTTGGCAGAGCTTCTCGAACAGCTTGTTCTTCTGTCGGGCGTTGACCCGCTCAACGGCCTTGATCATTTCGGCCGGATGACCGATTTCCTCGGCAGTGTGCGCCAGTGCCTTGACGTCCTTGGGAAAGCAGGAGCCGCCGTAGCCGCAGCCCGGGTAGATGAAGCTGTAGCCGATACGTGGGTCGGAGCCGATGCCGTGGCGAACCTCCTCGACGTCTGCGCCGAGACGCTCGGCCAGGTTGGCGATCTCGTTGATGAAGCTGATCTTGGTCGCCAGCATGGCATTGGCCGCATACTTGGTCAGCTCGGCGCTGCGCACGCCCATGAACATCATCTTGTCGCGCTGACGGTTGTACGGTCCGTAGCACTCCAGCATCGCCTTCTTCACGCGCTCCGAATCGGTCCCGACGATAATGCGCGAACCGCGCGAAAAGTCCTCGATCGCCGCCCCCTCCTTGAGGAATTCGGGGTTGGAGCAAACATCGAACTCGTGGTTCAGGCCGCGCTTTTCCAGCTCGGCGGCCACGGTCCGCTCGACCTTGCTGGCGGTACCTACCGGCACGGTCGACTTGTCGACGATGATCTTGTACTCGTCCATGTGTGCACCGATGGTCTCGGCGACCTTCAGCACGTACTTGAGGTCCGCGCTGCCATCCTGGTCGGAGGGCGTACCGACGGCGATGAACTGGAGCAGGCCGAATTTCACCGCCTCGGCGGCATCGGTGGTAAAGCGGATACGTCCGGCGGCCATGTTATTGCTGATCAGGTCCTCGAGACCGGGCTCGTAGATGGGGACTTCACCGGCGTTGAGGCGAGCCACTTTCTGCTCGTCCACATCGACACACATGACGTCGTGGCCGACGTCGGCCAGGCAGGCACCGGTTACAAGACCCACATAGCCAGAACCGAAGATGGTAATCCTCATGATCGTCGTCGCTCCTTGATGGTTGGGCCCCATTCATCCAAACGGCGCCATTGCGCCGGAGTTTGTACCGGCGTCACATGACGCTCAGGGCCAGATTGCGTGTTGTTGCGTGTCTTAAGGTAGGCAACATCCGCGCCAATTAAGCCAACCACCTTAGAAACAAAGGCTTGCAAGAGTCCAGGCAGGGAAATGAAGAAACAGTGTGCTAAAATGTGTCGCCAAAAACAGACATGCTGAGTCTTGAGTCGAGGTATGCTTGCAGATCAAGGGGTTGCACTGTCTCCAATTGGCGACGGTTACTCTATCTGACTAAGTAACTAATTGATGTTAATTGTTTTTTTGAGTAAGGCGGCGGTGTTACCGTCTGGCGACGTACCTTCACTCACTTGCTCGAGCGCGAACGCGCATCTCCATCCGGGCGAGGAAGACGCGCATGATGCGCTCATAAAGCGCGCGACCCAGGACGGTATCCTCGACACCGGCATCCACGTTGGGGTTGTCGTTCACTTCGATGACCACGACGCGATCCCCGGCCTGCTTGAGGTCAACGCCATAGAGGCCGTCTCCGATCAGTCGGGTGGCCTTGAGGGCGGCCTTGATTACGGCGGGCGGGACCTCGGCCGGGTCATGGGTGGTGAAGCCGCCGCTCTTCACCCGCGCCCCCGAGTGGTCGTAAATCTGCCAATGACCCCGCGCCATATAGTAGCGGCTGGCGAAGAGTACCTGGCCGCCGAGCACACCGATGCGCCAGTCGTATTCGGTGGGTAGCCACTCCTGCAGCAGCAGAAGGGCGGAATCCTCGAATAGGCGTCTGGCCTCGCGCTCGAGCTGTTCCAGCGACTCGATCTTGACCACGCCGCGAGAGAAGGAGCCATCAGGGATCTTGAGCACCATGGGAAAGCTCAGGCCGGCGACTCGCTCGGCCAGCGGTCGGCGGTCGCGCCGCTTGAGCAGCACGCCGTCGGGCGCCGGTACGCCACGGGCACGCAGCAGCGCGTGCAAGTACACCTTGTTGGTGCAGCGCAGGATGTCGCGGGGAGCATCGATCACCACCAGCCCCTCATGCTCGGCGAGTCGTGCCATGCGGTAGGTATGGTGATCCAGCGCCGTAGTCTCGCGAATGAACAGGCCATCGAATTCGGCGAGCCGGCCTGCGTCGCGGCGGGTGATCAGCGAAACGTCGATTCCCAGTTTGCGGCCGGCGCGAATGAAGGCTTTTAGAGCGCTACGGTTGCTCGGCGGCATGGCCTCCTTGGGGTCGACCAGAATGGCCAGATCGAAGCGGTAGCGGCGCCGCGCCTTCGGCGTGCGCCAGACCTTGCGTGAGTGGCGATTGAGCGCCACGGCGAAGAGATCCTGCTCGTCTGCGCTCAGGTCACGCAGTGTGAGCGGTTTGACCCGGGCCAGCCGCCACAGATCGTGGCGTCTTACCAGGCGTGCCTCGAGCAGGGGACAGGGAAGACGCTCGAAAAGCTTGCGCGCGAGCCGCGCCAGCTCGGGCTCGCGGCATTCACCGAACAGCACATGCAGGGTCACGCTGTCACCAGCGAGCTTGCCCCGACGCGCCAGTTCTCCCAGCAGCGGTGCCAGCGAATCCAGTTGCAGGTCGACCAGGGCCTTGCGCGATAGCTCGTTGAGCGTTTCCACCGAGGGCAACACGCGCTGTCCGCGCGCCTGAGCGAGCAGCGAGACGTAATAGCCGGTGCCAAGATAATCGAGCTCACCGCAAAGATTGATCACGTGCGTGCTGCGGTCCTGATCGGCGGCGGCGCGGTGACGCCGATCCAGGGCAAGGAAATCGTCGGCGCTGACCAGGTCTTCGGAGGGGTAGTAGGGCTGCCAGTCTTCCTGTCGGTCGACAACGATACGCAAGGGACACATGGGCGAATTCCATTCGGTTGGCGAGGGCGGCACTAGCGCCGGTGAATGTCGCCAGCATGCCGTCGCATCTCGTGGTCGACAAGCGTGACGGCGGGTGAAATGATTTCATCGTCCCGACTGGCAGACTTGTCGGTGATACCCCTTTGACTGGTCCCTCTCGGGAGATGACTGAATGACCGTCACATTGCGCCAGGCTCGTCCCCAGGACCTGGATGCGCTTTATCGCCTGGAACTGGTCGCTTTCAGTGGCGACCGCTTCACTCGGCGCCAGCTCTGGCACCTGCTCAACCGGGCGCATGCCGAAAGCTGGGTGGCAGAGAACGACGGACGCCTGCTGGGCTATGGCACCCTGCTGTTTCGTCGCGGCAGCGTTCGCGCCCGGCTCTACTCGTTCTGTATTCATCCCGAAGCGCGTGGCAGCGGATTGGGCCGACGTTTGCTCGAGGCGCTGGAGCATCAGGCTGCGGCACGCGGGGCTCAGGCGCTCGGGCTTGAGGTGCGTGCGGACAACCGCATCGCTCTGGGGCTCTATCGGCGCATGGGGTTTCGCCTCGAGCGCTGGCTCGAGGCTTACTATGAGGACGGCTGCGCCGGCTGGCAGATGGTCAAGCCACTCGATGCGTCGGCGTCGCTTCCGACGTAGGCGCGCAGGGTGCGACCTTGGCTGTTAGACTTCCGACATCACCGGCAATCAGGACAACGCCATGCCTTCCTTCGATATCGTTTCCGAGTACGACAAGCATGAAGCCAGCAACGCGGTCGACCAGGCCAACCGCGAGATTCAGGGGCGTTTCGACTTCAAGGGCGTCACGGCGAGCTTCGAGCTCAACGACGATACGGTTCAGCTCGAGGCCGAAGTGGATTTCCAGCTCAAGCAGATGCTCGACGTGCTGCGCAGTCGGTTGATCGCGAGGGGCATCGACGCGCGCTGCATGGAGGTTCAGGAGCCCGAACTCTCGGGTGTGCGGGCGCGCCAGGACGTCAAGCTCAAGCAGGGGCTGGAACAGAAGGAGGCCAAGGACATCGTCAAGCGCATCAAGGACAGCAAGCTCAAGGTGCAGGCACAGATCCAGGGTGACAAGGTGCGCGTGACCGGCAAGAAGCGTGACGACCTGCAGCAGGTGATGGCTATGCTGCGCGGCGAAGAGGGGCCTGACCTGGCCCTTCAGTTCGACAATTTCCGCGATTGATCGACCCCCTTGAAATTCAGCTCGACGCCACTAATTGTTCGATTGCAAAAGCAGGGTGCCGAACAGGCACCATCCGCTATGCGTCACGTAATCGATGAGATCGAACAGGAGGTGGCGTATGAATCTGCAGAAATTCTCTCCGTGGAACTGGTTCAAGAGCGAAAGTGCCGATGCGCCCCGGCCCTCGGTGCCGGCGGAAGCCCGGCATGGCGAGATTTCTCCGCTGCTGGGCATGCATCAGGAACTGGATCGCTGGATGGACAATGTGATGCGCCAGTTCGGTATGCCGAGCCTCGGGACTCGCTTCGGCGATGTGCCGAGCCTGTTGCGTCCCCAGCTCGATATCGCCGAGCGCGACGATGAGTACCTGATCAGCGTCGAAGTGCCGGGCGTGGAGGAGAAGGACATCAAACTCTCCCTCGAAGACCATCGCCTGGTCATTCAGGGCGAGAAGCGGCAGGAAAGCAGCTCCCGTGAGGATCGCTACCAGCGTATCGAGCGCGCCTACGGCAGCTTCCGTCGGGTCCTCGACCTGCCTAGCGATGCCAGGCCCGATGGCATCGAGGCGTCCTTTTCCAATGGGGTGTTGACCGTTCGCGTTCCGCGCAACCCCGAGGCAACAGCGTCGAATCGCCGCGAAATCCCCATCCGGTGACATGGCGCTGAGCCTCGTTCTCTCGCGAGCTCGCCTAGGGGCGAGCTCGCTGTCTTTCGATACGCCCGCCGCCACGGTAGAAGGCGTTGAACGTCGCTATAGCCACAGGCGATTGGCTCCCGCAGGGTGAATAGGCTTCAATGTAGGCAAATGGCATGCTTCGCCTCGGGAGATGTACATGCATTCGCTAGGTCGCGCGTTCTACATCGTCCTGGCCTGGATCAGCTTCGGCCTCGGTGTCATCGGCATGTTCCTGCCACTGATGCCCACGACCTGCTTCATGCTGCTGGCCGTGTGGGCGGCAACGCGCGGCTCGCCGCGCTTCGCCCTGTGGATTCGCGAACATCCCCGCTTCGGCCCGACCGTGGCGGCATGGGAAGGGGAGAGGGCGATCCCACGCCATGCCAAATGGCTCGCCGGAGGAATGCTGACGCTTTCCATCCTGACCCTGCTGCTGACTCTTAGTCTTCTGTGGCTGAAGATCGCCCTAACGATCGGGCTGGCACTGTTGGGGCTCTGGATCGTCACGCGGCCCGAGCCTGCCAGAGTGTCGGCGGGTGGCGTGTCTCCGGTGCGTTTGCTGCGGCGCTGAGCCGGCGCCTTTGAGGTTCGGTAGTCGGCACCCTTACAATGGCCCTCGACCATGGACAGGAGCCATCCCGATGTCAGAACCCAAGCCGACTTATCGACACGACTATCGGCCGCCCGCCTATCGCATTCGTCACACTGAATTGCGCTTCGACCTTGATCCCGGCGCGACCCGCGTCCAGGCCCGCCTGCATGTCGAGCGGCATCCCGAGTGGCAGGCCGGCGAGCCGCTCGTGCTGGATGGCGAGCAACTGGTCCTGAAGTCGATCGCCATCGACGGCCAGGCGCTGGCCGAGGACGAATATGCATTGAGCGATGCCGGCCTGACCGTGCATCGCCCCCCCGAACGCTTCCTGCTCGACACCGTGGTCGAGATTGCACCGCGGGAGAACACGGCGCTGGAGGGGCTGTACCTCTCCAACGGCATGTACTGCACCCAGTGCGAGGCCGAGGGGTTTCGTCGGATCACCTACTATCCCGACCGACCCGATGTCATGGCCACCTTCTCCACCACCGTGGTGGGCGACAAGGCGAACCTGCCCGTGCTGCTATCCAACGGCAACCCGGTGGAGCGGGGCGAACTGCCCGATGGCAGGCATTTCGTCACTTGGGACGACCCGTTCCCCAAGCCCAGCTACCTGTTCGCATTGGTGGCCGGTGACCTGCAGAAGGTAGAGGACCGCTTCACCACCATGAGCGGGCGAGACGTTACCCTGCAGATCTGGGTAGAGGAGGCGAACCTGGGCAAGACCGACCATGCCATGACCTCGCTCAAGCGGGCCATGCAATGGGATGAGCAGACCTACGGACGCGAATACGACCTGGACCTGTTCATGATCGTGGCGGTCGACGATTTCAACATGGGCGCCATGGAGAACAAGGGGCTCAACATCTTCAACTCGGCGGCGGTGCTGACCCATACGCATACCGCTACCGACGCCGCCTTTCAGCGCGTCGAAGGGATCGTCGCCCACGAGTACTTCCACAACTGGTCGGGTAACCGAGTCACCTGTCGCGATTGGTTCCAGCTCTCGCTCAAGGAGGGCTTCACGGTGTTTCGCGACCAGTGCTTCTCCGCCGACGTTAACTCGGCCCCGGTGAAACGTATCGAGGACGTGGCCTTCTTCCGTACCGCCCAGTTCGCCGAGGATGCCGGCCCCACCGCTCACCCGGTGCGTCCCGATCATTACATCGAGATCAGCAACTTCTACACCCTGACCATCTATGAGAAAGGCGCCGAAGTGGTGCGCATGCTGTGCAACCTGGTGGGCTGGGAGGCCTTCCGTCGCGGCAGCGACCTCTATTTCGAACGCTTCGATGGTCAGGCAGTGACCATCGAGGATTTCGTCGGCTGCATGGCCGAGGCCTCCGGGACGGATCTTTCGCAGTTCATGTTGTGGTACTCCCAGGCCGGCACTCCGGAGATCGACGCACACGGCGAGTACGACTATGCCCATGCCGAGTATCGTCTCACCCTGCGCCAGCGTACCCCCGCCACGCCCGACCAGCCCGAGAAGCAGGCGCTGCACATTCCCGTTCGCATGGGGCTGGTGGGAACCAAGTCCGGACGCGACCTGGCGCTGAACCTGGACGGCGAGTCGCTAGGTAGCGATGGAGTCATCCACCTGCGCGAGGCGGAGCAGACCTTCATCTTCACCGACGTGCCCGAGGCGCCCGTGCCATCGCTGCTGCGGGGCTTCTCGGCTCCGGTGCAGCTGCGCTTCCCCTACAGTCGCGAGGACCTGGCCTTTCTGCTGGCCAACGACTCTGACGGTTTCAATCGCTGGGACGCCGGGCAACGGCTGGCCATGCTGGCGCTGGACGATCTGATCGCCGCCCACCGCAACGGCGTCGAGAAGGTCATGGATCCGCGCGTGGTTGAGGCCTTCCGCGCCCTGCTGGAGCGTGGCAGCGACGACAAGGCGGTGATGGCCGAGATGTTGACGCTGCCCAGCGAAGCCTACATTGCAGAGCAGCAGCCTTTGGTGGATGTCGAGGCGATCCATGCCGCGCGCACCTTCGTCAAGCAGTCGCTGGCCGCGGCGCTGGGCGACGACTTCCTGCGTCTCTACGAGGAGAATCGCAGCGAGGCTCCCTACGCGCCGACACCCGAACAGATCGGCCAGCGCAAGCTGAAGAACGTGGCGCTCTCCTACCTGATGGCGATTGAGGACGAGCAGGCGATCGAGCTTGCCCAGCAGCAGTTCGCGGCCGACCACAGCATGACCGACGTGCGTCATGCGCTGACGCTATTGACTCACAGCAGTCGCGAAGACCTGGCCGACCCGGCGCTGCGCGCCTTTGGCGAGAAGTGGGCCCACGATCCGCTGGTCATGGACCAGTGGTTCGCCATCCAGGTCACCCGGCCGCAGGCGGATGCCCTGGAACGTGTCAGATACCTGATGGGACATCCCGCCTTCTCGCTGAAGAATCCCAATCGGGTGAGGGCGCTGGTAGGCACCTTTGCCAACCAGAACCGTATCAATTTCCACCGTGCCGACGGCGAGGGTTATCGGTTGCTGGCCGACGTGGTGATCGAACTCAACCGGCTCAATCCCGAGATTGCCGCGCGACTGGTCACGCCGCTCACGCGCTGGCAGCGCTTCGACGAGCCTCGCCAGGAATTGATGAAACGCGAACTCGAGCGTATCCGCGCCGAGCCTCTCTCTCCGAATGTCTACGAAGTGGTCGAGAAAGCTCTGGCGCAGTGAGCTCCATCTTGGGCGAGGGGATAGCGCGCAAGCGGCAGCCCCTCGCCCGATCACGTCTTCGCCCAATCAATAGATCAGCCAGCTCAGGACGGTTACGCCTAGCACCGCCCAGATCAAGGTGGCGAACAGGCGTCGGCGCAACAGGGCGCGCAGCGCCAAGTAGAGCAGCCACAGGCCGAGCAGGAGAACCCCCAGGCTGATCAGCGTGGGTGGTATGCCCAGCGCGTTCGTCAAGGCATCGAAAAAGTTGCGCACGGAAGCGCCCAGGTTCTGGAAGAAGACAAGCAGCAGGTCAACCACGAAGCGGATGATCTCGCCCAAGGTGCGGCCAAGCCAGGTGAAGAAGTCCTGCATGGAATCTCTCTCGTTGTGAAATAGAAAACTGTCGTCGATCAGCCGATCTGCTGCGTCACGGGGGGTACACCCGCATTCGCGGCGGCGCTGTCCGCCAGGGCGCGCCCCGCCTCGTCATAGACGTGGAAGACCGCATTGGCTCCCAGTTCGCGAATCGGCTCGATCTCCTCG
Source organism: Billgrantia saliphila (assembly GCF_002930105.1). Taxonomy (GTDB): domain Bacteria; phylum Pseudomonadota; class Gammaproteobacteria; order Pseudomonadales; family Halomonadaceae; genus Halomonas; species Halomonas saliphila. The sequence continues at coordinate 68,948 of NZ_PJRN01000002.1, read as the reverse complement.
GGGTATTCGACCACCGCCGTGATGCGACCCGGAAACTGGCGATTTCGCAGCTGCTGCAGGGCGAACAGATTGCCCGAATGGTGCGGCATGGCCAGTATGACCAACTGAACGTCCTCCGACATCAATAGCTTATCCCAGAAATCCGAATCCACCGCATCGCCCTCCAGCAGGTTGAAGCCTCTCTCGCTCAGCTCCGCGACGGTTTTCGGATTGCTATCGATGCCCAGCACCCGCAGGCCATATTCCTTGCGCAGGCGTCGGTAAACGCTGCGCCCGATGCGTCCCATGCCGAGTACCACGGCCTGTGCATCGCCGATTTCGATCGGTCGCTCCCGGGGGGGCAGGTCGACCTCCCGTGACGGAGGCAGCAGGCCCTCGACGTGGCGGTATACGCTCTCGCTTACCATATTGAGTGCCGCGGAGAAGGCGAAGCTCATGGCCACCGCCAGCGACAGCACGACCAGCCACTCCGGTGCCAGCCAGCCTGTCGAAACGGCCAGGGCGCCCACGATCAGGCCGAATTCCGAGTAATTGGTGAGGGTCAAGGTGGCCAGCAGCGAGGTGCGGCGGCGCATCGGAAAGCGCATGAAGATCAGCTGATAGAGCAAGCTCTTGAGGGGGAGCGCGGCGACCAGCAGCAGAGCGATGCCCAGCATTCCCCAATCCGGTGTGCTGGTAAAGCCGATGCTCAGGAAGAAGCCCACCAGCAGTAGCTCCTTGAGATTGAACATCGAGCGGGACAGGTTGCCGGCAGCGGGATGTGGGGCCAGCAGCAGGCCGACGACCAAGGCGCCGAGATCGCCCTTGAGCCCCACCGCATCGAACAGGCCATAGCCGAGCACCAGCGCCAGGATCATGCCGAAGAGCATCTGCATCTCGCCATGCCCGAGGCGATCCAGCGTTTGGCGCAGCAGCGGCGCCAGTGGGATCAACAGCAGCAATCCGATGGCCCAGGGGCTCGGTAGCTCGCCGGACGAGGCCGAAATGAATACCACGGCGAAGACGTCCTGCATGATCAGCACCCCGATGGCCAGGCGGCCATGGGCAGACTGGGTCTCGCTTCGCTTCTCAAGGACCTTGACCACGAAGACCGTGCTCGAAAAGGAAAGCGCGAAGCCCAGGAGCAACAGCGTGGCCCAGGTGGCGTCACCCAGCAGCCTCAGTCCCAGCCACTTGAGCGCTCCGAGAATGGCGAGAAAGAGCAGGCTCGACCCTATCATGTGCAGCGAGGCGCTTCCCCAGACCTCGCCCTTGAGCAGGTGGCGGACGTTGAGCTTCAAGCCAATGCTGAACAACAGCAGGGTCACCCCGACATCCGCAATGGTCGTCAGCAGGGGGGTCGACTCGTAGCCCAGCATATTGAGGACGAAGCCGGCCGCCAGGAATCCGACCAGCGGCGGAAGGCGGACGGCCAGAGCGGTCACGCCGCCGAGGAAAGCGGCTACGATGTAGGCGGCTTCGATCATCTATCCCCATGTTCTGATAATGTGTCCGAGGGCTGAGTGTAAGAGTTTGCTTCGCAAAATGGCACTGGCGAGGTCTTCATCGGCAGCCGGCGACGAGGAGATAACATGCAAATCACGACAATCGTGCTACTGGTAGCGCTGGCCCTGCTGGTGATCTACGGCGTCAGCATATACAACCGCCTGGTGGCGTTGAAGAACCGCTACCAGAACGCCTTTGCCCAGATCGAAGTGCAGCTCAAGCGCCGTTACGACCTTATTCCCAACCTGGTGGAGACCGCCAAGGCCTACATGGCGCATGAGCGCGAGACGCTGACGGCCGTCACCGAGGCGCGCAATGCCGCGCTGTCGGGACTGCAAACCGCGGCCGCCCGTCCGGGCGAGCCCGGCGCCATGGCCGAGCTGGCCGGCGCCGAGGGGGCGCTGGGCGCCGCCCTGGGGCGGCTCAATGTGGTCATGGAGGCCTATCCGGAGCTCAAGGCCTCCGACAACATGCGCCAGCTCTCCGAGACGCTCACCAGCACCGAGAACCGGGTGGCCTTCGCCCGCCAGGCGTTCAATGATGCGGTGATGCAGTACAACACCTATAAGCAGAGCTTTCCGCCGGTGCTGTTGGCAGGGCCGCTCGGGCATCGTGAGGATGCGGCGCTGCTGGAGTTCGACGACAGCGCCGAAATCCAGACGGCTCCGCGCGTCGGTTTCTGACGGCTCGCGGCCATGGATTTCTTCGGTGCCCAGGCGCGAGCCAGGCGACTGACCCTCTGGCTGGTCGCGCTGCTGATCGTCGCCGTACTGGGTATGGTCGCTGCCGCCGTGCTGGTAGTGGCCTTGGCCACGGTGCTGCTGGAGGGCGGCCAGCCCGGCGGCGATCCGTTGGCCCGCGTGCTGGACCCGCGGCTGCTTGGCGGCGTGATCGTCGGCGTGCTGGTGGTGATCGTCAGCGGCAGTCTGATCCGGCATTTTCAGCTTCGCGCCGGCGGGGCCGCGGTGGCGGAGGCCTTGGGCGGTCGCCCCATCAATGGCGACACGCGCGATGCCGAGGAGCGCCGCCTATTGAACGTGGTCGAGGAGATGGCCATCGCTGCCGGGCTTCCCGTGCCGGCGGTCTATGTCCTGCCCGAGACCGCCATCAACGCCTTCGCCGCCGGACACACGACTCAGGATGCGGCCATCGGCGTGACCCGTGGCGCCATTCAGGCGCTTACGCGTGATGAACTGCAGGGTGTGATCGCCCATGAGTTCAGTCACGTCCTGCATGGCGATATGCGCCTCAACATGCGTCTGATTGCGCTGCTGTATGGCATCCTGGTGATCGGTCTCGTCGGTCGCATGCTGTTGCGAGGCATGGCGACACGACGCGTGGTGCGCGGCTCGCGCCGCGGCAATGGTCACGTCGTGCTGCTTGCTGCCGGCGTGGCGCTGATGGTGGTGGGCTTCGTGGGGACCTTGTGCGGCAATCTGATCAAGGCCGCGGTCAGCCGCCAGCGCGAATACCTGGCCGATGCCAGTGCCGTTCAGTACACCCGCAATCCGGCGGGCCTGGCCGATGCCCTCAAGCGCGTGGCGGCCCAGGGGTCCGAGCTGCGTACGGCTCGCGCCGAGGAGTTCAGTCATCTCTTCTTCGGCAGCGGGTCGCGTCACCTGAGCCGGCTGACCGCCACCCATCCTCCGCTCGAGACGCGCATTCGACGTCTCGATCCCGAGTGGAACGGCCACCTGCCCGAGCCGCATCCCATGCATGACCGAGTCGGTCCCGGGCAAGCCTCGCATGCCGAAGATGACGCCGAGCGGCGGCGGACAGGCGCTCCGGCAAGCGGTCTGGTCCATGTGGCCGGCACGGCGCCGGCGCGACGGATCGGGGAGCCGCGCGACGAGGATCTCCGCCAGGCGCACCGTACACTGAGCGATCTCGACCGTCGTCTGCTCGAGGCCGCGCACGAGCCTTATGCCGCCCGGGCGCTGGTCTACGGCATTCTGATGGGGGCCGATCCGGCCAGCCGAGCGCGCCAGCGCCAGGCCCTGATCGAGGCGGCGTTACCGGAAGTTCTCGTCGAACTCGATCGCTTGATGCCAGCCTTGGCCGAGCTCGAACCGGGCCATCGGCTGCCGCTGATCGAACTGGCGCTGCCCGTGCTGCGTCAACTGGCGACGACCCAGTACGCCCGTTTTCGCGAATGTCTCGCCCGGTTGATGGCGGCCGAGAACGAACCCGGTATGCTGCAGTGGGCGCTGCATCGCCTGGTGATGGTCGGCATCGAAGGCGTGATGCCGAAGGGCAAGCGGCAGACCGGCCTGGAGCAGAACGTCGAGCCCATTGGCCGGCTGCTATCGAGCCTGGCACTGGCGGGCGAGGTCGACGTGGCTCGGGCGCGGGAAGCATTCCGGGCGGCTGCCGTAGAGCTGGGCTTGTCGCTGACGTTCTGTCCCGAGCCGGCAGCGCCCCAGGCGCTCGATCGGGCCCTGGCGCACTGCAGCGGGCTGGGCGGCGATGAGCGCAAGCGGCTGGTCAATGCCCTGGCTTGCTGCGTCAGCCACGATGGCTGCATCGCGGCGGGTGAAGCAGAAGCGCTGCGGACGGTGGCCTGGTCGCTCGAGTGTCCGCTGCCGATCGCCATGGGCGACTGAGCGGGAGGGATCGTTTCCCTTCCGCGTTGTCCAAGTTTTTGAACTTGCGAACCCGGCGGCTTGCAGCGGCTCCCGGGCTCTGCTGCAATAAGGCCCTTTTGCTGGCCTCTAATGGATGGGAGATAGCCAATGGCGAAGACACCCCGAATGACTGCTGCGCTGCTGCTGACCCTGGGTCTGGGGCTGGCCGGCTGCGGAGACGGCGACGAGGAGGCCACGTCCCAGGTTGAGGATACGGAATCCGCTGCCGAGACCGACGGCACGAGCGAAGAGCCTTCCACGCCGCCGCCTGCGGAGGAGGGCGCTGAGGAAGCGCAGCGAGCAGAGCGGCAGAGCGACGCCGGAGCTGCCTCGGCATCGCCGTCGGCGCAGGAGGACGAGCGGGTGCGGGAAGAGGAGGGGCAGGGAACGGAGGAAACCCCCACAGCCTCGGATCCGGACGAAGAGGACGTAGCCGATGCCGAGGCCTTGGGCGAAACGCCCGACGAGACATTGGAAGAGGGCGGCGCATTGCCCGGCGAGCCGACTCGTTCCGATGTCGAGGCCATTATCGAGGAGACCGAGCGCCGCTTCGAAGAGGCACAGCGACGTATCGACGAACAGTTCGAAGAGGTCGAGCGCGACGCACCAACGCTGGAGCCTATGGAAGGATCGTCAGACTTCGAGTCGAGTCTCGAGCCCATGGAGGAGGACGACCGCAGCACCTCGTCCATCGACGAGGAGGCGGAGCGTCGTGGTGAGACCACTCAGTCGGATATCGATGCGTTGCTGGAAGAGACCGAGCGTCGCTTCGAAGAGGCGCAGCGTCAGCTCGACGAGCAGTTCGAGGAGGCGGAGCAGAGTGAGCCGGGAGGCGACCTTCCGAGGATCGAGCCCGAGCCGCAAGCCGAATCCGCTACCGAGCCCGAAGCGTCCCAATCCGAAAGGCGGACCCGGACCGAACCCGAATCCTGAATCCGTAGCTGGCTTGTGCTGGCCAGAAGGAAGGAGCACGAAAAAGGCCCACCTTGCGGTGGGCCTTTCGTATGGCTGCCCGGCTGGAGATCATGAAGCCGGGTCGGATCGAACGAGGCGATGCCTCAGTTGGCGATCCGGATATTGGAGGCCTGAAGGCCTTTCTTGCCCTGGGTTACGTCGAAGGTGACCTTCTGACCGTCCTGCAGGGTCTTGAAGCCTTCAGCCTGAATCTCGGAGAAGTGGGCGAACAGGTCATCACCGCCGTCGTCCGGAGAGATGAAACCGTAGCCCTTGGTATCGTTGAACCACTTGACAGTGCCAGTTGCCATTGTCGATTTTCCTTACTTACAGATTGATCGTGCTGGGCACTCGGCGATGCCGGGCCCGAAGTGCGTGGGCAAGAGAAGAAAAGTGCGCTTCGGGTGTATCGACAAAGCGAAATACAACGGACGACTTTCCACTTGCAGGCCAACGCAGCGGTTTGCGCGATGGGCCGAAGGGGCATTTAATGCTACCTGCTCCAGCCAATGCGGTCCGCTCAATCCACTGTAGATAGAAAATATCGGAGCGTCCAGAGAATCCCATTGCTCTGATTGCGCCATGCCGTTTTCGGCACGACATCGCGCCAAGTCGCCGCGGCATGCGGCGGGTGCGAGCTTGCCACACCGACACCCTAGCGGAGGTAACCCCCATGTTGGATTCTCAGTTCTGGCCTTTCCTGATCGCCATAACGCTACTGTCCATGACGCCTGGGGTCGATACCTTGCTGGTGATCCGCAACACCGCGCGTGGCGGGGTTCGCGACGGCGTTCTCACCAGCGTGGCGATCTGCTGTGGCCTGTTCGTCCATGCCACCGTTTCGGCCCTGGGGATATCGCTGATCCTGTTGCAGTCGGCATGGGCTTTCGGGCTCCTCAAGCTGGCCGGGGCGGGCTACTTGATCTGGCTGGGCATTTCGGGGTTGATGGCGGCCTGGCGCGGCTCCGGCCTGCCCATGGCGGCCATAGGGGGCGAGCGCCAGCCCATACCGGTATGGCGCCCGCTGCGTGAGGGGCTGCTCTCCAACGTCCTCAACCCAAAGACCGTGGTCTTCTACATGGCTTTCCTGCCCCAGTTCATCGCCCCGGGCGACCCCGCGCTGATCAAATCGCTGTTCCTGGCCGGCGTCCACTTCGTGATCGCCAACCTGTGGCAGATCGCCATCGTCGTGACGGTAGGCGGCGCGGGGCGCTGGCTCGGCAGCCGACTATTCGCCAGGGCTTTGAACGGCGTGACCGGGACGGTATTGATCGCGTTCGGCGTCAGGCTGGCGCTCGAACGTCAGCCTGGCTGAGCGCCGGGACGCAACAGGCCTCGATGCCGCCGGGGGCCTGTCGCGGAATGCCTTTCTCCGATTCAGTTTCGGGCCAGCAGCGAGGCGTCATAGCGCATGGTGGTCTCCGCATCGCTGAGCATGACGACCCCTTCGGTGCTGCCGCCGTTGGCCAGGCTTTCGAAGATCACCCGATAAGAGAGTACTGCCTGAACGTAGTCGCGCGTCTCGCGGAAGGGAATGGCCTCGACGAACAAGTCGAACTCCTCCGGTGCGTCACGCAGCCAGCGGTCAACCCGTCCGGGGCCGGCGTTGTAGGCCGCGGCGGCGGCCAGGCGGTTGCCGCGGTAACGGTCGACCATGTCGCGAATGTAGGTGCTCCCCAGGCGAATATTGAGCTCCGGGTCGAGAACGCCGTAGGGGCCGGGGTCGTTGATGCCGAGCTGCCGACTCAGCAGGGTCGCGGTACCCGGCATCAGCTGCATCAGGCCGCGTGCCCCAGCCGGTGACAGTGCCTCGGGGTTGTAGGCGCTCTCGCGGCGGGCGATACCCATCAGCAGGAAGGGGTCGACGCCATTGCGCTGCCCCCAGTGCAGGAAATGCTCGCGGTAGGCCTCGGGGAAGCGCCAGTCCAGTGCATCCCAGAGCTGGGCGGTTATGGTGGTCTGCACCAGCCGCGCGTGCCAGCCACGACGGGCTGCGTAGTCGGCCAGCGCTCGGATCTCGCGCGGCGAGCCGTTGGCCACGGCATGCAGCCATTCGCTATTGGCCAGGCCTTGCTCGCCGATGCGTTCGAGTGCCTCGGTGCGCTGTACGGCTGGCCACGTCTCCACCTGACGCTGGAAGTCCTCGTCGAAACGGCTGCGCTCCAGGTTCAGCGAGTAGGGACGATCGATGCGATCGGCGGCGGCGAAGCCGAAGAAATTGCGTTCCTGCGCCGCCTGGGCATAGGCCACTTCGGCCTGCTCCTGATTGCCCAGCTGCTCATGCGCGCGTGCTTCCCAGTACTGCCAGCGGCTCTCGTTGCGCACCTCCTCGGGCATATGCTCGAGCCACTGCAACACGCCGGACCAGTCGCGGCTGGCGAGTGCCTGACGAACACGCAATTCGAGCACGCGCGGCGTGGCGATCCGGGGCAGCGCCTCGTCGACCCAGCCCTGGTTGTTGGCGACATCGCGCACCAGCGAGTAGAAGGCCAGATCCTCCTCGATGGCGTGCCGGTGTTCTTCCTCGATCGGCAGGTGCGCGGCGATCTTGCGCCATGCTTCGAGCGCCGCCTCGGTGTCGGCGCGAGTGAAACCGTACATGGCAGCGGCAAACAGCGGGCCGCTGCCGAGGCACTCGGGGCCGATGCAGGTCGGCACCCGGGTAATGGCGGCATAGTCGCGCTGAAGCCGATCCACGGCGTCGAGACCTTCCTGCCAGCGGTCGTCGAGCTGTCGGCCCAGGTAGCTGACGAGACCCGTCTCCCCCTGCTGCCAGGCCAGCATCTTGCGCTGCCAGATATCGAGTTCGCCGATCTCGCCGTTCGCGCGAAGTTGATCGAAAAGGGTGTCGCAGGCCGAGGGCTGGGAGTGGCCCACATTCCATAGCGAGCGGCCGCCTTCTGCCGCCACTTGCGGGTCGCCGCCGAGCAGCGCCGTATAGTAATGACACTGTCGTTCGGTACCGCTGGGTTCGCCGTCCGCCACGGCGAGCAGGCTGCCGTAGCGACCGGCCTCGCCGTAGCGGCCGATCGCCTGGCCGCGCATCCATGCCGCCAGCGGCGAGTCCCGATGACGCTCGATGAAATCAAGCACCTCGCCGGGCTCGGCCTGCGGTAGCCGTCCGCGCAGGCGGTGATACTCCACATAGCCGGCCAGGGGGTGATCGGCAAGGGCGGTTACATCGACCCTTTCCCACCGTTGGGCACGGGCATCGGCCAGGGCGTCGCGTATGGCACGGTCGTCGGCCTGGCCGACCAGCGGCAGGCAAAGCAGGGTAGCGATGACCAGGAGGCGGCGGTGCCGCAGGTACTGCCTCAGGCGGAGCATCGGCGACATGGAGATTACCTCGTTCAGTTCGCGAGCGGTGTTGGCGACATGGTGGCCGATCGACACCGGCTTGAGAAGTGTCGTCCCAACCGATATGTAGTGCGAGATAGGCGTCCGGCCGGGGATCGCCTATCGTGAGAGATCATATTGCCGTTCCGGCGAAATGAGGAGGGATACGAAGAGTGAAACCTTGGAATATCGTGGGGCGGTTGCGCCGCCGCTCGCGGGTACTGGGCCAGATCGCACGCGCCCTCAAGCTTTTCGTGCCCATGTGCCGCGACGTGGTGAAAGGCCGCTACCGGCCACCGCCCTGGGCGGCCTTCGGCTGGATGCTGGCGGCGTTGGCCTATCTGATCTCGCCGCTGGACCTGATTCCCGACTGGCTGCTGCTGATCGGTGTCGTCGATGACTTTGTCATCGTTGGCTGGCTGCTGACTCGTGTCGATCGCAGCCTGGACGCCTACCGCACCTGGCGGGGGTTGCCCGTCGCAGGGGAGGGGGACGACGAAGGGCAGTTTTGATACGATCGTTTGAATCCGCCCCTTGCGAGGTCTCGCGATGCCCAATGCATCCCCCCCTACCGCCGACGAATGGCGAACCGCCCTGACGCGCTTCGTGACCGTGATACCGCATACCCGAGGGCTGGGACTCGACGTCGTTTCCGTCGATCCGCCTGAGGTGATCATGCGCCTGCCGTGGCAAGACGCGCTGCTCGGTGACGTTGAGCGCGGACTCGTTCACGGCGGAGTGTTGACCATGCTGCTCGATACCGTATGCGGTTCCGCCGTGCTTTGCGGCCTGCCCGAGCCCGAAGTGTGCCCGACGTTGGACCTGCGGGTCGACCACTACCGACCGGCGGTGGCTGGTATGGCGATTCTGGCCGAGGCGCGTGTGGTCAGGGTAACCGCCTCGATGGTCTTCACCGAAGGTACGCTGTGGCAGACGCCCGGGCGAACGATCGCCCGAGGGATCGGCAACTTCGTACGCCTGGGAGCACGTAATACTCCGCCAGGATTCGGCGAGGCGCTGTTCGGAGATGCGGACCATGCATGAGGGCTTCCACGATGTGGCCTGGCTGGCCAGGACCCGGGCCGAAGGCGATGTGACGGCCTGGCTGGAGCGTCTGCCCTACGCCCGTCATATCGGCGTCAGCGCTACACCCGACGACGCGGGAGAAGGCGAAGGGCTGATCTATCAACTCGAGCCGCACGAGCACAATGTCGGCAATATTCTGCTGCCGGCGCTTCACGGCGGCGTGGTGGCGGCGTTCATGGAAACCGCGGGCACCCTCGACCTGATGATGGCGACCCGCGAGCCGCGGTTGCCGCGCATCGTCGACTTCTCCATCGATTACCTGCGTACGGCTCGGGTCGTGCCCACCCACGCCCGCTGTCGGTTGCTGCGTGAAGGGCGGCGGCTGGCCAACGTCCAGGTCGTGGCCTGGCAGGAAGCGGAAACGCTGCCGGTGGCCACGGCGCGTTTGCACTTCGTATTGGCCACTCCCGACGAAGACGCTTGAAAAGCCCGGTTCGGTCCCCATATCGCTGAACAGTTTCAAAATGGCGACGTTCAGACGTCGCCTTGCGTTCAAGCCATGAGGTGACCGTTCCATGTCCACGACCGCTCACGAGGAAACCCTAGGGTTCCAGACCGAGGTGAAGCAGCTGCTGCACCTGATGATTCACTCCCTGTATTCCAACCGGGAGATCTTCCTGCGCGAGCTGATTTCCAACGCCGCCGATGCCTGCGACAAGCTGCGCTATGCTGCGCTCGACAATGACGCTCTGTATGAAGGCGACAGTGAGCTGCGCATCGAGATCGAGCACGATTCAAAAGCCGGAACCGTGACCGTGCGCGATAATGGCATCGGCATGGACCGCGACGAGGTGATCAAGAACCTCGGCACTATCGCCCGCAGTGGCACTGCCGAATTCCTCAAGCAGCTCAGCGGCGAGCAGCAGAAGGACGCGCGCCTGATCGGCCAGTTCGGGGTGGGCTTCTACTCCAGCTTCATCGTCGCCGACGAGGTAACGGTGCGTACCCGCAAGGCGGGCAGCGACAAGGATGCGGGCGTCGAGTGGCGCTCGAAGGGCGAGGGCGAATTCACCGTCGCCGACCTTGAGCGCGAGGCGCACGGTACCGAGATCGTCCTCAAGTTGAAGAAGGATGCCAAGGAGTTCGCCGATGACTTCCGCCTGAGAAGCCTGGTGCGCAAGTACTCCGACCATATCGAGGTACCGGTGCGCATGCCCAGGGTCGAGACCGCCAAGGACGACGACGGCAACGAGATCGAGGGCAGCGAGGTCACCTCCTGGGAGACCGTCAACGAGGCCACCGCGCTGTGGGTGCGTCCCAAGAGCGAGATCTCCGACGACGAATACAAGGCCTTCTACAAGCATGTGGCCCACGATTTCGCCGATCCGCTGACCTGGAGCCACAACAAGGTGGAGGGCAAGCTCGAATACACCAGCTTGCTTTATGTACCGGGGCGCGCGCCGTTCGACCTTTACGAGCGCGACGGGACTCGCGGTGTCAAGCTCTACGTCCAGCGCGTTTTCATCATGGACGACGCCGAGCAGTTCCTGCCGCTCTACCTGCGCTTCATCAAGGGGGTGCTTGACACTCGTGAGCTGTCGCTCAATGTCTCCCGTGAACTGCTGCAGCAGGATCCCAAGGTTGAGAAGATCAAGGGCGCGCTGACTAAGCGGGCGCTGGACATGCTAAAGAAGCTGGCCAAGGACAAGGAGGCGTACCAGACCTTCTGGAACACCTTCGGCAGCGTGCTCAAGGAAGGTCCGGCCGAAGACTTCGCCAATCGCGAGAAGATTGCCGGATTGCTGCGCTTCTCCACCACTCAAACCGACAGCACCACCCAGGACCAGTCGCTGGCCGACTACGTGTCGCGCATGAAGGAGGGCCAGGAGAAGATTTATTACATCGTCGCCGATGGCTTCAATGCCGTGAAGAACAGTCCGCATCTCGAGATCTTCCGCAAGAAGGGCATCGAAGTGCTGCTGTTGCACGATCGTATCGACGAGTGGCTGATGAGCCATCTCCACGAGTTCGATGGCAAGCGCTTCGTCGACGTGGCCAAGGGAGACCTCGACCTCGGCGAGATCGAGGGCGAAGAGGAGAAGAAAGCCCAGGAAGAAACCGCCAAGGCCAAGGAATCGCTGGTCAAGCGGGTTAGGGAGTCGCTGGGCGACACGGTGCAGGAGGTCAAGGTGACCCACCGCCTCACCGACTCGCCGGCCTGCGTGGTGCTGCCCGAGCACGAGATGGGCTACCAGATGCGCCGCATCATGGAAGCCGCAGGGCAGAAGATGCCGGAGGTCAAACCGATCCTCGAACTCAACCCCGATCACGCTCTGGTGGAGCGGCTCGAGGCTACCGAAGGCGAGCGTTTCGACGATCTGGCACGGGTGCTGCTCGATCAGGCGATCATCGCCGAAGGCGGCCATCTCGACGACCCGGCCGCCTACGTCAAGCGACTCAATGCCCTGTTGAGCGCCTGATGTGATAACCCGCCACGATGCGGTTTTACCAAGACGACAGGCCGCCTTCGGGCGGCCTTCGCATGTCCTACATCGCGTCCTGTTTGACGCTTGACGTAAACGTCAATTTGCCGCTTTTTCCGAAATTTCAGCCGGATAGTGCTACATTCAGGGTTTGCCGATCGGCTGCGCTGCTGTTGTGCAATGCGGTAGTGTCAGGTATGAATACTTGGACTGACCTATGCAGGATTTCAATAACCATAAGGGAGATCCATCGTGAAGATTGGTGCACCCAAGGAGCTCGCCAAGGGAGAGGCGCGCGTTGCGCTGACCCCTGAAAGTGCACAGCATATCCGCAAGCTTGGGCATGAATGCCTGATCGAGAGCGGTGCCGGAGTCGCCGCCGGCTTCGATGACGACGCCTATCGCGCCGCGGGTGTCACGGTGCTGGAGAGCGCCGAGGCGCTCTGGCATGAAGCCGAGGTGGTGATCAAGGTCCGCGAGCCCAGCGAGGAGGAGGCCGAGCGACTGCGCGAGGGCCAGACACTGATCTCCTTCTTCTGGCCGGCACAGAGCGAGGCATTGCTCGAGCGCTGTCGCGCACGCGGGGCAAGCGTCATCGCCATGGACATGGTGCCGCGCATTTCGCGAGCGCAGAAGATGGATGCGCTCTCCTCGATGGCCAACATCGCCGGCTATCGTGCGGTCATCGAGGCGGGAAACAATTTCGGACGCTTCTTTACCGGCCAGATCACCGCCGCCGGCAAGGTGCCACCGGCCAAGGTGCTGGTGATCGGCGCCGGCGTGGCCGGTCTTGCCGCCATCGGTACCGCGACCAGCCTGGGCGCCGTCGTGCGCGCCTTCGACGTTCGCCCCGAGGTCGCCGAGCAGATCGAGTCGATGGGGGCCGAATTTCTGTTCCTCGACTTCGATGAAAACCAGGATGGCTCCGCCACCGGCGGCTACGCGGCGCCCTCGAGCCCCGAGTTTCGCGAGAAGCAGCTCCAATGCTTCCGCGAGCAGGCGCCCGACGTTGATATCGTCATCACCACCGCTCTGATCCCCGGCAAACCGGCACCCAAGCTGTGGCTCGAGGATATGGTCAAGGCGATGAAGCCTGGCTCGGTAATCATCGACCTGGCCGCCGAGAAGGGCGGCAACTGCGATCTGACGCGCCCCGACGAGCGGGTCGTCAGCGACAACGGGGTGATCGTGGTCGGCTATACCGACTTCCCCTCGCGCATGGCGACGCAGGCCTCGCTGCTCTACGCCACCAACATCCGTCACATGCTCACCGATCTGACTCCGGAGAAGGATGGCAAGATCGTCCATGACATGGAGGATGACGTCATTCGTGGCGCCACGGTGACCCACCAGGGCGAGATCACCTTCCCTCCGCCGCCGCCCAAGGTAAAGGCGATCGCCGCGGCGAAGCCGAAGCCCAAGGAGAAGGAGCCCACTCCCGAGGAGAAGCGGGCCACCGAGATCGCCGCCTTCAAGGCCCAGACCAAGCGTCAGGCAACCCTGCTGGGCGTCGGTGGCCTGTTGATGCTGCTGCTCGGTCAGGTTGCGCCCGCTTCATTCATGCAGCACTTCATCGTCTTCGTGCTGGCCTGCTTCGTCGGCTTCCAGGTGATCTGGAACGTCAGCCATTCGCTGCATACGCCGCTGATGGCGGTGACCAACGCCATCTCGGGGATCATCATCCTTGGGGCGATTTTGCAGATCGGCTCGGGCAATGGCCTGGTGGTATTCATGGCGGCCATTTCGGTGCTGATCGCCACCATCAATATCGTGGGCGGCTTCCTGGTGACACGCCGGATGCTGGCCATGTTCCAGAAATCGTAAGCGGCGGAGACAACACATGCTGAGTCAAGGATTCGTGTCTGCCGCGGCGATTGCGGCAAGCGTGCTGTTCATCCTCTCGCTGGGGGGGTTGAGCAATCAGGAGAAGGCCAAGCGGGCGGTGTGGTACGGCATCATCGGCATGGCCGTGGGTGTGTTCTTCACCGCCTTCGGGCCGGGCATCGGCGCCTACTGGGTAATGATCCCGATGATGATCATCGGCGCGGTGATCGGTGCCTACGTGGCTAAAAAGGTCGACATGACCGAGATGCCGCAGCTGGTCGCGGCACTCCACAGCTTCGTCGGTCTGGCGGCGGTGTTCGTGGCCTGGAGCGCCGACCTCGAGCGTCGTCGCGTGCTGGCGGCCCGGGCCGTGGAAACGGGCACCGAGCAGTTCTCGGCCTTCGCCGCCCTGGTCGCCACCAAGGCGCCGGACGAGCTGATGTTTCTGCAGATCGAAGTGGTGCTGGGCGTGTTCATCGGGGCGGTGACCTTCACCGGCTCGGTGATTGCCTTCGGCAAGCTGGCCGGCAAGGTCGACGGCAAGCCGAAACAGCTGCCCGGCGGTCATCTGCTCAACGCCGGCGCCGCGGGACTCTCGCTGCTGCTGGCCATTCTCTATCTCAACGGCGCCGGTTTCTGGACGCTGCTGTTCATTGCCACGCTGGCGTTCTTCATCGGCTATCACCTGATCATGGGCATCGGCGGCGCCGACATGCCGGTGGTGGTGTCGATGCTCAACAGCTATTCCGGCTGGGCGGCGGCGGCCATCGGCTTCACGCTCTCCAACGACTTGCTGATCGTCACCGGCGCCCTGGTGGGCTCTTCCGGCGCCATCCTGTCGTACATCATGTGCAAGGCGATGAACCGCAACTTCGTCAATGTCATCCTCGGCGGCTTCGGCGGCAGCCAGGGACCGGCAGCGGAGATCGAAGGCGAGCAGGTGTCGATCGACGCGGGCGGTGTGGCGAGTGCGCTCAACGATGCCGACAGTGTGATCATCGTGCCGGGCTACGGCATGGCCGTGGCCCAGGCGCAGAATGCGGTGAGCGAGCTGGTGCGCAAGCTGCGTACGGCGGGCAAGGAGGTGCGTTTTGGTATCCACCCGGTGGCGGGTCGCCTGCCCGGGCACATGAACGTGCTGCTGGCCGAGGCCAAGGTGCCGTACGACATCGTGCTGGAGATGGATGAAATCAACGACGACTTCGCCAGCACCGACGTGGTGATCGTCATCGGCTCCAACGACATCGTCAACCCCGCTGCGCAGGAGGATCCCAACAGCCCCATCGCCGGTATGCCGGTGTTGAAGGTGTGGGAGGCCAAGCAAGTATTCGTCTGCAAGCGCGGTCAGGGAACCGGCTACTCGGGTATCGAGAACCCGCTGTTCTTCAAGGAGAACACGCGCATGTTCTATGGCGATGCCCGTCAGAGCATCGACTCGCTGCTGTCGCAGATCGACTGAGGGGAACGCGAGCGCGCCATCCCGGCGCGCTCCACCCTTCGAGCGGGCCCCTTCGGGGGCCTTTTTTGGTTACACTTTCCTCGTTCTCTTGCGTTCATCGACCGATTCGCGGGGCAGACATGTCAGAACAACCCATGCGGGTGGCGGTGCTGGGCGGCGGCAGCTTCGGCACCGCACTCGCCAGTATCGCCGCCGACAACGGAGCCGAGGTGCGCCAATGGCTGCGCGACCCCGAGCTGGCGGAGCAGATCAATCGAGAGCACCGCAACTCGCGCTATCTGCCGGACTACGTCATCAATCCGGCAGTGAGTGCCTCGAGCGACATGGGCGAGGTGCTTGCCGACGCCGAACTAGTGCTGGTCGCCATTCCCTCCAAGGCCTTTCGCGACGTCGTGCGCCAGGCTCGGTCCTGGCTGCATGCGGAGCAGATCCTGGTGAGCACCACCAAGGGCATCCAGGAGGAGGGCTTCAAGCTGATGAGTCAGATCCTCGAGGAAGAGACTGGCTTCACGCACATCGGCGTGATCTCGGGCCCCAATCTGGCCACCGAGATCGCCCAGAAGCAGCTCACCGCCACCGTGGTGGCCAGCGACGACCCGCTGACCCGTACTCGGGTGCAGCAGGCGCTGGGCTGCGGCTATTTCCGCGTCTACGCCAGCAACGATCGCTACGGTGTCGAGCTGGGGGGGGCGCTCAAGAACATCTACGCCATCGCCGCCGGCATGGCCGCCGCGCTGGGCATGGGCGAGAACACTCGCAGCATGCTGATGACCCGCGCGCTGGCCGAAATGGGCCGCTTCGCCGTGAGTCTGGGTGCCAACCCCATGACCTTTCTCGGGCTCGCCGGCGTGGGCGACCTGATCGTGACCTGCTCGTCGCAGCTATCCCGCAACTACCGTGTCGGTTACGCCCTGGGCCAGGGCAAGAGTCTCGACGAGGCGGTCGAGGCGCTGGGCCAGGTCGCCGAGGGGGTCAACACGGTACGCCTGGTGCGCGACAAGGCGCATCGGGAGGGGGTCTACATGCCGCTGGCCGAGGGACTCTATCAGGTGCTGTTCGAGGGCGTGCCGGCACGCGAGATGGCGCGCATGCTGATGCGTGGCGAGCAGAGCAGCGACGTCGAGTTCCTGCTCTCGCGCGAGGATGTGCAGCAGGCCCATCGTCGCGTCGAGGCGAACGAGGCACGGCGTAAATGAGCCGTCTTTTGATCATGCGCCATGGCGACGCCGCCCCCGGTTTTCCCGATCACGCGCGCGAGCTGACCTCGCGCGGCCATGTCGAAGCGGGGCGCGTGGCCGACTGGCTCCGGCAGGAGAGGCGGGGAAAGGTGCGCCTGCTGTCGAGCCCCTATCGGCGTGCCAGGCAGACGGCCGAGCATGTGGCCGCGGCCCTCGGGAGCTCCGTGGAGACACTGCCCTGCCTCACGCCGGACGATCCACCAGTTGCAGTGGCCGACTGGCTGTTGCGAAACGAGACGGACGACACCGTGTTTCTGGTCAGCCATATGCCGCTGGTCGGAGCGCTGACCGGCCTGCTGGTCGAAGGTCGCGCCGACCGTGGCCCGGGTTTTCCCACCGCCGGCGTAGTCGAACTCGAGAGCGACGTCTGGGCGGCGGGTTGCGCCTCGCTGCTGCGCTTCATCGCACCTCACGATATTCCCGGATACGGAGCGAGACCATGAGCTTCATCGTCAACAACCGCGTCGTCGTCAAGCCGGGCTTCGAGGAGGATTTCGAGGCCCGCTTCTGCGCCCGCGCCGGCGAAATCGACAAGCAGCCGGGTTTCGTCGCCATGCGGGTGCTGCGCCCGGTGGGGCATCAAGCGCCCTATGTGGTGGAAACCGAGTGGGAGAGCCAGGATGCCTTTCGCGCCTGGGTGGGGAGCGACGATTTCAAGCGCGCCCATGCCAATCCCATGCCCAGGGAGGCCGTGGGCGAGGGCGGTGGCCTCGAGCAGTTCGAGGTCATCATCCGGGCCGGCCGCTAGGCGCCACGCATTCTAGCCTAGACCCAGCCCACGACGCGGAGCAGGAACACGCCAAGGGTGATGGTCAGGCTGGCCAACAGCGTGGTCAGAGCGATGATGTTGGCGGTGAGGATGGCATTGCCGCCCATCGCCTTGGCCATCACGAAGCTGGCCGCGGCCGTGGGGCTGGCGAAGAACAGGAACAGCACGCCCAGTTCGCGGCCCTCGAAACCGACCAGCCGAGCGGCCAGCGTGGTCAGCAGCGGCAGGGTAACCATTTTCATCAGGCTGGCGCCGGTGGCTAGTCTTCCGGAGGCCTTGATCGAGCCGAGCGACAGGGTGGCGCCGATGCAGATCAGCGCCAGCGGCAATGTCAGCGAGGCGAAATATTCGCCGGAGGTCATCAGCCAGCCGGGCAGGCGCAGTTCCAGGGCGGCGACCGGTACGGCAGCCATGACCGCCAGGATCAGAGGATTTCGGGCGATGTGGCCGATGATGCTGCGCCAGTTGGTGCGCGGGCCTTCGCGGTAGGTGGCCAACGCGATCACCGAGAAGACGTTGTAGGTCAGGATCACTACACCGAGCAGCAGGCCACCGGCGGAAAGGCCGTAATCACCGTACATGCCGGCCGCCAGCGCCAGCCCGACGATGCCGCAGTTGCCGCGAAAGGCGCCTTGCACGTAGACGCCCCGGTCGGCCCTGGGCACGCGCAGGATCGCCCAGCCCCACGCCGTCAGGAAACTGCCCAGCGTGGCCAGGGCGAAGAACACGAGCAGGGCGGGGTTCAACGTGGCGTCGAGGTCGGCCTTGATGATGCTGAGGAAGATCAGCGTCGGCATTGTCGCCTTGAATACCAGGCTCGAGGCGGTGGCAATGAAGGCCTGGTCGATCCAGCCCAGGCGTTTGAGCGCCAGCCCCAGGAAGACCATGGCGAAGACCGGCAGGGTAATCTCGAGGGTGCCGAGAAAAAGTTCATACAGACCCATGTCAGCGGGCCAGCCACAGACCGACGATGAGCGCGGCGAACACGGTGATCCAGAAAAGGCGGTTGCGCACGCGTGTGTCGCGGGGGGATCGGGGCATGTCAGGACTCCAGAATGAAGCGACCGGCATGGGCCGGAGGTCGACTTGGCGAAATAGGGTAAACCCGTTAGCCTGCTATCGCCACTGGCGGCCCGCCTCGCCCGCAACCGGAATCCCATCATGAAAGACACCTCGACTCTCCGACGACCGCGACTCGTCTTCGCCCATGCCAACGGTTTCCCCGGCATGAGCTATCGCAGTTTGCTGGCCCCGCTACATGAACGCTTCGACATCCATCCGGTCGATCGCCTGGGCCATCACCCCGACTATCCCGTCGGGCCCAACTGGTTGGCGCTTCGCGACGAGCTGCTCGATCACGTGATGGGCGACGAGGGGCCTGTCATCGGCGTGGGGCACTCCATGGGCGGCGTGCTGATGGCCATGGCGGCGGAACATGCTCCGCAGCGCTTCCGCTGCGTGGTAATGCTCGATCCGCCGCTGATGCTGGGGCTCGATGCCTGGAGCATGAAGATGGCCAAGCGCTTTGGCTTCGTCGATCGAGTGACGCCGGCAGGCAAGAGCAAGGGGCGGCGCGCGGCGTGGCCCGACCGTGATGCCATGGCCAACCACCTGCGGCGCCGTGGCCTGTTCCGCCGCTTTACGCCCGATGCCCTGCATGACTACATCGAAGGCGGGACCCGGCTGCGCGAGGATGGCACCGCCGAGCTGATCTACGATCCAGCGATCGAGACCGAAATATTCCGCCACCTGCCCGATCACTTGACTCGGTTGCCGCGACGCTTGCACGTGCCATTCGGCGTGCTGGCCGGCAGCGACTCCGACCTGATCACGGCGAAGCGCCGTCGGCGCCTGGCCGCCCACGGCATCCCGCTGGCGCTGGTGCCGGGAACCCACATGTTTCCCATGGAGCATCCCCAGGAGACGCGCGACGCGCTGCTGACGATGCTCGATGAACTACTGGAGGCCCGGCCATGAGGGCGCCGCAAGCGTTGACCCTGGCTGGTGGACGTCTGGCCGCACTCGCCTGGGGCGAGGAGCGGGCGCCGACCTGGCTGGCGCTGCACGGCTGGCTGGACAACGCCGCGAGCTTCTCCCGGCTGGCGCCGCTGCTTGTCGAGCGCCTCGGCATCAGACTTGTCGCCATCGATTTCGCCGGGCATGGTCACTCCGCTCACCGCGAGGGCGACTACGCGCTGTGGGACTACTGCCACGACTTGCTCGATGCGGCCGATGAGCTGGGCCTCGAAAGGCTATCGCTGCTGGCCCACTCCATGGGTGCCGGGGTGGCTTGTCTGACGGCGGCGGCCCTGCCGGAGCGGATTGCAAGACTGGTGCTGATCGACGGCCTGGGGGCCGTCACCACCCCGGCCGAGGAGAGCGCCGAGCAGTTGCGCAAGGGGCTGCGCGCGGCACGTCGGCAGAAATCGCCAGCGCCGCGCTATCCTGATGCCAATACCGCCGTGGCCGCCCGCGTGGCGGGCGGGGTGACGCCCATCGATGCGACGACCGCGACGCCGCTGGTAGAGCGCAATCTGCTGTACGAAGCTGACGGTCATGTGCGGCTACGCACTGACGGCCGCTTGCTGTGGCCCTCTCCGGTACGGCTGACACCGGAGCAGGCCTTGGCACTACTGGGCGCCATCCGGGCCCCGGCGCTGTTGATCGAGGGGGAGGGCGGTATCCTGGGCGAACGCGACATGGCACGCGCCGCCCGGGCAGCGGTATCGGAGCTGTCGCGCCGAGTGCTGCCGGGCGGGCATCATTTGCATCTGGAGCCGAACGGGGCGGCGGCGGTGGCTGAGGCGGTCGTCGCCTGGACGAAGTCGGCGCAGCACTGAGGAGACGGCATGAGCGACAAGCGGGCGAAGGAGCTGGGCAAGCGCGTGGCGCTGACTCTGGGGAGCGGCGGGGCACGCGGCTATGCCCATATCGGCGTGATCGAAGTGCTGGAGGCGCGGGGCTACGAGATCGTCGCCATCTCCGGCTGTTCGATGGGTTCCGTTATCGGAGGCGTCTACGCCGCGGGTCAGCTCGAGGCTTACCGCGACTGGGTCTGTCGGCTCGCCTATCTCGACGTGCTCAAGCTGGTCGACGTCACCTGGAGCCCGATGGGGGCCATTCGCGCGAGCAAGGTGATGAGCAAGTTGGAAGAGCTGATCGGCGATGTCCTCATCGAAGACCTGCCGATTCCCTTGACGACCGTTGCCACCGATCTGGCCCGCCAGCGCGAGGTGTGGTTCCAGTCAGGCCCGCTGCTGCGCGCGATTCGCGCCTCCATCGCTATTCCGGGGGTCATCACACCGGTGCATATCGGCGGGCAGACCCTGGTGGATGGCGGCTTGCTGAACCCGCTGCCGATCACGCCGACCGTCTCGTCGCACGCCGACCTCGTGCTGGCGGTCAACGTGACGGCCCATAGTGCTCATCCGGTGGCGTTGAACGATTTGCTACCCGACGACGAGCGGGAGCCGGACAGCGACGAGGCAGAACCGAGGGGTGGCTGGATGGATGTCCGCGGTGCCACCCGCAGATTGTGGGAAGGGTTCGGCAGCGGCGAAGTCAGCGAAGCCGACACCCCCGTGAGGCCGGCCAGCAGCCGGCGGGCCTGGGGGCGGCTGGACATGATCCTTGCCTCGTTCGATATCACCCAGGCGTCGCTCGCCAAGTACAAGATCGCGGGGTACCCCCCCGATATTTTGGTCGAGGTGCCCAAGACGGTCTGTGGCGCCTTCGAATTCCACCGTGCCGACGCGTTGATTCGCCTGGGTCGGCATCTCGCCATGGAAGCGCTGGATCGCTACGAAGGACGCAGCCACAGCGGTGGCGGCGGCAGCGGAGCGTCGGTAGTCGAGCCCCCACAAATGCCGGCCGAGCGCAATTCGGGCGAGGGCTAGGCGTTCAGCCCGCGTCGACGCAGCAGCACGTAGACGGCGCCGGTGCCGCCGTCGAACTCTTGGGCCGAGCAAAAGGCCAGCACCATGGGCCACTCCCGCAGCCAGGCGTTGACATGGCTCTTGATCACCGGATAGTCCGCCGTGCTGCCCCATGCCTTGCCATGTACCACCAGCACGCAGCGCATGCGACTGGCAGCGGCTTCATGCAGGAAACTCTCGAGCTCCAGGCGTGCCTCATCGAGGGTATGGCCGTGCAGATCGAGGCCCGCCTCCCAGGCGATCTGGCCGCGCTTCAGCTGGCTGCGGGTACGGTAGGGCAGGTCGGGCAGGGCGAAATCGAGGAATTCGGAAGGCCGTACCGGTTCGACCCGCCCGTCGCTGGTGCGACTGGGGGTATCGGCACCGTCGGCGGCGACTGCCGCTGCGCGCCGCTCCGCTGCCGCAGGATCGCGCCGGCGAGGCCGCCCGGGGTCGGCGCGATTGACGGCGATGGGACGTACGCCGGCCTCGCGCAACGCCTGGCGGAAGGCGTTGACGTCGTCGTCGGTGTCGTCGGGCGGGCGGCGTCGGTTCATGCAGGGCTCATGCGCTAGGGTCGAGCGGCCAGTATAGCGACCTGCGCGTGGCTGTGAACCGCCTGCCGCCACGGGTACAATCGGAGCATCGTTTCGTAACCGACCCCGCAGGACTCCCGTGGCCAACTCCGTTCCCGTTTCTCGCTCGACGCTGATTCTCGATGACGAGGCGCTATGTCGCGACCTCACCACCCTGCGCGACTTCCTGCGCTGGGCCGCCAGCGAATTCCACCAGGCCGGCCTGTTCCATGGTCACGGCACCGATTCGCCCTGGGATGAGGCGGTTGCCCTCACGCTGGGAGCGTTGCACCTGCCGTGGAACGTCGATCCGGCGGTACTCGATGCCAGGCTGCTTCCCATGGAGCGAGCGCGCATCGTCGCGTTGGTACGCGAGCGCATCACCACCCGGCGGCCGCTGCCGTACCTGCTGGGCGAGGCGTTCTTCGCCGGCTTTCCGTTCGACGTCGACGAGCGCGTGCTGATTCCGCGCTCGCCCATCGCCGAGCTGGTCGAGACGGGATTCGCCGCCTGGTTCCCCGAGGAACCGCCGGCACGGGTGCTCGATCTGTGCACGGGCTCGGGCTGCATCGGCATCGCCACGGCACTGCACCTGCCCGGCGGCGAGGTGGACCTCGCCGATATCAGCGCCGACGCCCTGGCGGTGGCGAAGCAGAACATCCAGCGGCACGACGTCGGCCTCCGGGTGCGGGCGGTTCTCTCCGACCTGTTCGCGGGCCTGGCGGGGCAGCGCTACGACCTGATCGTCTCCAACCCGCCCTACGTGGATGCCCGCGATCTCACCACCATGCCGGCCGAGTACCGCCACGAGCCCGAGCTGGCGCTGGGAGCCGGATCGGACGGCCTGGACATCGTGCGTCGCATCTTGCGCGAGGCCCGCGACCATCTCACCGACGACGGCGTGCTGATCGTCGAGGTGGGGAACTCCGACCGTCACCTGGAGGCCGCCTTTCCCGAGGTGCCCTTCCTGTGGCTCGACTTCGAGCGTGGCGGTCAGGGCGTGTTCGCCCTGACCGCCATGGAACTCGACGCCCATGCGGCGTCCTTCGCCTGATCCACCTTTCAGATATCGGGAGGCACGTCCATGTCCGGCAACACCTTCGGCAAGCTTTTCACCGTGACCACCTTCGGCGAGAGCCACGGCCCCGCGCTTGGCGCCATTGTCGACGGCTGTCCGCCGGGGCTGGCACTCAGCGAGGCGGATCTGCAGCATGACCTGGATCGCCGCCGCCCCGGAACCTCGCGTCACACGACACAACGGCGCGAACCCGATCAGGTACGCATTCTTTCCGGTGTCTTCGAAGGGGTGACCACCGGCACGACGATCGGTCTTTTGATCGAGAACACCGACCAGCGATCCAAGGATTATTCCGAAATCAAGGATCGCTTCCGCCCCGCGCATGCCGATTACACCTACCATCACAAATACGGTATTCGCGATTACCGCGGCGGCGGTCGTTCCAGCGCTCGTGAAACCGCCATGCGCGTCGCGGCCGGCGCCATCGCCAAGAAGTACCTGGCTAGCCGGGGGATCACGGTGCGTGGTTACATGAGCCAGCTCGGCCCGCTCGAGATCGACTTCAAGAGCTGGGCGGCGGTCGACGACAACCCTTTCTTCTGTCCCGACCCCGAGCGCGTGCCCGAGCTCGAAGCCTTCATGGACCAACTGCGCCGCGACCAGGATTCGGTGGGAGCGAAGATCACGGTGGTCGCCGAAGGGGTGCCGCCGGGGCTGGGAGAGCCGGTGTTCGACCGCCTGGATGCTGAACTGGCTCATGGACTGATGAGCATCAATGCGGTCAAGGGCGTGGAGATCGGCGACGGTTTCGCCGCGGTGGCAAGCCGCGGCAGCGAGCACCGCGACGAGATGACGCCGGAGGGATTTCTCTCCAACCATGCCGGCGGCATACTCGGCGGCATCTCCTCCGGTCAGCCGCTGATCGCTCACCTGGCGCTCAAGCCGACCTCCAGCATCACCGTCCCGGGTCGCAGCATCGACGTGAGTGGCAATCCGGTCGAGGTGATCACCAAGGGGCGCCACGACCCCTGCGTGGGTATTCGCGCCACGCCGATCGCCGAAGCCATGGTGGCGCTGACGCTGATGGACCACCTGCTGCGCCATCGTGCGCAGAATCCTGATGTGCGCGTGAACACCCCGATACTGCGTTGAGACTGGCGTCGTATTGCTACACTGAAAGGACACTCAAGCAAGGTATCGCCATGAAGATCAACGTCGAGTTCGACCTGACCCCCGAGGAGTTCCGCCGTTCGCTGGGCCTGCCCGATGTAGAGGCGTTCCAGCAGGAGTTGCTGGACCGGATCCAGAAGCAAATGGAGTCCGGCGTTGAGGGGTACGATCCCATGAGCCTGATGCAGCCTTTTCTTCAACAGGGCCTGCCCCAAGGGATGAGCCAAGGGCTCTCTCAGGGATTGGCCAGCTTCGGCACTTATCAGCAGATGATGCTGGATATGCTGCGCCAGGCCGGCAGCCGAATGGGCAAGCCGCGGGAGTCGGACGAATCCGGAGCAGCGGAGGAGGGGTCGGAAAGCCGGGCGAAATCGGAAAAACCGACTCGTGCGGCCAGCGCGCGTTCGCGCTCGCAGCGAGGCGAGTGAACTGTATGGGCGCCATCTTGTCTGGGTGAAAGAACGTTGCAGGGCGAGCCTGTGCAGGCTACGCTTTGTGCGGTGCAGCATACGGGTCGCGTAAACGGCCGCGTGATGTTCTGCGCCCGCATGTTCCCGGTTCACAGGAGGTTAACCCCATGCAGGACAAGATGCTCGACAACTTCAATCAGCAGACGCGCCAGTTCTTCGAACCGATGCGCAAGCTGAACTCGCTGATGCTCGGCAATATGGAAAAGATGACCGAGTACCAGCTCGAGGCGATGAAGCGCTACAGCCAGATGGGCGCCGAACGCATGCGCCGCGCTTCGGAAATCCAGGATGCTCGCGACCTGCAGGACTTCGGGGCGAAGCAGGCCGAGATGATGAGCGAACTTTCGCGACAGATGATGGAAGACGCCCAGGCGCTGGGCGAGATGAGCCAACAGTTCCGCAGCGAGCTGGAACAGTTGTTCGGTGAAGTCAGCCAGCAGGTCACCGAACGGACCCAGGAGGCCGGCGAGGCGGCCAAATCGACGGCCGCATCGGCGAAAGCCGAGGCGCCGACAGCCAAGGCCGAAACACCGGCCAAGGCCACCAGCCAGGCTTCGCGCAAGAGTTGAGCACAGCGCCTTCCAGGTGGGCATGGCCGTCGCCATGGGCTTGTGCCGAGTTCCATGGCGACGGTGGGTCGGTCGTCGCGACGATTCGCAGAATAGGAGAGGGGCCAATGCAGTCAGTCGAGGGTCTGTCCCAGGTCGAACTGGACGAATGGAACGAGCAGCTTCAGGAGATCGGCCAGCACTATCAGGCCTTGATGCACGAGTTGCTCGAACGCATGGCACCCGATGCGGCGGCCGACTCCATCCAGGCCGACATGCGAGAGGCCTTCCAGGCCGGCGCCGAGGCGCTGATGCGCAACCCGCAGCTGCTCTGGCAGACCCAGGCGCGGCTGGTCCAGGATCAGTACCAGCTCTGGCAGCAGGGGCTGAGTGCAATGGCCGGCGAAGCGATCGAGCCCTTGGTGAAAGCCGCCAAGGGTGACCGCCGCTTCAAGGACGAGGCCTGGCAGGAGGAGCCCTACTATCGCGCCATCATGCAGCAGTACCTGCTGTTCTCCGGGGCGGTGGAGGAGCTGATCGATCGGCTAGAGGGTCTGCCCGAACAGCAGAAGCGCAACCTGGGGTTCTATGCCCGGCAATTGGTAAACGCCATGGCGCCGACCAACTTCATCACCACCAACCCCGAAGTCATGCGTCGAACCATGGAAACTCGGGGCCAGAACCTGATCGAGGGTCTGGCTCAACTGCGCCGTGACCTGGCCAACTCCGCCGACGGTCTCAACGTGGCCATGACCGATCGCAGCGCTTTCGAAGTGGGGCGCAACATTGCCGTTACCCCGGGCTATGTGGTCTACGAAAACGAACTCATCCAGTTGATCCAGTACACGCCGACTACCGAGAAGGTGTACAAGACGCCTCTGCTCATCGTGCCGCCGTGGATCAACAAGTACTACATTCTCGACCTTCGCCAGGACAACTCCTTCGTCAAGTGGTTGGTGGATCAAGGGCATACCGTGTTTCTGATCTCCTGGCGCAACCCCGGTCCAGAGCAGCGCGATCTGACCTGGGCCGACTACATGCAGATGGGTCCGATCGCCGCCATGGAAGCGATCGAGCAGGCCTGCGGCGAGAAATCGGTGAATCTGGTCAGCTACTGCATCGGCGGAACCCTGGCGGCTTCCACCGTGGCTTACCTCACCAGCACCCGGCGCGGCCGCAAGATCAAGTCGGTGACCTACATGGCCACGCTGCAGGACTTCCGCGACCCTGGCGAACTCGGCGTGCTGCTCAGCGAGCCGATCCTGAAGGGCATCGAATCGCGGATGGAGCAGGACGGCTATCTGGATGGCCGCTCGATGGCCTACACCTTCAACCTGCTGCGCGAGAACGATCTGTTCTGGTCGTTCTACGTCAACAACTATCTGAAGGGCGAGAATCCGGCGGCCTTCGATCTGCTCTACTGGAACACCGACGGTACCAATCTGCCGGCCGGTACCCATGGCTGGTACCTGCGTCACATGTACTTGGAGAACCGCATGGTGGAACCCGGCGGCATCGAGCTCGACGGTGTCAAGATCGACCTGCGCAAGATCTCCACCCCGAGCTACTTCGTCTCCACCCGCGAGGACCATATCGCCAAGTGGAACAGCACCTATTACGGTGCTCTCCTGCCCAAGGGACCGGTGACTTTCGTGCTCGGTGGGTCCGGCCACATCGCCGGCGTCGTCAATCCGCCGCACAAGAGCAAGTATGGCTACTGGACCAACGATGAGCTGCCGCCGGATCACGAGGCGTGGCTGGAAGGCGCCGATTACCACGAAGGCTCGTGGTGGCCGCACTGGCAGCGTTGGATGACCGAGGCGGGATACGCCGATGCCGACAAGATGGTGCCCGCACGACAGCCGGGAGAGGGGCAACTGCCGCTGCTGGAAGAGGCGCCGGGGCGCTACGTGCGCATGACCATTCCCGAAGTGCTGGGCGAGGTGGCGGCGAAGGAGAGCTGAAACGTTCCCGCCCGTCCGGATACGTCGAGGCCCGCTGATGCGGGCCTCGTTGCGTCGTGAGTCAGGGCTGGGCGTCGTCGGGAACCAGAGCCCGGCGCCGCCGAGGCAAGCGCAGGCCGGGCAACAGCAGCAGGCCGGCGAGCAACCAGACAGGCCAGCTTCCGGTGCGAGTAAATGGGGTCAAGCCCTGCATCGGCACGGCTTCGGCGCGCAGGGCTACGGTCTCGAACTGGGGAGCGCGGGCGATGATGCGGCCCTGGGGATCGATGACGGCGGTGACACCGTTATTGGTGGCGCGAATCACGTAGCGACCGTTCTCCAACGCGCGCAGGCGTGCCATCTGCAGGTGCTGAAGCGGCCCAATCGATTCGCCGAACCAGGTGTCGTTGGACACCGTCAATAGCAGCTCGGCTTCACGCGCTCGGTTGGCCACCAGGTCGGCATAGATGATCTCGTAGCAGATGGCGTTGCCAAGGGTGGTGCCGACGGCACGAATCGGTGGCTGGCCCGAGGGTCCCGGCGTCATGGCTGGCATCGGCAGGTCGAAGAAGGCGATGGTGCCGCGTAGCCAGCGCTCCAGGGGGAGGTACTCACCGAAGGGAACCAGATGCGCCTTGCGGTACTCACCCTCGGCGTTGCCCAGGCCGATTACACTGTTGTAGTAGAGCCCGCGTCCCTCACGCTGGAGGATGCCGGTTAACAGAGCGCTGCCCGGCTCCAGGTGGGTCTGGGCCCTGGCCAGGAGCGGTTCGGCTTCATCCTCGAACATCGGCAGGGCGGCCTCCGGCCAGACGACCAGGTCGGCGCCCTCGGCATGCTCACGGGTCATCTCGAGATAGGTGTTGGCGGCGGTGCGTTGCCCTTCGGGAGTCCACTTGATCAGCTGTGGCAAGTCGCCCTGGAGCAGCGCCACGTGCAGCGGATCGCCCGCTGGACGGGTCCAGTCTACGGGCAACAGTAGTGGTGCAATCCAGAATGCGGCTACCGGCGCCGCCGCCCACCAGCGCCGACGCAGAAACTCCACCCCCAGCGTGCCCGAGAGCACGGTAATCAGCGACAGCGCATACACGCCACCGATGGGCGCCCACGCGGCCAGCGGTGAATCAACATGGGCATTACCCAACAGCAGCCAGGGGAAGCCGGTAAACAGCCAAGTGCGCAGCCATTCGCCCAGCACCCAGGCGCCCGCGAAGGTGAGGAAAGCCAGGCGTGGTCCGCACATCAAGCGATAGAGCCACAGCGTGACGGCAAAGAGCAGCGCCAGGCCGACCACGAAAAGGCCGGTCAAGAATACTGCCAAGGGAACGCCGGTATAGCCGTAATCATGAATCGAGACGTAGACCCAGGAAGCGCCCGAGCCGAACAGCCCGACGCCATAACACCAGCCCAGCAGTGCCGCCCGGCGGGGCGAGAGGGGCTGCACGGCCCAGTAGACCAGCCCCGCCGCCAGCGGACCTAACCACCACAGCTCATAGGGGGACGCGGTCAGTGTGGTGAGCACCCCGGCAACCAGCGCGGCCAGATAGCCGATGGCCGGAGAGAAGCGGGTTTGAGACATGCGGGTTTCCTTGCGCTGGCGCGACGGTCAATCGTCGTGCTGTGTCGATGCTTCAGGGGGGGCGGCCTCGAGCAGCCGGATACGCCGGTTATCGGCATTGAGCACGGTGAACCGCCAGCCGCCGAGTTCCGTATGTTCGCCGCGGCCGGGCAGGTGACCGAAGCGCTGCATCACGAGGCCGCCGACGGTATCGAACTCGTCGTCGGAGAAACGCGTGTCGAAGCGCTCGTTGAAATCCTCGATCGGCGTCAGGGCGCGGATGGCATAACGCCCTTCACCCAGATCGCGGATGTCGTCGTCCTCGTCGGTATCGTGCTCGTCCTCGATGTCACCGACGATCTGTTCAAGGATATCCTCGATGGTGACGATGCCCGCGGTGCCGCCATACTCGTCGACAACCACCGCCATATGATTGTGCGTATCGCGAAACTCCTTGAGCAAGCTGTTGAGACGCTTGGATTCGGGGACGAACATCGCCGGACGAAGTATGTCTTCGAGACGGAAGCGCTCGCGCTCCTCGGCGGGACAGTTGAGCAACTGCAGCAGATCCTTGACCAGTAACAGGCCCTTGACCTCGTCCAGATTCTCGCCGATCACGGGGTAGCGTGAGTGGCCGGTCTCATGGATCAGTGCCAGATACTCCTCGGGGGGCTGGTCGACGGCGATGGCGGCAACCTGGGAGCGAGGGATCAACACTTCGCGGACCTGCTGGTCGCTGATCTGCAGGGCGCCTTCGATAATCATCATGGCGTCCTGTTCCAGCTTGAGCCGCGTTCCCGCTTCGCGCAGGAACTCCATGAGCTCTTCCCTCGAGCTTGGGCCATCACTGTCACCCGAGAGGGCGCCGAGCAGCTTGTCGAGCCAGGACCTTCCGCCCTGGCCGGTCGTTCGGTCGTCACTCATGGATCGCGTCTCTCGTCCTTATCATTATATTGTTCGTCGGCACCGCCCACGAGCGGCGCGTAGGGATCGGCGATGGCGAAATCCATCAGGATCTCGCGTTCGAGCTGCTCCATGACCTCTGCCTCGGCTTCATCGAGGTGATCGTAGCCAAGCAAGTGCAAGGTGCCATGCACTACCAGATGAGCGTAGTGGTCCAGCAGGCGCTTTTCCTGCTCCCTGGCTTCGCGCTCGATGACAGGATGGCACAGCACCAAGTCGCCGAGTAGCGGCAGCTCAATGCCCGGCGGGCCATCGAAGGGGAAGGAGAGTACGTTGGTGGGCCGATCGCGGTCGCGATAGTCGCGATTGAGCGCCTGCCCCTCTTCGACATCGACGAAGCGAACGGTAACCTCATGGCGAGTCTCATCGGGAAAACGCGCCAGAACGGCGGCAACCCAGGCCACGAGTTCGGTCCGACTTGGCAGGTCGTCGGCGACGCAGGCCACCTGACGGTCGATCTCCGCAGCCGACGTCATGTCTCGCCGTTGCCCCGATTACGTTCCCGCTCCTGGCGCAGGGCTTCGCGCTCGCGCTCACGGGCCTCGCGGCGGGCACGCTCCTGTACCTCCTGCTCGGCCTCGAAGCTCTCGTACGCTTCGATGATGCGCTGTACCAGCGGGTGGCGTACCACGTCCTTGGCGGCGAAGTGGGTCACGCCGATGCCTGCGGTGCCCCGGAGCACTTCGAGCACCTGAATCAGACCGGAACTCTGGCCGCGGGGCAGGTCCACCTGGGTGACGTCGCCGGTGATCACTGCGGTGGAACCGAAACCGATACGGGTCAGGAACATCTTCATCTGCTCGCGCGTGGTGTTCTGACTTTCGTCGAGGATGATGAAGGCATTGTTCAGTGTGCGGCCGCGCATGTAGGCCAGCGGAGCGATCTCGATCACTTGGCGCTCGATCAACTTGCCGACCTGCTCGAAGCCGAGCATTTCGTAGAGAGCGTCATAGAGCGGGCGCAGGTAAGGGTCGATCTTCTGTGCCAGATCGCCGGGCAAAAAGCCGAGCTTTTCGCCGGCCTCTACGGCGGGACGCACCAGCAGGATGCGGCGTACCTCCTGCTGGTTGAGTGCCTCCACGGCGGCAGCCACGGCCAGGTAGGTCTTGCCGGTACCGGCTGGGCCGATGCCGAAGTTGATGTCATGCTGACGAATGCTGGTGACATAGTTCTGCTGGTTCTGGCCGCGCGGCTTGATCAACACCTTGGGGGTACGCAGCAGAACCTCGTCGTCGCCCGGCCCCTCCTCCTCGTCGACCGCCTCCCGGCCCGACTCCTGGAGGAAAAGATGCACGGTATCGGGCGATAAGTCGCTGGCCTCGGCCTCGCGATAGAGGTGCTCGAGCACGTTGGCCGCCGCCTTGACCCGGTTGCCGGGGCCGGCCAACTGAAAGACGTTGCCGCGGTTGCGCAGGGTGACGCCGAGCCGCGACTCGACCAGCTTGAGATGTTCGTCCCGCTGGCCGCAGAGGTTGGCGAGGCGCTGTGGATCATTGGGCTCGAGGCTCAATGTGATGATGCGATTGGCCTGTGAGGCGTGCTGACTCAAAGTGGCGAAATCCCTGCGTTGCGTGTATTGGCACTCAGCTTAATGCCCCGCCTCCTGGCAGGGCAATCCTTCGAACGCCGCGCTACGTCAGTTGGCGAAGCGGCCCCGTCGGTCGCCTGGCGTTTCTTGACCTCAGTGTAGCGCTGGTGAGGCCAGCTCGCCGCGTAGAGAGTTGGGCAGTGCCTCGGTGACGGTCACGTCGACGAAGTGGCCGATCAGTTCGGTGGGGTTGGCGGCGCGGAAGTTGACCACACGATTGTTCTCGGTACGCCCCGACAGCTGTCCCGGGTCCCTGGGGGCGAAGCCGGTGACCAGGATGCGCTGGGTAGAACCCACCATGCGTCGGCTGATCTGCATCGCGTGCTGATTGATGCGCTCTTGGAGGATCGCCAGGCGCTGCTTCTTGACGCTCTCGGGGGTGGTGTCTTCCAGCGAGGCGGCGGGCGTGCCGGGGCGCGCCGAGTAGACGAAGCTGAACGAGTGATCGAAACCGATGCGCTGGATCAGGTTCATGGTCGCCTCGAAATCTTCGTCGGTCTCGCCGGGGAAACCGATGATGAAATCCGAGGAGAAACTGATGTCGGGTCGCAATGCGCGGATACGTTCCATCTTCGCCACGTACTCGTCGGCGGTATGGCCACGCTTCATGGCTGCCAGTATCCGGTCGGAGCCGGACTGCACCGGCAGGTGCAGGTGGCTGACCAGCTCGGGGATCTCGCCGAAGGACTCGATCAGACTGTCGGAGAATTCCACCGGGTGAGAGGTAGTGAAGCGGATGCGGTCGATGCCCTCCACGGCCGCTACGCAGGCGATCAGCTCGGCCAGGTCGATTTCGTCGCCGAGCCGGTTCTCGCCACGATAGGCATTGACGTTCTGCCCCAGCAAATTGATTTCGCGCACGCCCTGGCCGGCCAGATGGATCACTTCGTCCATCACCGCCTCGAAAGGGCGCGAGACCTCTTCGCCACGGGTGTACGGCACCACGCAGAACGTGCAGTACTTGGAGCAGCCCTCCATCACTGAGACGAAAGCGGTGGCACCGTCCGAGCTCGGCTTGGGCAGGTGATCGAACTTCTCGATCTCGGGGAAAGTGACGTCGACCACCGAAATCTGGTCCTGGCGGCGGGCGTCGAGCATCGCCGGCACTCGGTGCAGGGTCTGGGGCCCGAAGACCATGTCCACGTAGGGGGCACGCTTGCGCAGCGCCTCGCCCTCCTGGCTGGCTACGCAGCCCCCCACGCCGATCACCAGGTCGGGGTTGGCTTGCTTGAGCTTCTTCCAGCGGCCGAGCTGGTGGAAGACCTTCTCTTGCGCCTTTTCACGAATCGAGCAGGTATTGAGCAGGATGACGTCGGCTTCGCCTTCGTCATCGGTCAATTCGAGCTGGTGCGATTCGCCGAGCAGATCCGCCATGCGGGCGGAATCGTACTCGTTCATCTGGCAGCCATGAGTCTTGATGAAGAGTTTCTTCGCCATAAGAATAGGGTCGGTCGGTTGTCCGACGCGTGCGTCACCGGTAAGTGGAGTGTCGCGGGAATGGGCTACGGAGCCGTTCTCGAAGATGACGGCATTATACGGAAGCGCATGCGGCGGGGCCAGTGGGGGCGTCGCGCCCCACATGGACTGTGATACGCTTGCCCCTGGCGTGCGCTCCGATTGGGGGCGGCGGGTGGCAATCGAACGTTGAGGATGTCAGGCCTTATGGCGGCCAAGCCAATCTACCGGGTGGTATTCCATCAGCAGGGCGAAGTCTGGGAGCTCTACGTCCGTGAGATCTTCCAAAGTGAACTCTGGGGCTTCATCGAGGTCGAGGAATTCGTCTTCGAGGACGGTTCGAAGCTGGTCGTCGATCCTTCGGCCGACAGATTGCGGCATACCTTCGATGGCGTTAAGCGCAGCTATTTGCCCCTCAATGCCATCGTTCGCATCGATGAGGTGGAGCGCGAAGGGCCGGCGCGCGCCGTGAAGAGCGAGGGGCGCGTGGCCGAGTTTCCGCGCGGCCCGATGCCTCCCCCGAAGAGCGAGCGCTGAGCGGGCGCCGATCGGCGCTTACGATCTGGTCAGGAAACGACCACCCCGACACGAGCCCGCACCGGGCCTCTCGCGGCGGCGCCTTTCCAGCAGTTTTCCCGGGGCTTATCCACAGGAACTGTGGATAGGCCGCTGAACGTCAACGGCAACACGGTGCGGCATGCGAGCGTGTCGCGCGTGGATCAACAGCCAGGACAACGGCATGACGATGCATCGGATCAAGATTGTCTTCGCGGGCGTGTCGCTGGGCCTCATGGCCCTGCCGCTACACGCCCAGCAGAGTGGTGACAACACTCACTGGGTCTCCGAACAGCTGACTACCTATGTGCGTAGCGGGCCGACCGACGGTTACCGCATCGTGGGCACACTGACCGCCGGCGAACCGGTGACGGTGCTCGAGGTGAGCGGTGACTACAGCCGGGTCGAGGATACCGAGGGCGACCGGGTATGGGTGCTCAGCGACGAGTTGCAGGAGGAGCCCAGTGCCCGCGAACAGCTGCCGCGGTTACAAAACCAGGTGGCCGAGCTGGAAGCGGAACTGGACGGAATCAACGAGACCTGGGAGGGGCGAGTCTCGGCCATGACCGAGACGCTTGAAGCGCGAGAACGGCGTATCGCCGAACTGGAAGAGCGCAATCATCAGCTCGACAGCGAGGCTGAACAGTCGCGACGTACCATCCGCCAGCTGCAGGCGCGCCTGGATACCCAGGAGGAGGACCTGTTGATGCGCTACTTCATGTACGGCGGCGGCGTGGCCGGCGCCGGCTTGCTGGTGGGCTTGATCATTCCTCATCTGCCGCGCCGGAAGCGCAAGCGCGACCGTTGGTTCTGACGGAGGCCTCATGGCGCAAGAATGGCTAGACCGCTGGCGGGAGGGGCGCATCGGATTTCACCGTCCCGAGGTGCATCCGGCACTGGTTCGCTACTGGCCGCAGCTCGGCGTGCGACCGGGAACCAAGGT
Organism: Billgrantia saliphila; assembly: GCF_002930105.1. GTDB lineage: Bacteria > Pseudomonadota > Gammaproteobacteria > Pseudomonadales > Halomonadaceae > Halomonas > Halomonas saliphila. Next base: position 35,050 of record NZ_PJRN01000002.1, on the reverse strand, counting down.
GCTCGTGCCGCTGTGCGGCAAGAGCCTGGATATGCGCTGGCTGGCGCGCCACGACCATCCGGTGCTCGGCATCGAACTGGCCGAAGAGGCGATCGAGCAATTCGTTACCGAAGGGGTAGGCAGTGTCTCGCGCTACCGTCAGGAGCCGTTCGACGTTTGTCGCCAAGGCAACGTGGAGCTGTGGTGTGGCGACTTCTTCCACTTCCATATCGATCAGGCCGCCGAGATCGGCGCCTTCTACGATAGGGCGGCGCTGATCGCGCTACCGCCTGCGACACGCCAGCGCTATGCCTTCCACATGGCCCAGTTGACGCCTCCCGGTGCCAGGGGGCTGTTGATTGCACTGACCCGGGCGCCCGGTGACGAGGCGGCAGGGCCGCCTTTTCACGTGCCGGCCGAGGAAGTGCGTGAGCTGTTCGAGCCCAATTTTCAGCTCACCCATCTGGAGGATGGCGGGCCGGAGGCGGATAGCGGCTTTCGCGAGAGTGTCTGGGCCATGGTGCGCCGGGGACCTTCGGTCTGAGCCGCGCTTCGTGCTCGTCCCGCCTTTTTGCGGTACGTCCAGGCGCGGCGTCCGTCACGCCTCTCGTATGCTTCAGCGGGCCAGCAGTCGTCCCAGCTCCGGATCGCTGAAAGCACGGTCGAGAGCGTCGCTGATCAGATCGTTGAGCATGCGCGTGTTGGTGTCGCGATCGGGGCGTACCGCATAGCTCTGGGTGCGGCGTGAGGTGTAGGTGCCGGTGTAGGTAGTGCCCTGATTGACCACCTTGACCTCGAGTATCGCCTTGAGTCGGGCTTCGTCGATGACCGGGCGATTCTCTCCACGCTCATAGCCCAGGTGCAGCAGGGACACTGTCAGGCTCGGGTGGCCATTGGCGGGTTCGAGGGTGGGCGAGAAGCCCATGTCGCGTACGGCACGCTCGGCCTCGCGCTGAAGTTGCGGCACCAGCTCGTGAGCGCTGACGGTAATGACCGCGGTGGACATGGCACTGCCGCTGCGGGTGCCGATCACGTCATCCTCGCGCTCGTCGGCGGCCGCCACGGTAACGGCCTGGCCATTGCCGAATTGATCGACCGACGTGCTGCGCTGAGGGTTGAGCTGCAGGTAGTGAGGGCTGGCACAGCCGGCCAGCAGGATAGCGACCAGCAGGGCGGCGCCGGCGTACAGGACATGACGTCGATTCATTCTGTTTCCCCAAAGGCGTGATACGAGCTGTTGGTGGCATGCGAAGTGCGCCCGCTTGCGACCGAAGCCAGTATATCGGCTGCCAGCGGGTGGCGACAGCGTTGAGCCGTTGCCGGCGCGAGCGGTTACACTCGAACTCTCAGCCCGGGAGAGCCCCATGATACGAACCGCCAACCAGAGTGACATACCTCAGCTCGTCGATATCTGGCTGCGCGCCTCGATGCTGGCCCACGACTTCATTGCCGCCGATTTCTGGCAGGCGCGGGCGGCGGACATGGCCCAGCGCTACCTGCCGAACGCCGAGACGCATGTGCTCGAGGTCGCCGGTCGGGTGATCGGTTTCGCCTCGCTCAACGGCGATCATCTGGAGGCTCTGTTCATCGACCCCGAGGTGCAGAGTTTCGGCCATGGTACGCATCTGATGGCGCACGCCATGGGCGTGCGCAAGCGCATCACACTGTGCGTCTATTCCCGTAACGTGCGCGCCGTCTCTTTTTATCGCCGCCTGGGGTTCCAGGTCGTGGAGGAGCGCCGCGAACCGCTCAGCGGGGAGAGCGAGACGTTGATGGCGTGGTCGCGTCAGTCCCGCCGCGACAACTGAACCCCACCGTCGCCGCGCGGCCTTTCCCGACGTCTCGCGGAGTTTGGTACCATGGCGCCTTTCCCCGTGCGACTGCTGGACAGGCCCATGAGCGACGCGACCCGCGACTTCCTGATTGCCCCTTCGATTCTCTCCGCCGATTTCGCCCGCCTGGGCGAAGAAGTGGATAACGTGCTGGCCTCCGGCGCCGACATAGTCCATTTCGACGTCATGGACAACCATTACGTGCCCAATCTGACCATCGGACCGATGGTCTGCCAGGCACTGCGCAAGCACGGCGTCACCGCGCCCATCGACGCCCATCTGATGGTCAAGCCGGTGGATCGGCTGATCGATGACTTCATCGAGGCGGGAGCCACCTACATTACCTTTCATCCGGAAGCCTCCGAGCACATCGATCGCTCGCTGCAGCTGATTCGTGCCGGCGGGTGCAAGGCGGGGCTGGTATTCAACCCGGCCACGCCGCTCTCCTACCTCGACTACGTGATGGACAAGGTCGACATGATCCTGCTGATGAGCGTCAATCCCGGGTTCGGGGGACAGGCCTTCATTCCCGCGACGCTCGACAAGCTGCGCGAGGCCCGTCGTCGCATCGATGCCTCGGGCCATGACATTCGCCTCGAGATCGACGGTGGGGTGAAGGTCGAGAACATCGCCGAGATCGCCCGTGCCGGCGCCGACACCTTCGTCGCCGGATCGGCCGTGTTCAGCGCATCACGCGCTGACGATGCCCATCGTTACGACAGTGTGATGCGCGCTTTCCGCGAGCAGCTTGCCAGCGTGGAAGGCGAGAAACCGTGAGCGAGGCGGCTCCGCAATGGTATCTCTACATGATCGAGACGGCCCGCGGCGCCCTCTATACCGGCATCACCACGAATGTCGAGCGCCGCTTCGCCGAGCACCTCGCCGGTCGCGGTGCCAAGGCGCTGCGAGGGCGTGGGCCACTGACGCTGGTGCATCACGAACCGGTGGGCAGCCACGGCCAGGCACTGCGCCTGGAGGCAGAACTCAAGCGGCTCCCGGCGCCGCGCAAACGGGCCTGGTTGGCCCGGCGTGGCGCCGAGGCTCGCCAGGCAATCCTCAGTGGAGTTTCATGCGCGGGCGAATGAAACGGTTCAAGCCATCCGCCAGCAGGATGAGAGCGGTCTTGGCGGTGCCGTGTATGGCGCGCTGATGCATACGGTAGAGCGAAGCATAGAAGAACTTGGCGAGCTGACCCTCGACGAACAGGCTGCGCGCCGAGGCACCGCGCATCAGGCTGCCGATCGCTTCGAAGTGCGCCAGCGAGATGAGCGAGCCACGGTCGCGGTAGCGAAACGGCTTGAGTTCGCCCCCGTCGAGACGTGCGCGCAGGTTGCGATAGAGTCGCTGGGCCTGTTGATGAGCGGCCTGGGCGCGCGGCGGAACTGGGTTGCCGTCCGGCTGGGGGCAGCTGGCGCAGTCGCCGAAGGCGAAAATGTGCGGATCGTCGACGCTCTGCAGGTTGGGCTCGACCCGAATGCGCTGGTTGCGGTCGAGGGTCAGCCCCAGTTTGGCGAGCACGTCGGGCGCCTTGATACCGGCGGCCCAGACGTTGAGGTCCGTGTCGATGCGCCGCTCGTCGGCCGTCATGATGCCTTCCCGGTCGACGCATACCACTCGGGTACCGGTGTGCACCTGCACGCCCAGCCGTTCCAGTTCCTTGCGTACGGCGGTACGGATACGCTCGGGCAGGGCCGGCAGCACGTCCGGAGCCGCCTCGATCAGATGCACTTCGAGCTGGCCGCTGTCCATGTCGGTGAAGCCGTAGCTGTGCAACATGCGCGAGGCATCGTAGAGCTCGGCCGCGAGCTCCACGCCGGTAGCGCCGGCCCCCACGATGCCCACGGTAAGCCGGGGATGGCTGCGCCGTTCGGCGTCGCTGTAGCGCAGAAAGGTATTGAGCATGTCGCGGCGGAAGGCCTCCGCCTGGGCGGGGCTGTCGAGAAAATGGCAATGCTCGGCGACCCCGGGAGTGCCGAAGTCGTTACTGACGCTGCCCAGCGAGAGCACCAGCAGGTCGTAATCGATGCTGCGGGCCGGTAGCACTTCATCGCCATGTTCGTCGATGACCGGGGCGAGGCGCAGCTGACGGCCTTCCCGGTCCAGCGCTTCGAGCGTACCGCGTTGAAAGCGGTAGCCGTTGTCCCGGGCATGGCCCTGGTAGGAAATTTCATCGAGCCCTGAATCCAGCGCACCGGTGGCCACTTCGTGGAGCAGCGGTTTCCATATATGCGTCGGGTTGCGATCGATCAGGGTCACCTCGGCTCGACCGCGACGCCCTAGTCGGCGCCCCAGGCGCGTGACCAGTTCCAAACCGCCGGCGCCGCCGCCGACCACCACGATCCGCTGTCTGTCCATGCCCACTCCTCGAGAAGAATATGCGGCCCCCAGCATAAGCGGTGCGGCGTTTCCTGCCTACGGGCTTTGCGGCACAATAAAGCCTCGATGAACGCGAGGTGATCCCGATGCACCCAATGCTGGCCGACATTCGCCTGATCTGTTTCGACCTGGACGGCACCCTGGTCGACTCCGTACCCGATCTCTCGGCGGCGGTGGACGCCGTGCTGGCCGACTTCGAGCTGCCACCCGCGGGCGAGACCAAGGTGAGAGACTGGGTGGGCAGCGGTTCGCGCAAGCTGATCGAGCAGGCGCTGGCCGATGCCCTGGGAGCACCCCCGTCGACGGAGCGGCTGGAGCGTGGCCACGAGCGGTTCCTGCGGCATTACGGTCGCGATCCCGCCGCCCGCACCCGGCTCTATCCCGGCGTGCGCGAGGCGCTCGACGCCCTGCGTGAAGATGGCCGGATCCTGGCCGTGGTCACCAACAAGCCGTTTGCCCTGATTCAGCCGATCCTGTCAGCGTTCGGTCTCGATGGCCATTTCGCGCTGTGCCTGGGTGGCGACAGCTTGCCGCAGAAAAAGCCCGATCCGGCACCGCTATGGCACGTGGCCGAGCGTTTCGGGCAGCCGGTCACCGCTTGCCTGATGGTTGGCGACTCGCGTCATGACGTCGAGGCAGGACGCGCCGCAGGCTTTCGCACCCTGGCGGTTCCCTACGGTTACAACCATGGTGAGCCGGTGCGCAATAGCCGGCCCGATGGCATGGTTGAATCGCTGGTGGAACTCGTTTAGGGTGATTTTCACTTCCTATCGACGATTCGGAATTCATTCCGATTGCCTATCTTCGCGGGACACGCTTCGATGGACAGCCGCATAACGCTGGATGATTTTCCCCCTGCCCGAGGCAGTCGCTTCCCGACTGTCGTCCGCTCGCCGATGCCGTTTGCCGGGGCCGCCGGCTGGCGATGGTGACGCCCGCCTTCACTCCGTCATAGCGATTGCACCAATCCCGTCACCGTCGACTCTTCAAGGAATCGGGCATGATGACTCCCGAACGTTTCCATGAGCTGGCCCGCGCTGGCTACAACCGTATCCCGGTCACCCGTGAGGTGCTGGCTGACCTCGACACGCCGCTGTCCACTTATCTGAAGCTGGCCGATGAACCCTGGAGCTTCCTGCTCGAGTCGGTACAGGGTGGCGAGAAGTGGGGGCGCTATTCGATCATCGGGCTGCCCAGCCACGAGCGGATCGAGGTACGCGGTCACCGCGTAAGCCACTTCCGCCACGGCGAGTGCGTAGCACGCGACGAGGTCGAGGACCCACTCGCCTGGATCGAGCGCTTCCAGGCGGATTTTCGCGTGCCGCGCTTGGACGATCAGCCGCGCTTCGACGGTGGTCTGGTCGGTTATTTCGGTTACGACACCATCCGCTACATCGAACCGTGCCTGCGCGGCCCGCACGTCACGGCGAAGCCCGACCCCTTGGGCGTGCCCGATGTCCTGTTGATGGTCTGCAATGAACTGGTCGTATTCGACAATCTCTCGGGGCGTCTGACGCTGTGGACGCATGCCGATCCCGCTTTGCCGAATGCCTACGATGCGGCCGCCGATCGGCTGGCGGGGCTGGAGAAGCGGCTGCGCAGTGCCAGCGCGCCGGCCGGTAGTCCCGGTACCGGCCGCAGCGCGGTGGAGGAGGGACACTTCACCTCGGGCTTTACTGAGACGGGCTTCAAGGCGGCGGTGGAAACGATAAAGCAGTACGTACTGGCCGGCGACGTGATGCAGTGCGTGCCTTCGCAGCGCATGTCGATCCCCTATCAGGCCTCGCCGCTCGACTTGTACCGGGCGCTACGCAGCCTCAACCCTTCGCCGTACATGTTCTTCTTCAACCTCGGCGATCATCATGTGGTGGGCTCGTCGCCGGAGATTCTCGCCCGGCTCGAGGAGGGAGAAGTCACGGTGCGGCCAATTGCCGGCACGCGGATGCGCGGCAAGACAGAAGAGGAGGACATGGCGCTGGAGGCCGATCTGCTGGCCGACCCCAAGGAGGTGGCCGAACACCTGATGCTGATCGACCTGGGGCGCAACGACGTGGGGCGAATCAGCGAGACCGGCTCGGTGCGAGTCACCGACCAGATGGCCGTGGAGCGCTATTCCCATGTGATGCACATCGTGTCCAACGTTACCGGGAAACTGAAGCCGGGGCTTTCCGCCATGGACGTGCTGCGGGCGACATTCCCGGCGGGTACGCTGTCGGGGGCGCCCAAGATTCGGGCAATGGAGATCATCGACGAACTGGAGCCGGTCAAGCGTGGCATTTACTCCGGCGCGGTGGGCTATCTCTCCTGGCACGGCAACATGGATACGGCCATTGCCATTCGCACTGCGGTAATCAAGGATGGCGAGCTGCATGTCCAGGCCGGAGCGGGAGTGGTCGCCGACTCCGTCCCCGAACTCGAGTGGCAGGAAACGCTCAACAAGGGGCGCGCCATCTTCCGTGCCGTGGCCATGGCCGAAAAGGGGCTCGACAACCTCTAGTACCGCCTCGGCTTGCTCCTCCCTTTCGCCCCTCGCCGCCAACGCGGCGAGGGGCGATGCATTCGGGGCACCTGCAGGGTTTGGCCTTACTCTTCCTGGGTCGCTTCTTCGCCCAGCAGGGCGTTGCGGATCAGCAGCGCGTTGTGACGCATCAGGGCAATGTAGTTGGACGCGTCGCCATCGGGTTCGCTCAGTGAATCGACGTAGAGCGGGCCGGCCACGGCGAGGCCGGTGTCGGCTGCGATACTGCTCACGTAGCGATCGGTGAGCGTGCTTTCCCAGAACAGGGCACGCGGCTGGTGCTCTTCGATGAGGTCAACGATGCGCATGATCTGCTGGGGCGAGCCCTCGGTCTCGGCGTTGTTGCCCCATACCCCGTCATGGCGAAAATCATAAGCGTCCGCGAAGTAACCGAACGCCGCTTCGGTGGTGATCAGCAGCCGTTGCTCGTCGGGAATGCTGGACAGCAGTTCGCCGATCTCCTCGTGCAGCGAAGCAAGGGTTTCGCTGGCCGCCTCGGCGCGTGCCCGGTAGTCGCTGGCGGCATCGGGATGGACCTCAGCCAGCGTGTCGGCTATGACCTCGAGGAAGGCGGCCGTGGCGCGCGGATCCATCCATAGGTGAGGATCGGGGTCGCCCGTGTACTCGCCGGTGATGATGGGGCGCGTGGGGTATTCGGACTCCTCGGCCACGGGGACCAGCGGGGCACGGTTGCCCACGGTGGCATGCACCTGGCGCATCCATTGTTCGAGCTGATAGCCGCTGTAGAAGACTAGGTCGGCATCTTCCAGAGCGATGAAATTGTTCGGGGTCAGCTCCCACTCGTGCACCTCGGCGCCGGCGGGGGTCAGTACCACCAATTCGATGTCGCTACCGCCGACCTGATTGACCAGATCACCCAGTACCGAGAAGGTGGCGACCACCTTGGGTGTGGCTGAAGCAGCCGGGATGCCGCCAACCATGGCAACGAGGGGTAATGCCAGCCAGCAACGGGCACGGCGGGTCGAGCGCATCGTCAATCTCCTTTTCGCGGTTGCGCATGCCCGATGATAGAGGCTGAGCGAAGGCCTGGCCAGCCGCCGGCATGAGCGTACCGTATCGGTTGCGGAGGGCGTGCTGGCCGGTATCGCTCCTGGGCGATCTCGCGTTGACAGCGCAGGGCACGCGACGGCACTATTGGCGGCATGAACGCATACGCCTTATTGTCATGCTCGATCCAGTGGTGGCGCTCCTGAGCGAGGGGCGGCACGCTGACGACTGAAGAAAATGCCGCCGTCTGGGCGGCTTTTTTGTGCCCGAAGCAGACCCGCACGGCTGGCCAAGACGCATAAAGCATCGCAGAAAAGCTCGTGGAACAGGACCTAACGCCATGTCCGTGCTGATGATCGACAATTACGACAGCTTCACCTTCAACGTGGTGCAGTATCTGGGCGAACTGGGCGCCGACGTGGCCACCTTTCGCAACGACGCCATAACATTGGATAAGATCGAAGCCCTGGCGCCGAGCCATCTGGTCATATCCCCCGGTCCCTGCACTCCCAACGAGGCGGGTATCTCACTGTCGGCGATCCATCATTTCGCCGGTCGGTTGCCGATCCTGGGGATCTGCCTGGGGCACCAGGCGATCGGGCAGGTATTCGGCGGCAGTGTGGTACGCGCCCCCCAGGTGATGCATGGCAAGACCTCGCGAGTCCGTCATGGCGGTCAGGGTGTATTTGCTGGGCTAGAGGACCCACTCGAGGTGACCCGCTATCATTCGCTGGTGGTCGAGTCCGCGACGCTGCCGGACTGTCTCGAGATCACCGCCTGGACCGATGACGACGACGTGACCCCCGGTCTGATCATGGGGATGCGTCATCGCGAGCTTGATATCGAAGGGGTGCAGTTCCACCCGGAGTCGATTCTGACCCGTCAAGGGCATGAGCTACTGGCCAATTTCCTTCAGCGCCGCTGAGCCGCACCGACAGAGGAGTTCTGCCCATGCAGATGCGAGACGCCATTGCCGCGGTGATGCGCCGCGCGAATCTGAGCTTCGACGAGACCCACTCGGTGATGCGCCAGATCATGACCGGCGAGGCCAGCGACGCCCAGATCGGCGGCCTGCTGGTCGGCCTGGCCATGAAGGGGGAGAGCGCCGAGGAGATCGGGGCCGCAGCCCAGGTGATGCGCGAGCTGATGAAGCGGGTCGACATCGTCGCCGACAACGTGGTCGACATCGTCGGTACCGGTGGCGATGGTGCCAACCTGTTCAACGTCTCGACCGCCTCCAGCTTCGTCGCGGCGGCGGCGGGAGCGCACGTGGCCAAGCACGGCAACCGCAGCGTCTCCTCTTCCTCCGGTAGCGCCGACCTGTTCGACATGGCGGGCATCCAGCTCGACCTGAAGCCCTCCCAGGTGGCGCGCTGCATCGAGCAGGTGGGGGTCGGCTTCATGTTCGCGCCCAATCATCATCCGGCGATGCGCTACGCCATCGGGCCGCGCCGTGAGATGGGCGTGCGTACCCTGTTCAATATCCTCGGTCCGCTGACCAACCCGGCCGGGGCGCCGAATCAGCTGCTGGGTGTCTATTCGGCGGAGCTGGTGCCGCTGATGGCCGAGGTGCTGCGTCAACTCGGCAGTCGCCATGTCATGGTGGTGCACGCCGAGGATGGCCTGGACGAGATCTCCCTGGCCGCGCCCACCCGGGTCGCCGAACTCAGGGACGGCGAGATTCGATGCTACACCGTCACCCCGGAGGACTTCGGCATCGAGCGCCACGAACTGGCACCGCTCAAAGTCGTCAGCGCCGAGGATAGCCTGCGTCTGGTGCGCGAGGCGCTGGTGGGCGAGGGACTGGCGGCCGATATCGTGGCACTCAACGCCGGTGGCGCGCTTTACTGCGCGGGCATCGCCGACACGCTGAAGGAGGGAGTCCTGATGGCCCAGGACGCCCAGGCCTCCAAATTGCCGCTGGAAAAGATGAAGGAACTGGCCGATTTTACCCGGGTACTGGTTTCCTGACGCCCATTCGCGGCCACCTGCCGCCCGTATCGAGACATAGACCATGAGCCCGACCCAGGACGCCCCGACCATTCTGACCCGTATCCTGGCGCGCAAGGATGAAGAAGTCGCCGAACGCAGGCGCGCCGTACCGGAGAGCGAGCTACTGACACTGGCCGAGCGGCAGTCCGCGCCGCGTGGCTTCGTCGCCGCACTGGATCGGCGCATCGCCGAGGGCGATCCGGCGGTAATCGCCGAGATCAAGAAGGCTTCGCCCTCCAGGGGAGTGATTCGCGAGGATTTCCGCCCCGCCGAGATCGCGGCGAGCTATGCTGCCGGTGGTGCCGCCTGCCTTTCCGTGCTCACCGATGCCGATTTTTTCCAGGGGCACGAGGATTTTCTGGTCGAGGCGCGCGAGGCCTGCGTGCTGCCGGCGATACGCAAGGACTTCATCATTCATGGCTATCAGGTCAGCGAAGCGCGCGCCATCGGCGCCGACTGCATCCTGCTGATCGTCGCCGCGCTTGATGATGCGCGCATGACCGACCTGTACCAGCAGGCCACGGCGCTGGGCATGGACGTGCTGGTTGAAGTGCACGATGCCCTGGAGCTCGAACGCGCGCTGAAACTGGGTATCGAACTGGTGGGCATCAACAATCGCAACCTGCATACCTTCGAGACGCGTCTGGAAACTACCCTGGAGCTGCTCCCACGCATCCCTGCCGGTGTCACCGTGGTAACCGAGTCCGGCATTCATACCCGCAGCGACGTGCTGCGCATGCGCGAGCACGATGTGCACGGTTTTCTTGTCGGTGAGGCCTTCATGCGCGACGACGACCCCGGCGAAGCGCTGCGGCGCCTATTTTACTGAGCGATCCCCAGGCAGGTCGCCCACCCGCAGACAGCTCACGGTTGTCGGCGATGCCTTCTTGACGAGACGCGTCGGGCTAGCCGCGGTCGAAGTGGGCGAGGAAGTGTGCCAGCGCGTCGATCTCCTCGTCATCCACGTTGCGCAGGATATCGACCATGGTGGTGTCCGGGCCGCCGCGAGTGCGCTCCCGGTAATCGCGCATGGCCTGGGCCAGGTAGTCTTCACGCTGGTGAGCGAGGCGCGGCATCTGCTGCTGGCCTGAGAAGTCGGAGCGGTGACAGCTGGCGCAGCGATGCTCACGAGCGAGTTCGCGGCCTCTTTCCATCAATGCTTCGTCCGGCTTCCCATCGGGTGGCGAAAGGGGCTGTTCGGCGTAATGCGAGGCGAGCGCCTGGATCTCTTCGTCGGATAGCCCCTGGGCCTGGGGTGTCATGATCTCGTTGCGCCTCAAGCGTTCACGAAAGTAGATCAATTGATTGGTGAGCGCGAGCGCGGGTTGCCCGGCCAAAGAGGGAACGCCTTCTTCGACGGCGTTGCCATCCTCGCCGTGGCAGCCTCCGCATAACTGAACTTGCTCTTCCAGCGGTAATCCCGCCGCTGGGCCCTCCTGCGACTGGGCCTCTGCGGCCAGCAGGCCGACACAGGCTAGAGGCAGAACAAGGGCGCGCCGCCAGGGCGGCGCGCAAGCTTGGCGGAGCATGGGCCTCACTCCATGTAGCTCGGGGATTCGTAGCTGATGCGATAGATCGCGCCGTTCTGCTCATCGGAAACCAGTAGGGCGCCATCCGTCATCTGCAGTACGTCCACCGGGCGGCCGGAGAAACTATTCTCGCGCGGGTCGAGCAGGCCCACCATGAAGGGGGACAAGTCGGCGCGCAATCCGTCCTCGGAGAGCTTGGCCACCAGCACGTCGTAGCCCACGCTCAGGGTGCGATTCCAGGAACCGCGGCGGGCAATGAAGATGGCGTCGCGGTACTCCTCGGGAAACATCTCCCCCGTATAGAAACGCATGCCCAGCGGTGCGCTATGAGGGTCGGTGACCGCGGCGGGCAGCGTCTTGTCGTCGCAGGCGTTGGCGCTGCCGAGTTCCGGGTCGACGATGCCGACGCTGTGGCACTCGGGGAAGCCGAAGTGCTCGCCAGGCTCGCCCAGACGATTGAGTTCGTCGCCGGGACCATGCTCGCCGATCCAATCCTGATTGTTGTCGGTAAACCACAGTTCGCCGGTCTCGGGATGAAAGTCGAAGCCCACTGTGTTGCGTACGCCTCGCGCCTCGATGCGCATATCGCTGCCATCCGCCTCGAAGCTGTGGATGGTGGCGTGAGTGTCAGGGTCGACTTCGCAGCCGTTGCACGGTGCCCCCACCGGTACGTAGAGCCGGCCGTCGGGGCCGAAGGCGAGGAATTTCCAACCATGGTGCTCGTCGTCGGGAAGACCGAAGGCCTCGGTCAGCTCCTCCGGCTCGGGGATGTCCTCTCCCTGGGCCAGGTGCGATTCGATGTCGTCGTAACGGAGAATTCGGTTGATGGCCGCCACGTAGAGGCTGCCGTCCTTGAAGGCGACGCCGTTGGGCTGCCCCAGTCCTTCAGCGATGATGTGCGTCTCGCGCGCGTCGCCTTGGTCCGTGACGGCGTACACTCGGCCGATGCCGCGGGTACCGACGAACAGTGTGCCTTCGTCGCCCAGAGCCATCATGCGTGCTCCGGGCATGCCATGGGCCCAGACCTCAGCGCTGAAGCCGTCGGGCAAGCGCAGATGGTCGACGGGAATGTCCTCTTCCGGTGTGATCGTCAAGGGCGTGGCATGGGGGGAGAGGGGAGATTCCCCCAACTCGGCGGCACGACCCTGGGCCCAGGCCGGCTCTTGCTCCTGCTCCTCGGCCGAGACGAGAGGAGGGACGATGAACGATCCAGCGGTGGCGACCGCAAGGACGAGGCGTGTCAGGGTCGGGGGTGTGAGAGGTGGCATGGTCGGCTCCTTGTTCTTCTTGACGGCGAGTCCTCATCGAGCGTGCCTTCCTCAGCCTAGGAGTTCGCCCCGGGGCGAATCGATGAATTCTTTCTATCGCGTCGATTCGCAACGCACCGGGCGTGCCTCCACCTTTGGCATGATCGGTATCAACCTTCGGCGGCCGTGGCCGATAACAATGGGTACGATCTACAAGGGGAGCTGCCATGAGCCGGATTCGCAGCATGCAGACCCGCTCTGTCGAGGCCCGGGACGCCGTCCGCGAGTTCCATCGAGGAGTGATCCAGGACGATACCGAGCTGGTGATGTTTTTCTGCTCCAGCCACTATGACCTGATTGCGCTGGCTGACGAGATGAATCGTCTATTCGGCGACATACCGGTAGTGGGCTGCACGACTGCAGGTGAAATCGGCCCCTTGGGCTATCGCGATCATACCCTCTCCGGCGTCAGCTTTCCTTCCGGGAGCTGCACCGCGGTGACGGGGCGGCTGGATGCCCTGCAGCGATTCAGCATCGGCCATGGGCAGGCTTTCAGCCAGGCTTTGATGCAGCGCCTGGAGGGGCGTGTGGCCAAGCCGAGTGGCGGCAACAGCTTTGGCTTCCTTCTCATCGATGGTCTTTCGGTGCGCGAAGAGCAGGTGGCACGGACGCTGCAGACGGCGCTCGGCGATATCGTCCTGGTGGGCGGGTCGGCCGGCGACGACCTGCGCTTTGCCCGCACTTGGGTATTCCACGATGGCGCCTTCCACAGCGACAGCGCGGTACTGACTCTGCTGAGCACCGACTTCTCGTTCCGGCTGTTCAAGACCCAACACTTCCTCTCCCTTGAGAAGCGCCTGGTCGTCACCCGTGCCGACGCCGAGCAGCGCGTCGTGCACGAGATCAACGGTATGCCCGCCGCCGAAGCTTACGCCGAGTTGATCGGCGTGTCGGTGGAAGCGCTCGAACCCAGCCATTTCGCCGCCGCGCCGGTGGTAGTGCTGATTGACGGCACCGATTACGTTCGCTCGATCCAGAAAGCTGAGCCGGATGGCAGCCTGACATTCTACAGTGCCATCGACGAGGGACTGGTCCTGCGTGTCGCCAAGGGGGTGGACCTGGTCACTGACCTGGAGGCGACGATGGCACAGCTGCACGAGGAGTTGGGTCCGCCGCAACTGGTTCTCGCCTGTGACTGCATACTGCGCAACTTGGAAATCACGCAAAAGAGCAGCAAGGCGGCAGTGGAAGCGATCTTCGGTCGCAACCAAACCGTTGGCTTCAGCACCTACGGCGAGCAGTACGGCGGGGTGCACGTGAACCAGACGCTGACCGGGATAGCCATCGGCAGCCATCGCAGGGGGACAGAAATCGGGCCGGCGAACGGCTGGGGACGGATCCTGCCGAACCGGAACCAGGCGCGTTCGTGGCTGGCGGACCAGGAGCCGGCCATCGGCCACCCACCGGTCGGGGCCGTACGGCTGCACAAGATGATACAGGCACTGATGGATCGCGCCGAGCGCAGCACCAGCGTGCGGAGCTCGGACTTCAGCCTGTTCCAGACCGCGGTCATGCTGGAGGACCAGGTCCGGACGCGGACCCGGGAGCTTGAGGTGGCGCTGCGTGAGAACGAACAGATCAATCATGCCCTGCACTCGGCTCAGGAGGGGATGGCACGCGAGATTCACGAGCGTCGACAGGCTCAGGAGGCCCTGGAGCGGGAGAAAGAGGAACAGCGCGCCCTTATCCGCAAGCTGGAGGAGGCACACAATCAATTGCTTCAGTCGGAGAAGCTGGCCTCCATCGGTCAGCTCGCCGCCGGTGTCGCCCACGAGATCAACAACCCCATCGGTTTCGTCAACTCGAATCTCAACACTCTTCGACAGTACGCGGACGACCTGCTGCGCTTGCTGGCGGCCTACGAAGCGGCCGAGTCATCGCTGGAGGCCGAGGAGGCGGAACAGATCGCCGAACTCAAAGTGGCGCTCGAGCTGGATTACCTGCGTGATGACATCGGCACGCTGATCGCCGAGTCCATAGACGGCACCGCTCGGGTGCGCCGTATCGTTCAGGACCTGCGCGACTTTTCCCGCACCGGTGCCACCGACTGGCAGTTCGCCGACCTCCATCAAGGGTTGGAGAGCACCCTCAACGTGGCCGCCAACGAGATCAAGTACAAAGCCGAGGTGGTGCGCGAGTACGGTCAGCTACCCGCTGTCGAGTGCCTGCCGGCCCAGCTCAACCAGGTGTTTCTCAATCTCCTGGTCAACGCCGCCCAGGCGATCGACGTGCACGGTACCGTCACCATCCGTACCGGCTGCGACGGTGAGCAGGTCTGGCTCGCCTTCACCGATAACGGCAAGGGAATCCCTGACGAGCTGCAGTCGCGGGTCTTCGACCCCTTCTTCACCACCAAGCCGGTGGGGCAGGGGACCGGCCTCGGTCTTTCGCTCTCCTACGGCATCGTGCAGAAGCATGGTGGCCGCATCGACATCGCCAGTCGGCCAGGGGTGGGCACCACCTTCACCATCTGGTTGCCCGTCCGGCGCGCTGCAACCGACACTCCCCCGGCCTGAACGGACCCGCCTCGACTCGTGTCTCCGAGCGGGAGAGTTCAGCGATTGAGTAGCCACAGCAGCACCGAGATCAACAAGCTTGCCAGGATCATGGTGGTGATGGGGAAATAGAAGGCGAAACCCTCTCGGCGAATGATGATATCGCCGGGCAGCTGACCCAGGGGCAGCCTGGAGAGCCATGGCCAGAACAGGCCGATGGCGACGATGCAAAGGCCGATGACGATCAATGTTCGGGACATGCTGCCTCCCGTCGAGGTCGTCGAGAAAACGCTGCCGGACATGCCGCTGCCCGACGGCTCAAGCCGTCGGGCAGCTCGTTTACCAGCTTAGACGATGAAGCGCCTTCAGTATTCCCTGCAGCGGGTGCGGCAGGGACTGGTCGGAGAGTCGCTTGACCTGACTGCGACAGGAGTAGCCCGTCGCCAGCAGGCGTCCGGTGTCCTCCGCGCCCTCGACCACCGGTTGCCACGATTGCGCGTAGATGGTCTTCGAGGTCTCCAGATTGCGTGCCTCGTGGCCGTAGGTGCCGGACATGCCGCAGCAGCCCGTGGCGACGAGTTCGAGCTCGAAGCCGAAGGCGGCGAATACCTGTTGCCACGCCTTGGGGCTGCCGGGAGCGGTGGTCTTCTCGGTGCAGTGCGACAACAGGCGGAAGCCTGGGTCCTCCCGTCCCTTGAGCGCCTGGGCCAGCGCCGGTGGTACCAGGCGCTGGCCCTGCGCCGCCAACCACTCCTGCAGCATCAGCACCTCGGGCACGGCATCGGGGCCCAGTGCCTTCACGTACTCCTGACGGTAGGTCAGGGTCATGGCCGGATCGATGCCCACCAGCGGCACGCCGAACTCGGCCAACGTGCGTAGCCGGCGGGCCTGCCTCTCCGCGGTACGCTCGAAGGCGCCGAGGAAGCCCTGCACGTTGAGCGCCTTGCCGTTGGGCGAGTAAGGCGCGACGAACACTCGCACGTCGAGCCGGGCGAGCAATTCGACGACGTCCATCACCAGCTCGGCTTCGAAGTGGCTGGTGAAGGCGTCCTGCACGAGCACCACGCTCTTGGCCTTCTGAGCTTCGGTGAGCAGGCCCAGCGAGACTGCGGTGGCCTCGGCCACGCCCCAGGCACGCAGTTGTTTGTTCAGGCCGGCGCGGGAGAGGCGGGGGCTGTCGACCAGGCCGATGGGGCCGGCCAGCAGCCGGTCGACCAGACGGTTGCCCAGCGCCGCGTTGTAGAGCGGGGCGAGGCGAGACAGCGCAGGCAGGAAGAATTCCATGCCTCCCACCAGATAGTCGCGCACAGGGCGCAGGTAGCGACCGTGATAGACCTCGAGGAACTGCGAGCGCGATTCCGGCACGTTGACCTTCACGGGGCACTGACCGGCGCACGACTTGCAGGCGAGACACCCCGCCATGGCGTCATAGACCTCGTGGGAAAAATCGGCTTCGTCGCGGCGTCGGTAGGTATTGCGCGCCCGACGAGGGAAGCTCTTGAGAAAGCCCCACACGCCCTCGGCCTTCTTCTTTTTTGATTCCTCGATCAAATCGATGCCGACATGGCCCTGAAGCCGCAGCCATTCACGGATCAGGCTGGCGCGCCCCTTGGGCGAGTGGATGCGATCGCGGGTCGCCTTCCACGACGGGCACATGGCATCGTTCGGGTCGTAGTTGTAGCAGGCGCCGTTGCCGTTGCAGTAGACCGTGGCGGCATGGGCCTGCCACACGCGCTCGTCGATCTGGCGGTCGAGCTGGCCGCGGGTGGGCACGCCGTCGATGGTCAGCAGGCCCGGATCGACCCACTTGACCGGCTTCTCCGTGGCGGTGGCACTGGCAGCTCCGGAGACTTCGGGCGGGCTCCCCACGGTTTCGGGTGGGGTGGAAGAGGACAGCGGCGTCGCGATCTTGCCCGGGTTGAGCTGGTTGTGCGGATCGAAAGCCGCCTTGATCCGCTGCAGGCTGGGGTAGAGTTCGCCGAAGAAGCGCGGCGCATACTCCGAACGCATCCCCTTGCCGTGTTCGCCCCATAGCAGCCCGCCGTAGCGGCGAGTCAGTTCGGCCACCTCGTCGGACACCTCGCGAATCAGCCGTTCCTGTTCGGGGTCCTTCATGTCGATGGCCGGACGCACGTGCAGTACGCCCGCATCGACGTGGCCGAACATGCCGTATTCGAGGCCGCGGCCATCCAGCGCGGCGCGAAACTCGGCGATGAAATCGGCGAGATGCTCCGGCGGCACGGCGGTGTCCTCGACGAAGGGAATCGGGCGCTTCTCGCCCCTGGCATTGCCGAGCAGGCCCACGGCGCGCTTGCGCATGCCGTAGACCCGCTGGATCTGGGCACGACCCTCCGCCAAGGTGTAGCCGAGACGTTTGACGGTATCGTCGCTCTCCAGGTGGCGGCAGAAGGCCGCCACGCGCTTGGCGAGTCGCTCGGGATCGTCGTCGTTGAACTCGATCAGGTTGATGCCGCGGATCGCCACGGCCTGAGCCGCGCTTGCGGCCGTAGCGGTATCGCCCCGGTCGTCAGCGACAGTCGGATCGCCGGGGAAGAACTCCGCCACGCTGTCCCAAACGAAGTCCTCCATGGCCAGCAGCAGCACCTTGTCATCCACCGTCTCGATCGAGGTGGGGGTGGCACTACTGGCCATCAGCGCCTTGGCGTCGCGCAGGGCGTCCATGAAGCCGGCGTAGCGCACGTTGACCAGCGTCGAATGCCGGGGGATCGGCAGCACGTTGAGGACCGCTTCGTTGAGCAGGCCCAGCGAGCCCTCCGAGCCGCACAGCAGACTGTTGAGATCGAGGCGGCCCTGGGTATCACGGAGGTGAGCCAGGTCGTAGCCGGTCAGGCAGCGGTTGAGTCGCGGGAACTTGGCCGCGATCAGCTCGCGCTGGGTGTCGGCGATCTCACGGGCGGTGCGGTAGGCGTTGCCGATGACACCCCGGTGGCGGCTCTGCGACTCGAGCTCGGTATCGTCGATCGGGTGGCTGATCAGGTGTTCGCCGCCGAGCAGCACGGTATCGAGCTCGAGCACGTGATCGCGGGTCTTGCCGTACTTGCAGCTGCCCTGGCCGCTGGCGTCGGTGGAGATCATCCCGCCGAGAGTGGCGCGGTTGGAGGTGGAGAGATCGGGGGCGAAGAACAACCCGTGAGGCCTCAGCGCGGCGTTGAGCTGATCCTTGACCACGCCGGCCTGGACTCTCACGCGGCGATTCGCCACGTCGATATCGAGAATCCGGTTCATGTGCCGCGAGACGTCCACCACCAGACCGTCGGTGAGTGATTGGCCGTTGGTACCGGTACCGCCGCCGCGGGGGGTGAGCACCACCTGGCGATGCGCTCGCTCGGCGGCTAGGCGGGCGATGCGCTCGAGATCGGCGGCATGGCGCGGGAACAGCGCGGCCTGGGGCAGGCGCTGATAGATCGAATTATCGGTGGCCAGTACCGTGCGGCTGGCGTAGTCGAGGGCGATTTCGCCTTCGAAGCCGGCGGCCTCGAGCGCCTCGAGGAAGCGCAGGTAATGGGGCGCGAGCCTGCTGTCGAGGCTCGGGTCCTTGGTGTCCAGTCGTGCGATCATGATCTCGATTCGGTCGTGTGATGCCGCCCGGTGCGTGAGGGCAAGAGAATGGCGCTACTTTACCGCGAGAGGGACGTGGCGCGCATCCCGGCGGATCAGTGGCATGGCACCGGGGCGGCCTTTTGCCTACAATGTTTCGCCGTTTTACCGACCTTTTAACGTTTCGTTCTCACTCAGGGGCTGGACGCGATGCTCGATCCCAAACTGCTGCGCAGCGACCTCGCCGGGGTTGCCCAACGACTGGCCACGCGAGGCTATGTCCTCGACACCGAGCGGCTCGAGGCGCTGGAGTCCCGGCGTCGTGAGCTGCAGACAAAGACCGAGAATCTGCAGAACGAGCGTAACACTCGTTCCAAGGCGATCGGCAAGGCCAAGGCGGCGGGCGAGGACATCCAGCCGCTGCTCGACGAGGTGAGCGATCTGGGCGACCGGCTGGACGCCGCCAAGACACGGCTCGCCGAGGTGCAGACCGAGTGGGACGCGCTAGCCAGCGGGATTCCCAACCTGCCGCACGACAGCGTGCCGGAAGGCGTGAGCGAAGATGACAACGTCGAGTTGCATCGCTGGGGCACGCCCCGTGAATTCGACTTCGACGTGCGGGATCACGTCGACCTGGGCGGGCTCACAGGAGAGCTCGACTTCGAGCTGGCAGCCAAACTGACCGGGTCGCGCTTCGCCGTGATGCGCCGTGGCATCGCCAGGCTACACCGGGCGCTGGCTCAGTTCATGCTCGATAAGCAGACCCTCGAGCACGGCTACGAGGAGTGCTACGTCCCCTACATGGTCAACGAGGCCTCGCTGTACGGCACCGGTCAGTTGCCGAAGTTCGGCGAGGATCTGTTCCGTCTCGACGACGAGCGCAGCTATCACCTGATTCCGACGGCCGAAGTGCCGCTGACCAACTTCGCCCGGGACGAGATTCTCGACTACAAGTCACTACCGCTGAAGCTCACTGCGCATACGCCGTGCTTTCGCAGCGAGGCGGGCTCCCACGGCCGTGACACGCGCGGCATGATCCGCCAGCATCAGTTCGACAAGGTCGAGATGGTTCAACTGGTCGAGCCCGAGACGAGCTATGCGGCACTGGAGGAGATGCGTGATCACGCCGAGGCGATCCTGCAGGCTCTGGAGTTGCCGTATCGGGTGGTGACGCTGTGTACCGGCGACATGGGCTTCGGCGCGGCCAAGACCTACGATCTCGAGGTGTGGCTGCCGAGTCAGCAGACCTACCGGGAGATCTCTTCGGTCTCCAACTGCGAGGACTTCCAGGCGCGTCGCATGCAGGCGCGATTCCGCCACCCGGAGCAGAAGAAGCCGCAACTGCTGCATACCCTCAATGGCTCGGGACTGGCGGTAGGGCGCTGCCTGATCGCGGTGATGGAGAACCACCAGAACGCCGATGGCTCCATCACCGTACCCGAGGCGCTGCGCCCTTACCTAGGGGGCATCGTTACCCTCAATTCTCGATCTCCCAGCTGACGCTGACCCCCGCTTCGATGACGATGGTGCCGGGGCGGTATTCAGCCTTGGGAGCGCTTTCCCGGGCATCGGCGCTCATCGCCATCATACGGGGCTGGTAGATCGGTGAGTGCGTCTCGCTGATGCTGGCCACGGCGCCGAGAGAAACGCCCATGGTACGCGCCATCAGCTCGGCCTTGTGGCGCGCTTTCTCGAGCGCCTTCACCAGTGCCTCGTCGGTGGCGGCGTCGCGGTCGGCGAGGTCGTAGCTGACACCATCCAGCGCGTTGACGCCGGCTTCGGTCAGCGCGTCCAGCAACTGGGGCAGCCGTTCGAGATCGTCGACCCGAACCTGGAAGGGGCGCTCCAGCCGAGTGCGCATCAGCATTTCGTCGTTTTCGTCGCTGCGTCGCGGGGCGGGCACGTACTCCGGTTGCACGCTCAAGGAACCGGCGCTGAGGTCGTCGCGCTCGATCCCTGCCTCCTCCAGGGCTCGAATCAGCTTGCCGGCGCGCTCCTCGAGCCTGTCTCGTGCCTCGCGCAAGGCGTCCGGGTCGGTATCGTTGTCGTCGTGACGTGCCACGGCCGGCGTACGTTCCCAAAGGCGGGCGCTGAGCGTGGCGCGGTCCGGTACGAAATCCAACTGGGTTTCGGCCTGGACATCGAGCCGGGCGGGGGGAGCTTCCGGCTGAATGGCCAGGGCCGTCGGCGCGGTCATGGCAATCAGTCCGCCCAGTATCAGACAGCGGGAAAGGGACGAACGGTGCATATAGGCCTCCTTGCGGGTGCGGGCAAGCCGCATCAAGAGTCGGGGTGGTCGGGCATGTCGTGTCGGTACATCGTCCACTCGCAGTGAGCGGTATGGTTTGTGAACCCGCCACGCACGGGTCATGATAAGCAGGACACGCCGAACAGGGATAGATGGCATGCTTCCTCGGGACGATAACGTACGTTACGGTTTTCCGCTCACCTTGACGCTGGCTCTGGCGGCGCTGGTGGTCATCGTGAGTGGCATTCGCGCTGGCGCCGACCTGATCATTCCCCTTCTGCTGTCGCTCTTCATTGCCGTGATTTGCACCTCACCGGTGAACTGGCTGCACCGGCTGGGCTTGAGCCTGCGCCTTGCGGTTCTGGTCACGCTGCTGGTGATCGGTGCCTTCCTCTCGCTGGTGGGGTTGCTGGTGGTCAATACCTTCGGCACCTTCATCCAGGCATTGCCGGGCATCGAGGAGCGCCTCTACGAGCAGTACCTCAACCTGCTCGACAGCATGGCCTCCATGGGCCTGGCCATCGACCCAGACCTGTTGGCGGGACTGGTCGAGGTGGAAGACGAGAGCGGCTGGTTGTCCACGCTACTGGGAGGGCTTGGCAATTTGCTGGTGCAGAGTACGGTCGTGGCGCTCTTGGTGATCTTTATGCTCTTCGAGACTCTGAATTTCCGTGACAAGGTCTCCTTTGCGCTCGACGACCCGGCAGCCAGCCTGCAGCGCTTCCATGAGTTCAGCCTGACGCTGAAGCGCTACCTGGCGGTCAAGACGCTGGTGAGCCTGCTGACCGGTGTCATGGCCTGGTTGGCCTGCGTGTTTTCCGGTGTCGACTTCCCGCTACTGTGGGGGGTGCTGGCCTTCGCACTCAACTATATCCCCAACATCGGCTCGGCGATCGCCGCGTTGCCTCCGGTGTTACTGCTGCTGGTGTCCCGTGACGGCGGTCTGGTTCCGTCCTTCGGGCTGGCCATGGCCTATCTGGCCATCAACTTCGTGCTCGGCAACCTGGTCGAGCCACGCCTGATGGGGCGCGCTCTGGGACTGTCCGCCTTCGTCGCCTTCCTCTCGCTGGTGGTCTGGGGCTGGATGCTGGGCGTGGTCGGGATGCTCCTCTCGGTGGTGCTGACGATGACGCTCAAGATCGCCTTGGACAGCCATCCACAGACGCGCTGGATCGCCCATATGCTGGGGCCGGGCAGACGGCGCATCGCGGATACCGTCACCCCGCCGAGCGATACTCGATAGGAAAGCGAGCCGAACTGTTACTTGCCGCCATACGAACGCAAACGCCCCGGCCGAAGCCGGGGCGAGAGGAACATCGCTGAGGGGATCAGGCGTTCTGGTCGATGAACTGCACCAGCTGTGACTTGGACTGAGCGCCTACCAGCGAGGCGACCTTCGAGCCCGACTTGAACAGCATCACGGTGGGAACGCCGCGTACGCCTTGCTCGGCGGCGATTTCCGGTGCGTCATCCACGTTGATGCTAACGACCTTGAGGCTGCCGGAACGCTCCTCGGCAACTTCGTCGATTACCGGGGCCATGACCTTGCAGGGGCCGCACCACGGAGCCCAGAACTTGAGCAGTACGGGCTGGTCTGCCTTCAGCACTTCCTGCTCGAAGTTGGCATTGGTGACATCGACATTGTTGGCCATGTGAATCTCCAGTTACGTTGCGCTTCATCGAGCGGATCGTTGTGACATGCCGAGGCATGTCCGGTCGGCTGATGTTAGCGGTCGACCGGTTCCCTGGCAAATGGGCTGGCGTCTCGGGACTGACGCTCACTGGCGTTCCGATAGCCCGCGTGCCCGTTTTGTGTATATGCTATTTGGTGATTAGATGAGTCTCGTTTAATCGCCGTTGCGTATCATTCTGCCGGGTGCCAGGAGAGTCGATCATGAAACTGCAACAGCTGCGCTACGTCTGGGAAGTGACCCGCCATAATCTCAACGTGTCAGCCACGGCTCAGAGCCTGTTCACCTCGCAGCCCGGCATCTCCAAGCAGATCCGTCTGCTGGAAGATGAGTTGGGTGTCGAGATCTTCGCGCGTAGCGGCAAGCACCTCACCCGCGTCACCCCGGCGGGTGAGGCCATCGTAGAGCTGGCCGGTCGGGTTCTGCGACTCACCGACAACATCAAGCAGGTGGCCCAGGAGCACAGCGACGAGCGCCGCGGCAGTTTGTCAATCGCCACGACCCATACCCAGGCGCGGTATGCGCTGCCGCCGGTGATCGGTGAGTTCACCCGCAAGTATCCCGATGTGGCGCTGCACATGCAGCAGGGGACTCCGCGCCAGATCGCCCAGATGGTCAGCGACGGGCAGGCCGACTTCGCCATTTGCACCGAATCGCTGGAACTGTTCAATGATCTCGTCTTGCTGCCCTGCTATCGCTGGAACCGCTGTGTGCTGGTCCCTCGCGACCATCCGCTGGCCAATGGCGAGGCATTGACCCTGGAGCGCCTCGCCGAGCAACCGATCGTGACCTATGTGTTCGGCTTCACTGGACGCTCCCAGCTCGATGACGCCTTCCGTGCCAAGGGTCTCACTCCCAACGTCGTGCTCACCGCCGCCGACGCCGATGTGATCAAGACCTACGTTCGGCTGGGGCTGGGCGTCGGTATCGTTGCCCATATGGCTTATGATCCTGAGCTCGACGAAGATCTGGTAGCGCTCGAGGCGGGGCACTTGTTCGAAAGCTCCGTGACCAAGATCGGCATTCGTCGTGGCACGTTCATGCGCGGCTACATGTACGACTTCGTCAAGGGCTTTGCCGGTCATCTCGAACGCGATCTGGTCGATGCGGCGCTGGCGGCAGGACCGCGCCACGAGCAGGAACTATTCGACGACATCGAACTGCCGATGCGCTGAACCGAACGTTCCGGCACCAATCGATCGGTTTCAGTGCTGCAAGTGCAGGCCGCACTCGCGCTTTTCCTCCACCTTGGTGGGGTCGAAATAGTCGAACTCATTGGGCAGGTCATGGTCCTGCAGGTACTGGTACATGTCGCGGGCACTCCAGTACAGCAGCGGCGATACCTTCAGCAGGCCGTCGGCATTGCGGCTCACCGGAGCCATGCGGGCACGCTCGGGTGTGTCCTCGGCGCGCAAGGCGGTAAACCAGACGTCCGGAGCCATTTCGCGTAGCGCGCGCTCGAAGGGCTCGAGCTTTACCTCGCGCGTGAAGGCATCGTGGCGTGGGTCGTCGATGCCTGGCATGGCTCCGTCTACGGCTTCGCGATGCGCCCGGGAGCGGCGCGGAAGGTAAGTGATCACATTGAGCCCGAGACGCTCGGCGACGGCATCGGCGAAGCGATACGTGGCGGGGGTGTTATAACCGTGATCCATCCAGACCACCGGGATGTCCGGCCGCTGACGCGCCACCATATGCAGGATGACCGCCTCGAAGGGGCGAAAGTTGGTCGTGCAGATAGGACGTTCGCCTTGCTCCAGAGCCCAGCGGATCAGGGCTTCCGGATCATTGCCCAAGTCACGATTGACGACGTCGAGTGAAAGCTCCATGGAGGCTCCAAGGGTTGTGTTGACAATACGCTTACCCTAGCAAAGCCCACCCGGCGCGCCCCAATACCGATTCCTTGGATAGATATATCCAATGGTTGATAAAAGAAAGATTCTTATTCCTTCGCGTGCTTTCTTCGCTATGCCAGGGCGTGCATCAGGTGGCGAATCTTGTCCAGCGTCTCGGTGTATTCCGCCTTGACTTCGGAGTCGGCTACCAGCCCGCCGCCGCCCCAGAGATGAATCCGTCCGGCATCGGCCACGGCGGTACGAATGGCAATCGAGGTGTCCATCTGTCCGCGCAGATCGATGTAGCCCAGGCTGCCGCAATAGATGCTGCGCCTGCTGGGCTCCAACTCATCGATGATTTGCATGGCACGCACCTTGGGGGCGCCTGTGATCGAACCGCCAGGAAAAGCGGCAGCCAGCAGATCGAGCGCTCGCCTGCCGTCGGCGAGCTCCCCGCATACGACGCTGACCAGGTGATGCACGTTGGCATAACTCTCGAGACCGCACAGCTGCGGCACCCGGACGCTGCCTGGCCGGCACACGCGGCCCAGGTCGTTGCGCAGTAGATCGACGATCATGACGTTCTCGGCGCGGTCTTTGTGGCTCGCTGTTAGCGCCTCGGCCAACCGGCGATCTTCCTCGGGCGTGATCCCGCGCGGTCGCGTGCCCTTGATAGGACGGGTCTCCACATGTCCATCCGCATGACATCGCAGGAAGCGTTCCGGAGAGAGCGAGAGGATGGCCTGCTCGTGATGGCCCGCGCTCCAGGCCATATAGCCTGAGAACGGGGTCGGCGTGGCCCGGCGCAACCGAAGGTAGGCCAGCCACAGGTCGCCGTGGAAGGGGGCGCTGAAACGTTGGGCAAGATTGATCTGGTAGCAATCGCCGGCGTGAATGTAGTCCTGGACAGCGGCGAAGCGTCGGGCATAGCCATCGCGATCCATTTCGCTCTCGAAGGGAGCCAGGAGATGGAAGGATGCGGCCGGGGGCGTAGCCGACTGCAGCCAGCCCAGCACCTGGAGGCGCCGTTCGGCACTGGCCACCAGCCAGCTCTCGCGAGCTTCATGATCCTGTATCAGCGCCCAGTCATATAGTCCGACCCGGCTGGCTGGCAGCGAGACCACCTGGCGCGCCGATTCTCCCACGGGCTCGAGTGAGCGGCCCAGATCATAGGCCCAGTAGCCGATCAGTCCGCCGAGAAAGGGCAGTTCGCTCTCGGGAAGCGACATCGCGACGCCATCGAGCAGGCGCTGCTGAGCCGCGAAAGGATCGCCGTCGACGGCCGGTGCGCCATCCACCGATATCCGTCCCCTGGCATCGGCAGTGAGCACCGACACGGGATCGCAACTGAGAATATCGTAGCGTCCACCTGGCGCGATGGGGCGGCCACTGTCTAATAGCACGGCGCCGGGGCGTCGGCGCAGGGCATCGAAGTAGGCGAGCGGGTCGTCTCGGTAGGGGAGCGGGTAAGTCTCGAGTCGTGCAGTCATGAAAGGGGCCTTTCGGAACAGGCGATCCATTCTAGGGGGCGGGGCGGGTTTTGTCCTGGCTGCATCCCTAAGCCGGAATAAGGGACGTCAACGCTGGCGTGATTGTCGACAGCATGGCTCTCTGTCTTCGGGTTGTTTACAACCAAAGGCGTAGCGAATGGCCCCAACCGAGTGGTTGACCACAGAGAAGGCAATGTCTAAAGTCATCGAACCATTTGATTGTCGACAATTGCCATGAACTTAGTCGCTCCAGCACATGCCTCTCCCGAAGTCCGCACCCTGGCGGAGCGGGTCTTTCACGAGCTGCAGGACGCCATCGTCCGCGGCGAGCTGGCACCGGGCAGCAAAATCACCGAGCCGGGCCTGTCGAAAGCCTACGGTATCTCGCGAGGCCCGCTGCGCGAGGCGATGCGACGCCTCGAAGCCCACCGCCTGATCGAACGAGTTCCGCACGTCGGGGCTCGGGTGGTCAAGCTCTCGATGAAGGAGCTGCTGGAACTGTTCGATGTGCGCGAGGCGCTGGAAAGCATGGCCGCACGGCTGGCCGCCGAGAACATGACTCGCGACGAGATCGCCGGCCTGCGTGAGGTGCTGGCATTGCACGAACGCCAGGCGGATCTTCAGAGCGGCGAAGCCTACTACCAGCGCGAAGGCGACCTCGATTTTCACTATCGCATCGTCCAGGGCAGCCACAATCGCATGTTAATGAACATGCTGTGCGACGACCTCTATTACTTGGTGCGGCTCTACCGTACCCAGTTCAGCGCCAGTGGCGCCCGACCCCAGCGAGCCTTCGTCGAACACCATCGCATCGTCGACGCCATCGAAGCGGGCGATGCCGAGCTGGCCGAACTGCTGATGCGTCGCCACGTCAGCGCCTCGCGGGCCAACGTGGCCGACCGCTACGCCGAGATTCTCAAGGAGCAGGCCGAGGCCACTGCCTGAGGCCGGCTCGAACGATTGCAGAGGAGTCTACCCATGACGCAACCCACCCCCGGCGCTCGTTTCCGCGCCGCCCTCGAGGCCAATCGGCCGCTGCCCATTGTCGGTACCATCAACGCCTATACCGCCATGATGGCCGAGCGGGTCGGCCACCAAGCGATTTACCTTTCCGGCGGCGGCGTGGCCAATGCCTCGTTCGGACTGCCCGACCTGGGCATGACCACCATGAACGACGTGGTCCAGGATGCTCATCGCATCTGCGGCGCCACCGAGCTCCCGCTGCTGGTGGACATCGATACCGGCTGGGGTGGGGCCTTCAACATCGCCCGCACCGTCAAGGAGATGCAGCGTGCCGGTGTGGCCGCCGTGCATCTCGAGGATCAGGTAGCGCAGAAGCGCTGCGGGCACCGCCCCAACAAGGAGATCGTCACCAAGCAGGAGATGGTCGATCGCATCAAGGCAGCTGCCGACGCCCGCCTCGACCCGGACTTCTACCTGATCGCGCGTACCGACGCCTTCCAGAAGGAAGGGCTCGACGCCGCCATCGACCGCGCCAACGCCTGCATCGAGGCGGGCGCCGATGCCATCTTCGCCGAGGCGGTGCACACCCTCGATGATTACCAAGCCTTCTGCAATCGCGTCGACGCGCCGATCCTGGCCAACATCACCGAATTCGGCGCCACTCCGCTGTTTTCGCAGCAAGAACTCGCCGAGGTGGGCTGTCGCATGGTGCTCTACCCGCTGTCGGCCTTCCGCGCCATGAACGCGGCGGCACTGAAGGTCTATCAGAGCATTCACGACAAGGGCCATCAGCGTGACGTGGTCGAGCTGATGCAGACCCGTGACGAGCTCTACGACTTCCTCAACTATCACGCCTTCGAGCAGAAGCTCGATGCGCTGTTTGCAGAAAACCAGCTTGCCGAAAAGGGCTCAGACGCCTGAGCCAGGCTCGTTACGACGATAAGAAAACGCTAGATCAAGGAGACGCGACATGGCAGATAAACCTAACGCTGGTGCCGGCCTGCGGGGTCAAAGCGCAGGTAGCACGGCCCTGTGCACCGTGGGCAAGACCGGCTCCGGTCTGACCTATCGTGGCTATGACATCGAGGTACTGGCCGAGAAGGCCCGCTTCGAGGAAGTGGCCTATCTGCTGCTGAAAGGCAAGCTGCCCAACCAAGCCGAGCTCGACGCCTACGTGACCAAGCTCAAGGGACTGCGCAGCCTGCCCCAGGCGCTCAAGACCGTGCTCGAGCAGATTCCCAAGGATGCTCATCCGATGGATGTGATGCGTACCGGCGCCTCGATGCTCGGCAATCTCGAGACCGAGGAGAGCTTCGACGAGCAGCAGGACGTCTCCGATCGCCTGCTCGCGGTATTGCCTTCGATCATCTGCTACTGGTATCGCTACAGCCACGATGGCGTGCGCATCGAGACCGAGACAGACGACGAGTCGGTGGGGGCTCACTTCCTGCACCTGCTGCGCGGTGAGGCCCCCTCCGAGTTGCATGCCAGGGTCATGAACGTCTCGCTGATCCTGTATGCCGAGCACGAGTTCAACGCCTCGACCTTCACCGCCCGTGTCTGTGCCTCGACGCTCTCCGATATGCACTCCTGCGTCACCGGTGCCATCGGCTCGCTGCGCGGTCCGCTGCATGGCGGCGCCAACGAGGCGGCCATGGACATGATCGAGAACTGGAAATCGCCGGAAGAGGCCGAGCGCGAGATCATGGGAATGCTCGAGCGCAAGGAGAAGATCATGGGCTTCGGACATGCGATATATCGCGAGTCCGACCCGCGCAACGCGATCATCAAGCAGTGGTCGAAGAAGCTGGCCGAGGACGTGGGCGATACGGTCCTGTACCCGGTTTCCGAGCGCGTCGAGGAAGTCATGTGGCGCGAGAAGAAGCTGTTCTGCAACGCCGACTTCTTCCATGCCAGCGCCTATTACTTCATGGACATTCCCACCAAACTTTTCACGCCGATCTTCGTCTGTTCGCGCGTCACCGGCTGGTGTGCCCATGTCTTCGAGCAGCGCGCCAATAACCGCATCATTCGTCCCAGCGCCGACTATATCGGCCCGGAGAAGAGCGAGTGGGTGCCGATCGAGGAGCGCGACTGAGCCATTCCTCGCGTAGCACTCTCAGGCGGCTCGAGGGCCGCCTGTTTAACTCTCGCCTGACCCAACACCACGCGAAGACCGTCGACCCATGAATACTCAATACCGCAAACCGCTTCCTGGCACCGAGCTGGACTACTTCGACGTGCGTGCGGCCGTCGAGGAGATCCAGCCCGGTGCCTACGACTCCCTGCCCTACACGTCACGGGTGCTGGCCGAGCAGCTGGTGCGCCGCTGCGAGCCGGAACTGCTTACCGATGCGCTGAAGCAGCTGATAGAGCGTCGTCGCGACCTGGATTTTCCCTGGTATCCGGCCCGGGTGGTGTGTCACGACATCCTCGGCCAGACGGCATTGGTGGATCTTGCCGGACTGCGCGACGCCATCGCCGAGAAGGGCGGCGACCCGGCCAAGGTCAATCCGGTGGTGCCGACCCAACTGATCGTCGACCACTCGCTGGCCGTCGAATGCGGGGGGGACGATCCCCAGGCGTTCGACAAGAACCGCGCCATCGAGGATCGCCGTAACGAGGATCGCTTCCACTTCATCGACTGGACGCGCACCGCGTTCAAGAACGTCGATGTGATCCCCGCCGGCAACGGCATCATGCATCAGATCAACCTGGAAAAGATGTCGCCAGTGATCCAGGCCCGCGATGGTGTCGCCTACCCTGACACCTGCGTGGGCACTGACAGCCACACCCCGCACATCGACTGCCTGGGCGTGATCGCCATTGGCGTCGGCGGCCTCGAGGCCGAGACCGTAATGCTCGGCCGGCCCTCTATGATGCGCCTGCCCGATATCGTCGGCGTCAAGCTGACCGGCAAGCGACAGCCCGGCATCACCGCCACCGATATCGTGCTGGCCATCACCGAGTTCCTGCGCCAGGAACGGGTGGTGGGGGCGTACCTGGAGTTCTTTGGAGAGGGCGCCGAGAGCTTGACCATCGGCGACCGTGCCACGATTTCCAACATGACGCCGGAGTACGGTGCCACCGCGGCGATGTTCTACATCGACGAGCAGACCACCGACTACCTGACCATCACTGGCCGTGAACCGGAGCAGGTGGCGCTGGTGGAGCATTATGCCAAAACCGTTGGGCTGTGGGCCGACAGCCTGAAGCGCGTCGAGTACGAGCGCGTGCTGACGTTTGACCTTTCCACCGTCGAGCGCAACTTGGCCGGCCCCTCCAATCCGCACCGTCGCCTGCCCACCTCGGCGCTGGCCGAGCGCGGCATCGCCGCCAACCTGGACCAGGCGCTGGCCGAGGAGAAAGCCGGCCGGATGCCCGACGGCGCGGTGATCATCGCCGCCATCACCAGCTGTACCAATACCTCCAACCCGCGCAATGTGGTGGCCGCAGGCCTGCTGGCGAAAAAGGCCAACGAGCTCGGCCTGGTGCGCAAGCCCTGGGTGAAATCATCGTTTGCACCGGGCTCAAAGGTTGCCCGTCTTTATCTGGAGGAGGCCGGATTGCTGCCCGAACTGGAGAAGCTCGGCTTCGGCATCGTCGCCTACGCCTGCACCACCTGCAATGGGATGTCCGGTGCGCTGCGCCCGGAGATCCAGCAGGAGATCATCGACCGCGACCTCTACGCCACCGCGGTGCTTTCCGGCAATCGCAACTTCGACGGGCGCATTCATCCCTACGCCAAGCAGGCCTTTCTCGCCTCGCCGCCGCTGGTGGTGGCCTACGCCATCGCCGGTACCGTGCGCTTCGACATCGAGAAGGACGCGCTGGGCTACGACAAGGACGGCAACCCGGTCACTCTCAAGAAGCTGTGGCCCTCAGACGAGGAGATCGATGCCATCGTCGGCGAATACGTCAAGCCGGAGCAGTTCAAGCAGGTCTACATCCCGATGTTCGATCTGGGTGAAGTGGAAGCGGCCAAGAGCCCGCTCTACGATTGGCGCCCGCAGAGCACCTACATTCGCCGTCCGCCCTATTGGGAAGGCAACATGGCGCGTGAGCGGGGGCTGAAGGGCATGCGACCGCTGGCGATCCTGCCCGACAACATCACCACCGATCACCTGTCGCCGTCCAACGCCATCATGCTGGATAGCGCGGCGGGGGAGTACCTGGCGAAGATGGGCCTGCCGGAGGAGGACTTCAACTCCTACGCCACCCACCGCGGCGACCACCTCACCGCCCAGCGCGCCACGTTGGCCAACCCCAAGTTGTTCAACGAGATGGTGCGCGACGAGAACGGCGAAGTGCTTCAGGGCTCGCTGGCACGCATCGAACCGGAAGGCAAGGTGACACGCATGTGGGAGGCCATCGAGACCTACATGGAGCGCGGCCAGCCGCTGATTGTCATTGCCGGCGCCGACTACGGCCAGGGCAGCTCGCGCGACTGGGCGGCCAAGGGCGTGGCGCTGGCCGGTGTGGAGGCCATCGTCGCCGAGGGATTCGAGCGCATCCATCGCACCAACCTGGTGGGCATGGGTGTAATGCCGCTGCAGTTCGAGGAGGGCACCACGCGTCATACGCTGAAGCTCGACGGCACCGAGACCTACGATGTGGAGGGCAAGCCGGCACCGGGAGCGAGCTTGACGCTGGTCATTCATCGCCTCAATGGCGACACCCAGCGCGTGCCGGTTGTCTGCCGACTGGATACTGCCGAGGAGGTCTCCGTCTACTCCGCAGGTGGCGTACTGCAGCGCTTCGCTCAGGACTTCCTCGAGTCCGAGGCCGAAGCGACGGCCTGACCGCAACGTCTCGCGAACGCCCCGATGCCACGTCCCGGGGCGATTCGCGTCATTTCAGGAAGCGACTTTCATGGCACACGTACCCCAGATTCGCGTTCCCGCTACCTACATGCGTGGCGGTACCAGCAAAGGCGTCTTCTTCCGCTTGGAGGATCTGCCCGAGGCGGCACGAAAGCCCGGCCCGGCCCGCGATGCGCTGCTGCTGCGAGTGATCGGCAGCCCCGACCCTTACCAGAAACAGATCGATGGCATGGGCGGGGCCACCTCGAGCACCAGCAAGACAGTGATTCTCTCTAGAAGCGAGAGCCCCGACCACGACGTCGACTACCTGTTCGGCCAAGTCTCCATCGACAAGCCCTTCGTCGACTGGAGCGGCAACTGCGGCAACCTTTCCGCCGCCGTGGGGCCCTTCGCCATCAGCAACGGTCTGGTGGATCCCTCACGCATCCCCGAAAACGGCATCGCCACGGTGCGCATCTGGCAGGCCAACATCGGCAAGACCATCGTCTCGCACGTGCCTGTCGCGGGCAGCGAGGTGCAGGAGACCGGCGACTTCGAGCTCGACGGCGTGACCTTTCCCGCCGCCGAAGTGGCGGTGGAGTTCATGGACCCAGCCGACGGCGATGGCGCCATGTTTCCTACCGGCAACCTGGTCGACAAGCTGGAGGTGCCGGGGGTAGGCATCCTCGAGGCGACCATGATCAACGCCGGCATTCCGACGGTGTTCATCAATGCAGAGGCGGTCGGCTACGCCGGCACTGAGCTGCAGGAGGCGATCAACGGCGACACCAAGGCGCTGGCCATGTTCGAGTCCATTCGCGCCCATGCTGCGCTGCGCATGGGTCTGATAAAAGATGTCAGTGAAGCCGCCGAGCGCCAGCACACGCCCAAGGTCGCTTTCGTCGCGCCGCCTGCCGACTACGTGGCCTCGAGCGGCAAAGCTATCAAGGCCAGCGATATCGACCTGGTAGTACGCGCGCTCTCCATGGGCAAGCTGCATCACGCCATGATGGGCA
This sequence comes from Billgrantia saliphila, assembly GCF_002930105.1. Taxonomy (GTDB): domain Bacteria; phylum Pseudomonadota; class Gammaproteobacteria; order Pseudomonadales; family Halomonadaceae; genus Halomonas; species Halomonas saliphila. The sequence goes on along the minus strand of NZ_PJRN01000002.1, from coordinate 2,414 downwards.
CGGCGGCGGTGGCCATCGCCACGGCGGCGGCGGTGCCCGGCACGCTGGTCAATCAAGCCGCCGGTGGCGGCGAGCGCAACTCGGTGCACTTCGGACACCCCTCCGGCACCCTGCGGGTCGGGGCGGAAGCTTCCCGAGTCGATGGTCAATGGACGGCGACCAAGGCGGTGATGAGCCGCAGCGCCCGAGTGCTGATGGAGGGGTGGGTGCGAATCCCCAGGGACGCCTTCTAGGCCTGAATATCGGCAGATATTCGCCCCGGGTCGCAAGGCCCGGGGCGTTTTCTATAGTGAAGGGAGACATATCGAGCCTGCGACAGGAGAAAGCATGAGCGCCACCGTCGAACGTAACGTCCGCCCCGAGTACGACCGAGAGCTGCAGAAGATTGCCGACTATGTGTTCGATTTCCATATCGAGAGCGAGGAGGCACTGGATACCGCTCGTAACTGCTTGATCGATACCCTGGGTTGCGGCCTGTTGGCGCTACGCTTCCCCGAATGTACCAAGCACCTGGGGCCGCTGGTCGAAGGGACCGTGGTGCCGAACGGTGCTCGGGTGCCAGGGACGTCCTTCCGCCTGGACCCGGTCAAGGCCGCCTGGGACATCGGCTGTACCATCCGTTGGCTCGATTACAACGACACCTGGTTGGCAGCGGAGTGGGGCCATCCGTCGGATAACCTTGGTGGAATTCTGGCTGTGGCCGACCATCTCTCACAGAAGCGAATCGCCGAAGGGGAGCCCCCCTTGGTCATGCGCGACGTGCTCGAAGCGATGATCAAGGCGCACGAGATCCAGGGCGTTCTGGCGCTCGACAATTCCTTCAATCGGGTGGGGCTCGATCATGTGGTTCTGGTTAAAGTCGCCTCAACCGCAATAGCCGCGCACCTAATGGGAGCGAATCGCGAACAGCTTCTCTCGGCCCTCTCCCACGCCTGGGCCGACGGCCAGAGCCTGCGCACCTACCGCCATGCACCCAATGCCGGCTCGCGCAAGAGCTGGGCGGCGGGGGATGCCACCTCGCGAGGCGTGCGCCTGGCCGACATCGCCCTGCGCGACGAGATGGGCATCCCGGGTGTGCTCAGCGCGCCGCAGTGGGGGTTCTATGATGTCCTTTTCGCCAAGACCAACAAGGACCAGCAGCTCAAGCCCGAGGGTGAGCGGCGCTTTAGCTTCCAGCGCGAGTTTGGCACTTACGTGATGGAAAACATTCTATTCAAGATTGCCTTTCCGGCTGAGTTTCATGCTCAGACTGCCTGCGAGGCGGCCGTGCGCCTGCACCCCCAGGTCGAGGGACGCCTGGAAGAGATCGAGCGTATCGTCATCACCACGCACGAATCGGCTATCCGCATCATCTCCAAGGAGGGGGAACTGGCCAATCCGGCGGATCGCGACCATTGCCTGCAGTACATGATCGCCGTGCCGCTGATCTTCGGCGACTTGGTCGCCGAGCACTACGAGGATGCTTTCCACCGCCAGCACCCACTCATCGATACGCTCAGGGCGAAGATGGAAGTGGTCGAGGAGCCCCGCTACACCCAGGATTATCTCGATGCCGGCAAGCGCTCCATCGCCAACGCCATCCAGGTCTTCTTCAGTGATGGCAGCGCGACGGAGCGTATCGAAGTGGAGTACCCCATCGGGCATCGCCGCCGACGTGACGAGGGTATCCCGATCCTCGAAGAGAAATTCAAGCGCAACCTGGCCACGCGCTTCCCGGCCGGGCGCTGCGAGCGCATCCTAGACCTGTGCCGGGATCAAGCATCGCTAGAGGCGATGCCGGTGCACCGCTTCATGGACCTGTTCGTGATCTGATCCGCTCTGGATGACCGGACGGAGAAATTTGATATGAGTCATGGCCGACCTGGTCAGGATGACCTATATTTTTTTGACGCGAAGGGTTGCGGCTTCCACCGTTAATCCGTAAAGTACGCATCCGCTGCCGGCGACGGGCCACGTTGCCAGCGGTGGGAAGAGTGGTAAGTGGTTGTCTCGCTTTGAATTTTTCGACTCGTTTCGCAAGATTCGTCCTTGACGCCCACGGCGGATTCGGTAGAATGCGCCTCACTCGAGAGAGACCCGCTGAGGGCTCTCGACAGAGACCCGCTAAGGGCTCTCGTGACTGCCGGCGACGCCGGTCCTCGACGCCACGTTCACCACGGTGACGGCCTCGCAGGGAGTTGACAAGCTCGGTCGGATCGGTAGAATACGCCTTCCTCGCAGGGCGCTGGCGGGGCCGCCACTTCGGTGACTGGCCACGACGGCAAGCGAGACGCTCCGCCCTTCTCTATGAGAACTCGGAGCCGCTCTTTAACAATCGATCAGGTAATTCATGTGGGCGCTTGTCGATGAGGTGGTGAGAAGTCACACCATTTCAAGGCAAGCGACTCGTCGAGACCTTCGGGTCTTTTGAGAAG